>NZ_JBDHNI010000002.1:116584-386048 GCF_039615055.1 Microbacterium sp. X-17
GCGCTCCGGGGTTGGCTCCGCCAGGGTGCCCCTTCGTCCCACCGTGGGCTTCGCGACACCGGAAGGGCTCAGTCGGCCTCGGGCTCGCGCGGCTTCACGTAGGGATCGGCCTCGCCGGCGTGCGTGGCGCCGGCCGCGAGGGTCGCGACCGCCTCGTCCCGCTCCCGCGCCTCGCGCAGCAACGAAGCGATGTGGTCCGCGTTCTCCGGGATCGCGTCCGGGATGAACTCGAGCGACGGGGTCATGCGGACCCCGAGCTGGCGGCCCACCTCGCTGCGGAGCATCCCAGTCGCGGCGGCCAGCGCCTCCGCGGAGTCGGCCCGCTCCTGATCGGTCCCGAGCACGGTGTAGAACACCGACGCGTGCTGCAGGTCGCCCGTCACGCGCACGTCCGTGATCGTCACGAAACCGAGCCGCGGGTCGCGCAGCCCCTTCTCGAGCCGCTCGGCGATGAGCACGCGGATGCGATCCGCGAGACGCGCCTGCCGTTCACTGGACATGGTTCACTCCTCAGCCGCGCGGCTTCTCGACCATCTCGATCGTCTCGATCTCGTCGCCGATCTGGATGTCGTTGAACTTGCCCAGGCCGATACCGCACTCGAAGTCCGTGCGGACCTCAGTGACGTCGTCCTTGAAGCGACGCAGCGACTCGATCGCGAGACCATCGGCCAGTACGACGCCGTCACGGATGACGCGCGCCTTCGCGTTGCGCGTGATCGTGCCGGACCGGACGATGACACCGGCGATGTTGCCGAACTTCGACGAGCGGAAGATCTCGCGGATCTCGGCGATACCCGACTGCACCTCTTCGAACTCCGGCTTGAGCAGGCCCTTGAGCGACTGCTCGACGTCGTCGATCGCGTTGTAGATGACCGAGTAGAACCGCGTGTCCACACCCTCTCGCGCAGCACGCTCGCGCGCCTTGGTGTCGGGGCGGACGTTGAACCCGATGATGATCGCGTTGTCGATCGTCGCGAGGTTCACGTCGGACTCCGTGATCGCACCGACGCCGCGGTGGATGATCCGCAGCTGGACACTGTCGTCGACCTCGATCTTGAGGAGCGACTCCTCCAGCGCCTCGACGGCACCGGACACGTCGCCCTTGATGATGAGGTTGAGCGACTCGACCTTGCCCTCTTCGAGAGCGCGGGTGAAGTCCTCGAGCGAGATGCGCTTGCGCGCCTTGGCCAGAGCGGCGTTGCGCTCCGCGGCCTCACGCTTCTCGGCGATCTGACGCGCGGTGCGGTCCTCCTCGGTGACGATGAAGGTGTCGCCCGCGCGCGGGACCGAGTTGAGACCCTGCACCTGGACCGGACGCGACGGGGCGGCCTCGTCGACCGCATCGCCGTTCTCGTCGATCATCGCCCGGACGCGGCCGTAAGCCGTGCCCGCGACGATCGCGTCGCCGACGCGGAGCGTGCCGGACTGGATGAGGACCGTCGCGACCGAACCGCGGCCCTTGTCGAGCTTGGCCTCGATCGCGACACCGCGCGCGTCCTTGTTCGGGTTCGCCCGCAGGTCGAGACCGGCATCCGCCGTGAGCAGCACCGCGTCCAGAAGGTCCTGGATGCCGATGTTCTCGCGCGCCGAGACGTCGACGAACATGACCTCGCCGCCGTACTCCTCCGCCACGAGCCCGTACTCGGTGAGCTGCTGGCGCACCTTGGCCGGGTTCGCGTCCGGCTTGTCGATCTTGTTGACCGCCACGACGATCGGCACGTTCGCCGCCTGCGCATGGTTCAGGGCCTCGACCGTCTGCGGCATGATGCCGTCGTCGGCCGCGACCACGAGGATCGCGATGTCGGTCACCTGCGCACCACGGGCACGCATGGCGGTGAACGCCTCGTGACCCGGGGTGTCGATGAAGGTGATCGCGCGCTCGATGCCGTCGTGCTCGGTCCAGACCTGGTACGCACCGATGTGCTGCGTGATGCCGCCCGCCTCGCCCGCCACGACGTTCGTCTGGCGGATCGCGTCGAGCAGTCGCGTCTTACCGTGGTCGACGTGACCCATGACGGTCACCACCGGCGGACGGATCTCGAGGTCTTCCTCGTCCTCGTCCTCCAGCTCCTGCTCGAGGTCGAGACCGAAGCCCTCGAGGAGCTCCTTGTCCTCGTCCTCGGGCGAGACCATCTGGATCTTGTAGCCGAGCTCCTCGCCGAGCACCTCGAACGTGGCCTCGTCGAGCGACTCCGTCGCCGTCGCCATCTCACCGAGGTTGAAGAGGATCGTCACGAGCGTGCCGGGCTGCACGGTGTAGCCGCGCAGCGCCTCCAGCTTGTCCGCGAAGTCGGCGATCGAGGCGCCGCGGCGCAGGCGGATGATCTCGCCGTTGCCCTTCTGGACGTTGACGCCGCCGACGACCGGCGCCGACCGCATCTCGAACTCTTGCCGCTTCGCCCTGCGCGACTTGCGCTGCTTGGACTTGCCGCCGCCCTTGCCGAACGCGCCGGCCGTGCCACCGCCGGGACCGCGGCCACGACCGCCGCCCCCACCGGGACGACCCGCGAAGCCACCGGCCGGAGCACCGCCGCCGGCACCGCCGGGACGGAAGCCGCCACCGCCGGCGCCACCGGGACGACCGGGGCCGCCGGGACGCTGCTGGAACGGAGCGCCGGGACGACCGCCGCCACCCGGGCGACCCGCGCCACCGGGACGCGGAGCACCGGGCCGCGGGGCACCGGGACGCGGAGCCTGGGGACGCGGGATGTTGCCGGGCGTCGGGCGCTGGCCCATGCCCTGCGCGGACGCGAACGGGTTGTTGCCCGGACGCGGGCCCGCGGGACGCTGGCCCATGCCCTGCGCCGAGGCGAACGGGTTGTTGCCCGGACGCGGGCCGGGGCGCGGAGCGCCGCCGGGCGTGGGCGCGGAGCCGCCCGGAGCGGGCTTCTCCGCCGGTGCCGGCGCCGGGGCCGGGGCGGGAGCCTGAGCCTGGGGACGCGCGGAGCCGGGGTTCGGGGCCGCGGACTGCGGCCGGGGCGCGGGCGCCGCCTGGTCGCGAGCGGGCGCGGGGGTCGACGACGCGGGCGCCGCCGGAGCCGGGGACGCGGGTGCCGCGGGGGCCGGCGCCGGGGCGGACGGCTTCGCCGTCGGCCGCGGACCGGGCGCGGGGCGCGGGGCGGGCGTGCTCGGCTTCGCGGCCGGTGCCGCTCCGCCGTCGGCCTCGAGCGCAGCGCGCAGCTTGCGCGCGACCGGGGGTTCGATCGTCGACGACGGGCTCTTCACGAACTCGCCGAGCTCCTTGAGCTTCGCGAGCGCGACCTTGCTGTCGACGCCGAGCTCGGAGGCGATCTCGTGTACGCGTGGTTTTGCCACAGTTCTCCTGTCTGAGGGCCCGCCCAGACAGGACGGACCACTAGAGGTGGACGAGTCTCATTTCGAGTCGTTCACTTCGTGTCCATAGCCGTTCAGCCTTTTCTCTAGTGCTGTCGTGTCAAGCGGACCTGACACGCGCAGAGCCCGCACGAACGCGCGACGCCGGATGGCGGCATCCACGCACTCTCGTTCGGGATGCACCCACGCGCCGCGGCCCGGCATCGACGCGCGATCGTCGGGGACGACCGCCGAATCGACGGCGACGACCCTCAGGAGGGCCGATCGGGGCGCACGCGTGCGACAACCGACGCACGTTCGTACGGGTTCCATTCTACACGCGGCGGGGGGACGCCCCCTCAGCCCTCTTCGAGGACGCTGTCCGGCTGGATGTCGATCTTCGCGCCCGTGAGCTTCGCGGCCAGGCGGGCGTTCTGCCCCTCCTTGCCGATCGCGAGCGAGAGCTGGTAGTCGGGGACGAGCGCCCGCACCGCCTTCGTCGTGGCATCCAGGATGAAGCTCGAGGTCACCTTCGCGGGCGACAGCGCGTTCGCCACGAAGCGGGCGAGTTCGGGGTCGTAGTCGACGATGTCGATCTTCTCTCCGCCGAGCTCCTCGGTCACGGAACGGACGCGGCGGCCGAGCTCGCCGATGCAGGCGCCCTTCGCGTTGATGGACGAGTCGGTGGCACGGACGGCCATCTTCGTGCGATGCCCCGCCTCACGGGCGAGCGCGACGATCTCGACGAGGCCGTTCGCGATCTCCGGGACCTCGAGCGCGAACAGCTTCCGGACCAAGCCGGGATGCGTGCGGGACACCGTGATCGACGGACCCTTCGCGCCCTTCGCGACCGACGTCACGTACACGCGGATGCGGGACCCGTGCCGGTACTCCTCCCCCGGCACCTGCTCCTCGGGGGGCAGGATCGCCTCGACGGAGCCGAGGTCGACGTGCACCATCCGCGGATTCGGGCCCTGCTGGACCACGCCGGCGACGATGTCACCCTCGCGGCCCTTGAACTCGCCGAGCACCGCGTCGTCGGCGATGTCGCGGAGGCGCTGGCTGATGACCTGCTTCGCCGCGAATGCGGCGATGCGGCCGAAGTCGTCGGGAGTGCTCTCCTCCTCGCCGATCACCGCGCCCTCGTCATCGGTCAACGGCACGAAGATCGACACGTGTCCGGTCGCGCGGTCGAGGTGCGCTCGCGCGCCCTCCGGCAGCTCGCCCGTCGGCGATGCGTTCTTTGCGTACGCGGTCAGGATTGCCTGCTCGATGATCTGCACGAGTTCGTCGAACGGGATCTCCCGTTCGCGCTCGATCGTACGTAGGAGCGCCAGATCGACGTCCATGACGCACCTCCCTATTCAGCTCTCGCGTGGGCGCCCACCGCGCGCTCGCATCCGAACACGTTACCGGACTCCCCCGAACGCGGGCAGGGCGGGGATAGCCGCGCGGCGGGGCTCGACCCAGAGAGCGAGATCAGGCGATCTCGCGAGTTCAGGAGATTTTCGCGCCAAAACGTCCTGAGTAAGCGAGATCACCTGATCTCGGCGAGGCGAGGCGGGACGGCACGACGGTCAGGCGATGCCGGGGCCGACCGCGTCCTCGAGGTTCTCCCGCAGCCAGTCGCACCAGAGCGAGACGGTCCGCCATCCGGCGGAGATCTCGTCGAACGCCTCCGGCGTCCACATCCAGGGCGCGGGGGGTTCGCGCCGGCCGACCGCGAGCCGCCGCAGGCGCAGCAGCTCGATCCGCGGGTGGTCGACGGAGAACCCGCGCGGCGCCGACCGCAGGGCGTCGTCGGCCAGGAGCGCGAAGCCGGCCGCGCGGACCTCGTCCAGCGTCGCCTCCAGATCACCCACGAGCCGCGAGTCGTCGACGATCTCGCGGAACCGCGCGAGCCCGGCGGGCGGGACCGCGTACACCCCGCCACCCAGAAGCATCCCCTCCTCCGACAGCTGGAGGTAGTGCGCGACGGGGGCGCGCGTGACCATCCCGATCTCTAGCTTGTACGGGGACTTGTCCGCGCTGAAGCGCACATCTCGGTAGGGGCGGAAGATCTTCGTGTCCCCGAACTCGGGCGCGAGCTCCTCGGCGAGCGCCTCGAACGGGCCTCGCACGCGCTCCTGGTACCGACGCGCGTTCGCCGCCCACCACTCCTTCGTATTGTTCATCCGGAGCTCGGCATAGAACGAGACGGCGTCCGGATCCAGCCCGTCGAAGGTCATGCCCGGATGCTAGCGCGCCCCGCAGACACCGCGGGAGCCTCAGCCGCGCACGCGGGCAACGGCCTCCGCGGCGGGGACGACCTCGCGATCGCCCGACCGGCGATCCCACAGCTCGACCTCGCCGTCGGCGGCGCCGCGCCCGACGATCACGATGCGCGGGACGCCGATCAGCTCGGCGTCCGAGAACTTGACGCCGGGCGACACCTTCGGGCGATCGTCGTAGAGGACGTCGAGGCCGGCCGACTCGAGGCCGGCAGACAGCTCCGCCGCCAGCTCGAACGCCACCGCATCCTTCCCCGTCGCGATGACGTGCACGTCGAAGGGCGCGACCGAATCGGGCCAGACGAGGCCCTTCTCGTCGTTGTTCAGCTCCGCGATGATCGCGAGGATGCGAGTGACGCCGATTCCGTACGAGCCCATCGTGACCGTGGTGAGCTTGCCGTTCTCGTCCAGGACCGAGAGACCCAGCGCCTGCGCGTACTTGCGGCCGAGCTGGAAGACGTGGCCGATCTCCATACCGCGCGCGAGGTGGACCGGACCCGATCCGTCGGGTGCGGCATCCCCCTCGCGGACGCTCGCGACGTCGGCGACGCCGTCGGCCCCGAAGTCGCGACCGGCGACGAGCGAGTGCACGTGCGCACCCTGGACGTTGGCGCCCGTGATCCAGCTCGTGCCGGTGACCACGCGCGGGTCGAGGAGATAGCGGATGCCGCTGGCCGACTCCTCCCCGAGGACCGCGCCGGTCGGCGACCAGGGGCCGAGGAATCCGCGCACCAGCAGGGGGTTCGCCTCGAAGTCGGCGTCGGTCGCCGGGCCCACCGCGGCCGGCGCGAAGAGGACCTCGGCGCGCTTCTCGTCGACGTCGCGATCGCCCGGGAGGCCGACGACGACGAGCTCGCGCGTGCCGTCGAGGTGCGTGAGGCCCAGGACCACGTTCTTTAGCGTGTGCGCGGCGGTCCACTCCGTGGCATCCGCCGTCGCGGGCCCCGCGATACCCGGCGCGGGGGCCGCGAGCGCCTCGCGCGTCTGCTCCACGACCGACTCGATCGTCGTCGCGCCGGGGGTCGCGAAGACCACCGGTTCCGGGAGGCCCTCGACCGGGATCGGGGCGGGCGCCGTCGTCTCGTACGCCTCGACATTGGCGGCATAGCCTCCGGCGGAGCGGACGAACGTGTCCTCGCCGATCGGCGTCGGGTGGAGGAACTCCTCCGACCGCGAGCCGCCCATCGCCCCGGCGTCCGCCTGCACGATGACGTATTCCAGGCCGAGGCGCTGGAAGATGCGCTCGTACGCGTCGCGCTGGGCGAGGTAAGAAGCCTCGAGCCCGGCGTCCGTGTAGTCGAAGGAGTAGGCGTCCTTCATCGTGAACTCGCGCCCGCGCAGGAGTCCGGCGCGAGGTCGCGCCTCGTCGCGGTACTTGTCCTGGATCTGGTAGATCGTCAGGGGCAGGTCCTTGTACGAGGAGTAGAGGTCCTTCACCAGCAGGGTGAAGACCTCCTCGTGCGTCGGAGCGAGGAGGTAGTCGGCGCCCTTGCGGTCCTGGAGCCGGAACATGACGTCGCCGTACTCCTCCCACCGTCCGGTCGCCTCGTACGGCTCGCGCGGCAGCAGCGCGGGGAAGTGCACCTCGTACGCCCCCGCCGCGGTCATCTCCTCGCGGATGATCGTCTCGATCCGTCCCTTGACCCGGAGGCCCAGCGGGAGCCACGCGAAGATCCCCGGCGCCTGCCGGCGGATGTACCCGGCCCGGACCAGCAGCCGATGGCTCGCGACCTCGGCGTCAGCGGGATCTTCACGGAGCGTGCGGAGGAAGAAGTGCGAGAGACGGGTGACCACGGTCCCCCAGTCTACGGAGCGGAGCCCCGTCGGCTCCGCACCGTCGAACTAGACTAAGTCATATGACTAAGACCACATCGGAGTCGGCGGCCTTCACCGTTCACGAGGCGAAGACGCACCTGTCCCGCATCCTGCGGATGGTCGAGAACGGTGAAGAGGTGCGGATCCTTCGCGGCACCCACCCGGTCGCGCGCGTCGTGCCGATCGTCGAGGAGCCGCGGCGCCGGCGGCTCGGCACGCTCAAGGGCCAGATCTGGATGTCCGACGACTTCAACGACATCGATGAGGACATCGTCGACGCGTTCGAGAACAGCGAGCTCTTCCCGCCGGAGGCGCAGCAATGAGCGGCATCCTCCTCGACACCCATGTCTGGGTGTGGATGCTGGAGGACAGCCGACGGCTCCGGGGACGGATGCGCGACATTGTGGAGGATCCGAACCAGGCGCTGTTCCTCTCCACGGTGAGCGTCTGGGAGCTCGCGATCAAGGCCCACAACGGACGCATGAACCTTCCGCTCCGGACGCCGCGCGATTTCGCCGCAAACCTTGCGGTCACGGACGTGACGCTGGTGGACGTCGACCTCGAGGACACCTGCGCGGCCGCCGCCCTGCCCCGCCACCACGGCGATCCGTTCGACCGGATCATCGTGGCGCAGGCGCGCAAGCTCGACGTCCCCGTCCTGACGAGCGATCCGTGGATCGCGGCGTACGACGTCGAGGTGATCTCCACCTGACTCCGCGTCGGACGGATGGTACATAACAACCCCTCTGGAATGTCGGAAGCCCGGCATAGTGTCGGTGATATGGACGAACTGCTCGCATCCCTCGCCGCCGCGGTCGACGCCGTGCGGGCGGCCGGCGGTGGGCGCGCGCCGGAGGCGCTGGGTCCGGGCGAGCTGATGGCGGTGAACGAGGCGTTCGGGGCACTCCGCAGGCGGGTGGATGCCGCGTACCTGCCGGTCGCGACCGAGATCACCCGACAGTCCCGAACCGAGCTGGGGAAGGACTCGCTCGCGAGGAAGCAGGGTTTCCGCTCGCCGGCGATGCTGATCTCGGCGACCACTGGCGCAACCGTGGGCGACGCGGTCCGAATGGTGACCGTCGGCGAGGCCACCGCCCCGCGCACCACCCTGACCGGCCAGAGCGCGCCGGCCAAGCACCCGCACGTGGCGGCTGCGCTGTCCGCCGGTGAGATCGGGATGCCGGCGGCATCCGCGATCATCTCGATGCTCGACCGCGTCGCCATCCGTGCCGATCGCGCCGCCGCCGACCGAATGGAGAAGACGCTCGCTGCTGCCGCACCCGGGCTGACTCTCGACCAGCTGCACAAACTCATCGCTCGGGCCGAGGCCCACCTCGACCCCGACGGGCTCGCGCCGAGAGAGGAGCAGCTGCACGCTGACCGCTTCCTCACCGTGCGGGAAGACCGCGGCGGCGCGATCCTCGTCACCGGCGCGTTCGATCCCGAGAACGGCGCCCCTATCAAGGCGGCCATCGAAGGCCTCGTGACGGGCATGATCCGGCGCCGTGACGACACCGCCGGTCCGGTCGCGGAGGACACCCGGTCCGTGCGACAGATGCAGGCCGACGCGCTCGCCGACCTCTGCCGCCACGCCCTCGGCTGCGCGGAGGTGCCCACGGGACCGTCGACCACCGTCGTCGTGCGGATGAGCCTCAGCGACCTCGAAGCCGGCACCGGTGCGGGCGAGATCGACGGGATCGCTCAGCCGGTCTCCGCCGCGGTGGTGCGGCGTATGGCCGCCGACGCCCAGATCATCCCCTGCGTTCTCGGCGGGGAGAGCGAGATCCTCGACTGGGGCAGGGCCAAGCGCCTGTTCACCCCGGCCCAGAAGCTCGCGCTCGTCGAACGCGACGGCGGCTGCGCCTTCTGCGGTGCCCCACCCCACATGACGGTCGTCCATCACCTGAGATGGTGGGCCCGAGACGCGGGCCGCACCGATCTCGGCAACGGCATCCTCCTCTGCGTCGCCTGCCACCACCGCATCCACAACGACGGATGGGACATCCGCATCGACGGCACGGGCAGCGGCGCCCGTGTCTGGTTCATCCCGCCGCCGTGGCTCGACCCGGCCCGCACCCCGCGCCTCGGCGGCAGAACCCGCTACGACCTCGCCGCCTGACGGCCCGACCAGCGCGATGACGAGCTACGCGGTGACGACCTGGGCCGCCCCGAGGGGGGCGTCGGGGCCGAGCTCGGCGGCGATCCGGTTGGCCTCCTCGATGAGGGTCTGCACGATGTCGGCCTCGGGCACGGTCTTGACGACCTCGCCCTTCACGAAGATCTGGCCCTTGCCGTTGCCGGAGGCCACGCCCAGGTCGGCCTCGCGCGCCTCGCCCGGCCCGTTCACGACGCATCCCATCACCGCGACCCGCAGCGGAACGGTCATGTCCTTGAGGCCCTCGGTCACGCTGTCGGCGAGCGAGTACACGTCGACCTGCGCCCGGCCGCACGACGGGCACGAGACGATCTCGAGCTTCCGCTCCCGCAGGTTCAGCGACTGGAGGATCTGGTGCCCGACCTTGACCTCCTCCGCCGGCGGGGCGGAGAGCGAGACCCGGATCGTGTCGCCGATCCCCTCCGCGAGCAGGATGCCGAACGCGGTCGCGCTCTTGATCGTGCCCTGGAATGCCGGGCCCGCCTCGGTCACGCCGAGATGCAGGGGCCAGTCGCCCATCGCCGCGAGCAGCCGGTACGCCTGCACCATGACGACGGGGTCGTTGTGCTTGACGGAGATCTTGAAGTCGTGGAAGTCGTGCTCCTCGAACAGCGACGCCTCCCAGCGCGCGCTCTCCGCGAGCGCCTCCGGCGTCGCCCGGCCGTACTTCTCCAGCAGCCGCTTGTCGAGCGAGCCGGCGTTGACGCCGATGCGCAGCGAGACGCCGGCATCCTTCGCGGCCCGCGCGATCTCGCCGACCTTGTCGTCGAACTCGCGGATGTTGCCGGGGTTGACGCGGACGGCCGCGCAGCCGGCGTCGATCGCCTGGAAGACGTACTTCGGCTGGAAGTGGATGTCCGCGATGACCGGGATCTGGCTCTTCTTCGCGATGATGTGGAGGACGTCCGCGTCATCCTGGCTCGGCACCGCGACGCGCACGATCTCGCAGCCGGATGCCGTCAGCTCGGCGATCTGCTGCAGGGTCGCGTTGATGTCGGTCGTCTTGGTCGTCGTCATCGACTGGACGCTGATCGGCGCGTCGCCTCCGACGAGCACGCTGCCGACCCGGATCTGCCGGCTCTTGCGCCGAGGGGCGAGCGTTTCGGGGACGCGGGGCATCCCGAGATTCACGGCGGGCACGACTCCCAGCCTACGGCCCCCACCCTGGGCGAGCGCCAACGGTGCCCGCCACGGGAGGCGGTCATCTCGTGCCCCGCATCGCAGCGGGCGGCCCGGAGCGCGTGTGGTAGTTTCGGCGCATGCACGCGACGCGCACCTGGTGGCCCGCCTCCTAGGCGGCGTGCGCGCGCGACTCCGACCGCCTGTCCCCCACACGGGCGGTCTTCTTCGTGAAGGGGCCACCCTCCGACGAAGGATCCACCCATGAGCATCCCCTCCCCGCTGGACGCGGTCCGCGCCGGCGACGCGCCGTTCGCCCTCATCGCGCGCGACGCGGACACGGTCGAGCTCCTGACCGGCACAGTCGTCGACGTCGACCTCCTCGCCGACATCCCGCTCGCCGACGGCGCGGGGTCCCCGCGCGAGGTGCTCGCGCTCGTGCCGTTCCGCCAGGTGCGCGAGCGAGGCTTCGCGGCCCACGACGACGGTGCGCCCCTGCGCTGCCTCCTCGTCGATCAGCACGTCGTCCTTCCCCGCGACGAGGTGCTCGCGGCGCTGCCGACCGACCGGGTGCCCCTGCAGGACGCCGGCTTCGACATCGACGACGACGCGTACGCCGACATCGTCCGCCGCGTGATCGCCGACGAGATCGGCCGCGGCGAGGGCGCGAACTTCGTCATCCGCCGCGACTTCACCGCCGGCGTGGACGCGGATGCCGTGACCGCGGCGCTCACGTGGTTCCGGGCGCTGCTCGAGCACGAGAAGGGCGCGTACTGGACGTTCCTCGTCTCCACACCGGGCCACGTCGCGGTGGGCGCGAGCCCGGAGGCGCACGTCGTCGCGCGCGACGGCATCGTGACCATGAACCCGATCTCCGGCACGTTCCGGCATCCCGCGGGCGGACCCACGGTCGCCTCGCTGTCCGAGTTCCTCGAGTCGACGAAGGAGACCGAGGAACTGTTCATGGTCGTCGACGAGGAGCTCAAGATGATGAGCGCCGTCTGCTCGGACGGCGGCCGCATCACGGGCCCACACCTGAAGGAGATGTCGCGGCTCACGCACACCGAGTACGTGCTGCAGGGCCACAGCCGACTCGATCCCCGCGACATCCTGCGGGAGACGATGTTCGCGCCGACCGTCACCGGATCCCCGATGCAGAACGCGTGCACGGTCATCACGCACTACGAGACGACACCGCGCGGCTACTACTCCGGCGTGGCCGCGCTCTTCACCCCGCGGACGGATGCCGCAGACGACGAGCCGACGCATGACCTCGATGCGCCCATCCTCATCCGCACGGCGTACGTCGCGGACGGGCGGCTTCGGGTCCCGGTCGGGGCGACGCTCGTGCGGCACTCCGACCCGTTCGGCGAGGTGAGCGAGACGCACGGGAAGGCGGCCGGCGTACTGGGCGCGATCGGCGCGATCCCCCGCGAGGCGTCGGCGGCCCCCGCCGCGGACGCGGCCGCTGACCCGGATGCGCCGACCGCGCCCCGGCGGCGGCTCGCGGACGACGCCGGGATCGCGGCGCTGCTCGAGTCCCGGAACGCACGCCTCGCCCGCTTCTGGCTCGAGCCACAGAGCGACGGCGCGGACGGTCCGTTCGCCGGGCGCACGGCCGTGGTCGTGGACGCGGAGGACCGGTTCACGACGATGCTCGCGCACCAGCTCCGCCACCTCGGACTCGACGTGACGATCGCGCCGTGGGACGCCGCGACGGACGCCCAGCTCGCGGCGACCGACCTCGTCGTGGCCGGGCCCGGCCCCGGGGATCCGCGGGATCCCGACAACGCGCGGATCGTGCGCATGCGCGAGATCGTGGCGGCCCGCGTCGCGTCGGACCGGCCCCTGCTCGCGGTGTGCTTGAGCCATCAGATCCTCAGCGACCGGCTCGGCGCGGACCTCGTGTCGCTCGACCGTCCGCACCAGGGGCTGCAGCTCGAGGTCGACGTGTTCGGGGAGCCCGCGTCGATCGGCTTCTACAACACGTTCACCGCGCGGGTCGCGCCGGGGACGACGCGGCTCGGCCCCGCCGAGGTTGCGGCGGATCCGGCATCCGGCGACGTGTACGCGCTGCGCGGCCCGCGCTTCGCGTCCGTGCAGGGTCACCTGGAGTCGATCCTCTCCCGCGACGGGATGCGGACGCTCGAGCGCCTGGTCGCCGCCGCCCTTTCCTGACCCCGCCGCCCTCTCCTCGGGCACCCACTCCCCGGCACCCTCTCCGCGAAAACGCGCTCGTGTCACGTTCTTCCGGCGTGTCTGTGACACAAGCGCGTTCTCGCGGGGAGGTGGGCAGGGATGACCCCGCGAGCGCAGCGGGGCGGAGCGCAGCGGGGCGAGGGGGCGAGGGGTGGGGGATCAGCCGAAGACGTTCACCGGGTTCACGATGTCGGCAAGCGCGAGCAGCGCACCCATCGCGATCAGCACCACGACCACCACGAACGTGACGGGCACCAGCTTCGTCGCGTCGATCGGCTTCGGCGGCGGCCGGCGGAAGATCTTCGCCCAGGTGCGCTTGATCCCATCCCAGAGCGCGATCACGACGTGGCCGCCGTCGAGCGGCAGCAGCGGCACGAGGTTGAAGACGAAGAGCGCGATGTTGAGGGACGCCAGGAGCCCCAGCATCCCGCCGACCCGGTTGAGCACGGGCACGTCCGAGGTCGCGACCTCGCCGGCGATCGCGCCGGCCCCCACGAGGCTGAGCGGACCGTTCGGGTCGCGCGGGGCCCCGGTAAAAAGCGACGTCGCGGTCTCGTAGAGCAGCCCGGGCAGCCGCACGATGACGCCGGTCACGGCCCCGACGTTCTGGAACGCCGCTCCCGCGCCGCTCCAGATCGGCTGAGGCACATACGCCGACGTCGGCGTGACGCCGAGGAACCCGACCTGCTGGCCGCCCGTCGTGCGCGCGGCCGGGGTCACGACGATCGTCTGCTGCGCGCCGTTCCGCTCGACGACGAGCGCGAGCTGTTGGCCGGCGGACCGCTGGATGATCGCGGACACGTCGGTGAACGTGCTCACGGCCTGTCCGTCGATCGAGACGATCCGATCGCCCGGCTGGATGCCCGCGGTCTGCGCCGGCGCCGCCGGATCGCCCGCCGCGCACGTGGTCGCGCTCGTGCTCGACGGCACGCACGCGCTCACGGAGCTCACGGTCGCCGTCGCCGTCTGCACGCCGATGCCACTGAACAGGATCGTCAGCAGCACGATCGCGAAGACGAGGTTCATGAACGGACCGCCGAGCATGACGACCACGCGCTTCCACACCGGCAGGCGGTAGAAGGTGCGCGCGTCGTCCGCGCCCTCGAGCGTCTCGTCGTTGGCCGTGCGGGCGTCCTGCACCATGGTCGCGAAGAAGCCGCCGCCGGCCCGACCCGTGCGGCCCGCCTGCGCGGCGCGTTCACGCTCCTTCGGCGAAGGCGGGTACATGCCGGCCATCGAAATGTAGCCACCGAGCGGGATCGCCTTGACGCCGTACTCGGTCTCGCCGAACCGCCGCGACCACAGCGTCGGGCCGAAGCCGATCATGTACTGGCCGACGCGCACACCGAAGAGCTTCGCGGGCACGAGGTGCCCCAGCTCGTGGAGCGCAATGGACACGGCGAGGCCAATCACGAGCACCACGACGCCGATGACGAAGGCGAAGGCGGTCACACGTCCACGGTAGACCGGGGTCCTTTGAACGAGCCGTGCGGGAGCAATGCCGATGCGCCGGCGCGCGGGAAATATGCACATCGTTCTCGCAAGGGCAAGACATAGCCCGCGCATACACCTCGGGTGTCGGATGAGGGCACCATGCCGGACGTCATCCCGAATCTGCCGCCGGTCCTGCGACCGGACGCGCCCCCTGCGCACGCCCTGTCCGCCCTGGCGGCGCGCTTCGCTCGGGAGGTCCGCGGCAACGTCGAGGGCGGCATCGTCGGCGGAATCACGCTCGCCACGGCGGATCTCCGGCCCGGCGACGTCTTCGTCGCACTCCAGGGCGAGCACAGCCACGGCGCGGAGTTCGCACAGCACGCGGCCGCGGAAGGCGCCGCCGCGATCGTGACGGATGCCGCCGGCGCCGATCGGGCCGCGGCCTCCGGGCTCCCCGTCCTCGTCGTGGACGATCCGCGGGGCCAGCTCGGCGCGCTCTCGGCCTGGGTCTACGGCACGAGCCCCGACGACGCCCTGCCCGTCCTCCTCGGGACCACCGGGACCAACGGCAAGACCACGGTCACCCACCTGATCGCCGGCATCGTCGAGCAGCTGGGTCGCACCGCGGGCCTGTCGTCGACCGCCGAGCGCCACATCGCCGGTGAGACCGTCGTCTCGCGCCTCACCACGCCCGAGGCATCCGAGTTCCACGCCCTGCTCGCTCTCATGCGCGAGCGCGGCGTCCAGGACATGGCCGTGGAGGTGAGCGCCCAGGCCCTCAGCCGGCACCGCGTCGACGGGGTCGTGTTCGACGTGGTCGGCTTCACGAACCTCACGCACGATCACCTCGACGACTACGCCGACATGCAGGCGTACCTCGAGGCGAAGCTGCCGCTGTTCAGCTCCGCGCACGCGCGTCGCGCGGTGATCTCGCTCGACTCCGTGCCCGGCGAGGAGATCGTCGCGCGCACGGATCTGCCCCACGTCACGATCGTGACGCCCCTGATCGCGGCGCGCCCGGTCGCGGCGGACTGGACCGTGGACGTCCGCGCCGCCCGCCAGGACGGGACGGACTTCACCCTCACCGGACCCGATGGTCGCACGCTCACGACGACGGTTCCCGCGCTCGGACGCCACATGGCCGCGAACGCGGGGCTCGCGATCGTCATGCTGCACGAGAGCGGCATCGCCTGGGACGATCTCGTGCGCGCGCTCCACGGCCGCCAGATCCGCGCGGAGCTGCCGGGCCGGACGCAGCGCGTCTCGGGCGCGCGCGGACCCGCCGTGTACGTCGACTTCGGCCACTCGCCCGACGCGTTCGAGAAGACGCTCACGGCGGTGCGCCGGGTCACTCCGGGGAAGGTGCTGATGCTCTTCGGCGCCGACGGCGACCGCGACGCGACGAAACGGCTCGACATGGGGCGCGCGGCGGCGCTCGGCAGCGACATCCTCGTCATCACCGACCACCACCCGCGGTTCGAGGATCCCGCCTCCATCCGCGCCACGCTGCTGGAGGGAGCGCGGATGGCGCGTCCCGATGGCGACATCCACGAGATCGCGCCGCCGGAGCGGGCGATCGTCGAGGCCGTGCGGATGGTCGGCGAGGGCGATGCCATCCTGTGGGCCGGACCCGGCCACCAGGACTATCGCGACATCCGTGGCGTGCGCACCCCGTACTCGGCCCGCGAGCTCGCTCGGCGCGCGCTGCGCGACGCCGGCTGGCCCGTCCCCCCGCCCGCCTGGCCCGTCCCCTACCCCGACGCCTGACCCGGGTCAGGCGCGGGCGATCGCGGTATCGGCCGCGGCGCGCGCCCAGGACTCCGCCGCCGCCAGCGACTCACGCGTCAGCGACGCGGGCGGCTCGTGCGCGTCGACCACACGCTCGACGGTGGCCAGGATGCCCGGGAAGCTCAGGCGCCCCTCGTGGAAGGCGTCGACCGCCTGCTCGTTCGCCGCGTTGAAGACCGCAGGATACGTGCGACCCGCGGCGCCCACCCGCTTGGCGAGGCGAACGGCGGGGAACGCACCCTCGTCGAGGGGCTCGAAGGTCCACGCGGTCGCGGTGCGCCAGTCGAGCGGCGTCACCGCACCGGGGACCCGGTGCGGCCAGTCGAGGCCGAGCGCGATCGGAAGGCGCATGTCGGGCGGCGACGCCTGCGCGATCGTGGATCCGTCGACGAACTCGACCATCGAGTGCACGATCGACTGCGGGTGCACCACGACGTCGATCCGGTCGTAGGGCAGCCCGAACAGCAGGTGCGCCTCGATCACCTCGAGACCCTTGTTCACCAGCGTCGCGGAGTTGGTCGTGACGACCCGGCCCATCGTCCACGTCGGGTGCGCCAGCGCCTCGGCGGGCGTCACACCGGCGAGGTCGGCCCGGGAGCGGCCCCGGAACGGACCGCCTGATGCCGTCAGCACGAGCCGGCGCACCTCATCCGACGCGCCCGCGCGGAGCGCTTGCGCGATCGCGGAGTGCTCGGAGTCGACCGGCACGATCTGCCCCGGGCGGGCCCGCGCGGCGACGAGGTCGCCGCCGACGATGAGCGACTCCTTGTTCGCGAGCGCGAGCGTACGGCCCACCTCCAGTGCGGCCAAGGTCGGGCCGAGGCCCACCGAGCCGGTGATGCCGTTCAGCACGACGTCCGCCGGAACGTCACGCACGAGCTGCTCGGCCTCCGCCGCGCCGAACGCGACGTGGCCGACCTGGAACTCCTCGGCCTGCGCGAGCGCCTCGGCCCGCCGCGTACCCGCGGCGAGCCCCACGACCTCGAACCGCCCGGGGTTAGCGCGGACGACGTCGAGCGCCTGCGTCCCGATCGAGCCCGTCGATCCGAGGATCAGGACCCGACGCGGGGCGCCCGCACTCGCCGAGGCATCCGTCATCGTGTCACTGCTGGGTGTTGGGCGCCGTCGAGATGATGTTGACGACGAACACGAGCGTCTCCCCCGCGAGCGGGCTGGTGTTGCCCGACTGCCCGGCCGGGCCATAGCCGCACACCGGCGGGATGACGACGAGCTCGGTCGAGCCGACCTTCTGGCCCTCCAGAGCGCGCCGGAAGCCCGCGATGACGCCGGAAGTCGGGAATGTCGCCGGGTCACCCTTCGCCCAGCTGGAGTCGAAGACGGATCCGTCCGACCACTTCACGCCGGTGTAGTTGACCGTGACGTTGTCGCCGGGCTGCACGACGTCTCCGTTTCCGGGCGTGAGCGTCTCCAGCGCGACCGCGGTCGGCGGCGTCGTGTTCGCGGGGATCGTGATCGTCGGAGCGCCGCTCGCGTCGAACGCGACCGACGGGAACGGCACCGTGGTGTCGGCCGGGGCGCACCAGGAGTCGCCGGTCGTGATGCCGAGCACATCGATCACGAGGACCCGGGGCGGGTTGGACTGCGCGCCGGGCTGGGTCACGACGATGCGCGACCCCACGGTCGCGCAGCCGAACGCCTGGTCGATGCCGCTGCCGACGGCGACCTGGACCGGCTCGATCGGCGCGTTGCCGTAGCCAACGGAGCCCGCGACCGTGCCGGTGTCGGCCGCGACCTGGGTGAGGCCGTACTGCACGTAGTCGCCGGCCTTGATCGCGGGGCCCGTGCCGACCACGTCGACCGTGCGCTGCACGGCGGTGACGGCGAGCGGCGCCGTGAAGGTCACCGTGGGCGCCGTGCCGATGTCGCCCGACGTGGTCACCGCGTCGGACGCCGTGCCGGGCGCCGCCGCTGCGGCGCACAGATCGCCCGACGCCGACGGGGATGCCGCGGGTGCGCCGGCCGCGGAACAACCGGCCAGCAACAGGGCCGCGACCGCGGCGATGGACAGGACGGCGAGCGAGCGAACGCGCACGAGTGACCTCATTCGGTAGCCATAGGGATGAACCCATCATGGCGCAGGTTGTTCTGACAGCGCTGTGAACGGAACGGGACGGATGCAGTCCGCGGAATACGCACGGAGTACCCTTCATCGAGTGAGCACTGCCGACACGCCCGTTCCCGACGAGCCGGCAGAGGAGACGCCCGAGGCGTCCGCCCCGGTGAAGCCGGTCGCCCAGGCCGGGCTGACGTACTTCCTCGGCCGCTACGTCGTGGCGCCGCTCGCACGTGCCATCTACCGTCCGCACATCGAGGGGACCGCGCACGTTCCCCGCAAGGGTCCGGTCATCTTCGCGAGCAATCACCTGTCGTTCATCGACTCGTTCGCGATCCCGCTCGCCGCTCCGCGGACGGTCTACTTCCTCGCGAAGTCGAGCTACTTCGACGGGCACGGGATCGGCGGATGGATCAGCCGCGAGTTCTTCACGGCGCTCGGCGCGAGCCCCGTGGAGCGCGGTGCGGGGCAGGCCGCGCTCGCGGCCCTCGACCAGCAGAAGCGGCAGCTCGAGGCCGGGAAGGCCGTTGCACTGTACCCCGAGGGGACGCGGTCGCTCGACGGCCGCCTCTACAAGGGCCGCACCGGCGTCGCGTTCCTCGCCCTGCAGACCGGCGCGCTCGTCGTCCCGGTGGGGCTGGTCGGCACGAACGAGGCGATGCCCGTCGGCAATCGCTTCCCCAAGCTCCGGCCGCGCATCTCGGTGCGCTTCGGTGAGCCGCTCGACCTCGCACACCACGGGCCCGCCACGTCGGGCCGCGCGCGCCGTGTGGCGACGGACGAGATCATGGCCGCGATCCACGCCCTGTCCGGGCAGGAACTGGCCGGCGAGTACAACGAGCCGCCGGCGCACGGCACGATCGAGCGCATCCGTCAGGCGCTCCCGCACGAGCGCCGCTGACGATCTGATCGGCGGGCGCGTCGGAACGAGCCCCGGCGGGGTGGCTAGGCTGACAGCCGTGCCGGGAACCGTGAGCGTCAGCGATGCCGTCGAACTGGCGGTCGTGGAGCGCAGCGGCTTCGTCGAGTCACGGCACGCCGGAATCGCCGTCGTGCTCGATCCGGACGGCGTCGTGGCGGCCGAGCACGGCAACACGGCCGCGCTCGTACTCCCCCGGTCCGCGCTCAAGCCGCTGCAGGCCCTCGCGTGCGTGAGCGCGGGTGCCTGGCTGGAGGGCGAGCGGCTCGCGGTCGCGACCGGGAGCCACAGCGGCACGGACCGCCATGTCGCCGTCGTCCGCGACATCCTCGACAGCGCGCGCCTCACCGAGCAGCACCTCGCGTGCCCGCCGGCCTGGCCGTCCGACGTCGCGAGTCGCGACGCGCTCGTGCGGGAGCACGGCGAGCCCGCCCGCCTGCGGATGGCCTGCTCGGGCAAGCACGCCGCGATGCTGCTCGCGTGCACGGTCAACGGCTGGGACGTCGAGGGATACCTCGCGCCGGACCACCCGCTCCAGGTGCACATCCGCGAGCTCGTCGAGCGGCTGACCGGCGACCGGGTCGCCGTGACCGCGGTCGACGGCTGCGGAGCACCCGCCCCCGCCGTCTCGCTGGGGGGTCTCGCGCGCGCCGCCCACCGGATCGGGACGTCCTCCGAGCGGTCGCCGTTCGCCCTGCACCGCAACGCGGCCGCGCTCGTGGACGCCGTGCGGCAGAACGCGTGGGCGATCGCCGGACCCGGCCGCCCGGACACGGTCGTGGTCGAGCGCCTCGGGGTGTTCTCGAAGCAGGGTGCGGAGGGCGTCGCGCTCATGGTCGCGCCGAACGGAGCCACGGTCGCGTTGAAGATGCTCGACGGGAGCTCGCGCGCGACGGCCGTCGTGGCGCTGCGCCTCCTCGAGCGCGCCGGCGCTCTCGCGGCGGGCGACGTCGCGGAGACGCTCACCCACCTCCGCCTGTCGGTGACCGGCGGCGACGGATCCGTCGGGTCGGTCCGCGCGGTCGTCTGACGGCTCATGCGACGGCCGGCAGCGTCGTGCGGACCGGCATCGCGCCGCGACGCAGGAGCCAGCCCCGGGATGCCGACGGCGCGCAGTACGGCGGGAGCCCGCGGTCGCCGCTGACCAGGCGGTACTCCCCCGCGCATCCCGCGTCGATCACGAGGTCGTGCCGTTCCCGGACGGTCGCGAGCACGCCCCACTCCCGCTGCCACTCCTCCGGGCCGCCGACGACGGCGAGCGCCGCCCTCGGCCCTGATCCGTCCCGCAGCTCGGCGCGGAGCTCCCGCGCCTCCTCGACGCGCACGACCCGGACGCCGGTCCGCGCGAGCGCGTCGACCCGGGCGTGAGTCACCGCGCCCGGCCGCAGGACCATCCCGACGACGCCGGACGCGGCATCCCACGCCGTCGTCGTGATACCCGGCGCGGCTCCGGCGCCGGTCTCGCCCCCGGCCACCGCGAACTGCACGACCCGGCCATCCATCACCGCACGACCCGGACCGCCCGTCGGCCGGAGAGACGGATCGCCGCCGGCGGTCAGGTAGTCGGCACGTGTGGCCATCGCGAGAAGCGCCCGACGCGGCAGAAGGTCGGCGAGCCTGGACGCCGCCCCGCCCCAGCGCTGCGCGGACAGCACGACCCGGCAGCCGCCCGAGCCGCCGGCTGCCCGGACGACGAGCTCGAGTCGCTCCAGGAACGCGTGCGCGTACTCGCCCGGATAGCGGGTGAGGATTCCGTCGACGTCATCCACCAGCACGACGTCGTCGGGACCGGGCGATCGATCCGCGAGAGCGTCGACCTCATCCCAGGCCTGCTCGAGGTCGGGGCCCACCACGTGCACCGATCCCGTCGTCTGGGCCGCGACGAGCGCCAGCGCCGTCGACTTCCCCGAGCCCGCGGAACCGACCAGGAGGAGACCGCGCTCGCCGCGCCGCAGCAGGACGGGCGCGTGTCGCTGATGTTCGGGCTCGTCGGCGAGGCCCAGCACGATCTCGCCCAGGCCCGCGGCGACCCGGACCTCGGCGAGCGTGATCCGGACCGGCAGCGGAGGGATCCACGGGCGACGGACCGGCGGCAGGTGGGCACCGCGCCGCAGCGCCCGTTCGAGATCGCCCTGTTCGGACCGGGCGATCCGGACCCGCTGCGCACGCACGTCGACCGACCGACGGATGAGCGCCCAGCCGCGGGCGTCGCCGGGAAGCTCGGCTGCGGCATCCGTCCCGACCACCGTCCGGCTGTCGGCGGCGTCGGTCACCCGGAGGCAGATCCGCAACGGGCAGTTCGCGAGCAGCGCGTCGCGGAGCACGCCGACGGCGCGCTGGGTGCCGAGCACGAGGTGCAGACCGAGCGCCCGGCCGCGCGCGGCGATGTCTGTGAACACGCCGAGGAGCTCGGGATGCTGCGTGGCCAGGGCGGCGAACTCGTCGACGACGATCACCAGCCGGGGTAGCCGCACACCCGGGTCCGAGACGTCGCGCGCGCCTGCGTCCGCGAGCGCGGCCTCTCGGACGCGGAGCTCGGCACGAAGGCTCTCGATCGCGCGGTGCGCACCGTCCGCATCGAGGTCGGTGAGCACACCCGTCACGTGCGGGAGGTCGGCGAGGGGCTGGAACGCGGTGCCTCCCTTGAAGTCGGCGAGGAGGAAGACGACCTCGGCCGGGGTGTGGGTCGCGCACAGCGCGAGGATCCAGGTGACGAGGAGCTCGCTCTTCCCGGCGCCAGTCATGCCCACCACGACGGCATGGGGCCCGTCGCGGACCAGATCGAGCACGACCGGCTGCGGCCCCGCGAGTCCGACGACCGCCGGCAGCCCGCCCGTCGCGGCCGGCGGCGCGCCGGCGACCAGCGGGGCGAGCGCGATCGTCGCGTCGCGCCCGGAGGCGTCGCCCACCGCGATCTCCCGCGTCGCGAGTCGCGCGGCGACGTCACGCGCCTGCGCCGCTCCCACGGCTTCGACACGGATGCGCCGGACCTCGCCCTCGAGCAGGACCTCTGCCTCCGTTGGGGAGACGAGCGTTAGCACCGTTCGACATCCCGGGGGCGACGGCGTGGCGGCCTCGACCCGGGCGATCACCGCATCGGCGTCGCCGGGGACGGGATGGCCCGGATCCACGAGTGCGAGCGTGCGGGCTCCGTGGCGCCGCGCATGCGGAAGGTCCGCCAGCCACGGATGCTCCGTGGTCGCGCTCGCGTCGACCCGGAGGGTATCCGGAGGCAGCGCGAGGCAGAGCTGCAGCGCGAGCGCGCGCACCACGGCCCGCGCGACACCCGCGGGACCCACGACCGCGATCCCGTCCCCCGCCGAGGCGAGGACGGGCGCCTCCTCGAGGATGCCCGCGCGCTGGCGGACGCGGACCGCCTCCTCGTCACCGTCGCCGCCCGTGACCCGTACCGCGCTCGGTCGCGATCCCTGTCCGATGACCAGGGGGTCGCCGGCCGCCTCCGCCCGCCACACCGGCGCATCCGGCGCGAGATAGCCGGCGACATCCGGGTGCCGGACACGCAGCCGCCCACGCTCGATCGCGTGCTGACGCGCGATCTCGTCCGCGGCGCGGGATCGCGCAGCCGCTCGCTCGGCATCCGCACGCCGGCCGTCGCGGCGGGCCGCTCGACGGCCGTCGAGCGCCGACGCGGCGATCATGAGCGGGGCGAGACCCGCGAGCCACAACGAGATCGCGGAGCCGGTCACCACCCAGAGCACGATGCCGCCCGCGATCGGGGCGAGGGCGGCGTAGAGCGGGAGCGTCGCACGCGGGCGCGGCGGGGCTGCGGGCGGCATCGCAACGGGCGGCGGGGAGGAGGACATCACCCCATTCCACGCCTCGTACGCGGAGGCCGAGCACCGCCCGCACGAATCTGTGCAGGAACCGGCGGCCGCGGCGGCTGGGGAGAGCCAGCGAAATCAGGTGAATCCGCGTATTCAGGAGGAATCCGCGCTCAAACGTCCTGAATCGGCGAGATCACCTGATCTCGCGCGGGGGCTACTCGGCGACGTGGCCGCTCGCGCGCGGCCACTCGCGCGCCGGGGCCACTCGACGAAGCCGCTACTCGGCGTCGGCGGGAGCGTCGGGCCGGCGGACGTTGAGCACGATGATCGTGATGTTGTCGCGCCCGCCATTCTCGAGCGCGGCATCCAGCATCGCGGTCACGGCATCCGCCGGATCGGGGCACTCGCGCAGGAAGTGGCGGATGCCGAAGTCGGTCAGCTCCTTCGTCAGCCCGTCCGAGCACACGACGAACCGGTCGCCGTCCAGGACGTCGAGCCGCACGTAGTCGGGGCGGACGCTGTCGCTCGGGCCGACCGCGCGCGTGATGACGTTCCCATACGGGTGGTTCTCGGCCTCCTCCGGGCTGAGGCGCCCGGCCGCGACGAGCTCTTGCACGACGGAGTGGTCGGTCGTGATCTGCACGAGCGTGTCGTCGCGGAGGAGATAGACGCGCGAGTCGCCGATGTTGAGCGTGACCCAGTGCGGCTCGGGCCCGGTCGAGTCGAGGAAGAGGCCCGTCACCGTCGTGCCCGTGCCGTCGTCGGTCGTCTCCGGATGCGCGGCGATGTCCTTCACGGCCCGCGCGAGGGCCTTCTCGATCGTCTTCGGCGACACGGCGCCGTGATCGACGACCGCGGTGAGGCGCTCGACAGTGCTCGCGCTGGCGATCTCGCCGCCGATGTGGCCGCCCATCCCGTCCGCGACCACGTAGAGCGGGAAGGATGCCAGCACCGCGTCCTGATTGATGTCGCGGCGGCGACCGGTGTCGGTCGCCTCCGCCCATGCGAGCTCGATGCGGCCGTCGCCGGCATCGACGATGCGGGAGCGTGTGACTACTTCGGACACGCCTCGTCCTTCCGCGTCGAACCGGCTGATCCCCGATGGGCCACGTCGGGCCACGGTCTTCACATCGTAGTGGACGCGCGCGGGCCCTGAATCGGCGCCGCGCCCGGCGGCGGGGCTTCCGCGTCCTCATCCGGCGCAGCTTCGAACTGCGCGTTGTACAGACGCCAGTACGCGCCCCGCGCCGCGATCAGCGCGTCGTGCCTCCCCTGCTCGACGATCGATCCGTTCTCCATGACCAGGATGACGTCGGCGTCGCGGATCGTGGACAGACGGTGCGCGATCACGAACGACGTACGATCGGCTCGCAGCCGCGCCATCGCGCGCTGGATCAGCAGCTCGGTGCGGGTGTCGACCGAGCTCGTCGCCTCATCCAGGATGAGGATGCGCGGATCGGCGAGGAACGCCCGGGCGATCGTGATGAGCTGGCGCTCCCCCACGCTGAGGTTGCCCGCCTCGTCATCGAGGATCGTGTCGTAACCGTCCGGCAGCGCGTGCACGAAGCGGTCGACATACGCGGCCGTCGCCGCCGCCACGACCTCCCCCTCCGTGGCATCCGGCCGCCCGTAGCGGATGTTGTCGCGGATCGTGCCCGAGAAGAGCCACGTGTCCTGCAAGACCATGCCCGTGCGAGCGCGCAGGTCATCGCGCGTCATCTCGCGCGTGTCGAGGCCGTCGAGCGTGATCCGGCCGGCGTCCACGTCGTAGAACCGCATGACGAGGTTCACGAGCGTCGTCTTCCCCGCGCCGGTCGGGCCGACGATCGCGACGGTGCTGCCCGGTCGCGCATCGAGGCTCAGCCCGTCGATGAGCGGCGATTCGGGCAGATAGCGGAACGCGACATCCTCGAACGCCAGCGCGCTCGCCTCCGGTGGCACGGTGCGCGCGGGGTCGGCATCCGGCGTCTGCTCGTCCTCGTCGAGGAGCTCGAAGACGCGCTCCGCGCTCGCGACCCCGGACTGGAGGAGGTTCGCCATCGACCCGAGCTGGCTGAGCGGCTGCGTGAACTGCCGCGAGTACTGGATGAACGCCTGCACGCCGCCGATCGAGAGGAGCCCGGACGCGACCTGGATGCCGCCGACGACCGCGATCGCGACGTAGACCAGGTTCCCGATGAACATCATCGACGGCATGATCAGGCCGGAGACGAACTGGGCGCCGAAGCTCGCGCGATAGACCTGGTCGTTCTCGGCGGCGAACTCGCGCTCCGCCTCCCGCTGATGCCCGAAGGTCTTCACGACCGAGTGCCCGGAGAAGGTCTCCTCGACGCGAGCGTTGAGGATGCCGGTCGCCCGCCATTGCGCGACGAACAGCCGTTGCGAACGACGCGCGACGACGACCGTGATGCCGAGGGTCAGCGGAACCGTCACGAGTGCGATCACCGCGAGCACCGGCGAGATCACGAACATCATGACGAGGACACCGACGACGGTGAGCAGCGAGACGACGACCTGCGACAGCGTCTGCTGCATCGTCTGCCCGATGTTGTCGACGTCGTTCGTCACACGGCTCAGCAGCTCGCCGCGCTGCACGCGGTCGAAGTACGAGAGCGGAAGACGATGGATCTTGTCCTCCACCTGCAGCCGCAGCCGGTGCATCGCGCGCTGCACGACGACGTTGAGGATGAGGCCCTGCACCCACGAGAAGACGCTCGCGAAGAAGTAGACCGCGAGCACCATCGCAAGGACCCGGCCGAGGGCGGCGAAGTCGATGCCCGCACCGCCCGGCGTCTGCATCGAGGTGAAGCCGGCGAACACGATGTTCGTCCCCTCGCCGAGGAGCGCGGGGCCGAGGACCGAGAGCCCGACACTGATCGCGCCCAGCATGACGACGACGATGAGCGCCGCGCGCCAGGGCGCCAGGGTGGCGAGCAGCCGCCGCGCGCTCGGGCCGAAGGTGCGCGCCTTCTGCCCCGGAGGCCCCGCCAGGCCCCGACCGAACGGACCGCCGCCCGGGCGGCCCGGCCCGCTCACGCCGCCTCCTGCGCGGACAGCTGCGACTCCACGATCTCGCGGTACGTCGAGCTCGTCTCGACGAGATCGTCGTGCCGCCCGACCGCGACGATCCGGCCGTGGTCGAGGACGAGGATCTGATCCGCGTGCTGGATCGTCGAGACCCGCTGGGCCACCACGATCCGCGTCGCACGCGGCCGCATGGCGTCCAGCGCGTGCCGCAGGGCGGCATCCGTCCGCAGGTCCAGCGCGGAGAAGGAGTCGTCGAAGACGTAGAGCGGCGGGTTCTTCACGAGCGCGCGGGCGATCGCGAGCCGCTGCCGCTGGCCGCCCGACACGTTCGTGCCGCCCTGCGCGATCGCGCCCGACAGACCGTCGGGCATCGCGGCCACGAAGTCGGCGCCCTGCGCGATCTCAAGGGCGTGCCAGAGCTCGTGGTCGGATGCCGCAGGGTTGCCGTAACGCAGGTTCGACGCCACGGATCCGGCGAAGAGGAACGCGCGCTGCGGCACGAGGCCGATCCGCGCCCACAGGTCGTCCGGGTCGTAGTCACGCACGTCGACCCCGTCGACCGAGACCGATCCGGCCGTCACGTCGAACAGGCGCGCCACGAGACCCACGAGCGTCGATTTCCCCGCGCCGGTCGAGCCGATGATCGCGGTGGTCGTGCCCGGCTCCACGACGAAGGAGAGGTCGTGGAGCACCGCCTCCCCCGCCCCCGGGAAGGTGAAGTCGACGTGATCGAAGACCACCCGACCCTTGGGCAGCGGGGCCATGACCGGATCCGCGGGAGCGGCAACCGTGGGTTCGGTGCCCAGCACCTCGCCGATCCGCTGCGCGCAGACGGCGGCGCGCGGGATCATGACGAACATGAAGGTCGCCATCATGACGCCCATCAGGATCTGCATCAGGTAGCTGAGGAACGCGATGAGCGTGCCGATCTGCACGCCCGCGTTCTGCACCTGGAACGCCCCGAACCAGATGACGGCGACACTCGAGACGTTCAGCACGAGCATGACGACGGGGAACATGAGCGCGAGGTAGGCGCCCGCGAGCGTCGCGGTGCCGCGGAGCTCGTCGCTCGCGGAGGCGAGACGGCGGCGCTCCTCCCGCTCGCGCACGAACGCGCGGATGACGCGAATGCCGGTGAGCTGCTCGCGCAGCACCTGGTTCACGCGATCGATCTTGCGCTGCATCGATGCGAACGCCGGCACCATCCGGGAGACGATCAGCCCCACGAGGACCAGGAGCAGCGGCACCGACACCGCCATGAGCCAGGACAGCCCGACATCTTCGCGGATCGCCATGACGACGCCGCCGATCGCGAGAAGCGGGGCCGCGAGCATGAGCGTCGCGGACACCTGCACGAGCATCTGCACCTGCTGCACGTCGTTCGTGTTGCGGGTGATGAGCGAGGGTGCGCCGAACTCTCCGACCTCGCGCTGCGAGAACGCCACGATGCGCCGGAAGATGTCCCCCCGGAGGTCGCGGCCCATCCCCATCGCGAGTCGCGAGCCGAAATACACCGCCACGACCGAGCACACGATCTGCACGAGGCTGACGGCGAGCATGACGCCCCCCATCGCCCAGATGTAACCGATGTCCCCCGTGATGACGCCGTTGTCGATGATGTCCGCGTTGAGCGAGGGCAGTGTCAGGGCAGCGATCGACTGCGCGAGCTGGAACACGACGACGGCGATGAGGAGCGGCCACCCCGGCTGGAGGTACCGCACGAGAAGTCTGCCGAGCACCCCTTGAAGTTACGCCGGTCCCCGGACACTGCCCAGTACGCGGGCTCCGCTCTCAGCGAACCATGCACGACGAAGCCCCCGTCCTCGCGGTGAGGACGGGGGCTTCGTGGCTGATTCAGACCTGCGGCGGCGTCTGGCCGTCGGCCGGCGGGGCCGGGGGCGCGGGCGGAGCCGGCGGGGCGGGCGGCGGCGGGGTCGCGCCACCAGCGGGCGGCGGCGTCGGGCCGGCGGGAGGAGGAGGCGTCGGGCCACCGGCGGGCGGGGCCACGTAGCCGGGCTGCGTCACCGGGTTGGCCGGGTAGCCGCCCGCGGGCGTCTGCACGGGGATGCCCGCCCAGACCGTCGAGTCGCGGAGGAAGCTGTTCGCCCACGGCGCCGCCGGGACGACCGTGTTCCAGCGCGAACGGTCGTAGGCCGCGATGCCGAGCCAGACGATTGAGAGGAAGAAGTAGAGGATGAGCCAGACGGCTTCCTTCTGCAGCTTGAGGCCGACGCGCCAGGCGGCCAGCAGCGTGTAGACGAACGCCGCGATGCCGAGGATCCAGTTGAGGACGGGCACCCACGAAAAGACCGCGTATGCGCCCCAGAGGATCAGCAGCCACCAGGGGTTCAGGTCGCCGAGCTTGGCGAAGATCATCGTGTTGTACACGGGCACCCACGCCCGCCACTTGCCCTGCACACCGGCCTTTTCGAAGATCTTCATGTAGAAGAGCGAGCCGAGGACGTATCCCACGATGATGATCGGGATGAAGATGAGAAAGAGTACGAGCGCGACGATCGCCGCTGCGGCCGCGCCTCCACCGTCGTAGTACGTGATGTCGTTCATGTCCATTCCTGACAGATAGGGACCGGGGCATCCAACGCCTCGTACGGCGCCAGCGAGCACCATGCTAGCGACTGCACGCCGCTTTTGACAGCGTTCTCCCAGGCTAGGCGACGCGGAGTGTCACGATGCCGGGTCCGCTGCCGTCCAGCGTGATTCCACGGCCGCGAGCCCAGTCCACGAGGTCGTCGACGGCCCGGATCCGCGGGCGGCCCTCAGCCAGCGCGCGCACGAGCTCACCCTTCGCGTGCTTGTTGAAATGGTTCAGCGCACGCACCTCGCCGTCCGGCCCCGCCGCGACGACACGGACGTACGCCGAACGCCGCGTAGCCGGCACCGGGCCGAGCGCGACATAGGCCTCGGAGCGGAGGTCGAGGACGAAACCGCGCGACTCCCCCTCGATCGCCGCGGTGACGGCATCCGCCCACAGCCGCCGCAGCGGCGGGAGGCCCGGCACGGCGACCCCGGCCGTCAGCCGGTACGCGGGGATCGGATCGAGCGCCCCGATCGGCCCGAAGGGGGCGGAGTGGATGAGCACGTGCTGTCCGAGCCAGCGCCGCTCGGGCGCCGGCAGGGTGCCGGGCTCCAGCGCGTCGAACAGGACGCCCGTGTAGCGATCGATCGCGGGCAGCGTGGGCGCCGTCGCGAGCGCCGCGTTGACGGCGACCTCGTCGACCTGCGTCGGCCCCAGGCGGAGCACCCGCGAGGCGGTCTCCGGATCGGCGCTCAGCGCCACGAGCGCGTCGACCACGCGTTCCCGGACGCCACGGAGGCCGGGCAAGGCAAGGCGGTCGAGGTCGAGCGGCGTGCGCCGCCCGCCCGGCCGCTTCGTCTCCGACGGGGGAAGGAGGACCAGCATCCCGACGGCGTCAGCCGATGAGGGCGGCGTTTCCTGCCACGATCGTCAGCTCGTCCCTCTCCATGGAGAGGAAGCCGTCCTGCGCGTTCGCGAGCACCTTGGTGCCGTCGGTGCCCGTGATACGGACCTGGCCCTCGGCGAGGATCGCGAGCACCGGCTCGTGACCGGCCATGAAGCCGATCTCGCCCTCGACGGTCTTGGCGACCACGAGGGTCGCCTCCCCCGTCCAGATCTCCGCGTCCGCGGAGACCAGGCTCACCTTGAGCGGCATGTCAGCCGTTCTCCTTCTGGATCTGCGCCCACTTGGCCTCGACGTCCGAGATGCCGCCGACGTTGAAGAACGCCTGCTCGGCAACGTGGTCGAACTCGCCCTTCACGATCGCGTCGAACGACTCGATCGTCTCCTTGATCGGCACGGTCGAGCCCTCGACACCCGTGAACTTCTTCGCCATGTAGGTGTTCTGCGAGAGGAACTGCTGGATGCGGCGCGCGCGCGAGACGACGATCTTGTCCTCTTCGGAGAGCTCGTCGACGCCGAGGATCGCGATGATCTCCTGCAGCTCCTTGTTCTTCTGGAGGATCTGCTTGACGGCCGTCGCCACGCGGTAGTGGTCAGCGCCGAGGTACCGGGGGTCGAGGATGCGGCTCGTCGAGGTGAGCGGGTCCACGGCCGGGTAGAGACCGCGCGACGCGATCTCACGGCTGAGCTCCGTCGTCGCGTCGAGGTGCGCGAACGTCGTGGCCGGAGCCGGGTCGGTGTAGTCGTCGGCGGGGACGTAGATCGCCTGGAGGGAGGTGATCGAGTGACCGCGCGTCGAGGTGATGCGCTCCTGGAGCACGCCCATCTCGTCGGCGAGGTTCGGCTGGTAGCCCACCGCGGACGGCATGCGGCCGAGCAGCGTCGAGACCTCGGACCCCGCCTGCGTGAAGCGGAAGATGTTGTCGATGAACAGCAGCACGTCCTGCTTCTGCACGTCGCGGAAGTACTCCGCCATCGTGAGCGCCGACAGGGCGACGCGCAGACGCGTCCCCGGCGGCTCGTCCATCTGGCCGAACACGAGGGCGGTCTTGTCGAAGACGCCCGCCTCCTCCATCTCGTGGATGAGGTCGTTGCCCTCACGCGTGCGCTCGCCGACGCCGGCGAACACCGAGACGCCGCCGTGATCCTGCGCGACGCGCTGGATCATCTCCTGGATGAGGACCGTCTTGCCGACGCCCGCACCGCCGAACAGGCCGATCTTGCCGCCCTGCACGTACGGGGTGAGGAGGTCGATGACCTTGATGCCGGTCTCGAACATCGTGGTCTTCGACTCGAGCTGGTCGAAGCCGGGCGCCTTGCGGTGGATGCCCCAGCGCTCGGTGATCTCGATCTTCTCGCCGGGCTCCGCGTTGAGCACCTCACCGGTCACGTTGAAGACGCGACCCTTCGTGACGTCGCCGACCGGGACCGTGATGGGGCCGCCGGTGTCGCGGACCTCGCCGCCGCGGACGAGGCCGTCCGTCGGCTTCAGCGCGATCGCGCGGACCAGGTCGTCGCCGAGGTGCTGCGCGACCTCGAGGGTCAGCTCGCTCGTCTCGCCGCCGATCGTGATCGTCGTCTTCAGCGCGTTGTAGATCTCGGGGATCGCGTCGTGCGGGAACTCGATGTCGACGACGGGGCCGGTCACGCGCGCGATGCGACCGACGGCCTCGGGGGCCTGCGGCTCGGGCGCGGGGGCGATGGTGGGGGTGCTCATGGTCTCATGATCCTTTTGGTCAGCAGGCGGCGGGCCGCCTGAAGCTCTTACTTGCCCGATGCGAGAGCGTCGGCGCCGCCGACGATCTCGGCGATCTGCTGGGTGATCTCGGCCTGGCGGGCGTTGTTGCGCAGGCGGGTGTAGTCGGTGATCAGCTTGTCGGCGTTGTCGCTCGCGGACTTCATCGCCTTCTGCGTCGCGGCGTGCTTCGCCGCCGACGACTGCAGGAGCGCGTTGAAGATGCGGCTCTGGATGTACACCGGCAGGAGCGCGTCGAGCACCGTCTCGGCGTCCGGCTCGAACTCGTACAGCGGATAGACCGCCGCGGACGCGGCATCCGCCGACTCCACGAGCTCGAGCGGCAGGAGACGCACGGTCTCCGGCTCCTGCGTCATCATGCTGACGAAGCGGTTGAAGACGAGGTGGATCTCGTCCACGCCGCCCTGCTCGCCGCCGCGCTGGAACGCGTCGAGGAGGCTGCCCGCGATCAGCTCCGCGGTGTGGAACTGCGGCGTGTCGGTGTCACCCGTCCACTGCTCGACGCTGTCCATCTTGCGGAACTGGAAGTAGCCGACCGCCTTGCGGCCGACGAGGTAGAACACGGGCTCGCGACCCTCCGCGCGCAGCAGCTCGGCGAGCTGCAGCGCCTCCCGCAGGATCTGCGAGTTGAACGCGCCCGCGAGTCCGCGGTCGGAGGAGAAGATCACGACGGCGGAGCGACGGATCGTCTCCGGCTCCCGCGTGAGCGGGTGGTCGATGTTCGAGTGCGTCGCCACCGCCGAGACGGCCCGCGTCACGGCCCGCGCGAAGGGCGACGACGCGCGCACGCGCGCCATCGCCTTCTGGATGCGCGAAGCCGCGATGAGCTCCATCGCCTTCGTGATCTTCTTGGTGGTCTGAGCAGAAGAGATCTTCTGCTTGTAGACCCTGAGTTGTGCGCCCATCAGCTGGTGTCCTACTCGGCCGGGTCAGCCCCGGCGGCCCTTGACGATCTGCTCCTGGTTGACATCCTCGGCGTCCGCCGCGGCGAACTCCTCGCGACCCGGGTTGTCGATCGCCTGTCCGCGACCCGCCTGGAACTCGAGGACGAAGTTGTCCGTCGCCTTCTCCAGCGCTGCGAGGGTGTCGTCATCGAGGACGTTCGTCTCACGCAGGGTCGTCAGGATCTCGGTGTTGCGGCGGAGGTAGTCGAGCAGCTCGCGCTCGAAGCGCAGCACGTCCTCCACCTCGATGTCATCGAGCTTGCCGTTCGTGCCGGCCCAGATCGAGACGACCTGCTCCTCCACCGGGTACGGCGAGTACTGCGGCTGCTTGAGGAGCTCCGTCAGGCGGGCACCGCGCGAGAGCTGGCGACGGGATGCGGCATCCAGGTCGGACGCGAACATCGCGAACGCCTCGAGCGAGCGGTACTGCGCCAGCTCGAGCTTCAGCGTGCCGGAGACCTTCTTGATCGACTTGACCTGAGCGTCACCGCCGACGCGCGACACCGAGATGCCGACGTCGACCGCGGGGCGCTGGTTCGCGTTGAACAGGTCGGACTGCAGGAAGATCTGCCCGTCCGTGATCGAGATGACGTTCGTCGGGATGTAGGCCGACACGTCGTTGGCCTTCGTCTCGATGATCGGCAGACCCGTCATGGAGCCGGCGCCCAGCTCGTCGGAGAGCTTCGCGCAACGCTCGAGGAGACGCGAGTGCAGGTAGAAGACGTCGCCCGGGTAGGCCTCGCGCCCCGGCGGGCGGCGGAGGAGGAGCGACACGGCGCGGTAGGCCTCGGCCTGCTTCGACAGGTCGTCGAAGATGATCAGGACGTGCTTGCCGTCGTACATCCAGTGCTGGCCGATCGCCGAGCCGGTGTACGGGGCGAGGTACTTGAAGCCCGCGGGATCGGATGCCGGAGCCGCGACGATCGTCGTGTACTCCATCGCCCCGGCGTCCTCGAGCGCGCCCTTGACCGACGCGATCGTCGAGCCCTTCTGGCCGATCGCGACGTAGATGCAGCGCACCTGCTTCGTCGGGTCGCCGGACTCCCAGTTCGCCTTCTGGTTGATGATCGTGTCGATCGCGATCGCGGTCTTGCCGGTCTGACGGTCACCGATGATGAGCTGGCGCTGGCCGCGGCCGATCGGGATCATGGCGTCGATCGCCTTGATGCCGGTCTGCATCGGCTCGTGCACGCTCTTGCGTGCCATGACGCCCGGCGCCTGGAGCTCGAGGGCACGACGACCCTCGGTCGCGATCGCGCCGAGGCCGTCGATCGGGTTGCCGAGCGGGTCGACGACGCGGCCGAGGTAGCCGTCGCCGACGGCGACCGAGAGGACCTCGCCGGTGCGGGTGACCTGCTGGCCCTCCTCGATTCCCGCGAAGTCGCCGAGGATGACCACGCCGATCTCGTGCTCGTCCAGGTTCTGGGCGAGGCCGAGGGTCCCGTCTGCGAAGGTCACGAGCTCGTTCGCCATGACTCCGGGCAGGCCCTCGACGTGGGCGATGCCGTCAGCGGCGTCGACGACCGTGCCGACCTCATTCGCAGCAGCCGACGTCGGCTCGTACGCCGCGACGAAGTCTTTCAGCGCGTCGCGGATGACGTCGGGGCTGATGGAGAGTTCTGCCATTGTCTTCCTTCGTGTTGTGGGGCGCGCGGGCCCCGAAGTCTTCGCCCGGAGGCGCTAGCCGGCCAGGGACTGCCGGAGGTCTGCCAGTCGCGTCGAGACGCTGGCGTCGATGAGGTCGTCCGCCACCTTCACGCGCACGCCGCCCACGACCGAGGTGTCCACGACCGTGTTGAGCGAGATCTTCGTCCCGTACTTGCGGGACAGGGCATCCGTCAGGCGCGTCTGCTGCGCGGCGCTCAGCGGTGCGGCGACGAAGACCGTCGCGACGCTGCGCCCGCGCTGGTCGGAGACCAGCGCCATGGCGCGATCGAGGAGCGCACGCACGCGGCGCTCCCGCGGCTGCTGCACGAGCGAGGACACGATCAGGGTGGTCGCCTCGCTCGCGCGACCCTCGATCAGGGCGCCGACGAGCTGCCCCTTGGCCGAGGCCTCGCCCAGCCGACTGCCGAGCGCCAGCTCGAGGTCGGGGTTCGCGGCCACGATGCGGGAGAACTCGAAGAGCTCGCCCTCGACGTCGTCGTCGGGGGACGCGATCGAGGCGGCCCGCACCGCGAGCTCCTCGATGCCGTCGACGAGGTCGGCCGCGCTCGACCAGCGCTGCTGGACCGCGGTCGTGAGCAGCGACACGGTGGTCGCACCCAGCGCGCGGCCGAACACGTCGGCCACGACCTTCGCCCGGGCGGCCTGAGCGGCGGCCGGGTCGGCCACCGCTCCGCTCAGCTGCGGGGAGCCGTCGAGCGCACGCGCGGCCGCGAAGAGCTCACCGGCGACCGTGAGGTCGATGCCCGTGGCGGACTCGAGGCCCGTCGTCGCCGCTGCGAGCGCTTGCGAGGTCGCGCTTCCCATTACTTCGACGCCTTCTCGGACGCCTCGAGCTCGGCGAGGAAGCGGTCGACGACCGCCTGCGCCTTCGCGTCGTCGGAGAGCGACTCGCCGATGACACCGCCGGCGAGGTCGATCGCGAGCGTGCCGACCTCGCTGCGCAGCGACACGAGCGCGGACTGGCGCTCGGCCTCGATCTGCGTCTGCGCGGCGGCGGTCACGCGCGCGGCCTCGGCCGTCGCGGTGTCCTTCGCCTCGGCCACGATCTTCTTGCCGTCCTCGCGGGCGGCCTCACGGATCTCGCCGGCCTCGCGACGAGCGTCGGCGAGCTGCGCCGTGTACTCCTCGAGGGCGGCCTCGGCCTGACGCTGGGCCTCGTCGGCCTTCGCGATGTTGCCCTCGATCGCGGCGGACCGCGCGTCGAGGAGCTTCTTCATCCGCGGCAGGGCATAGAGCCAGAACAGAAGCAGGATGACGATGAAGCACACCGACGACCAGATGATGTCGTACGCGTTGGGGATGATCGGGTTGGGAGCCGACTCACCCTCCGCGGCATACGCGACAAGAGCGTGGAGCATCCTGCCTCCTTAGGACCGAAGTGGCGGGATCAGACGAAGATGAAGTACGTGGCGATGCCGATGAACGCCAGCGCCTCGGTGAAGGCGATACCGATCCACATCAGGACCTGCAGGCGGCCGGCCAGCTCGGGCTGACGGGCGACGCCCTCGATCGTCTTGCCGACGACGATGCCCACGCCGATGGCCGGGCCGATTGCAGCGAGGCCGTAGCCCATCGTCGCGACGTTTCCGCTGACAGCGGCGAGAACCGTAGTTGCGTCCACGGGTTTTTCCTTTCGGTTGGATGTTGGGCGGCGCGAAGCCGACCGATCAGTGCTCTTCCGCCACCGCGAGCTGGATGTAGACCGCGGTGAGGAGGGCGAAGACGTAGGCCTGGAGGACGGCCACCAGGATCTCGAAGATGGTGAAGGCGAACCCGAAGGCGAGGCTGCCGGCGGCGAGCGCCGTCCACCAGCCGCCCATCTGGAAGAGGAAGAACTGCGTGGCCGCGAAGAAGAGGACCAGCAGCAGGTGGCCGACCATCATGTTCATCAGCAGTCGGAGCGTCAGCGTGACGGGGCGGATGATGAACGTCGAGATGAGCTCGATCGGCGTCACGATGATGTAGATCGGCCACGGGACGCCAGCCGGGAACAGCGAGTTCTTGAAGAAGTTCTTCGGGCTCTTGCGGAGGCCGGCGTAGATGAACGTGACGTAGCTCACGATCGCGAGCACGAGCGGGACGGCGATGACGCTCGTTCCCGCGAGGTTCAGGAACGGGACGATCCCCGTCAGGTTCATGAAGAGGATCATGAAGAACATCGTCGTGAGGATCGGCAGGAAGCGCTGCCCGTCCTTCTTGCCGAGGAGGTCCTCCGCGATGTTGATGCGGACGAAGTCGAGACCCATCTCGACGAGGCTCTGGAAGCGGCCGGGGACGACGCGCATCCGACGAGTGCCGAGCCAGAAGATGATGACGACCGCGATCGTGGCGAGGAACTGGATCAGCGTCAGGCGGTTGATCTGGAAGATCGTGCCTTCGAAGAGGATCGCCGGCGGGAAGAACTCCGTGACGGACGGGCCGTGGAACTGCGGGTCTGTTCCCGTCTCAAAATGGGCGATCAGGGTCGCAGCTTGAGTGATCAGCGCTGACTCCAGCTTCGGGGCATCGGCGTAAGCCGTTGCGACGATGGTCGGTTGGGGGCGTCGATCCGCGAGTGATCATGGGGGAGTGATCTGCGGCGCGCCTTCAGCCTATCAAACTCACAGGCGCTTTGATTCCGCCTCAGGAATGCGGGGTGGTCCGCTCCCCCTCGTCCGGGTCCGTCGGGAGCGACGTGTCGCTCACGTGCGGGATCCGCATCCGCAGGAGCGTGACCACGTCGACGGCAAGCGCCGCGAGCACGCCGACGACGATCGCGACGAAGAAGACGGTCGGCTGGATCCACGGCTGACCCCGCAACGCGAAGAGCAGCACCAGGAACACGATGAACTTCAGGATCCATCCGCCGAGCACGACACCGAAGAAGATCCCGACGTAGAGCGGATCCCCGTACCAGCGGTTCGCGATGAGGATGCTGAGGCCGGTGATCGCGAGAAAGACCGCCGCGAGGAAGACGCCGATCAGCGCACTCCACAGGCCCGGGAAGCCGGCGACGAGAAAGCCGACGATGCCGCCGACGACGAGCAGGACCGCCGTCACGAGAGCGGACCACGTGAGCGTCGTCCGAAGGACGGGCGTGCTCGAGACGGGTGGGCGGCTCATGGGTTCTCCTCGAGGGATGGGGCGGATTCGGCGGGCCGTTCCCGCGCGGGGCGCGTCGGCAGCAGGGTGACCGTCAGGCACGCGGCCGCGCCCACGACCCCGAACGCGACGCCGATCCAATACTGACCGAACCAGTCCTGACGCGTCGCGATGTACATCAGCAGGAACGTGAGACCGGCGATCGCGGTCCACGCGTAGAAGATGAGGACGGCGCCGCGGTCGCTGTGGCCCATGTCCAGCATCCGGTGGTGCAAGTGCTTGCGATCCGGCGAGAACGGCGACTTCCCCGCGCGCATGCGCCGGACGATGGCGAGGCCGAAGTCGAGCAGCGGCAGGATCACCACGGCGACCGGCAGGAGGATCGGCAGGAACGCGCCGATCAACTGCGAGCGGCCGAACTGGTCGTTGTTCCCGAGGAGTGCGGGATCGAGCTGGCCCGTGATCGCGATCGCGGACGTCGCCATCAGCAGGCCCAGCACGAGCGCGCCGGAGTCGCCCATGAAGAGCTTCGCCGGACGCCAGTTCAAGGGAAGGAAGCCCGCGCACGCACCGACGAGCACGACCGCAATGAACGACGCCAGGTTGAAGTAGGTGCTCGCGCCCGTGTCACGGACGAGGAGGAACGTGTACGCGAAGAAGATGCCGTTCGCGATGAGCGCCACCCCCGCGACGAGCCCGTCGAGCCCGTCGATGAAGTTGACGGCGTTCATCACCACGACGATCGACAGGATCGTCAGGGTGATGCTGACGCCGCTCGAGAAGCCGGTCATCCCGCCGATCGGCAGCGAGTAGATCTGGAGGCCGCCGAACCACGCGATGATGCCGGCGGCCAGGAACTGCGCGCCGAGCTTGATCATCCAGTCGAGGTCCCACAGATCGTCGATGACGCCGACGATCACGATGAGGGTCGTGGCGGCGAGGATCGAAAGGACCGGCGCGGGATCCGACCAGATGATGGCGAAGAACGGATGCCGCGACGAGACGAGGAACGCCGCGACGATGCCGAAGTACATGGCGATCCCGCCGAGCCGCGGGGTCGGCGTGGTGTGGACGTCGCGCTCCCGGATGCCGGGATGGAGCTTGTAGCGGCGGCTGAGCTGCCACACCACCCACGCCAGCGACAGCGTGATCGCGGCGGTGAGGATCCCGATGAAGAGGTACTGCTTCACCTGGTACCGGCCGAACCCGGCTCGTCCTCCTCGAGCCGGTCCCCGAGGATCTCGCGGAGCTCGTCGTTCGTGACGATGCCGTACCGCAGGATGCGCGCGGGGCCGCCGCGCGCGAGCGCCGTGGCATCCACGATCGTGGAGGGCACGCCGCGCTCGCTCGGGCCGTCGTCCAGGTAAACGGCGACGCTGTCGCCGAGCATCTTGCGGGCGTCGGACGCGATGATGGCGGCGGCCTCGCCGGTGAGGTTCGCGCTCGACACCGCGAGGGGGCCCGTCTCCTCGAGGAGCTCCAGCGCGATGCGGTGCGCCGGCATCCGCACGGCGACGGTGCCCTGCGTCTCCCCCAGGTCCCACGAGAGGGACGGCTGCGCGGGCAGCACGATCGTGAGGCCGCCGGGCCAGAACCGCTCGACGAGCTGCTCGACCGGCTCCGGGACCGCGTCGACGAGGGCGCGCAGCGTGTTGACGCCGGCGACGAGGACCGGCGGTGGCGACTGGCGCCCGCGCCCCTTCGCGGCGAGCAGGCTCGCGACGGCGCGCGGGCTGAAGGCATCCGCCGCGACGCCGTAGACCGTGTCGGTCGGGAGGACCACGAGCTCGCCGCGGCCGATCGCCTGGCGCGCCTGGCGCATGCCGGCCAGCAGCTGCGACTCGTCGCGGCAGTCGAAGAGGGGGGACATGTCCCCGTCATTCTAGGCCGGGCCCTCGCTCCCCCCTCCGTGAGAATGCGCGTGTGTCACCGACACGCCGCGCGTTCGTGACACGAGCGCGTTCTCACGTGGGAGGGGGACAGGTCGGGACGGGGCGGGGCGGGGGTGGGTCAGGGGCGGATCAGGGGTGGACGGCAGTCGTCGCGCGGTCGCGGAGGGTGAGGTCGGGATGCGTCGCCGCGGCGCGCCATCCGTCGGCGGTCAGGATGTCGCGGATCGCGGCGCCCTGCAGCTCGCCGTGCTCGATCACCACGAGGCCGCCCGGGTGCGCGAGCCGCAGCGCCGTCCGGCTGACGACGCGGACGACGTCGAGCCCGTCCTCGCCGCCGTACAGGGCCTGCGGCGGATCGAAGAGCCGGACCTCCGGGTCCCGCGGGATCGCGGCATCCGGGATGTACGGCGGATTGGACACGACCACCGACACCGTGCCGTCGAGCTCGGGGAAGGCATCGGCGAGGTCGACGAGCTCGATCCGCGCGTTCGCCGCGCCCGTCCCCACCAGGTTCTTCCGGGCCCACGCGTACGCCTCGGGCGACTTCTCCGCGGCGTGGACGCGCGCGTGCGGCACCTCCGTCGCGAGCGCGAGCGCGATGGCGCCGCTGCCGGTGCCGAGGTCGACCGCGACGGGCGCGGGCGACGCGGCCGCACGGAGCGCGTCGATCGCGAGCTGCGCGGTGATCTCGGTCTCCGGCCGCGGGACGAACACGCCCGGCCCCACCTCGAGCTCGAGGTGGCGGAACGGGGCCCGGCCGGTCAGGTGCTGCAGCGGATGCCGCGCGGCGCGGCGCTCGGCGAGGTCGGCGAGCGCCGCGGCCTGCGCCGAGGTCAGCGCGTCGCCGCGGAGCACCGCCGCCCGCAGCTCCCCCCGCCCGACCCCGAGCACGTGGGCGAGGAGGAGCTCGGCGTCGACGTCGGGCGAGTCGAGGCCGGCGGCCGCGAGCTGCGCCACGGCGCGCTCGAGCGCGTCGGCGAGGGGGACGAGGGTTTCGGACATGCCGCCGAACAGCGTATCCGGCTTCGGCTAGACTGGCCGGCTCCCACTAGGCTTGTCGGGTCTCGCAACGACCCGCGAAAGGCCACTCATGACCGGCATCCATTCCGACATCACCAGCGCGTTCGGTAACACCCCGCTCGTGCGCCTGAACCGCCTGGCGGAGGGCCTGCCCGGCACGATCCTCGCCAAGCTCGAGTTCTACAACCCGGCCTCGAGTGTCAAGGACCGCCTGGGGATCGCGATCGTGGATGCCGCCGAGGCCTCCGGCGAACTGAAGCCGGGCGGGACGCTCGTCGAGTCGACGAGCGGCAACACCGGCATCGCGCTCGCGATGGTGGGAGCTGCGCGCGGGTACCGCGTCATCCTGACGATGCCGGCGTCGATGTCGAAGGAGCGCCGCACGATCCTCAAGGCGTTCGGTGCGGAGCTCGTGCTCACCGACCCCACCAAGGGCATGGCGTTCGCCGTCGAGGAGGCCCAGCGCATCGTCGCGGAGACCCCCGGCGCCGTGTGGACCCGGCAGTTCGCCAACGAGGCCAACCCCGCCATCCACCGCAAGACGACGGCCGAGGAGATCCTCCGCGACACCGACGGCGCGATCGACTACTTCGTCGCCGGCATCGGCACGGGCGGCACCATCACCGGCGTCGGCCAGGTGCTGAAGGAGCGCGCCCCGGGCGCGAAGGTCGTCGCCGTCGAGCCGGTCGACTCCCCGATCCTCACCGAGGGCCACCCCGGCCCCCACAAGATCCAGGGCATCGGCCCGAACTTCATCCCGGAGGTGCTCGACCGCGACGTCCTCGACGAGGTCATCGACGTCTCCTTCGACGACGCACTCGTCGTCGCGCGCGACCTCGCCCTGCAGGAGGGCATCTTCGCCGGCATGTCGTCGGGTGCGGCCGTGTGGGCCGCCCTGCAGATCGCCGCGCGCCCCGAGGCGGCGGGCAAGAACATCGTCGTGATCGTCCCCGACACCGGCGAGCGCTACCTCTCCACCGCGCTTTTCGAGCACCTGCGCGAGGACTGAGGTGGGCTTCGCGCGCATCCGGGAGGATCTCGCGGCGGCCAAGCTTCGCGACCCCGCAGCACGCAACACGCTCGAGATCGCGCTACTCTACCCCGGCCTCCACGCGATCTGGGCGCACCGCGTCGACCACTGGCTGTGGACGCACGGTGCGCACTTCCTGGCGCGCGCGGGCTCGCAGATCGCGCGGTGGCTGACGGGGATCGAGATCCACCCCGGTGCGCGGATCGGGCGCCGGTTCTTCATCGACCACGGCATGGGCGTCGTGATCGGTGAGACGGCCGAGATCGGCGACGACGTGCTGCTGTACCACGGCGTCACGCTCGGCGGCCGGCAGCGCGAGGGCGGCAAGCGCCACCCCACGCTGGAGGACGGCGTCGCGGTCGGGGCGGGCGCGAAGGTGCTCGGCCCGATCACGATCGGTGCGCGCACCGCGGTCGGCGCGAACGCCGTGGTCACGAAGGACGCGCCCGAGGACAGCGTGCTGATCGGGATCCCCGCCATCGCCCGTCCTCGCCCCGAGGGCCTGAACGTGCAGGCCTTCCTCGCCGACCCCGAGTACCAGATCTAGCCCCCCCCATCTCGACCCTCCCCCTCCCCTCCCGCGAACCCACCTCCTCCTCGCGAAACCACGTACTCACAACGCCATGAGCGGGTGCGCTCGCGAGCAAGAGGTGGGTTCGGCGGGGTGGGAATGGGGGTGGGCGCGAGCAGCCATGCGGTGAGGTCGGAGATCCCGAGGCCCGCGGCCGGGATCAGGACGACCACGAACAGCGAGACGAAGGTCGAGACGATCCCGATGCCGCCGAGGAGCGACGGGTCAGGGGGCCAGGGCGGCGAGGCGCTCTTCCTCGTCGGCCTGGATCAGGGAGTCGATCACCGGGGACAGGGCACCGTCCATGACCTGGTCGAGGTTGTAGGCCTTGTAGCCGGTGCGGTGGTCGGCGATCCGGTTCTCCGGGAAGTTGTACGTCCGGATCCGCTCTGAACGGTCCATCCCGCGGATCTGGGAGCGACGCGCGTCGGATGCCGCGGCATCCCGCTCCTCCTGCTGCTTCGCGAGCAGCCGGGCGCGGAGCACGCGCATGCCGGCCTCGCGGTTCTGCAGCTGGGACTTCTCGTTCTGCATCGACACGACGATGCCGGTCGGGAGGTGCGTGATCCGCACGGCGGAGTCGGTCGTGTTGACCGACTGCCCACCGGGGCCCGAGGAGCGGAAGACGTCGATCTTCAGGTCGTTCTGATCGATCTGGATCTCCTCCGGCTCGTCCACCTCCGGGAAGACGAGGACGCCGGTCGTCGAGGTGTGGATCCGCCCCTGCGACTCGGTCGCCGGCACCCGCTGCACGCGGTGCACGCCGCCCTCGTACTTGAGGTGCGCCCACACCCCCTGAGCCGGGTCGGAGGACGAGCCCTTGATCGCGACCTGGACGTCCTTGTAGCCGCCGAGATCGGACTCGTTGTGCTCGAGGAGCTCGGTCTTCCAGCCCTTCGACGCGGCGTACTGGAGGTACATCCGCAGGAGGTCGGCGGCGAACAGCGCGCTCTCCGCCCCGCCCTCACCCTGCTTGATCTCCATGATCACGTCGCGCGCGTCGTCGGGGTCGCGCGGGATGAGGAGCCGCCGCAGGCGCTCCTGCGCGGCATCCACCCGCTCCCCCAGTGCCGGAACCTCCTCGGCGAACGCCTCGTCCTCGCGGGCGAGCTCGCGCGCCGCCTCCAGGTCGTCCCGCGCCGCGGCCCACGCCTCGTGCGCGGCAACGATCCGGCTCAGCTCGGCGTAGCGCCGGTTCACCCGCTTGGCGCGCGCGGCGTCAGCGTGCACCGCCGGATCCGACAGCTCACGCTGGACGGCCGCGTGCTCCTCGATCAGACTCCGGACGGAGTCGAACATCGCAGGCTCCGACACGGATCAGCGGATGCTGTTCTCGTGCCCGTGCCCGTGACCGGCGCCGTTCGTCGTGGGCGCCGGGATCGACTTCTGCATCTGCACGAGGAACTCGACGTTGGACTGCGTCTCCTTGAGCTTGCCGAGCACGACCTCCAGCGCCTGCTGGGGGTCGAGGCCGGCGAGCGCGCGGCGCAGCTTCCACGTGATCTTCACCTCGTCGGGCGACAGGAGCATCTCCTCGCGCCGCGTGGAGGACGCATTCACGTCGACGGCCGGGAAGATGCGCTTGTCGGCGAGCTGGCGCGACAGACGCAGTTCGCTGTTACCGGTGCCCTTGAACTCCTCGAAGATGACGTCGTCCATCTTGGAGCCGGTCTCGACCAGCGCGGTCGCGAGGATCGTGAGCGATCCGCCGTTCTCGATGTTGCGAGCGGCGCCGAAGAAGCGCTTCGGCGGGTACAGGGCCGACGCGTCCACACCGCCGGACAGCACGCGGCCCGAGGTGGGCGCCGCGATGTTGTAGGCGCGGCCGAGGCGCGTGATCGAGTCGAGCAGCACGACGACGTCGCGGCCGAGCTCCACGAGCCGCTTGGCGCGCTCGATCGCGAGCTCGGCGACCGTCGTGTGGTCCTCGGCGGGGCGGTCGAACGTCGAGGCGATGACCTCGCCGCGGACGCTCCGCTGCATGTCGGTGACCTCCTCGGGGCGCTCGTCGACGAGCACGACCATGAGGTGGACCTCGGGGTTGTTCTTCGCGATCGCATCCGCGATCTGCTGAAGGACGATCGTCTTGCCGGCCTTGGGCGGAGCGACGATGAGGCCGCGCTGGCCCTTGCCGATCGGGGCGACGAGGTCGATGATCCGCTGCGTGAGCTTCTCCGGCGCCGTCTCCAGGCGCAGACGCTCCTGCGGGTACAGCGGGGTGAGCTTGCCGAACTCGACGCGGGCGGCGGCGTCGTCGACGGACAGGCCGTTGATCGAGTCGACCTTCACGAGCGCGTTGTACTTCTGGCGGCTGGACTGCTCGCCCTCGCGCGGCTGCTTGATCGCGCCGACGAGCGCGTCGCCCTTGCGCAGGTTGTACTTCTTGACCTGGCCCAGCGAGACGTAGACGTCGCTCGGGCCGGGCAGGTAGCCGCTCGTGCGCACGAACGCGTAGTTGTCGAGGACGTCGAGGATGCCGGCGATCGGGATGAGGACGTCGTCCTCGGCGATCTCGGTCTCGAACTCGTCACCGGCGGCGGGCTGGCCGCGACGCTTGTTGCGCTGGCGACGGCCGCTCTGCGACTCCTCGTCCGCCTCGGCGGCGGGGGCGGCCTGGGCACCGTTCTGCGCACCGCCCTGCGCGCCGTTCTGTCCCTGGGGCTTGTCGCCGTTGCGGTTCCGGTTGCGGTTGCGGCTCCGGCTGCGGCGCGACGGCTGCGCCTCGCCGTCGGCGGGCGCCTCGGCACCGTCCGCCTCACCCTCGGGCGCGTCGGTGGTGGGCGCATCGGCGGCGGATGCGTCGGACTCGGTCGCGGCCTCGGCCGCATCGGCCGGCTCAGCCTCGGCCGCATCGGCCGGCTCGGTCGCGGCGGGGGCCTCGGCCGTCGCCTCGGCCTCGACGGCCGGCTCGGCCGGTGCCTCGGCGGGCGTGTCCGCGGCGTCGCCCTCGACGGCGGCGACGGACGTCAGCGCGGCATCCGCGTCGGCGGCGACCGTCTCGGCGGGTGCGGCCTCGGCCGGCACGTCCTCGGCGGGCGCGGGCTCGGCGACGACGTCGGTGCTCTTCGCACGACGGGGGGCGCGCTTACGGGGCGCCTTCTTCGGCGCCTCTTCGGCCGGTGCGTCCTCGGCCGGGGCGTCGACGGGCGCCTCCACCGGCACATCGGCGGCATCGGCGGGCGCGTCGACCGGCGCCTCCACCGGCACGTCCGCGGCATCCGCCGCGGGCTCAGGCTCGGCCGGAGCGGCCTCGGGTGCGGCGTCCGCGGCGGGCGCCTCTGCCGGCGCCTCGGTGGCGGACGTCAGGCCCGCCTCGTCCGTAGGCGCTTCGTCGACACGCTCGTCGGCGGGCGCGTCAGTGGACCGGATCTCGGAGATGGACTCCACGAGTTCTCCCTCATGAAACATGTGATGATGCACGACCGCACGAAGCTCGCGGGGCGAGGAACCAGAAAGGGGTCTCGCCCGCGTGTCGTTGATGTGGTCTCGGGGCTCCGAGGGTATCGACTCGGGAGTCGGCCACGTCATCGGACAGCGCGGCGATTCGCAGATTGCGACCGGGGGTCCGTGTCACGCTTGGCGTGCGGTGCCCTCCGCGTACTGCTTCACTGTACCACCCTTGACATCGACGGCCAGCATGAGCGCCTCCCACGGAGTGTCGACGACAGACGCGGCGAGAGCCGCCGCCTCGAGCCTCCGGCCCGGTCCGTCGGCCAGCACCAGGACGCTCGGCCCGGCCCCCGAGACGACCGCCGCGAACCCCTCCGCACGCAGCGCCTGCACGAGCCGGTCGGTCTCCGGCATGGCCGCGGCGCGGTAGCTCTGGTGGAGCTTGTCCTCGGTGGCGGCCAGGAGCAGCTCGGGGCTCTGCGTGAGCGCCGCGATCAGCAGCGCCGAGCGGGACAGGTTGAAGACGGCGTCCTCGCGCGAGACGTGCAGCGGCTGCAGGCCGCGAGCGGCGTGCGTCGACATCGTGAACTCCGGCACGAACACGACCGGCGAGACGCCGCGGTGCACGAGCAGCTTCTTGTGCTGCGGACCGGACTCGTCGACCCACGCGATCGTGAGACCGCCGAACAGGGCCGGCGCGACGTTGTCGGGATGCCCCTCCATCTCGGTCGCGAGCCGCAGGAGCGTCGCGGCATCCAGCAGCTCCTCCCCCTCGGCCTCCACGAGGCCCTTCGCGGCGAGGAGCCCGGCGACGATCGCGGCGCCGGACGAGCCGAGCCCGCGCCCGTGCGGGATCGTGTTGCGCCCCTCGAGCCGGATGCCCGGCATCGGGCGCCCGACCGCCGCATACGCGTGCGCGATCGCGCGCACGACGAGGTGCGAGGCATCCTGCGGGACGTCCTCGGCGCCCTCCCCCTCGACCGCGATCTCGATCCGCGGCTCATCCAGGGCCGTCACGACGAGCTCGTCGTACACGCTCAGCGCGAGGCCGAGCGTGTCGAAGCCGGGCCCCAGGTTCGCGCTCGTCGCGGGAACCCGGACGGCGACGGTCGTCATGCCCCGCCGTCCACCGGTGCGAGATCGAGGACGGAGGCCACCTCGCGGGTGTCCGCGTCGACGACCGTGGGCTGCACGTCCGTGCCGTCCGGCTGACGGAGCGCCCACTGCGGGTCCTTGAGGCCGTGGCCGGTGACCGTGAGCACGACGCGGGAGCCGGCCGGGATCACGCCCGCCTCGGCGCGGTCGAGCAGACCCGCGACGCTGATCGCGGACGCCGGCTCGACGAAGATCCCCACCTCGCCGGACAGGATCTTCTGCGCGGCCAGGATGCGGGCGTCGTCGATCGCGCCGAACCAGCCCTGCGTCGCGTCGCGCGCCTCCAGGGCGAGCTCCCACGACGCGGGGTTGCCGATGCGGATCGCACTCGCGATCGTCTCCGGGTGCTTCACGACCTCGCCACGCACGAGCGGCGCGGAACCCTCGGCCTGGAAGCCGAACATGCGCGGCACGCGCGTGGAGACGCCGCGGTCGACCTCCTCGCGGTATCCACGCGAATAGGCCGTGTAATTGCCGGCGTTGCCGACCGGGATGAAGTGGAAGTCGGGCGCATCGCCGAGCTGCTCGACGATCTCGTACGCCGCGGTCTTCTGGCCCTCGATGCGGTCCGGGTTGACGGAGTTCACGAGGTGCACGGGATAGCGGTCGGCGAGCTCGCGCGCGATCTCCAAGCAGTCGTCGAAGTTGCCGCGGATCTGGATCAACCGGCCGTTGTGCGCGACCGCTTGGCTGAGCTTGCCCATCGCGATCTTGCCTTCCGGCACGAGGACGGCGGCCGTGATGCCGGCGTGCGCCGCGTACGCCGCCGCGGAGGCCGACGTGTTCCCGGTGGAGGCGCAGATGACGGCCTTCGCGCCGTGGTCGATCGCGCGAGACAGTGCCACGGTCATCCCGCGGTCCTTGAACGAGCCCGTGGGGTTCATCCCCTCGAACTTGACCCAGACGTCCGCTCCCGTGCGGCGCGACAGCGCCGGGGCGGGGAGGAGCGGCGTACCGCCCTCGCCGAGCGTGACGATGTTCGAGGACTCGGTCACTCCGAGCCGGTCGGCGTACTCGCGGAGGACTCCGCGCCAGACGTGTGCCATCTCAATCTCCTTCCACGCGCAGGACCGAGACGACGCGCTCGACGACGCCGCTCGCCGCGAGCCGCTCGACGGTCCCGCTGAGGTCCTGCTCGACTGCCTTGTGCGTTCCGATCACGAGCCGCGCGGAGACGCCGTCTTCCCGTAGGGTCTGCTCCACCGTCGCGATCGAGACGTTCCCGTCGCTCAGGATGCCGGCGAGCTCGGCGAGCACGCCGGGCCGGTCGTCGACGTCGAGCGTGATCTGGTACCGCGTCGTGACCCGGCCGACCTCGAGGATCGGCAGGTTCGCGTACGTCGACTCGCCGACGCCCACTCCCCCGGCGACGTGCCGGCGCGCGGCCGAGACGAGGTCGCCGAGGACCGCCGAGGCCGTCTGCACCCCGCCGGCGCCGGCGCCGTAGAACATGAGGGGGCCCGCCGCCTCCGCCTCGACGAACACGGCGTTGTTCGCGCCGTGCACGCTCGCGAGGGGGTGCTGGCGGTCGACCAGAGCCGGATAGACGCGCACGGAGATCGCGTCGCCATGCTCGCCCGTGACCCGCTCGCAGACCGCGAGGAGCTTCACGACGTAGCCGGCGCGCCGGGCGGACGCGATGATGCCCGCGTCGATGTGCCGGATGCCCTCGCGGTAGACGGCCTCGAGCGGCACCGTGGTGTGGAACGCGAGGCTCGCGAGGATCGCCGCCTTCTGCGCCGCGTCGAAGCCGTCGACGTCGGCCGTGGGGTCCGCCTCGGCGTAGCCGAGCGCCTGGGCCTGCGCGAGCACGTCGTCGAAGTCGGCGCCCTCGGTGTCCATCCGGTCGAGGATGTAGTTCGTCGTGCCGTTGACAATGCCCATGATGCGGTTCACGCGGTCGCCCGCGAGCGAGTCGCGCAGCGGCCGGATGATCGGGATCGCCCCCGCCGCCGCGGCCTCGTAGTACACCTGCGCGCCCACCTGGTCGGCGGCGTCGAACAGCTCGGGACCGTGCGTCGCGAGAAGGGCCTTGTTCGCCGTGACGACGTCCGCGCCGGAGCCGATCGCCTGCAGCAGATAGCTGCGAGCCGGCTCGATCCCGCCGATCAGCTCGATCACGATGTCGGCGCCGAGGATCAGGGTCTCGGCATCCGTCGTGAACAGCTCGTGCGGCAGATCCGCGTCGCGGGGCGCATCGGGGTCGCGCACCGCGATCCCGGCCAGCTCGAGGGCGGCGCCCGCGCGGTCGGCGAGCTCGTCACCGTGCTTGAGGAGGAGTGCGGCGACCTGCGAGCCCACGGCGCCGGCTCCGAGGAGGGCGATCCGCAGTCGGCGGTAGTCGATCATGTATGGCGTTCCTTCGGGGTTTCGCTCGGGGCGCTTGCGCCGGTTCGGCCGTCTGGGATGCCGGCATCCCGGGCCAGGAGGTCGTCCACGGTCTCGCCCCGGACGATGACGCGCGCCGCGCCGTCGCTCACCGCGACGACCGGCGGCCGGGGGACGTAGTTGTACGTGCTGGACAGGGAGAAGCAGTACGCGCCCGTCGCCGGCACCGCGAGGAGGTCGCCCGGCCGCACGTCGCCGGGGAGGTACTCGGCGTCGACGACGATGTCGCCGGATTCGCAGTGCTTCCCGACCACGCGCACGAGGGCGGCGTCCGCGACGCTCGTGCGGGAAGCGAGGCGCGCGCTGTACTGCGCCCCGTAGAGCGCGGGGCGGGCGTTGTCGCTCATGCCGCCATCGACGCTGACGTAGAGGCGGGTGGCGCGGTCCGCGATGCGCACCGGCTTGACCGTGCCCACCTCGTACAGCGTGACGCCGGCCTGGCCGACGATCGACCGGCCGGGCTCGAAGGCGAGGTCCGGGACCGGGATGCCGCGGGCCGCGCACTCCGCCGCGACGGCGTCGACGATGCCGGCCGCAAGCGCCTCGATCGGGGTCGGGTCGTCGACGCGCGTGTAGGCGATGCCGAAGCCGCCGCCGAGGTTCAGGACGGAGAGCTCCTCGTCCGCGCTCAGGCGCGCGTGGAGGTCGACCAGGCGCGCGGCGGACTCCGCGAAGCCGGCGACCCCGAAGATCTGCGATCCGATGTGGCAGTGCAGGCCCACGAGCCGCAGGCCCGGGATCTCGCGGATGCGCGCCGCGACCGCCGGTGCGTCGTCGAGCGCGAAGCCGAACTTCTGGTCCTCGTGCGCGGTCGCGAGGAACTCGTGGGTCTCGGCGTGCACGCCGCTGTTGACGCGGATCAGGACGGGCTGGGTGACGCCGGCGCGCTCCGTGATCTCGGCGAGCCGCTCGATCTCGTCCCGGCTGTCGATCACGATCGAACCGATGCCGACCGCGACGGCGCGCTCGAGCTCGGCGACGCTCTTGTTGTTGCCGTGGAAGCCCAGGCGCCCAGGGTCGGCCGCCGCCGCGAGCGCGACAGCGAGCTCGCCGCCGGTGCAGACGTCGACCGCGAGCCCCTCGGCGGTGACCCAGCGCACGACCTCGGTGGACAGGAACGCCTTCCCCGCGTAGTAGACGCGCGCCTGCACGCCGTGGCGCCCCGCGGCATCCCGGAACGCCGCGAGCGTCCGCCGCGCGTGCGCGCGCACCTCGGTCTCGTCGAGGACGTACAGGGGCGTGCCGAATCGCGCCGCGAGGTCGCGCACCGGCACACCGCCGAGCACGAGCTCGCCGTCGCCCGTGCGGTCCGCGGACGCGGGCCAGACGGCATCCGGCAGGTCGTTCGCGTCGGTCGGCACCGTGAGCCACGCGGGCACGGCGGGGCGGTCGGACGAGGCGGACACGGGCAAGGACCAATCGTGGGGGCTCGAGCGGATGGGCAGCTCGCGTGAGAGGACACGCGGCGAGCCGTCGCAGGACCTTTGCAGTCTAGGGCACGCTCGACCCGCGCCCTGGGCGGCAGCCGTGGGGGCTCAGGGGCAGGTGCCGGGCTGCTGCATCGCGGGGTTCGCCGCGATGTCGCCGCTGATCGAGAACGTCGCCACGAGGCGGTCGCCGTCGACCTGGGCATCCTGCAGCTGGATGCCGGCGGGCAGGTCGTTCTTGATGCACACGGTCCAGTCGCGGACCGCGCCGTTCGCGACCGAGCCGAACCGGCTCCGGAGGTCGTCGACCGAGAGCTGGGTCCCGCCGATCTGCAGCGACGCAGGGGTGAGGACGAGGTTGCCCGAGTCTGCACCCGGGGTCAGTGCGACGCCGACCGGCAGCTGCGTGCCGAACAGCGAGACCGGGAACGTCATCGTGACGTCGGGCGCGGCGAGGCCGAGCGAGTCCGCGGGGAATCCGTTCACCGTGCGCAGGAGCTGGCGCAGCTGATCCTGGTCGAGCGCGACCGTCGCGTCGCCGCCGCTCATCATGAAGCCGTTGCGGATGTCGACGTCCTGGAGGGTGACGTCGACGTCGCCGGTGAGCCCCCGGATCGTGACGTCCTGCGCCGAGATGTGGACCTTGCCGAAGTCCCCGATCAGGAGCTGGAGCAGCAGCGGGCCGTCGATCTCGACGTCGACGGCCTGGGCGGCCGGAATGTCGAACTGCGACCGCACCTGCTGCGTGACCGCCTTCGTGACGAGGTCCTTCGCGACCGCCTCGGCGACGAACCAGGCCGCGACGAGGAGGCCAACGACCACCCCGGCCGCGACGAACCAGGGCCACACCCTCCGCCGAGAACGCCCTTGTGTCCCCATTACGCCGTGATTTTGTGACATAGGTGGGTTCTCACGTGGGAGGGGGCTACATCCGCTCGGGCGCTGACACGCCCAAGAGGTCGAGGCCGTTGCGGAGGACCTGGCCGGTCGCGTCGTTGAGCCAGCGACGGGTGCGGTGCAGGTCGGCGACCGCCTCGTCGCCGAGTGGGATGACGCGGCAGTTGTCGTACCAGCGGTGGTACAGGCCGGCGAGCTCTTCGAGGTAGCGGGCGACGCGGTGGGGCTCGCGCAGCTCCGCGGCGAACGCGACGAGCCGCGGGAACTCCTGCAGCGCGCCGAGGAGCGCGCTCTCGGTCTCGTGGTCGAGGAGCTCGGGGGCGAACGCGCTGCGGTCGACCCCCGCGGCATCCGCGTTCCGGCCGACGTTGTGGGTGCGGGCATGGGCGTACTGCACGTAGAAGACGGGGTTGTCGTTCGTGCGGCGCTGCAGGATCTCGGGGTCGAGCGTCAGCGGCGAGTCGGCGGGATACCGGGCGAGCGAGTAGCGCAGCGCATCCGTCCCGAGCCACTCGCGCAGATCGTCGAGCTCGATGATGTTGCCCGCGCGCTTGCTGAGCCGGGCGCCGTTGACCGAGACGAGCTGCCCGATCAGCACCTCGATGTCCTTGTCCGGGTCGTCGCCGGCGGCGCCCGCGAGCGCCCGGAGGCGGTGCACGTAGCCGTGGTGGTCGGCGCCGAGCAGGTAGATCTTGTGGCCGAACCCGCGGTCGCCCTTGTTGAGGTAGTACGCGGCGTCGGCGGCGAAGTACGTGTAGACGCCTCCGGTGCGACGGATGACGCGGTCCTTGTCGTCGCCGAAGTCGGTGGTGCGGACCCAGGTCGCGCCATCCGCGTCGTACACGTGACCCTGGGCGCGGAGCCGCTCAACCGCCTCGTCGACGAGGCTCGTGCCGTCCTCCCCCGCCGCGTGGAGCACCCGCTCGCTGAACCACACGTCGAAGTGGACGTTGAACTGCTCGAGGGACGCCTGGATCTCGCCGAGCTGGAGCTCGTACGCGACGTCGCGCGCCGTCGTCAGCTGGTCGTCGGGCGCAAGGGTGGGGAGATCGGGCCGGGCAGCGAGGACGCGACGGCCGAGCTCGTCGATGTACGCGCCGGCGTAGCCGTCCTCCGGGGTCGGCTCGCCCTTCGCCGCGGCCAGGACGGAGGCGCCGAACCGGTCCATCTGCGCGCCCGCGTCGTTGATGTAGAACTCGCGGACGAGGGTCGCGCCGGAGGCGAGGAGGAGACGCGCGACCGCATCGCCCAGGGCCGCCCACCGCGTGTGCCCGATGTGGAGGGGCCCGGTCGGGTTCGCGGAGACGAACTCGAGGTTGATCGTGTTGCCGCGCTGCGACTCGTTGCGCCCGAACGCCGCGCCGGCGTCGACGATCGTCTTCGCGAGGGCGCCGGCTGCCGCGGCATCCAGCCGGATGTTGATGAAGCCCGGGCCCGCGACCTCGACGCTCGCGATGCCGGGCACCTCCAGGAGCCGGTCGGCGATCGCCGTCGCGAGCTCGCGCGGGTTCGTGCCGAGGGCCTTGGCGAGCTTGAGGGCCGCGTTCGAGGACCAGTCCCCGTGATCGCGGCTCTTGGGGCGCTCGACGGCGAAGTCGGCCGGGGTGAGCCCGGCCGCGGATCCCGCGGCCCGCTCCTCCGCCAGCGGGGTGACGACAGCGAGGAGGGCGACGGCGAGCTCTTCGGGATTCATGGCGTCCTCCATCTTATGTTCGAGCCCCTCCTCGCCTCGCGCCCGCCCGCACAACTCCTGCACTCTCGCGCGCGGGGTGCGCGGGGCTCGGGACGGCCGAAGGGGGCCGCGGATGCTAGGCTCTGTCGGTCCGCCTCCGTAGCTCAGGGGATAGAGCGTTGGTTTCCGGTACCAAAGGTCGCAGGTTCGATTCCTGTCGGGGGCACATCACACGAGGCTGATCCGTGGCCGCCGGAGGGCGCGGAGGTAGCGCCGCCGGGCGACAGCCTGCGCGATCCGAAGCAGCGGGTACAGCGCGCGCCACGGCTGCCGCGGCGCGGCGCGCGTCAGCGAGCGCACGGTGAGTCGCACGGCGTCGCCGTCGCGGTGCACGACGAACGCCTCCTCCCCCGACACCGGATGCCCCGGCAGGGTGCGGTACGAGAAGCCGACGCGGTCCGGCCGCGTCACGACCTCGACGACCTCGACCGGCTCCGTGATCCGCATGCCGAGGACGCGCGCCGTCACGACCAGGCGTGCGCCGGGCGTCACGGGCGAGGCGTCGGAGACGCGGAATCCGCTCCCGGTCTTCACGACCCACCGCAGCACGTCGTGCGCCGCGCAGCGCCAGGCCGCATCCCCGAACCCGACGATCGCCGACACCTCGGAGCGCCGAAAGGCCGCCGGGGTTTCCCCCGACCACGCGGGGTTCGCGGGATCCGTCACCGAACCCTCAGCCCAGCAGGTCGCCCATCTGCTTCGCGATGAGGCGCGTGGCCATGCGCGGGTTCAGGCGCGAGAGCCGGTCCATGGTTGCGGCATCCGAGCCGATCGTGGCGCGGAAGCTGCCCTTCTCGAGCGCCTCGACGATGACCTCCGCGGCCCGCACGGCCGTGGTCATCTTGTGCGTGGACGCCGCGGCATCCGCCCCGTCGATCGTCACGCCGGAGTGCGCGGCGATGTCCGTGCCGATGGCACCCGGGAAGATCACGGTGACGGCGACGTTCGTGTCGAGCAGCTCGGCATACAGCGCCTCGGTCAGCAGCATGACCGCCGCCTTCGACGCACCGTAGGCCGCTTGGCCGGGCACGGGCGCGAAGCCGCCCATGCTCGAGACGTTGAGGATCGCCGCCTCGGGGCGGGTCACGAGCACCGGCAGGAATGCCTTGCACATGTTGACGACGCCCCAGAAGTTGACGTTCATGACCTTCTCGATCTCCTCGTAGGGCAGATCGATGATCTTCAGGAACTTCTGGATGACGCCCGCCACGTTGAGGATGCCGTCCGCCGGCCGGCCGTGGGCCTCGGCGACGGCGTCCGGCAGTGCGGCGACGGCCGCTCGGTCGACGATGTCCACGCCGTGCTGGGTGTAGCGGTTCCCGGCGCCCGCAAGCGCGGCCGTGGCGGCCAGAGCATCGACGGAGAGGTCGACGCCCGCGACCGAGGCGCCGGCCCCGAGCAGGTGGAGGACGACCTCGCGACCGATGCCGTTGCCCGCACCGGTCACGACGAAGAGCTTGCCGCGAACGTCCATGTGTTCCCCCGATCAGGCCACGTGAGACTCGCCATCGGCGATCGTCTTCAGGATATGCGCGGGCGCTCCCGACGGGTAGCGTGCGCCGCGGAGCGGATCTCCTGAGGCGCGGCCTACGGGTTGCCGAGGGTCCAGAGCAGGAGGACGGCGGCAGCCTGCAGGAACAGGGCACCGCCCAGTGTCACCTTCCGCCGTCGGGGTGTCGAGCTCAGGCGCTCGTCGGCGAACGCGGGTGCGACCGGCAGCAGCAGCCGAAATGTGCTCTGCTGGGGGAGGAACACGGCGAAGAGGTACAGGCCGTACGACAGGATGAACGCCGTGAGCTCGAGGCCGAGCTTCCGCACCTGGCGCGACGAGATCCACCACCCGAACAGCGCCATGAATCCGAGCACGACGAAGAACCCGACGATCCCGAGATACGTGCCGAAGAAGCGGAACCAGGGCGTCAGCGGCAGGAAGTGCCCGTCGCCGACGTAAGGGATCCACCACGCCGTCTCGGTGAGGAGATAGGCGTTCTTCGTGCCCGTGATGAGGTCGGCGATGTAGGTCCACGCCATCCCGGCGATCGCCGCTGTCGCGGCGGCCGCGATGAGCCCGGCCATCTGCTTCCGGGGGAACGGATCCACGCCGCGGCGGAACCAGCGGACGGCGAAGAGGATGCCGAGGCCCAGCGCGAGCGCGAGCGCGCCCGGCCGCGTGAACGCCAGCACGACGGCGATCGGGACGATCCATCCGTAGCGCCGACGCCGCGCGAGGAGCAACGCCGTGAACAGGAGCAGGAGGAACAGCGACTCCGCGTAGCCGAGCACCATGATGAACGAGAGCGGGCCGAACGTGAAGAGGACCACGGCCCACCACGCGGCGCGCGGGGTCGTGACGCCGCGGAGGAGGACGAACAGCACCGTCGTCGCGCCCGCGCTGGCGGCGATGCTCAGCACGATCCCGGCCGTCTGCCACGGCATCCCGCCGAGGGCCTCGGAGAGGATCCGCTCCAGCCAGGGGAAGACCGGGAGGAAGGCCCAGTCATTCGTGAGGATCCGCCCGGACCCGTCGACGGGGAGCGGGACGGAGTAGCCGATCTGGGAGATGCGGCCGTAGCGGGCGGCATCCCAGTCGGAGAGGAAGCGGAAGAACGTCGTGACCGGCAGGCCCTCCGGCCCGAAACGCCAGTTGAAGACGCTGGAGAGCAGGAACGCGCCGTAGAGGAAGGCGAAGTTGACGACCCGGCCGACCGCCCAGAGGCCGAGCACTCGGACGAGAGTGCCGCGGGCGATCTTCTCGACGCCCTCGCGAGGCGCCGTGAGGTCGCCGATCCACTCACTGGTCCACGTGAGTGCTCGGTCGATGGCCCGACGTCGCGTGCTCGTGGGAGCAGGCGCCACGTCGCGGTCGGGGTAGGAGGTCACTTCTGCCCTTCTGCGCGCCGCGTCCTCGGACGTTTTCGCGCCGAACCCGATTTTCGCATGGAACGGCAGTCGCGCGTTAACCCTGGCGTCCGGCGTGCCGTCACGCGCGGACGTATGTCACATCACGGATGACGCGGCCCGCGCGTGCTCCCTTGCGCTCGAACGCCGTCAGGACGCGACCCTCGAAGCGCTCCGCCCAGTCCCCCGCGAACGCGCGCTCGAACCCTGGGGCGGCGTCGAGCACGTCGCGCATCTGCACGGCGTACTCCTCCCAGTCGGTCGCGAGCCGCAGCATCCCGCCCGGTGCCAGCGCCGTCGCCGCGGTCTCCGCGAACACAGCGGTCACGAGTCGCCGCTTGACATGCCGCGACTTGTGCCAGGGGTCGGGGAAGAAGATCCACAGCTCCGAGACCGAACCGGCCGGGAGGAGATGCTCGAGCACCTCGGGCGCATTGGCCTCCGCGAGGCGCAGGTTCCGGACGCCGGCGCGGTCCGCGTCGAGCATCGTGCGCGCGAGGCCCGCCCGGAAGACCTCGACGGCGAGGAAGTCCCGATCCGGCGTCTGCTGGGCCGCGTGCACGATCGCGTGCCCCTGCCCGGATCCGATCTCCACGACGAGCGGTGCGGCCCTCCCCCAAACCGCGGCCGGGTCGACCACGGAGCCCGGCGACACGCTCGTGGACGCGACGTCGCGCGGCACCTCCAGGACGTACCGCGGGGCGAGCTCCCGCCAGGCGCGCTCCTGCGCGTCCGACATCCGGCCGCTGCGGCGCACGAACGACACCGGTCGGTCGCGGAAGCGCGGCTGCTCGGTTCCGTCGGGTCCGTCGGGCATCCGACCAGGATACGAGCTCACCTGTCGCCTCCGACGCCCGCGCTCGCCCCTCGCGACGGGTGAGCGGGGCGCGGTTCGGGCTCGGGGGGCTCAGGCCGTGACGAAGTCGATGAGCTCCTCGACGCGCCCGAGGAGGGCCGGCTCGAGGTCGCGGTACGAGCGCACGGACGCGAGGATGCGGCGCCACGCGGCGGCGAGGTCAGCCTGGCTCGCGGCCGGCCAGCCGAGCGCGCGACAGACCCCGGCCTTCCATTCGACGTCGCGCGGGACCTCGGGCCACGCGGGGATCCCGAGCGCCCGTGGGGTGACGCACTGCCACACGTCGACGAACGGATGCCCCACGATGCGGACGTGCGCGCCGTGCGGTCCGCGGAGCACGGCATCCGCGATCCGCGACTCCTTCGAGCCCGTGATGAGGTGGTCGACCAGCACGCCGTAGCGCCGCTGGGCGCTCGGCGGATCGTCGCGCAGGACGTCGGCGAGCAGGTCGACCCCGTCGAGCCGCTCGACGACGACGCCCTCGACGCGGAGGTCGTCGCCCCACACCTTCTCGACGAGCTCGGCATCGTGCCGGCCCTCCACGAGGATGCGGCTCGGCCGCGCGACGCGCGCGCGATCGTCCGTCGGCGCGAAGGAGCCGGATGCCGTCCGCTGCCGAGCCGGGGGGGCCACAGCGGCGGATGCCACGACCAGGACGACCGCGTCGCCGTCGATCAGGAACCCGGGCCCGAGCGGGAACAGACGCCGGCGCCCGGCGCGGTCCTCGAGCTCGACGAGGCCCTGCGCGACCGAGGTGACGGCGCCGCAGTATCCGTCCTCCGCGACCTCCACCACGAGGTCGCGCTCGGCCGGCACCCGCGGCAGCGGTGGCGTGGCCCGCTCGCGCCATCCCGCCGCGAGCACGTCCGTCCCGTACCGATCGTCCATCCGCCCATTCTCGCGGCCGGCGTGCATAGACTCGGAACGCCGGTCGGCGGTTCCGGAAGGTCCGCGCGGGAGGCGCCATTCGACCGGACGATCCAGGAGGAAACCCCATGGCCAAGCAGTCCATCTTCGGGCGCATCTCGACACTCGTGCGCGCCAACGTCAACGCGATGATCGACTCCGCGGAGGACCCGCAGAAGATGCTCGATCAGCTCGTGCGCGACTACACGAACAACATCGCCGACGCCGAGGCCGCCGTCGCCGAGACGATCGGGAACCTGCGCCTCCTCGAGCGCGACCACCAGGAGGACGTGCAGTCCGCCGCGGAGTGGGGCAACAAGGCCCTCGCCGCGAGCCGCAAGGCGGACGAGTTCCGCGGTGCCGGCAACGCGGCGGATGCCGACAAGTTCGACAACCTCGCGAAGGTCGCGCTGCAGCGCCAGATCTCCGAGGAGAACCAGGCCAAGGCCGCCGAGCCCCAGATCGCCGCGCAGACGGAGATCGTGGACAAGCTCAAGGACGGCCTCAACGGCATGAAGGACAAGCTCGAGCAGCTGAAGGCGAAGCGCAGCGAGCTGATCGCCCGCGCGAAGGTCGCCGAGGCGCAGAACAAGGTGCACGACGCGATCAAGTCCGTCGACGTCATGGACCCGACGAGCGAGCTCGGCCGCTTCGAGGACAAGATCCGCCGCCAGGAGGCGCTCGCCCAGGGCAAGGCGGAGCTCGCAGCCTCGACCCTCGACGCGCAGTTCGAGCAGCTCGACGACATGGGCGAGCTCACCGAGGTCGAGGCCCGTCTCGCCGCCCTGAAGGCCGGCGGCACCCCCGCCACCCAGCCCTCGATCGACGCCCCGAAGGGCGCATGATCCCGGTCCCCCTCCCACGTGAGAACGCGCCTATGTCATCTTTCGGACGTATTTTCGTGACACACGCGCGTTCTCGGCGGTGGTGGGGGCCGGGGGACGGGGGGCGGGGATGACGCGGTTCCTCGTCGTGCCGCAGTGGCAGGGATCCTCCTCGGCTCGGGCGATGCAGCTCGTGGACGGGGCGGAGGCGATCGCCGGCGACCTGCCACGCTCTTCCACAGCGCGGATCGAGGTGCCGCTCGAGGCGGGTGAGTCGCTCGGCACGGGCGTGCGCCGGTACGCCTCGCTGCAGCAGATCGCGCAGCGGCAGCGGGAGGCCGCGATCGACGCACCCGGCGACGAGTACCTCCTGACCGTCGGCGGCGACGCCGGCGTCGCGGTCACCGCGGCCCTGCAGGCCCTCGGGGCCGGCGCCGGGTCCGTGGATCCGGACGCCGTGGTGGTGTGGTTCAGCGCGCACGCGGACCTGCACGATCCGGAGACCTCGCCGACCGGCGCGTTCGACACGATGGCCGCGCGTGCACTCGTCGACGCGGCGATCCCCGCGGCGACCGATGCGCGCCTCGACCCGTCGCGGCTCGTGCTGGCCGGCCTCCGCGACCTCGATCCCGGCGAAGAGGAGCAGCTCGCCCGTCTCGGCGCGACCGTGGTCCCCGCGGACGAGCTGTCCCGCGTGGCCGACGCCGTCGCGGCGCTCGCTCCCTCGCGCGTGTTCGTCCACGTCGACCTCGACGTGCTCGACCCGGCCGAGCTCGCCGGCGTCGCGGACGCCGTCCCGTTCGGGCCCGACGCGGCCGCGCTCGTCGCGGCGATCCGCGCCGTCCGCACCGTGGCGCCCCTCGCGGGCGCGGCCCTGACCGAGTTCTCCCCCGCCTCCCTCGACGCCGCCGCGTGGGACCTCGGCACGATCCTCCGCGTGATCGCGGCGCTGGCATGAGCGCGAACCCCGATACCGCGGCCATCCGCCGGGGTGTCGAACGCGCGCTCGCGACGGGGCGGCGCATCGACGCCCTTATCCCGCCGGTGCTGCTCGACTCCCCGATCAGCCGGCTCGGCTTCTGGTACGGACGGATCGTCGGCTGGACCTGGGGCTTCCTCTGGAGCCGCGGGCGGATCGAGCGCCGGGATGGGCTCTGGGTGTTCCGCGGGATGCCGCCGTGGACGTTCCGGCGCGGGGGCACGTGCGTCGGCGACTGCTACCTGACCGGCGATGCCCCCGTCGGCCCGCGCGTGCTGGCGCACGAGGCCGTGCACGCCCGCCAGTGGCGGCGGTACGGCATCCTGATGCCGGTCCTCTACCTGCTCGCCGGACGGGATCCGCTGCGGAACCGGTTCGAGATCGAGGCCGGCCTCGAAGACGGCGGCTACCTCCCCCGCGGCATCGTCTGAGGCGTCAGCGGGCCGCGAGCGCGCGGACGCCGACCCGGTGGATCTGTCGGCCCAGCACGATGATGACCGCGAGCGGGATGCCGATCCAGAACAGGTTCGGGAGCACCGCGACCATGAGGAACCCGACGAGGTCGCCGCGCTCGAGGGACTGCCGCGTCATCTCGAGCCCGCTCGAAGCCTCGACGAGGAAGTAGAGGACGGTCTTCCAGAACGTCGCGACGCTCACGATGAGCCCGAGGACGACGCCGGACCAGTGCTTCACGCGGAAGAGCACGATCACGAGGAGGACCACCTCGATGAGGTTCGCCCAGCTCTGCGCGCTGCCGAACGCGTCGAACCCGGCGTAGCGCTGGTCGAAGCTGGAGTAGAACACGTGCCCCGGCCACAGCCACGACACCGGTCCGCCCTGGTGGGACAGCGGACCCAGCAGCTCGTAGCAGGCGTCGTACGTCTGGATGATCGCCGTCACGACGAACCAGACCACGACCCACACGGGCAGCCGGAGGTCGCGGAGATCTGCGGAGTCGCTCACCCCGCCGAGCGTAGCCGTCAGCCGACGAGGCCGATGCCGAAACGCGGCGGCGTATGGATCGTCTCGCGCGCCGCGCCGACCCGCTCGGTGAGGTGGTCGAGGATGTCGGCCGTGCCGAGGAACCCGCCGAGCAGCACGACCTGGGTCGCGTCATCGTCGGCGCACATCATCTCGTCGGCCCACGCGGTGACCGCGCGCGTCAGCGCCGCGCCGGCGGTGCACGCCCGTCCGGTGCCCGGCGCGCCGGAGCGGCGCGAGCGGTCGAGCCAGGTCACCGTCATCCGCCCGGGGGCCTCGATCGGCGCGATCCACGACGCATCCGGAACTTCGACGAAGACGCGGCCGGTCGCACACAGGGGAAGGCCGGCGAGGGTCGCCTCGAGCTCGGCGAGCGAGGACTCGTCGGCGGTGACGAGATACTGCGCGCGCATGCGCTGTGCGCGGCGGCGCGTCGTTGCAGACGGAGCGGGGATCTGGGCCATGACGCGTCGAGTGTACAGCGAAGGGAAAGGCTTGCCTAACCTACGAGTCCACTCTGCAGAACAGCGATCTCGTCCGCCGACATCCCGTGGTCGCGCAGATACCCCGCCGGCGAGCCGTGCCGCGCATCGACGGCCGCCAGCAACCGCCGCATGACGGGGGCGGGCGAGCGGACCGCGAGATCCTCCAGGTGCACGGCCTCGGGATGGAGCCTTCGCAGCCGTTCGACCACCTGCACGTTGCGCCACTCCGGGAGGAGCCCCTCCGTGCGCGCGTAGTCGGCGATGACGGCCTCGCGGTCCACCCCCGCTGCCGAGAGGGCGATCGCGACGGCGACACCGGTGCGGTCCTTCCCCACTGTGCAGTGCACGAGCGTCGTCGCGCCACCGGCGACGGCGCGGATCGTGGTGACGATCCGGTCCGCGGAGTCCCACACGAGCCTCCGGTACATCTCGTCGAGCGAGAGATCGTCGGCGAAGAAGGACGCGACCGAGCCGAGGAAGAGCGGCACCCGGCGCACCTCGAGCTCCAGGCCCTCGATGCGGCTCGGCGCGTGGATCACCTCCTCGTCGTCGCGCAGGTCGACGATGAGGCGGATGCCGAGGGAGCGGAGCGCGGCGACGCCCTCGTCGTCCAGGCGAGCGAGGTTGCCGGCGCGGTACAGCACGCCGTGACGCGTCGTACCACCCTCGGCGGCGAGCCCCCCGACGTCGCGGAAGTTCACCGCGCCGGCGATAACGGGATCGCTCATGGCGCCAGCCTACCGATCCGACCTCTCCGCACGATGGCTAGGCTGGCGCCATGGCCGATGCTGCGGATGCGCCGCGCGCCGTCGACGTGTTCGACGAGTTCTCCTTCCTGCCGGCGCAGGCCGCGGAACTCGGCGTCACGGCGATCCCCCGCGCCGAACGGCTGGACCTCGCGCTTCCGGACGGGCGCACGCTGAGCGCACTGCGATACGGCGGCGACGCCCCGCGGGTCACCTTTCTCCACGGCGCCGGCCTCAACGCGCACACCTGGGACACGACGATCCTCGCGCTCGGGGCGCCGGCGCTCGCGATCGATCTCGCCGGCCACGGTGACTCCTCGTGGCGCGACGACGTGAATTACACGGCGCATCCGCTCGCCGAGGACGTCGTGCGCGCGCTCGACGCCTGGACCACCGGCCCTCAGGTGCTCGTGGGCCACTCGCTCGGCGGCCTCGTCGCCGCCGCGGTGGCCGCGAGCCGGCCCGACCTCGTCTGCGAGCTCGTCGTCGTCGACATCACCCCGGGCGTCGACGTGAACGCGAGCGGCCCGAGCCAGCTGCGGGACTTCTTCTCCGGCCCCACGGACTGGGCGACGCGCGACGAGCTCGTGGACCGGGCGCTCGCGTTCGGCCTGGGCGGCACGCGGCAGGCCGCGGAGCGGGGCGTGTACCTCAACTCGCGGGTGCGCGCGGACGGCCGCGTGGAGTGGAAGCACCACTTCGCCCACCTCGCCGCGGCGAGGCCGTCGACGGATACGCCGGCGGCCGACGCGACGGCAGGAAGCGCGCTCGCCGCTCTGCTCTCCTCGTCGGGCTGGGACGACCTGGCCGGCGTCCCGGCGCCGATCACGCTCCTCCGCGGCGAGCGCGGGTACGTCACCGACGCCAACCTCGCCGAGTTCGTCGAGCGCGTCCCGAACGCACGCATCGAGCCGGTGGCATCCGGACACAACGTCCAGGAGGAGATCCCGGCGGTGCTCGCGGCGGCCGTCCGCGGACGGCTCGACGCGAACGCGTAGGACCACGGAAGGAAACGCATGCTTCGTCGCACGGCAGGATTCGCGGCGGCCCTGCTCGCCGTCAGCGCGCTCGTCCTCACCGCGTGCACCGGCGGCGGCGCGCCCGCGGACACGGGCGAGCCCGACCCGAACGCGTCGATCTCCGTCCGCCTCGTCCTCGAGCCCACGAACCTCGACATCCGACAGACCGCGGGCGCCGCGCTCGACCAGATCCTGATCGACAACGTCTACCAGGGCCTCGTCGCGCTGTCGCCGGATCAAAAGGACATCGTGCCGCGCCTCGCGAGCGACTACACCGTCTCCGCAGACGGCCTGACGTACACCTTCACGGTCCGCGACGGCGTCACGTTCCAGAACGGGCAGCCGCTCACGCCGCAGGACGTCGTGTGGTCGCTCACGACGCGGCGGGACACCTCGACCTGGGCGGATTCCTCCCGCCTCGCACGCGTGCAGTCGATCACAGCGAACGGCAATACGGTCACGCTGCAGCTCAGCCAGCCCGACTCGACGCTCCTCTGGAACCTCGCCGGCCGCGCCGGCCTGATCTTCAAGGAGGGCGACACGGTCGACTACAAGACGAAGACGAACGGCACCGGCCCCTTCGTCCTCGGTTCCTGGAAGCAAGGCGACAGCATCACGTTCGAGCGCAACGACGCGTACTGGGGGCCGAAGGCGCTGGCGAAGGAGGTCGTGTTCGAGTACATCCCGGACAACCAGGCGGCGCTCTCGGCGGCGCTCGCCGGCAACCTCGACGTCGTGACGGGCTTCGACCCCACGCTCGGCGACCAGATCAAGAACGCAGGCTTCACGCTCGCGCTCGACCTGTCGACCGACAAGGGCACGCTCGCGATGAACGAGAAGGACCCCGCACTCGGCGACATCCGCGTCCGCCAGGCGATCCGGCAGGCGATCGACCACGACGCGATCGTGAAAGCGGTCGGGGCGGGGCAGAAGCTGTGCGGTCCGATCCCTGAGCTCGATCCCGGCTACCAGGACCTCTGCGGCCTCGTCCCCTACGACCCCGCCGCCGCGAAGCAGCTGCTCGCGCAGGCCGGATACGCGAACGGGCTGACCCTGACGCTCACGATCCCGAGCTTCTACGGGACGACCATCCCGCAGATCCTCGTATCCGATCTCGCCGCGGTCGGCATCACCCTGACCGTGAACTCGGTCGACTTCACCACGTGGCTGAACGACGTGTTCACGAACAAGAACTACCAGCTCAGCTACGTGCTGCACACCGAGGCGCGCGACTTCGAGAACTGGGCGAACCCCGACTACTACTTCACGTACGACAACCCGCAGGTGAAGGACCTGTACGAGCAGGCGCGGAGCGCGACGACCCCCGAGCAGGCGGATGCGCTGCTGGCCCAGGCCGCGCAGATCGTCTCGAAGGATGCCGCCGCCGACTGGCTGTACAACGGCGCGTCCGTCGTCGCGGTCGCGCCGGGCGTCACGGGAGTACCGACCGTCAACGTGAACGCCCGCCTGCCGCTGGCGGAGCTGGCCAAGAGCCACGGGTGATCCGATACACGCTGGTCCGGCTGGCGCTCCTCGTCGTCGGGCTCCTCGTCGCCAGCGTGCTGATCTTCCTCGCGCTGCGCGTCCTGCCGGGTGATGTCGCGCAGCTGATCGCCGGCACGCGGTCGACGCCCGACCAGGTCGCGGCCATCCGCGACGAGCTGGGGCTGGGCGCTCCCCTCCCCGCGCAGTACGCCGCGTGGATCGGTGGAATCCTCCGGGGCGACCTCGGCACGTCGCTCGTGACCGGATCCTCCGTCCTCTCCGAGCTCGCGCAGAAGGCCGAGGTCACGATCCCGCTCGGCATCCTGTCGCTCGTCATCGCCATCCTCATCGCGGGTCCGCTCGGCGTGCTCGCGGCGATCTGGCGCGACCGTCGCCGCGGCACGCTCGTCAGCGTCGCCGCCCAGGCGGCCGCCGCCGTCCCGGTCGTGTGGGCGGGCCTCATGCTCGTGGTCGTCTTCGCCGTCTGGCTCGGGTGGCTCCCGCCGCAGGGCTTCCCGCGGGCCGGGTGGCAGGATCCCGCGGCGGTCTTCCGCTCGCTTCTCCTGCCGGCCGTCACGATCGGCGTCGTCGAGGGCGCCCTGCTCCTGCGGTTCGTCCGCAGCGCGACACTGCAGGCCGCCTCCGAGGACTACGTCCGCACCGCCGCCGCAAAGGGACTGACCCGGACACGCGCCCTCCTGCGGCACGGGCTGCCCGGCGTCGGCCTGTCGGTCGTGACCGTGCTGGGGCTGCAGGTCGCGGGCATCATCGTGGCGTCGATCGTGGTCGAGCAGGTCTTCTCCCTCCCCGGCATCGGGCGGATGCTCGTGGCGGACGTCTCGGCCCGAGACCTCCCGAAGGTGCAGGGCGAGCTGCTCGTGCTCACGGGCTTCGTGCTGATCGTGGGCTTCGTCGTCGACCTCGTGCATCACGCGATCGACCCGAGACAACGGGATGCCGCATGAGCGCGCCCTCGGCCGCCTCCCGGTGGGCGTGGCTCGGCAGGCTGTGGCGGCTGCCGACCGGCCGGTTCGGGATCGTCGTGGTCACCGCGGTGGGAGCGACCGCCCTCGTCTCCCTGTTCTGGCTGCCGGACGACCCGCAGCGCGTCGACATCGCGGACCGCTGGGCGCTCCCCGGGCTCGCTCATCTCCTCGGCACGGACAACGCGGGCCGCGACATCCTCAGCCTCCTCATGGCGGGCGCCCGCACCACGGTCGTCGTCGCGCTGGGCGCCGGCGTGGTCGCGACGGTCCTCGGCATCCTGCTGGCCGCGATCGGCGCCCTGACGACACGGTGGATCCGCGAATCGGTCGCGGTGCTCGTCGACATCCTCATCGCCTTCCCCGTGCTGATCATCGCCATGATGATCACCGCGGTATGGGGCGGCTCGCTCTGGGTCGTCGTGTGGTCGGTCGGCATCGGCTTCGGCGTGAACATCGCGCGCGTGACGCGGCCGGAGCTCCGCCGCGTGCGGGAGAGCGACTTCGTCCTCGCCGGACGAGCGGCGGGCCTCGGACCCGTGCGCAACCTCGCCCACCATCTCCTGCCGAACATCGCGCCGGTGTTCATCGTGCAGCTGTCCTGGAGCATGGCCGTCGCCGTGCTCGCCGAGGCCGGCCTCTCCTATCTCGGGTTCGGCGCGCCGGTCACCGAGCCGTCGTGGGGGCTCCTGCTCGCGCAGCTCCAGCAGTACCTCACGATCGCGCCGCTCGCGGTGCTGTGGCCGGGCCTCGCGATCACCGTGACGGTGCTCGGGCTGAACCTCCTCGGCGACGGGCTGCGCGACGCGACCGATCCGGCCCTGGCCCGCGCGGGCCGCCGTGCACGCCGCCGGGCGCGCACGCACGTTCCGGAGGTGATCTCGTGAGCCTCCGCGTCGAGGACCTCGTCGTCGAGATCGACGGGACCCGCGTCGTCGACGGCGTCTCATTCGCGATCGGCGACGGCGAGCGGTTCGGCATCATCGGCGAGTCCGGCTCCGGGAAGTCGCTGACCGCGCTCGCCGTCCTCGGGCTCCTGCCCGACGGCGCCGTAGCACGCGGCAGCATCCGCTGGGACGGGCAGGAACTCCTCGGGATGCCCGAGCGCGAGCTCGCGCGGCTTCGCGGTCGCGAGGTGTCGGTCGTGTTCCAGGACCCGCGGACCGCGCTCAACCCCGTGCGCACCGTGGGCCGGCAGATCGCCGAGTCGCTGCGGATCCACCGGGGCCTGTCCGCGCGCGCGGCGCGCGGACAGGCGATCGAGGCGGCGGCCCGCGTCCGGCTGCCCGAGCCGGAGCGGATCGTCGACCGCTACCCGCACCAGCTCTCCGGCGGGCAGCGGCAGCGCGTCGCGATCGCGATGGCGCTCGTGTGCCATCCGCGGCTCCTCCTCGCGGACGAGCCGACGACAGCGCTCGACGTCACGATCCAGGCGGAGATCCTCGAGCTCCTGCGCGGGCTCGCGGACGAGGAGGGGACCGCGCTCGCCTTCATCACGCACGACCTCGCGGTGCTGTCGCAGATCGCGACGCGCGCGATCGTGATGGAGCGCGGTCGGGTGGTGGAGGAGGCCGACACGGCGACCCTGCTGCGGCAACCGGAGTCCCCCGTCACGCGGGCGCTCCTGCGCGACGCGACCGCGACGCTCTGGCGCGGGACCGCGGACGGAGGCGGCGCATGACGCTCTCCGCACCGCATCCGTCCGCGCCGCTGGTCCGCGCGCGGGGGCTCACGCGCATCCACCGCCGGGACAGCGCGCTGGACCGCGTCGACCTCGATGTCCGCGAGGGGTCCGCGCTCGGGATCATCGGCGAGTCCGGCTCCGGGAAGTCGACCCTGGTGCGACTCCTCCTGGCGCTCGAGACGCCGAGCGCCGGCACCGTCGAGTTCGACGGAAGGCTCGTGCGGGCCTCGCGGCCGGCGCGGTCGCTGACGTGGCTGCGCCGGCAGACCGGCATCGTGTTCCAGGATCCCTACGCCTCGCTCGATCCGCGGATGCGCGTGGAGCGGATCGTCGCCGAGCCGCTGTGGGCCCTGCGGATCGGGGATCGTGCCGAACGGACGGCCCGCGTCCGCGAGGTGCTCGCGCAGGTCGGCCTGGATCCGGCGGTCGCGTCGCGGTATCCGCACGAGTTCTCCGGCGGGCAGCGGCAGCGGATCGCGCTCGCGCGGGCGCTCGCGCACCGTCCGCGGCTGCTCGTGGGCGATGAGCCTCTGTCGGCGCTCGACGTGACGGTGCGCGCGCAGATCCTCGGCGTGCTCGAGCGGCTGCGTCGCGACGAGGGCACGACGATCGTCCTGGTCTCGCACGACCTGGGCGTGGTGCAGAACCTGTGCGACGAGGTCCTGGTGCTGCACGAGGGACGCGTCGCCGAGCGGGGCGCCGTGACCGAGGTCCTGCAGCGCCCGCGCGACCCCTACACGCGACGTCTCCTCGCCTCGATCCCGACGATCGACCCCCGCTGACCCCTCTCCCCAGCGCCGCCCCCCACCCCGACTCTCCCCATCCGGGCGATCTCGGCCCCTCGCGGAAGCGCATGTTGGCATGCTCGAACCTCCCGGCCCATAATCGAGGAGTGACCGTCATGAACGAACCCCAGGTGTGGACGCTGATCGGCGTCTTCGCGGCGATCATGCTCGGCGGCATGACCCTCATGACGACGTTCATCACGCGGGCGACCACCGCCGCGATCAACGGCGTGCGCGGCGAGCTCGGCGGCGAGATCGGCGGGCTCCGCGGCGAACTCCGCGCCGAGATCACCGGGCTCCGCGGCGAACTCCGCGCCGAGATCACCGGGCTCCGCGGCGAGGTCCGCGGCGAGATCAACGGGCTCCGCGGCGAACTCAACGGCCTGCGCGGGGAGATGAACGCCCGCTTCGACGCCGTCGATACGCGCATCGACCACCTCGATCGCGACGTCGCAGCGCTCACGAAGCACGTGTTCGGCACGCCGTCGCGCGACTGACCTCAGGCGCGACGGAAGAGCCCGCGCTTCTTCGGCTTCAACGACTTCTGCAGGTACACCGTGCCGAGCCAGCGCCCGAACTTGTAGCCGACGCGACCCATGCGACCGACCTCGACGAAGCCCAGTCGCTCGTGCAGGGCGATCGATCCCTCCGCACCCTTGTCGCTGATGACCGCGACGATCTCGTGGATGCCCTTCTCCTCGCACGCCGCGATGAGCGCCGCCAGCAGAGCCCGCCCGAGGCCCTTGCCGCTCGCGCCGGGCCCCAGGTAGATCGAGTCCTCGACGGTGTAGCGGTAGGCGGACTTGCCGGCCCACGGCTGCACGAGGGCATAGCCGAGCACGTGGCCGGCGGGCGAGATGGCGACGAGCATCGGCAGCCCCAGTCGTTGGAGCGTGTCGAACTTCTCCCGCCACTTCGCGAGCGGCCACTTCTTCTCGTCGAACGTGACGACCGAGTTGGTGACGTAGTAGTTGTAGATCTCGCGGAGATCCGGGATGTCGCCGATCTCCGCGGGCCGGATCTCGTACGAGAACTCCGCCTCGGGGACGGCGCGGCGGAGGTGGCGCGGCACGCGTCGCCGCGACTTCTCGTACTCCTCCTCCAGCATGGCCGTCAGCCTACGGGCACCGCCGGCAAACGCCAGTCCACCGGGTCCGCCCCCTGCTGCGCGAGCAGCTCGTTCGCCCGCGAGAAGGGCCGGGAGCCGAAGAAGCCGCGACTCGCGGACAGCGGCGACGGATGCGGCGACTCGATGATCGGGGTCGCGCCCAGGAGCGGCCGGAGGTTGGCCGCGTCCCGCCCCCAGAGGATCGCGACCAGCGGCCCTCCCCGGGCGACGAGCGTGCGGATCGCGTGCTCGGTGACCTTCTCCCAGCCCCACCCGCGGTGCGACGCCGGAGCGCCCGGGCGCACGGTCAGCACGCGGTTGAGGAGCATGACGCCCTGATCGCTCCACGCCGTCAGGTCTCCGTGCGCGGCCGGCGGGATGCCGAGGTCCGCGTCGAGCTCCTGGTAGATGTTCGCGAGGCTGCGGGGCAGCGGCCGCACGTGCGCATCGACCGCGAACGACAACCCGATCGGATGCCCCGGCGTCGGATACGGGTCCTGACCGACGATCAGCACCTTCACCCCATCGAGCGGGCGCTGGAACGCCCGAAGGACGCGGTCCCCCGCCGGGAGGTACCGGCGGCCGGCGGCGACCTCGGCGCGCAGACGCTCCCCGAGGGCCGCGATATCCGGCCCGACGGGCTCGAGCGCCGCGGCCCACCCGGCGTCGACGAGCCCCGCGTCCGCGAGCTCGGGCAGCGACATCGCCATGATCAGGCCGCCGCCATCTCAGCCGCGCACCTTCAGCGGCCCGCGAGCGAGAAGGTGCTGTGCGGACTGGGCGACGGGCCGCATCGTGATCAGGTCGAGGTTCACGTGGCCGGGGACGCCCAGGGCGTAGGCGATCACATCGGCGACGTCCTCGGCGACGAGCGGGCGGTCGACACCGGCGTAGACGCGATCGGCGGCCTCCCGGTCGCCGCGGAGCCGGTTGAGGCTGAACTCCTCGGTCTCCACGAGGCCCGGGGCGATCTCGACGACCCGGATCGGCTCGCCGTTCAGCTCGTGATGGAGCGCCTGCACGACCATCGACTCCGCGGCCTTCGCCGCGTTGTAGCCGCCTCCCCCGGGATACGCGGCCTGGGCCGCGGTGGAGGTGACGAACACCAGGTCGGCGTGGCCGTCGGCATCCGCGGCCTCCCGCAGCTGCGGGAGGAGCTCCGCCACGAGCAGTTGGGTGGAGACGACGTTCGCCTCGTACATCCAGCGCCAGTCGGCGAGGTCGCCGTCCTCCACGCGGTCGAGCCCCCGCGCGCCGCCCGCGACCTGCACGAGCGCGTGGAGAGGGCCCGTGTCGGCGAGGAACGTGCCGAGCGCCGCGACATCGGCCTCGCGCGTGAGGTCGGCCGCGAACGCACGCGCGCCGGTGGCCTCCTCGAGCGCCTGCAGCCGCTCCGCGCGACGGGCCACCGCGACGACATCCCAGCCCCGTTCGCGCAGGAGCCGGGCCGTCGCCGCCCCGATCCCGGTGCTCGCTCCGGTCACCACCGCACGCCGCGTCGTCATGCGCTCCACGCTACTGGCCGGGCGTGTTACGTCACATTTCCCGACTGTTGTTGACAAGGCGGAGGCTCCATACTGTCGGGGGAAGGCCGCGACGCCCGCCGCAGCCGATTCGATCCTCGAGGAGCATCCGCATGTCCGCACCCGAGAACTGGCGCTTCGAGACGAAGCAGATCCATTCCGGCGCCCAGCCCGACCCGACGACGCACGCGCGCGCGACGCCGATCTACCAGACGACCTCGTTCGTGTTCGACAACACCGATCACGCCGCGAACCTCTTCGCGCTCGCCGAGTTCGGCAACATCTACTCCCGCATCATGAACCCGACGCAGGATGTCGTCGAGCAGCGCATCGCCGCGCTCGAGGGCGGCACCGGCGCGCTCCTCGTGGCGAGCGGCCAGGCGGCCGAGACGTTCGCGGTGCTGAACATCGCGAACGCGGGCGACCACATCGTCTCCTCGAGCTCGATCTACGGCGGGACGTACAACCTCTTCAAGTACACGCTGGGCAAGCTCGGCATCGAGGTCACGTTCGTCGAGAACCAGGACGACCCGGAGGAGTGGCGCGCCGCCGTCCGCCCGAACACGAAGCTGTTCTTCGCGGAGACGATCGGCAACCCGAAGATCAACGTCCTCGACATCCGCACCGTCGCCGACGTCGCGCACGAGAACGGCGTGCCGCTCATCGTCGACAACACGATCGCGACCCCGTACCTGATCCGTCCCTTCGAGCACGGCGCCGACATCATCATCCACTCGGCGACGAAGTTCCTCGGCGGCCACGGCACGGTCATCGGCGGCGTGATCGTCGACGGCGGGAAGTTCGAGTGGTCGAAGAACGTCGAGAAGTTCCCCGGTCTCACCGAGCCCGACCCGTCGTACCACGGGGCGAGCTACACGACGGCGGTAGGCGACGGCATCGCCTACATCATCAAGGCGCGCGTGCAGCTCCTCCGCGACCTCGGCTCCGCGATCTCGCCGCAGAACGCGTGGCTGCTCATCCAGGGCATCGAGACGCTGTCGCTGCGCATCGAGCGGCACGTGCAGAACGCCCAGGAGATCGCGGAGTGGCTCGAGAACCAGGATGACGTGGCCTCGGTCAACTACTCGGGCCTCCCGTCGTCGCCGTGGTACGCCGCCGCGAACGCCTACGCCCCCAAGGGTGTCGGCGCGGTGCTCTCGTTCGAGCTCAAGGGCGGTGTCCAGGCGGGTCGCGAGTTCGTCAACTCGCTCACGCTGTTCAGCCACCTCGCCAACATCGGCGACGTGCGCTCGCTCGTCATCCACCCCGCCTCGACGACGCACTCGCAGCTCACGCCCGAGCAGCAGCTCACGACCGGTGTCACGCCCGGCCTCGTGCGTCTCTCGGTCGGGATCGAGAACGTCGACGACCTCAAGGCCGACCTCGAGCAGGCCCTGGCCGCCGCGCGTCGCGTGAGCGAGGCCGCGCGCGCCTGATCCCGCGTCGCCCGCACGGATGCCCCGGACCCCGCGGTCCGGGGCATCCGTCGTTCCGGAGACGTAACACGGTCCGACACCGAGTCGGCGGCACGGGAGAATGAGCCTATGGACTGGCAGACCTCCGAGGACACGGTGCCGAGCGCGCCGGTCACGGAGGCCGACGTCCGGCTCCTCCTCGGGCGGCCGCACGCGACCGGGGCGTGGCGCGACGGCGACCCGGTCGGCGAGCGGCGGTTCGCGTCCTTCGGCGCGTTCCCCACGGAGGGCGGCCGGGAGCTCCCGGCATTCCGCCTCGCGTACGAGACCTGGGGCGAGCTCTCGCCCGCGCGCGACAACGCCGTTCTCATCGCGCACGCGCTCACGGGCGACAGCCACGTCCGCGGAGCGGCTGGCCCCGGGCATCCGACCGCCGGCTGGTGGGAGGGCATCGTCGGCCCCGGCGAGGCGATCGACACGAACCGCTGGTTCGTCGTCGCGCCGAACATGTTGGGCGGATGCCAGGGCTCGACGGGCCCCGCGAGCATCGGGCCCGACGGCTACGAGTGGGCGTCGCGGTTCCCCTACCTCACGATCCGCGACCAGGTCGCGGCGCAGTCCCGGCTTGCCGACGCGCTCGGCATCGGCACGTGGGCGGCGGTCATCGGCGGATCCATGGGCGGCATGCACGCGCTCGAGTGGGCCGTCACGCATCCCGAACGCGTCGCGCGCCTCGGCGTGCTGTCGGCGCCGCCCCTCACGACGGCCGACCAGATCGCGCTCAACTCCGTGCAGCTGGACACCGTGCGGATGGATCCGCGCTTCGCCGGCGGGGAGTACTACGACGCGGCCGACGGCGACGGACCCCATCGCGGCCTCGCGCTCGCCCGCCGGATGGCCCTCCTCAACTACCGCAGCCCGACGGAGCTCAACCAGCGCTTCCAGCGGTCGTGGCAGTCCGGCGTCAGCCCCCTCGGGCACGACGGCCGGTTCGCGGTGGAGTCCTACCTCGACTTCCACGGCAACCGGTTCACGCGCCGCTTCGACGCGAACAGCTACCTCACGCTCGTCGAGGCTATGAACTCGCACGACATCGGCCGCGACCGCGGCGGCGTCGAGGACGCGCTGGCCCGGGTCACGGCCACGACCCTCGTGCTGGGCATCGACTCCGACCGTCTCTTCCCCGTCGACGGGCAGCACCGCATCGCCCGCGGCATCCGCCACACCCTCGACGGCGACCGCGCGACGGTCCTCGTGAGCGACTTCGGCCACGACGGCTTCCTCATCGAGACCGAGGCCGTCGGCCCGCACCTCCGCCGTCTCCTCGCGAGCTGACTCGGGCCCCACCCGACCCGAGCTCCCGGAGCTCGCGCCTCATCCCGCCGCATCCCGCACAACTCCTGCAATCCATGCACACCTGAGCCGCGGGCCCGCGCGTCTCCGCCGCGCACGTCACGCCCGCCGGCCGAAATGCAGGAGTTGTGCGGAGGGCGGGTCGGGTGCCGGCCGCCCGCGGGCAGTTCAGACGCGCGTCCGGGCCCGATCCGCCAGGAGGTAGCCCGTCAGGATGATGCCGAAACCCGCGATCGCGAGGACGACGCCCGTCCAGGTGGGGGCGAGGAAGCCCCAGCCGAGCGCGATCACGACGCCGCCGAGGAAGGCGCCGAGACTGTTGCCGACGTTGAGCGCGGAATGGTTGAGCGCCGCCGCGATCGACTGGTTCTCGCGCGCGACGTCCATGAGCCGGGTCTGGATCGCCGGACCGACGACCGACGAGACGAAGCCCAGCGCGAAGCCGCCGACCGCGAGGGCGCCGATCCACGAGGCGGTCAACGCGATGACGACCAGCACGACGGCCATCGCCGGCATCCCGAGCACCAGCGTCCGCCGCAGGCTGACGTCGGCGAGGTGACCGCCGGCGAGGTTCCCGAGGGTCATGCCGACGCCGATCAGCACGAGCACGATCGACACGACCCACGCCGGCGACCCGGCGACCTCCGTGACCATCGGCGCGATGTAGCTGTACACGGCGAAGAAGCCGCCGAACCCGATCGCCCCCACCCCCAGGGCGAACCAGACCTGCGGGATGCGGAACACGCGCAGCTCCGCGCGGAGCGTCCGCCCCGGAGTGCCCGGATGCGGAGGCACGAACAGCGCGACCGCGACGGCCGCGAGCGCGAACACCCCGACGACGACCACGAAGGCGGCGCGCCAGCCGAGCTGCTGGCCGAGGAGGGTCCCGAGCGGGACGCCGACGACGTTGGCGACGGTGAGTCCGGACATGACGAACGCGACGCCCTTGCCCCGCCGTTCGGGTCCGAGGACGTCCGCGGCGACGAGCGCCGCGATACCGAAGTACGCGCCGTGCGGGAGGCCGGCGAGGAACCGGGATGCCGCGACCAGTCCGAACGTCGGCGCGAACACGGTGAGCGCGTTGAACACCGTCAGTGCGAGCGCGAGAATCACCATGACGCGATGTCGCGGGAACCGCGCGACCGTTCCGGCGATCGTGGGGGCGCCGACCACGACGCCGAGCGCGTACAGCGAGATGAGCAGGCCCGCCTGCGCGATCGCGTCCTCGGGGCTCGCCGCCCACTGCTGGGGCAGCAGCTCCTGCGCGATGTTCGGGAGCAGGCCCATGACCACGAACTCGGTCATGCCGATGCCGAAGCTGCCGATCGCGAGCGCGAGCAGCGCTCGGGTGGCCGCAGCCCGGCTCAGCGCGAAGTCCGTCACCGGGCTATTGTGCCGCGTCGCCGTCCGGTTCGCGAATCGATTCGATCGCAGCTTCGAGCCGCTCGATCTTCCCGTCGATCTCGCCGGTCCGCCCGGGTCGGATGTCGGCCTTCAGCACGAGCGACACGCGCGAGCCGAACGGCAGCACCGCCTCGGTCGCGCGCTTGACGACGTCGAAGACCTCGTCCCACTCGCCCTCGATCTCGGTGAACATCGACGTGGTGCGGTACGGGAGTCCGGACTCCCGCACGATCCGGACCGCGGCGGCGACCGCGTCGTGAACGGACCCGTCCGCGCGGCCGGTGCCGCTCGGAGCGACGGAGAAGGCGACGAGCACGGGAACCTCCGGAGGTCAGGGAGTGGCGGGGGTGGACTCCGGCGGGGAGACGACGGCGGCGGGGGCGGATGCCACCGCACCGGCGCCCGCCAGCGGAGCCGACGCCGTCTCGGACGCCGGTCGCTGCAGGCTCCGGAGAAGCCGCGGGCCGCGCCCCGTCTCGGGCACGCGCACGAGGCGCACGACCATCCACACGAGCAGCACCACCAGCAGGACGTTGCGGATGGTCAGCAGGCTCACCGAGAGCAGGTCGAGGTTGACCCGCCGCATGAGTCCGCCGTAGGTGAGCGGATAGATCAGCTGGGTGACGAGCGCGATCGCCAGGACGAACGCCCCGGGGCGCAGCCAACGCTCCCGCTGAACGACGATCCCCAGCACGACGGGCGCGGCGATCCAGGCGATGTACTGCGGGGAGCCGACCTTGTTGAACACGATGAACGCGAGCACGAGCGCCAGCGACAGCGTCGGGAACAGCCGGGCGAAGGTGGCGCCGCGCCACGCCTTGTACGCGCCGAGCACGATCACGGCCAACATCGCGAGCCCCATGAGCGGCGTCATGAGCGCGATGACCACGTCGATGTTCGGACCCGTCACCTGGAAGGTCAGGACGTCCACCGAGTAGTAGACCCACCAGCCCGGCACTGCGAACGCGGCGCCCCAGAGGTAGAGCGAGCTGATCGGCGCTTCGATCTGCAGGCCACGTGTCGTCTGATCCCCGACGAACCCGAACGCGTTGTGCCCCCCACCGAGGGCGAAGATCACGGCAAGGGTGAGGCCCGTGACGATCAGGGCGCCACCGATGATCGGGAGTCTGCGACGTCCGGCGATGAGGGCGGCGCCCAGCAGCGCCGCCGGCCAGACCTTCATCCACGTCGCGATGGCGAGGAGGATCGACGCGACCCACGGGCGGCGCACGAGCCAGAGGCACCCGAGGATCGCGAGCGGCAGCGTCACGCCCTCGATCCGGTACATCCCCACGGGGCCGAGGAACAGGATGAACGCGAGCCAGAACCACGCGGCCGCGCGGCGACCCTTCGATGCGCCGCGGCCCACGAGGACCGCGAAGACGGGGATGTCGATGAGGATGATGAGCACCGCCCACGCGGGCGTGTAGCTGATGAGCCAGGCGAAGAGCCACGCGAGCAGCATCGGCGCGAGGGCGAGCTGCGGGTAGACCCAGGAGTCCGTGATGCCGGGGATGCTCCACGTGGGCGGGTCACCGCAATACGTCGACGTCGGCAGGAGCGCGCAGCCCGACCACTTCTCGTAGACGAGGTAGACGTCGCCCATGGGCCCGTTCGGCTCGATGAAGCCGAGCACCGCGACGAGGATGTGCACGGCCGCGAACGCGATCCACAGAACACCGCGTTTCGACATTCCCTCATCGTAACCGGAGGGGCCTGGATGCCCCGCCTACGCCGGCGGTTCCCCCGTGCCGTGCGCGCGGAGCACGGCGACCGCGCGGGGCAGCGCCTCGGCCACGTCCAACGCGACGATCGGCCCGCCCGAGGCGGCGACGGCGAGGCGCGCGGCCTGCCCGTGCAGCCAGGCGCCGGTCGCGGCGAGGGCCGCGAGGGCCTCCGCGTCCCCCGCGGCGGCGTCCTGGTGCGCGGCGACGAGGGCTCCGAGCACGCCCGCGAGCACGTCACCGGTGCCGGCCGTGGCGAGCCACGGTGTTCCGGCCTCGACGCGCGCGGTCCAGCCGCTGGGCGCCGCGACGAGCGTCACGGCTCCCTTGAGCAGCACGACGGCTCCCGACGCGTGCGCCGTCTCCCGGACGGCGGCGAGGCGGGACGCCTCGTTCCGCGCGGGCGCGGGCGCGAGCCCCAGCTCGACACGGAGCCGGTCGTGCTCGCTCGCGTGCGGGGTGAGCAGCCGCGGCGCGCGCGCACGAGCGGCGAGGACGAGCGCGCCGGCGTCGGCCACCACGGGAACGGAGCCGTCGAGGATCTCGCGCAGAGCCGCGGTCTCCTCCTCGGGCCGATCCGCGGCATCCGTCCCGGATCCGACGACCCAGGCCTGCACGCGGCCGTCGGCCGTCACCGTCTCCGGGCGCCGGGCGAGAACGAGGTCCGCCGCCCGCCGGGGACCCGGGTAGCGCACCATCCCGATGCCCGTCCGCCAGGCCGCCTCCACCCCGAGCACGGCAGCTCCGGGGTATCGCTCCGACCCCGTGCGGAAGCCCACGACCCCGCGCGCGTACTTGTCGTCCTCCGGGACGGGGTCGCGATACCACCGCTCCGCGGCCGCGGCATCCCAATCGCGCACGGGTACCATGGCGCCACCCTACCCGCCGCCGTCCGGCCCGCACCCTCCCCCGCGCGCACCCTCCGGCGCCCGCACCTCCCCCGCGCGCACCTCCGTCCGGCCCGCACCCTCACCGCGAGAACGCGCGTATGTCACCGACACGCCGTGCGAAGAGGACATAGGCGCGTTCTCGCGGCGGGGGCGCGGGAGGGGATCAGGCCCGGCGCACGGAAGGGGGTCAGGCCTGGCGGCGGGTGGCGTCCTCGACCTCGCCGATGAGCTCCTCGATGATGTCCTCGAGGAACAGGACACCGGTCGTCGCGCCCGATCCGTCACGCACCCGCGCGAGGTGCCGGCCATCGCGGCGCATGATGGCGAGCGCGTCCTCCAGGTCGGTGCTCTCCTCGAGCTCCACCATGTGATGGATGCGCTTCGCCGGGATCGGCTTCGCCTCGTCGTCCGGAGTCCCGCGCTGGACGACGCGCAGCACGTCCTTCAGGTGGACGTATCCGATCGGCTCCCCCGCGGCATCCGTGATGACATATCGGGAGTATCCGTGCCGTGCGACGGCGTGCTCGATCCCGTCCGCCGACGTCGACTGCGGCAGCGTGACCAGCTCACGGAACGGCACCGCGATGTCGCCCGCCTTCTTGTCGGTGAACTCGACGGCTGCGGTGACCGTGCCGGCGGCGTCGTCGAGGATGCCCTCCTGCCGGGACGTCGCGACGATCGTCGCGACCTCGTCGAGCGTGAACGTGGACGCCGCCTCGTCCCTCGGTTCGACTCGGAACAGCCGCACGACGTGGTTCGCGGTCCAGTTGAGCGCGACGATGATCGGGTGGAACAGCCACGAGCACCACACGAGCGGCGTGGCGAGCAGCAGCACGGCGCGATCGGGCACCGAGAACGCGACGTTCTTCGGGATCATCTCCCCGAACACCACGTGCAGGTACGACACGAGGACCAGTGCGACGATGAACGCGATCGTGTCGATCGCGCCCTCGGCGAGACCCGTCAGGTGCAGCGGCTCGGCGAGCAGGTGGTGGATCGCCGGTTCCGACACGTTCAGGATCAGCAGCGAGCAGATCGTGATGCCGAGCTGCGAGGTCGCGAGCATGAGCGTCGCGTGCTCCATCGCATAGAGCGCCGTCTTCGCCGCGCGCGATCCGCGCTCGGCGAGCGGCTCGATCTGCGACCGGCGCGCGGAGATCACCGCGAACTCGGAGGCCACGAAGAACGCGTTGCCGATCAGGAGCACCACGAGCCACGCGATGCCGGCCCAGTCACTCATCGCGCTCACCCCGGTCGCGGGCCCGGCGCATCCGGAACTCGTCGTTGGGCACGAACCGCACGCGCTCGACCCGGCGTCCGTCCATGCGGGTCACGGTCAGCGTGCCGTCCTCGAAGGGGATCTGGTCGCCGACCCGCGGGATCCGCTCGAGCGTGCTCATGAGGAAGCCGCCCACGGTGTCGTAGACCTCGCCCTCCGGGACGCGGATGCCGGTGCGGTCGCGCAGTTCGTCGGGGCGCAGGCTCGCGGGGAGCATGACCGCATCGGCGGTCGACACGATGCCGGCCTTCTGCCGGTCGTGCTCGTCGAGCACCTCGCCCACGATCTCCTCCACGAGATCCTCGAGGGTGACCACCCCCGCGGTGCCGCCGTACTCGTCGACGACGACCGCCATCTGGTAGCCGCGGGCGCGCAGCTCGGAGACGAGCACGTCGAGATGCACGGTCTCCGGGATGCGGAGCGGCTCGCTGGCGAGGTCGGCCGCCCGTACCTCGCCGCGGCGCTCGCGCGGCACGGTGATCGCAGCCTTGAGGTGAACGATGCCGAGAATGTCGTCGATCGACTCGCCCACGACCGGGAACCGGCTGTGCCCGGTCGTGCGGGCCAGCGTGATGACGTCGTCGGCCGTGTCGTCGGCGGCGAGCGCATGCACGTCGGTGCGCGGGGTCATCACGTCGGCGGCGGACAGGCGCGCGAATGTCAGGCTGCGGTGCAGGAGGGATGCGGTGTCCTGCTCGAGCACGCCCGCGCTCGCGGAGCGGCGGACCAGGCTCGACAGCTCCTCCGCGGACCGGGCGCCGGAGAGCTCCTCCTTCGGCTCGAAGCCGACCGAGCGCAGAAGCCCGTTCGCGCTGCCGTTGAGGACCGCGACGGCGGGCCGGAACACCGTCGTGAAGGCGACCTGGAACGGCATCACGAGCTTGGCGGTCTCGCGCGGGATGGCGAGCGCGAAGTTCTTGGGGACGAGCTCGCCGATGACCATCGAGAAGATCGTCGCGATCGCGATGCCGAGGATCGCCGCGATCGGCACGGACACGGCATCCGGAATCCCCCACGCGGTGAACGCCGGGCCCAACAGTCGCGAGATCGCCGGCTGCATCGTGTAGCCGGTGAGGAGCGTCGTGAGCGTGATGCCGAGCTGCGCGCTCGACAGGTGCGTCGACGTGATCTTCAGCGCGTCGATCGTGAGCGAGAGCCGCGTCTCGCCCGCCGCGCGCCGCGCTTCGAGGTCCGCACGGTCGAGATTGACGAGCGCGAACTCGCTCGCGACGAACAGACCGGTGCCGATCGTGAGGAGGAGCCCCACGCCCAGCATGATGAACTCCATCACGCATCACCCCCTGCTCGGGGTGCGGGTCGGTGGGGCGAACGTCTGCGACTCGGAGGGTCGTCCATCGTGCGCCTCAGTCTAGCCCGCGTCTCGACCCCCGCTCCCGGCGCGCCCACCCTCGCCCGGCGCTCCCGCCTTGCGTCCGCGCCACTGTTCCTCGCATGCGCGGCGGATATTCGCGTCGCGCGTGCGAGCTGAAGTAGCGCGAGCCGAGGGATCACTGCCACACCATCCCCGGCCGCGGGCGGGGTCGGGGTGTCGGGAGCCCGTCGCCCGTGAGGATGTCGTACAGCAGTGCGGGCTGACGCAGCGCCGGCGTGCGCCACCGCGAGAGCGCGCGGACGCGTCGGCGCAGCGCGTCGCCGCGGTCCTTCTCCGCGAGAAGCGCCTGCTCCGGCGTGAGGCCGCGGGTCAGCTCCGGATCCAGGTACTTGCCCGTCCCGTCGAACTCCGCCGCGTGATCGAAATCCTCGAAGAAGAAGTCCGGCTTCGCCGTGCCGCGATGGGGCAGCTCGAAGACGTCTTGCAGAACGGGCTCCGGAAACCCGAGGGCATCGATGACGACGCGACTCTGGGACTCGCGCACCGAATCCGACAGGTGCGTCGAGAAACGGAGCATCCGCTCGACACCCGCATCCCCACGCGCAGCGGGCTGATGCTCGCGCGTCGCCATCAGCACCGCACGGTCCGTCAACGGACCGCCGAGCCGGCGAGCCCAGAGCGCCTGGTCCGCCACGACGACCGCGCTCCTGAACGAGAGCACCCGCGCGAGGTCGACGACCGTCTGGGCCGGTGTCGTGATCCAATGGCCGCGCCAAGGAAGGACCGCGACGCCGTCGAAGCCCCAGGCCCGCCGCTGGAAGATCCCCGTCGACCTGCCGCCGCCCGCACGATCGACACGGACGTCCACACGGCCCGGCCATCGGCCGAGGATGTCGATGCCCCAGACGGCGGCCGCCGCGAACAGGGCGATGACCACCTCACCGCGCGCACGGTCCGCAGCCTCCAGCACCCGGACGTCGTGCCGATCGATCGGACGCAGGCGTTCCCAGTCGTCGCTGCGCACGTAGCAGCCGGCAGCGACCCGGACGACCGCACCCGCCTGCAGCGCGCATCGCAGCATCCGGTCGTTCACCGGCTGCGCGTCGGCTTCGCGGCGGCGATGGACGACGATCGGATGCTCCGTGCGGGCGTTCATCACCCCATTCGACATATGCGCGTCCGCTCACGCCGCGCCTTCGCCGCACTCGGTGGATATCCGACCGAGAACGCGTCCTGTGGAGGACAGCGCCAGTCGGTTCGCGCGCGGGGCGGGCGGAGCCGCGGCGCGCGGGCGGGAGCGCAGGGGGCGGGGCTACCAGCTCACGGGGAGGGCCTTGCCCTCCTCGTAGCCGGCGGCGGACTGCAGGCCCACCAGCGCGCGCTCGTGGAACTCCGGCACCGAGGAGGCGCCGGCGTAGCTGAAGGACGAGCGGATGCCCGACGTGATCATGTCGATGAGGTCCTCGACGCCCGGGCGCAGGGGGTCGACGTAGATCCGGGAGGAGGAGATCCCCTCGGCGAACAGCTCCTTGCGCGCGAGCTCGTACGCGTCGAGCCGGCCGAAGCGGCCCTGCACGGCCCTGGTCGACGCCATCCCCCACGACTCCTTGTAGAGGCGTCCGTCGGGGTCGCGCTGCAGCTCGCCGGGCGCTTCGATCGTTCCCGCGAACCAGGAGCCGATCATGACGGATGCCGCACCCGCGGCGAGCGCGAGCGCGACGTCGCGGGGATAGCGCACGCCGCCGTCGGCCCACACGTGCGCGCCGTGCGCACGGGCGGCCTCGGCGGTCTCGAGCACGGCGGAGAACTGCGGCCGCCCGACCGCGGTCATCATCCGGGTCGTGCACATGGCGCCGGGGCCGACACCGACCTTGAGGATCGTCGCTCCCGCATCCACCAGATCGGCGACGCCGTCCGCGGTGACGATGTTCCCCGCCACGATCGGGAGCCCGAGCCCGAGCTCGCTCACCGCGCGCAGCGCCTGCAGCATCCCCTCCTGGTGCCCATGCGCGGTGTCGACGACGAGCACGTCGACACCGGCCGCGGCCAGCGCGCGTGCCTTGCCGGCGGGATCGCCGTTGATGCCGATCGCCGCCGCGACCTGGAGCCGGCCGCCCGCGTCGACCGCGGGCCGGTACAGGGTCGCCCGCAGCGCGCTGCGACGCGAGAGCGTGCCGACGACGTGTCCGTGCCGCGCGATGCAGACGAGATCGGTGTCGGCGTCGACGAGCAGGTCGAACGCGTGGCGCGCGCTCCCGATGTCGTCGGCGTCGATGCTCGCCGGGCGGCCGCGCACGAGGTCGCCGAGGCGCGCGTCCGGCAGCGCGGTGCCGAGCCGGGTGGCGGGAACGATCCCGTCGACCTCGTCGATCCGCGGGTCGTCGGTCGACTCGGCGACGACGACGCCGTATCCCGGGACGGCGGGGAGCAGCGCCGCCGCCTGCGCCACGGTCGCGTCCGGCCCGAGCACGATCGGGGTATCCCACGCGACCGGCTGCGCCTTCACCCAGCGGATGGCGACGTCGAGCTCCTGGAGCGGCAGGTCCTGCGGCAGCACGCCGAGGCCGCCGCGCCGGGCGAGCGTCGAGGCCAGCCGCACACCGGTGACCGAGTCCATGTTCGCCGAGACGATCGGGATCGTCGAGGCGGTGCCGTCGCCGGGCGCCAGATCGACGTCGAGCCGGCTCGCAACACCGGAGCGGCGCGGCACGAGGAACACGTCCGAATAGGTGAGGTCGACCTGCGGCTGCGCACCGGAGAATTCCACGATCCTCACGGTACCTGCCGTGACGGAAAGAAGCGGAGAAGTTGTCGGTCCACTCTCCGGTCAATGGCGCCCGCCGGAGCGACCGATGCGATTAGGCTTAACCCTCGTGCGCGGGAGGCGCCCAGCCTCGCGCGCGGGTGGACGAATCTCACACGGAAGCAGGCGATCGACGGTGTCGAGCCAGGTGACGGGCACAGGCGTTTCGAGCGAAGGGGAGTTCGGAGCCAACGAATGGCTCGTCGAAGAACTCTACGAGCAGTTCAAGGCCGATCCCGGCTCCGTCGACAAGGCGTGGTGGCCCGTCCTGGAGGCGTACCAGCCCTCCGCTTCGGTCGCCGCTCCCCCGGCGCAGGCCCCGGCCCCCGCGCAGGCGCCGGTCGAGCCCCGGCCCGTGACCGCCCCCATCCCGGTCATCGGCGCTCAGCCAGTCGCGCGCACGACCGCCAAGCCCGCGGCGCCCCAGCCGATCCCGGCCCAGGCGCCAAGCATCGAGGCGCCCGCGGTGCCCGAGGCGCTGGACGCCGACCGGGTGACGGTCCTCAAGGGGATGCCGAAGACCCTCGCGGCCAACATGGACGAGTCGCTGACCGTCCCGACGGCGACGAGCGTGCGCACGATCCCGGCGAAGCTGATGATCGACAACCGCATCGTCATCAACAACCACATGGCGCGCACGCGCGGCGGCAAGGTGAGCTTCACTCACCTCATCGGCTGGGCGCTCATCCAGGCCCTGAAGACCTTCCCGAGCCAGAACGTGTTCTACGCCGAGATCGACGGCAAGCCCTCGGTCGTGGCGCCCGCGCACATCAACCTCGGCATCGCGATCGACCTGCCGCGTCCGGACGGGTCGCGCGCGCTGCTGGTGCCCAGCATCAAGCGCGCCGACACGCTCACCTTCAGCGAGTACCTCGCCGCGTACGAGGACCTCGTCAAGCGCGCGCGGAACAACAAGCTGACCGCCGCCGACTTCCAGAACACGACGATCTCACTCACGAACCCGGGCGGGATCGGCACGGTCCACTCCGTCCCGCGCCTCATGAAGGGGCAGGGCTGCATCATCGGCGCCGGCGCGCTGGAGTACCCGGCCGAGTTCCAGGGGTCGAGCGAGAAGACGCTCAACGAGCTCGCGATCGGCAAGGTCATCACGCTCACGAGCACGTACGACCACCGCGTCATCCAGGGCGCAGGCTCGGGCGAGTTCCTGAAGATCGTGCACGAGCTGCTGATCGGGCAGCGCGGGTTCTACGACGACATCTTCGCGGGCCTCCGGATCCCGTACGCCCCGATCCGCTGGGCGGGCGACATCCACGTCGACCTCGCCGAGCGCATCGACAAGACCGCGCGCGTGCAGGAGCTCATCACCTCGTTCCGCGTCCGCGGCCACCTGATGGCCGACATCGACCCACTCGAGTACATGCAGCGCACGCACCCGGACCTCGAGATCGAGACCCACGGCCTCACGTTCTGGGACCTCGAGCGCGAGTTCGTGACGAACGGCTTCGGCGGTCGCCGCCAGATGACGCTGCGCGAGATCCTGGGCCTGCTGCGCGACTCGTACTGCCGCACGATCGGCATCGAGTACATGCACATCCCGGACCCGGCCCAGCGCCGCTGGTTCCAGGAGAACTGCGAGGTCCGGTACACGAAGCCCGGTCACGACCACCAGCTCCGCATCCTCCAGAAGCTCAACGAGGCGGAGGCGTTCGAGACGTTCCTCCAGACCAAGTACGTCGGGCAGAAGCGCTTCAGCCTCGAGGGCGGCGAGTCCCTCATCCCGCTCCTCGACGCGATCCTCCAGGGCGCTGCGGGCGCCGGCCTGGAGGGCGCGGCGATCGGGATGGCGCACCGCGGCCGTCTGAACACGCTCACGAACATCGCCGGCAAGACGTACGGCCAGGTGTTCCGCGAGTTCGAGGGCCGCAGCCTCCCGGGCAACAAGCACGGCTCCGGTGACGTGAAGTACCACGTCGGCACAGAGGGCACGTTCCTCGCCGACGACGGGCGCGAGCTGCCCGTCTACCTCGCGGCCAACCCCTCGCACCTCGAGACCGTCGACGGCGTGCTCGAGGGCATCGTCCGTGCCAAGCAGGACCGCAAGCCGATCGGCTCGTTCTCGTGGCTCCCGATCCTCGTGCACGGCGACGCCGCGTTCGCGGGCCAGGGCGTCGTCGTCGAGACGCTGCAGATGTCGCAGCTGCGCGGCTACCGCACGGGCGGCACGATCCACGTCGTCGTCAACAACCAGGTCGGCTTCACGACGCTGCCGCAGGACGGCCGCTCGTCGACGTATGCGACGGATGTCGCCAAGACGATCCAGGCGCCGATCTTCCACGTGAACGGCGACGACCCCGAGGCCGTCGTCCACGTTGCCGAACTCGCGTTCCGCTACCGCGAGGAGTTCCACCGCGACGTCGTGATCGACCTCATCTGCTACCGCCGCCGCGGACACAACGAGGGCGACGACCCGTCGATGACCCAGCCCCTCATGACGAACCTCATCGAGGCGAAGCGCTCCGTCCGCCGCCTCTACACGGAGGCCCTCGTCGGACGCGGCGACATCACCGAGGAGGAGTACGAGCAGGCGAAGCAGGACTTCCAGCAGCGCCTGGAGGTCGCCTTCGCCGAGACGCACGACGCCGAGACGGGCGCGACGCCGGTCGTGACCGAGACGATCGCCACGGCCACCGGCGAGCCCGACACCACGGGCGTCCAGACCGAGGTGATCCGGCTGGTCGGGGATGCCTTCGTCAACCGTCCGGACGGGTTCACGGTCCACCCCAAGGTCGCCCAGCTGCTCGACAAGCGCCTCGAGATGAGCCGCTCCGGCTCCGTCGACTGGGGCTTCGGCGAGCTGCTCGCGTTCGGATCGCTCCTCGTCGAGGGCACCGCGGTGCGCCTCGCCGGGCAGGACGCGCGCCGCGGCACGTTCGTGTCGCGCCACGCGGTCATGCACGATCGCGTGAACGGCCAGGAGTGGATCCCGCTCACGAACCTCAGCGACAACCAGGGCCGCTTCTGGGTGTACGACTCGCTGCTGAGCGAGTACGCCGCGATGGGCTTCGAGTACGGCTACTCCGTGGAGGCCCCCGAAGCCCTCGTGCTGTGGGAGGCGCAGTTCGGCGACTTCGCCAACGGCGCGCAGTCGATCCTCGACGAGTACATCTCCTCGGCCGACCAGAAGTGGGGCCAGCAGTCGAGCGTCGTCTTGCTGCTCCCGCACGGCTACGAGGGTCAAGGCCCCGATCACTCGTCGGCCCGTATCGAGCGCTACCTGCAGCTGTGCGCGCAGCAGAACATGACCGTCGCCCGGCCCTCGACGCCGGCGTCGTACTTCCACCTGCTGCGTCGCCAGGCGTACGCCCGGCCGCGGCGTCCGCTCGTCGTCTTCACCCCGAAGGCGATGCTGCGTCTTCGCGGGGCCACGAGCCCCGTCGAGGATTTCGTCAACGGGAAGTTCGAGCCGGTCCTCGACGACACGCGCGAGCTGGATCCCGCCGCCGTCACCCGCGTGCTGCTGCACGCCGGGAAGCTGCACTGGGACCTCGTGGCGGAGCTCGACAAGCACCCGGACCCGACGATCGCGCTCGTGCGCCTCGAGCAGTTCTACCCGGCCCCGATCGATCGGCTCAACGCGATCATCGAGCGGTACCCGAACGCGGAACTCGTGTGGGTGCAGGAGGAGCCGGAGAACCAGGGCGCCTGGCCGTTCATCGCCCTCAAGTACGTGAAGCAGCTGCGCGGTCGCACGATGCGGGTCATCTCCCGCGCGGCGGCGGCGTCGCCCGCGACCGGCTCGCCGAAGATCCACGCGATCGAGCACGCCGACCTCATGGAGCGCGCGCTCACCCACTGATCCGGGCCCGGGCTCGGGCTAGCCGGGCGGGGCGAGACCGAGGGCGGAGCCCAGGTCCGCCACGCCGGCGGTGAGGCCGCCGTCCAGGGCGTTCCCGACGTGACCCGCGCCCGGGATCTGCTCGAGGTGGACCGTGAACCCGGCATCCGCGGCCGCCTTCGCATTGCGCTGGATGCCGGGACCGAACGTGTCGTCCTCGGCGCCCATCGTGAAGATCGCGACGTGGCCGGCGTAGGCGCCGGGATGCCGGGCGAGCTGCGCGAGCGGGGATGCCGCCGTGAAGGCGTCCTGGTTCCCCCCGAACACCTCGGCGACGGTCTTCTTGATGGTCTCCGACCCCGGGAACTCGTTTCCGGAAACCGCGAACACGTTGCCCCAGATCCCGGGGAACTGCGCAGCCCACGCCCACGCGCAGGCGCCGCCGTTCGAATAGCCGCCGATCGTCCAGTAGCGCGGGTCGTCGATGACGTTGAGATGCGTGCGCGCCCACTGAGGGATGCTCACATTGAAGTAGCTCGACACGGCGCCGTACCGCTGCGAGTCGGCGCACGCCGGATCGACCGTGGTCGCGCCGAGCTGGTCCGCGATGATCGCGATCGGCGCGAGTCCCTGGTGCTTTGCGGCGTACGCGTCGAGGGTGCGCTGGAGGCTCGTCGGATCCGGCGACCCGGGCTGGCCCATCATGAACACGATGAGCGGCAGGGCCGGCGGATTCGGCACGAGCGCCGCCGGCGGGAGATAGATCGCCCCCTCCCGCGGCGTGAAGCCGGGCGAGGGGATCAGGGCGTCACCCACGAGAGCACCGACCTGCCCCTTCGCGGGCATCCCGGCCGGCGGTGTCCAGGTCTGGTAGAGCGGTGCGGTGGGAACGGCGGTCGACGTGACCGGCGGCAGCACGATGGGGTCCGCCGCCTGGATGCCGAACAGCGACGCGAGGTTGTGGTTGACGGCGAACGTCTTGTTCACGCCGAGTCCGCCGCCGAGGAGCGCCGCGACCGCCGCGATGATCGCGATCGTGCGACGCCACCAGGGCGGGTCCCACGCCGCCGCGATGGCGGCGCCGCAGCCCGCGAGGCCCGCGACGGCGTACACCTCCGCCAGGAACGGCAGCTGGATGCCGAAAACATTGAGCCCGTTGAGCAGCAGGTAGGCGCCCACGCCGAACACCGCACCCACGCCCGCAGCGATCAGCACACGCCACGGATGCCGCGGCGGCACCACGATCGCGATGACGAGTCCCACGGCGGCGATGCCGAGGAAGATCTCCGTCAACGGGCTGGCGACGATTTCGAGCGTCAGCAGCCAGTGCCTCATCCGCACCAGCCTAGGACGCGGGACCGGGAGGATGCCCCGCGCGGGCTCTGTGTCGGATTAGTGCGCGTGCACCTGAATGTCGCGCAGCGTCGCGAGCACCTGGTCGCGCAGCTCTTCGGGCGCCGTCTCCCGGCATGCACGCGCGACGACGTCCGTCAGCGTCCGGGCGACGGTGGCCTCGTCGCGACACTCCGGGCAGTGCTCCAGGTGCGCCGCGATGTCGGCATGCTCGGTCTTGCACACCTCCTGGCGCAGGTACTCCTCCAGGTCACGCCTGGCCTTCTCACAGCCGCAGTCACTCATCTGCTGCTCCTCGTCGCGGCCTGGATGCCGCGGTCTCGTGCGTAGTCGGCGAGAAGGTCACGAAGCAGCCGCCTGCCGCGATGCAGGCGGCTCATGACCGTGCCGATGGGGGTCTTCATGATGTCGGCGATCTCCTGGTAGGAGAAGCCCTCGACGTCGGCGAGGTACACCGCGAGCCGGAAGTCCTCGGGGATCGCCTGCAGCGCGTTCTTCACGGCCGAGTCCGGCATCCGGTCGATCGCCTCGGCCTCGGCCGACCGCGTGCTCGTCGCGGTCGTCGACTCGGCGCCGCCGAGCTGCCAGTCCTCGAGGTCGTCGATCGTGCCCTGGTAGGGCTCGCGCTGCTTCTTCCGGTACGTGTTGATGTAGGAGTTCGTCAGGATGCGGTACAGCCATGCCTTGAGGTTCGTGCCCTGCGTGAACGTCTTCCACGACGCGAACGCCTTCACGAACGTCTCCTGGACGAGATCGGCGGCGTCGGCGGGGTTGCGCGTCATGCGGAGCGCGGCGGCGTAGAGCTGGTCCATGTAAGGGAGGGCCTGCTCCTCGAACTGCCCGCGCGCCTCGGACACCGGGTCGACCTCGTCATCCATCACGCGCCAGTCTATGTCCGCCAGCTCGCGCACCAGGGTCAGCTCCTCGCTCGTGGCGATCATGCCGCTCCCTCCGTGCCGCTCCGGTCTCAGTAGGCTGGAACCGATGACCGCACTCGGGTATTCCCTCGATCCCGCGCGCGACGACTCGGGCGCCTGGCCGGCCCCGGTCGCCGCGGCACCCCTTCATGCGACGGTCACCGTGCCCGGATCGAAGTCGCTCACCGGGCGGGAGCTCGTCCTGGCGGCCCTCGCTGAGGCGCCGGGAACGCTCCGCGGCCCCCTGCACTCGGACGACTCGGCCCGCATGGTGGACGCGCTCTCGGCGCTCGGCGCGCACATCGAAGCGATCCCCGAGCCGGGCGCGTTCGGCCCGGACCTGCTCGTGGAGCCCACGTTCCCGCTCCAGGCCGCCGTCGTGGACTGCGGTCAGGCGGGCACCGTCATGCGTTTCGTGTCCGCACTCGCGGGACTCGCCGCGGGCGACGTCGAGATGACGGCGCATCCGAGCGCCCTGCACCGGCCGATGGGCGCCATGATCCACGCCCTCCGCGACCTCGGCATCGACGTGGACGACGGCGGCTCCTGGTCCCTCCCTTTCACGGTGCGCGGCCGCGGCCACATCCGCGGCGGCGAGGTCACGATCGACGCGAGCGCGTCGAGCCAGTTCGTCTCCGGGCTGCTGCTCGCGGCACCCCGCTTCGACACCGGGCTCCACCTCGTCCACGAGGGCGAGCGGCTTCCGAGCATGCCGCACATCGACATGACCGTGGAGGCGCTGGGCCGGCACGGCATCCACGTCGAGCGGCCGCGGGTGGGCGAATGGATCGTGCCGCCCGCGCCGATCCGCGCGAAGGAGGTCACGATCGAGCCCGACCTCTCCAACGCGGCCCCGTTCCTCGCGGCCGCGCTCGTGACCGGCGGCTCGGTGAGCGTGACCGGTTGGCCGGCGCACTCCACCCAGCCGGGCGCGCTGCTCGGCGACATCCTGTCCGAGATGGGCGCACGCGTGTCCCGGCGCCACGGCGCGCTCACGGTCACCGCCGAGGGCGGCATCCGCGGGGTCGACCTCGACCTCTCCGCCGCCGGCGAGCTCGCACCGACGATCGTCGCGCTCGCGGCGTTCGCCGACGCTCCTTCGCGCCTGCACGGGATCGGGCACATCCGCGGGCACGAGACCGACCGCATCGCGGCGCTCGTGGCGGAGCTGCGGGGGCTCGGCGGCGAGGCGGAGGAGTTCGAGGACGGCATCCGGATCATCCCGCGCCCCCTCCACGGCGGGCTGTGGCACGCGTACCACGACCACCGGATGGCGACGACCGGCGCGCTCGTCGGGCTCGCCGTTCCCGGCGTGGAGATCGACGACATCGGCACGACCGCGAAGACCCTGCCCGAGTTCCCGGAGCTCTGGCGCCGGATGCTCGACGTCGCGCCGGGGGGCGCCGCGGCGTGAGCTGGTTCGGGAGCGACGACGACGACGAACCCGAGTTCGACGAGTCGGACGTGCGGGTCCGCCCCAACCCGAAGGCGAACCGGCCCCGCACGAAGCGGCGTCCCGCGCACGACGACGCCATCTCGGGCCTCGTACTGAGCGTCGATCGGGGCCGATACGCGGTCCTGGTGGACGAGGACGGCGGCGACGAGCACGAGATCGTGACCTCACGGGCGCGCGAGCTGCGCACCAACGCGATCGTGACGGGCGACCGCGTCCGGGTCGTCGGCGACACGTCCGGCGCGGAGGGCACGCTCGGGCGCATCGTCGCGATCGAGGATCGTTCGACGCTCCTGCGCCGCAGCGCGGACGACACCGACAAGGTCGAGCGTGTCATCGTCGCGAACGCCGACCAGATGGTCGTCGTCGTCGCGGCCGCCGACCCCGAGCCGCGGCAGCGGCTCGTCGACCGGTACCTCGTCGCGGCGCTGGATGCCGGCATCCGTCCGATGCTGGTCGTGACCAAGCGGGATCTCGCCGATCCGTCCGAATTCCTCTCGCACTTCGCCGGCCTCGACCTGGAGGTGTTCACGAGCGGGCGCGACGACGTGCCGCTGGAGCGGATCGGGGCGGAGCTCGTGGGCCACACGACGGTGTTCGTCGGCCACTCCGGCGTGGGGAAGTCGACGCTCATCAACGCGCTCGTGCCGGACGCCGGGCGGGCGACGGGGCACGTCAACGAGGTGACCGGTCGCGGTCGCCACACCTCGTCGTCGACCGTGTCGCTGCGCTACCGCGAGGCGGGCGGATCCGGGTGGGTCATCGACACCCCCGGCGTGCGGTCGTTCGGCCTGGGTCACGTCGACCCGACCCACATCCTCGACGCCTTCACCGACCTCGCGGAACTCGCCGAGGAGTGCCCGCGCGGCTGCACGCACCTGCCCGACGCCCCGGACTGCGCGATCGTCGAGGCGGTGGCCGAGGGCCGGCTCGGCGACCGCGGCCCGGCCCGCCTGGACTCCCTGCAGCGCCTGCTCACGACCTTTAGGCTGAGTCCGTGACGCATCTCGAACCCGGCATGACCGCTCCCGACTTCACGCTCACCGATCAGGACGGCGCCGAGGTGTCGCTCAGCGACTACCGCGGGCGTCGCGTCATCCTCTACTTCTACCCCGCGGCCATGACGCCGGGCTGCACGACGCAGGCGTGCGATTTCCGCGACAGCCTCTCCTCGCTGCAGGGCGCCGGATACAGCGTGCTCGGGATCAGCCGCGACACCCCCGCGAAGCTGCGCACGTTCCGCGAGCACGACGGACTCACGTTCCCGCTGCTCAGCGACCCCGATCACGCGGTCCACCTCGCCTACGACGCGTGGGGCGAGAAGAAGAACTACGGCAAGACGATCGAGGGCGTCCTCCGCTCCACGTTCGTCCTCGACGAGGACGGCGTGGTCGTGCAGGCGCTCTACAACGTGAAGGCGACGGGCCACGTCGCGCGCCTGCGGACGCTCCTGGGCGTCGACGCCTGATCCGACCTCGCGGCGCGGTCAGTCGGTCGGGCGCGGCGGGCGGGGCGTCCGCCAGATGACGAGGACCAGCAGGACGAGGCCGACGATCGCGACCAGCGCGATCCACAGGCCGGTCAACGGCTCCGCGTAGGCGCCCGTGAAGGCACCGATCGCGACCGCGAGGATGAGGAGCTGGGCCACGACGCCGCCCGATCTGCCCCACGAGCTGCCGCGCCCGATCGCGACGCCGAAGGCGATCAGGCCGGCGGCCGCCACGGCCGTGAGGACCGCGAGCGCGAGCGCGCTCGTCAGCGAATCGGTGTCACCGCCGAGCATCGCGACGACCTGCCAGCCCGTGAGGAACACGAGGCCGATGCCCTCGAGGAGGACGAGCAGCGCGGCGAGCCGGGTCAGAATCGTCGTCGACATGAATCTCCTGATCGCAGAAAGCGCACGACACAACGTGCGAAACCCTTGATCCGTCCTTCACACTGTGAAACGATTGACGGCGTTGTGTGCTCCCACAGCGGCGTGGGGCGAGCTACGAGCTCGCACACCACACAGAGTAGCGGACCAAGATCCGGGCTCTGCACCACACAGACTCCCCCCTTCCTGTTTGTCACAAGGAGCACTACATGGATTGGCGCGACAAAGCGGCCTGCCTTACGGTCGACCCCGAGCTGTTCTTCCCGGTGGGGAACACGGGGCCGGCGGTCGACCAGATCGACAAGGCGAAGTCCGTGTGCGCGCGCTGCACCGTGACGGAGATCTGCCTCCAGTACGCGCTCGAGAGCGGACAGGACTCGGGTGTCTGGGGTGGCCTGTCCGAGGACGAGCGCCGGGCGCTCAAGCGCCGCGCCGCCCGCGCGCGCCGCGCCTCCTGAGCCGCTAGACGACCTCGTCGCGCTCGATGTAGCGCATCGGGATGTCGATCGTGACCTCCGTGCCGCTGCCCACCAGCGTGTGCCAGTCGATCGTGCCGCCCAGTTCGCCCTCGATGAGGGTGCGGACGATCTGCGTGCCCAGCCCGCGGCCCACCTGACCCTCCGGCAGCCCCACACCGGTGTCGCGCACGCGCACCTCGAGCTGCTCGGCCGTGCGCTCCGCAGAGATGACGACGTCACCCTCACGGCCGGCCAGGCCGTGCTCGACCGCGTTCGTCACGAGCTCGGTCAGCGCCAGCGAGAGCGGCGTCGCGTACTCGCTCGGGAGCGTGCCGAACGCCCCGGTCGTCCGCGTACGCGCCTGCGTGGACGGCGCCGCGGCGACCTCCGCGATGAGCTTCATGACCCGCGCGAAGACGTCGTCGAAGTCGACGCTCTGCGCCAGCCCCTCCGACAGCGTGTCGTGCACGACCGCGATCGCGGTGACGCGGCGCATGGCCTGGGTCAGCGCATCCCGCGCCTCGTCGGAGTGCGTGCGCCGCGCCTGGATCCGCAGCAGCGAGGCGACGGTCTGCAGGTTGTTCTTGACGCGATGGTGGATCTCGCGGATCGTCGCGTCCTTCGTGAGGAGCTCCTGGTCGCGGTGGCGGAGCTCGGTCACGTCGCGGCACAGCACGATCGCGCCGATGCGCGTGCCGTGGTCGCGCAGCGGGATCGCGCGCAGCGACACGGTCACCCCGCGCGCCTCGACGTCGGTGCGCCACGGTGACCGGCCGGTCACGACGAGCGGCAGCGACTCGTCGAACTGCCGCTTCGAGGGGAGGATCTGGGTCGTCACCTCGACGAGCGACTCGCCCTCGAGCTCGTCGTCGAAGCCCATCCGGTTGAACGCGGAGAGCGCGTTGGGGCTCGCGAACGTGGTGATGCCGTCGACGTCCAGCCGGATGAGGCCGTCGGACGCGCGGGGCGCGCCGCGACGCGGGGCCGTGGGGGCGGACGGGTCTGGGAAGTCGGACGAGGCGATCATCCCGAACAGGTCATCGGCGCAGTCGTTGAACGTGATCTGCTGACGCGACGGCGTCCGGGTCTCGCCGAGGTTCGTGTGCCGGGTGAGCACCGCGATCGCGCGGGGCTCCTCCCCCGCCCGCGGGGCGGTGCGGACGATCGGGACCGCGCGGACCCGCGTGGGGGTCTCCTCGAACCAGTCGGGCGAGGCGGAGTCCACGATGCGCCCGGAGACGTACGCCTCGCGCACCTGCATCCGCCACTGCGGACGCACGTGCTCGCCGACGATGTCGCGATAGAAGAGCGTCGCGGCGCTGCCGGGCCGGGTGTGGGAGACCGCGACGAACGAGTCGTCCGCCGTCGGAGCCCAGATCACGATGTCGGCGAGGGCCAGGTCGGCGAGCAGCTGGCCGTCGCCGGCGAGTCGATGGAGCCACTCGACGTCGGCCTCATCCGCGAGTCCCTGCGAGTAGACCAGATCCGAGAGCGTCGACACGCACCCAGCCTAGGACGCGCCCGCCCTGCCGATTGCAAGGGGCGAGCGCGCGCGGCCGCGTCCGGTGCGCTGCGCCCGCCGGCCGCCGGGCGCCGCGGCGGCCGGCGGCAGCAGGGCCTCGCCGACGAAGCGGCGCACGGACTGGGTCAGAGCCGAGCGCGGCGAGCCCAGGGCGACCGGCCGGGATGCGAGCCGGCTCGCGTCGGCGGCGCGACGGTCGTCGGGCACGAACCACACGTCGCGCACGCCGGCGAAGCGCTCGACGGTCCGACGCACCTGGCCGCGCGCGTCGATCCCGACCGCGGCCGGACGCACGCGGTTCGCGATCGCGAACACCGGCACGGCGCCGACGACGGCGCGCAGCTCGGGGGCCGCGCGGACGAACCGGGCGACGCCGAGCGGATCCGCCGCGAACACCGCGACGACGGCATCCGCCGCCTGCAGCGCCGCGATCGTCGCCGCGTTCCGGCGCGGACCGCCGTCGAGGTCGCTCACGATCTCCTCGTCGCGCTCGAGCGGGGCGGCGACGTCGACGACCGTGTGGTCCGCCCAGCCGCGGCACGCGGCGAGCGCGGCCGCGACACGGCGCTCGGAGAGCTCCGGCCAGCGCCCCGGCCGGTTGATGCCGGTGAGCACCTCGACGCCGGGCGCGCCGGGAACCGGCTCCGCGATGCGCGTGAGCTCGGCGACGTCGAGCAGGCCGCGGTCGGCCTGGCGGCACGCCGCCGCGAAGCCGGGACCTTCCTCCGCCAGCCCGAGGAGCAGCGCCAGGGAGGGAGCGTGGCTGTCGGCGTCGACGAGGCCGGTGCGGCGGCCTCCGCGCGCGAGCTCCACGGCCAGCTCGATCGCGATCGTCGAGCGCCCGGGAGCGCCGGCCGGACCCCAGACGGCGAGGACGCCGCGGGCGGATGCCGAGCTTCGGGCCCGCTCGAACGACGGCGCGGGCGCGCTCAGCGCGCGGATCACGGCATCCGCGTCGACGTCGAGCGGGAGGGCCTCCGGGAGCCCGAACGCGGCGGCGACCCGGCGGCCGGACTCGTCGCCGCACAGCGGCACGATGCGCGCGCCCACCCGGTCGCAGAGCGCGACGACGTCCGCGTCGAGACTCGACCGCGTGACCTCGAGGACGAGCGCGTCCGCGCCGTCGAGCAGGGCCTCGGGGAGAGCCTCGGGCGGGACGACGGCGCGCACGCCGACCCCGGCGCGCCCGAGCGCTGCGGCGAGCGCCTCGCCGTTCGCGCCCACCGCGACGACGACGGACCTCACCGGGAGCCTCCGGCGACCGGAAGGACGGACATCGACGAGCCGGTCGCGACGGCCTCGAGGACGTCCGGCGCCGCCGCGCGCGGGATGACGAGCTCGATCGCGGTCGTGCCGCCGCGGATCATGCCCGTCTCCTCCGAGACCGCGGCGACGACGGCATCCGCGACGAGGATCCGCGGGGCGGCGACGGCCGTTCCCTCGGCCGGCGGTGCGGCCCACACCTCGACCGTGGTGCCGCCGACGACGGATGCCGGGACGTCCGCCGCACTCCGGACGACCACGCGCGTCACCTCGGTCTCCGCGGCGTCCGCGAGCGCGTCGGCCGGCACGAGCTCGCCGGCCACGACCGTCCGCGTCGCGACACGCCCCGTAGCGGTCGCCGCGGCGGAGAGATAGGCCGAGGAGGCCGCACCGAGGGCGACGTCCACGATGCGCAGATCGCCGGCGGCGACCTCGTGGCCCGGGACGAGCGTGCGTGAGGCGACGAGGACCGGCGTCGTCTGCCGGGCCGCGGCCACGACGAGCCACACGCCGGAGACGGACACGAGGATCAGCACGATGCCGAGGAGGAACCGCACGTCTGCCCACAGCGGGCGGGCACGACGCGCGGACGTCGGGAGGGCCGTCATGACCGACATCCTCACCGAGAACCGGAATCGGGCGCGGCGTTTATCCACAGCGCGCGTCATCCACCAGGGGTGACGTCGCGGGGGCGGATAATCGACTCATGCCCGAATCCCCTGCATCCGGCATGCGTATGCTCGCGCCTGCCGCCGTGGCCGAGGTGCTCGGCGTGTCGGCGGACGAGGTCGTCGCCCTCGTCCTCGACGGCCGGCTGCGCGGCGCGCGCGTCGGCGCGCCCCCGCAGTGGCGGATCGAGGAGGAGTCCGTGACGGAGTACCTCGACGATCAGGCCGAAGAGGCGCGGCGGATCGCGCTCTGGCACCAGTCGAACGCGGCGAGCTTCCCGGAACTGTGGGGACGGGGCACGGTCCGGAACCCGGACTGACCGTCAGACCGGGCGCTCGTCGACGCGGATCGCGACGATCGCCGCGAACGGCACGATCGCGAAGCCGGACACCTCCTCCGCACGCCGGGGAGCGTCGCCCGGGTGCAGCGCGAGGTCCAGGTGATCGGCGCCGGCGCGGTCGATCGTGCCCGTGACCTCGCGATCGCGGTCGAGGCGGACGAGCACGGGGAGCCGTCGGCGCGCGACCGCGCGGAGCACGAAGCCGAGCCCCATGCGCTCCGCGACCGACCGGCGCGCCGCCGCGGCATCCGCCCGCGTCGAGAGCAGGAGGTCGGGCAGTGGCAGACGGATGCCGCGGATCGCGGCGAGCGGGACGAGCAGGTGCGAGCCGCGGGGCCCCTCCATTCCCGCCCAGTCCGCGCCGACCGCCCACAGCCGCCCCTGGGCCGGTTCGCCGGAGACGAGGTCGAGGCCGATTGGCAGCTCCCCGACGAGCGCGGACAGCCGGTCGCGCAGCGTCAGCCGCGAGATGCGGACCCGCTCGGCCTCGGAGTCGAGCGCCGCGCGCTCGGCCTCCCATTCGGCGTCGAGCTGGTGCTCCAGGTCTTCGAAGAAGCGGTCGCCGTGCACCCCGCCGACGCTAGAGCAGGTCCGTGACACGACGATGAGACTTTCCACATTGTCGCGCCGGGCGCTTCCGACGTGACATGACACGTGCTCTACTGGGGCCACTCCGATCCCCCCTCCTGGAGCCCCACATGACCGCGCGCCCCCGTGCCTACACGCCACCGCCCCCGCCCCGGGCGCGGCCCGACGACGTCGATCCGTTCGACCGGCAGCGGACCGCGTCCCGCGACCTGCCCGACCCGGAACCCCTGGTCCGGAACCTCACGTGCGGCGTGCTGGAGGTTCTCGCCGGCGTCCGCGAGGTCGACCAGCTCGCGCGGTGGCTCGCGGAGGATGCCTACCGCGTGCTCCTGACCCGGGCGAACCTGGCGACGCGGGCGCGCAGCGCGCGCGGCGTCCCCGCGGCGCGTCCCGTGCACACCGTGCTGTCGACGCGGGTGACCTCCCCTGCCGACTCGGTCGTCGAGGCGGTCGTGGTGGTGGCCGGCCCCGCGCGCACGCGAGCCGTCGCCATCCGGCTGGAGGGCTGGGACCGGCGCTGGCGCGCGACCTCCCTCGCCCTCCTCTGACCCCGCGCCCGCCCTCACCCCGCCCCACCCACGTGAGAACGCGAGGTGGCGCAGCCCGGAGGGCGGAGCCCCGGAGGAGGTTACTGGCGGTAGGTGGAGAGGAAGTTGCCCATCCGCTCGATCGCGTCGGTCAACACGCGGGTCTCGGGGAGCGTCACGATCCGCAGGTGGTCGTGCGTCGGCCAATTGAACCCGGTGCCGCCCACGAGCAGGACGTGCTCGGCCATCAGGAGGTCGTAGACGAACTTCTCGTCGTCGTGGATCTCGTATACGTCCGGGTCGAGCCGCGGGAACGCGTACAGCGCACCGCGCGGGCGCACGCACGAGACCCCCGGGATCGCCTCGAGCGCCTCCCACGCGGCATCCCGCTGCTCGTGCAGACGACCGGGCGGCGCGATGAGCGCGTCGATCGACTGGATGCCCGACAGGGCGGCCTGCACGGCATGCTGAGCGGGCACGTTGGGGCACAGGCGCGTCGAGGCGAGCAGGGTGATCCCCTCGAGGAAGCCGCGGGCGTGGTCCTTCGGGCCGGTGATCACGAGCCATCCGGAACGGTAACCGGCGACCCGGTACGTCTTGGACAGGCCGTTGAACGTGAGGCACAGGAGATCGGGCGCGATCGTCGCCATCGGGATGTGCTCGGCACCGTCGAAGAGGATGCGGTCGTAGATCTCGTCCGACAGGAGCAGGAGCGAGTGCTCGCGCGCGATCGCCGCGATCCCCTCCAGCACGTGACGCGAGTAGACCGCACCCGTCGGATTGTTCGGGTTGATGATGACGATCGCCTTCGTGCGCGGCGTGATCTTCTCGCGGATGTCCTCGAGGTCGGGCTCCCACCCGGCTTCCTCGTCGCAGAGGTAGTGCACCGGCGTTCCGCCGCCGAGGCTCGTCATCGCGGTCCACAGCGGGTAGTCGGGCGCCGGGATCAGCACCTCGTCGCCTTCGTCGAGGAGCGCCTGCATCACCATCGTGATGAGCTCGGACACCCCGTTGCCGAGGAACACGTCGTCCGGGTCGACCTCGGGAAAGCCCGGGACCTCCTCGTAGCGGTACACGACGGCGCGGCGCGCTGACAGGATGCCGCGGCTCTCGCTGTAGCCGTGCGCGTGCGGGATCGCCGCGATCATGTCGCGCACGATCTGGAACGGCGCCTCGAACCCGAACGCGGCGGGGTTACCCGTGTTGAGCTTCAGGATCGAGTGGCCCTCGGCCTCCAGGCGGTCGGCCTCGGCCAGCGCAGCGCCCCGAATCTCGTACAGGACGTTCTTCAGCTTGCTGGACTGGTCGAGGGAGCGCATCCGCCCAGGATAGCTCCGCTCGCCAGGAGCCCGCCCGGGGGCCTACTTCTTCTTGTCGGCGGCGCGGCGCTGCGCGCGGTTCTGCGGCGCGGCCGCCGGACCGTCGACGCGCTGCCCGAAGGCGCCGCGCGCGGCGGGCTGGCGGGGCTGCTCGGGCGCCTGCTGCGGGGGCTGGCCTTGCGCGGCCGCCTGCTGCGCCGCGGCCTGCTGCGCCGCCTGACGCAGGCGGTCCGTCGCGCCCTGCTGCACCTGACCGCGCTCGTTGCGCACCTCGACCTCGCCGGCATCGTTCGCCGCCGAGTACTCGAGCTGACGCCCGGCCGCCTGCTCGATCCCGAGCCCCTTGGCCTCGATCTCCGTGTGCTCGCCGTCGGGGCGGCGCACCTCGACCTCGAGATTGTAGAGGAAGCCGGCCGACTCCTCCTTGATGGAGCCCATCATCGACTGGAACATCTGGAAGCCCTCGCGCTGGTACTCGATCAGCGGATCGCGCTGGGCCATCGCGCGCAGGCCGATGCCGTCCTTGAGGTAGTCCATCTCGTAGAGGTGGTCGCGCCAGCGGCGGTCGAGCACCTGCAGCACGACCCGGCGCTCGAGCTCGCGGACCGCGGCATCGCCGAGGGTCTCCTCGCGCGTCTCGTACGCGACCTTGGCGTCGGAACGGAGTTCGCGCTTGAGGCCCTCCGGCGTGACACGACCCCTCGTGCCCGCCTCGGCGACGACCTCGTCGATCGTCACACTCACGGGATAGACCGTCTTGAGCTCGGCCCACAGGGCGTCGAAGTCCCAGCTCTCGGTGTGGCCACTGCCGGTGTGGTCCTCGATGATCGCGTCGATCGCATCCTCGATGAAGTGCTGGACGCGGTCGGCGATGTCGTCGCCCTCGAGGATGTGGCGGCGGTCGGCGTAGATCGCCTCGCGCTGGCGGCTGAGGACGTCGTCGTACTTGAGGACGTTCTTGCGCACCTCGGCGTTGCGCGCCTCCACCTGCGTCTGCGCACTCTTGATGGCGCGCGAGACCATGCCCGATTCGATCGCGACATCGTCGGGGAAGTTCGTGCGGGACAGGATCGCCTCGGCGGCACCGGACTGGAACAGGCGCATGAGGTCGTCGGTCAGCGACAGGTAGAAGCGGCTCTCGCCCGGGTCGCCCTGACGGCCGGAGCGACCGCGCAGCTGGTTGTCGATGCGGCGCGACTCGTGTCGCTCGGTGCCGAGGACGTACAGGCCGCCCGTCTCGACGACCTTCGCGGCCTCGGCCGCGACGCGGTCGCGCGTGCCCTCGTACACGGCATCCCACTCGGCCTCATACGCCTCCGGCGTCTCGACCGGATCGAGGCCCTTCTCCTTCAGCTCCTGCACGGCGAGGAACTCGGCGTTGCCCCCGAGCATGATGTCCGTGCCACGGCCGGCCATGTTGGTCGCGACCGTGACGGCGCCGAGCCGCCCGGCGCGCGCGACGATCTCCGCCTCGCGCGCGTGGTTCTTGGCGTTGAGGACCTCGTGCTTGATGCCCTTCTTCGCCAGCATCCGCGAGAGGTACTCGCTCTTCTCGACGCTCACGGTGCCGACGAGGACCGGCTGGCCGTTGGCATGCCGCTCGGCGATGTCCTCGACGACCTGCTCGAACTTCGCCGGCTCGTTCTTGTAGACGAGGTCGGACTGGTCCTTGCGGATCATCGGCTTGTTGGTCGGGATCGGGACGACGCCGAGCTTGTACGTCGACATGAACTCGGCCGCCTCGGTCTCGGCGGTACCGGTCATGCCGGCGAGCTTTTCGTAGAGGCGGAAGTAGTTCTGGAGCGTGACCGTCGCGAGGGTCTGGTTCTCGGCCTTGACCGGGACGTTCTCCTTGGCCTCGATCGCCTGGTGGACGCCCTCGTTGTAGCGGCGGCCGACGAGGATGCGGCCCGTGTGCTCGTCGACGATCATGACCTCGTCGTTCATGACGACGTAGTCGGCATCCCGCTTGAACAGCGCGCGCGCCTTGATCGAGTTGTTGAGGAAGGAGATGAGCGGCGTGTTCGCCGACTCGTAGAGGTTGTCGATGCCGAGGTAGTCCTCGACCTTCTCGATGCCGGGCTCGAGAACGCCGACCGTGCGCTTCTTCTCGTCGACCTCGAAGTCGACACCCTCCTCGAGCGTGTTCGCGATCTTCGCGAACTCGGTGAACCAGCGGTTCGCCTCGCCCGAGGCGGGGCCCGAGATGATGAGGGGGGTGCGGGCCTCGTCGATGAGGATCGAGTCGACCTCGTCGACGATCGCGAAGAAGTGGCCACGCTGGACGAGGTCCTCCTTGCGCCACGCCATGTTGTCGCGCAGGTAGTCGAAGCCGAACTCGTTGTTCGTGCCGTACGTGATGTCGGCGTTGTACTGCTCGCGGCGGACGTCGGGGGTCTGGCCCGAGATGATCGTGCCCGTCGTCATCCCCAGTGCGCGGAACACGCGACCCATGAGGTCGGCCTGGTAGGACGCGAGGAAGTCGTTCACCGTGACGACGTGGACGCCCTCGCCCGCGATCGCGTTGAGATAGGCCGGCAGCGTGGCCACGAGGGTCTTGCCCTCACCGGTCTTCATCTCGGCGATGTTGCCGAGGTGCAGGGCAGCGCCGCCCATGATCTGCACGTCGTAGTGGCGCTGGCCGAGCGTGCGCTTGGCGGCCTCGCGGACGGCCGCGAACGCCTCCGGCATGAGCTTGTCGAGGGTCTCGCCCGCCTCGTAGCGCGCCCGGAACTCCGCCGTCTCGCCCCGCAGCTCCTCGTCCGTGAGGTGCGAGTACTCGTCCTCGAGGGCATTGACCGCCTTCGCGACCTGCTGGAGGCGCCGCAGCAGACGGCCCTCGCCGGCGCGGAGCAGTTTCTCGAGCGGATTGGCCATGGAGCATCTCCATCTTTCGGGCGGCGCGGAGGCGCGTGACGCCGGCGCGGACGCCGGACATGACCCGCCCATGTTATCCGCCCGTGACCTCGGCGGGGCTGGGTGCGGTCTGGTGAGCGCGGGTGCGTCCTACACAATGCATTCTCGGTATGCATATACTGAGCAAACACATACCCAGCATGCAAAGGGGGGACGGATGTCAGTGCGACAGAGCCTGCTGGCGATCCTCGACCAAGGGTCGTGCTACGGCTATCAGCTGAGGGCAGAGTTCGATCGCCGTACGGGATCCACGTGGCCCCTCAACGTCGGCCAGATCTACAACACTCTCGACCGACTCGAGCGCGACGGCCTGGTGACGAAGGGGGACACCGACGCCCAGGGGCACGTCTACTGGGAGATCACGGATGCCGGGAGCGCGGAGGTACGCGCGTGGCTCGCCGCCCCCGTGGAGCGCACGACGGCGACGCGCGACGAACTCGCGGTGAAGCTGGCGATAGCGGCCACCCTGCCCGGGGTGGATGTCACCGACGTCATCCGCGCGCAACGGCGCGCGACGCTGGCACATCTCCAGGAGCTCGGCCGCACGCGGCCGGCCGATCCCGAAGGTCCCGAGGAACTCGCCTGGTCGCTCGTCGTCGACGCGCTGGTCTTCCACGCCGAGGCGGAGGTGCGCTGGCTCGATCACGTCGAGCAGCGCCTCGCGCAGTACCCTCGCCACACGATCGAGCTCGCGACCGACCGTCCTCGGCGCGGCCGACCGGCGCGGACCGTCCGATGAGCGAGGTGGTCCTCCGCCTCGTCGGCGTCAGCAGGCAGTACGGTTCCGGCGAGACCGCCGTCACGGCGCTGTCGGGCATCGACCTCGAGGTGGCGCGCGGCGAGCTCGTCGCCGTCATGGGCGCGTCCGGATCGGGGAAGTCCACGCTCCTCGCGATCGCCGGCGGCCTGGCCGCCCCCACCTCGGGCGAGGTCGTCGTCGAGGGCGAATTCCTGAGCGGGCTCTCGTCCTCCCGTCTGGCCGCCCTGCGACGGCGGTCACTCGGCTTCGTCTTCCAGGACTTCAACCTGATCCCGACGCTCACGGCACTCGAGAACATCACGCTGCCGCTCGAGCTCGACGGCTTCGGCGCCCGCGTCGCACGTCGCGCCGGCCGGGACGCACTGGCTTCCGTGGGGCTCGACGACCGCCGGGGCGCGTATCCGGACGAGCTCTCTGGGGGTCAGCAGCAGCGCGTCGCGATCGCGCGAGCCGTGGTCGGCTCCCGCCGGCTCATCCTCGCGGACGAGCCGACCGGGGCTCTCGACACCACGACCGGGGATCAGGTGCTACGGATGCTGCGCTCGCGCGTCGACGCGGGGGCGGCGGCGATCCTCGTCACGCATGAGGCCCGCCATGCATCGTGGGCCGACCGCATCCTCTCCCTCCGCGACGGCCGCATCGTCGACGAGACCCGTCGGGACGGCCCCGACGTCCTCCTTGCCGGGGCACGGGCGTGAGGGCGCGGCGCGCGGGCTGGCCGGCTCTGCGGGTCACGGGGCGGCTCGCCTGGCGCAGCGTCGCACGCTCCCGAGGGTCGAGCGCACTCGTCGTGCTGCTCGTGGCGCTCCCGGTCGCGGGTCTCGCCGGCGCCGCGATCTTCGGGGAGAGCCACCGCGCGACCCCGGAGCAGGCCGCGACGCTGCAACTCGGGCGTGCGCAATCGTGGATCGAGTCGACCGGAATACGCCCCGCCCCCGAGCAGGCCGTGGACGATCCACGGTACAGCCGGGGCTTCGCAGGCAGGCCTCCAGCCGAGGCGCTGGCGCCGCCGACCGGACCGCCTGCGATGATCCCCGCCGGATCCGCTCCGCTCACGCTCACGGAGACCACCGCCGTGATCGACACCGCAGGCGGCCGAGGCCGCGTCGACGTCACGGTCGGGGACGCGTGGGATCCGCTCGTCGAGGGACGCTATGTACCGATCGCGGGGGAAACGCCCCACGGACCGGCCGAAGCGATGGTCAGCCCAGGGCTCCTCACGCGGCTCGGGGCCGGCATCGGCGACACCGTCACCCTGAGCGAGTCGGGCGCGACCTTCACGATCACCGGGACCCTGCGGCGAGCGGACCAGCAGGAGTCGGAGGAAAGGCTGTTCCTCCCCAACGGCGCGGCGAGCCTGCCGGAACCCACTGGAGCGTCCGCGCGCTGGTACCTCGCCGACTGGCAGCCGACGGCGACACAGCTGCGCGAGCTCAACGACGCGGGGTACGTCGCCTACGCGCACGATCTCGCGACGGCGCCTCCGCCCGGTGCGTTCGTCAGCGGCGGCGACGCGAGCGCGCAGTGGAGCATGCTGGTGATCGGCGCGGTCGTGGCCGTGTTCAGCGGGTACCTGGTCGTGCTCCTGGCCGGCGCGGCCCTCGCCGTCAGCGCCCGGCGCCAGCAACGCGCTCTCGCGGTCGCGTCGAGCGTGGGCGCCGCCCGGCGCGATGTCTTCCGTGTGGTCCTGCTGCAGGGGGCGTTCCTGGGCGCCCTCGGCGCGGCCGGCGGGCTCCTCCTCGGTGCCGGTGGCGCCGCGATCGCGCTCGCGGCCACCGACCGCGGGGCCGTGAGCACCTTCTGGGGCAACTGGGGCTTCCGCCTACCCGCCGCCCTGATCGCCGCGATCGCGGTCTTCGCGCTCCTGATCGGCACGCTCGCCGCGGTCGCACCCGCACGCTCGGCGACGCGCGGCGATCCGCTCTGGGCGCTGCGCGGTGCCCGCCGACCCGCGCGGCTGAATGCACGACGCCCGGTCGGGGGGCTCGTGCTCGTGCTCGGCAGCGTGGGGCTCACCGTGGCGAGCGGGCTGACGATCGCCGCGATGGTCCCGCAGGGACCGTCCGAGACGATCGAGCCCCTGCGGATCGCCGCGCTGATCGCCCTCGTCCTCGGTCCGGTCGTGTTCCAGGTCGGAGTGATCCTCGCCGGCCACTGGATCTTCGTGGTCCTGTCGCGGCCGATCGCGCGCCTGGGGCACGGCGCGCGGCTCGCGAGCCGGGACGCTGCAGCCGCGCCCTCACGCGTGGTCCCCGCCTTCGCTGCGATCGCGGCGACCGTGTTCGCAGCGTCCTTCGTCCTCTCGGTCATCGCCCTGAACGCCGCGTCCGCGGTGCGGGCGTATGCGTATTCCGCCCCGGAGCAGAGCCTCCTCGCCCGCGTCGTCGCGGGCGAGGAATCCAGCCAGGACACTCTGCTCGCTTCCGCGCATGCTCTGCTCGAGGGCACGGAACCGGCGCCGGCCGGGATGGCGGTCCTCGGCTCTCCCCGCCCGCCCCTCTACGACCGGACGACCCATGAGCCGGTCGACCCCGACGCGTCGGAGTTCTTCGTCGCACGGAACCACGATCCACGGTGCCCCTCGTGCGCCTGGCAGGAGGACCGCGGAGCGCAGCTCACGATCGTCGCTCCGGAAGATCTCGAGACCGTGCTCGGGGTCTCTCTGAGGCCGGAGACACTGGCGGCCTACCGCGGCGGTGCGGCGGTCGCCGCGTCCCCCGACCTCGTGCACGACGGGATGATCACGGTGACCCGATTCCGGGCGGCCGACGAGGCGCGACCCGGCACAGACACTCCCCCTGCGGCGGAACAAAGGATCCTGCTGCCGGCGATCGAGCTGGACCGGAGGATGGTGTGGGGCGCGATCGTCGCCCCGGCCACCGCGGACGGGCTCGGCATCGCGACCGCGCCGGCCACGATCGTCGCCCGCTACGACGCTCTCCCGCCGCAGGCAGAGCTGGACAGGCTGACGGCCGAGACGGAACGCCGGAACGGCGGGGACGTGTCGGTCTCGCGCATCTTCGTCGCGTCCGAGCGCGGTCCCGCCACCGGAGACCCCTGGCTCGCCGCGGTCCTCGCCGTCACGACGGTGCTGGTGGTCGGGGCGAGCGCCATCTCGCTCGGGCTGTCCCGCTTCGAACGTCGACCGGACGACGCGACGCTCGCCGCGGTCGGCGCCGGACGGCTGCTGCGCCGTGGCGTGAACGCGTGGCAGGCCCTGCTCATCGCGGGGATCGGCACGATCGTGGGGACGGTGGCGGGGCAGATCCCGGTCTGGGGACTCTCGCGGTCGATCGCGACGTTCGATCTTGGCGACACCCCCTTGCTCTGGCTTGCCCTGCTCGCCCTCGTGCTGCCCGCCCTGATCGCCGCCATCTCGTGGCTCGTTCCGCCCCGTCGCGCCGACGTCACCCGTCGCACGGCGATCACTTGACGAAGAGAGGCCGCTCACTCAAGAGACGACGCCCGCTCGTCCCCTTGCACTCGCAACGGAGCGCCCGCGGCGCGGACGGCCGCGGGCGCTCGCGTGACTGCTGGTTAGGACGCGAGCTCGGCGGGGGCCGCCTGGGCCGCGAGGGAGATGACGCCGTAGTCCCAGCCCTTGCGGCGGTAGACCACGCTGGGGCTGTCGGTCCGCGCGTCGATGAAGAGGAAGAAGTCGTGGCCGACGAGCTCCATCCGGTCGACGGCGTCCTCGACCGTCATCCACTCCGCGCCGAAGCGCTTCACGCGGATGACGACCGGCGTGTACGCCTCGTCCTCCGCGCCTTCGCCGACGACGGAGATCTCGCCGGTCGCGACGCGACGGATGATGTCGGCGGACGCGGGCTCGAGATCGATCCCCTCCAGGGCGCCGCTGCCCTTGTCGTAGGTGGCGCCGCGAGGATGATTGCGGGCGTCGACCCGCTTGTCCTTCGCACGGCGCAGCTGTTCGGCGAGCTTGTCGACCGCCAGGTCGAGGGCGGTGAACTTGTCTGCGTCGACGGCCTCCGCGCGGACGACCGGCCCGCGTCCGGTGAGCGTGAGCTCGACCGTCGAGTCCTCCATGTGGCCGTTGTGATAGGCGCGATGGGTGACTTTGACGTCGATCCGCTGGGCGCGAGGCGCCAGCGTGTCGATCCGGAGGACTTTCTCCTCCACCACGGACCGGAAGCGATCGCTGATGCTCACTCCGACGCCCACGATGTTGGTCTCCATGTGACCTCCTTGTTCCGGTCCGCCCGGCCAAGGGCGGACGATCCCGCCTAGTAGCCCCCCACAGTAGCTCTCCCTCCGCGGCCTGTCACGGATTGTTTCGTGGAGCGGACGACTCTCCCAGGCGGCGTGGAGTCGCGGCCACGACGGCCGCCCCGAGGACCTCGGCGCCGGCCTCTCGGAGCGTCCGCGCAGCCTCGTCGAGCGTCGCGCCGGTGGTCGCCACATCGTCGGTCAGGAGGACACGGATGCCGGCAGCCGGTCGCCCGCGGAAGGCCCCCGCGACGTTCACCCGGCGCGCTTCGCGGCCGAGCCGGCGCTGGTCCGACGCGCGGCGATCGGGCAGCAGCAGGCGATCGACCGGGAGCCCGGCGCGCTGGGTGAGGAGCTCGACGACGGCGTAGCCGCGCCGCCGCATCGCGGCGCGCGAGGACGGGATCGGCACGATCGCATCGGCCCGACCCGCAGCGTCCGCCGCCGCGGCCAGGGCGGGCGCGAGGGTGCGGGCGAGGCCCGTGCGCCCGTCCTCCTTGAGCGCGCGCACCACCCGCGCGACGACCCCGTCGAACACGAGCCCCGCGTGCACCACGAGCCCGGAGTCCAGCCGGCGCGGGACCACGGTCGGCACGAGGACCGCGCGGCAGGCCTCGCACAGCTCCGTGTCGGGCTCCCCGCACCCCGCGCACTCGACCGGCAGCACGAACGCGAGCGCGTCGGCCGCCGCGCGGCGGATCGTCCCGGTGAGCCCCATCCCGGCATCCTGCCCCCGCGGCCCACCGCGCACGGGCTGCCCGCACCACCCTGTGCACTCCTCGACCGCACGGCCGCCTGGGGAGGCGCCGCACCGCAGGCACGCGGCACCCCCACCCGCGGCACGCGCTACCGTTTCCCGCTCGCGCTACGCGTGTTTCCGTAGCGCGAGCGAGGAAGAGTAGCGCGACACCAATGGGGCGAGCGGGCGGGGGTTCGGCTAGGAGACGCGGCCCTGGAGGGTGGCGAGCACGCGGATGCCGGAGCCGGCCTGCTGCCAGTTCGTGACGCGCTTGAGGTAGAGGTTGCCGCTGGAGTCGGTCACGCGCACGACGCTCTGGCCCGCGCCCGCGATCGCGGTGACCGGGGCGGGCACGCTGCTCGTGGTCGCGATCCCGCCGACCGGCTGCTCCAGGACCGTGGAGTCGGTGTCGCCCGCGGCGACCACGCCGATCGTGGTGTCGTCGATCCAGCCGAGGGCGACCCCGTTGCCCACGAGTGTCACGAGCTCCTGCACCGGCCCGATGCTCGTGGGGCGCCCGCTCTCGTCGCGGATGATGCCCGCGACGCGGACGGAGGACCGCCCGGCCACCACCACGAGGGCGGCGACCCGCGCACCGTCGCGTGAGACCTGCATCGCCACGATGCGAACCGCCGACGGCCAGGCGGCCCCGATGTCGGTGTGCGTCCCGTCCGGTGCGGTCGCCACGACCGCGGCCGGCTTCGAGGACGGCACGGTCCAGATGAAACCGTTCGGGTCGCTCGTCGGGTCGATGAGGTCGGGCCGGTTGTCGACCGTGACCGGAGCCCCGCCGGAGGGGATCCGCTGCACGGAGCCGTCGCCGAGCCGCACGGCGGCGAACGAGCCGTCCCAGCCGAGCTGGATGCTGTGCACGTCGAGCGGCTGGATCGCCGGGCTGAATCCGGGCAGGGGGTCGATCTGGTCGCCGCTCAGGAATCCGAAGTTCTGGTCGGTCTTGACGAGGGCGCGCGGATCCACCGTCGTCGAGTCGGTCGGCACCGGGGTCGCGCTCAGGGTCGCACCCCCGGCCGTCATGCGGACGTCCGAGATGCTCGCCGTCGCGAGGCTCTGATCGAGCTGGGTCTGCATGCGGTCGAGGGTCGACGTGGGAAGCGAGAGCGCGGCGGCCCCGATCTCGACCTGGGCGACGCCGTCCACGACCGGCACGGCAGCACGCGCGTTCACGTCGTCGGGGAACGCCGTCACCACGGAACGCGCGAGCCACGGACTCGGGTCGCCGTTGACGAGCGCGTTGACGATGCGCGTCGGAGCGTTCACCGAGGGATACCAGCGCACGTCCGGCACGAGATGCCGCCATGCGGGGTCGAAGTACATGAGCGAGTACGAGCGGTACACGCGCGGGAACGTGTCGGAGTCGAGCACGATGCCGTCCGGCGCCTTCGTGATGCGCCACTCCCCGTCGGACTGCTTCGCGAGCTGGAACGACAGCTGCGTCGGGCCCACGTCGACGTCGGAGTACGCGCCGTTCCCGTCGACGAGCGCGAGCGGCGTGAGGCCGACCGAGACCGCGGCATCCGTCCCGGACGTGTCGCCGACCGCCCCCAGAGTGCGGTCGGGCAGCGAGTCGACCGTCACGCCCGCGTTCGGCTGCCAGGAGTCGTGGATGTCCGGCGCGAGGTAGAGGCGCGCGATCGCCCAGTTGTCGCTCGGCCCCGAGCCGGCCCGCAGGAAGCCGTCGACGATCTGCTCGGGGGTCGCGCCCGGCTGCGGCCGGTCCGGGAGGAACGCAATCGGGAGGGTGTCCTGATCGTCGGTCTCGCGGAGCCCCGGGCCGACCGGCCCGCTCGTCGGCATGCCGGTGCACGCCGTGAGCGCCAGCGCGAGGAGCAGCGGGATCACGGCGAGCGCGTGCCAGCGGCGCATCATGAGGCACCCCCGCCGTTCTCGGTCACGACCGAGATGGGCTGCGTGTGGACGAGGATGTCGCCCGGCCCGCCCTCGCCGGGGTCCGCCGACAGCGGCGACGGACCCGCGAGTGCCCCCTCGCCCCGGGGCAGCGTCAGCACGAAGTTCGCCCCGCGGCCCGGCTCCGACCACACCGTGAGCGTGCCACCGTGGAGCCGCGCGTCGGTGAGCGCGATCGAGAGCCCGAGGCCGGTCCCGCCGATCGTGCGGGCGCGGGCCGGGTCCGCCCGCCAGAAGCGGTCGAAGACGCGCTCCACGTGCTCGGGCGCGAGGCCGGGCCCGTGGTCGCGCACCCCGATCGCGACGGCATCCTGGTTGCTGTCGACCGTGACCACGACCGGACGCCCCTCGCTGTGCTCGATCGCGTTGCCGAGGAGGTTGCGCACGATGCGCCGCACGCGGCGCGGATCCATGTCGACCGGGCTGTAACCCCCGGGAGCGACGAGCCGGATGTCCACGCCGTGCCGCTCGGCGAGCTGGCGCATCGAGGCGATCACGTCCTCCGTGAGGTGCGCGAGGCTCGTGGGCTCCCGCTCGAGCTGGATCGAGCCGGCGTCGTACCGGCTGATCTCCAGCAGGTCGATCAGCAGCAGCTCGAACCGCTCCACCTGGGCGTGCAGCAGCTCCGCGGCACGCGCGGTCGACGGGTCGAAGTCGTCGCGGCGGTCGTTGAGCATGTCCGCGGCCAGCCGGATCGTCGTGAGCGGCGTGCGCAGCTCGTGCGAGACGTCCGACACGAACCGCTGCTGGACGAGCGAGAGGTCGGCGAGCTCCTTGATCTGCGACTGGATGCTGTCCGCCATCGCGTTGAACGACCGGCTGAGACTCGCGAGCTCGTCGTCGCCGTGCACGTGCACGCGCACCGCGAGATCGCCGGCCGCCAGCTTGGCGCTCGTCTCCGCGGTCTCGCGGATCGGCACGGTGACCGAGCGCAGGACGAACCACGCGATCGCCCCGACGAGGAGGACCAGCACGCAGCCGACGATCCACAGCGTCACCTGCACGAACTGCAAGGTCTGCGACGCGGTGGAGAGGTCGTACGCGAAGTAGAGCTCGTAATCGCCGGCGGACGGCACGGTGAGCCGGTGCCCCACGATGATGCCGGCCGCCGTGCTGCCGTCCGGCATCGTGAGGGCGGCCGACTGCCACCACTGGTTCTGGGCGTCGCTCGTCTGCACGCGCGTGCGCAGCTCGGGCGAGATGTCCGACTCGCTGAGCCCGACCGTGAAGCCCTGCGGCGCGAGCGTCGACGCCGACGTCTGGGTGCGCAGCACGGCGTACATGTCGGTCCCCGCGGGCTGCGCGAGCGTTGTCACGAGGCTGTTCATGACATTGCGCAGCAGGATGCTCTCGCCCTGCGTCTCCGCGGCGTCGAGCGTGGTCTGCGCGACCTGCGTGGCCCGCTGCGCGGAGAGGAGCGCCTGCTCTTTCCGCGAGTCGAAGAGGTCGTTCTGGATCGCGAGCGCGGTCCAGATCCCCGCGACGAGGATCGCGAGCGCCACGAGCGCGACCGTGATCAGGACCGTGCGGAACCGGAGCGACCGCTGCCAGAGCGCCAGCAGCGCACGCGGCAGATCGCGCACGCGCATGCCGGCGAAGATGCGCGGACGGGTCGCGGCATCGGGGACCGTACGGACGGCGACCATGGCGCCTGCTACACGGCGGCGCCGGCGCGGTATCCGACGCCGCGCACCGTCGTCACGATCTTGGGGTTGTCGGGATCGAGCTCCACCTTCGCCCGCAGCCGCTGCACGTGGACGTTCACGAGCCGCGTGTCCGCCTTGTAGTGGTAGCCCCACACCTGCTCGAGGAGCATCTCGCGCGAGAACACCTGCTGCGGCTTGGCCGCGAGGGCGGCGAGGAGCTCGAACTCGAGTGGGGTCAGCGCGATCACGTCGTCGGCACGGCGCACCTCGTGCGCAGCGACATCCACCGTGACGTCGCCGATCCGGAGCGTCTCGACGCCCTGCGCCGTGAGCGGACGGAGGCGGGTGCGGATGCGGGCGACGAGCTCCTTCGGATTGAAGGGCTTGACGATGTAGTCGTCGGCGCCGGACTCGAGGCCTTTGACGACGTCGGCCGTGTCGGTGCGCGCGGTGAGCATGATGATGGGCACGCCCGACTCGGCGCGCACGAGGCGGCAGACCTCGATGCCGTCGAGCCCCGGCAGCATGAGGTCGAGAAGGATGAGGTCCGGACGCTCGCGGTGCCACGCGTCGACGGCGCGGGCGCCGTCCGCGCAGAACACCGTGTCGAATCCCTCGGTGCGCAGGACGATCCCGATCATCTCCGCGAGCGCCGTGTCGTCGTCGACGACGAGGATGCGTGAGGTCATGAAACGCGGCCGTCCTTTTGCGTCAGGCACGGCGAGGGCCCCGGGCATGGCCTGCCGCTTCACAGAAGAGTAGCCCACAGGGGCTGAGGGGGCGCCGAGCCACGGCCCGGCGCCCCCTCGATTCCTCGGATGCGATGTCAGCGCAGGTCGAAGCGATCGAGCTCCGTGACCTTGCCCCACGCCGCGGCGAAGTCGCGCACGAACTTCTCCTGCGCGTCGTCGCTCGCGTAGACCTCGGCGAGGGCGCGCAGCTCCGAGTTCGAGCCGAACACGAGGTCGGCGCGCGTGCCGATCCACGTCGCCTCGCCCGACGCGTCATCGTGCGCCTGGAACGCGTGCGAGCCCGGGTCGAGCGGCGTCCACGTCGTGCCGAGCTCGAGCAGGTTGACGAAGAAGTCGTTCGTCAGCACGCCCGGCCGGTCGGTGAGCACGCCGAACTGCGAGCCGTCCCAGTTCGCGCCGAGGACGCGCAGGCCGCCGACGAGGACCGTCAGCTCCGGCGCCGTCAGTGTGAGCAGCGACGCCTTGTCGACGAGGGCGTACTCCGCGGGGAGTCCGGCCGCACGCGCACCCGCGTAGTTGCGGAACCCGTCGGCGACCGGCTCGAGGTAGTCGAACGACTCGACGTCCGTCTGCTCCTGCGTGGCATCCGTACGGCCCGCGTGGAACGGCACCTCGACGGCGACTCCGGCATCCTTCGCCGCCTTCTCGACGCCCGCGTTGCCGGCGAGCACGATGAGGTCGGCGAGCGACACCTTCTTGCCGCCGGTCTGCGCGGCGTTGAACGAGGCCTGGATGCCCTCGAGCGTCTGCAGCACGGTGGCGAGCTGGGCCGGGTTGTTGACCTCCCAGTCCTTCTGCGGGGCGAGCCGGATGCGGGCGCCGTTCACGCCGCCGCGCTTGTCACCACCGCGGAAGGTGGACGCCGCGGCCCACGTGGTGCCCACGAGCTGCGCGACCGTCAGGCCGCTCTCGAGGATCCGCGCCTTGAGGCCGGCGGCATCCGCCGCGTCGATGAGCTCGTGGTCGACCGCGGGCAGCGGGTCCTGCCAGATGAGGTCCTCCGCCGGCACCTCGACCCCGACGTAGCGGGCCTTCGGGCCGAGGTCGCGGTGCGTCAGCTTGAACCACGCGCGGGCGAAGGCGTCCGCGAACTCGTCCGGGTTCTCGGCGAAGCGGCGCGAGATCTTGCCGTACTCCGGGTCGAAACGGAGGGCGAGGTCGGTCGTGAGCATGCGCGGCTCGCGGCTGCCCTCGGAGTGCGCCAGCGGCACGAGGTCGCTGCCCGCGCCGTCCTTCGGACGCCACTGGTTCGCGCCCGCGGGGCTCTGGAAGAGCTCCCACTCGTAGGCGAAGAGGATGTGGAAGAACTCGTTGTCCCAGCGCGTGGGGTGGTACGTCCACGTGACCTCGAGGCCGCTCGTGATCGTGTCGTCGCCCTTGCCGGTGCCGTGGGTGTTGTTCCAGCCCAGGCCCTGCTGCTCGATCGGTGCCGCCTCGACGTCGGCGCCCACCGTGCTGTCGGGCGCTGCGCCGTGCGTCTTGCCGAACGTGTGGCCGCCGGCGATGAGCGCGACGGTCTCCTCGTCGTTCATCGCCATGCGGCCGAACGTCTCGCGGATGTCGTGCGCCGCGGCGAGCGGGTCCGGCACGCCCTCCGGCCCCTCCGGGTTGACGTAGATGAGACCCATGTGGGTCGCACCGAGCGGACGCTCCAGGTTCGTCGACTGACGGCCCCCCGGGAACCGGCGGTCGTCGCCGAGCCACGTGGTCTCGGAGCCCCAGTACACGTTCTCCGGCTCCCAGACGTCCTCGCGGCCGCCCGAGAAGCCGAACGTGCGGAAGCCCATGGACTCCAGCGCGACGTTGCCGGCGAGGATGAAGAGGTCGGCCCACGAGAGCTTCTGGCCGTACTTCTTCTTCACCGGCCACAGGATGCGGCGGCCCTTGTCGAGGTTGACGTTGTCGGGCCAGCTGTTCAGCGGCGCGAAGCGCTGCTGCCCGCTGCCGCCGCCGCCACGCCCGTCCCACACGCGGTAGGTGCCGGCGCTGTGCCAGGCGAGGCGGATCATGAGCGGTCCGTAGTGGCCGAAGTCGGCGGGCCACCACGGCTGCGAGGTCGTGAGGACCTCCTCGATGTCCTTCTTCACCTCGGCGAGGTCGAGCGACCGGAACGCCTCCGCGTAGTCGAACCCGGCCTCGAGCGGGTCGCGCTCGGTCGGGTTGAACGCGAGCAGGTTGATGTTGAGCCGGTTCGGCCACCACACCTGGTCGGGGTCGCCGGCGACCGGACGGGGCAGATCCTCGGCCAGGAACGGGCAGGCGCCCGCGGCGGTGGTCTCCTCTCCGGTGACGGTGGTCGACTCGGTCTCCTCGTCGGTCACGATCGGGGTCTCAGACTCGGTCATGTGCGCTTCCTTTCTGGGGTGTGTGCACAGGGTTTCGGATGATGGGGGTGTGGAGGGCGGGACTGAGAGAGGCCTCGGCGGCGACGCACGTCGCACACCGGCCCCAGTAGACGACCTCGGCCTCGTCGACGACGAAGCCGCGGGTCTCGGACGGCGTCAGGCACGGCGCCGCGCCGACAGCGCAGTCGACATCCTCGACGGCGCCGCAGATCGCGCAGACGAGGTGATGGTGGTTGTCGTCCACCCGGAGCTCGTACATCCCGGGATGCCCCGCCGGCTCGATGCGGCGGACGAGGCCGGCGCGGGTGAAGTCGCCGAGCGCGTTGTAGATCGACTGGAGGCTCGTGCCGGGCACGCTCTCGACGACGGCCGCGAAGACGAGGTCCGCGGTGGCGTGCGGCATGCCGCGCAGCGCGTCGTACACGGCGCGGCGCGAGTCGGTGGCGCGCAGTCCGGCCCCGCGGATGGCCCCCTCCGCAGGGAGTTCCGGGGCGACGGCAGGCACGCGGTCATCCTACGAAGTTTTGAATGATTCCAAAAACTCGCGGTCCGGCGACGCGCGTCACGATCCTTAGTCTGAGAATCGGCTGAGTGTACCCTGGGGTCGTCGCCGCACATGCAGGGCAAGCGGCATCCGCTACATAAGGAGTATTCGCCATGAGCGACCCGATCCCCGAGCCGGCGTCACAGTCGACCCCGCTCGATCACACCCCGGCCGCGTCGACGGCCGGTCCCTCCGTCCTCGCGACGCTCGTCGCCGAGGCGTTCGGCACGCTGCTGCTGGTCATCGGCGTCGTCGGCACCGCGCTGTTCGCCGCCAACTTCGGCGCCAGCGCCAACGGCACCTCGCTGGGCGTCGGCTTCCTCGGCGTCGCGCTGGCCGTCGGCCTGACCGTCGTCGGCGGCGCGTACGCGTTCGGCCCGATCTCGGGCGGCCACTTCAACCCGGCGGTGACCCTCGGTCTGGCCGCGGCCGGCCGCTTCCCGTGGCGCGGCGTCCTCCCCTACATCATCGCGCAGCTCGTGGGCGGCCTCGTGGCCACCACGATCATCGTGCTGATCGGCCTGTTCGGCCCGAACGGCTGGCTCGCCGCGGCGCAGGATGGCGGCTTCGCCAGCAACGGCTTCGGCGCCCACTCCCCCGGCGGATTCGGCCTCGGCGCGGCGATCGTCGGCGAGATCGTCTTCACGCTGCTGTTCGTGCTCGTCATCCTCGGCGTCACGCACGTCTCTCGGGGCACGAAGTTCGCGGGCCTCGCGATCGGCCTCACGCTGACACTCATCCACCTCGTGCTGATCCCGATCGACAACGCGTCGGTGAACCCCGCCCGCTCGCTCGCGAGCGCGGTCTACGGCGGCGTGGACGCGCTGTCGCAGCTGTGGGTCTTCATCGTGTTCCCGATCGTGGGCGCGCTCATCGCGGGCTTCGCCTACCGCGCACTGTTCGACGGCCAGCGTCGCAGCTGACCTGACGCAGCCCAGAGGGGGCCCGGATGCCAAGGCATCCGGGCCCCCTCTGCGTTCCGCGCGCTCCGCGCTTTCCGCGCGCCCGCACGCCATCCCCGCCACTCCGGATCCGCGATCCCCGAGACTCGGTATCCGCGGTGAGACTCGAGACGGGCACGTGTGTCTCACGGCGAGCGCCGAGTCTCGGGACCTCGTGAGCGCGCCGAGGCCGGCCCGCTGACGGGTCAGTAGCGGTAGTGCGGGAGCTTGTACGGCCCGTCGAGGGGGACGCCCAGGTACGCGGACTGCTCGGGGGTCAGGCGCGTCAGCTCGACGCCCAGCGCGTCGAGGTGCAAGCGCGCGACCTTCTCGTCGAGCTCCTTCGCAAGCCGGTGCACGCCGATCGGATAGGCGTCCCGCCGCGTGTAGAGCTCCAGCTGCGCGAGCACCTGGTTCGCGAACGACGCGCTCATGACGAACGACGGATGCCCCGTCGCGTTGCCGAGGTTCAGCAGGCGCCCCTCGCTGAGCACGATGATGCTGCGGCCGTTGGGCAGGCGCCACTCGTGCACCTGCGGCTTGATCTCGACCTTCACCGCGCCGGGCAGAGCCTCGAGGCCCGCCATGTCGATCTCGTCGTCGAAATGGCCGACGTTGCCGACGATCGCGAGGTCCTTCAGCGCAAGCATGTGCTCGACCGTCACGACCCGGGTGTCGCCCGTGCCGGTGATGAGGATGTCGACCTGGTCGATCACGGATTCGAGGCGCGCGACCTGGAAGCCGTCCATCGCCGCCTGCAGCGCGCAGATCGGATCGATCTCGCTCACGATCACGCGGGCGCCCTGGCCGCGGAGCGCGGCGGCAGCCCCCTTGCCGACGTCGCCGTAGCCGGCCACGAACGCGACCTTCCCGCCGACGAGCACGTCAGTGGCGCGGTTGATCCCGTCGACGAGCGAATGGCGGATGCCGTAGACGTTGTCGAACTTCGACTTCGTGACCGAGTCGTTGACGTTGATCGCCGGGACGAGGAGCTCGCCCGAGGCCGCCAGCTCGTAGAGACGGTGGACGCCCGTGGTCGTCTCCTCGCTGATCCCGACGAGGCCCGCCGCGATCCGGGTGAAGCGCTGCGGGTCGCGCGCGAGCGAGGTGCGCAGGAGATCGAGGATGACGCGGTACTCCGCGGAGTCGCCCGGCGCAGCATCCGGCACAGCGCCCGCCCGCTCGAACGCCACGCCGCGGTGGACGAGAAGGCTCGCGTCGCCGCCGTCGTCGAGGATCAGGTTCGGGCCGTCCGCGCCCTCGGCGGACCAGTCGAAGATGCGGTCGGCGAGCGCCCAGTACTGCTCGAGCGTCTCGCCCTTCCACGCGAACACCGGGACGCCGCGCGGATCGGCGGCCGTGCCGTTCGGCCCCACCGCCACGGCGGCGGCGGCCTCGTCCTGCGTGGAGAAGATGTTGCAGCTCGCCCAGCGCACCTGCGCCCCGAGGGCGGTGAGCGTCTCGATGAGCACCGCCGTCTGCACGGTCATGTGCAGGGATCCCGCGATGCGGGCGCCCTTCAGCGGCTGGGACGGACCGAACTCCTCGCGGAGGGCCATGAGCCCCGGCATCTCATGCTCCGCGAGCCGGATCTGGTGACGCCCGGCGGGCGCGAGCGAAAGGTCGGCGACGGCGTACTCGGGCATCCGCTCATTCTTTCATGCGTGTCGGAACGTCCGGCACGCATGTCGAGGCCGTCAGGCGCGGAGGGTCTCGTGGCGCACGACGAGCCACCCGCGCGGGACGGAGAGCCGCTCGACGTGGATCGCGCAGAGGTCGTGCGCGTGCGGATCGCCGACCCGCCCCAGCGGACCCACCGCGGCCATCTGGTCGCCGTAGTCGTAGGTCAGCGTGGCGACCGCGTCGCGGGCGCAGGCGATCTTCGAGCAGAGTCGTCCAAGCATCGCCCGACGGTATCGCGGGCCCCGTCCGTCGCCCGGGCGCCGCGCGCGAGATCAGGTGATCTCGCGTAATCAGGAGCATCCGCCGGGGAATCGTCCTGCGTGCGCGAAATCACCTGATCTCGCGCGGTGGGCGGGGCGCGGTGGCGAGGCGGCCGGGCCGGGCGGTGCGTGAGAGGATGACCGCATGATGCGGCGTCGCCCGAAGCACCCGCCGGCCCATGCCCGTCCGGACCGTCATGGGCGCCACGGCCGGGAGGGCCGCAGCGCGGTCGTCCGGCCGCCGCTGCCCCCGCTCGAGACGCGCGTCGACCGGTTCGACCTCGCGGTCGGCACGACCGCGGAGTTCCTGCGCGGCGCGTGGGAGGAGCTCCGCGACGTCCGGTTCGAGATCGCCGATCTCCCGCCGGAGGCCGCGGAGGGCGGCATCCCGCGCTGGCGGGTGCTCGTCGACGAGAAGCGGATCATCCTCTACCGCATCCCGATCGAGCGCCTGAGCCACCTGCACCGCAACGACGACTTCCACCGCCGCATGCTGATCGAGAGCTACGTCTTCCGCGCCGCGGCGACCTACCTCGACCGCGACCCCTGGGACCTGGGCCCCGAGCGCTTCCGCTTCCTCTGACCCGCCGGGCCGGTCCCGCTCCGGGCCCGGGCCCGGAGCCAAGGCCACCCTCCGGGAGACTGCACCTGACCTCCGAGAGAGCCGGCGCGGACCGCAGTCTCGGAGCGCACGTGCAGTCTCGCGGAGGGTGGGGTGGCCGGCGCGCGGGAGCGGGGCCAGGGCGCGGCGGGACGGCCGGGGACCCCGGCGGGGTCAGGGGGCGACGACGACCGTGGCGGCGGCGGCCTGGGCGGGCCAGACCGTCAGGCTCGACAGGGCGCCGGCGCCCGAGAACGACACCGCGGACTGGACCGGGCCGGATGCCGTCATCGTGTACACCGTGCCGGCCACGACCGGGGCGCTCGCCGAGCCGTGCGCGGGCACCGAGAGCGAGACCGGGGTGCCCGACGCCGGCTGCAGGCTGATCGTCTGCACGGCATCCGTCGGGTTCCAGGCGGCGAGGACGGGCGCGGGACCGGCCGGGACCGGGAGCACCGTCTGCCCGGACACCGCGGGAGCGGCGGCGAACCAGGCGAAGTCGCTGCCCTGGCCGAGACCGGTCGCCTGCCAGGCCGCGCCGACGATCGGTTGATCGGCGTCGACCCGGATCGTGTACGTGCCGGGGGTGAGGCCCGACAGGTCCACCTGGGCGGGGACGCCGGCGGCCAGCGGGATCGTGTCGCCCGGGACATCCGCCCCGCCGACCGGCGTGACGGTGATCTTCGCGTTCGCGGCCGAGGAGGGCGCCAGCATCCGCAGGACGGTCGTCGTGTTGCCGGCGGCCATCGGCACGCTGGTGGGCACGACGACGCCCGGGATGACCACGGTCGGGGCGAGCCCGGGCGCGGGGCCGACCTGCTCGACGCCGCCGGGCGTCAGGACGCGCGTGAGGGAGGTCTGGATCGTCGCCTGCACGGGCGCTCCGGTCGCCGTGACGCGCACGACCGGCGCGGGCTCGCCGAGGAGGAGGCCGGCGAGCGGCACCACGCGCTGCGTCCCCGGCGCGACGACGACGGTGCCGCCGGGGGCGGTCTGCCCGCCCTTGCCGCCGTAGACCGTGAGCTGGACGGTGGCGGGCACCGCCCCCGGGTTCGACAGCACGACGAGGTCGGCGGAGCCGGTGGTCGTGGCGCCGCCCACGAGCCACGTCTCCGACAGGGGACCGCGGCAGCCGGACACGGCGAGGCCGCGGAGATCGGGCGCCTCGACCGAGGAGGATCCGGATGCCGCGAGGTCGGTCCGTCCCGCGGAGCCCGGCGGGGCCGTGAACGTCAACGCTCCCGCGCTCCCGGACACACCCGGCGCCGTGACGGTCGTGGAGGAAGCCGACGGCGACACGGGCGCGACGCCGGACAGCACGGACTGAGGGGCAGCGAAAGACAGGCCGCCGGCCTGCGTCGCGGTGCGGCCGATCGCGAGGAGGGGGCCGGCGCACGTGACGACCGAGGCGTCCGGCGCGGGGGTCGCGGTCACCGTGACGGCCGCCCGGGTCAGCTGCGGCCAGGGAGCCGCGATCGCGCCGATGCCGACGATCACGAGTCCCGCCCCGACGGCGAGCCCCACGACGACGCGGGCGCTCGTCGCGGCCCACCGACGACCGCGCTTCGGGGATTCGGGCGTGTTCTGCGCGCTCATACGTCTTCCTCCGGCATCCGCCCGCCGACCACGCGCGGTGTGCGACGCGCCTCGCGGCGCGAGGCGCCGTTCGGGATGGCGAGCAGGAGCGCCGCCGCGACGACGAGCAGTTGGACCACCGCGATGGTCTGAGCGAGTGCGGCCGTGCCCTCGGGCTCGGGGGCACGGGGCGTCACCGCCGTGGTGACGCGCCAGAGATCGCCCTTCGCCGTCTCGCCCACCGCGTCGAGCCCGTTCTGCTGGTCGAGCGAGGTCGCGGCGGAGAGCCGGAACACGCGCGCGTCGTCGGACTCGCCCGGCTGCGGCGGCGCGAGCAGGACGAACGCGATGCCGGCGTCCGCCGCCTGCGCGACCGCCGCCTGCGCGGTCGAGGACACGAGGTTCGCCGCGATCGACGCGACCGCGGCATCCGCCGCCGAGTCCGTGCGCCGCGAGTCGACGACCGTCGACGGACCGCCGAGGGTGAGGCTGGGGCCCCACACGACCTGCGCCGCGAGCCGGCCCTCGCCGACCGGCTGCAGCACGAGCGTCGCGGTGTCGTCGGTGGCCTGCGCCGCGACGTAGGCCGGCAGGGTCGATCCCGTGCCCTGCGCCAGCGGCGACACGCCGCGCGCCGTCGCGGTCAGAGCCGGGATCGCGAGCACAGTCAGGGCCACGATCGCGAGCGTGGCACTGGCGATCCGCAGCGGCGCGAACTCGCGCGGGAACGCGACGTCGAGCGTGACGGCGGCAGCCCCCACCGCGCCGGCCCACGCGAGGCTGAGGCCGGGCCCGGTCAGCAGCGGCACCGCCGCACCCGCGGCGGCCGCCACCTGGATGCCGGATGCCGCGAACGCGGTCACCACGCCGGTCCCGGCCACGAACAGCAGCACGCCGCCCGCGCCCCATCGCGGGGTGATGAGCGAGGCGAGCGCGAGCACCGCGATCGGGGCGACGAGCAGCGGCACCCACCAGGTGACGGGCGAACCGAACCACGTGGTGAGGAACGTGCCCCATCCGCCCGGGTCGGCATCCGGGAAGCCCGCGGCCAGCAACAGCCGCCCCGCCGCGCCCGCCGGCGCCGCGGGTCCCGCGATCGTGACGCCGGGATCGGCCAGGAGGCCCCACGGGTTCTGCGCGCGCAGCTGCGCCCACACGACGGGCACGGCGATGACCACGGCCGGCACGACCACCCACACGAGGTGGCCGACACCGCGGCCGGCGCGCACGAGGATCGCGAGCACGATCGCCGCGAGCCAGACCAGCACGAGCGCCGGCCCGAGCGACGGCGCACACGCGAGGACCGCCACGAGCAGCAGCGACGCCGCCCCCGACGAGGACCAGGAGCGATGCGCGACAGACCCGGCGTAGAAGAGCCACGGCAGCAGGAGATGCACGAGCACCTCGGTCGGCCGGCCCTCCGTCAGGGCCGCGAGGAACGGCGGCGCGAGCGCCCACGCGACGGCGACGGTGATGCGCACGAGGCTGCGCTCCGAGACGCGGGTCGCGGCGAACCAGGCGCCGAGGACCGCGAGGGGCAGCGCGAGGAGCCACAGGATCACGAGCGCGCGCGACGGCGCCCACGGCCACAGGGAGCCGATGGCCGCGACGATCGCGGAGAACGGAGCCGCCGGCGCGGTCGCGTCGAGGCCGAGCGGCCGCAGGCCGTACACGGCATCCGTCCACAGCTGCGTGACCGTGCTCCGCAGCGGGGCGAGCGCCCCGCCGTCGAGCACGGGCCACGCGAGGAGCGTCGGCAGCGCCGCGACCGAGACCACGAGCGCGCCGAGCACGGCCCACGCGCCGCCGCCGGAGAAGAAGCGGAGATCGGTCCGGACGGGATCGCCGGCGTGCTCGACGTCGTCCGCGGCGAGCCGCTCCCGTTCGTCGCGGCCGGTCGCCCGCAGCGGCGCGAGGCGGGACCACGAGACGCGGCGGGCCCGACGGATGCGGCGGCGCGAGCGCGCGATCGCACCCCAGCGCACCGCGACCGCGACCGAGGCCCCCCAGTCCGGAAGGATGCGGGCGGGCTGCTTTCCGAGCAGATGCACGATCGTGCGCCACAGCGCGAGGGGCAGGAGCGTGAGCCAGTGCAGCGGCACGGTCGCCGCCGGTGCGTACGCGAGCCGGCGGTGCAGCTGCGCGACCCGGCCGGCATACGCGGCCCGGCGCACGCGCCCGCGCGACGTCGCCTCGGGGAGCTCGGCCACCCCGTCGCCGGCCGCGGCCACCCGCGCATCCGGCTCCAGCTCGACGCGGAACCCCGCGAGCCAGGCGCGCACGCCGAGGTCGAGGCCCTCGTCCGCGCCCGCGAGGGCGGGGTCGAGGCCGTCGACGCTGCGCCACACGTCGGTGCGCATGAGCACGCCGCGGATGTCGGAGCCCAGCGCGTCCTCCTCCGCGTCGTGCTGTCCCTGGTCGAGCTCGCCGTCGGCGAGTCCGACCCGGCGGCCGTAGCGGGTCATGGTGACGCCGAGCGACAGGATGCGGGTGCGGTCGCGCCACGAGACGAGCTTCGGCGCGACGAGCGCGGCGGAGGGGGCGAGCTCGAGCGCGCCGGCGAGGTGCGCGAGCGCGTCGGGGTCGGGGGCCGTGTCCTGCGCCAGGAGCCAGACGGCATCCCCCTGGATCCGCGGCGAGGCGAGCTGCAGCGCCTGCGCGAACCGGGTGCCCGGAGCGGCCGAGATGACGCCTTCGGCCCCGGAGGCTGCGGCGAGCGCACTCGTCTCGGCATCCCTCCCGCAGAGCACGATCGTGAGCGCGTCGACGGGACGGGTCTGCGCGCGCAGGGCGGCGAGGGTGCGCTTCAGATGCGCCGCGGCCGGCGTGCGGCTGTCGGGGCGCACGACCAGCAGAGCGTGAACACGGGCGGGCATGGCGCGATCAGCCTAAGCATTCGGGTCGCGCGAGGCCGCGACCCGCGCCGGGGTGTCGGCGCGTCAGGCGCGGCGCTTCAGCTTGCGGCGCTCGCGTTCGGAGAGGCCGCCCCAGATGCCGAAGCGCTCGTCGTTCTGCAGCGCGTACTCGAGGCACTGGGAGCGGACGTCGCACGACGCGCAGACCTTCTTGGCGTCGCGCGTCGAGCCGCCCTTCTCCGGGAAGAACGCCTCCGGGTCGGTCTGGGAGCACAGGGCGTCGGTCTGCCACGCGAGGAGTTCGTCCTCCTCGGTCTCGACCGGAGCCACGGTGCGGACCCCCGGGACCCCGAGCTGCACAGGGTCGACGAACCAGTTGCTGGGAACACTCGCTCGGTACTGCGATCCGGCCATCTCGCCATCCCCCTGTCGCTCCGTGAAATCCCTTGGGGATAATTACACCGGTGTCATTCGCTGACGTCAAGCGGCGGATCGTAAAGCCTCAACCCCGGGTTCAACCTTCGCGACGCGCCGAGGCACCCCGCATCGCGACGAAGACGAAACCTTCTCCGTGCAGCGACACAGCTCCCTCATCGGGAGTGACCAGCACCGCGGCCCCCGGCCGGAGACGCACCTCCTCCGAGACGCCGGCGACGACGACCTCACCCCGAGTCGCGACCACGATCGCGGCGCCGTCGAGCGGCACGCGCGCCTCACCCGACACGCGCACGCGGGTCAGGGCGAAGTCCGGGATGCCGGGATCGAAGCGCAGGGCGCCCGGCGCGACCTCCGCGGGAGTCAGGATCGGTGCGGGGCCGGGCGTCGTGTCGAGGATCGCGAGCAGCTCGCCCACGTCGATGTGCTTCGGGGTGAGGCCGCCGCGGAGGACGTTGTCGCTCGCGGCCATGAGCTCGACCCCGAGACCCGCGACGTAGGCGTGCAGGACCCCGGCGGCGACGAAGAGGGCCTCCCCCTCCGCGAGCTCGACCCGGTTCATGAGGAGCGCGACGACGACGCCGGCATCCCCGGGGTAGGCATCCGCGAGCCGCCCGACGAGGTCGTGCTCCGCGTCGAAAGCGCCCGCCGGCGCAGTCCGGACCGCCGCGATGACCTCGGCGACGTCGGCATCCGCCTCGCCGGACAGGAGCCAGGCGATCGTGTCGCGCAGGGCTGTGGCCGGTTCCGGACCGGCGAGGCGCCCCGCCAGGCGGCGCACCGCGGGCCCGTCGCCCAGCCCGTCGAGGAGGCGCAGGGTCTCGTCGCGATCGCGGATGCCGGCGAGCGCCTCGAACCGCTCGCTGACCGCGACGATCAGCTCGGGCTTGTGGTTGTCGTCGCGGTAGTTCCGGTGCCCGGCCTCGACGGGGAGCCCCGCCTCGTGCTCCCGCGCGAAGCCGGCCTCGGCCTGATCCTTCGACGGGTGCACCTGGATCGACAGGGGGGATCCCGCGGCGAGGAGCTTCACGAGGAAGGGGAGACGCGGCGGCATCCCGTGCGCAGCCCCCTCCGCGGCGAGCCATTCGTCGAGCGTGCGGCCGGAACCGTCATCGACGAGCGACGGCGAGCCGGCGTGATCGCCGAACCACACCTCCGCCTCGGGCGCGCCCGACGGCGTCCGCCCCTCGAGCTCGGCCAGAAGCGTCGTCGAGCCCCAGGCGTAGTCACGAGGAGCGTTCGCGAGGCGCAGAAGCATGCCTCCAGGGTAGGTCGGGCGACGGCTACCCTGAGACCCGTGGCCGTCCACACGCAGCATCCCGCCGCGGCTCCGCCCGCGCCGCCGCCGCGTGAGAAGACGAGCCACCTGCTGCTGCGGGCCTGGTGCGCATTCGTGGTCTTCGCCGCCCTCCTCGGCGCGGGCTGGACGACGTTCCTCACCCCGGTCGGGGCGGCCGTGCTCTACGGTGCCGCCGGCGTCGTCTCGATCGTGCTGTGGATGACGCTGCGGCCGCGCATCGATCCGCAGCGCCTGCCGTGGATCGCGCTCGCGTTCCTCGCCTGGAACGCGATCTCGATCGCCTGGGCGGCGGATGCCCCGGATGCCGCCTGGGCCTGGGGCGCTCTCGCGCTGACGACCGTGCAGGCGCTGTTCGTGGCGAGCGTCCTGACCTGGTCGGAGATCGTCCGCGCGTTCGCGTCGGCGCTCCAGTGGCTCGTGGCGCTCTCGCTCCTGTGGGAGCTCGCGGCCGCGATCTGGGGCGGCGGTCCCTTGTTCTCTCTCGCCCCGCTGCACGGGATCGTCGAGGACCCGTCCCGGCTCGGGGCCCTGGCACTCCTCGCGGTCGTCGTGTTCGCGATCCGGCTCGCGGCGCGCCGCCGCGGCCGCGGGCTGCTCATCGGATGGATCGTCGTCGCGGCGTTCCTGTTCCTGCGTGCCGAGTCGGTGATCGCGTACGTGTCGGCGGGCGCCGTCGCGGTCGTGCTCGCGACGATCCTCCTCATGCGGACGGTCTCGCGCCCCGGCGGCCGGACCCGCTACTACGTCGCGTACGTCGTCGTCGGGGTGCTGGGCGCGCTGGCGCTCCTCCTCTGGCGCGACGCGCTGGGCCTCCACGATCTGCCGGGATCCAGCGTCTGGGTCGCGGTGTTCGCCGCGACGGGCGTGGTGGGAGTCGTCGTGTTCGCGGCGGCGTACGTCTCGTTCGTGTGGCGGGCGTGGTTCTTCGCGGTCGACCGCCCGCGTTGGGATCTCCGCGCCGACCGCCCGTACACGTCGCTCACGCTGCTGCCCTCGCTCGCCGGGACGATCCTCCTCGTGCAGGGGCTCGCGGACGCCTCTCCCCTCCTGCCCTGGGGCTGGCTCCTCCTCGTCCTGCTGGGGTTCAAGCTCGGCCAGGCGCCCCTCGTCGGCGTGGGCCCCGGCGAGCAGCGCGCCGCGATCGAGGCCGGCGAGCGCCCCGACCCTGCCTGACCCGCCCCGGCGAGTCCCCCAGCCGGCGACCGAGCCCCGCCCACCCCCCGCCCGGCGAGGCCCCGCCCCCTCCCTCGCGAGAACGCGCGTGTGTCACAGAAATGGCCGTTTTCCGGGACACACGCGCGTTCTCGCGGAGGGTGGCCGAGGTAGGATCGACGCGCTATGGCCGTGACCGAGACCTTCGATCCCTCCACCGCGACGATCGTGATCGTCACCTACAACCGCTCGGGCCTGCTCACGAAGCTGCTCGAGAGCATCGTCCGCATGGACCCGAAGCCCGGTCGCGTCGTCGTGATCGACAACGCGTCCGCGGACGACACCGGCGAGGTCGTCGCCTCGTTCCGCGAGCGCCTCGGCGCCGAGCTCGTGTACCGGCGGCTCGAGGAGAACACGGGCGGATCCGGCGGCTTCAGCGAGGGCATGCGCACCGCGTACGAGCTCGGCTCGACGTGGATGTGGCTCATGGACGACGACGTCGAGGTGCTCCCCGACGGCCTCGCGCGCATGGGGGCGTGGGCGCCGCGGTTCCGCAGCATCCAGGGCCGCCGCTACGACTACGACGGCAGCGCGTTCTACTGGCAGTACCGCCTGTCGATCCCGCTCGGCATCCCGATCCCGTTCGCGCCCGCCGACTTCGACGAGACCGGATACCGGGCCATGAACTCCGGATGCTTCGAGGGCATGTTCATCCACCGCGACATCGTGCAGCGCATCGGCCTGCCCGATCCGCGGTTCTTCATCTACTGGGACGACTCGATCTACGGCTGGCTCGCCTCGCGGCTCACCAACGCGGTGATCGTGAACGAGTTCGTGCTGCAGCGCACGCGCGAGATCAAGCAGTGGGACATGGGCATCCGCCACCTGAATGCCTCGAGCGACATGTACCGCTACTACATCCTCCGCAACCGCGGGATCATGAAGCACTACTTCGCCGCCCACGGCGCATATCGGCCCGTCCGGTTCTTCGCCGGCACCGTGCTGACGTTCGCGAAGGAGATCATCCGGCTCGCGGTCGTGGAGCGGAAGCTCAGCCGGACGAGCATCGGGAAACTCTTCTCCGGCATCCGCGACGGCCGCACGATCGCCCGCGACCGCACGTGGAAGCCGATGCCTCCCCTCGAGCCCGTCCCGGCCCGGGCCTGAGCGCGCTCAGCAGCTCGACGGGCGACGATAAAGTGGGCCCCATGCCCGGCAACGAAGCCAGTCATCCCTTGGTGACCGTCGTCATCCGCACCCACAATCGGCCGACCTTTCTCGAGGCCGCGCTTCGTGACGTCGCGGGGCAGGACTTCTCGGACCTCGAGGTCATCGTGGTGAACGACGGCGACGACGTCGAGCCGGTCGAGGAGGCCGTTGCACGGGTCGACACCATCCGCGAGCGGGTCCGCGTCCTTGATCGGACCCAGGAGGAGCACGGCCGCGCACGGGCGGCGAACGCGGGGCTTCGCGCGGCTCGAGGTGACCTGCTCGTGCTCCACGATGACGACGACACGTGGGACCCTGCGTTCTTGGCGAAAACGGTCGGCTACCTGCACGAGCACCCCTCGTGCGTCGCGGTCAGCGCTCACACCGAGGTCGTGCGGCATCTGCCCAGACCGGTAGGGGAGCCCGAGATCATCGAGCGTCTTCCCCTGAATCCCGATCTCTCATCGATCACGATTCCCGACATGCTCCGCGAGAATCGGGTCACCACCCATTCGCTGCTCTATCGCGCAACGGTGCACGACGAGATCGGCTACCTCGACGAGTCGCTGCCCGCGCACGAGGACTGGGAGTTCTACCTCCGGCTGATCGCCCGCCACCCGATCGAGCTGCTGCCGCTCCCGCCCCTCGCGTTCTGGCACCACCGACCGGACTCGACCGGCGACGACAGGAACAGTGTCTACGCGCTCAGCGACGAGCACGAGGCGGCGAAGGCGCGCGTGCAGGATGACCTGATGCGTGAGGCGTTCGCCCGCCACGGCCTGGGCGCCTTCGTCCATCTCTCGGCTGAGATGAATCGACAGGATCGCGCGCGCGCGGATGAGCAGCGCCTCCTCGTGGAGATGGGTGAGCGGCTCGATGACACCCTGCGCCAGATCGCAGACCTGCGCAGGATCACGGAGCAATCCCGTTCCCGGCTGTCCGCGCTCCTGATCGAGCGGACGAGCTTCGGCGGCTGGATGCGACGGGTGAAACGAGTCTTCCGCCCGTAGGCAGCGAGAGCCGCGGGATAGGCTGCTCTCGCGCACCCGCGCAACGCTCGAGAGGAGTACCGGCGTGACCCCGGACGACGACAGGGCCGCCGTGGCCGCGCACCGCCCCCGCATCCTCATCATCACGGGCGACCCCATCCAGGAACGCATGGCGGGGCCGGCGATCCGCGTATGGAACATGGCGGAACAGCTCAGCGACGCCTGCGACGTGCGCATCGTCTCGTGGAAGCGGATCGAGCGGACGAGCGGGCGCTTCGGGCTGTTCCACGTCCGCGAAGCGGACGACGCTGGAATCGCCCCGCACGAGGCGTGGGCAGACGTCATCGTCGTCCAGGGGATGTCCTTCCGCATCTTCCCCGCCGTGGCGCGCACCGAGAAGATCATCGTCGCCGACCTCTACGACCCGTTCCAGCTCGAGCAGCTCGAACAGAACAAGTACGAGGATCGGGCCGCCTGGACGGACGAGATCCGGAAGGCGATATCGCTTCTCAACGAGCAGCTGGCGCGCGGTGACTTCTTCCTGTGCGCCTCGGAGCGCCAGCGTGACCTCTGGCTCGGCAACCTGTCCGCCGTCGGACGGCTGAACCCGGCGACCTATTCGCAGGATCCGACCTTCGAGTCTCTGATCGGCGTCGCTCCGTTCGGTCTGCCGGCGACCGAACCGGAGCAGACGCGGCATGCGATCAAGGGCGTGGTCCCGGGCATCGGACCGGACGACAAGGTCCTCATCTGGGGTGGCGGGATCTACAACTGGTTCGACCCGGTGACGCTCGTCGAAGCCATGGGCCTGCTCCGCGACGAGCATCCGGAGATCAAGCTGTTCTTCCTCTCCGTGCGGCACTTCAACGCGGATGTCCCGGAGATGCGCGCGGCGGCGGATACCGTGGCCACGGCGGACCGACTCGGCCTGACGGGACGCACGGTCTTCTTCAACGAGGAATGGGTCGACTACGACGACCGGGTGAACTATCTGCTCGACGCCGACCTGGGTGTCAGCACGCATCCGCTCCACGCCGAGACGCGCTTCTCTTTCCGCACCCGTATCCTCGACTACCTGTGGGCGGGTCTGCCGATCGTGGCTTCCGACGGCGACGCCTTCGCCGACGTCATCCGCGAGTCCGGGTGCGGCCGCGTCGTCCCCGTCGAGGACCCGCCCGCGCTGGCGGAAGCGATCACGGAACTGCTGGAGGACACCGAGGCGTACCAGCGGGCGCGGACGAGCGTGGCGCGCGTCCGCGATGACTTCCACTGGCACCGTGCGCTGAAGGCCTTCGTGGCGTTCTGCACCGAGCCCGCCCCCGCCGCGGACCGGGAGCTGATGAAGGCGAGTGGCTCACCGCTCACGGGCAGCCGCTTCGAGCGGATCCTGCTGATGCCGAAGGGACGCCGTCGCGACCTCGCGCTCCTCTTCTACTACCTCCGCCGCGGCGGCATCCCCCTCGTGCGCGAGAAGTTCTCGGAGCGCCGGGAACGGCTCGTCACCGACCACTGAGACGGCAAGGCCCGATCTACGGCAGTGGGCCGCACTGGTCGATGCGGTACAGCGTGGAATCGCCGTCCGTCGAGACCGGGGTGAAGAGCCCGTCCTGCACGGCCGTGTGGACTCCGGCGAAGTGGTTGCCCGACGGATCGCCGCCACCGAACTCGTGCGGGTTGTAGAAGACGTAGCGGACGCGAAGCCGGTCGAGCGCGGCGCAGACGGCAGGATCGGTGTCGATGTCCTGGAGGTGCAGCGCGATCAGAGCGCGGTCGGCGTCCCACAGGCCGTTCACGTGCGGGAACACGGGCTCGCGGTCGCCGAACAGCAGCGTCAGCCCCGACCCGTCCCACGGGTCTCCCAGGATCCGCTGCCCTGCCGGGACGAGCGTGGGCAGCTGGCGCATGAAGTCGATCTGCGCCTGGGACACGACCTCGGACGAGGCCGCGCGGGCGGGAAGCGCGAAGACGGATGCGGTCGCCGAGGTCACCCCCGTGAGCGCGAGGACGAGCGCAGACGTGACCGCAGCAGCCCAGGACAGGATCCCGGCAAGGATCCAGGGCGTCCGGCGGGTCCGCCGCAGGAGCCGTGCGGTGACGAGGATTCCGAACGTCGCGAAGGTCACCCCGAGCACCGGCAGCGCACTGCTGAGGCGGTACCGGTCCTTGTACCAGAGCGCGGTGGCGAGCTTCGTGACGATGTCGTCGGAACCGGCAGCGGCTGCGAACAGGACCGCCGCGATCACGTACGCGATCACCGCCCAGCGCAGCGTGCGACGACGGGCGCCAGCGACGAGCCCCACCAGCACCGCGACCGCCAACAGGGCGGCCGGTAGCGTCACCGCCGCGCCTCCGATCGGCCACGACTGCGCCACCACCTGCCAGAGACCGGCGAGCACCGACTGGGTGGCCTGCGCCTGCGGACCTCCGAGCCGCTCGTCCAGCGGACGGTCGAAGAGCCCCAGCCGAGTGACGGCGTAGACGAACCCGACCACCAGCACCAGAACCACGGCGCCGGCCGTCAGAACGAGCGCGAGCACTGCACGACGACGCGCGCGTCCGCGTCGGCGCCAGCCGCGGCGGAAGCGGCGCACGAAAGCGCCCACGACGAACGGAGCCAGAAGAAGCGCCCACGTCGCGAGCGCGCGCGGCTGCGCGAAGGCGATCGCCGCGATCGCGAGCAGCGTTCCCGCAGCGCCGAGGACGAGGGCGGTGACCCGATGGCGCGTGCTCCGGAAGGCCGTCCCCGTCAGAACGGGAACCGCGATGGCAGCGGGCAGGAGGGCGGTCGCGAGGAACGTCGGATACAGCGTCCCCCACACGAGGAGCGTGTACGGCATGGCCCCGAACGCCGCCCCGAGCGGGAGGGCGACCAGCGCGACACGCCCCGACTCGAACCGACGCAGCAGGATCTGGGCGAGCCACGCGACGCCGGGCAGCCATACAGCGGCACAGACCGCGATCCAGGCCGCGTTCACGGCGATCGGGATGCTCGTGCCCGTGAGCTGGACGGTCAAGGCGACGAGCGTATGCCAGCCCGCAGGATAGAAGGACCAGGTCTTTCCCGTCTCGATGAGCGTCCGCAGGGTCAGGGACGAGGCATCCCCCGTATCGACGATGTGGGCGATCGCCGCCAGGTGGAACACGTTGTCGTAGGTCTGGCTGATGCGGTCGGGGCTCGGCACGGCCGCGAACGCCACGACCGCGATCAGCGCTGCCGAGCCGAGCACGGTGAGAAGGATCCACCACCAGCGGACGCGCTCGCGCGGCAACCGGAGCCCCGGCGCTCGGCGGCGCACGACGTACGCCAGGATCCCCAGCACGACCGCGATCACGAGCGGCTGCCATGCAGCGAGCGGGACCCGCGCGAGCCCGAAGAGAACCCCCGCGGCGCCGATCGTCGCGACGCTGACGACAGCCGAGATCGCGGTCCGGGCGACCAAGCCGAGACGAAGAGGCGCCGTCGCGATCAAGCCGGGGATCAGGAGAACGACGATCCCGACCAGGATGGCGGGGACCGCGTCGATCCACGTCGCCGACGAGGTCATGCCGCGAAGATCTCGCGCCACAGGGCGCGGGAGGCGAGGCGGGGGGCCGCCGTACGGAACTCGCGTGCGAGGTGCGGCCACCGCCACCAGAGGCGCGCGTGCAGACGAACGCTACGCCACGCGTACCTCACCGTCATGCGGCGGCTGCGGCGATACCAGACGATGGCGCGACCATCCGCCGTGGGAACGAGTGCCGAGTCGATCGACGCGAACGTCCACCAGCCCAGGTCCTGCGACGGCACGAACGCGTCCGGCACGCGGCGCGATGAGGGCGACGCCGCGGTCGCGAGCTGGCGGAGAACCGTGCGCACGAGCAAGAACGCGGAGGCCACACCGCCGGGGGCATCCACGGCATAGCGGCGGTCCGCCGTCGCGGTCTCGGCGACCGGCTGCGCGTCGGGGAATCCCGACCACAGGCCACGGATCTCGGCGGCACGCGAACCGAGCCAACCGGGCAGCGACTCGGGACCTCCGAGAACGTCCTCGACGGCCTGCGCGCGGAGCCGGACCGCCGAGTACTGCAGGGTGAGCAGGGGCTTGATATCGCCGAGGAAAGAGTGGACGACGACTCCGGAGGGCCGGCGTCGAGGCGAATGGAGGAGCTCGCCGATGAGCCGGTTCCGGTGGACGAAGTACGCCTCCCACGAGCGAGTGGGAGCCTTGCCTCCCCAGCCGAGGTGCCACAGGGCCACCCCGGGCACACTGACCGTCGGCACGCCGAGGGCGCGCGCCCGTCGCCCGAACTCGACGTCGTCGCCCTTGAGGAAGAGCGGGAGGGAGAGTCCTCCCTCCCGGAGGAGCGATGCCGGGATGAGGCACATCCACCAGCCGTTGAAGTCGGATGCCTCGACCCGGTGGAAGAACGGGGCGTTCCGGAAGGGGATCCGGGCAAAGTCGTGATCGTAGGCGCCGGGCCGATCCAACCGTACCCATCCGATGCGGTCGTTCCATTGCTCGCTTTGCGTGTAGAGCACGGTCCGGTCGTCGACGTGGAGCATGCCGCCTCCGACGATGACGGGACCGCGCGCCGCGTCGGCGAACCGGACGGCCCGGAAGATCGCCTCGGGCTCCGAGATCGCGTCATCGTCCAGGAGGAGCACATCGTCGCTCTCTGCGCGGACGAGGATCTCCTCCATGGCGCGCGAGAACCCGCCTGAGCCACCGAGGTTGCGCTGGCGCACCGTCACGAGCCGATCGTCGAGCGACCGCTCGACATCCGCGAACCCGGGCGCCTGCGCGATCACGTCCTCGCCCTGGTCGACGACGATGATCCGGTCGATCAACGACGTCAGCTCGTCGTCGCCGGCGAGGGCGCGCAGCTGCGCGACGCAGTCCGCCGGCCGGTTGAACGTCGCCATGCCGATGCTGGCGCTCCGCCGCGGCCCGGTCGGCAGCTCGACGGACCATTCCGCGGCGAGCAGCGTCAACTCCCCCTCGCCCGCCACGAGGTCGAGCCAGCACGTCCCGCCGTCGACGAAGTCCGCGAACTCCACCGCTGTACGGAGATCGACGGAACCGTCGACCGGGAATTCCGCGATCACGCGGGCGCGAGCCTCGCCGTCCGAACCGCACAGCACCACCGAACCGGTGCCCTGGGCGCGGACGTCCACCGTCACGCCAGCCGTGCGCGCATTCGCGGACCAGTAGGCGGCGGGGAATGCGTTGAAGTAGGAGCCGAGGGAGACCGTGGCGCCGGGACTCACCACCAGCGATCGGCGCCCGAGCACGCGGACCGCCCCCGGATCTGGATCGTCCACATACAGCGGAAGCAGCGTCGCGACATCGTCGACCGGAAGCACGACGTGTGCGACGACGACGAGCTCGGACCCCGAGGTCATCCGAGCTCGTTGTTCCACATGGAGAGAGCGGCGCCGATCGCCATGTGCATGTCGAGGTACTGGTACGTGCCGAGGCGCCCGCCGAAGTGCACGTACCGCTCCCCCTTGGCGAGCTCGCGGTACGCGAGGAGCCCGGCGCGGTCCTCCGGCGTGTTCACGGGGTAGTACGGCTCATCGGACGCGGCCGCGAAGCGCGAGTACTCGCGCATGATGACGGTCTTGTCCGTCGGATATCGGTCGGCGCGCTCGGGGTGGAAGTGCTTGAACTCGTGGATGCGCGTGTACGGGACATCCGCGTCGGCGTAGTTCATGACGGGAGTGCCCTGGAAGTCGCCGACCTCGAGCACCTCCTCTTCGAAGTCGAGCGTGCGCCACGACAGCGCCCCCTCGGCGTAGTCGAAGTAGCGATCCACCGGGCCGGTGTACACGACCGGCACCTGCCCCACGACCGCGCGCTTGTGCAGCGGCTGCGTCTCGTCGAAGAAGTCGGTGCTGAGCTTGACATCGATGTTCGGGTGGTCCGCCATCCGCTCGATCCACGCGGTGTAGCCGTCGACGGGGAGGCCCTCCCACGTGTCGTTGAAGTAGCGGTTGTCGTACGTGTAGCGCACCGGGAGGCGGCTGATGATCTCGGCCGGCAGATCGGTCGGCGGCGTCTGCCACTGCTTGCCGGTGTAGTCGCGGATGAACGCCTCGTACAGCGGACGGCCGATGAGGCCGATCCCCCGCTCCTCGAGGTTCTGCGCCTGCTTCGGGTCGAACTCGCCAGCCTGTTCGTGGATGAGGGCGCGCGCCTCGTCGGGCGAGTACGCGGCCTGGAAGAACTGGTTGATCGTGCCGAGGTTGATGGGCAGCGGATACACGACGCCGCGGTGGTTCGTGTAGACGCGGTGCACGTACTTCGTGAAGGCCGTGAAGCGGTTGACGTACTCCCACACCGTCGCGTTGGACGTGTGGAAGAGGTGCGCGCCGTAGCGGTGCACCTCGATGCCCGTCGTCACCTCGTCCTCGCTGTACGCGTTGCCGCCGATGTGGTGGCGGCGGTCGATGACGGTGACCTTGCGGCCGGATGCCGCGGCACGCTCGGCGATCGTGAGACCGAAGAAGCCGGAGCCGACGATGAGGAGATCCATTGTCGCGTCCCTCCGTCAGCCCACTGAGGCCGTGACGTCGAAAGCGACCACACCGGACGAACGTGGATCGGCCTCGACATCGAACGATGCAGCCTGCATCGCCCCGTGCAGGTGTCGTCCGTTCTCGAGCACGAGGAGCGTGTTCACGAAGTACTTCCCCCCTCCGAAGGCGGTGCCCTTCACGACGAAGACCACTTCGGTGCCGCCCTCGATAGCGGGGACCGGGACTCCGATTCGGTCGGTTGCCGTCTCGAACACCTTCTGACCGAGGGGGTCGTCGATCTGGATGGCGCAGATCCACGACTCCAGGTGCTCCGACTCGATCCGCAGCCGCACCTCCAGGTCGTCGCCGACGGCGAGCGGTTCCCCGACCGCCTTGCCGACGGCACACGCCCTCGCGGAGACCACGGCCCCGTCGCGCCGCTGGACATCCGAAAGACGCCCTACCGCTCCTTGTTCAGCGAGGCGACGCTCCTCGAGGAGATCCCGGAACTCCGCGACCGCTCCCGCCGGATGCCCGTCGAAGACGACACGGCCACGCTCGAGCAGAACTCCGCGGCTGCACAGCTCCGTGATCTGACCCAAGGAATGGCTGACGATGATGATCGTGCGTCCCTGGCGCTGGAACTCGCGGATCCGGTCCATGCACTTGCGCTGAAACGCCTCGTCGCCAACCGCGAGCACCTCGTCGACCAGCAGGATGTCCGGATCGGTATGCACCGCGACGGCGAAGGCGAGCCGCACGTACATGCCCGAGGAGTAGAACTTGACCTGCGTGTCGATGAAGTCGGCGATCGCTGCGAACGCGACGATCTCATCGAAGCGCGCCTCGGTCTCCTCGCGGCTGAGCCCCAGAACCGAGGCGTTCAGGAAGACGTTCTCACGCCCGGTGAGGTCGGGATGGAAGCCGGCGCCGAGCTCGAGGAGGGCTGCCATCCGCCCGCGTTCGAGGACCGTTCCGGACGTCGGCTCGATGATGCCGCCGATGACCTTGAGCAGCGTGCTCTTACCCGAACCGTTGTGACCGATGAGGCCGATCGTTTCGCCGGCATGAATGTCGAGGGAGACGTCCTTGAGCGCCCAGAAGTCCTCGCGGTGGCGGCGTCCGGCACGGCCGAGCGTGACGATCCGCTCCTTGATGGACGAGTCCTTGCGGACGACGAATCGCTTCGAGACATCCGCGATCCGGATGACTTCGGGGCGGCCCGCCGAGGCCGCATCGTCCACGGAGAGGGCAGTAGCGGTCACCTAGAGCTCCTGCGCGAAATTGCCCTGCAGCCGACGGAACACGCGGTGGCCGACGAACAGGAGGACGAGACCGACGACGAGAGCCACGAGCATGCGCAGCAGCAGGAAGTCCGGATAGGGGACCGAGTCCCCGGCGACCCAGAACGCCCGCTGGAAGCCCAGAACGGCTAGCGTGAGCGGATTGTTGGTATAGATGTCCAGCAGGAGCGGCGACTGCACGAGCGAGCTCACCATCGTCCAGGAGTAGACGACGGGGCTTGCCCAGAAGACGAGCATCGTGCCGACCTCGACGAGGTACTGAACGTCACGCAGGTACACGTTGAGCGCGCTGAAGAGGAGCGCGAACGCGGTGCCGTAGGCGACCAGGAGAAGCAACGCCGGGACGACGTAGAAGAACTCCCAGTGCAGCGGCGGCTTCAGTACCAGGAACGTCGCCAGCAGCAGCACGATCAGCTGGATGCCGAAGTTGAACAGAGCGGAGCCGACGCTCGCGAGCGGAAACACCTCGCGCGGGACGTAGACCTTCTTCACAAGACCGGCGTTGGCGAGAATCGACCCGGTACCGCCCACGACGATCTCCGTGAACAGCCCCATCGCCGTCAGCCCTGCGAACACGTAGACCGCGAAATCCGGGATTCCCCGCGCCGCGCCGAGGAACTGACCCATCACGACGAAATAGATCGCGAGCTGCACGAGGGGGCGCGCGAGGGACCAGAAGAACCCGAGGGCTGAGTCCTTGTACCGTGCCTTCAGGTCGCGGCGGACGAGCAGCCCGAGCATCTCATGCTGAGCGAGGACGCCACGGATGGCGCCCCAGACCGACCTCGGCCCGCGCGCCATGCTCGTCCCGATGGGCACGAGCGGCATCCCCGCGAGCCGACGCATCCGCGCGGCAGCCTCAGTGTTCAGGGACGACATCCCGCAAAGTCTACGGGCACGCTGCTGGGTACACGCAGACCGCGGACGTGGGCGCGGCGGGGGTCTCAGGGAAGCGTCCTGACCTCGCTGATATCCTGGCGCCGCCCGTCCAGAGGAGCCCCACTCGATGTCGTCGCCGCACGCTGATCTCGTCTCTGTCGTAATCGTCAACTTCCGGGGGTGCGATGACACCCTCACGTGCATCGAGGCTCTCGAGAAGACGGACTGGCCACGGGAGCTCCTCGAGATCGTCGTGGTCGAGAACGGCTCGGACGACGACAGCTACGAGCGCCTCTCCCAGCTCGGCAAGCGGATCACGCTCGTGCGTTCGAAGGAGAACCTCGGCTTCACGGGCGGGTCGAACCTCGGCGCCGCGCGGGCGCGCGGCGAATTCGTCGCGTTCCTCAACAACGACTCGCGCCCGGACACCGACTGGATCCGCGAGGCCGTGAAGGTGTTCCACTCCGCGGGCCAGGTCGCCGCGGTCGCGAGCAAGGTGCTGTCCTGGGACGGCTCCGAGATCGACTTCGTAGGCGGTCAGCTGACGTGGTTCGGCATGGGGTACAAGGGACACGACAACGAGTCCGCGTCCGACAAGTACGACAAGCCGCGGGATCTTCTCTACGGCACGGGCTCGGCGCTGTTCGTGCGGGCTGAGATCTTCCGGGAGGTCGGCGGCTTCGACGAGCGACTCTTCATGTTCTACGACGACGTAGACCTCGGATGGCGCCTCAACCTCCTCGGCTACCGCGTGAGGTTCGCCCCGTCCTCCGTCGTCTTCCACAAGCACCACGGCTCGATGCGGAGCTTCGGGCAGCACCGCGAGCGCTACCTCCTGGAGCGCAACGCCCTCGTCCTGCTCTACAAGAACCTCGATGACGAGAACCTCGGACGTTTCCTCGCGGGTGCCCTGGGGCTGCTCGCCCGGCGGGCCGTCTCGACTTCGGGACTCGACTCCGGCGCCTACGACATCCGTCGGTACACGGGCGACGCGGACGAGCTCACCCCCGACACGCCTGTGCGCAAAGAGGCGCTGGCCGCGCTCTTCGGCGCCGACCAGTTCCTCGAGCTGCTTCCCGGTCTGGAGAAGGAGCGCGCGCGGATCCAGTCCACCCGCGTCATCCGCGATGACGTCATCCTCCCGTTGTTCGGCGACCCGAACAACGGGCTGACCCCCGACCCCCGCGTACAGGAGGGCCTCCGCGACATCACCGCGGCGCTCGGCATCTCGACGCCGGCGGGCCGCGTCCGCGTGCTGGTGGTGACGGGCGACTACATCGGCCCGCGGATGGCCGGCCCCGCCATCCGTGCCTGGAACATGTGCGAGCACCTGTCGCTGCGCAACGAGGTCCGGCTGGTCACGCCGAACGCGCCCAAGCGCGCGGCAGCCTCGTTCGACGTGTACCACACGCCCGACGACCACGCCATGAAGCAGCACGAGGAATGGGCCGACGTCATCGTCATCCAGGGCTACGTGCTTCGTCAGTACGCCTCGCTCGCGAAGACGAAGAAGATCCTCGTCGCCGACATCTACGACCCGATGCATCTGGAGCAGCTGGAGCAGGCGCGCGACACCCACTTCGGCCATTGGAACACGCAGGTGATCACGGCGGCCGAGGTCCTGAACGAGCAGATCGCCCGGGCCGACTTCTTCCTCTGCGCGTCCGAGAAGCAGCGCAACTTCTGGCTCGGCCAGATGGCTGCAGTGGGTCGCGTCAACGCGATGACCTATGAGGCGGACAATTCGCTCGGCGACCTCATCGCGATCGCCCCCTTCGGTCTGGACGAGGAGATCCCGGCTCAGACGCGCCACGCCATCAAGGGCACGATCCCCGGAATCGGCCCGGATGACAAGGTCCTGATCTGGGGCGGTGGGATCTACAACTGGTTCGACACCGAGACCCTGATCAGAGCGATGAGCAAGGTGTCCGAAACCCATCCCGACGCCCGACTGTTCTTCCTCGGCGTCGCACACCCCAACCCCGATGTGCCGCAGATGAAGGTCGTGGGACGCACATTCGAGCTTGCGGACGAGCTCGGCCTGACGGGGAAGCACGTCTTCTTCAACGAAGGCTGGGTCGCTCTGGACGACCGGCACAACTACCTGCTCGACGCCGACGCCGCCGTCAGCACGCACTATGAGCACATCGAGACCGTCTTCTCCTTCCGGACGCGCATCCTCGACTATCTGTGGGCTCGCCTGCCGATGGTGACGACGCGCGGCGACGGATTCGCCGACCTGATCGACGCGACGCCGCTCGGAGTCACCGTTCCGGAGCGCGACGTCGCCGCCCTGGCCGACGCCATCATCCGTGTGCTCTACGACGAGGAACTGCGGACCGCCGTGGGCGAGAACATCGAGTCCGTGCGCGACCGCTTCACCTGGACGCACGCGCTCGAGCCGCTGACCACCTTCTGCGCGTCGCCTCGACCCGCACCGGACCGCGATGGACTCGACGGCGGCCACCCGCTCCGAATGTCCGACCCGGCAGCGGATGCGATTCGCGCGCGGTATCGGGGCCCGCGCAAGGCCGTCCGCCTCGCCGTCTACTACCTTCGGACCGAGGGGCCGCGGGGTCTCGTTCGCCGCGCGCGCCAGCGCCTCGGGGCCTAGGCCTGGCGCTCGGCGGCGCCGGTGACAGCATCCGGCAAGGCTGAGCGCAGCGATCGACGCACCGCCTCCGTCGCGGCGACAGCCGCCAGCGGGAGGATGAGCAGCCCATAACGCGCGGGCGCGTCGTAGTCGTAGCCTCCCTGGAGGACGAGCAGCAGCGGCCAGGCAACGCCGAACGCCGGCACGATGAAGGCCCACGCCGTCGCGAAGAGCCGTGCGCGATCGGTGACCACGCTGCGCTGCCGGGCGAACGCGACACCGAGAAGGATCAGCAGAACCGCGTTGAGAGCCACGAAGGCAGCACTCACCGACAGGAGGCCGTTCGAGCCGCCCACCCAGTTGTTCGCGAGATTGGCGATCGACGAGACAACGGTCTTGGGATTGACGAACGCGCCCTTGGGCGCCCCGAGCAACGACGACAGCACCTGCGCCGAACTGACACTGCCGCGCACCGCCTGCCAGGCCGTGAAGGCCCCCGTGACAATCAGGCTCGCGGCGGCGCTGGCGAGAACGAAACGGACGTCGCTGCGCCGGAAGAGCGCACGGAAGCCGGCGCGGGTCCTGTTGCGTATGAGCCAGTCGAGGAAGAGGAACGCTGCCAAGACGCCCAGCGGCAGGAGGACGGTGTACGGCTTGGTGGCCCCGAGTAGCACGCCCGCTGCGGCACCGAGCAGGATGGCGGCTCGCGTGCCGCGCGGCCGCGCGGCGAGAAGAAGCGAGATGAAGGCGAGAGAGACGATCAGAGTGGCGGCGTCGTTACTGACCGTGGCGAAGGCATAGATGCTGAGCGGCGCCAGCAGCACGATCGAGGACATCAAGAGCGTTCGCCAGAATCGGAGACCGAGCTGTGTCGAGATCGCGAAGAGGAGGAGGCCGGCCACGAGCACGAGCAACACTCCCCCGACGTCGCGCACCTCGTTCAGCGTCGCGGCCGGACTCAAACCGGTGCTCAGCCAGACGCCCGGCAGGTAGAAGAGATAGCCCAGCGGGGGCTGCTGCGCCTCGTAACTGTAACCGCGGGCGGGGAACGACGTGGGCACGCGATCTCTGACCGCGCAGTCGAGCGGCTTCGCCGCGAGCGGGTCCCCGAGGCAGTCCGCGATCAGCATCGTCTCCTGTTCGAAGGTGCTGCCCCACGCCGGGATCTGCCCCTCGGCGAGCTTCATCACGTAGTCGAAATGCGCCGCCTCGTCCAGCACGCTGAACGTGGGGAGTGCGACCTGGTCGCGCTGGACGCCCAGGAGCGCGACCGCAGCGACACCGAAGATCGCGACAATCCGCAGAATCACGAGGACCCATCGCGATGTGGTGGTCCCCCGCACGACGGCCAGGATGCCGGAGTCGCTCGCTGTCACGTTCCTCGTTCCGCTCGGTGTGCTTTCCGAGCGTAGCCGGACCACTGCGCCGGCCCGGAACGGATGCAGCGGATTCTGGCGAGTTCGGTGGGTGCTCCCGCCCGGCCGAGGCCTCTCCACTACCGTGGCGTCGTGCGAATCTTGCGGGTGGCCACCGGCCTGATCATGATCGGAGCGGTCGTCGGTCTCGTGGGCTGCGCGTCGCAGACCATGCATCCGTCGACGTCCTCGACGGTCACCTCGACCCCGCCATCCGGAACGACCACCGTGCCGTCGCCGGAGCCGTCGACCCCCCTGCCGGTGCCGTCCGGGACGCCCGGCCCGTCGGCGACACCCGTCGATGTCGTTCTCGTCTCCTACGGCAACGACGGCACGACCGTCTACGCCTCAGGGCTCGTCCCCCAGCTCGCCGAGGAATCAGGTACCTGCACCCTCACGGCCACGGACGGCGCGACGGAGAAATCCGCCTCGATTGCGGCCGTGTCGGCTGCGACCTCCGTCAACTGCGGGCGGATCCGCATCGATGTGACGCCGGGCACATGGACGCTCACGCTGAGCTACGCGTCCACGTCGCACTCGGGACGGAGCGCCCCGACCACTGTGACGGTGCAATGAACGCCCGGCGGTTGCGGCTGCGGGCCGTCAACACCCTGATCGCGGCCACATTCGTCCTGGCCGCTGCGCTGGTGATGACGGCGCTGACGCAGCCGCAGAGCAGCGCCTCCGCCGCGGTCGGTTCGGCGTTCCAAGACGGAGACATCATCTCCGACACGAACTTCTTCGACTCCGGATCGATGAGCGCGGCCGACATCCAGAACTTCCTCAATGCGCAGGTTCCGTCCTGCAGCGGCGCCAACGGGCAGCCGTGCCTGAAGGACTTCTCCCAGGACACCCAGGTCCGCACGGCGGACGCCTATTGCGGCGCGATGCCCGGTGGCAGGATGACGGGCGCCCAGATCATCGCGGCGGCGGCGCAGGCCTGTGGAATCAGCCCGCGAGTCATCCTCGTCATGCTCCAGAAGGAGCAGGGCCTCATCACTGATCCCTCGCCGGACTCGTGGTCCTATCAGGCGGCGCTCGGCCAGAGCTGCCCCGATACCGCCGCGTGCGATCCCGCCTACAGCGGGTTCTTCAACCAGGTGTTCTTCGGCGCCCGCCAGCTGCGCATGTACATCAACCGGCCGGACTGGTACGGGTATCAGCTGGGATGGAACAACATCCTGTACAACCCGAACACCGCGTGCGGGACCAAGAGCGTCTACATCCAGAACGACGCGACGCGCGCCCTGTACATCTACACGCCGTACACGCCCAACCAGGCAGCGCTCGACAATCTCTACGGTACGGGTGACGGCTGCTCCTCGTACGGCAACCGCAACTTCTGGCGCCTCTATACCGACTGGTTCGGAGATCCCACCATCAGCTTCGCCGTCCTCGGCGACATGGGCGCGCGCTATCGGGCGATCGGCGGATCGGCGAGCCCCATCGGCCCGCCGATCGCGAACGAAGTGTGCAACTGGACCCCCGGTCTCGTCAACTGCTATCAGAACTTCCGCAACGGCGCGATCAGCTGGACGCCTTCGACCGGCGCGTGGGAGACCTACGGCGACATCCGTACGTTGTGGTCCACTCTCGGCTTCGAACACGGTGCTTTGGGCTACCCCACCGGCGCACCCGTCAACACCCCTGGCCAGGCCTACCAGACCTTCCAGGGCGGGACGATCGGCTGGTCCTCCGGCGGAGGCGCCTTCACGGTGACGGGTGACATGAATACGCGCTGGCTCGCGACGGGCGCCACCACGGGGTTCCTCGGTGCACCGACCGGCCCGCAGATGTGCGGCACGAAGAACAACGGCTGCTACCAGAACTTCCAGAACGGCGCGATCAGCTGGACGGCCGCCACGGGTGCCTGGGAGACCTACGGCGACATCCGCAAGCTCTGGGCCGCGCAAGGCTTCGAGAACGGCGCTCTCGGGTACCCCACCGCCGCCCCCGTGAACACGCCTGGGCTGGCATACCAGACGTTCCAGGGCGGCACGATCGGCTGGTCCTCCGCCGGCGGAGCGTTCCCGGTGACCGGCGACATCAACACACGCTGGATCGCGACGGGGGCCACCACCGGCCCCCTCGGCGCGCCCGTCGCCGCCGTCGTCTGCGCCGGCGACAACAGCTCCTGCGTGCAGGTGTTCCAGAGCGGACGGATCAGCTGGACCCCTTCCGCAGGCGCGATCGCCACGAGCGGCCCCGTCGATGCGCTCTGGCAGAAGAACGGCGGCGCATCGGGCACCCTCGGCGCCCCGACGGCGGCGGCGGTGACCGCGTCCGGAGCATCCTCGCAGACCTTCCAGAACGGCTCGATCGGCTGGTCCTCCGCGAGCGGCGCCATCATCGTCACGGGCGACATCAGCGCACGTTGGGTGGCCACCGGCGCCGCCGGCGGCCCGCTCGGAGCACCCACCGCCCCTCAGGCATGCGGCACGAAGAACAACGGCTGCTACCAGAACTTCCAGAACGGCGCGATCAGCTGGACGAGCGCGACCGGCGCGTGGGAGACGACCGGCGATCTCCGGTCCTACTGGGGCAGCCAGGGATACGAGAACGGCGCCCTGGGTTATCCCACGGCCGCCCCCGTCTCCTCGCCGACCGGCTCCTACCAGAGCTTCCAGGGCGGGACTGCCGCTTGGTTCTCCGGCGGCACTGGCGCGGTCATCGGTGACAAGATCAGCGGCCGATGGATCGCCCTCGGCGCCACCGCGGGCCCGCTCGGCGTTCCGACCGGCCCGCAGATGTGCGGCACGAAGGACAACGGCTGCTACCAGAACTTCCAGAACGGCTCGATCAGCTGGACGAGCGCGACCGGCGCCTGGGAGACCACCGGCGGTCTCCGCTCCTACTGGGGCAGCCAAGGGTACGAGAACGGCGTCCTGGGATACCCCACCGCAGCCCCCGTCTCCTCCCCGACCGGCGCCTACCAGAGCTTCCAAGGCGGGACCGCCGCCTGGTTCTCCGGCGGCAACGGCGCGGTCATCGGCGACAAGATCAGCGGCCGATGGATCGCCCTCGGCGCCACCGCAGGCCCCGTGAGCGCGCCGATCGGCCCGCAGATGTGCGGGGCGAAGAACAACGGCTGCTACCAGAACTTCCCCGGCTGGGCGATCAGCTGGACGGCCGCAACCGGCGCCTGGGAGACCTACGGCGACATCCGCACGGTCTGGGCCGCGCAAGGCTACGAGAACGGTGCCCTGGGCTACCCCACCGCCGCCCCCGTCAATACGCCGGGCCAGGCGTACCAGACCTTCCAGGGCGGCACGATCGGTTGGTCCTCCGGCAACGGAGCGTTCGCGATCACCGGCGACATCAACACCCGCTGGATCGCGACCGGAGCCACGACTGGCCCGCTCGGCGCACCCGTCGGCCCGCAGACATGCGGCACGAAGAGCAACGGCTGCTACCAGAACTTCCAGGGCGGCGCGATCAGCTGGACCAGCACGACCGGCGCCTGGGAGACCTATGGCGACATCCGCGGGTACTGGGCACGCCAGGGCTTCGAGAACGGCCCGCTGGGCTACCCCACCGGCGCGGTGACAACCGTTGACGGCGGACTGAGCCAGCAGTTCCAGGGCGGCACGGTGCGATGGAACGCGAAGACGGGCGTCGTCGGCCCGTGACACGACCGCGCGGCGCTTCCGCCTCCACTCACGGACGGCACGAGTCGACGTGCTACCCTCGGACGCTGACCGAGGGTCCGGACCCGCGTTTCCGTCAGGGCACCGATCCGGGCCGTTCCGCGGAGATGAGGATTCCTGCGTGATTGAGAGGCTCAAGGCGGCACGAGCCCGCGCTCGGCACATCTACCGAGAGCACGGCTTCGTCGAACTGCTCCGGAGGATCTTCGTGCTCCGGACGAACAACGGCTTCGTTCAGCTCGTCCGCTACGGCATCGTCGGTGTGGTGGCGGCGGCGTTCGACACCGGCACGCTCCTGCTCCTGACCAACGTCTTCGGCGTCAGCTACCTCGTCGCCGGCACGGTCGGCTTCGCCGTCGGAACCGTCGTGAACTACGCGATGAGCGTGACCTGGGTCTTCCGTCGCACCTCGCAACCCTACGTCGAGATGGCGCTGTTCGTGCTGATCGGTGCCGCCGGCCTCGTCGTCAACGACGTGACGCTGTGGGCGGGCCAGGCCTGGTTCGGCCTCGACCTCTTCTGGGCGAAGATGCTCGCGATCGTCGTCGGATTCCTCTGGAACTTCATCCTCAGGAAGATCCTGTTCGACCGACTCGGCGCCTATCTGGCAAAGCGAGCGGCCCAGCAGGCGACCGCGGAGCCCGCACCGGAGGCGGACGCTCTGCCGCGCTGACCGCGCCGGGACTCAGCTCTGGGCGGTCACGTACCGAGCGAGTTCATGCGCCCACTCGGACGGCGCAAAGCCGGTCTCCTCGAGCTTGGCGAGACTCAGTGCACTGTTGGCCGGTCGGGGCGCGACCGGGCCAGAGGCCGACGCGAAGTACTCTGTCGTCGACACCGGAGACACGCGCGCGGGATCGTGACCGGCCAAGCGATAGATCTCACGCGCGATCGCGCACCACGACGCCGCGTCGCCGGCGTTGGTCACGTTGTACGTTCCGAATGGCACGCCGGCGCTCGTCAGATGGTCGATAGCGGCCGCGATCGTGCCCGTGAAGGTCAGACGACCGCGCTGGTCGTCGACGACGGTCGGATCGATGCCCCGCTCGGCGAGCGCCGCCATCGTGCGCACGAAGTTCTTGCCCTCGCCGATCACCCAGCTCGTGCGGACGATGTAGTGCCGCGGCACCGTCGCGACGATCGCGTCGCCGGAGGCTTTGGTCTGTCCGTACACGCCCAGCGGGCTGATCGCGTCGGTCTCGGTGTAGGGGTCCGCTTTCGTCCCATCGAACACGTAGTCGCTGGAGACCTGCACGAGCGTGATCCCGTGCTCGGTGGCGATTCGGGCCAGGGCGGCGACCGCGGTCGCATTGACGGCCCAGGCCGTCGTGCGACCCTCGGGTGTCTCCGCGGCGTCGACGGCCGTATACGCGGCCGCATTGATGATCACGCCGTAGTCGCGCCACCGGCGCGCGTCGACCAGGCCGCCGGACACGAGATCGATGTCGTCCCGCGTCGCATACTCGACGTGCGGCGCGTCTCCGTAGAGGTCGCGGAGCGCGCGCCCCAGCTGGCCGTTGGCGCCGAGCACGAGGATCTTGCGGGGTCCCATCGGCGTCACCTCTGCCAGCCGCGGATGGGCCTTGTCCTTCTCGCTGATCTCGACCCGATCAAGGGGAATGGGCCAGTCGATCGCCGCCGTCTCATCGGCGAGGTTCAGGAATGTGTAGCTCGCGGTGGGTGACCAGTGGTCGTTGACGAGGTACGTGTAAGCCGTATCCGGCTCAAGCGTCTGATAGCTGTTTCCCACACCGCGCGGCACGTAGATCGCTCGGGACGGGTCGAGCTCGGTCGTGTAGACGGCGCCGAACGTCGGGCCCTCGCGAAGGTCGACCCAGGCGCCGAAGATGCGACCGGTCGCCACGGAGACGTACTTGTCCCACGGCTCTGCGTGGATGCCGCGGGTCGTGCCGACCGCGTCGTTGAACGACACGTTGTTCTGCACCGGTCCGAAATCGGGGAGGCCGGCGGGCACCATCTTCTCCCGCTGCCAGTTCTCCTTGAACCATCCGCGCGCGTCGCCGTGCACCGGCAGGTCGTAGACGACGAGACCCGGGATCGGCGTCGTCGTCGAGCTGAGCGCCTTCCCGAACTCCGTCATCACTGCCCCTTGCTCGCGTAGAACGCCTCGACGCCGTCCTTGGACGGCGCCCACCACGCCTCGTTCGTGCGGTACCAGTCGATCGCCGCCGCGAGACCCGACTCGAAGTCGCGGAACCGTGGCTCCCAGCCGAGCTCACGGCGGAGCTTCGTCGAATCGATCGCGTAGCGCATATCGTGCCCCGCGCGGTCGGTCACGTGGTCGTATGCATCGCGCGGCTCGCCCATGAGCTCGAGGATCAGTTCGACGACGGACTTGTTGTCCTTCTCGCCGTCCGCTCCGATGAGGTAGGTCTCGCCGATCTCGCCTCGGTCGAGGATCGTCAGAACGGCCGACGAGTGGTCGTCGGCGTGAATCCAGTCGCGGACGTTCTCGCCGGCACCGTACAGCTTGGGGCGGATTCCCCGGATCACATTCGTGATCTGACGGGGGATGAACTTCTCGACGTGCTGGTAGGGGCCGTAGTTGTTCGAGCAGTTGCTGATCGTCGCGCGGACGCCGAACGAGCGCACCCATGCGCGGACCAGGAGGTCGCTGCCGGCCTTCGTCGAGCTGTACGGCGAGGAGGGGTTGTACGGCGTCGTCTCACTGAACCGTGCGGGATCGTCGAGCTCGAGGTCGCCGTAGACCTCGTCCGTCGAGATGTGGTGGAACCGGATGCCGTGGCGACGCGCGGCCTCGAGCAGGGTGTAGGTGCCCACGATGTTCGTGTCGAGGAACGGTCGCGGGTCGTTCAGCGAGTTGTCGTTGTGGGACTCGGCGGCGTAGTGCACGACCGCGTCCGACTCGGCGAACAGGCCGTCGACGAGCTCGGCGTCCGCGATGTCGCCCTGCACGAACCGGAGGCGGTCCTCGGGAAGACCGTCCAGCGAGGCCCGGTTGCCGGCGTAGGTCAGCTTGTCGAGAACGGTGACGTGATCATCGGTGTGGGACAGCACGTGGTGTACGAAATTCGAGCCGATGAATCCCGCGCCGCCGGTGACCAGGAGTTTGCGCATGATTCCCAGGCTACCGGGCGGCGCTGAGCGTCTCCCTCCGTCGGTTTGGCCTGCGACGCGCACGTCCGCGACACTGGAGGACATGCGTGGCATCATCCTGGCCGGCGGCACCGGATCGCGACTGCATCCGATTACGCTCGGCGTTTCGAAGCAACTGGTCCCGGTCTACGACAAGCCGATGATCTACTACCCGTTGTCGACCTTGATCCTCGCCGGCATCCGCGACATCCTCGTGATCACGACGCCGCACGACGCGGCGTCGTTCGAGCGTCTCCTGGGCGACGGATCCCGGTTCGGCGTCTCCATCACGTACCGGCAGCAGCCCAGCCCGGACGGGCTCGCGCAAGCGTTCATCCTCGGCGAGGAGCACATCGGGTCGGAGAGCGTCGCCCTGGTGCTCGGCGACAACATCTTCTACGGACCCGGGATGGGGGCGCGCCTGCGCCGCTACAACGACCTCGTCGGCGGTGTCGTGTTCGGCTACTGGGTCGAGGACCCGAGCGCCTACGGCGTGGTCGAATTCGATGCAGACGGCCGCGTGGTCTCGCTGGAGGAGAAGCCGGTCGAGCCCAAGAGCCACTACGCGGTCCCGGGCCTCTATTTCTACGACAACGACGTCGTCGAGATCGCCAAGAACCTCGCTCCCTCGCCGCGCGGCGAGCTGGAGATCACGGACGTGAACCGCACCTACCTCGAGCGGGGACGACTGAGCGTCGAGCTGCTGCCGCGGGGTACCGCGTGGCTCGACACCGGCACGTTCGACTCCCTCACCGAGGCGACCGAGTTCGTGCGGACGGTCGAGAAGCGACAGGGTTTGTCGATCGGCTCGCCCGAGGAGGTCGCGTGGCGTCTGGGCTTCCTCACCGACGACGAGCTGCGGGAGCGGGCCGAGCCGCTGCGCAAGAGCGGCTACGGGGACTACCTGCTCACCGTGCTGACCCAGGGGCGATAAAGCAGCCAACCGCTCCCACGGCCTCCGGTGTCAGCTGGAGGACTTCTCCTCGTGGTACTCCTGCTCCACGTTGACATCCCAGATGTTGGACTTGTCCACGCGACCGGCGATGACGTTGTCGACGGCCTCGATCGCCGTGAGCATCGAGTGGTCCTGGTTGTTGTAGCGGTGCATTCCGTTACGGCCGACGAGGAAGAGGTTCTCGAAGCCATCCACGAACTCGCGGACCTCATCGAATCGACGATAGGCGCCGAAGTACGCCGGGTAGGTCTTCTGCACGCGGAGCACGGTCCCCTCGATGAAGTCCGCCGCGTCGATGATGCCGATCTTCGCGAGCTCCTTCACGCCGAACGCGACCATGTCCTCATCGGCCATGCTCCAGAGCTCATCGCCCTCGTCGACGAAGTATTCCATTCCGACCCACACCGTGTCGGGGTCGGAGACCATGTAGGGGCTCCAATTGTTGAACACCTGAAGTCGACCGACCTGCACGTCAGGCTCCTGGATGTAGATCCAGTTGTCCGGCACGCGACCCGGCGTGCCGTCGCGGTCGACGGCGCCGGCGAGAGCGAGCTTCTTCAGCACCAGACCGACCGTGATGAAGTCGCGATACGGGAGGGCGGCCGCCACGTCCTCGACGTTCTTCGGCACATCGATGCCGCGGATCGCGGCGACGAGATCCTTCACGGGCATCGTGCTGATGAAGTAGTCGCCTTCCACGCGCTTCACGGCGCCCGTCGCGCTGTCCCGGACGTCGGCGGCGACGATGCGGTTTCCCTCGGCGTGGAGCGCGACGACCATCTGCTCCATCTCCACCGTCCCGCCGCGCTCCTGCACGCGCCGGGCGACGACCTCCCAGAGGTATCCCGGGCCGAGCTTCGGATAGAGGAAGGACTCGATGAGGCTCGTCTCGGTGTCCTTCTGCGCGATGTCCTTCGGCTTCGAACGCCCGAACGCCTTCTTGAACGCGTGGGCGATCGTCTTCGAGATCGAGAGACCCTTGACGCGCTGAGCGCCCCAATCGGGCTCGATCTCGGTGACCGGCACGCCCCACACCTTCTCCGTGTACGACTTGAAGAAGGTGTTGTAGAGCTCACGCCCGAAGCGGTTGACATAGAACTCTTCGAGCGACACCTCCTTCAAGGGGAACAACCGCGCCTTGATGTAGGAGAACCCGATGCGGACCAGCCGGAGGAACCCGAGGTTCTTGAGGGTCGACCACTCGAGCGTGATCGGGTAGTTGAAGAAGGAGCGCAGGTAATAGATCCGGCTGAGGCGGCTGCGCACGAGCATGACGTCGTCGGTCGTCTCGGGGTCGACACCGTACTCGGTGCCGTCGAAGTCGCGCGTCTGGCCGCGGTACTTGAGCGTGAACGTCTCGGCTGCGGTCTTCTCCGGCGGGAGGATGTCCAGCCACCACTTCATGACGACGTCCGACTTCGAGAAGAAGCGGTGACCGCCGATGTCGATGCGGTTGCCCTTGAAGCTGACCGTCTTCGAGATACCCCCGATGTCGCCGGATCCCTCGAAGACCTCGGGGACGACGCGGTCGTCGCCCTCCGTGCGGTTGAGGAACTCGTACGCGGCAGTGAGGCCCGCTGGGCCCGCACCGATGACAACGGCTTTCTTCGGCATTCAGCTCTCCAGGTGGGGGCGGGCTCCGCGACCGCGAGCCCGGGCCACGGTATCACAGAGCCCCGCGGGCTCCTCCGGGCGCGTCTGACCGCTCAGCAAGGACGACTTCGGCGGGTGAAACGGCCACGGGCCCGCCCTCGGCGCCGTCCTCAGCGGTCGGGGACGAACGGTTCCAGACCAGCCACACGAGGACTGCAGCGAACAAAGCGAATGCCGCGGCTCCGATCGCCCAGACGCCCATGGGCGAGACGGGTAGGTTCCACCACCACTCGATGTCTCGATCCAGGTTCGGCCCGAGCACGTCGACACCGGTCACGTAGCGGCGGAGATTGACCTGGAGCGCCACGGCGTTCGCGATCACGGCGCCGACGCCGAGGACCACGAGCTGAACACGGCCCAATCCGAGCGACGCACGGGTGAAGCCGACGACCACGATCCCCGCGAAGATCACGATGAGCGGGTAGACGTACCGCGGCTGCACACCATGGCCCACCTCGACGCCGTCGTGGAGCAGCAGGAACAGCGGCATCCCGACGACACTCGCAGCGCTCGCGGCGACGGCGATCCACTTGCGGGCACCGCCACGACGCAGCCCCCAGAAGGCCACCGCGGTGAACACCGCCAGCGCGCTGACCCAGACGATCCCCGGCATCGACGTGTCGAGCCAACCGAGCCCCCACACCCCGAACGCACCCGCAATCAGCTGTGGCAGCGCCTTGATGTCGAGGAACGCCAGCAGCGGCAGGTCGTACGAGCTGTTCTGCACGACGGTGCTCGCGCCCACGACCGCCGACTGACCACCGCTGAGGAAGAAGGCGGCCGCGACGATGATCAGGGTGCCGGGGAGGATCAGCCCCAAGAGGTACCTCCGATCCCGACGGAACGCGAGCACTGCCGCCAGGATCAGCGCAAACGCACTGAAGGCGGCGGCGTCACTGCGAGCGCCGGCGCCGATCACCACCAGGAGCACGGTGAGGGCACCGAGCGCTGCTCGCCTCCACCCACGCTGCTCGAGGAAGCCCCACGCCGCGATCCAGACTCCGCTCGCCGAGAGCACCGCCCAGGAACTCGGGTTGATGCTCGGCACCAGGAACATTCCCAGGGGGACCAGCGTGATCGCGGCGCCCCAGACCAGCGCGGGGCGTCGGGCCAAAGGGAGAAGGAAGAGCAGTGCGGTCAGGACTCCCACGTACAGGGCCGCGTTGAACACGCGGATCGCGATGACGGATGCCGAGAGGTCGCCGCTCACGAAGGCATGCATCACGAAGTAGTAGACGGGAGGGTAGGCCCCTCCGTTCCAGTTGCCCTTGCTGGTCTCGGCGAGACCGGGATCCTTCGGGCAGGTCGCCGCATGCGTATCGTCGCCCGCATAGCAGGCGGCGTCGATGATCTCGCGAGGCACGAGGCGCACCTGTGGATCGGCGGTCGTCTCGCAGACGCCGTCGGCCGGGCCCGCCGCGCACCAGATGCTCGCCATGTGGTACGGGTCGTCGGGGCTCGCACCGACCGGCGAGGCGAACGCCCACGACAAGAGCGCGACGAGCAGCAGTACGGGCACGGCGATCGCCGCAGCGATGCCCACAGGACGACGATGCGTCATCGCGAAGAAGCTCCTTCAACCGGACGGTCTTCCCTCAGCGCGCTGGGCGGCCGAGGCGTCGACACCACCACCGATAGTCTTGACGCGTGAGTCCCCGCCGCCAGCCATGCTATCCGAGGCGCGCGCGACGCGGAGAGCGCGTGTGACGAAGGACTCCCCCGCACATCGACGGCCGGAGCTGAGCGTCGTGATGCCCGCGTTCAACTCCGCTCCGTGGTTGCCCAGCACCTTTCGCGCTCTCTCCGACGCCGTGCGACGAGCGGACGTCACGGTCGAGGCGATCGTGGTGGATGACGGGTCCACGGACGCGACGGCGACGACCGTCGAGGCCATCCGCCCATCCTTCCCCGGGCGGCTGTCGCTGCTGCGTCAGGACAACCAGGGTCGCTATCGGGCACGACTCAACGGGCTGACTCGGGCGGACAGCGAGACGGTGCTGCTCCTGGACTCGCGCGTGCTGATCGCGCCCGAGGCACTGGCCTACGTGATCGGCGAGTTGCGGAAGAGCGGGGCACCACGAGTGTGGAACGCCGGCATTCGCACCGACCCCGCGGCGCCCCTCGTCGGCCTCTTCTGGGATGTCCCGACCTATGTGTTCTGGGGCGGCTATCTCCGCGCGCCGCGTCCCTACGATCTCGACGCCGAGAATTTCGACTCGGCACCGAAGGGCACCGGAGTGTTCCTCGCGCCGCGAGAGATGCTCCTCCGGGCCTTCGAGCACGCCCGTCCCGTCGCTGACAGCAGGCTCGTGTCCGACGACACCAAACTGCTCCGCTGGATCGCGGAGACGGAGGGGATCCGCGTGGATCCGCGCTTCGAGGCGACGTACCGTCCCCGCACCTCAGTGAAGAGCTTCCTCGGGCATGCGTTCGCCCGCGGCACGATGTTCGTGGACAGCTACGCGGGAACCGGGGCATTGCGGTCGGCGGCCCTCATCGCGCTGGCGATCGCGCCTGCCCTCGCCGTCGCGGCGCTCGTCTGGCTGTTCGTCGTCGGGTGGTCAGCGACCGCGCTCGTCCTCCTGCTCCTCCTCGTCGTCCTAGCCGCGGCGCCGATCCTGCCCGCGGCGATCAACCGTTGTCCGCCACGGAGCATCGGGGCCTACCTGCTCTACCTCCCGCTTTTCGCGGGTCCGTTCTGGGCGGGTCTCGTACGGGGCATCGTCGTCCATCGTCGGGCATTCGGCCGGGGCCACAGCGGGAGCCCGGCAGAGGGGCAGCGGTCGTGATCATCTTCATCTACGGGACGACGGCCGAGGCCATCAAAGTCGCGCCGATCATGCGGCGGCTGGCAGCTCGCGGTGTGCCGTACGAGCAGTGGGTGACTCTGCAGCACACCGACGCGCTTCGACGCGCCATCCCCGAACTCGGCCTCAACCCGCCCGACCGCGTGATCGCGAACGGAAGCAAGGGGCGTCCACTGAAGACGCCCCTGCAGATGGTGGGATGGATGCTCGACGTCGGGAAATGGACGCTGCGCAACGTCCGACGCATCCGCCGCACGCTGCCCGCAGACTCCCTCGTCGTCGTGCACGGGGATACGGTGACGACCGTCCTCGGCACCGTCATCGGCCGGCTCCTCGGAGTGCCGGTCGCGCACGTCGAGGCGGGCCTCCGCTCCGGCGACTGGCGCCACCCGTTCCCGGAAGAGCTGGACCGGCGGATCGTCGGCCGACTCGCCCAGATCCACTACGCGCCGAGTCCGGAGGCCGCGCAGAACCTCGCCGGGCGTCGCGGTGTCGTGCTCACACATGGGAACACGGCGAAGGACGGCGTGCGAGACTCGCGAGGAGACGGAACCGGGGGCGGCGACGCCTACGGACTCGTGCTCCTGCACCGCTTCGAGTTCATCTCCAACACGACGCTCGTCCGCGCGACGCTGCAAACGCTCGATCGCCGCAGTGCCGTCCCTCTTCGGCTGATCGTCGATTCGTACTCGCGGGACGCGATCGAACAGTCGATCACGTCTCTCGGTCTGACGCGACTCGAGGTCACCGCAAAGCTCGAGCATTCCGCGTTCGTGGAGGTCCTTCGCGGCGCAGAATTCATCGTCACCGACTCCGGCGGCATCCAAGAGGAGGCCGCCGTCGTCGGGGTGCCGACCCTCGTACATCGCAAGGTCTCCGAGCGGCACGACGGCTTCGGAACGAGCGCTGTGCTCTCCGGCTGGGACCAGCACGTGCTCGAGCGCTTCCTCGACGATCCCGACAAATATCGCGTCAGCAACGCGGATGCCGGCGCGTCGCCGTCCGACATCATCGTCGACGACCTCGTCGCGCGCGGGTACGCGCGTCCCACCCGCTGATTCCCGACTCAGCGGCGCGAGACCGTGCGGCGCGTTCGCATCGCATCGAGGACGAGGAACGCGCTGAGGAGAAGCACCCCCAGCACGAAGAGTCCGATGAGCATCGCCTCGACGTTCGGCGCGACGAGGGCGAAGAACGCACCCTGGACGATCACCACCGCGACGGTGAAGATCGCGCCCGCAGGCGAAGCCGAGGAAGTCATTTTGATGAGCATCCCCTGCGCTGCCATCCACGGCATGTACGCGACTGAGATCGGGATCAGGAGCGAGATCGCGTCGGTGTAGGCGGAGCCGAACAGGAGCGGCACCAGCCACTGCCCCGCGACCGCGAACACGAGGATCATCAGGACACTCGTCGCGAGCGATGCCCCGAGGGTCACCGCGACGCCCAGACGCAGAAGCTTCGGATTGTCGCGGTTGCGCACGAAACGGGGGAGCAGATAGAGGGACAGGGTCGAGGGCAGCAGGAAGGCGCCCTTCACGAGGACGACGACGGAGGCGTAGGCCCCCGTGAGCTCGGCGGGCCCCGCGGCGCGGAGGAAGAAGACGTCGGCTCCCGTCAGCCACGTGAAAGCGACCGTCAGCGTGATGATGACGAGGCCCGTCACCGTGAAGACCCCGCTCGAGGGGCGGCGGATGCGCCGTGCGGTCCAGGTCGCCCCTGCGGCGGCGAGAATCAGGGTCGCGAGAACGGAGCCGATGACACCACCGAGACCGGCGCCGACCGCGATGACCGCGAGGACCGCAGCAACGCGTGCGACCTGCGTGCCGGTCGACCACCAGATCGCGGCCCCGACTCGACCCGACCCTTGAAGGAGACCCACGGCATCCGCAAAGACGAAGCTGAACGGGACCGTTGCCGCCGCGACGATCAGGACCCAGGCACCGGTATCCAGCGCTTGCGCGAGCCAGGGCGAAAGCACACAGACCACCAACGCCCCGGAAAGGCCGATCGTCACCGCGTCGACGGGCCAGCGTCGCCCGCGCCGCGTATCCGAGGCGGCGTTCGGGTCGGAGGAGGCCGTGTGCACCACGACCGTGTTCTGCAGCGCTGCACTCCCGATCGCGGCGACGTTGACGATCACGAGGAAGGCTGCGAGAAGCCCGAAGTCGACGGGCGCGAGATAGCGCGCGCTCAGGATCTGGAAGACGAACGAGGCCGCCGCTCCCAGGAGGCTCGCAATGGCGACGCCGGTCAAGGGCGCCGCGTGCGCCTTCACATGCCCGCGCAGGCCCCTCCGAGGGGTCCTCGGTTCGTCGGTACGCTCGTCATCCGTCATCGCGAACGCTTCGCCACCCTCCGCTCCGCACGCGAGACGGGACCCCGGCATGCGCAGAACGCTCCACCCTATCAATCCGGCGGTGAACGGGGTGAAGAGTCGGGTCACCCGCTGCGGTCGCCACGACCTCCATCGCGCGGGGTCTCGGAGTCATCCATGGCCGCATCCTGCCGAGCCCGCAACTGGTCGACCTCGGCGCGCAGGATCGCGACCTCCTCGGCCACCTTGCGGATCTCCTCCTCGGCGTTCGAAAGCTCCCAGGAGAGATGCAGCGTGACGCCGATGAGCAGCGCGACAGCGAGAGCGAACAAGAGGTTGCTCGGCACCACCACCCCGAGCAATCGAGCGAGCTCGCCCAGGAGGTCCGGGAAGACGGCGAGCGCGAGCAGGACGACGCCGATGAGCAGCCAGAGCAGCGCGTACTTCTCGCGCAACTGCCGACGCATCAACAGGATGACGATGATGCCGAGAATGATCAGGGCGAACCCGATCCCGATCGGGACGATCATGCCCGAGGCCTCCTTCGCAGCGCGCCGCGCAGGAGCGCGAGACCCAGCGCGAAGATCGACCGGAAGAGATAGATCGTCGCGCCGATCGGATGCTGACTCGGCGTGCCGTTCTGGCGCGGACGCATCGCCACGGGCACCTGCGTGACACGGAGGCCCGAATGGACGGCCTCGACGAGCGAGTCGAGGGTGTCGCCCAGATACTCCGCCGGGTAGTAGCGAACATATTGGGCGATGGCCGCACGGTTGGCCGCACGGAAGCCACTCGTCACATCGGTCAGCCGGACCTTCGCCACCCGTGACACCACGGAGGCGAGGAAGACCATCGCCCACCTCCGCGGCCCACGCACTTCGTAGTCGCCGACCTCTGCGAAGCGCGCGCCGATCGAGATGTCGGCGTCGCGCAGCCCATCGAGCACGCGGGCGATGTCCTGCGGGTTGTGCTGTCCGTCCGCATCGACCTGGATCGCACGCGCGTACCCGCGGCGCAGCGCGAAGCTGAACCCGGTCCGCATCGCTCCGCCCACGCCGAGGTTGAACGGCAGCGGAAGCACGAGGGCGCCCGCGTCTCGAGCAATCGCGACGGTGTCGTCCGTCGAGCCGTCGTCAACGACCACGACGTCGTAGAACGGATCCGCGGCCAGGACCGCGGTCACGGTGTGCGCGACATTCGCCGCCTCATTCCAGGCGGGAATGATGACGAGAACACGTTCCGAAGCAGCAGTCATGGCGAAGGGCATCCCCTACAAGGTACGTTGCGGGGACAGAAGCGGCGGACTCGGGGCAGCGCGCTGCATGCCCCTAGTCTCGCCGAGCACCGGGGCCTTGCCCCACGGACGCGCAGATGGACGCGAAAGTCGAGCGGCGCGGGGGGATGCGCTCACTTCGACTCGAGGATCGCGGTCCGCTCCTCGCCGAGACGCCTCGAAACGCGACGGGACAGGAGGTGCGCGGGCCGCTCGACGAGGAAGTAGAAGATCACCGCGGTCACGAGCGCGACGACGATGGCCACGAACGCGCTGACGTATCCCCGCGAGAGGACGAACAGGAACAGCACGACCAGCGGCAGGTGAACGAGATAGAGGCTGTAGGAGATGCGCCCCAGGAAGGTGAACGGTCTCACAGACAGCAGCGAGCGGAGCGGCGGCCACACCTGCGCGATGCAGATGAGAAGGGCGATGGCCGCGAGCGCGAGCGGCACGGTGTCGACGCGCGCGTAGGGCCCGAGGAACGGACCGAACAGGTAATAGGACAGCAGACCCACGCAGACGAGCGCGAGCGCGATTGCGCCCACCACGTGCGCCCGCACCCGACCGGAGGCGAGGAAGCCGATCAGGTCCTGGATACGCTCCCAGTGGGATGCCAGGATGACGCCGAGGAGGAACATCGGCAGAAAGCTGGTCGCCGGGTTGTTGTACCACCACCCGGCAAGGCACAGCGTCAGGCCGATCACTCCGCTGATCGCGGGCCAGCGACGGCCCAGGATGAGATAGAGCGGCAGCGCCAGCGAGAACACGACCTCCCACTGCAGCGACCAGAGAACCCCGAGCGACGTGGTGGTGCCGCCGACGAGGGTGACGTCCTGCAGGATGTTGACCGGAGGGTATGAGGTCGGCAGAAGCTGATCCATGCCCGGAGTGAGCACGTGCGGATAGAGATACGTCAGCCACGCGAGAGCGACGGCGGCCAGCACCGGGAGATACAGGCGGACGATGCGGCTCGGGTAATAGGAGTTCCAGCTGAAGCCCGATCGCTGGGCCGCGCGCGTGAGCACGAAACCGGACAGCACGAAGAACAGCCACACCGCCTCGCCACCGAGCCACAGCAGATGGAGCGGGCTGTAGACGAGGAGCTGCCCCCAGAAGCTCGTCACCGGTCCCAGGGACAGCGCTGACGTGAGTTGAGCCGAGTTCAACGCGAGCGCGTGGTACAGCAAGACCGACAGCGCGGCCAATCCGCGCAGCGAATCGAGTTCGAAGCGACGTTGCAAGCGGACTCCTCCGGGCCAACGGCTATTCCCGCCGAGCTACCTTACCCGCACACCGCCTGCGCCCGTGCCAGTCGCACGTCGGAGCGGGACTACAGCTCGGCGTGCAGGGCCCAGACCCGGGCGGCGGCGTCGTCCCAGGAGAACGCGCGGCCGCGGTCGGCGGCGAGGACGGACCAGCGGCGGCGCGCCGCGTCCGACTCCAGCACGGACGACACGGCGGCGCCGAAGTCCTCGGGCGTCACGAGGACGCCGCCGTCGAGCAGCAGCTCCTCGTGGACGGGCGACTCCACCGCCACGACGGGTACGCCTAGGGCGAGGGCCTCCAGCATCCGCCAGGGGAACCCGCTGTCGGTCGCGGGCGCGAGGTAGGCGGCAGCGCCGCTCAGGATCGCGGCGCGGTCCTGGTCCGGCAGAGCGCCGCGCACGTGCAGCGAGCCGACCGGGTAGCCTGCCTCCCGCGCGGCGTCGACGAGCCACGACTCGCGCAGCGGATCCGCGTCGAAGACGACGAGCGGCAGCGCCAGGTCGGCGTCCACGAGCGCGCGCAGCACGGAGGTGAGCTCCAGCTGGCTCCCCGAGCCGTCGAGGACGAGCGCGCCCTCCGCGACCTGGAACGTCCGGCGACGCTCGGCGGCGTCGACCGGCGGCGCGAACCCGGCAGGCGCGGCGCCCGGGATGACCCGGACGCGGCGCTCGAGACGCGAGTGCGCGCCGACCGCCGCGGCCATCGCGTGCGTCGGCACGACCACGGCATCCGCGTGCTTCTCGGCGCGCCGCAGCATCGCACGCTGCCACGAGACGGTGCCACGCGGGAGCGAATCGGGCCGCTCCCAGGCCCGGAGATCCCAGAGCGTCACGACCGTCTGGTTCCCGTCGTGGACGCGGTCGTGCCGGCCGACCGGGGCGAACAGGGACGGCGCGTGCACCATGCCGTGCGCGCTCCCCGTCGCGAGGCCCCGCTGCCACGCCGCCGCGAGCTCGCGGCGCGCGAGCATCGTCCGAGACACCGACGCGAGCCCGGGCACCGCCTCCTCCGTGGCGACCTCGTCCCCCGCGGGCACGAGCGCCGCGACGACGCAGTCCGTCGGGGCGCTGCGGACGAGCGCGCGCGCCAGCTCCCGCTCCGCGATCGCCAGATTCGGATCGGGCGCACCCGCGCCCAGCTGGTCGAGCACGACACGGAGGGTCGCGGTCATCCGTTCGCCGCCGGCGTCGGGGTCGCGGGATGCAGGTCCTGCTGCACGGCCTGGTGGATGTAGTCCCAGTCCGGATTGTCCGGGTCGATGCCGATCCCGCCGGCCGAGGTCGGGGTGAGCTCGACGGCCGCGACCGGCTGCGACTTCGCCTTCAGCGCGAGGTCGATGAGCGTCGGCAAGAGCGCCTGGGGAAGATCTGTGTTGACGACATCCGGTCCCGCCGCAGCCACCTGCTGGAACCGCGTCATGACGTTCGCGGGTGTGAACTGCGCGAGGATCGCCTGCTGCAGCTGGCGCTGGCGGAGCATCCGGTCCCAGTCGCTCGTCGTATAGCGTGAGCGCGCATACCACTGCGCGGTGTTGCCGTCCATGTGCTGCTGCCCAGGCTCGATCCACCCCTTCGCCCACACCTCCGGCGGCTCGTTGCCGAGCGGGCCATACCCCTCCGGCAGCCGTTCCGTGACGTTGATGTCGATCCCGCCGAGGGCGTCGATGAGCTGCGCGAACCCGTTCATGTCGAAGAACACGTAGTACGGGATCTTGATGCCGAGCACGCCTTCCGCGGCATCCTTCGTCGCCTCGATCTCGGGACTCGATCCGTTCGCGGCCGCGTCCGGGTACAGACTCTTGCCCTGGTCATCGCGGCACACCTGCACGGCGTTGGTGAGCTGGTTGATGCCGGCACCCCAGCCGCACGTCTCGGAGTCGTGGCCCTGGAGCCCGTTCGGATAGAGCGCGTGCATCGGGCTATCCGCGGGGAACGGCACGTTCGGCATGTCGCGGGGGATGCCGAAGATCGTGAGGGCGCCGGTGGCGGCGTTCACGGACACGACCGAGATGCTGTCGAACCGCATCGAGTCGCGGCCCTGCCCGGAGTCGGCGCCCAGCAGCAGGATGTTGTAGTAGCCGTCCGAGGGCGGGACCACGGGCGCGGACGCGCCGAAGATCGTCGTGATCGCCCCGCGCGCGGCGCCCGCGGAATTCGCCGCGTAGACGGCGCTGCCCCCGGACACGACCCCGAGCACGATCGCGAGCAGCAGTACCCCGAAGCGCGCGAGCGGCGCCACCCGCACGATCCGCGTGAGCCGGAGCGTGTCGATCGTCAGCACGACCCACAGCGCGGCATAGAGATAGAAGAGGATCTGCAGGAGCAGCAGCACGAACCAGTTCGTCGCGATCGCCACGAGCGCCCCGCGCCACAGCAACGCCGCGAGGACGCCGGCGACCACGACGACCCACAGGAACAGGGTCGCGCCGAGGCCGATCTTCGCGAGGCGGCTGTTGCCGGCCGCGGCCTGCGCGGACCCGGGGAGGAGGAAGTTCAGCACGACGAGCCACCATGCGCGCCGCGTCATGACCGGACGCGACCGCGAGTCCGGATACCGCATCGGGTACGGGTTGACGAGCGTCTCCGGCACGGAGACGGGCTGTCGCGTGGCGCCCGTAAGAGTCACAGAGAAGCCTTCAGCCGGGCGTTCTTCTCCTCGACCTGCGCCTCCAGCTCGCGGGCGTAGGCCTCGATGCGGTCACCGAGGGCGGCATCGGATGCCCCGAGGATGCGCGCCGCCAGGAGTCCGGCGTTCTTCGCGCCGCCGATCGAGACGGTCGCGACCGGGATGCCGGCGGGCATCTGCACGATGCTGAGCAGGGAGTCGAGGCCGTCGAGGGTCGCGAGCGGGACGGGCACGCCGATCACCGGCAGGGCCGTGACCGACGCCATCATGCCGGGCAGGTGCGCCGCGCCGCCGGCGCCGGCGACGATCACGCGGAGGCCGCGGCCGCGGGCCTCGCGGCCGTAGCGGACGAGCTTGTCCGGTGTGCGGTGCGCCGAGACGACCTCGACCTCGTGGGGGATCCCGAACTCGGTGAGGATGGCGGCGGCGTCGCTCATGACGCGCCAGTCGGAGTCTGAGCCCATCACGACCCCGACGAGCGGCTGCGGCTGTGTCACCCGACAAGGCTAGGCCGCCCGCCTGAGGATCCCCCGGAACGACCCGCCCCGCATCCCCCCACGTGAGAACGCGCGTATGTCACAGACACGCCGGTGAAACGTGACACAAGCGCGTTCTCGCGGGGAGGGGGACCGGGCGGAAGGCGTCGGGGGCGGGGGTCAGCGGGAGGGGCCGGCGCCCGTCAGCGTGCGGGCCAGGGCCAGGTACTCCTTCGGGGAGACCGAGGGGAGGTAGGCCTGCCCGATCGCGAGGCCGATCGCGGGCAGGGCGGCGGGATCCGCGTACGCCATGTAGATCGTCTCGTAGCGCGGGTTGAACTTGCTCTTGAAGCGGAAGAGGGACGTGAAGCCGTAGGCGGGCTCCAGGACCCCCGCGAGCCACCCGAGGAGACGCGTCATCACCGTGGGCTCGGCGGCATCCTCGTCCTCGTCGTCCTCGGCGGGCTTCGTCGCGAGCGGCGCGCCGGACAGGCTCAGCACCTGCGCGCCCAGGTCCCGCATGTGGAGCGCGGCCGACGCGATCACGAACTCCATGACCCCGGACATCGCCCCGTCGCCGCGGCGCATGAAGTCGATCGTCCACCCGGAGACGACGCCGTCGGTCCAGCTCGGCAGCCAGCTCGTGGCGGCCTGCACGTGCCCGTCGGCGTCGAGCGCGAGGTACAGGTAGACGTCGTCGTCCTTCAGCTCCGCCATACCGCCGAGCGTGAAGCCCATCTCCGGCAACTCCTTCTCCGACACCCACTGCTCGCTGATCTCGTTGATCTGCGCCGCGAGCGACACCGGGAGGTCGGACCACGTCGACCACAGGGTCGTGAGGCCCTCGCGCGCACCCTTGTTGTACGCCTGCCGCACCTTCGACCACGGCTTCCCCTGGAACTCCAGGCCGGGAAGCGGCACGACCGTCTCCTCCCCGACTGACATGTACTGCCATCCGAACGACTCGAACACCGGCAGGTACTGCTCGTGGAAGCTGTAGAACACGGGCGTCCAGCCCTGGCTGTCGCAATGATCGACGAAGCCCCGGATGACCGCCGCGCCGTCACCCGCGGGCGCGACCGGATCCGACATGGTCAGCGCCACGCCGTTGATGACGCGGTACGCGACCGCGCCCCCGCCGTCGGGCGTGAACCAGTACACGTTGCCGGGCCACGTGCCCATGAACCCCAGCGTTCCGCCGCCGCCGGCCCGCAGGAGCGCGCGGAACCGGTGCTCGTCGACCGTGTCGCGGGACGAGCGGGTCGCCCGGTAGAGCACGAGGATGGCGACGATGAACACGACCCAGAAGATCACGCCGACCCACTGGAAGCTGACGAGCGCGAGCGCCTCCACCGGGATGGCCGCCATCGGGATGCCGAGGAGGAAGCCCAGTGGCACGAAGGGCCGCGCGGCATCGAGGAGAATGGCGACCGGCGTGGGCGGCGCGAGGTAGCTCCCCGGTGAGGCGAGGCCCACGAAGACGTTGATCGCGGCGAGCACGACGAACGCGACGATCACCGTGAGCAGGAACCGCCGCGCGGCCGCCCGGGGTGCCTTCACCTGGAAGCGCCGCGCGTTCGCGAGGAGCAGGATGATCACCGCCACCGGCAGGAGGAACGCGATCGTCGCCAGCAGCACGAAGTCCGTGCCGAGGACGTCGACGGTCGCAGCATCCAGTAGCTCGTTGAATCCCAGGGTGATCCCGGTGAGGACCGCGGTGGCGGCACTGACCGCGAGTCCGAGGATCCACGCCGCGCGACGCCCGGTCCGTAGGCCCCAGGCCGCCACGAGGCTCAGCACGACGGGGACGAGGCTGAGGAGGAAGGGGCCGATGCCGGCGGTGAGCGCAAGCCCGAGGTCCGCGTCGCAGCGCGTCGAGACCACGGTGGCGCAGCGCGTGAACACCTCGTCGGGGTCGACCGGGACGAAGCCCGAGACGACGAGCGCGAGCGGCCCCCGGAGGTTGCCGGAGATCAGCACGATGACGGGCCCGAGCCCGGTGGCCGCCACGATCGCGGCCACCAGCGTCCGGGACTCCTGGAACGAACTGCGCCGCCACGCGCCGAGGCGCCCCGCTCGCGGCATCGTGAGCCCGACGAAGAGGCCCACGACCGCGGCGGCGAGACGGTAGAGGCTGTCCGAATCGCCCGCGTACAGCGCGAACATCAGCAGGATGGTGAAGCCGACGAGGCGGATCCGGAGCCGCCACAGCGCGGGCGCGAGCGCGCTCGCCGCCATCACGGCGGCCGCGACCCCGGTGGCGGGATCGAGGACGAGGTCGAACGTGTTCGGGTTGCCGAGCGAGGTCACCCACGACGCGGACAGCGTCTCCAGCCCGACACCGATCAGCATCCCGACGGCGCCGCCGAGCACGTAGACGAGGACCGTGCGGACCGTGCCGAGCAGCCGCTCGGCGTACGCCAGCAACGTCAGGACGAGCGCGACGCTGAGGATGCCCTCGATGATCGAGTCCGGGACGAACAGCGCGGTCAGCGGCGTCCACCAGTATGCGAGCTGCCCCGTCGTCAGCTCACCCGCCGCGAGCTCCCGCGGGAAGCCGCCCTCGTATGGCCCGGCCGCGAACCCCGTCACGATGACCGCGAGCGCGACGACGACGGAGAAGGGATTGGCGAGGACGTAGCGCACGACGAGCGGACGCCGGCGGCGCGCCGGCGGCGCCGCCACAGGTGCCTCAACGGTGTCGGATGCGGTCATCGCAGCCCTTTCTCACGGCGGGTCAGCTCGGCGGGGAGAGGCCGAGGGCGGGATACAGCACCTGGAACGCGGCCGTCAGGCCGCCCCGGACGGCATCGCCGAGGTGCCCCGCACCCGGCACGACGTACAGCGTCGTCGTGAACCCGGCGCCCTGCGCGAGCTGCGCGTTCTTCTGCGCCGCGGGCAGGAACCCGGCATCCTTCTCGCCGCCCGTGAACACCGCGATGTGACCGCGGAAGGCGCCGGCGTTCTTGGCGAGCCACGACGCCGGGGTGTTCGCGTCGAACGCGGCGGCATCCCCGTGGTAGACGTCGCGGATCACCTGGTCGCGGATCTCGGCGCCCGGGTACTCGTCGCCGGAGATGCTGACGAGGTTCCCCCAGAGCTCGGGATGCTGCGCGCCCCACGTGAACGAGCACGCGCCGCCGTTGGAGTAGCCGGCGAGCGTCCAGTACTTGGGGTCGTGGAGGATGTTGAGCTTGGCCTTCGCGTACGCGGGGATGTCGACGTTGAAATACGTCGCGACGCCGCCGTAGCGGTCGGAGTTCGCGCACACCGGGTCCTGGTTCGCATCGCCCAGTTGGTCCGCCACGATCACGATCGGCGCGAGGCCCTTGTTCTGCGCCGCGAACTCGTCGAGGGCCGCGGCGATGAACGACGGATCGGGGTTGCCCGGCTGACCCATCATCATGACCACGAGCGGCAGCGGCGGCGCGTTCGACACCTGCGCCGCCGGCGGGAGGTAGAGCGACGCCTCACGCGGCACGAACCCGGCCGACGACGGGATCGCGTTCGCGCCGGACAGCAGCCCGACCTTCCCCGTCTTCGGCATGTCCGCCGGCGGGTTCCAGCTCGCGTAGAGCGGCCCGGTCGCCGTCGGTGAGGCCGTCGGGCCGTTCAGGTCGCCGATGGAGTCGAGCGCGGAGACCCCGAACATGTTGCCGATCGTGCGGTCGATCCCGAAGCCCGCGTTGATGCCGAGCGCCGCGGACAGAAGGGACAGGACGATGACCACGATCGCCACGATCCGGCGCCACAGCGCGGAGTCCCAGAGGCTCACGATGCCGATGCCGAGGATCGCGAAGGATCCCGCCGCCCACCATGCGGTGGGGCCCGGGGTCTTCGTGCCGAGAAGGTTCGTCACGTCGAGGAACAGCACGGCGCCGACGCCGAGGATTGCGCCGAGGAGGACCGCGATCAAGAGCCGTAGCGTCCAGCGGGCGGTCCAGCGCCGAACCAGCAGCACGACCGCGCCGGCCGCAGTCAGCGCCCAGATCGTGTACGGCAATGGCCCGTCGATCACGGCGATCGACCAGAACCAGTTCAGCATCCGCACTCCCCCCTCGCGCGCCGCGCCTCAGTCGCCGAAGAAAGCCGCCGCGGCCCGCGCGGTGTACGCCACGTCGTCGAGGTCCGCGCCGGCGACGTTCACGTGGCCGACCTTCCGACCGGGTCGCGGGGCCTTTCCGTACGTGTGGATCCGGGCATCCGGATGCTCTGCCATCGCCGCCGGGAACCGATCGGCGAGCGCGTCCTTCGCGGGGCCGCCGAGGATGTTGACCATGACCGACCACGGCGCCCGGGGCGACGGGTCGCCGAGCGGGAGGTCGAGGACCGCGCGCAGATGCTGCTCGAACTGGCTCGTGACGGCGCCGTCCTGCGTCCAGTGGCCGCTGTTGTGCGGGCGCATCGCGAGCTCGTTGACGAGGATGCGCTCACCGACCTCGAAGAGCTCCACCGCCAGCATCCCGGTCACGCCGAGGCCCTCCGCAATACCGATGCCGAGCTCCGCGGCGGCGGCCGTGAGCCGGTCGCCGGCCCGCGGTGCCGGGGCGATGACCTCCGCGCAGACGCCGCCGCGCTGCACGGTCTCGACCACCGGGTAGGCGACGACCTCGCCCGACGGGCGGCGCGCGACCTGCTGGGCGAGCTCGCGGGAGAAGTCGACGAGCTCCTCCACGAGGAGCTCCCCGCCGTGCGCGTCCTCCGCGAGCGCGGCGAACCAGTCCGCCGCCTCCGCCGCGGACCGGACGACGCGCACCCCCTTGCCGTCGTAGCCGCCGCGCGCCGTCTTCAGGACCGCCCGGCCGCCGTGCGCGTCGAGGAACTCCTGGAGCTGCGCCGGGTCGGATGCCGCGGCCCAGTCCGGCTGCGGCACCCCGAGCTCGGCCAGCCGACGGCGCATGACGAGCTTGTCCTGCGCGTACTGCAGCGCGTCCGGGCCGGGGTGCACCGCGACGCCGGCGTCGACGAGGGCGCGCAGCACCGCCTGCGGCACGTGCTCATGGTCGAACGTGACGACGTCGACCTCTCGCGCGAACGCCTGCACGGTCTCGAGGTCGCGGTAGTCGCCGGTCGAGGTCGCGGCGAGGGAGGCCGCCATCCCGGGCTCCTCCGCGAGGACCCGGATGTCGAGGCCCAGCTCCACCGCGGGCGAGATCATCATGCGCGCGAGCTGGCCGCCCCCGATGACGCCGACCCGTTGCGCTCTCGTCTCGCTCATCCGATCCATTCTTCCAGTACGCGGTCCGCGGGCGGGCTCAAGGCTGCGGCGGGAGAGGCGGCTGGCCGTCGCGGTGGGCGAGGATCTGGCTCACCTCGACCTGGTCCACCAGCACCTCGTGGATCAGCGCGGAGTCGGCGACGTCCTTGATGACGAACGTCGCACCGAGACCGTCGGACAGCCGGAGCGTCCCGATGCCCCACAGGCGCTGCAGCGGGCCGCGTCGGACCGCGATCGTGTAGCCGCGCACGTGCGTGAGCTCGGTCGAGCGTCGGACGAAGAGACCCGACCGTGCGATCACGCGGCGTGTGGTGATCGTGTAGGTGCGCGACAGCCAGCTCACGTACGGGAGCAGCACGAGCAGCAGGATCACGACCGCGGCGGCGGTCAGCAGCATCCAATTCGCGAGCGGCTCGGGGAGGTTGCCGTAGAAGAAGCCGCACGCGCCGCCGACGGCGATCAGGACGAGCGCCGACCAGAACAGGCGCCGCGGATGCTGCCGCACCCGCGCGATCAGCAGCTCCTCCACCGGCACGCCGGGTGCCGGTGTGAGGGGGCGGCCGGCGAATGTGGGCTGCGTCACGCCCCCATTCTGCCCGCCCGGGCCGCGCCGGCCCGCCCCGCCACGCGCGCACAACTCCTGCAGTTCGGGTGCGGCCGCCCGACGCCCGCCCGCACACCTCCTGCACTTGGTGCGGACGGGCCAGGGATCGGGGCGCGTGGAGCCTCCACGCGCGCGGATTGCAGGAGCTGTCCAGGATGGCGCCGCCGGGCCGGCCGGATGTGCAGGAGTTGTGCGGGCCGCGGGTCAGCGGACGTGGATGACGTCGCCCGCGGCGACCGGGACCTCGGTGCTCCCGGCGACCACGACCAGGCGGCCGTCGGCGTCCAGGCGCTGGGCTCGGCCCGCGAGGGTCGAGCCGTCGGGGAGCGAGACCTCGACGTCGCGGCCGAGGGTCAGGCACAGGGCTTCGAGCTCGGCGCGCAGGCCCGCGGCGGAGGCGTCGCCGCCCGCCGCCACGAGAGCGCGCAGCTGCTCCGCGAGCGCCGCCAGGTAGTCGGCGAGGAGGAGGTCCTCGTCGACGCCGATCCCGAGGTCAGCGAACGAGGTCGCCGTCGGCACCGGCAGCGCGTCGGACGGCATCCGCGTGTTCACCCCGGATCCAACGACGACCGCGTCCGACCCGGGCACCGCCTCGGCGAGGATGCCGCAGATCTTGCGGCCGTCGACGAGCACGTCGTTCGGCCACTTCAGCCCGACCGTGTGCCCACCGCTCTGCGCCTGCCGCGCGACCGCACGGGTCATCGCGGCACCGGCGAGGAGCGGGATCCAGCCCCGGGCCTGGGGCGGCAGCGACATCCGCAGGACGACGGAGACGGCGAGCGCCGTACCGGCCGGCGCGATCCACTGACGGTCGAGGCGTCCGCGCCCCGCGCGCTGGTCGGTCGTCAGCAGCACCGACAGGTGCGGCCATCCGTCCGGCTCCTCGGCGGCGGCGCGGACGAGGTCGCGGTTCGTGGACCCGGTCGACGCGACGGCGACGAGCCGGGAGGCGACAGCGGCGGCGCGCGGGTATGCCTGGGTCACGTCCCTCACCCTATGACCCGCCCGCCCGCCCCGCCCGCCCGGCTCGGCCCCGCACCCACCCCCGTGAGAACGCGCGTATGTCACAGACACGCCGGCGGAAGATGACATACGCGCGTTCTCACGTGGGGGAGGGCCGGGCACCGGCCGGCGGGGACCGACCGCGGGGACCAGCACCGACCGTCGGAGGGCGACAGCGGATGGGGCGAGGGCTTGTGCCCGACCTCCAAGGCCACGCGCGGGCCCCCGGCTAGGGTGGAACGCGTGACTGACCTCTCCACGACCGCCGGCAAGATCGCCGACCTGCGCACCCGCTACCAGGAGGCCGTGGTCGACCCGGAGAACGCGGCACGGGAGAAGCAGCACGCGAAGAACAAGCTCACCGCGCGGGAGCGGATCGATCTCCTCCTCGACCAGGGCTCCTTCGTCGAGCTCGACGAGTACGTGCGGCACCGCACCACGGCGTTCGGGATGGACAAGTCCCGCCCGTACGGCGACTCGGTCGTGACCGGCACCGGCACGATCCACGGCCGCACCGTCGCTGTCTACGCGCAAGACTTCTCGACCTTCGGCGGCTCGCTCGGCGAGGTCGCGGGCGAGAAGATCGTCAAGATCATGGAGTTCGCCCTCCGCGGCGGGATCCCGTGCATCGGCATCCTCGACTCCGGCGGCGCGCGGATCCAGGAGGGCGTCGTCGCCCTCGGCAAGTACGGCGAGATCTTCCGCCTCAACACGGCGGCCTCCGGCGTCATCCCGCAGATCTCGATCATCATGGGCCCGGCCGCGGGCGGCGCGGTCTACTCCCCCGCCCTCACCGACTTCGTCGTCATGGTCGACAAGACGAGCCAGATGTTCGTGACCGGCCCCGACGTCATCAAGACCGTCACCGGCGAGGACGTCGGCATGGAGGAGCTCGGCGGCGCGTACACGCACAACACCCGCTCCGGCGTCGCGCACTACCTCGCCGAGGACGAGGACGACGCGATCGACTACGTCCGCACGCTGCTCGGCTTCCTCCCGGACAACAACATGTCCGAGCTGCCGGTGTACGAGACCGAGTTCGAGTTCGAGACGACGGATGCCGACCGGACACTGAACACGGTCATCCCGGACTCCCCGAACCAGCCGTACGACATCCACGAGGTCATCCGCACGGTCGTCGACGCGGGCGAGTTCCTCGAGGTGCAGCCGCTGTTCGCGCCGAACATCGCGATCGGGTTCGGGCGCATCGAGGGCCGCACGGTCGGGATCATCGCGAACCAGCCGTCGCAGATGGCCGGCACGCTCAACATCGAGGCGGGCGAGAAGGCCTCCCGCTTCGTGCGGTTCTGCGACGCGTTCTCCGTCCCGATCGTCACGCTCGTCGACGTGCCCGGATACCTCCCCGGCACCGACCAGGAGTGGACGGGCGTCATCCGCCGCGGCGCGAAGCTCCTCTACGCCTACGCCGAGGCGACCGTGCCGCTCGTGACGGTGATCCTCCGCAAGGCGTACGGCGGCGCGTACATCGTGATGGGCTCCAAGCAGCTCGGCGCCGACATCAACCTCGCCTGGCCGACCGCGGAGATCGCCGTGATGGGCGGCCAGGGCGCGGTGAACATCCTCTACCGCGGCGAGCTCAAGCGCGCCGAGGAGGCCGGCGAGGATGTCGCGGCCGTGCGCGCCCGACTCGCGAGCGAGTACACGTACAACGTCGCCTCGCCGTTCCTGGCCGCCGAGCGCGGCGAGCTGGACGGCATCATCGAGCCGGCCCAGACCCGCGTGGCGATCGCGAAGGCGCTGCGGGCGCTGCGGGGCAAGCGCGCGAGCCTGCCGCCGAAGAAGCACGGGAACATCCCGCTGTGAGCGATGCGCCGGAAGAGGCCGCCCTCGAGATCGAGGTGCGGCGCGGGACGCCGGACGAGGACGAGCTGGCGGCGCTCATCGCGGTCGTGACCGAGGGCTACGCCACGGAGCGGGCGACCGCGGTGGCCCGGCCGGACACGCGTTCCGCGTGGTCGCTGGCACAGCGTGCGCTGCGCGAGCCCCTGCGACGCGACCTCGGCTGGGGACGATTCGGCGGCTGAGGGCGCTCCTCGCCGTGTCACCCTTTGTCCCCCGAAATACCTACAGACGCGGGGGTTGCGGCCGTTCGATACTTATTGAGCTGGAACGCCATTAGAGCGTTCGGTCGACTGCTCAACAGGGTATCGGGCAGTAGTGACCAAGCAAGCGGCTTTCGGGTAGCCGCTCGCGAGGCGAGGGGCAGAGCGATTACGCCGCCCCTCGCCTCACTTCTTTCCGCGGCCGCTCAGGACTGCGGACGGCTGATCTCGCGCCAGAGCTCGACGGCATCCTCGTCGGTGAGGCCGTCGGAGGATGCCGCGCGGCCGACGATCGTGACCGCGACGCGCGCGTTCGGCGATGTGCGGACGAAGATCCGGGGCGAGGTGGCCGAGCGGAGCGCGTCCGCGAGCTGATGCCGGATGCCGAGGAGGGCGGCGTCCTCGATGTCGTCGAGCCCGCCCTCGTCCAGGACCGTGACCGTGGAGCCGCGGCGGCGCAGCGCGTCGACGGCGTCGCGGACGGCGTCGTCGAGGAGCCTCGGTGCGCGGAGCTCGTCGCGCAGCCGCCACTCGGCGTGCTGGGCGGCATCGCGGTCCTCGGAGGTCAGCGCCCCGCCCATCGCGATCGTCTTGCTCAGCAGCGGGCCGGCCTCGACGAGCGCCCGCCGGACCTGGGCGCGCCGCTCGAGCGCACGGCTCGCGTGCACGGCCTGCCACGAGGACGCAGCCTGCTGCAGCTCCGTGAGCCGCGCCGTGTCGCGGGCGGCCCGCTGGAGGAAGATGAGCGCGAGCTGCGCGACGACGACCCAGACGACGGACCCGATGAGACCCAGGGAGAGGGTGTCCAGGACGCCGATCCAGAGGATGCACGACGCGCACAGCATCGCCATCCCGATCCACGCGATGATCGGGCGGCCCCGCACCATCACGATCGTCATGAGCGCGCCGATCCCGCCGATCATCCACGTCACGTAGGGGGCGCGGAAGACATCCGCGGAGACACTCGCGAACGCCGCGTTCGGCACGAGCGCCGCGGCCGCGAGGGCGAGCACGACGCCCCACACCGGGACGGGCGGCGGCGGGGAGGAGCGGCGCGGCTGCCATCCCCAGAAGATCCAGAGCCAGCTGACCGCGAGGTAGAAGAGGACGGCGGCGACCATGAGCCACGGCGTCGCGACGGGGCCGCTCCACCACAGCCCGCGCGCGGCGAGGTACGCCGTGAAGGCCAGTCCGATGACGGTGAGGACCGTCCGCACGCTCACCATCGGTCGCCGCTCTCCCACTCGATCGTGACGACCGTACCCTCGGGCCCGGACTGGATGTGCGCGTGGCCGCCGATCGACGCCGTGCGGGCGATGATCGAGCCGCGCACGCCGAGACGATCCGCGGGAACCGCGTCGAGGTCGAACCCGGGGCCGCGGTCGCTCACCACCACGACGACGCCCGCAGGCGCCGACCGGGTCCGCACCGTGACGGCGAGCCCCGCGGCCTCGGCGTGCTGGACGGCGTTCGCGATCGCCTGCATCGCGGCGAGCACGATGACGCGCGCGACCCGGCTGGAGAGGCGTACGCCCGCCCCTCCGTCCGATTCGCGCCGGACGGTGAGATCCATCCCGAGGTCGTTGAGTGCCCGCTGGATCTGGTCGGCGACGCCCGTGTCGTCTATGATCTCGTCGGTCACGTCGCCGTCGTCGGCATCCGCCTTGTGCAGGCCGGCGAGCGCCTCGCGCGCCATGGTGACGGCGAGCGCCTGCTCGCGCGGCGTCTGCGCGCGCTCGGCGGCGAGCAGCGCCCCGAGCACGCTGTCGTGCATGAGGGCGGCGACGGTGACGCGCTCGTTCTCGCTCGCGTCCTCGGCGGCGGCGCGGGCGTAGGAGGTGACCGCCTCGCCGCGCACCGCGTCGACGTGTCCCGCGGCGGAGCGGATCGTCCACGCGAGCGCTACGAGCGCACCGCCGAGCAGGAGCGCGAACGAGACCTCGGAGATGATCGGCAGCCAGGCCTCGGGCGCGAAGCCGGCGCCGACCAGGCGCGCAAGCCCGTAGAGGAGCGGAGCGGCGATCGCCCACGTGATCTGCAGCGGCAGCCGGAACGCCACGACGGCGGCGGCGATCGCGATGTCGATGAGGAAGAACGGCCACTGCGTCTCGGGCGGCACGTAGCCGGGCGTCACATCGACGAACGGCCAGACGAGGAGCGTTGCGAGATAGACGCACGCGAACAGAGCGGATGCCGTGCGCGCGAACACGTTGATGAGGCACGCGACCGTCATCACGCTCAGCGCGAGGAAGCCCGCGACCGTGACCCAGAGCCGCGGGGTCGTGAGCGACCCCTCCGGCTGGATGGCCGCGGTGAGGGCCTGCGCCCCGTGCACGATGCACGCGATCCCGATGAGGAGCGCGATCATCCGGTCGATGCGCGTCCGGCTGAACGAGCCGAGCGCTTCGGCGGCGGCGCGTCCCGTCGGGATGTAGCGCCAGGCGTCTGCGAGGACCGCGCGGTCGCGCTCATCCATCGGCGTCCGGGGCGCTGCGCAAGAGCCCGTCCTCCTCGGCGCGACGCAGCAGATCGATCTTCGTGTGAGCGGGACGGCCGACGTCGACGTACTTCACGCGGATGCGGGAGAGGTTCTCCTTCGCCGTCGAGTATGCGATCCCGAGACGGTCCGCGACGGCCTTGAGCGGCAGACCCGCGGCGTAGAGGCGCAGCACCTCGCGCTCACGCGCGGACAGCTGCGCGTCGGCGAACGCACTGTCGCCCTCGACGGCGCTCGCCCACTCGACGTTGTTGAGAGGCAGGCCGCGCCCGATGTCGCGGATCGCCGCCATGACGTCGCCGATCGGCGCGGACTTGCTCACGATGCCCGCCGCCCCGGCCGCGAGCGCCTCGCGCACGGCCACGGGCCGGTCCGCGACGCTGTGGATGAGCACGCTCGACCCGTCGGCGGTAAGTCGGCGGACGTTCTCGGTCACGGTCGTGCCGTCGCCCAGCGTGAGATCGAGGACGATGACGTCGGCAGGCCCCTCCCCCGTGGTTCCGCGCCAGTCGAGGTACTCCGCGACGTTGCCGCCGGAAAACACGACCTGCTTCGTCGTCGCGCGGGAGCACGCGGCCGCGAGTCCCAGTCGCACGGACTCGTGGTCGTCGATGAGAGCGACGCGCGTCATGTCGATGATGTTATCGGCGGAAGGCCCTCCGGCACGGGATCCGGTTCATCGGCGGCGCCGGGAAGTATCACGGCGATCGCCTCGACGTGGTGCGAGTTCGGGAAGAGGTCGAGCCCGTCGATCGATCGCGGCGCGTATCCGGCGGCGCGGAAGGTGGCCAGATCGCGGGCGAGCGCGACCGGATCGCACGCGACGTAGACGATCGCGGACGGATGCAGCCGCCCGAGCGCCTCCACGACGGGGCGGCCGGCGCCCGCCCGCGGCGGGTCGAGCACGACGACCCCGCGCCCGAGCCGCGCGCGCTCGGCGGCGCTCGCAGTGCGGTCGAGCTGCGCCAGCCAGCGGTCGACGCGGCCGGTCTCGGCACGCGCCCCGACCCATTCCGCGAGGTTCTCCCCCGCCCGCTCGGTGGCCGCGGCATCCGACTCCACGCTCGTCACGCGGGTCCGCGGCCCGCCGTGCTGGCCGAGGAGGGCGGCGAACAGCCCGACACCGCCGTAGAGGTCGAGGTGCCACGCCTCGGGATCGAGGTCCGGCAGTTCGGCGAGGCGCCGCGAGACGGTCTGCCAGAGCGTCGCGGCCGCCAGCCGGTGCACCTGCCAGAAGCCGCCGGCGTCGACGCGGAACTCCCGATCGCCCACGCGCTCGATCAGCAGCTCGCGCTCGCGCGCGTCCGGACGGGCACGGCCCTCGGGGCGCGGGAGGATCCGCACGCGCCCGTCGGCCGGCTGCACGAGGTCGATGCGGCCCTCGGCCCGCGCGGCGAGCGCGCGGGCGGCCCGCGCGACGGCGGGCGTCGCGAGCGGCAGGTCCTCGACCGGGATGACGCGGTGGCTGCGGGCGGCGTACGGGCCGATCCGGCCCGCCGCGTCCACGTGCAGGCTCACGCGCGTGCGCCATCCGGTGCCGTCCGCGGTCTCGGCCCCTGCCGCGGCAGCGCCCGCGACGAGCGGGCGCGCCTCCTCGACTGACACGGCCGGCTCGATCCGCGCGAAGCGGCGGAGCGCGTCGGCGAGGACACGCTCCTTCAGCGCGAGCTGGTGCGGCCGCGCGATGTGCCCGAACTCGGCGCCGCCGGGCCGATCCTCGGGCGCGGTGCCGACATCCGCGGACGCCCAGACGTGCGGGCGACGGTGCGGCGAGGGGTCGAGCACCTCGACCGTGTCGGCGCGCCAGAACGACGCCTTGCCGACGTCCGTGAGCCGCGCCCGCACGCGCTCGCCGGGGAGGGTGTCGGAGACGAACACGACCCGGCCCTCGTGCCGGGCGACGAAGACGCCGCCGTGCGCGATGTCGGTGACGTCGAGCTCGATCTCGTCGCCCGTCTCCACCGTCCGAGCATCCCACACCGTCGCCCGCTCCACCGCCCGCCCGATAGCGTGGGCGCGTGCGCGTATGCCTGGCCTCCACCTCTCCCGCGCGGCTCATGCTCCTCCGCCAGGCGGGCATCGAGCCGGAGACGCGGAGCCCGGGCGTCGACGAGGACGCCGTCATCGCCGCCGTCGAGGCCGCGGAGGGCCGGCGGCTCGAGGCCACGGAGCACGTCATGCTGCTCGCGCGGCGCAAGGCCGCCGACGTCGTGGCCCGGCTGAAGGACGACGAACCCGCGTTCGACGGGATCGTGATCGGCGGCGACTCCATGTTCGAGATCGACGGCGCGATCCTCGGCAAGCCCTACACGGCCGCCGTCGCGACAGCGCGATGGGACGCGATGCGCGGTCGCACCGGCATCCTGCACTCGGGACACGCGGTCGTCCGGGTGCGTCCGGGCGCACCGGATGCCGAGGCGCACGCGGTCGCCGAGGCATCCGTCTCGTTCGCGGCCGACATCACGAACTCGGAGATCGCGGCCTACGTCGCGAGCGGCGAGCCCCTCGCCGTCGCGGGGGCGTTCACGGTCGACAGCCTGGGCGGCGCGTTCATCGAGCGGGTCGAGGGAGACCCGTCCACGGTCGTCGGGATGTCGCTCTCGACACTCCGAAAACTGTGCCGCCAGCTGGACGTTGAGTGGACGAATCTGTGGAACCGCTCGTAGGGTTCCGCGCACGTTTGTCGGGCTTTCTTGTGAGACGCGCTCAAAAGCCCACCCCGCAGCCTCGCTAGGCTGACAGTCATGCCTCGAATCGCCAAGGTCCTCGTCGCGAACCGCGGGGAGATCGCCGTCCGGGTCATCCGGGCCGCACGGGATGCCGGCAAGGGATCCGTCGCGATCTACGCGGACCAGGACCGCGACGCGCTGCACACCCGCCTCGCCGACGAGGCGTACGCGCTCGACGGCCTCACGAGCGCGGACACCTACCTGTCGATCGACAAGATCCTCTCCATCGCCCGCCGCTCCGGCGCCGATGCGGTGCACCCCGGCTACGGCTTCCTCGCCGAGAACGCCGCGTTCGCGCGCGCCGTGACGGCCGCGGGCCTGATCTGGATCGGCCCCTCCCCCGAGGCGATCGAGGCGCTCGGCGACAAGGTGACCGCCCGCCACGTCGCCGAGAAGGTCGGTGCGCCGCTCGCGCCCGGCACCCCGGGACCCGTGGCCGACGCCACGGAGGTCGTCGCCTTCGCCGAGGAGTTCGGCCTGCCGATCGCGATCAAGGCTGCATACGGCGGCGGCGGACGCGGCCTCAAGGTCGCACGCGAGCTGGGCGAGATCCCGGAGCTGTTCGAGTCCGCGACCCGCGAGGCCGTCGCGGCGTTCGGCCGCGGCGAGTGCTTCGTGGAGAAGTACCTCGACCGCCCCCGCCATGTCGAGACCCAGTGCCTCGCGGATGCCGAGGGCAACGTCGTCGTGGTCTCCACGCGCGACTGCTCGCTGCAGCGCCGCCACCAGAAGCTCGTCGAAGAGGCTCCGGCGCCGTTCCTGACCCCCGCGCAGGAGGAGACGCTCCGCTCCGCGTCGAAGGCCGTCCTCCGCGAGGTCGGCTACGTCGGCGCCGGCACGTGCGAGTTCCTCATCGGGGCAGACGGCACGATCTCGTTCCTCGAGGTCAACACGCGTCTCCAGGTGGAGCACCCCGTCACCGAGGAGGTCACCGGGATCGACCTCGTGCGCGAGCAGTTCCGGCTCGCCGAAGGCGGCGTCCTCGACTACGCCGACCCCGCCCCGTCCGCGCACTCGATCGAGTTCCGCATCAACGGCGAGGACCCGGGCCGCGGCTTCCTCCCGCAGCCGGGCCCGATCCACGTCTTCAAGACGTTCGGCGGTCCCGGCATCCGCCTCGACTCGGGCGTCACGGCCGGCGACGTCGTCAGCGGCGCGTTCGACTCGCTGCTCGCGAAGATCGTCGTCACGGGCCGCGACCGCGCCGAGGCGCTCGAGCGCGCGCGGCGCGCCCTCGACGAGTTCGAGGTCTCCGGCCTCCCGACCGTGCTGCCCTTCCACCGCAAGGTCGTGCGCGACCCCGCGTTCACCGCCGAGGACGGCGTCTTCGGCGTGTTCACGCGCTGGATCGAGACCGAGTTCGTGAACGACATCCCCCCGTGGGACGGCGAGCTGCCCGAGCTCCCGCAGCCGGAGTCGCGCCACACCGTGGTCGTCGAGGTGGCCGGCAAGCGCCTCGAGGTGAGCCTCCCGGACCGGATCGCGACCTCCGTCGGCACCGCCGGCCGGCCCGCCGCGGTGCCGCCGTCGCGGCGCTCGCACTCGTCGTCGACCGTGTCGGGCGCCACGGGCGACGCGGTCAAGGCCCCCATGCAGGCCACGGTCGTGAAGGTCGCGGTCGAGGAGGGCCAGCAGGTCGTCAAGGGCGACCTCGTCATCGTGCTCGAGGCCATGAAGATGGAGCAGCCCATCCAGGCCCACAAGGACGGCACGGTCGGCACCATCAACGCCGAGCCCGGCGCTACGGTGTCCTCCGGGCACCAGCTCCTGACGATCGCCTAGCCCGGCCCGCGGCATCCGCCCGCCCGGCATCCGCCCGACGGCACACTAGTTCGCGCTACTACTTCTCGCACGCGCGCCAGACATTCGCGTAGCGCGTGCGAAGTACAGGCGCGCGGCCGCACGGGGTCGGCGCGCAGGCCGAGGGGCCGCAGGTGTCAGCGGGCGGCGGCGTCCACCAGGTGCATGGCACGAAGGGCGTCCTGGATGCTGCCCGACAGCGACGGGAAGACCGTGAACACGCGCGAAGCCTGGTCGACCGAGAGGCGGCGCTCCACGGCGATCGCGATCGGGTAGATGAGCTCGGACGCGCGCGGCCCCACGACCACGCCGCCGATCACCGTGCTCGACTCCTGCCGGGCGATGATCTTCACGAAGCCGTCCGTGATGCCCATCATCTTCGCCCGCGCGTTGGCGGCCAGCGGCAGCTTGTGGACCGTGCCGTTGATGAGGCCCGACTCGATGTCCTTCTCCTGCCAGCCGATCGTCGCGACCTCGGGCGCCGTGAAGATGTTCGCGGCGATCCGACGGCGCTCGATCGGGATGACGGTGTCGCCGAGCGCGTGGAACATCGCGGTGCGGCCCTGCATCGACGCGACCGAGGCCAGCGGCATGAACGTGGTGCAGTCGCCCGCCGCGTAGATGTTCGGCACCGAGGTGCGCGCGACGCGGTTGACGCGGATGTGCCCGGACTCGTTCAGCTGGACGCCCGCGTCCTCGAGGCCGATCCCGCGCGTGTTCGGGATCGAGCCGACCGCCATGAGGCAGTGACTGCCCTCGACCGTGCGGCCGTCGCCGAGCGTCACGAGCACGCCGTCCTTCGTCCGCTCGACCCGGTCGGCGCGCGACTTGGAGAGGAGCGTCATGCCGCCCCGCAGGAAGACCCGTTCGAGCACGGCCGCGGCATCCGCGTCCTCGCCCGGGAGGACCTGGTCGCGGCTGGAGACGAGCGTGACCTTCGCGCCGAGGTTCATATAGGCCGAGGCGAACTCCGCGCCGGTGACGCCCGAGCCGACGACGATCAGGTGCTCCGGCAGGGAGGTCATGTCATAGAGCTGGGTCCAGGTGAGGATGCGCTCCCCGTCGGGCTGCGCGCTCGGCAGCTCCCGGGGCGCGGCCCCCACCGAGACCACGATCGTGTCGGCCTCGACGCGGTCGAAGTCGGTGCCGCCGGCATCCGTCGACACGACGACCGTGCGGTTGCCGTCGAGGCGCCCGTGGCCGGAGAGGATACGGACGCCGGCCTCGACGAGGGCCTCGCGCATGTCCTCGGACTGCTGCCGCGCGAGGCGAAGGACCCGCTTGTTGACGGCGGCGAGGTTGATCGCGATCTCGGGCTTGAGGGGCTTGCCGGTGCCGTCCTTCGCGAACAGCTGCACGCCGAGGTCGCTCGCGCCGGCGATCGCGACGGCAGCGTCCGCGGTCGCGATGAGCGTCTTCGACGGGACCACGTCGGTGATGACCGCGGATCCGCCGACGCCGGCCCGTTCGACGAGTGTCACCTCGGCTCCGAGCTGGGCCGCGGCGAGTGCCGCTTCATACCCGCCGGGGCCGCCCCCGATGATCGCAACGCTCTGAGTGCTCTCGAAGCCCAGGGACATGGGATCCATTCTGGCGGATCGCCGCCGACACCGAGGCGACATCGCGGTGAACCTAGAGTGGGGTCATGCCCGACGCCCTCGCGAACCCGCTGGACGATCCCGCTGCCGATCCGTTCGACATCGCCCGGCGGGCGGCGGCCGACATCGCGCGGATCACGGGCGTCGCGCACCACGACATCGCCGTCACGCTCGGGAGCGGATGGGGCCGCGCGGCCTCGCTCCTGGGCGACACGATCGCCACGATCCCCGCGACCGAGGTCGCCGGGTTCAGCGCGCCCGCGCTCGCCGGCCACCCCGGGACGCTGCAGAGCGTCCGCATGCCGGACGGCCGGCACGTGCTCGTGATCGGCGCGCGCACGCACTACTACGAGGGTCATGGCGTGCGCCGCGTCGTGCACAGCGTGCGCACCGCCGCCGCGACCGGCGCGACGATCCTCGTCCTGACGAACGGCGCCGGCGGCATCCGCGAGACGTGGACGCCCGGGCAGCCGGTGCTCATCAGCGACCACATCAACCTGACGGCGGCATCCCCGCTCGAGGGCGCAACGTTCGTCGACCTCACGGACCTGTACTCGCGCCGCCTGCGCGACGTCGCGCGGACCGTCGACCCGGGCCTCGACGAGGGCGTGTACTGCCAGTTCCGCGGGCCGCAGTACGAGACCCCGGCGGAGGTGCGGATGGCGCGGGCCGTCGGCGGCGACCTCGTCGGGATGTCGACCGCGCTGGAGGCGATCGCGGCGCGCGAAGTCGGCATGGAGATCCTCGGCTTCTCGCTCGTCACGAACCTGGCCGCCGGCATCCAGTCCACGCCCCTGAGCCACGCGGAGGTGCTGGACGCGGGCCGCGCCGCCGAGCCGGTCATCTCCGCGCTGCTCGCCAACGTCGTCGGTGCACTTTGACCGCGCACCCGACACACGCGGCGGCGGCGCGCGCCTGGCTCGCGCAGGACCCGGATGCGGAGACCCGCGCGGAGCTCGAAGCGCTGCTCGCTCGCGCGGAGGCCGGCGACCCCGCGGCGGACGCCGAGCTCGCCGACCGCTTCGGCACGCGCCTCGCGTTCGGCACGGCGGGCCTCCGCGGCCGCCTCGGCGCCGGCAGCAACCGCATGAACCGGGTGCTCGTGGCCCAGGCCGCCGCGGGCCTCGCGGCCTTCCTCCGCGCCCCCGCCGCCACCGCCACCGCAGCCGCCACCACGCGAGATCAAGTGATCTCGCGTGCTCAGGACGTTTCGGCGGCCGATCGTCCTGACTCCGCCGGATCACCTGATCTCGCGCCGGCGGTCGTGATCGGCTACGACGGGCGGCGGAACTCCGGCGTGTTCGCGCGCGACTCCGCGGAGGTCCTCGCGGGCGCGGGCCTCCGCGCGATCCTCCTCCCGCGGATGCTGCCGACCCCGCTCCTCGCCTTCGCCGTGCGCTATCTCCGGGCGGACGCCGGGATCATGGTGACCGCCAGCCACAACCCGCCCGACGACAACGGGTACAAGGTGTACCTCGGCGGCGCGGACGAGGGCGCGCAGATCGTGTCGCCGACGGATGCTGCGATCGCGGCCGAGATCGCGCGGGTCGCCGCCGGCGACATCCGCGATCTGCCCCGGTCGGATGCCTACGAGATCGCACACGAGGGGGTCGTGGCGGCGTACGTCGAGGCGACCGCGGCCGTCGGCCCGGCCGGCCCGGGGGCCGCGGGCCTCCGCTGGGCCTACACCGCGATGCACGGCGTGGGCGCGGAGACGTTCGCCGAGGTCGTGGCGTCGGCCGGCTACCCCGCGTGGATCCCCGTGACCGCGCAGCTCGAGCCGGATCCCGCGTTCCCGACCGTGGCGTTCCCGAACCCCGAGGAGCCCGGCGCGATGGATCTCGCGCTCGAAACCGCGCGCGATGCGGGCGCCGAGCTCGTGATCGCGCACGACCCGGATGCCGACCGGCTCGCGGTCGCGATCCCGCACACGAACGGCACCTGGCGGCGGCTGAGCGGCAACGAGGTCGGGCTGCTGCTCGGATGGCGCGCCGCGCGCGCGGCTCACGCCGCCGGGGCGCACGGGCCGGAGGCATCCCTCGCCAGCTCGCTGGTGTCCTCCCCCGCCCTCCGGGCGGTCGCCGAGCACTATCGCCTCGCGTACCACGCGACGCTGACGGGCTTCAAATGGATCTCCCGCGCGCCCGGCCTCGTCTACGGGTTCGAGGAGGCCCTCGGCTACCTCGTGAACCCCGAGACGGTGCGCGACAAGGACGGGCTGTCCGCGGCCGTCGCGATCCTCGACCTCGCCTCGCGCGCCCGCGCCGAGGGCCGCGACCTCGGCGACCTCGTCCGCGAGTTCGGTGATACGTTCGGGCACTTCGCGAGCGTGCAGGTGTCCCTGCGGTTCGACGACGTGCGGGTCGCGGCGGGGATCATGGCATCGCTCCGGGCGGATCCGCCGCGCCGGGTCGACGACACCGCCGTCGCGCGGTTCGACGACCTCCTCGACGGCGTCGACGGGCTCCCGCCCGGCGACGTCCTGCGACTCGAGCTCGCGGATGGCTCCCGCATCCTCGTCCGTCCGAGCGGCACGGAGCCGAAGCTCAAGGCCTACCTCGACGCCCGGGCCGACTCGGCCGGCGCCGCCGCCGCGCGGCTCGAGTCCCTGGGGGCCGCCACGCGCGCCCTCCTGTCCGCCGCCTCCTAGCGGTCGAAGCCCTCGCCGATGAGCTCGATGAGCTCCTCGCGCTCCTCCACGGGCAGGAACGCGGCGGCGGCGGCGTTGAGCTGGAAGGCCTCCAGGTCGTCGAGGTCGTAGTCGAAGGTCTCGGCCAGCAGGGCGAGCTCGCGCGTCAGCGACGTGCGGCACATCGTGCGGTCATCGACGTTGACCGTCACCGAGAAGCCGAGCTGGTAGAGCAGGTCGAACGGGTGGTCGGCCAGCTCCGTGCCCCAGCGCTCGATCGCGCCGGTCTGCAGGTTCGAGCTCGGCGAGAGCTCGAGCGGGATCTCGCGGTCGCGCACCCACCGCGCGATCTCGCCGAACTGCACCATGACCTCGTCGCCGGACCGCGACACGACCTCGAGGTCCTCCGCGATCCGGACGCCGTGGCCGAGGCGCAGCGCGCGGCCATCGAGGAGCGCGGAGCGGATCGACTCGACCCCCGCGGCCTCGCCGGCATGGACCGTGACCGGGAAGAAGTTCTCAGCGAGATAGTCGAACGCGGCGCGGTGCCGCGACGGCGGGAACCCCACCTCCGGGCCCGCGATGTCGAAGCCGACGGCGCCGCGCGCGCGGAAGTCGACGGCCAGCCGCGCGACCTCGAGCGAGCGGTCCGTGTGCCGCATCGCCGTGATGAGCTGACCGACGCGGATGTCGTGACCGTTCGCGTCCGCGGCATCCTCACCCTCCTCGATGCCCTCCTGCACGGCCTCGACCGCCTCCTCGAGCGACAGGCCGCCCAGGACGTGCTGCTCCGGAGCCCAGCGGGCCTCGCCGTAGATCACACCGTCGGCGGCGAGATCCTCGACGAACTCGCGCGCGACGCGGCGCAGCGCGTCCGCGGTCTGCATCACGCCCGTCGTCAGCGCGAACGGCTTCAGGAACTCCACGAGGGAGCCCGAGTCGCACTGCTCGGTGATCCAGTCGCCGAGAGCGGCGGGATCCTGCTCGGGCAGCTCGACGCCGGCCTCCTCGGCGAGCTCGACGATCGTCGCGGGACGCAGCGCCCCGTCGAGGTGGTCATGCAGCGAGATCTTGGGCAGGCTGCGGACGGACACGCCCTGCACCCGGGCGTCGGCGGGGGGCTCGAGGGGCGAACGGTCGGTGGGCATGGGTTCCTCCGGGGGGATCGGTCGGGTCGTTCCAGCGGTGGACAGGGGCGGATGCGGCGCGCTCAGCGCCCGACTTCGTCGAGGTCGCGCGGACCGAAGGCATCCGGCAGGAGCTCCTCGATCGTGCGCACGCCGGACGTGGCCTGCAGGCGCATGCCCGGGAGCGCATGCTCGGAGAGGAGCTGCCGGCAGCGCCCGCACGGCATGATCGTCTCCTCGTCGCCGTTGACGCACACGAACGCGACCAGCTGGCCGCCCCCGCTGCGATGCAGGTCGGACACGAGGCCGCACTCGGCGCAGAGGGTGAGCCCGTACGAGGCGTTCTCGACGTTGCATCCCGTGACGACGCGTCCGTCCGAGACGAGGGCGGCGGCCCCCACCTTGAACCGCGAGTACGGCGCGTAGGCGCGGTGCATCGCGTCGATCGCGGCAGTGCGGAGCCGTGCCCAGTCGATGTCGGCGACGACCCCCTCGCCCACCGTGCGCGGAACTGCCGCCATCACGGATCCCCTCGCCTCGACCGGACACCGCGCACCCGTGGGCTCGCGCAACACCCCCGATCCTAGTGGCGCGGGCACCGCGGGCAAGGGCGACCGCGTCAGTGCGGGGCGCTCGCGTCGATCACGACGCCGCCGCCGACGACCGCCGTCTCGAGCAGGCTGATCGACGAGGTGAGGTTCTCCGGCACCCGGTCGGACCAGTCGTGGTACGGCGCGAGGTCGACCCCCCCGTTCGCGAGCGTGCCGACGTACGTCGTCTGCGGCATCGGACCCTTCGCCGCGGCGAGGACGAGACCGTACACACCGACGTCCGCGGCGGTCACGAGCGAGGTGAGGAACGACCCGCTGACGTCCGGCGCGGACTCGAACGAGTCGGAGCCGATGCCGATGAGCGAGACATCGGTCGGGGTGTTCGTCATGAGCGACGCGATCTGCTGGTAGAACTTCCCCGAGCCGCGCGCGGGCAGCCGCACCGGGAAGATGATGTCGGCGCCGTCCTGCAGGAGGGTCTGCACCGCATGGGTTGCCGCCCGGTCGTTGTCGGACGTCTCGAGGAAGTCGGCCTGCTTCGTCGCGCGGTCCCACCCGACGACGCGCACCGGCTTCGGGAGCTTCTCCGCGTTGACCTGGTCGTATCGCTCGACGCCCTGCGCGAAGGCATCCATGACCGCGGTGGAGATCGGCTGGTCGGCTTCCGCGAACGTCCCCACCACGCCCGACTTCGTCATCCCAGCGGCGAGGTAGCCGGCGAGGTAGGCCGGCTGTGTGAGGTCGAACAGGACCGGCCTCACGTTCGGCGTGGTCGCGAGCTCGGGGCGGTTCGACGCGTTCTGCGCCCCGGTGTCGTCGACCCAGATGTAGGTGATCGCCGGATGCGTGGCGGCGGACGCGATCGTGGATGCGTAGGCCCGGTCGCCCGAGGTGACCACGACCGTGCAGCCCTCGCCGAGGAGGTGGTCGATCGCGTCCGGCACGGCGGACGTCGTCGCCGCGGGAGACTCGTCGTAGCGCACGCCGAGCTCGTCGGCCGCCTGCCGCACGCCGTCGTAAGCGAGCTGCACGATGGGGTCCTGCCCGTCGGGCTGGGACACGATGCACGGGAGGATGCTGGGGGCGGAGCTGCTCTGGCTCGGCGCCGCGTCGTTCGCCTCAGCGCCGGCGCACCCGGAGATGAGGAGCGCCGCGACCGCCAGGCCGCCGACCGCCGCCCCGAGGCGCCGCCGGCGCGTGCTACCCGTCGTCGTCACACCGCATCCCTTCCGGTCCCGCGCCGTACGCGGGACCCCGACACGCTACCCCGTCGCTCCTGAGTGAACCGCGTGCGCGGGCGGCTCGCAATCGGATGGTTATCGATCCGTGTCAGAGGACGTCGCCGCGCCCGGTGAGCTTGAGGGCGTCGACGACGCCCTTCACCCGCTGCGCGTGCTCGCTCGTCGTGACCAGGAGCGCATCCTCGGTGTCGACGACCACGATGTCCTGCACCCCGATGAGGCTGATGACGCGCGCCGTCTGGGACACGACGATACCGCTCGAGGCGTCGGACAGGATGCGGGCGTTCTCGCCGAGGATCGCGAGGTCGTTCTTGCGGCCGTGCGAGTTGAGCTTGGCGAGGCTCGCGAAGTCGCCCACGTCGTCCCACTCGAAGTGGCCGGGCACGACGGCAAGCCGGCCCTTCGCGGCCGCGGGCTCGGCGACGACGTAGTCGATCGCAATCTTGCGCAGGGTGGGCCAGATCCGATCGACAGCGGGACCGCGACGGTCGCGGTCGTCCCACGCCTCGGCGAGCTCGACCAGGCCCGCGTGCAGCACGGGATCCTGCGCCTCGATCTCGGCCAGGAGCACATCGGCCCGCGAGATGAACATGCCGGCGTTCCAGAGGTACGCCCGGTCGGCGAAGTACGTGCGGGCCGTCGCGAGGTCGGGCTTCTCGACGAAGCGCTCGACGAGCGCCGCCTCCCGCGCGCCCTCGACCGTCAGCTCCCCCGCCCGGCGGATGTAGCCGAACCCGACGGACGGCTCGGTCGGCGGGATGCCGATCGTGCAGATGTAGCCGGCGCGAGCCACCGCGATCGCCTGCTCGACCGCCCACTCGAACGCGTTGATGCCGCGGATGACGTGGTCTGCGGCGAACGAGCCGATGATGACGTCCGGCTCGCGCCGCACGAGGATCGCCGCCGCCAGTCCGATCGCGGCGGTCGAGTCCCGCGGCTCCGACTCGAGGAAGACGTTGCGGTCCGGGATGCCGGGGAGCTCGCGCTCCACGGCGGCGCGGTGCGCCCGCCCGGTCACGACGGCCACGCGGTCGTGACCCGCGATCGGCGCGAGCCGGTCCCACGTGTCGCGCAGGAGCGTCTGACCGGACCCGGTCAGGTCGTGCAGGAATTTCGGGGCATCCGCCCGGGACAGCGGCCAGAGTCGGCTTCCGATGCCGCCGGCGGGGATGACGGCGTAGAAGCCCGGAATGGGGTCGCGCATGGCGCCAGACTACCGGCGACGTCCGTCTCTCGATATCGAGATACTTAGGTCCCCCTACGTCGCTCGGGGTCGGAGCGCAGGAATAGGATGACTCGCAGCGCCAACGCGACGCAGGGGGACAGCACCCGAACGGGCATCGATCGCCCGCGCAGCGTTTTCGATCAGGGAGGACGACCGTGTCTGCACCAGCACGCGTCACACCATCGGTCAGCGAAACGACCTCGAGAGCCCCCCGCGGCACCCTGTACCGGGGCCACGAGGGCATGTGGTCCTGGGTCCTGCACCGCATCACCGGCGTGGCGATCTTCTTCTTCCTCCTCGTGCACGTGCTCGACACGGCGCTCGTGCGGGTCTCGCCGGACGCGTACAACGCGGTCATCGGCACGTACAAGACGCCGCTCATGGGCCTCGGCGAGATCGTCCTGGTCGCCGCGATCTCGTATCACGCGTTCAACGGCCTGCGGATCATCGCCGTCGACCTCTGGTCGTGGGCCACGCGTCACCAGCGTCAGCTGTGGTGGGGCGTCCTCGCCCTGTGGCTCATCGTGATGATCGGCTTCGTGCCGCGCCAGCTCTTCGTCGTGTTCGGAGGGAACTGACCATGGCCACGACGATCGCCGACCCCCGCGCCCCCCACACCGCCCCGCGGCGCACCGGTCCGAACCTCGAGAAGTGGGGCTGGATCTACATGCGCGCCTCGGGCGTGCTGCTGGTCGTGCTCATCTTCGGGCACCTCATCGTCAACATGGTCATGGGCCAGGGCGTCCACCAGATCGACTTCGCGTTCGTCGCGGGCAAGTGGGCGTCGCCGTTCTGGCAGGTGTGGGACGGCCTGATGCTGTGGCTCGCGCTGATCCACGGCGCCAACGGCATGCGGACGATCGTGAACGACTACGTGTCGCACCTCCTCACCCGCCGGGTGCTCGTGTGGGCGATCTGGATCGCGGCCGCGTTCCTCATCCTCCTCGGCACGCTCGTGATCACCACGTTCGACCCGTGCCCGGCCGGCAGCCCCGCAGACCTGCTCCCCAGCTTCTGCAGCGAGATCTGAGAGACGAAGGCATCCATCCCGTGAGTGCGGACACCACCGGCGACGTCGTCAAGGACGGCGTGCACTACCACCAGTTCGACATCGTCATCGTGGGCGCCGGCGGCGCCGGGATGCGGGCCGCCATCGAGGCGGGCCCGGGCGCGAAGACGGCGGTCATCAGCAAGCTCTACCCGACGCGATCGCACACGGGCGCGGCGCAGGGCGGCATGGCGGCGGCCCTCGCGAACGTCGAAGAGGACTCGTGGGAGTGGCACACCTTCGACACGATCAAGGGCGGCGACTACCTCGTCGACCAGGACGCGGCGGAGATCCTCGCCAAGGAGGCGATCGACGCCGTCATCGACCTCGAGAACATGGGCCTGCCGTTCAACCGCACGCCCGAGGGGAAGATCGACCAGCGGCGCTTCGGCGGCCACACGGCCGACCACGGCAAGGCCCCTGTGCGCCGCGCGTGCTACGCCGCCGACCGCACGGGCCACATGATCCTGCAGACGCTGTTCCAGAACTGCGTCAAGCTCGGCATCAACTTCTTCAACGAGTTCTACGTGCTCGACCTCATCACGGTGAAGGATGCCGACGGCGCGACGCAGGTCGCGGGCGTCGTGGCGTACGAGCTCGCCACCGGCGAGCTGCACGTGTTCCACTCGAAGGCCGTCATCTTCGCGACCGGTGGCTTCGGCAAGATCTTCAAGACGACCTCGAACGCGCACACACTCACCGGCGACGGCGTCGGGATCATCTGGCGCAAGAAGCTCCCGCTCGAGGACATGGAGTTCTTCCAGTTCCACCCGACGGGCCTCGCCGGCCTCGGCATCCTCCTCACCGAGGGCGCCCGCGGTGAGGGCGCGATCCTGCGCAACGCCTCGGGCGAGCGCTTCATGGAGCGCTACGCGCCCACGATCAAGGACCTCGCCCCGCGCGACATCGTCAGCCGCTGCATGGTGCAGGAGGTCGCGGAGGGTCGCGGCGCCGGCCCGCACCGCGACTACGTGCTCCTCGACTGCACCCACCTCGGCGCCGAGGTGCTGGAGACCAAGCTCCCCGACATCACGGAGTTCGCCCGCACCTACCTCGGTGTCGACCCCGTCGTCGAGCCCGTGCCGGTCATGCCGACCGCGCACTACGCGATGGGCGGCATCCCGACCAACGTCAAGGCCGAGGTGCTGATCGACAACGACACCGTCGTCCCCGGCCTGTACGCCGCGGGCGAGTGCGCGTGCGTCTCGGTGCACGGCTCGAACCGTCTCGGCACGAACTCCCTGCTCGACATCAACGTGTTCGGCAAGCGCGCCGGCATCAACGCGGTCGAGTACGTGCAGACCGCGGAGCTCGTCCCGCTGCCCGACGACCCGGCGAAGGACGTCCGCGACCTGATCGAGGGCCTCCGGAAAAACCCCGGCTCCGAGCGCATCGCGGTCCTCCGCAAGACGCTGCAGGAGGAGATGGACCGCAAGGCCCAGGTGTTCCGCACGAAGGAGTCGCTCAGCGAGGTGCTCGAGGTCATCGAGGACCTCCGCGAGCGCTACAAGAGCATCCACGTCGACGACAAGGGCCACCGCTTCAACACCGACCTGCTCGAGGCGGTCGAGCTGGGCTTCCTGCTCGACATCGCCGAGGTCGTCGTGGTCGCCGCCCGCAATCGCGAGGAGAGCCGCGGCGGTCACATGCGCGACGACTTCCCGAAGCGCGACGACGAGAACTACATGAAGCACACGATGTCCTACCTCACCGGCGACCCGCACTCGTCGAAGCCCGAGGACCACATCCGCCTGGATTGGAAACCGGTCGTCGTGACCCGCTACGAGCCGATGGAGAGGAAGTACTGATGTCGTCTGCAGCGACTCTCGAGGCGTACGACCACATCGAGGACGAGGCGACCGCCGCGGACAGCGGCATCCAGTCGTTCCTCGTGACGTTCATCGTGCGGCGCTTCAACCCGGAGGTCGACGCCGAGCCGCGCTGGGTCGACTACGACGTCGAGGTGTACTCCACCGACCGCGTGCTCGATGCCCTCCACAAGATCAAGTGGGAGGTCGACGGGTCGCTGACATTCCGCCGCTCGTGCGCCCACGGCATCTGCGGCTCCGACGCGATGCGCATCAACGGCCGCAACCGGCTCGCCTGCAAGACCCTCATCAAGGACCTCGACATCTCGAAGCCGATCTACGTCGAGGCCATCAAGGGCCTGCCGCTGGAGAAGGACCTCGTCGTCGACATGGAGCCGTTCTTCGCGGCCTACCGCGAGGTCAAGCCGTTCCTCATCGCCGGCAGCGCGCCCGAGAAGGGCAAGGAGCGCGTCCAGTCGGTCGCCGACCGCGCGATCTTCGACGATACGACGAAGTGCATCCTGTGCGCCGCGTGCACGTCGTCCTGCCCCGTGTTCTGGACCGACGGTCAGTACTTCGGCCCCGCCGCGATCGTGAACGCGCACCGCTTCATCTTCGACTCGCGCGACGACGCTGCCGGCGTGCGCCTCGACATCCTCAACGACAAGGAGGGTGTGTGGCGCTGCCGCACGACCTTCAACTGCACCGAGGCCTGCCCCCGCGGCATCGAGGTCACGAAGGCGATCGCCGAGGTCAAGCAGGCGGTCCTCCGCGGCTGAGACGCGCATGCGCGCCGGCGCATGCGTCCGGGCGCGAAGGCCGTCGCTAGCCTGAGAGGGTGGGCTCCCGACGACGCGCAGCGAAGGCCCCGGCATCGGTGCCGGTGGATGCCGGCAACGGCGCGCGCGGCGAGGAGTGGCACGAACGGTGGGAATCCGCCGAGGTGCGGCTGCGCGAGCGCTTCGAGGAGCCGGTGGAGCGCGCGACGCGGATCACGCGCCGGACGATGGCCTGGTTCCCGGTGCGCGTCTGGCGCCGCTTCCTGCAGCACGACGGGTTCCTCCTCGCCGCGGGCGTGAGCTATCAGTCGCTGTTCGCGATCTTCGCCGCGATCTACCTCGTGTTCGCGCTCGTCGGCATCTGGCTCGGCGGCAGCACCCAGGCGGTGGATCGCCTGATCTCGCTGATCAACGACTACATCCCGGGCCTCATCAGCGACCACGGGCTGATCAAGCCGGAGCAGGTGCATGACGTCGCGGCCAGCAGCACGAGCCTCCTGAGCATCACCGGCGGGATCGCCGTGGTCGTGGTCGTCTGGACCGCGATCGGCTTCGTGACGTTCGCGCGGCGGGCGGTCCGGAACATCTTCGGGCTGCCGTACGATCGCCGCAGCTATGTGCTGCTGAAGGCGCGCGACCTGCTGGCGGCGTTCGCCTACGGGGTCTCCCTCCTTGTCGGCGCGGCCCTCGGGCAGGTGGGCACGTGGGCGCTGCACCTCGTGTTCCGGATCTTCGGGTGGGACGTCGGCAGCGAGTGGTTCAACACGCTCGTGCGCGTGCTCACGCTCCTGGTCGCGTTCGGGATCAACGCGGTGGCCCTCGCCTTCCTCTTCCGCCTCCTCACCGGCACGTCGCTGCGTTGGGAGCGGATCTGGCCCGGCTCTCTCGTCGGCGGCGCGGCGATCGTGGTCCTGCAGATCGGCGCCGGATTCCTCCTCAGCTACACGCCGAGCAATCCACTGCTGGCGACGTTCGCGATCTTCATCGGCTTCCTCCTCTGGTTCCGGCTCAACGGGATCGTGCTGCTCGTCACGGCCGCGTGGATCGCCGTCGCCACGCTCGACCGCGACCTTCCGCTCGTCGAGGTCTCCGCGGAGGATCGGGCGGCCGCCGAGCAGGCGGCGCTCCTGACCGCGGCGCGCGTCCGGCTCCGCGAGGCGCAGGCCGAGGCCGCGAGCGCCCCGTGGTGGCGGAGGGTGCCGGCGCGCGCCGCGGTCACGCGCGCCGAGCGCGCCCTGGCCGAGGTGACCTCCGCCCCCGTGGGGTCCTCCGCGGGGTCCTCCGCCCGGTCCCGCGCGAAGTCCGCACGCGCGGAGTCCGGGTCCGCGACGTCCGCCCCTGCGCCGGCGGCGCCCGACCCCACGCGCGGCGCACCCGGCCCCCACCCCCGCGAGAACGCGCCTGTGTCACAAAAACGGCGCCCATAAGGGACATACGCGCGTTCTCACGGTGAGGGGGCTCGGGGTGAGGGGGCGCGGGTCCTGGGGGTCGGAGGGGGTGGTTAGGCTGGCCGTCGTGCCCGACCGCATCCGCATCGCCTCCGTCAACGTCAACGGCATCCGTGCCGCCGCCCGGAAGGGGATGCTCGAGTGGCTCGCCGGCGCGGACGTCGACATCCTCGCCCTGCAGGAGGTGCGCGGCGAAGAAGCACACCTCGCCGCGGCGCTGCCTGGCTGGGAGGTCGTGAACGACGAGGCGCTCGAGAAGGGGCGCGCGGGCGTCGCGATCGCCAGCCGCCGCCCCGCCGCCGCGGTGCGCAAGCGCTTCGGCCAGGAGGCCCTCGACGACGCCGGCCGCTGGGTCGAGGCCGACTTCGAGATCGGCGGCGAGACCATCACGATCGTGAGCGCGTACGTGCACTCCGGCGAGGACGGCACGCCGAAGCAGGTCGCGAAGTACGCATTCCTCGACGCGATGACGGCGCGGATGCCGGAGCTCGCGCGGGGCGGAGCGCTCGCCCTCATCATGGGCGACCTCAACGTGGGCCACCGCGAGCTCGACATTCGCAACTGGCGCGGCAACGTGAAGAAGGCGGGGTTCCTCCCGCGCGAGCGCGCGTACTTCGACCGCTTCTTCGGGCCGGAGGGCGAGGAGGTGACGGGAGTCGACGGGTCCACCGGACCGGGCCTCGGCTGGGTCGACGTCGGCCGCCGGTTCGCGGGCGAGGTCGACGGACCGTACACGTGGTGGTCGATGCGCGGCCAGGCGTTCGACAACGACACCGGCTGGCGGATCGACTACCACGTCGCCACCCCCGCCCTGGCGGAGCGAGTGGAGGACTACCGCATCGTGCGCGCGCCCTCGTGGGGTGAGCGCTGGAGCGATCACGCGCCCGTGGTGGCGGACTACCGCCTCGGCCGGTGACCCGGCAGCGCACGCCGGAGAGCACCGGAGAGCGCCGCATCCGCCGCCGATAGGATTGCCGGGTGCCCAAATCCCGCCTGTATTCCGGTATGCAGCCGTCCGCCGACTCCCTCCAGATCGGCAACTACATCGGGGCGCTCATGCAGTGGCGGGACCTGCAGGAGTCGTACGACGCGTTCTTCTCCGTCGTCGACCTCCACGCGCTGACGCAGCCGAACGACCCGGCCGAGCTCCGCGAGAAGACCCGCCGCACCGCCGCCCAGTACATCGCCGCGGGGATCGAACCGGCGCGCTCGACGCTGTATGTGCAGTCGCACGTCCCCGCGCACGCCGAGCTCGCGTGGATCCTGTCGACGATGACGGGCTTCGGCGAGGCCGCGCGGATGACGCAGTTCAAGGACAAGTCCGCGCGCTACGGGGCGGATGCCACCTCGGTCGGCCTCTTCACCTACCCGGTGCTCATGGCCGCCGACATCCTGCTGTACCAGACCGACATCGTGCCGGTCGGCGATGACCAGAAGCAGCACGTCGAGCTGACGCGCGACCTCGCCGAGCGGTTCAACTCCCGGTACGGCGAGACGTTCCGGGTGCCGACGCCCGTCATCCAGCGGGACACGGCCCGCATCTACGACCTGCAGAACCCGACCGCGAAGATGTCGAAGTCGTCCGAGTCGGATGCCGGTGTGCTGTGGCTCCTCGACGAGCCGTCGGCGAGCGCGAAGAAGATCATGCGGGCCGTGACGGACAGTGAGGGCTCGGTGCGGTACGACCGCGAGGCGAAGCCGGGGGTGTCGAACCTGCTCGTGATCTACGCGGCGCTCTCGGGCCGGCAGATCCCCTCGATCGAAGACGAGTACGCGGGCCGGGGCTACGGCGACTTCAAGAAGGGCCTGGCCGAGGTCGTGGTGGCGGAGTTCGGGCCCGTGCGCGAGCGCGCGCTGGAGCTGCTCTCCGACCCCGCGGAGCTCGACCGCGTGCTGGCCGCGAACGCGGACCGCGCGGCCTCCGTGGCATCCGCGACGCTGTCGGCGGTGTACGACCGCGTCGGCCTCCTCCGTCGGGTCTGATCCGCCGCGCCCGCACAACTCCTGTACTCCTCGACGCCGCGGGCCGGAATGCCGCGGATCGGGCCGCTTCACGGCCGGATTGCCGGAGTTATGCGGCGGTCGAGCGGGAGGACAGGATGCCGCGAAGCGCGGCGAGCACCCGCTCCGGCCGGTACAGGATGTCCTCGGCCAGCAGGCGCAGGGTCGTGTACCCCAGGGCTGCTGCTGCCAGGTCGCGCTGCCGATCGCGCTGCTGCTCGGCAGGCCCGCCGTGGAACTCGCGACTGTCGCATTCGACGATCAACCAGTCGCCGACGACGAGGTCGACGCGGCCGACGGTCGCGATGTCGACCTGGACCCGAACGTCACCGCCCAGACCGCGCAGCATGAGGCGGACGAGCGACTCGGTCCCCGCCTCCGCGCGAGGATCGAGATGCTTCCGAACGACGCCGAACGGGGCCGGGAGACGTGCGAAGACATCCGCGACGTCGACCTCATCGACGAACCCGCGATGCCAGGCGCTGTCGAGCGTGGCCACGGCGTGGCGGGGCGACTGGCATCGGCAGGCCTGCGCGAGCGCTTCCCTGAGACCCGTCGCCGTATCGGCCTCTCCCGCGCTCGAGCGCCGCCAGTGCGCGACGGACGAAGACCGCGGCGGAAGCCGGCTCGCCCCTCGATCGAACTGGACATGCAGGGTCTGGGAGTCGAACACGAACACGCCGAGGTGCGCGAGCAGGGAGATGCAATCGAGGCGGCCACCGTGCCGCACCGCCTCGACGACGACAGGGGGCGCGTCGGGCGGAAGGTAGCGCCCACGTCGCACCCGCACGAGCGTGCCGGTCGCGACGGCGCCGTCGATCTGCGTTCGGGACCAGCCGGCCGCGCGCAGCTCCCGATAGCCGCGCCACGGGACGGAGACGATGTCGGTATTCATCCGCCGAGACTCCCCCGTCGACCGCGGCCGTAATCGCGCTGCCGTGACATCTGTGGGATTCGCGCGCCCGCCGCTCCTCCGGGGAGGGGTCGCCGCGCTCGTCGCCAGCGCACAACTCCTGCACGCACCGCGTCAGCCTCGGCCACGGCCCCGCACAACTCCTGCTTTCCGCCACGACGGGGCCCGATACGGGCCGTTTCAGGCCCGAAGCCGCCGAACTGCCGGAGTTGTGCCCGCCACGCGCGAGTGGCGGGCGCGTGGCTGCAGGAGTTGTGCGGGCTCGGGCGCGGCCGTGGGGCCGAGGGGGCGTGGGAGGATGGGGCGCATGCCGGAGATGCCGGAGGTGCAGGGGCTCGTCGAGTACCTCGACGGACGGCTGCGCGGGCTCGAGATCACGAAGGTCCAGGTCGTGGCGATCGCCGCGCTGAAGACCTTCGACCCGCCGGTCCAGGCGCTCCAGGGGCTGACAGTGCGGGGCACGACCCGGCACGGGAAGTTCCTCGACGTCACGGCCGGCGACATCCACCTCGTGTTCCACCTCGCGAAGGCGGGCTGGCTGCGCTGGTACGACACGCTCCCGACGACCGTACTCAAGCCCGGCCGCACACCCATCGCCCTCCGCGTGGCCCTCTCGGACGGCTCCGGGTTCGACCTGACCGAGGCCGGCACGAAGAAGTCGCTGGCGGTCTCGGTCGTACGGGATCCCACGGATGTCCCCGGCATCGCCCGCCTCGGCCCTGACCCTCTCGATCCCGGCTTCGGCCGTGATGCGTTCGCCGCCCTCCTGGCCGGCCGCCGCACCCAGATCAAGGGCGTGCTCCGCGACCAGTCGATCATCGCGGGCGTCGGCAACGCATACTCCGACGAGATCCTGCACGCCGCGAAGATGTCCCCGTACGCGCTCGCCGCGAGTCTCGAGGAGGCCGACGTCGACCGCCTGTACGCCGCGATGATCGAGACGCTGACGGATGCCGTAGCCACGGCATCCGGGAAGCCCCCCGCCGACCTCAAGGATGCCAAGCGCCGCGGCATGCGCGTCCACGGGCGCCGCGGCGAGTCGTGCCCGGTCTGCGGAGACGAGGTGCGCAGCGTCTTCTTCGCGGACAACTCGCTTGAGTACTGCCCGACCTGTCAGACCGGCGGCAAGCTCCTCGCCGACCGCCGGCTCTCGCGCCTGCTGAAGTAGATGGCCGTCGAGCGCCTCCCGAAGCCCGCTGGAGCGGCGACGGGCACCCGTCGGCACTGGGTGCTCGTCACCGCCGTGCTGGCCCTCGCCGCGACGACCGCGAGCTCGATGCAGGGCATCGTGCTGCCGATCCAGTCCGACCTGCCGGCGCTGCTGGATGCCAGCCGCGAGCAGACCGCGTGGGTGGTGACCGCGACCCTGCTCACCTCGTGCGTCGCCGGCCCGATCGCCGGTCGCCTCGGCGACCTCTTCGGGAAGCGGCGCATCGCCGTGGCGCTCTTGCTGGTGCTCGTGGTCGGCTCGATCGTCGCAGCGCTCGCACAGGACGTCACGACGCTCATCGTCGGACGCGCGCTGCAGGGCATCGCGTACGGGCTTACGCCCCTGGGGTTCGCGATGGTGGGCGAGATCGTCCCGGCGCGCCGGGTGCCCACGAGCCTCGCGGTGATCAGCGGCGGACTCGCGTTCGGCTGGGCGATCTCCCTGCCGCTCGGCGCGCTCATCACCCAGCTGTTCGACTGGCGCTGGCTCTTCTGGATGGCCGTGCTGGTCGGCCTGGTCGATCTGCTGCTCGTCCTGGCGGTCGTGCCGGCCGGCCGCATCCGGGCATCCGGCACGGTCGACGTCATCGGGGCCGTCGGCCTGACGGCCGGCATCACCGGCGTCCTGCTCGCGGTGTCGCAGATCGGCACGTGGAACGGCTGGTGGATCGCCGGATGCGCGGCGGCGGGAGCGGTGATCCTCGTCGTCTGGGCGCGATACCAGTGGCGGGCATCCAGTCCGCTCGTCGATCTCCGCACCACGCTGCGGCGCGTCGTGCTGCTCACCAACCTGTCCACGGTCGCGGCGGGGTTCGCCTACTACGCGTGCACCATCTCGCTGCCGCAGCTGCTCGAGCTGCCCGCGACGGACGGCGGCGCGGGCCTGGGTCTGCCACTGCTGGGCGCCGGACTCGTGCTCGCCATCGGCGCGGTCGGAGAGGTCGCCGCCGCACCGCTCGCGGCCGTGTTCGGCACCCGGTTCGGCGGACGGCCCCTCATGATCGCGGGCGCCCTCGTCATGCTCGCCGGCTACGTGCTCGTGCTGTTCCTCCACACCGAGGTGTGGCACATCCTCGTCGTCGGACTGGTGCTCGGCCTCGGGATCGGGCTGTCGTTCGCCGGGATGCCCATGATCATCGGGCGCGCCGTGCCGGTCACCGAGACCGCATCGGCGAACAGTGTGAACGCGCTGGCCCGCACGCTGGGCACGACCTCGGCGTCCACCGTGATCGCGGTGATCCTCACGACGGGCATCGTGCAGGGCGGCCCCGCCGCGGGGCAGCCCTCCCCCGGCGCGTTCCTGCTCTCGTTCGCTCTGCCCGCGGTCGTCGCCGCGGCCAGCGCGGTGCTGTCGCTGCTGGCCGTCCGCCGTCCCGCCTGACCCCTCTCCCGCGCCTCCGCCCCGCCCCCCTCTCCCGGGCCCCTCCCCAGGCCCACTCACCCGCGCCTCCGGCCCCGGCCCCCTCACCGCGAGAACGCGCTTGTGTCACGAAAAGGGGCCCCATTTGAGACATACGCGCGTTCTCACGTGGGTGGGTGACAGGCGGGCGCGGCCGGGCGGGACAGGCGGGCGCGGGCGGGCAGAGCGACGCGGGCAGAGCCACGCGGGCACGGGCCGTAAACGCGGCGGGGCGGGGTCAGAGGGCGCGGACGTCGTCGTCGACCCAGTCCAGGGTCCGGGCGACAGCCTTGTGCCACAGGCGGACGCGACGGTCGCGGGTCGCCGGATCCATCCGCGGCTCCCACCGCGCATCCTCGCGCCACAGGCCGCGCAGCGCGTCGAGATCGGGCCACACGCCGGTCGCGAGGCCCGCGGCGTAGGCCGCGCCGAGGGCGGTCGTCTCGATGACCGCGGGTCGCACGACCGGGATGCCCAGCAGATCGGCCTGGAACTGCATGAGGTCGTCGTTCCGCGTCATCCCGCCGTCCACGCGCAGCTCGGTGAGCGGCACGCCGGTGTCGGATGCCGCGGCGCCGATCACGTCGAGCGTCTGGAACGCCGTCGCCTCGAGCGCCGCGCGCGCGATGTGCGCACGGTTGACGAAGCGCGTGAGCCCCACGAGCGCGCCGCGCGCGTCGGGCCGCCAGTACGGCGCGAACAGCCCGGAGAACGCGGGCACGAAGTACGCGCCGCCGGCGTCCGGGACGGACGCCGCGAGCTTCTCCACCTCGGACGACTCGGAGATGATCCCGAGGTTGTCGCGCAGCCACTGCACGAGCGACCCGGTGACCGCGATCGAACCTTCCAGCGCGTAGTGCGCGGGGCCGTCACCCAGCCGATAGGCCACGGTCGTGATCAGCCCGTGGCGCGAGTGCACAATCTTCTCCCCCGTGCCGACCAGGAGGAAGTTGCCGGTGCCGTACGTGTTCTTCGACTCCCCGGGCCCGAACGCAGCCTGACCGAAGGTCGCCGCCTGCTGGTCCCCGAGGATGCCCGCGACCGGGATGCCGCGGAGCGGGCCCGGATGCTGCACCTCGCCGACGACCTCGGACGAGGAGACGATCCGAGGCATCATGGCGCGCGGGATGCGGAAGGCCGCGAGGAGCTCGTCGGACCAGTCGAGGGTCTCGAGGTCCATGAGGAGCGTCCGGCTCGCGTTGGTGGCATCCGTGACGTGCGCACCGCCGCGGCGGTCTCCGGTGAGGTTCCAGACGAGCCAGGTGTCGGGCGTGCCGAAGAGGAGGTCGCCCGCCTCCGCGGCGTGCCTCGCGCCGGGGACGCTGTCGAGGATCCACGCGATCTTCGAGGCGGAGAAGTAGGTGGCCAGCGGCAGGCCCGTACGTGTCGCGAACCGGTCCGTGCCCCCGTCGGCGGCGAGTTCGTCGATGAGCGGCTGCGTCCGCGTGTCCTGCCACACGATCGCGTGATGGACCGGCTTCCCGGAACGGCGGTCCCAGACGATCGCGGTCTCGCGCTGGTTGGTGATGCCGATGCCGGCGACGTCCGCGACCGCGACCCCGGCGGCGCTCAGCGCCGAGGTGAGGACCCACTCCGCGTTGGTCCAGATCTCCGTCGCGTCGTGCTCGACCCACCCCGCGCGGGGCAGGATCTGCCGGTGCTCGCGCTGCGCCGACCCCACCGGGCGCGCCTGCGCGTCGAACACGATCGCCCGTGTGGAGGTCGTGCCCTGGTCGAGGGCTATCACGTGTCCGGCCACGTCGCCGCTCCCTCCCGGGCCTCACGCCCGTGCCGCTGTGTCCTGACGCTACCCGCCCGGCCCGCGCCGCCGACCCCCGCCGCGCACAACTCCTGCAGCCCGAGCCCCGCGGAGCCTCGGCACCGCGACACGCCGGGGTCCCACGGCGGAGTGCAGGAGTTGTGCAGGCCCCGGCGCGGGCACCAGCGTGTACGGCCCCCGGCGCGGGCACCAGCGCGTGGGCGGGTGGGCGCGCGCGGGCGCACGGCGGCTCAGGCGGGGACGGGGGATGCAGGGGCGGGATACGCCGCACGGACGGCGCGGAGCGCGCGCGCGACCTCGGCCTCGACCCGGGCCGCGTCCCAGGACAGGACCGGCGCCACGGCCGCGGCCACCTCGGCGGCGGCCTCGGGGGTCGCCTGGCCCTGGAACGCGAGGCCCGTGCGCCGCAGGAGGAGGTCCTCGAGGTGCACGACGTGCTCGGTCGCGGCGAGGTGCCGCAGCTCGCCCGTCGAGTACCCGGGCGCGGACCCGAGCGGAGCATCCGCGGGATCCGCCCCGATCGCCGCGATTACCGCCGCCGCCCGCGTGCCGTAGCGCTCGAGCAGCACCGCGACCCGCTCGCGCGGCACGGCGCCACGCGCCTGCTCGGCGACCCACTGCTGCCGGGCCCGCTCGGTCCGGGGAAAGCCCGCTCCGCCGCCGATCGGGCGGTGGCGGGTGGTCGCGGTCCGCGGCCGCCGCAGGATCGCGAGCACGTCGTCGGTCACGCGCTCTCCGAGCGCACGGAACGTCGTCCACTTCCCGCCGATCACGCTGACCAGCCGGGTCCGGCCGGCGGAGCCGAGGACCTCGGTCTCCTCCACGCGGTAGTCACGCGAGACGAAGCCGGGCGCGAGGTCGCCGTGGCCGGGCAGCGGGCGCACGCCCGAGAACCGGTGCACGATCTGCTCGCGCGAGACCGGGATCCGCGGGAAGACGTGCCCGATGAGGCCGAGGAAGTAGTCGACCTCGGCCTCGGTGCACAGGATCGGCTCGGACATGTCGTGCTCGAGGTCGCTCGTGCCCACGAGGACGCGGCCGCGAAGGGGGTAGATCAGCACGATCCGCCCATCGCGATGCTCGAAGAACATCTCGCGTCCCCGCGTCGCGGCGAGCAGCTCCGGGTGGTCGAGCACGATGTGCGACCCCTTGGTCCCGCCCATGTACCGCGTGGGCTGCTCGAGCGCCGCGTTGGTCACGTCGGTCCACGGCCCCGACGCGTTCACCACGACGGATGCCGCGAACGGCACCTCGACGCCGGTCTCGGCATCCCGCAGCACGACGAGCCCGTCGCGCGCGTCGACGGCCTCGACGTAGTTCGCCGCCCGGACGCGGCTCCCGCCGTCGCGGAGCGCGTCGGTCAGCACGTCGAGGGCGAGCCGCTCGGGATCGACGAGCGAGCCGTCCCAGTAGGTCGCCGTGTATTTCACGGCCGGGTTGAGATCGGGCTGGGTCTGCAGCGACCGCCGCCGCGCGTGGAACGCGTGCGCAGGCACCCGGCCGCCGCCGCGGGAGAACGAGTCGTAGATGACGAGCCCGATCTTGATAAGGATCGCCCCACGCTCGGCCCGTCGCCCCTGCCCGTGCCGCAGGAACCGGAACGGCGCCCCGAGCACCCCCGAGAACGTGGCGAAGATCGGGATGGTCGTCTGCAGCGGCCGGACGTAGTGCGGCGCCGTGCGCAGGAGATCATTGCGCTCCGTGACGGCCTCGTGCACGAGGCGGAACTCGCCGTTCTCCAGGTAGCGGATGCCGCCGTGGATCATGTGGGACGACGCCGCGGAGGCGCCCCCGGCGAAGTCGCCGCGCTCGACCAGCACGACCTCGACCCCCTGCAGCGCCAGGTCGCGGAACACCGCGAGCCCGTTGACGCCGCCGCCGATCACGAGGACCTCGGCGCGCGGCGCGGCCGCGAGCGCCGCGAACGCGGGCCGCACCGAGGAGTCGGCGGAGGTCATGGCATCCCCTTTCGCGGGCGGGGCCCGCCCGCAGCGATCGACCGTCCCGGTCATCCTCGCACCCCCCACGGACAGGCGAGCGCAGGACGGAATGAATCCACGCGGAGACGGCGTTGGTAAGCTGCGTGTATCAGCGTGCTCCGGGGTCGGTGAGAATCCGAACCGGCGGTGACAGTCCGCGAGCGCTCGCGACCCTCTTGTTAGACGGTCGGGAGCGTCGATCCGGTGGAATTCCGGGACCGACGGTGATGCGACGAGAGACCGTCGCGAGTCCGGATGGGAGGCAGCATGAGCGCCGCGTATTCGCGGCGCCGTTCGGCCTCGCTCCCGGGACGCCCGGGACGAAGGACGACGGATGACGGCGACAGCGGTGGAGCTCGCGGCGATGATGCGCGCGCTCGAGATCGCGACGCACGGGCCCGCCGGGCTGAACCCGCAGGTCGGCGCCGTCCTCCTCTCCCCCGACGGCGACGTGCTGGCCGAGGGCTGGCACCGCGGCGCGGGGACGCCGCACGCCGAGATCGACGCGCTCTCCGGCCTCTCCGAGGAGGAGGTGCGCGGCGCGACGATCATCGTGACGCTCGAGCCCTGCAACCACCACGGCCGCACGGGTCCGTGCGCGCAGGCGCTCATCGCGGCGGGTGTGGCGCGCGTCGTGTACTCGGTCGCCGATCCGAACGCGATCTCCACCGGCGGCGGTGAGACGCTCCGCGCGGCCGGGATCGAGGTCGAGGCCGGGCTCCTCGCCGAGGACGGGACGGCGCTCATCGCGGGATGGCTCGAGGTCCAGCGACTCGGCCGCCCGCACGTGACCGTGAAGTGGGCCCAGAGCCTCGACGGCCGCGCGGCCGCGGCCGACGGCTCCAGCCGGTGGATCACCGGGCCCGCCGCGCGCGCCGACGTGCATGCGCGCCGCGCCGCGGCCGACGCGATCGTCGCCGGCGTCGGCACCGTGCTCGCCGACGACCCGGCCCTCACCGCGCGCCGGGACGACGGCTCGCTCTACCCCGCGCAGCCGCTCCCCGTCATCCTCGGCCGGCGGCCGACGCCCGAGAGCGCGGCGGTGCGGCAGCATCCGCGCACTCCCGTCTTCTTCGCCGGGGACGACCTCGACGCCGTCCTCGAGGATCTCCGCGCGCGCGGCGTGCAGCGGGTCTTCGTCGAGGGCGGCCCCACGGTCGCGAGCGCGTTCGTACGCGCGGGCCTCGCCGACGAGGTGCTCGCGTACGTGGCGCCCGTGCTCGTCGGCGGCGACCGCGTCGCGCTCGACGACATCGGCGTCGGCTCGATCGCGGATGCCGTCCGGCTCGAGACCGCGGAGGTCACGCCCCTCGGCCCCGATCTGCTGTTCCGTGCCCGAGTCGTCCGAGGAGGCGCCTGATGTTCACCGGGATCGTCGAGGAGATCGGCGAGGTCCTCGAGATCGCGCCCTCGGGCGACGGCGTCCGCCTCACCGTGCGCAGTGACGTCGCGACCCAGGACGCGGCGCACGGCGACTCGATCGCCGTCAGCGGCGTCTGCCTGACCGCGGTCGACCTGCCGCCGGGACGGTTCACGGCGGACGTCATGCGGCAGACGCTCGACATGTCCGCGCTCAGCGGCCTCACCCCCGGCTCGCGCGTCAACCTCGAACGCGCGACGGCCGCGCACGGCCGCCTCGGCGGACACATCGTGCAGGGCCACATCGACGGCACGGGCCGCGTGAGCGAGATCCGCCCCGGCGACCGGTGGCGCGTCATCCGCTTCTCCCTCCCCGAGGACCTCGCCCCGCTCGTCGTCGACAAGGGCTCGATCGCCGTCGACGGCGTCTCGCTCACGGTCAGCGCCGTGAGCGACGCCGGCGACCCCGCCCCGTGGTTCGAGGTCTCGCTCATCCCCGAGACCCTCACCGCGACCACTCTCGGCGCCCGCGAGGTCGGCGACCAGGTCAACCTGGAGACCGACATCCTCGCGCGCCACGTCCAGCGTCTGCTCCGCTTCACACCGCCCGGGAGCCCGGGCTCAGCCCGATCCGAAGGAGGCAGGTCATGAGCCTGGCCACCATCCCCGAAGCCCTCGACGCGCTGCGCGCGGGTCGTCCCGTGATCGTCGCGGACGACGAGAACCGCGAGAACGAAGGCGACGTCATCCTCTCGGCCGCTCTCGCGACGCCCGAGTGGATCGCCTGGACCGTGCGTCACTCGAGCGGCTTCATCTGCGCGCCCATGCCGGCGGACTGGGCCGACCGGCTCGACCTGCCGCCGATGGTGGCGGTGAACCAGGACTCCCGGGGCACCGCGTACACGGTGAGCGTGGATGCCGCGGACCGCGTGAGCACCGGCATCAGCGCGAGCGACCGCGCGCACACGCTCAACGTGCTCGCCGACGCGCAGTCGACGCCGGCGAGCGTCATCCGCCCCGGTCACGTCCTGCCGCTCCGCGCCGTCGACGGCGGCGTGCGCGAGCGCGGCGGCCACACCGAGGCCGCGGTGGAGCTCATGCAGCTCGCGGGGCTCCCCCCGGTGGGTGCGATCGCGGAGGTCGTCGCCGAGGACGGCAGCATGATGCGGCTGCCCGGGCTCCTCGAGCTCGGCGCGCGCGACGGGATCCTCGTCGTCACGATCGAGCAGCTCGTCGCGCACCTCGAGGCGAACGACGCCGGGACCCCCGCGCCCGCGAGCCAGCGGCGCCGCGTCAGCCTGCGGGCCGAGGCGAACCTGCCGACGTCGCACGGGGACTTCCGCGTGCTCGCGTACAAGGACCGCGGGACCGGGACCGACCACATCGCGATCGTGTCCGGCGACCTGACGGACGAGGCGCCGCTCGTGCGCGTGCACTCGGAGTGCCTGACCGGCGAGGTCTTCGGCTCGCTCAAGTGCGAGTGCGGCCCGCAGCTGAACGCCGCGCTCGCCGCGATCGCGAAGGACGGCGGCGTCGTCGTCTACATGCGCGGTCACGAGGGCCGCGGGATCGGTCTGATCAACAAGCTGCGCGCGTACAGCCTCCAGGAGGAGGGCCTCGACACCGTCGACGCGAACCTCGCCCTGGGCCTCCCGGCGGACGTGCGGGACTATGCCGCCGCCGCCGGCATCCTCGCCGATCTCGGCGTCGAGAAGGTGCGCCTGCTGACGAACAACACGGACAAGGTCGCGCAGCTGCGCGAGTGGGGGCTCGACGTCGTCGAGCAGGTGCCGCTCGTCGTGGGCGTCGGCCCCAACAACCACCAGTACCTGGAGACCAAGCGGGACCGCATGGGACACCTGATCGGCGAAGAAGACCTCGCCGCGGCGATCGCACAGATGCACGAGGGGGCAGGCGCATGAGCGGACACGGAGCACCGGAGCGGGAAACCGTCGACGGACGAGGCCTGCGGGTCGTCGTCGTCGCCGGGACCTGGCACGACACGATCACGGACGGCCTCATCGCCGGCGCGACCCGGACGCTCGACGCGGCCGGCGCGACGCACGAGATCGTGCGGGTGCCGGGCTCGTTCGAGCTGCCGGTCGTGAGCAAGGCGGCGCTCGAGGCGGGGGCGGATGCGGTGGTAGCGCTCGGCGTGATCATCCGCGGCGGCACGCCGCACTTCGAGTACGTGTCGTCGGCCGCGACCGACGGCCTCACCCGGGTCGCGCTCGACACCGGCAAGCCCGTCGGGTTCGGGGTCCTCACCCTCGACGACGAGCAGCAGGGCCTCGACCGCGCGGGCCTTCCGGGCTCCAAGGAGGACAAGGGCGCCGAGGCTGCGGATGCCGCCCTCCGCACCGCCCTTTCCCTCCGCGCCCTCCGCGCCCTCCGCCCCGCCTGACCCTGACCCCCGGCCCGGGTCTGACCCCCGGTCCCGGCTCCGGCCCCCAGGCCTGTCCACCCCACCGCGAGAACGCGCTTTTGTCACGAAATGGGCCGCCATTCGTGACATACGGGCGTTCTCAGGGTGAGGGGGACCTTGCTGGCGGGTGCGGGAGGGGGGCCGTAGCGTGAGGGGATGGAGATTCTGCGTGGGATCGTCGTGCTCATCCACCTCGTCGGCTTCGCGATCCTGTTCGGGTCGTGGGTCGTGGAGGTCGTCTCGCGGCGCCGCAGCCTCACGCGGCTCATGGCCTGGGGCCTCACGATCGCGGGCGCCGCAGGCCTGATCCTCGCCGCACCCTGGGGCCTCACCGAGCCGCTCAACTACATCAAGCTCGGCACGAAGCTCCTGATCCTCGTCGTGATCGGCGCCGTGCTCGGGATCGGACTGGCCCGTCAGCGCCGCACCGGCAAGGTGCCGCCGGTCCTGTTCTGGCTCGTCGGCATCCTCACCCTCACGAACGCCACCATCGCGCTTCTCTGGAACTGAGCCCCCGCGGGGGCGGCTACTCGCGCACGCGGCGGACGAACGCGCGGCGCGCGAGCACGTACCCGACGACCGCGAACGCGACCAGGAACACGAGGTGGCCGACGATGCCGAGCGGATCGGCGGTCCTGCCATAGGTCGCGATCCGGCCGAGCTCCGACGCGTGCCACAGCGGCGAGAACCATCCGATCCACGTGAGCCAGCCCGGCAGCGCCGCGAGCGGATAGACCGTCCCGGACAGCAGGAACAGCACGACGAACTGGAACTCGCGGACCGTGGGGAACCAGGCCGCGCCGCGACGGAGCCGCGTGGTCCATGCCATCAGCGGCATACCGTACGCGAGACCGCCGAGCGCGGCGATCCCGACCGACAACCAGCCGGTGTTCGGCGTCGGCACGAGCCGGAACACGACCAGCACGAGGTAGAACCCGGCGGATACCAGCAGCATCCGGAACAGGCCCGCCAGCACGATGCCGTCCATGACCTGCCCCGGACGCACGGGGGTCGAGGCGAGCGTCGCGTACATACGGCGGCCGGAGAACCCGCGCCGCACGGCCGAGGAGAACTCGACGGTGGCGACGGTCATCGCGGCGGTCATGAGGAACGCCGGCGCGATGAAGTCGGCGTACGGAACGGTCGTCTCGACGCTGTCGACGAGGGCGGGGACGAGTGCGGACACCCCCAGCGCGAACACCATGAGGTAGACGAGCGGCTGGGCGAACGCGCTCAGCACGAGTACCCAGCCGCGCGCCCGCGTTGCCCGGAGGAGATGGTCGGCCGCGTACCAGACGCCGAACCGGCGCGTCGCGCGCCCGCGCTCCAGCGCCTCCGCGCGCAGTACGTCCAGGGACGGGATCGCCGCACGCGCCGCATCGCGCCGGTCGTCGTACGCGGTCATGCCGCCAGGGTCCTTCCCGTGAGCCGCAGGAAGACGTCGTCGAGGTTCGACCGGCGCACGAGCGAGCTCGCCGGCTGCAGGCCGCGCTCGACCACGCCCGCCCACACGCGCTCGCCGTTGTCCGCGTAGACGAGCACGCGGTCGGCGAGGGTGGCGAGCCGGTCGCCGATCCCGAACAGCTGCCGCGCGGCCTGCATCGTGCGGCCCACGCCGAAGCGCAGCTCCAGCACCTCCCGGCTCGTGTGCTCGCGAACGAGCGCGTCGGGATGCCCCGCCGCGAGCACCCGCCCGCCGTCGACGAGCGCGACGCGGTCGCAGAGCTTCTCGGCCTCCTCGGCGTCGCGGGTGCCGAGGAGGATCGTCATGCCAGTCTCGCGGATGCGGCTCAGGGCACCGTGCACGGCCGCCCGATCGGTCGCGTCGAGCCCCTCGCCGGGCGAGTCCACGAGGAGGATCCGCGGTTCGTTCACGAGCGCCCGCGCGATTGCGAGCCGGCGGCGCACGCCCGCGTCGAGGTCCTCGATCGTGCGCTTCATCGTGTCCTCGAGGCCCTCCGCGGTCAGCAGCGCCCGGGCCCGCCGGAGGCCGATGCGCGGCGGCACGCCGAACAGCCGCACGTGCGTGACGAGCGCCTCGCGCCCGGTCAGCTCGACGTCGAGCGTGTCCTGCTGCGGCACGATCCCGAGCCGGGAGCGGATCTCCGGCGCGTGGTCGTCCGGTTCGAGGCCGAGCACGCTGAGGCGGCCGCCCGTGCGGGACGACACCGCCGCAACCATGCGCATCACGGTGGACTTGCCGGATCCGTCCGGTCCGAGCAGGCCGAACGACTCCCCCGGCTCAACGTCGAACGACAGCCCGTCGACGGCGATGAAGTCGCGCTCGCCCGGCACCTCGTACGCCTTGACGAGGTCCTCGGCGTGGATGACGGGTTCGACCACCGCACCACCCTAGCGTCGCCGCCGAACGCGTCGATGACGCGCGCGTGCGAGGCTATTCGTGTCAGATCCCCCCGAATCGAGAAGATCCATGTCATCGATCCTCCGCGGACGCCGTCGCGCCGAGAGCGGCCCGCGTGCCACGTTCCGGCAGCTGCTCCCCTTCCTCTTCGAGCACCGCGGCGTGCTCGTCGTCGTCGCGATCCTGAGCGTCTTCGGCGCGGTCGCGACGCTGCTCCAGCCGCTCCTGGTCGGTCAGGTCATCACCCGGGTCCAGGCCGGGGACGCGCTCGGCTGGCTCGTCTGGGCGCTCGTGGCGCTCGTCATCCTGTCGTCCGTCATCAACGGCTACCAGCACTACCTCCTGCAGCGGACCGGCACGGCCGTCGTCCTCTCCAGCCGTCGCCGCCTGATCTCGCGCATCCTGCACCTGCCGATCAGCGAGTTCGACGCCCGCCGCACGGGCGACCTCGTCTCGCGCGTCGGCACCGACACGACCCTTCTCTACGCGGTCCTCACGCAGGGACTCGCGGACGCCGTCGGCAACGCGCTCATCTTCGTCGGCGCGCTCATCGCGATGGTGCTGCTCGACCCGGTGCTGCTGGGCCTGATCGTGATCGTGATCGGGGCATCCATCGCGGTCGTGACGCTCCTCAGCGGACGGATCCGCCGCGCGACGCGCGTGCAGCAGGACCGGGTGGGCGCGCTCGCGTCGGGGGTGGAGCGCGCGGTCGGCTCGATCCGCACGGTGCGGGCCTCCGGGGCGACCGAGCGCGAGGCCGAGGCGATCACCGCGCAGGCGCGGCAGGCGTACGACGCCGGTGTGGGGATCGCGAAGGCCTCGGCGCTGGTCGTGCCGATCGCGGGGATCGCGCTGCAGCTCTCGCTGCTCGTCGTCCTCGGGGTGGGCGGCTACCGCGTCGCGAACGGCGACATCACGATCGCGAGCCTCGTCACGTTCATCATGTTCCTGTTCATGCTCGTGGTCCCGCTCGGCTCGTTCTTCGGCGCCCTCACGTCGGTGGGCCAGGCGCTCGGCGCGCTCGGCCGGATCCAGGAGGTCCTCGACCTTCCGACCGAGACGCAGGACGACGCCGCCGCCGCGGCATCCGCCCGCACCGACGGGAGGAAAAGTGACGACGGGAGGACGGATCCGCACGAATCGGTCCTCCCCTCCTCACATCTCCTCCCTTCGTCACCGGGCGGGGATGTCGCGATCGAGTTCCGCGAGGTGCGGTTCCGCTACCCGCAGGCGGTCGTGGCCGCCCGGCGGACGGCGGAGTCGGAGGCCCTCGGGCTGCTCGAGAGCGTCCGCGTGGACACATCCGTGATCGAGCGGGCGCCGGAGCTCGAGGAGCGCGACGACGACGTCCTCCGCGGCGTGTCGTTCGCGGTCCCCCGCGGGTCGCGGATCGCGCTCGTCGGGCCGTCCGGCGCCGGCAAGAGTACGACGCTCGCGCTCATCGAGCGCTTCTACGACCCGACCGGCGGCGCGATCCTCCTCGACGGGGTCGACATCCGCTCACTCGCTCGCGACGACCTCCGTAGCCGGCTCGGGTACGTCGAGCAGGATGCGCCGACCCTCGCGGGCTCGATCGCCGACAACCTCCGCCTCGCGTCGCCCGACGCGACGGATGCCGACTGCGAGCGGGTGCTGCACGCCGTCAACCTCACCGAGGTGCTCGAGCGCAGCCCCCTGGGGCTCGATGCCGAGGTCGGCGAGGGCGGGGTCATGCTCTCCGGCGGCGAGCGCCAACGGCTCGCGATCGCGCGCGCGCTCCTGGCTGCACCGCCCGTCCTGCTGCTGGACGAGTCGACCTCATCCCTCGACGGGCTCAACGAGCAGCGGATGCGGGACGCCATCGACGCCGTCGCCGAGGGGCGCACGCTCATCGTGATCGCGCACCGCCTGTCGACCGTGGTCGACAGCGACCTCATCGTGGTGATGGACCACGGCCGCGTCGTCGGCCAAGGCACCCATTCCGAGCTCGTGTCCTCCACGCCGCTCTACCGCGACCTGGCCCGCCACCAGCTCCTCGTCTGACCCCCGGCCCCGTCAGCCCCGGCCACCCCCACGCGAGAACGCGCTTGTGTCACGAAAACGTCCCGTTTTCGTGACACAAGCGCGTTCTCGGCGACAGGGTGCCCCGGCCCGGAGGCCGGAGCCACAGGGTGCCCGGGCCCCGAGGCCTGGCGCGGGCTAGGAGGCGACGGCGCGGAGGCGGTAACGCAGGGCCTCGAGCTCCGCGCGCAGGGCCGCGGGCACCTTCGTTCCGAAGGTGTCGTAGAACGCCTCCGTCAGCGCGGCCTCCTCGAGCCACGACGCGGGGTCGACCGCGAACAGCTCGGCGAGGTCCTCGGCCGGGACGTCGAGGCCCTCGAGGTTGAGGTCGTCGACCCGCGGGACACGGCCGAGCGGCGTCTCGGCGGCGGGCGCGCTGCCCTCGATCCGCCGGATGATCCACTCGATGACACGCGAGTTGTCGCCGAACCCGGGCCACAGGTAGCGGCCGTCGGCGCCCCGGCGGAACCAGTTCACCTGGAAGATCCGCGGCGCGGCGCCGTACCGCAGGCCCTGGCCCACGCGCACCCAGTGCCCGAAGTAGTCGGCCATGTTGTAGCCGCAGAACGGCAGCATCGCGAACGGATCCCGACGCAGCTCGCCGACCGTGCCCTCCGCCGCGGCGGTGCGCTCGGACGAGATCGTCGACCCGAGGAAGACGCCGTGCGTCCAGCTCGTGGACTCGACCACGAGCGGCACGTTCGTGGCGCGACGGCCGCCGAAGAGGATCGCGTCGAGGGGGACGCCCTCGGGCGCCTCCCAGTCCTCGGCGATCTGCGGGCACTGCGAGGCTGCCACCGTGAAGCGCGAGTTCGGGTGGGCGGCGGGACGGCCGGACGCCGGCGTCCACGGGTTGCCCTGCCAGTCGATCAGGTTCGCCGGCGGGGTGTCGGTGAGACCCTCCCACCACACGTCGCCGTCGGGCCGGAGCGCGACGTTCGTGAAGATCGTGTTGCCCCACAGCGTCTCGACCGCGGCGACGTTCGTCGACTCGCCCGTGCCCGGCGCCACGCCGAAGAAGCCGGCCTCGGGGTTGAGCGCCCACATGCGGCCGTCCGCGTCGGGACGGATCCACGTGATGTCGTCGCCGAGCGTCTCGACGCGCCATCCGGGGATCGTCGGCCGGAGCATCGCGAGGTTCGTCTTTCCGCACGCCGACGGGAACGCCGCGGCGACGTGGTACGCCTTGCCCTCGGGGCTGATGACGCGGATGAGGAGCATGTGCTCGGCGAGCCATCCCTCGTCGCGCGCCAGGACCGACGCGATGCGCAGCGCGAACGACTTCTTCGCGAGGATCGCGTTGCCGCCGTAGCCCGACCCGTACGACCACACCTCACGGGTCTCCGGGTAGTGGACGATGTACTTCTCCTCGTTGCACGGCCACGAGACATCCTGCTGGCCGGGCTGCAGCGGGGCGCCGACCGAGTGGACGGTCCGGACCCAGGGTGCGCCCTCCGCGATCCGCTCCACGACGGCGCTCCCGACGCGGGTCATCGTGTCGATCGAGACGACCGCGTACGCGCTGTCGGTGAGCTGGATGCCGTAGCGGGAGAACGGCCCCGTGACGGGCCCCATCGAGAAGGGGACGACGTACATCGTGCGGCCGCGCATGCTGCCGTCGAAGACGCCGTTCAGCGTGGCGCGCATCTCGGTCGGGTCGGCCCAGTTGTTCGTGGGACCGGCATCCTCCTCGCGCTGCGAGGCGATGAAGGTGCGGCTCTCGGTGCGCGCGACGTCGCTCGGGTGCGAGCGGGCGAGGTACGAGCCCGGCCGCCATTCGGGGTTGAGCTTGATGAGCTTGCCCTCGGTGACCATCTGGCGGAGCATCCGGTCGTGCTGAGCGCGCGAGCCGTCGATCCACTCGATGCGGTCCGGCTTCGTCAGGGCGGCGACCTCGTCGACCCAGGCGGTCAGCTCCTCGAGCCCGGCCATGCCGGCGTAGGGGAATGATGCTCCGTCCGACGACGGGGACGCGACAGTGTCTGCAAGAGCCATGGGCTCACTCCTCTTCGTAGGGATCGCGGGGGACGCTATCCACCTTCGCTCGCCCGAGCGAGTTCTTTCGCGAAAGGACCCACGAAAAGATCCGGATTCTTTCGCTATGATCAAGGAATGACGACGGCGACGATCGAGCTCACCACCCTGGGCCACCGTATCCGGCACTACCGACTGGCCGCGGGGCTCACGCTCGACGAGCTCGGGGCGCAGGTCGGCGTGGCCGGCAGCCACCTGAGCCTCATCGAGAACGGCAAGCGCGAGCCGAAGCTCTCGCTCCTGCAGGAGGTCGCCCGCGCGACCGGCACGGAGCTGTCGGAGCTGCTGTCGCCGACGCCTCCGAACCACCGCGCGGCGCTCGAGATCGAGCTCGACCGCGCCCAGTCCAGCCCGGTGTACCGCCGCCTCGGCATCCCGCCGATCAAGGTCACCAAGGGGATGAGCGACGAGACGATCGAGTCCGTGCTGGGTCTCCACGGCGAGCTGCAGCGGCGGGAGAACGAGGCGATCGCGACGCCCGAGGAGGCGCGGCGCGCCAACACCGAGCTGCGCCTGCGGATGCGGGAGGTCGACAACTACCTGCCCGACATCGAGAAGCTCGCGCAGAAGCAGCTGAAGGCCGCGGGGCACGTCACCGGCGCCCTGACGCACCGGAGCGTGAGCCTCATGGCCGAGCAGCTCGGGTTCGAGTTGCTCTACGTGCACGATCTGCCGCACTCGGCCCGCTCGGTCACGGACCTGGAGAACGGCCGCATCTATCTGCCGCCGGCGTCGATCCCCGGCGGCCACGGCCTGCGGTCGATGGCCCTGCAGGCCATGGCGCACCGCCTCCTCGGCCACCAGCCGCCGTCGAGCTACGCCGACTTCCTGCAGCAGCGGCTCGAGATCAACTACTACGCGGCAGCCTGCCTCATGCCGGAGTGGAACGCGGTCCCGTTCCTCCAGCAGGCGAAGAAGGACCGCAACCTCGCCGTCGAGGACTTCCGTGACGCGTTCGGGGTGACGCACGAGGCGGCGGGGATGCGGATGACGAACCTGCTCACGCAGCACGTCGGCATCCCGCTGCACTTCCTCCGCGTCGACGGCGCGGGGGCGATCTCCCGCGTCTACGAGAACGACGGGCTCCCCCTGCCGATGGACGTCACCGGCGCGATCGAGGGCCAGATCGTCTGCCGTCACTTCGCCGCGCGGACGGCGTTCGAGGAGCAGAACCGCACGACCGAGCTCTACCAGTACACCGACACCCCGTCCGGCACGTTCTGGTGCTCGACCCAGACCGGGATGACCGGCGACACCGAGTTCTCGATCACGGTCGGCATCCCGTTCGACGACGCGCGCTGGTTCCGCGGCCGCGAGACGAACCGGCGCGCGGTGTCGACGTGCCCGGATGCCTCGTGCTGCCGCCGTCCGCCGGCGGCCGCACAGGCCCGGTGGGCGGGCAAGGCCTGGCCGAGCGCCCGCGTGCACATGCAGATGTTCTCGCCGCTGCCGTCCGGCGCGTTCCCGGGCGTGGACGACACCGAGGTCTACGCGTTCCTCGACCGGCACGCGCAGGGCTGATCCGCCTTCGCCGGCTATCCCGGCGGCTGCACCGCGTCCTCCGCGGGCGGCGTGCGGTCCGGGGTCTTCGCCGTCGGCGACCAGCGCACGAACGCCAGGACGTAGATGACGAGCCCCACGATGAGGCCCGCGATGACCCAGAGCACGATGAGGTAGTCGATCCAGGATCCGATGGGTGGCGAGCCGGGGAGGAACGTTCGCAACGGGATGGTGGCGAACAGCATCGCGCCGATCCAGCCCATCAGGCTGGGCTCCATCTTGCGCCGGCCGCGGTAGACGGCGATCGACACCGTCAGCACGAGCACCGGCATGACGACCATGAGCGCGAGAAGCACGATCCCAAAAGCGACCGTGGCACCCGCTCGGTGCGCTGTGATCGTCAGGTCGTAGGCGTTGACCGGCACCTGCCGCTGGGCGACCGTGATGTCGAAGGTCCACCCGGAGACCTGTCGCGACTGCACGGTCCAGTCGAGGTCGAGGGCGTTCTGCCCGTCCGATGGGATGGCCGCGACGATGCTCTGCGAGGTGTACGTGTCGAACGGCCAGAGCTGCACGTCGCCCTCGGTCACGAACCTCAGCTGGACCGGTGAGAGCGCGCTGCCGGCGGGGAAGTCCGTCGTCCGCGCGCCGTCCGTCCCGGTGACGAGCAGCGTCACCGGCGTGACGAGCGAGAGGCCGTTCCCGTCGCTCGCGTCGTACTCGCCTCGCGGCATGATCTCGAAGCCGACGGTCATCCGGTCGGCGACGGCGTCGACGCCTTCCGGGCTGATCTGCAACGGCAGGCCCTTTCCGTCCGTCGCATTGCCTTCGCCGGTGAGCGCAACACGCCCGCTGAGCGCATAGAGCGCGACGACCGCGATGTACAGGAGAGCGACGGCGGCGATGATGCCGATGACGCGGTTGCGCGTGCGCATGCGGCGCCGCGTCGGCTCGGGGGCATCCGTCACGCGAGTCAGTCTGGCACGAGGGCGGTCAGGGATGCCGACGCTCGGCGGCCGCGACGACGTTCGCCACGAGGAGCGCGCGCGTCATCGGACCGACGCCGCCGGGGTTCGGCGAGAGCCAGCCCGCCACCTCGGCCACCTCGGGCGCGACGTCGCCCGCGAGCTTCGCCTTCCCCGACTCGGTCGTGCCGACGCGCGTGACACCGACGTCGAGCACCGCGGCACCCGGCTTGATCCAGCCCGCCTGGACGAGGTGCGGCTGCCCCACGGCAGCCACGACGATGTCGGCGCGGCGCACCTCCGCGGCGAGGTCCGGCGTGCGCGAATGCGCGAGCGTCACGGTCGCGTCGATCCCCCGCCGGGTGAGGAGCAGCCCGAGCGGACGACCGACCGTGATGCCGCGGCCGATCACGGTGACGTGCTTTCCCGCGATCTCGACCCCGCTGCGCAGCAGCAGCTCGACGATGCCGGCCGGCGTGCACGGCAACGGCGCGGGGACCGCGGTCCGCGGGTCCACGCCCAGGACGAGCCGGCCGAGGTTCGTGGGGTGCAGACCGTCGGCATCCTTGTCCGGGTCGATCAGCTCGAGCATCGCGTTCTCGTCGATCCCGGCAGGCAGGGGCAGCTGCACGATGAAGCCGGTCACCGCGGGGTCGGCGTTGAGCGCCCGGATCGCGTCCGCGATCTCGTCCTGCGACGCGGATGCCGGGAGCTCGACGGAGATCGACGCCACGCCCACCTCGGCGCAGTCGCGGTGCTTGCCCGTCACGTATGAGCGCGAGGCGGGGTCGTCGCCGACGAGCAGCGTGCCGAGGCCCGGCACGATCCCGTCCTCCGCGAGCTTCGCGACCCGCGCGCGCAACTCCTCCTTGATCGCGGCTGCCGCCGCGATCCCGTCGAGTCGTATGGCCGTCATCCCGGCCCTCTCTCTCCGCGAGACTGCATCCGCACTCCGAGACCGCAGGCGTTCCCCGCGGTCTCGGCGCCCGGTTGCAGTCTCGCCTGAGGGGAGGCCGGGCGACGGAGGGCGCGGGGTGCCCGAGGGGCTACTGGACCAGGTCCGGGTACAGGGGGAAGCGGGCCGTCAGGGTCTCGACGCGCTCGCGGAGGGCGTCGAGGTCGGCGCCGGGCTGCAGCGCGAGCGCGATGACGTCCGCGACCTCCGTGAAGTCCGCGTCGTCGAAGCCGCGGGTCGCGAGCGCCGACGTGCCGATCCGCAGGCCCGACGTCACCATCGGGGGACGCGGGTCGTTCGGGACGGCGTTCCGGTTGACCGTGATGCGGATCTCGTGCAGCACGTCCTCCGCCTGCTTGCCGTCGAGCGCCGCGTCGCGTAGGTCGACGAGCACGAGGTGCACGTCGGTGCCGCCCGAGCGCACGGCGATGCCGGCGCCGGCGACATCCGCCTGCGTGAGGCGCTCGGCGAGGATGCGCGCACCGCGGAGCGTGCGCTCCTGGCGGTTCTTGAACTCGGGCGTCGCGGCGATCTTGAACGCGGTCGCCTTGGCCGCGATGACGTGCATGAGCGGGCCGCCCTGCTGGCCCGGGAAGACGGCCGTGTTGATCTTCTTCGCGAGGTCGGCGTCGTTGGTCAGGATGAAGCCGGAGCGGGGACCGCCGATGGTCTTGTGCACCGTCGAGGAGACGACGTGCGCGTGCGGCACGGGGCTCGGGTGCACGCCCGCCGCGACGAGGCCCGCGAAGTGCGCCATGTCGACCCAGAGGTAGGCGCCGACCTCATCGGCGATCGCGCGGAACCGCGCGAAGTCGAGCTGACGGGGGTACGCCGACCAGCCCGCGATGATGACCTTCGGCTGGTGCTCACGGGCGAGGCGCGCGACCTCGTCCATGTCGACGAGCGAGGTCTCCGGGTCGACGCCGTACGCGACCACGTTGTAGAGCCGGCCGGAGAAGTTGATCTTCATGCCGTGCGTCAGGTGGCCGCCCTGGTCGAGGGCGAGGCCGAGGATCGTGTCGCCCGGGCGGGCGATCGCGTGCAGCACGGCTGCGTTCGCGGTCGCGCCGGAGTGGGGCTGCACGTTGGCGAACTCGGCGCCGAACAGCGACTTCGCCCGCGCGATCGCGAGCTCCTCGGCGACGTCGACCTCCTCGCAGCCGCCGTAGTAGCGGCGGCCCGGGTAGCCCTCCGCGTACTTGTTGGTGAGCACGGAGCCCTGCGACTGCAGGACCGAGACCGGCACGATGTTCTCGGACGCGATCATCTCGAGGTAGCCGCGCTGACGTCGCAGCTCGCGGTCGAGGACCTCGGCGATCTCGGGATCGACATCCGCGAGCGGGGCGTTGAAATAGGGCTCGATCATGGGTTCTCCCAGGGACGACGGTCTACGAACGGGGTGCCGCGCGCCGCATCCGGCGCGCATGGAGACGCCGCCCCGACCCAGGCGAACGGTCGGAGACGATCCGGTCGCTCCCCGGTGGTAGCCCACCTCAACGCCAGTCGCGACCCCCCGATCATATCGGATCCCCCTCGCCTCCTCCCGCCCCGCACAACTCCTGCACCCCACGCGGGGCAGCGCGCACAACTCCTGCAATTCGAGGGGCGGAACGGGCCGGCGCAGCACAATCCGGCCGTGCGAGCTCGAACTGCAGGAGTTGTGCGGCATCGGTGCCCGTGGGTGCAGGAGTTGTGCGGGGCGGGGGCGAGGCACGGGCGAGGTGGAGGCACGGGTGAGGCGAGCGCGGGGGCGGGAATCGGGCGCGGGGCGGGTCGTAGAATGGACGGATGAGTCAGACACCCGCGACCGCGCCCGGGAACGGGCTGCCCGCGGGGACCCGCCGGCCGCTGACGGCCCTCGACGTCCTCTCCTTCGTGTGCGAGCTGTTCGCCTTCGCGACGCTCGCGTTCTGGGGCTTTGCGGCCTGGCCCTTCGCGTGGAACATCCTGTTCGGGATCGCGGCACCGGTCGCGGCGATCCTCCTCTGGGCGTTCTTCGTCTCCCCCCGCGCCGTGTTCGCGATCCACCCGTTCGCCCGCGCGATCGTCGAGCTGCTCGTGTACCTCTCCGCGACGATCGCCTGGTGGACCATGGGCCTCGCCTGGGTGGGCCTCGGCTACGCGGTGATCGCCGTCACGGTCGGCCTTCTCGCGGGTCGGCGGCGGCTCGCGGCGTGACCGACGTCCTCGCGCGACTGCGCGCCGCGCTCGGCGACCGCGTGGACACCTCCCCGGAGGCTCTCGCCGACGCCCGCGCGGACCGCTCCGGCCACGAGTCCGGGTCCGACCCGATCGCGCTCGTACACGCACGGTCCGTCGAGGACGTGCAGACCACGATGCGGATCGCGACCGAGACCGCGACACCCGTCGTCGTCCGGGGTGCGGGCACGGGCCTCGCCGGCGGTGCGAACGCCGGCACGGGCGAGATCGCCCTATCCCTCCGCGCGATGGACCGCATCCTGGAGGTACGGGAAGACGACCTGCTCGCCGTCGTGGAACCGGGCATCCTCAACGCCGACCTCAACGCGGCCCTCGCCGCGGCCGGGCTGTGGTGGGCGCCGGATCCCGCGAGCCGCGACATCGCCACGGTCGGCGGCAATATCGCGACCGGCGCCGGCGGCCTCCTCTGCGCGAAGTACGGCGTCGTGCGCGACGCCGTGCTGCGCCTCGACGTCGTCCTCGCGGACGGGCGGCTGCTGCATGTCGGCCACCGCAGCGTGAAGGGCGTGACCGGCTACGACCTCACCTCGCTGCTGATCGGATCCGAGGGCACGCTCGGCGTCGTCGTCGGCGCGACGCTCAAGCTGCGCCGGCTCGTGCCCGGCGAAGTGCGCACGGTCGCTGCCACGTTCCCGGATGTCCGGACCGCCGCTGCCGCGTCCGCCGCCGTCACGGCCGCCGGCATCCAGCCCGCGATCATGGAGCTCATGGACGCCGCGGCGCTCGAGGCGATCCACGCGCTGCTCGACCTCCCCGCCCCGACGCCGGGTGCCGCGCAGCTGACCGTGCAGACCGACGGCCCCGCGGCCGTGGCCGAGGCGGAGGGGATCGCCGAGATCCTGGCGTCGGCGGGCGGCACGGTGGCGATCGCGCGGGATGCCGCCGAGGGCGAGCGGCTCCTGACCATCCGCCGGTCGATGCATCCGGCGATGGCCCGCCTCGGCACGACGCTCATCGAGGACGTGTCGGTGCCGCGCTCGTCCCTCGCGGCGATGTTCGAGGAGATCGCACGGATCGAGCGCGAGTTCGGGCTCGTCATCCCGACGGTGGCGCACGCGGGCGACGGCAACCTCCACCCCAACTTCGTCTTCGACGGACCCGACGTGCCCGAGGTGGTGTGGGCGGCCGCGGAGGAGCTGTTCCGCTCCGCCCTCCGGCTCGGCGGCACGCTCACCGGCGAGCACGGGATCGGGATGCTGAAGCGCCGCTGGCTGGCCGCCGAGCTCGGCGACGACCAGTGGGAGCTGCAGCGGCAGATCAAGGGCGTGTTCGACCCGCTCGGCATCCTCAATCCGGGCAAGGTGTTCTGACTCCACAGCGGAAACGCTTATACAGGAAATCCTCGGCCGTCCCGTACGATGGAAGGCACGGTTCGGAACAGGGGGTGTGACGTGACCGATCTCGCAACGCGCGACGATGACACCGCGAGCAATCCCGTCGTGGCCGCCGACGCCACCGTTCCCCTCCTGGCACCTCCCCCCGTGCCGCCGGTCCCGCCCCTTCCCGACGCTCCGACGTACGAGTGGGCTCTGCCGCCCGCGCCGGTGAAGCGGAAGCGGCACCTCGGCTGGTGGATCGGCGGGGGCACGACCTTCGTCGTCGTGGCGGGCCTGGTCGCCTCCTCTCTCGTGCTGATCGCCCCCGGCACCGCGATCGGCGCCGTCCCGGTCGGCTTCCTCACACCGGGCGGCGCGACCGACGCGGTCCGCGCGCGGCTCGCCGACACGACCGTCGAGATCCGCACCCCGGGCGAGGCGCTGTCGATGACGGGCGCCGAGCTGGGCGCGTCGGTGGATGCCGAGGCCCTCGCGGGCGACGCGTTCGCGCAGCACCCGATGTGGAACGTCGGCTCCTGGTTCGCCCCGGCGATCGCGGCCCCCGTCACGATCGACCACGACGTCGCGGGCGCCGCGCTCGCGAAGGCCGCCCCGGCCGTCTACACAGCTCCGGTCGACGCGAAGATCGCGTTCGACCCGGCGACCGCGTCCTACGCCGTGACCCCCGCCGTCCCCGGCACGGGCATCGACCTCGACGCCGTGCAAGGCGCGCTCGCGAGCGCGTTCGCGAGCGGCCAGAACGCGAACATCGAGGCGACCGTCGTTCCCGTCTCGGCGGCCTTTACGACGACCGCGGCGCAGCAGTTCGCGGGCACGCTCAACGCGATGCTCGACAGCGCGGGCTTCTACGTCGGCGACGAGCGCACCGTTCCGCTCGACCGGGCGACGCTCGCGTCGTGGTTGACGATCAAGGTCGCGAACGGCCAGCCGTCGATCGTGGTCGACAAGACGGCCGTCGCGGCGTTCGTGCAGACGCTCCCCGGCCTCGTGAACCGTGCACCGGTCAACGCGACGGTCGTCGTGAACTCCTCCGGCGACCACCTGCGCGACGAGGTCGCGGGTCTCGCCGGCCGCACGCTGGGCTCGACGGGCGGCATCGCCGACGCGTACGCGGCGGGGCTCGCGCAGGGCCAGGGCGTGTACAAGCTCACTGTGTCGGAGTCGCCGTTCCAGACGACGACGCTCGAGCGTCTGCTGGAGGTCGACCTCACGGCGCAGCGCCTGTACCTGAAGGAGAACGGCCAGGTCGTCGACTCGTGGCTCATCTCCAGCGGCCGGCCGGCGACCCCGACCGACACCGGCCACTACCGCATCAACTCCCACATCGAAGAGCAGACGATGACGGGCCTCAACACGGACGGCTCGACCTACGTGCAGCCCGACGTGAAGTGGGTCATGTACTTCAACGGCGACCAGGGCTTCCACGGCGTGTACTGGCACGACAACTGGGGTCACACGATGAGCCACGGCTGCGTCGGCATGCCGGAGGACCTCGCGAAGAAGATCTACGACTGGGCGCCGACCGGGGTCGACGTCTGGATCCACACCTGATCCCGCCTCTCCCATGACGTCGTCCGTGCTGCTCGGGATCGACGTCGGCCAGACGGGCATGCGGGCACGCGTCGTCCGGGACGGATCCCTCGTCCTCGAGGGCGAGGCGTCCGGCGTCCGGACGGACGAGGCCGTCCTCCCGCAGGTGGCCGCGTTCGCGCGGGAGATCGCCGCGGCGGCGGGCGGAGTGGATGCCGTCACGGCCGGCATCTCGGGCCTCACCTCGGCCGAGCACGATGCCGCCGCGTTCCGCACGCTCCTCGCCGACGAGCGCGTCGTGCTCACCGTGATCGCGCACGACTCCACGACCTCGTACCTCGGCTCGCTCGGCGACCGCTGGGGCGCCGTCGTCGCCGCGGGCACGGGGGTCGTGACCCTCGCGGTCGGCGCCCGGCGCGTCGCCCGGGTCGACGGCTGGGGCCACATCATGGGCGACGCGGGCAGCGGCTACTGGATCGGCCGCGCAGCCCTGGAGGCGGTCATGCGAGCCCACGACGGCCGCGGCCCGGCCACGGAGCTCACGCCGCGGGTGCGGGAGCGCTGGCCCGACCTCGAGAGCGCGTACATCGCGCTGCAAGCCGACGACCGGCGCGTGAGCGTCGTCGCGTCCTTCGCCGCCGCGGTCGCGGACCTGGCCGGGACGGATGCCGTCGCCCGCGCGATCTCGGAGGCCGCGGCCGAGGAGCTCGCGCTCTCCGTGCGCGCCGCGCTCGCGCGCGTCCGCGACGACGGGGACGAGGTGTTCGACGTGTGCGCGCTCGGCGGCATCTTCCGGAGCCCCGTCATCCGCGGCCGCTTCGCCGCGGCCGTGGCCCGCGACCTGCCGACCGCGCGGCTGGTCGAACCCGAGGGCGACGGTCTCGCCGGCGCGCTCTCCCTCGCCGCCCTACCGCCTGGCCATCCCCTCCTGGCGCACGTCTCCGTCGCCGCCTGACCCCCGCCGCCTCACCCGGCCCGCCTCACCGCCGGCCGCCTCCCGCCGCCGCCCCGCCGAGAACGCGCTTGTGTCACAAAAACGGGACGTTTTTGTGACACAAGCGCGTTCTCACGTGGGTGGTGGCTCGGCCCCAGGCGCACGTGCGAGCCCGAGCCGCGAGCCCGGGGCTCGGCCCGGCGCGCGGGGTCAGACGGCGTCGATGATGCGGTTCAGGGTTGCGGACGGGCGCATCACGGCGGCCACCCGCTCGGGCGCCGGGTGGTAGTAGCCACCGAGGTCCACGGGCTTCCCCTGCACGGCCTCGAGCTCGGCGACGATCGCCTGCTCGTTCGCGGCCAGCTCCGCCGCGACCGGGGCGAAGGCCGCCGCGAGGTCGGCATCCGCCGTCTGCGCCGCGAGCTCCTGCGCCCAGTACAGGCCGAGGTAGAAGTGGCTGCCGCGGTTGTCGAGCGCGACCGGCGCGCGACCCGGCGAGCGGTCGTTCTCGAGGAACGTGCCGGTCGCGGCGTCCAGCGTGTCGGCGAGCACCTGCGCCTTCGCGTTCCCCGTGAAGTGCGCGTAGTGCTCGAGGGATGCCGCCAGGGCGAAGAACTCTCCGAGCGAGTCCCACCGGAGGAAGTCCTCGGCGATCAGCTGCTGCGCGTGCTTCGGGGCGGATCCCCCCGCGCCGGTCTCGAACAGACCGCCGCCGGCGAGAAGCGGCACGATCGACAGCATCTTCGCGCTCGTGCCGACCTCGAGGATCGGGAACAGGTCCGTGAGGTAGTCGCGCAGCACGTTGCCGGTGACCGAGATGGTGTCGAGGCCCTGACGCATCCGCGCCAGCGTGTACCGGGTCGCGTCCTCCGGCGAGAGGATCAGGATCTGGATGCCGCGGGTGTCGAGCGTCGCGAGGGCCTGGTGCACCTTCGCGATGAGCTGCGCGTCGTGCGCGCGGTTGACGTCGAGCCAGAAGACGGCTGGCACGTCGGTCGCGCGGGCGCGCGCTACCGCGAGGTGCACCCAGTCGATGACCGCGATGTGCTTGGTCTGGGTCGCGCGCCAGATGTCGCCCGCGCCGACCCGGTGCTCGATGAGCACCTCGCCCTCGCTGTCGACGACCTGCACCACGCCGGGCGCCGTGATCTCGAACGTCTTGTCGTGGCTGCCGTACTCCTCGGCGGCCTGCGCCATGAGGCCGACGTTGGGCACGGTCCCGATCGTCGCGGGGTCGAGCGGGCCGTTCGTGTTCACGTCGTCAATCACGGCCTGGTAGACGCCCGCGTACGAGGAGTCCGGGATGACGGCGATCGTGTCGTCCTCGCTTCCGTCGACGCCCCAGAGCTTGCCGCCGTTGCGGATGAGCGCCGGCATCGAGGCATCCACGATCACGTCCGACGGCACGTGCAGGTTCGTGATGCCCCGGTCCGAGTTGACGTACGAGAGGCGCGGGCCGGCGGCGAGCGCGGCGTCGACCGCGGCGCGGATCTCGTCGGCGTCCGCCAGCCCGTCGAGGCCGGCGAGGATGCTGCCGAGCCCGTTGTTCGCGGTGAGGCCGGCGGCGGCGAACTCGTCGCCGTAGCGGGCGAAGAGGTCGGCGAAGTAGGCGCGCACCACGTGGCCGAAGATGATCGGGTCGCTGACCTTCATCATCGTGGCCTTGAGGTGCACCGAGAACAGGACGTCCTCGGCCTTGGCGGCCGCGAGGACGTCGACGAGGAACGCGTCGAGCGCTGCCGCCGACAGGAACGTGGCGTCGATGATCTCGCGCGGCAGGACCTTCAGGTGGTCCTTCAGCACCGTGACAGTGCCGTCCGTCGCGACGTGCTGGACGGTCAGGACGTCGTCGTGCGCGGCGACCCACGTCTTCTCGTTGCTCTTGAAGTCGTCATGGCCCATCGTCGCGACCCGCGTCTGCGAACCGGCCGGGAACGGCTTGTTCAGGTGCGGGTGCGAGCGCGCGTACTTCTTGACGGACAGCGGCGCGCGGCGGTCGCTGTTGCCCTCGCGGAGCACCGGGTTCACCGCGGATCCCTTGATCCGGTCGTAGCGGGCGCGCACGTCCTTCTCGTCGAGCGTCGCCGGATCGTCCGGGTAGTCGGGCACGTCGTAGCCCTGCACCTGCAGCTCCGCGATCGCGGCCTTCAGCTGCGGGATGGATGCCGAGATGTTCGGCAGCTTGATGATGTTCGCCTCGGGGAGCGTGGCGAGGCCGCCGAGCTCGGCGAGCGCGTCGCCGACCTGCTGCTCGGGGGTGAGCCGCTGCGGGAATGCGGCGAGCACGCGACCGGCGAGCGAGATGTCGCGCGTCGCGATGCCGACGCCCGCCTTCTTCGCGACGGCCTGCACGATCGGCAGGAATGACGCGGTCGCCAGAGCCGGGGCCTCATCGGTGTGGGTGTAGATGATGGTCGAGTCGGCCACGAGCGTGCTCTCCGTCCGGTGGAATTGTCCGTCTGGAAGCCTATCGCACGCCCTTTTGTCTCTCGATGTCGAGAGACTTTCGTTCCAGCGGACGACGGGGGAACACATCCCCGCTTGCCTCGTCATCCCGACGCGTTACTCTGAGCCCTATGACAGGGTTTCGGCTCGAAGAGCTGTCGGCGAAGACGATCGTCGCGGTGAACACATTGTCTCTCAAGCCGGGGCAGGAGCAGTTCCTGGCACCCGTGAGCTATGGCATCGCGGTGACGGTCGTGAACCCCTCGACGACCTGGCAGCGCGTCGTGCTGGACGGTGACGAGGTCGTCGCGTTCGTGAGCGCGAACTTCGATCCGGATGCGACGGAGGAGCACTTCCGGTCGGTCCTCTGGCGTATCAACGTGGATGCCGACGACCAGGGTCGCGGCATCGGCCGGTACGCCGTCGAGAGCCTCATCGAGGAGGCGCGTCAGCGCGGCATGGACCACGTCGACGTCATCTACGAGGAGGGCGAGGGCGGCCCGGAGGCGTTCTTCGAGCGCATGGGCTTCGTCCGCGTGGACGAGACGCAGTATGGCGAGGTCGTCGCCGAGATCCGCCTCTAGGAGACGGCGGCCGCGTACCGGTTCGCGGCCGCAGCGACATCGTCGACGTACGTGTCGAGGTGGTTGTAGCTGAAGATCGCCGCGCGCCAGCCCGCGGGGGTGGTCATCGGCCCGGCGGCGCAGAGGTAGCGCGCCGCCGCGAGCGCAGCATCGTCGATCTGATTCGGATCGGCCACTCCGTCCCCATTGCCGTCGGCGCCCCAGCGGGCCCACGTGTCCGGGATGAACTGCATCGGCCCGACCGCGTGGTCCCAGCGCGTGTCGCCGTCCCAGCGGCCGCCGTCCGTGTCCGGGATCGCAGCGACCCCGTTGCCGTCGAGGGCGGGGCCGCGGATCGGGGGCTCGGGGTAGCCGGCATCGTTCAGCGCGCTCCCGCCGTGGCGCCCGTGGTCGGACTCGATTTCCCCGAGGCCCGCGAGGGTGTTCCAGCCGATGCCGCACGCGGGCTGCTCGGCGTGGAGCACGAGCTCGGCCTGCGCGTAGGCCTCGAGGGCGCGGAGCGGGATGCCGGTGGCCGCGGCGGTGCGCTGCGCCCACGCCGGGTCGACCCGGACCCGCGGCGTCGCGGTCCCCGTCCCGGGCGTCGTGGTCGGCGCGGTCGCGGACGCCGAGAGCTGCTGCGGTACCCGGACCGCGGCATCGGCGGCGGCATTCGACCGCAGCTGCGCGTAGCCGAGGCCGACGACGACAGCGAGACCCAGGATGACGACGCCGAGCACGAGCCCGATCCGCACCAGCGCTCCGCCCATCGCGCTCACCCCTCCCGCTCGTGATCGCAAGGCTCCGCCGGCCGCGCGTCGGGCGAGACGATAGCAACCGGACCTGAACGGGAGGCGTTCATTCCGTGTCCGCCTCCGGGACGGGCTGCGGACCCTTGCGGAGCGCCTCGAGCACCCGGCGGCCCTCGTGCCGCAGCATCGGCCGCCGCGTGGGCGGCAGGAGGCGCAGGCTAACCACGACCACGCGGCGTCCGTCCACGACCCAGAACGAGAGCCGGCCGGTCGCGGCATCCTCCACCGGGACCGCCCGGAACCCCCGCCGTCCGGTGAGGCGGTCGATGTCGGCGCGGGCCTCCTCGGCGTCGCGGAAGTCGCGCGCCCGCAGGGCCATGGTGACGCCGTTCGGCGCGACGATCTTCCACGTGACGCCCGGCTCGCGGGGCGGGGCGCCGGTGCGATTGGCGGGCTCGCCCACGGGTTGAAGCCCGAGGACCGTGCTGCGGATGCGGACGCGGCCCTCGTACTCCGGGTCGTCCGCGCCGACGAGGACGAACGCGAGCGCGGCGCCGACCGCGGTCTCGGATCGCTCCAGCCCGACACGCCTCACGAGCCGGCTCCGGCAGACTCGGTCGGCGCCGACGACGGGGTGGACGGCGCGGTCGGCGCGAGCCGCAGCATCACGGTCACGCCGACGCGCAGCACGGTCCCGGCGGCCGGAGACGTCGCGGTGACCGCCCCGGTGCCGTTCGCGGGGCGGCCGGCCACGGTGAAGCCCGCGGATTCGAGCATCGCGGCGGCGGTCGCGGCATCCGATCCGGCGACGGGCGGCACCGTGTTGTAGCCGCTCGCGACCGTGACGTCGACGACCGCACCGGGAGCGACGGGGGCGCCCGCCACCGGGCTCTGGCCGAGCACGCGGTCGGCCGCCTCCGCCGACTCGACCCGGGACACGGTCCCGAGCGCGAGGCCGGCGGCGGCCAGCGCGCGTTCCGCCTCGGCGAGCGTGCCGAACAGCGGCGGCACCCCGACGGGCGCGACCGAGGGCGGGGGCCCAGGCGCGGCAGCGGTCGACAGGGAGGGCGTGGCGGAGGCGACCGGCGGGGGCGGTGCAGCCTGCGTCGCCGCGGATGCCGTCGGCGTGGGCGGCGGCGCGCTGCCGGCCGCGCTCATCCCCGCCCAGATGCCGAGGCCGATCACGACCGCGATCGCCGTCGCGGCTGCCGCGATCCCGCCGCTTCGCGCGCGCTCGCGCGGCCCGGCTTCGGTGGCCGCCGGCGGGGGGCTGAGGTAGTCGAGCGACCCCGTCCGCGGCTCCGGCAGGACACGCGTCGCCGCGTCGCCGCGCGCATCCCCCGCATTCGCGGACTCGTGGAGAGGCGGCGCGCCGACGGGCACGGGGCGCGCGTCCACCTCCCGCAGCGCCGCGTCGAACTCGGCGGCGTCCCGGTAGCGACGCGCGGGCGTCTTCGTCATCGCGCGCGTCACGATCCGGTCGAGGGGACGCGCGGACGGGACGAGCGCCGACGGGACCGGCGGCGGCGCGCTCACCTGCGCCTCGAGCACCTGCCGCGTCGTTGGCCGGGCGAACGGCGGCGCGCCCGTCACCGCGTAGGACAGGACCGCGCCGACCTGGTACAGGTCGCTCGCGGCCCGCACCGGCAGCCCCTGTGCCTGCTCGGGCGACATGTAGTGCGCGTTGCCGATGACGTTCGCGCCGTCGCGTCCGAGCAGGATGTCGCCGCCGACGGCTGCGCGCCCGGTCAGGTCGGCGAGGCCGAAGTCGAGGATCCGCACCGCGTCGGGCGTGATCCCACCGTCCTCGGACGGCGTCCGGTCGTCGAGCACGATGTTCTGCGGCGAGATGTCGCGGTGCACGATCCCCTCGGCGTGGGCGACCGCGAGCCCCGCGAGGATGCCGCGCGCCACGGCGGCGGCATCCGCCACCGGCAGCGGCCCGTGCCGCTCGACGCGTTCGCGCAGGGTGGGTCCGCTCGCGAGGTCGAGCGCGATCCACGGCATGACCACGCCCCCGGTCTCGTGCAGCCCCGCCCCACGGACGCGGACGATGTGCGGGTCGCGCAGGCGCGCGGCGCGATCCGCCTCCGCGAGGAACGCCGCGCGAGTGGCGTCGTCCGCGCAGAGATGCGGATGCAGCAGCTTGATCGCGACGCGCACCCCGGTCTCGAGGTCGTCCGCGGCGAACACCGAGGCGGATCCGCCCACGCCCAACAGCTCGCCCAGCGCGTACTGCCCGCCGATGAGCGCCGTGTCCGCTCCCCCGGCGCGCTCGCCCCCGTCCCCCTGCATGCCCGACCCCTTAACCGAAGCGGCCGTTCACGTAGTCGAAGGTGCGCTCGTCCTGCGGCTCGGAGAACATCGCGTCGGTGTCGCCATACTCGACGATCGCGCCCGGCGTGCCCTGGGCGGCGAGGAAGAACGCGCACTGCTGGGACACGCGCTGCGCCTGCTGCATGTTGTGGGTGACGATCACGATCGTGACCTCCTTCTGCAGCTCGGTCATCGTCTCCTCGATGACGCGGGTGGAGGTCGGATCGAGGGCCGAGCAGGGCTCGTCCATCAGCAGGACCTTGGGCCGCACCGCGAGCGAGCGGGCGATGCAGAGGCGCTGCTGCTGACCGCCGGAGAGGCCGCCGCCCGGCTGGCGCAGCCGGTCCTTCACCTCCTTCCACAGGCCGGCGGCGACGAGCGAGCGCTCGACGAGCTCATCCTTCTCGTCGCGGTGGGCGCGGATGCCGCTGAGCTTGAGCCCGGAGATGACGTTGTCGTAGATCGACATCGCCGGGAAGGGGTTCGGCTTCTGGAACACCATGCCGATGTGCTTCCGCGCATCCTGCAGCTTGCGGGTGCGGTCGTAGATGTCGTCGCCGTCGAGCAGCACCTCCCCCGCGAGGGAGGCTGCGGGCACGAGCTCGTGCATGCGGTTGAGGATCCGCAGGAAGGTGGACTTGCCGCATCCGGACGGTCCGATGAGCGCCGTGACCTCGCCGGCGGGCATCGTGAGCGATACCCGTTCGAGCACCTTGTGGTCGCCGAACCACGCCGAGATGGACCTGGCCTCGAGGGTGGAGAGCGGATGCGGCGCCGGGCTTGCCGCGTGCGCCTCGGCGATCTCGGCGTCGGCATCCGCCACGGTCTCGGGCGCGGCCTCCGGCACCGACGGCGCGGTTCCGGAGCCGGCCGCGGGTGCGGGTGCGGGTGCGGCCTCGCGGGTGCCGCGCCGGCTCGGCGGACGCAGCACCTCCGTGGTCGTCTCGTCGGCGGCGAGGTCGTGGATCGGCATGCGGGCGGCGGTCAGCTCCGCGGAGTCGACGATCGTGGGGTGCATCTCGGTGATGTCGTCGGGGACGGACTCTTCGGTCATGGTCAGCTTTCGTCAGGGGGATGCCGGGGTTCGGGGTGCCCGGCTAGAGGAGGTTGGGAAGCGCGTTCATCGCGATGTCGGCCGTCGCGACGCCCAGCGCGACGAGCACGGGGACGCCGACGAGCCACGCGTGCCAGCGGCCCCAGCGGGTCCAGAGCCACCACATGCCGATGCCCGCGGCCGCGAAGAACACGAAGGCGAAGAAGGCCGCGAACCACGCGCCGGGATCCTGGCCCATCGGACGTTCGGCGGGCGGGAGCGCCGCATAGGACATGGCCTTGCTCGGCGTCTGCTGCACCTTCGACACGAGCTCCGCGTCGACGTGGAGCACGCCGGACGGGAAGAGCGCGAGCCCGTCCGCCGTCTGCAGCTCCAGCCGGCCGGCGTTCGCGGCGAGCGCCGGCGGCTGCGGGTCGCCCGCGCGGCGCAGGCCGAACACGCGGTACGTGTTCGTGCCCTGCCCCGTCACGATCGTGATCTCGTCGCCGGGCGCGAGCCGGTAGAGCTGAGCGAACGGACCGCCGTACGTGGTCTGGCGGCCGAGGAGGACGGACAGGCCCGACTGCCCGGGCATGACAGAGTCGCGCTCGTGCCCGACCCCGGAGCGGAGGACGTCGCCGGTCGAGCCCTCCAGCACGACCTCGCTCAGCCCGATCGACGGCGCCTCGATCAGCGCGACCGGCGTGCCGAGGGGCACCATCGTGGTCTCGTCGACGAGCTGCCCGACGGGCGTCTCCGCCTTGGCGAGCGACGTGCGCAGGTCGCCGTACGCGATCGTCTGCGCGCGATAGTGCTGGAATGCGGAGAACGCGGCCGCGTGCACGACGAACGCGAGCAGGAGGACGGATGCCGTGAGGATCGCGGCGCCCGTCCACCAGCGCCCGTCGCGGGGTGCGCGGGGTCGGCGCGGCTCCGGAAGCCGCGGGCGGCGCCGGGGCTTCGGAGGTTTGGGGGGTTGCGGCGGCATCGCCTCCACCCGCACGGGTGCGACGACCTCGGTCGTCTCGGCCGGCCCCGGTTCGGTGATGGTCATGCCCGCCCCTCTCCCGCGTCGCGTCGCGCGACGTTCTCCACCGGATGCGCTCCGGGACGCGGGTCTCCGCGTCGGATCGCGTAGCGTTCCTGGACGTTCGCGCCCCGCCCGCACACAATGGAGGAGTGACCATGACCCTCGACACGCTGACTGCGTTCGTCGCACTCGTGGGCGCCGTCGTCGCGACGCTCAGCGGCGTCGGCGGCCTGATGGCGTTCGGTCAGCGCCGCATCGACCGGCGGTTCGAGCAGGTCGACGCGCAGTTCACCGACGTGCGGCGCGAGATCGCGGACGTGCGTCGGGAGGTCGCAGACGTGAAGGCCGACGTGGTCGAGCTCAAGGTGTCGGTCGCCCGGCTCGAGGGTCCACGCCCGAGCCTCATGCCGCTCCGCTGAGCGACGGAAGAGCGTGCGGCCGTCGCGCACGGTGATCGCGGACGTCATGCGGCGGGCACCTCGGCCGGGGTGGCCCGCATCGTGCGTACGAGCCACCAGATCCCCGCGGCGAGGAGCAGCGCGAGGAGGACGCCGCCGATCCACCACGCCCAGATCGGCACGCCCTGCATGGCGGGGGCGGCGGCGGTCGCGGCGCTGGCGACGATGATGCTGGCGGTCGCGACCTTCTTCGACTCCCATCCCGTCAGCTGCACGGTGTGCGCGCCTGCCGGGAGGTCCTTCGGGAGCTGGAATGACTGCGTGATCGTGCCGTTCGCGTCCGCCGGGAAGTTCCCGATGAGGATCGGCTCGGAGTACAGCACGACCTGCACGTTCTCGCCGGGGATGAAGCCGGGGAAACTCACGGTGAGCGTGTCGCCCGCGTTGTAGGCGGTCTTCTCGACGCTGGCCCTCTCCGCCGTGGCCGAGGGGGTCTTGCCGATCGTCGGCTCGGTCGGGGCCGCGGGGCCGGAACCCGGTCCCGCAGGCGCGTCGCTGCGGGACGTGGGCGAGCCCCCGGAGCCCGGCCTCGAAGTCCCGCCGCCCGGGGTGCCGCCGGGCTGCCCGCCGCCCGGCGACGGGTTGTTCCCGGTGCGCGGCGGGGTGTTCGGGTTGGCGGGGACCGCGTCCGGCACGGTGACCCCGACGGTCGCCGTGCTCGTCAGGGTGGGCTTCGGCGTGGGGTCGGCGGCGATCGCCGGGGTGAAGGGAACCGCGAGTCCGGCGACCACGAGGGTGACGCCGACGGCGATCAGGCGGAGGCTGCGGGAGGGTGAGGGGGTCATCGGACCTGCTCCTTCTCGGAACGTGCTTCTTCACGGATCTGGTCGGCGTACGCCGCGAGGTCTTCGGCGAGGCGGTCGCGCGAGCGCCGGCGCAGGAACACGATCAGCGCGATCCCTCCCACGACGACGACGAGGATGCCGAGCAGCATCCACGGGACGGCCCACGTCGCGGCGGACGCCGTCGCGCCCGCCGGCAGCGGATCGGATGCCGCGAGCCCGTCGCCGGGCAGCGGCGTGACGGTCATGTCGGCGAACAGGAGCAGGAGCGGCGCGACGCCGGGCAGGAGCCCCGTGACGTGCGCCGTCCCGCCCGGGACGATGTTCTTCACCGGCGGGAGCGCGAGCGTGCCGAGGTCGATCCCGAACGGGCCGGCGAAATGCAGGACGGGCTGAGCGGACAGCCGCGTGTTGCCGGTGTTCCGCAGGTCGAAGCCGGCGAACCCGGATCCGGCGCCGACGGGGTTCACCGTGCCCTGGTAGCCCGCGACCGCGCCGCTCACGCCCAGGGCGGGGGTCAGGGGGCCGTCGACGCGGAGGTAGATGCGGGTGCCGACACGGTTCTCCTGCCGCACGGTGGCGCCGCCGGATCCGCCGTCGGTCGCGTAGGACGCGACGATCCCGGCGGCGTGGTCGCCCGGTGTGGCATCCTGCGGCACGGCGATCGTGAAGGGGATGTTCTTCGTCGTGCCCGGGTTGAGGGTGACGCTGACGCCCAGGCCGGCCGCGCACGCGGCCTCCGCAGCGTCGTTGGTGTCGGCGCACGCGGCAGAGCCGGTGTCGATCGTGGTCCAGCCGCCGAGGTCGCGGGACCCCTGGTCGGACCCGATGAGCGTGAACGCAGCCGTGTCGTAGTCGGTGGTGGCATCCGCGGCGTAGACGCGGAAGGTCGCGGGCACGGTGGAGTCGTTGACGACGCCGACCCAGTCGGTGATGGTCGTGCCCGGGGCGACCTGGTAGGTGAACTGCGTGCGCCCGTCGGGGCCGGCGGGGGTGGAGGGCTGGATGCCCCACGTGACGTCGCCGTCGGCGGCGGATGCCGGCGGCACGGCGAGCGCCCCGATCGCGGCGGCGAGCGTGACCGCGAGGAGGGCGCGCGTGAGGTGTGGGCGGGCGGTCATTGGGCTCCTGGTCGGGAGGGGAAGCGTGGTGGGGTGGTCCGTCGCGCCCCCAGTGCGCGGCGGACCACCCGGTCGGGGTCCGACGCTCAGATGAGCGTCAGCGTGAGCGTGCCGGCGTAGGTGCCGGCCGGCGTGTTGGCGGGTGCGTTGAGCGTGATCGCGGCGCCGACCTTGGTGATCACATCGGATGCCGCGGATGCGGTTCCGGTGGCGAGCGGCTTGTCGGCGGAGAGCCCGCCGCCGGATCCCGCGACGACCTCCGCGCCGGCGGTCCCGTTGCCTTCGTCGACCTTCGCCGGCTTCCAGCCGAGGTTGCTCGCCGCGATCGACTTCGACCCCTCCGCCGTGAGCGTGGAGAGCCGTCCACTGAGCGTCCAGGGCCCCGCGTTCTCGTTGCGGCGGTCGTCGTTCACGGTGACGGTGCCGAGCGCTCCCGTGGCCTGCCAGGCCTGGCCCGACGTGCGGGCGGTCCCCGCCAGGGTGATCGCCGCCCCGGGCACGGACAGCTGCAGTCCCTTGGGGGCACTGACGTCCGGAACCGTGACGCCGACCGGGGTCTCCGAGGTGTTGGGCGACGCCGCGGACGTCGTCACGGTGGTCGCCGCGGAGGACGCGAGATAGTGCTCATCACCGGAGTAGGCGACCGAGAACGTGTACGGCGTCGAGGGCGTGAGGCCGGATACGGAGACGGACGCTGTCCCGTTTGTCACCGTCGCGCTCCGTGACAGAGAGCCGCTGGTGAACGTGACCGTTCCCGTCGCCGCCGCGGGGGTCACGCCGGCGGATAGTGTCGCCGATGTCGACGTCACGCCGCTCGCGGACGCCGCGAGCTGGGTCTCCGCCTTCTGGGCCTGACCAGGGTCGCTGACCACGCTCAGCAGGTCGGTGGCTTTATCCCAGAAGAGGATCGCGTCGTAGAAGGCCACCCCCGCCTGATTGGGGCGGCTCACGTCCGGGTCGCTGCTGAGAGTGAGCGCGTACCGGAAATAGCCGGACTCGGTGTATCCCGGGTTCGCGGAAAGCTTCTCGACGCCGACGATGTGATTGCTCTCGGAGTCGCTGTAGGCGATGGGCCCGCCATCGAGTCCGCGGCCCGCGGCCTTCGCATCCCCCCGCTGATAGGCGTCACTCTGAACCGTGTACGTGTTGTCAAGGATGTACAACTCCACACCCTGGACGTTGTAACCCGTCGGTGCCGGCAAAGCCCCGGGCGCCGTCGAAACCGACGCGATGGGATAGAGATCGCTCGCCTTTGCCCCCGGCTTGAGGGTCACGATGAGGTCCCCCAGGTCGAGCACGCTGCCGTCCTGAACGGCGGGGGCGATGTAATTATCCCACACGGTTTGATTCGTATATCCGGCGGGCGCGTCGATCGCCTGAGCGGCGACCGTTCCCGGAATCGTGAGGGCGGACGCGAGGAGCGCGACGAGACCGACGCGAACCGCACCGTGCCATTTCTTGACCTGTGTCATGGAGATCTCCTTCGGGTGGAGGGGTGGATGGCTGGACGAATCCCGGTGGCGGGCCTGACGGCCCGGAGCCAGCGACGACCCGGGCGAATCGTGGCGGCATGTGCCAGGAAGGTGGGCGGGGCCCGAAGACCCCGCCCACCTCCTTGTCACGCGGTGGCGCGGTAGACGGTTCCGGCGACGTAGAGCTTCCCGTCGAGCGGCGTGAACCCGGCCGCCGGGATGGTCCCGAAGCCGAAGTCGTTGATCACCGAGACGGTCGTCGAGCCGGGGCGCTTCGCGGTGAGAACCTTCGCCGAACTGCCGTTGAAGACGCCGTCGAGGTTGCTGTTGTACACAGCGGTGCCCGACGTGATGGCGTTGTACTCCACGACGTTGAACACCGCCCGGTTGATCGGGAACGAGGGGTTCAGGTTCCCGGTCAGCGCGTTGATCGGCGCGACGGCGCCGACGTTGCCGAGCACCGCGCCATGGCGACGGTCGGTGACGGTCACGCCGTAGTTCGTCGACAGCGTCGACGCCCGGCCCTGTGCGATCCACTGCGCGACCGAGAACGGCACGATCGCGTTGGTGACCGACGTCAGCACGCTGCCGTCATGTTCCTGCACACTCGTCGACCCGTAGGTGTCGGAGACGCGCGACGGGAACGTCGCCGAGCTCGAGCCGAGCGTGGCCTGCGCCCAGAACTGGCGCGTGCCGGACCCGGCCTGCGGGATGAACGGGATGATGTTCGCCCCCGAGCCCTGCGCTCCCACCGTGTACGCGACGTTCGACGCGTTCTCGAGCGTGATGACGCCCGAACCCGCGGTGCCGTAGATGTTCTTCAGCGTCAGGTCCGGCGTGCCGTCGCCGTCGGTGTCCTGACCCACGACCGTGCCGAGCGGGATGCCGTTCGGCACCGCCGTGCTCGGTGCCGTCGCGTACGTGACCGCGTCGACACCGAACGGGAGGTATGCATACTGGCCGGCAGCGTTCCACGTGCCGCCGCTCGAGGAACGCGCGAACTCGGCGTCGTCGCGGCTGAGCGGCCCCGACGACGTGAGCGTCGTCCCGAAGTTGGTCAGCGACACGGATGTGCCGTTGACCGCCGCGGCGAGCACGGTCTTGCCCTGGCCCGAGCCGTTGGCGACCGGGACGGTCACGGTCGGCGCGACCTCGCCGGGGGTGACCGAGGTGCCGGCCGAGGTGGCGTCGTACGACGCGATGATCGCGTTGCCCGAGCCGTCCTTGATCACCGACGCCAAGCCGTTGAGCACATCTTGCGTCGTGTCGGAGCCGAAGCCGTCGATGATGGGGTTGGTCCCCGGCGCGGGGTTGGCGTTCGCGGCCGGCGCGATGCCGAACGCGAGACCGACCGCCGCGACGGCGGCCGCGGCGCCGAAAAGCGCCTTGCGGTTGATGGACATGATTTCCCTCGTTTTTCGTGTGGTACCGTGTCGCTCTGTTACGCAGGCCCCCGTCATCGTCTTCCCGGTTGGTGACGGGGGTCCCTCTTCTCGGACGGCGACACGTTCGTCCTCGAAGAAGCTCTGTGGATGGCTGCGGGCGGCAGCCCCTGACCTCATGCCGATCCCCTCCGTCGGAGGAGGAACGGCGAAACGAGAAGCCCCGCGACGCCCGCGACGAGCGCTCCGCCCAGGACCGCCCCCGGCGCTCCCGCTCCGCTCGTGCCGGGCGCCTCGCCCGAGGACCGCGACGCCGTCACCTGGGTCTGCGAACTCGGGGCGGGCGCGGCCGGCCCACCGGAACCCGCCGGAGCGGCGGCGGCCCGCGGCGTCTCTGGCGTGGGCGACGCCCCGTCCTTCGCCTCGAGCAGAAGCGCGGCGGACGCGTTGGTCTCGGTGCGCTGCGCGTCGGTGAGGGGAACGTAGCCGTCGGGCAAATTCCCCGGGTCCTGGCCGCGCACCTGCCCGGCGTCGGCGGCGTAGCGGAACAACGTCGCGTACTGCGACCGGGCCCCGCCGTCGAGTCCGGCCGAGTTGCGGTCGGCGGCCGCATACAGCGTCATCGTCAGGGGATAGGCATCAGCGGGAAGCGCGGTGAGATCCGTGTCCCGCCCGCCCACCGCGTCGTAGCCCGGAGACCCGACGGCGGCCCCCAGGGTCGCATCGCTCGCGACCACGAACGAACGCGCGGAGGTCACGGAGTCCTTCGTCGTCGGCACCGCGAGCGGCAGCGCCACGGCCGCGGTCGAGAGCTGATAGGCCGCCGCACCCGCCGCGCTCACCGGCCCCATGAGGTAACGGAAGCCGTTCGCGAGCGGCGGCCCCGCGCTCACCCACCCCCTGTACGGATCCCACTCGTTGGCCCGCTGGCTGTCCGCGCGCGCGATGCGCGCGGCGCTCGCGTCGAAGCTGCCGGCGTAGGGGAGGAAGGACGTCGAGTCGATCCGGCGCCCCAAGAAGTTCTCGTTCGCGACGGCCTCGGTGGGAACCAGGGTGCGGTCGGCCTTCGGGAAGACATCCAGCGGCGCGCTCAGGAGGTCGTACCCGCCGTCGATCGCACGCGGATTCCCCGGCGGGAGGTAGTAGGGGTTCACGATCGCACCCCATGGATCCGGCGCGCCGCCGAGGAACGCGCGCGCATCGGCGTCGGCGAGGACATAGCGCCACAGCAGGTCGACGGCGTCGTCGCCCTGCGGCCCGGTGAGCGCGAGAGCCGTCTTGTCGGTCCGGTCAGACGGGACCGGATTGCCGACGGCGCGCCACTCCGGATCGTCCCAGACGAACTCCGCGTTGTTCGCGATCGCGTCTCGGCTCGCCGACCCGGAGTAGTTCGGGTTGGTGTAGCTTCCGGAGACCGAGGGGATATCTATCTTGTACGACTGCGTGAGCATCTTGGCGATCAGGCGCGGGGTGAGCTTGAGCGACGGATACACCCTCGTCGGCGAGGAGAGGACGAATCCGAACACGAGAGCCGTGTTGGCCAGCGGCGCGTAGATCAGGTCGGCGCTCGCGAGTGAGGCCGGATCAGCGGTGCCGATGTTGCCCGGGGCGAGACGCTGGGCGGTGATCCCCAGCTGCGTCTGCCCGGCGAGGAGCTGGGACCGCACGAGGTTGCCGCTGTTGGTCGTCAGGCCGAACGCCGTGCCGGTGCCGCAGAGCGCCTGCTGCCACGACGAGAACGCGGGGGCCACGAACTCGCTGCCGACGGCGCGGCGCTCCACCGATCCGGCAGCGCACGATCCGCCGACCGGATCGAAGTCGAGCGGGACGACCACGCGATCGTCGAAGTACGAGCAGTCCGGCGCCACCGGGGACCCGTCCTGGATGCTCGTGACCTCGCCATACGCCTGCGGGTTCCCCGTGTCGCAGGCCTCCGCCGGCGTCCCCGCCCGGACGCCGGAGTGGGAGCCGCGCGGGACCACCACGAGCCAGCAGCGGCTGCGGCCTGAACTCCCGCAGCCGAGGTAGGGCTGCGAGGCGCCGGATTGCGCGACGAAGCCGAACGTCGCACGTCCCCCCTCGTCGACGGGCTGGAAGATGACCTCGTTGGAACTCGACGCCGTGAAGAACTGCTCCAGACCGTCGACGTAGTACGTGCTGTGCGCCTCACCGGGGTTGACGTTCCGGTGAGGCCTGCTGACCTGGCCGGTAGCGGCGCGGAAGGGGTAGGGCGTGGTCGCCACCTCGTTCTCCGCGTCGGAGACGTCGGCGGTGCCGCGGGTCGCCCCATACGTGCGGACAAGATTCTGCGCGGACGGGGTCCCGGCGTAGCCGCCGTACTGGCAGGTCTGGTAGAAGTCCGGCGCACTCGGGTCGGGGCCCCAGCACTGCATCGCCTGGACATAGTTGGACGCGGCGGCGTTGGACAGGTCCGTGACCGTCGCCGACGGGAACCCCGCGACCGTGACGCTGAGCACCTCGTCGCCGACGCTGCCCGTCTTCCCCACGGTCACCGTGAGGTTCTTGAAATCCGCCCAGTGCCCGGATCCGCCGTCGTTGCCGTTCCCATCGCTCAGCGCGGCGTGGCGAGGCTGCGCGTTCCGGACCTCGTCCGCGGTGACTCGCGCCTGGGGGCCGACCGTCGCCGCGCCGGTGGCCCACGCCACGGTGATCGACGAGTCGGCGCCGCTGGCGGCGATACTCGCGCCGGGGACCGCCTGCCCGAGCAGGGCACCGGCGAACGCCGCGACCGCGACGAACACGATCGCGCGCCGCCAGGCGGGAGTGGGGAACCGTAGGGTCACGATGTCTCTCAGCGTGTGGGACGCGGCGAGCCGCGATCGAGGGCGGGCAGAACGGGCTTGCGGCGGCGGCTCAGCAGCGACGGGAGAACCGCGACGAGGAGGAGAGTGGCGGCAGCCCCCAGCAGAACGAGCGCCGGCACGAAACCCGGCCGGTTCGTCGGCAATGTCTGAGGACTGGCGTTGACCAGGGTGACCGCCCCGTCCACGACCGCCGCTCCACCGTCCCGCGACGCCGCGGCGTTGCCGGCGGTGTTTGCTGCGCCACCCGCGGTGGTCCCTCCCGCGGCGACGTCGCTCGGGCCCGCCGAACCCCCGGTTCCTTGTGTCGGCTGGTCTCGCGCACCGCCGGTGCCGGTAAGGCACTGCGTCGTCCCGGCACGATCGCACTCGGGCGGGAACGGAGCGTTCTTGGCCAGGGCGTTACTGTTCGGGTCGCTCGGATCGAGTGTCGGGTTGTTGCAGCCGGCGACCGAGAAGTTCGTCACCGTGGGATCCCCGCCGGGCACCTTCTGGATCTGGGTCTGAGCCCCCAGCACGAGGTTGACGGGCAGCGGCGAGTATCCGAGAGTCTCCGCCTGTTGCTGGCCCTCGCACAGGAAGTACGAGCCGAACGCGGCGAGCGTAAGTCCCTTGTCGTCCGTGAAGCCGGACTCACGGACGATCGGAAGGATGATGTACGAGTAGCTCGACAGCGGATAGGTGCGCGCGTCGTTGTCCGCATACACGCGGCTGAGATCCTGTGTCAGGTAATTCTGCGAGGCCGCATCGTTGTTGATCTGGGCCTGCAGAAGGGCGACCGCCACGTTCGAGGCGGTCGGCTCCGCGTAGTAGCCGGCACCGTTGAGCATCTTCACCACGGGGAAGCCGGAGTTGAGGGCATACGAGTATTCGACGAACGTGATCGAGCCAACCGCCGCCTTCTGCGCCACGTAGCCGGCCACGCCGTTCGCGCCGGCCTTCGCGATGAACCCGCTGCCCGCCGCAGTCGGATAGTTGCTCGTGATTCCGCAGTGGCCGTTGACGAACTCTCGACCCACCCGAGGGCAATAGGCATCCCAGAGGGCGGGCTGCTCCTGCCGCATCCACGTCGTGAACTGCGCACTGGTTCCCGAGCCGTCGGACCGGACGACGGGGACGATCGGGATCGCGGGCAACGCCAACAGCGGGTTGTCCACCTGGATCGCGGGGTCGTTCCACGTGGTGATCAGGCCGGTGAAGATCTTGGCGAGGTTCTCCCCCGACAGACGCAGGTTGGTGACCCGCCGCCCGCCGATCTCCAGGTTGTACATGAACGCCGTACCCCCTGCGACGATCGGCATGTAGACGAACCGTCGATTCGGTGCCGTGTCCGCTTCGTTGCTGTTCGCAATGCCGTAGGGGATCTCGCTGACGCCGAAGTCCGCAGTGCCGTTCGCGAACTCATTCCGGCCCTGTGTCGAGCCCGACTCGGAGTAGGTGATCCGCCACTGATAGTTCGCCCAGACGTTGCGGATCCACTGCTGCAACGCGTTCGCCGACCACGTCGAGCCCGAGCCTCGGATTGGGGCGTGAACGACGCCGACCGGCTCGGCCGCGGCCGCGAGCTGCGCGCTGCCGGCGACGGCGAGCACAACCCCGAGGATTGCGACGACGACGCGCGACAGGCCCCAGCGGCGGACGCTCATGCGCTCTCCTCCACCCGCTCTGCGACGTCCGCCTCGAGGCGCTCTTCGTCGTCGTCCCAGTACTTGCCGTAGCGGGCGTAGAGGTTGTGCATGATCTCCTGGGTCGTATCGGAGCCGAGCGATGCTCTCCGGCGGGCGCGGGCGATGGTCCGCACCGTGAAGAAAACGATCGCCACGACGAGGACGGCGGCGAGACACGGCGACACCGTGAGCTCGATGCGGACAGGATGCAATGGCCTGCGGCGGGGGATCATCTGAGGCCTCCTCCCCCGGACGCGGCGTTCGGCTGAGGGACGGCAAGCCGGTGGGCGTCGCGGGCGGTGAAGCGGGCGGCGTCCCGCCTCGAAGCCGCCCGGGCGCGGGCGTAGCCCCGCGGCGAGAGCTGGCCGGCGCCACGGCCGCCGAGGATGCGCGCCAGCAGGAACAGGACGAACACGAGCGTCATCAGCACGGCGGCGGCGCCGAAGCCGCGCGCGATCTGCGTCGGCTCGGGGCTCTTCACGAGCGTGAACGTCGCGAGCGGCAGTGACACCATCGGGCCGGAGAAGGGGTTCAGCGCGAAGTACGTCGTGTAGCCGGCGGTCAGCAGGACCGGGCTCGTTTCGCCGATGCCGCGGGCCGTGCCGAGCACGATCGCCGTCATCAGGCCGGACTTGCTGGTGGGCAGCACGACGTGCCAGATCGTCCGCCACTGGCTCGCGCCCATCGCGAGCGAGGCCTCCTTCAGCGTCGCCGGCACGAGCCGCAGCACGACGTCGGCGGAGCGGATGATGATGGGCAGGATCATGATCGTGATCGCGAGGCTCGCGGCGAAGCCGGACTTGTCGAAGCCGAACATCAGGATGTACGTCGCGTAGATGAACAGGCCGCAGATGATCGACGGCAGCGCCGTCATCGCCTCGCACACCGTGCGGACGATCCTCGCGAACGGCGACGGGAACTCCGCGAGGAACACCGCGCACAGCAGCCCCAGCGGGATCGCGACCGCGAGCGCCAGGCCGATCATGATGAGCGTGCCGATCGCGGCGTGCGCCATCCCGCCCACGGTCAGGGGGTCGAGCGGGCCCGCGAGCGACAGATCCTGCACCCAGAAGTTCCAATTGAAGAACGCGCTCGCGCCGCGCACGAGCGTGAAGACGATCACCACGGCGAGCGCCAGCAGCAGCACGACGGCGGCGGAGTGGATCACCACCGCCCATACCCGGTCGAGGATCGTCACCCGGTTGTCGTCGAAGCTGATCAGCACGACGAAGAACACGAGGAACAGGGCGTACGCGATCAGCACGAACGGCAGGGGTCCCTGGAACGGAAGGATCTGGAGGAACAGCCAGCTCGTCGTCGCGATCGCGGCCGCGGCGGCTCCCACGATCCGGAGGACGTCGTCCCGCCGCACCCGGGAGAGCTCCCGCCGCGTCTCGGGGTGGGTCTCGTGGATCCGGCCGTCGCGCCCGGGCAGGTGCGTGCGGGAGTAACGGCCCGGCAGGTGGACGCGGCGATGCGTGCGCTCGCTCGTGAGGATCGGTGTCGTCGTCATGTCATCCGCCTCAGCTCGATGCCCCGGACCGCGAACGGGAGATGATGAAGCCCGCCACGAAGTTGACGAGCATCGTGATCAGGAACATCACGAGGCCGGCGGCCATCAGCGCGGAGATCTCGAACGGGCTCGCCTCGCCGTTGCGCAGCGCGATGAGCGCGCTGATCGAGTTCGTGCCGGTCGAGAGCACCTGCCAGTTGATGACGAAGATCGGCGAGATCACGAGGTAGACCGCGATCGTCTCCCCCAGCGCCCGCCCGAGGCCCAGCATCGTGCCGCCGATGATGCCGCCGAGCCCGAACGGGTAGACGACGCTGCGGATCATCCCCCACTTCGACGCGCCCAGCGCGTACGCGCCCTCGCGCTCCCCCATCGGCGCCTGCGAGAACACCTCCCGCATGATCGACGCGGCGATGGGCGCGACCATCATCGACACCACGAGCCCGGCGAGGAACGCGGATGCCGTGAACACCGTCGGCGTCGCGAGCGGGTCATCCGGGTTGAACTTCGAGACCGCGAAGATCGGGATCCATCCGAGGTACGTACTGATCCACTGCGCGACCGGCAGGATCGCGCCCTCGAGCCAGAACATCCCCCACAGGCCGTAGACCACCGAGGGGATCGCCGCCATCAGGTCGATGATGCCGATGAGGAGGCGCTTCAGGCCCTGCGGCGCGTATTCCGAGATGTATGTGGCCGTGCCCATCGCGAGGGGCACGGCCACACAGATCGCGATGAGGCCGATCGTGACCGTCCCGAACAGGACCGCGGCGATCCCGAAGTTGCCGCTGTTCGGTTCCCACGCCTGCGTCGTGAGGAACGAGGGGCCGGCGGAGACGATCGCCTGCGCCCCGCGGATCGCGAGGAACAGCCCGACGAGCGTCATGATCGCCAGCACGATCACGCCGCCGCCGTGCGCGCCGAAGCGGAACAGGCCGTCCGACAGGCTGCGCTTCGAGGTCAGGGACCGCGGGCGGTCCTCGGTGCCGACCGCCGCCTCGACCTTCCGCTCCTCGTCCTCGCGGACGAGCGTGGGCTGTGACATCCGTGCTCCTGGGCTCGATGAAGTCATCGGGAGATCCGCCGGCTCGAGGTGGGGGGATCCGTCGAGCAGACGCGGCAAGCCTGTGCGACAGGCCCGCCGAATGCGAGCGCAGCCTCCCCGTTTGGCGACGAACGCCTCCGGACCCGAGGAGAAACAATTGATGAACGCGGGGCCCGATCTGTTGCCGCATCCTTGACACGGACGTAGCCTTCGCACGGCCCGACCGAAGCCCGAGGAGACCCCCGGAATTCCGGGGGAGCGAGGCGCCAGGTCGAACACCGACGCTCGTCGGCGACTTTTTTTCAGATTTCATCCGTAGTGATGACGTCGGACCGCCATCCGGGGAAGCCTGGGAGGATGTCGGAGGAGAAGAACCGCTCTCCGCAGGGCTCGCCCGAGGTGGGAACCGTGACCGAATCACCGGCAAGCGACGTCGCGAAGACGACGGCCGAGGACGATGCCGTGCCCTGGCGAGGTCTCGACGCGATCCTCCCCACACGCCGGCTGCCGCTCGCCCTGAGTCTCGTCCTGTTCCTCACGGTGCTCGTGCAAGGGCTGCTGGATCCGATCGCCTTCATCCTCGACGGCAGACGCGAGTGGCCGTATGCGATCCCGCTCTGGGGGTCGATCCTCCTCGTCCTCGTGTTCTGCGCCGCGCAGGCGGCCCTGCTGCTCCTGACGACACGATGGGCCGCGGTCGCGGTGGCGGCGACGATGGCGGTATACCTCGCGGCGCTCTTCGTCCTCAACGCGCCGGCGTGGGTCGCACCCATGCAGCTCGCGGTGATCGCGGCGCTGTTCCTGTTCGGCGCGCGACGCACGGTCGCGATGACGCTGACGATGCTCCTCGCGATCATCGTCGCGCAGGTCCTCGCCCTCATCGCCTGGGCTGGCATCAACGAACTCACCCCCGGCACCGCGACCGGGTTCATCCTCGGCCAGGCTGCGGGCGCCGCCGCGGCCTTCACGCTGGCGGCGGTCGTCGGACTCTGGTGGGGGGCACAGTCACGACGGGTCGCACGATTGCGCGCGCAGGCCGAGAAAGAGCGGCGGGATCAGGAAGCACGGCTCGCCCACGCGCGGGAGGCCGAGCGGTCGCGGATCCTCCAGGAGCTTCACGACGTCGCCGGCCAGCACATCACCGGTCTCCTGTCGCTCACCGACGCCGCGCTCATGATCGCCGATCAGTACTCGCCCGATGCGCTCACGCTCCTCACGGAGGCGCGCTCGGAGGCGCGCTACGCGGCAGCCAGCCTCTTCTCGGCGCTCCACGACCTGCGCGCGACCGATCCGACGACGGCGGAGGCCACTCCCGGCGTTCTCGACCTCGCCGACCTCGTCGAGTTCTGGCGGAAACGTGGTGTACGCGTGCACATGCAGACATCAGGTGCGATAGGGTCTCTGCCCGCCGTCATCTCGACGAGCGCCTACCGAATCGCGCAAGAGGCGCTGACCAACGCCGTCAAGCACTCCCCCGGCACCTCGATCGACCTCGATGTGGACATCACCGATGATCAGCTCCGGATCGAGGTCACCAACGGACCCTCTCGCCGCGGGCTGCCCGACCCGGCATCGTTCGGGCTGGGCTGGGGCCTCACCGGCCTGCAGGAGCGCGTCGGCCTCCTGGGCGGCTCGCTGAGCGTCGGCCCCACCGAGCGCGGCGGGTGGCGGGTGCACGCGACGATCCCGATCATGGATGCCGCCAGCGAGTCGGCCACGGCAGGATACGTGTCGTGACCGAACGACCGACGCGGGTGCTCATCGCCGACGACAATCGCGCCTACCGGAAAGGCGTTCGACTCCGGCTCGAACAGATCCCCGGGATCGCCGTCGTCGGCGAGGTGTCCAACGGGGCCGACGCGGTTCTCGCGGCGGAAGCCGAGCGTGCCGACGTCGTCCTCATGGACCTCCAGATGCCCGGTGGCAGCGGGATCGACGCGACGCGTGCACTGACCGGCCCTCGGGCGACGCGGCGCATCGCCGTCGTCGTCGTGACGAGCCATGCGTCCGACCGCTTCGTGTTCGAGGCCCTGGACGCCGGTGCGGTTGGATACCTCCTGAAGAACCACGACACCGCGCAGCTCGTGGAGGCCGTCCACGCCGCGGCGACGGGCGCGGGCGTCATCTCGCCGCGCGTGACACCCGCGGTCATTCGCGAGCTCACTCGGAGGGGCCAGCACCCGGAGGCGGATCCGGCCGCTCCTCTCACCGCCCTGACGGCCGCCGAGTACGCGATCGCCGAGGAGCTCAGCAGGGGGTTCACGACGAACGAGGCGCTCGCCGACCGCCTCGGTGTGTCCATCAACACGATCCGGACCCAGCTGAGGTCCGCGCTGAAGAAGACGAAGCTCGCCGACCGCACCCAGCTCGCGCTCTGGGCGGTGCGGAACGGGCTGGATCAGCGGTAGGCATCATCCGATCGGATGAAATTTGAAAAATAGCCTCCGGACCCTCGAACCCTGCTCTGCGCTGGTCACGCGGTCATGAGAGCCCTCTCACGACCGCGTCGGAGCCGGCGCGGAGCGACCGCGGCGTCGCCATACTGACGACGAACGCACTCCGGCCAGGCACTCCGGATTGTCGCGTGAGGAGAGGCGACGACCGTGGATGCGATCTACCCGCGCTTTGCGCGAGCGGATGCCGTCTTCTATGAGGACCCTTCCCGCGTCGCCGTTCCCGAGGCGGCACGCTTCACCGTTCCCGCCGACCTCGATTGGGCCGGCTGGACGAGCCGGGGCGACGGGAACTGGTCGGCGTGGTTCCCACCCGCAGGCGGGCTTCCCGAACAGGGCTGGAAGATCCACGTCAGCGCAACTCTCGATGTGGCCGGACACGTCCTCGAGCAGGTCGCACGGTACTGCCACTCGGAGGGGGTCGCCTTCAAACACCTGCCGCACCGGGGCGCCCTCTTCGGCACCAACGCGAAAGATGCGGACCGGACCGGCTCCGGCAAGTTCGTCACCCTCTACCCCGCCGACCTCACCGCGCTGCGAGACGCGCTCGACACGCTGGACGCGCGGATCGGCGGGATGCCGGGGCCGTACATCCTCTCGGATCTCCGCTGGCGTCGCGGTCCGCTCTCCGTCCGCTACGGCGCCTTCCGCCATCAGTCGATCGCCGGCGGGGAGGGTTTCGAGGTCCTCGCGCTGCGTCATCCGGACGGACACCTCGTCGAGGACGTGCGCGACACCGCGTTCACGCCCCCGGAGTGGGTGGAGCTGCCCGACTTCCTCGCCGCGCAACGAGAAGCCCTGGGCGGGCAAGAGCCCCCACCAGGCTTCCCGCGGATCCTCGGCGCGCTGCACCACTCCAATGCCGGCGGCGTGTACGACGGCGAGGACGTATCGAGCGGTACCCGGATCGTCCTCAAGGAAGGCCGCCCGAACGCCGGGTACACCCCCGACGGACGGGACGCGGTCGCGCGGCTGTTCGACGAGGAGACCACCCTGCGGAGACTCGCAGGCCTGCCGGTGGCCCGCGTGCACGACGCGTTCACGCTGCTCGGACACCGCTATCTCCTGCTCGGTCGCGTCGAGGGCGAATCGCTGCAGTCGTCGATCGTGCTGCGCGGTCCCTTGATCCGCGCGGACAGCGCACCCGCCGACCGCGCCGAGTACCGGCGCTGGGCGCTCGAGGTGACGGAACGCGTCGAGGAGGCTCTCTCGCTCGTGCACGACGCCGGGTTCACGCACGGTGACGTGCACCCCGGCAACGCGGTGATCGGTGCGGACGGCCGGGTCACCCTCCTGGACCTCGAGATGTCTCAGCCGATCGCCGCGGAGGAGCCGGTGATCGTCGGCGCACCGGGCTTCCGGGCGGCCGACGGGCGCATGGGCCGCGGAGCCGACCGATACGGTCTCGCGTGCATCAAGATCTTCGTCTTCTACCCGCTCACCGCTCTGCTCGATCTGGATCCGGGCAAGGCCGGCGACCTCGTGCGCGCAGCGGCCCGGACGTTCGCGCTCGATGACGCGTGGGCGGACGCCGTGCATCGCGATCTCGCCCTCACCCGGCCCGCCGCCGACGATCCCGCGACCGTGGCGCGTATCGACGATGCCGTTGCCCGATGGGACACCCACGACGCCGCGGCGGTGCAGGGCCTGTGCGCCGAGATCGCGGCCGAGCTCGCGGCGAGCGCAGATTTCACGCGCGAAGACCGTGCCTGGCCGGGCGACCCGCAGCAGTTCTCCGAAGACGGCGTCGGCCTGGCTCACGGCGTCGCCGGCATCGTGCACGCGCAGACCATCGCGGGGCAGGCCCCGGATGAGCGGGCTCTGACCTGGATCGAGTCCGCCCTCCGGCGCCCTGCCGATCCGCGTCGCCCGCATCGCCCCGGCCTCTGGGACGGCCTGGCCGGCGTCGCCTGGCTCGATCGCCGGCTCGGGCGGCACGACAACGCCGACGCCGCGCTCGGCCGGCTTCGCGGCATCGACGTCGCGTCGCTCGGGTCGGACCTCTACGGTGGGCTGCCCGGACTCGGACTGCTGTTCCTCGACGAGTGCGACGCCGATCCGACCCTGGAGGCGGAGGCCCTGCGGATCGCCGGCATCCTGCGGACGCGTCAGGACGCCCGTCCGCCGCTCGCCGAGGATTCGTCGGATCGGCGCGTCCGAACGGGCAGCGGCGGCCTCCTGCGCGGCCCCACGGGGACGGCGCTGTTCGCTCTGCGCCTCTTCGAGCGGACGGGCGACGCAGACCATCTGCAGCTCGCGCTCGACGCCCTCACGTACGACCTCGACCACTGCCTCCCCGCCGTCGACGGGTCGCTGCAGATCAACGAGGGCTGGCGCCTGATGCCGTACCTCGCCGCCGGCTCCGCCGGAGTCGGGCTCGTCGCGGCCCAGGCGATCCGCCACCTCGACGCGCCGGAACGCCTGCTGCACCCGCTCGCCGCGATCCGTCGCGCCGCCCGCACCGACTTCGCCATCGAGTCGGGCCTGTTCCAGGGTCGCGCCGGAATGATCGTGTTCCTCGCCGCACTCGTCCAGCTGGGACTGTCGTCGCCCGAGGACGAGGCCGCGCTCACGCACCATGTCGCCGAGCTTCGACTGCACGCGCTCCGCCGACCGCACGGGATCGCGTTCCCCGGCCAGGCACTTCTGCGCGTCTCGTGCGACTTCGCCACCGGGTCCGCCGGGGTCCTCGCCGCGCTGCGCACGTACGCGGGCCTGCTCGAAGACCGACCGGCCGGCCCGATCCATGTCCCGCTGCTGATGCCCTCCGCAGCGTCCCCGACCGCGGGGAGGAGGTGAATCCCATGGGATACCTGCTCAGCCTCCAGACCATCGAACGAGGCGATGACGACCGCGCCCGCAACGCTCTCGTCAGCACCTTCAGCGTCACCGCCTGCCTCAGCACGACATCGACGTCGATCTGCTGACCTCGGCCTTCTGTGACCGGGCGCTCGCAGGGGGAGCGCCCGGTCAGCGGTCAGTACGCCCCCTCCCCATGCGGCAGGGCCGCGGCATCCGTCCACACCGTCGATCCCCGGCCGGATCTCCCGGAATCGCGATGGCAATCTGGTGAGCGTTCCCGCAGAATCGGAGGGTGACCGTCGTGACCGAACCGCAGGTATGGACCCTGCTCGGCGTGTTCGCCGCCCTCATGCTCGGCGGGATGACGCTGATGACGACGCTGCTCGGCCGCTCCATGACCACCGCGATCAACGGCCTCCGCGGCGAGATGACCGGCCTTCGCGGGGAGATGACGGGCGGCTTCGAGTCGGTGAGCGGTGGCTTCGCGGCCGTCCACGCCCGGATCGACGAGGTCAACACGCGCTTCGACGCGGTCAACACGCGCTTCGACGCGGTGAACACGCGGATCGACGGGCTCCGGGGGGAGATGAACGCGCGCTTCGACGCGGTCAACAGCCGGATCGACGGCGTGGAGAGACGCATCGACCACCTCGACCGCGACGTCGACGCACTGACCCGGCAGGTCTTCCGCGACCGTCCGGAATCGCTCTAGACCAGGGACTGCCGCCACGCGCTGTGGAGCTGCGCGAAGCGGCCCGTGCCGGCGATCAGCGTGTCGGGCGCGTCGTCCTCCACGACCTGTCCGTGCTCCATGACGAGCACCCGGTCGGCGATCGCGACCGTCGACAGCCGGTGCGCGATGATGATCGCGGTCCGGTCGGCGAGCAGGGTCTGCAGCGCCTCCTGGATGAGCCGCTCGCTCGGGATGTCGAGCGACGCGGTCGCCTCGTCGAGGATGAGGACCGCGGGATCGGCGAGGAACGCGCGCGCGAACGAGATGAGCTGCCGCTGCCCCGCCGACACGCGCCCGCCGCGCTTGTTCACGTCGGTGTCGTAGCCTGCGGGGAGCGCGCTGATGAAGCCGTCCGCCCCCACCGCGCGAGCCGCCGCTCGGATCTCGTCCAGAGTCGCGTCGGGCTTGCCGAGTGCGATGTTGTCGGCGACCGTGCCGCTGAACAGGTACGCCTCCTGCGTCACCATCACGATCGCGCGGCGGAGGTCGTCCTGATCCAGCTCACGCAGGTCGACGCCGTCGAGGGTCACGGCACCGGCCGTCGGGTCGTAGAACCGGGCGACGAGCTTCGCGAGCGTCGACTTCCCCGCACCGGTGGTGCCGACGAGCGCGACCGTCTGCCCGGCGGGGATGTCGAGGTCGAAGTCGGGCAGGATGACCCGCCCGTTGCCGTACGCGAACTCGACGTCGGCGAACCGCAGGTGCCCGCGGGCGTGCGCGAGGGCGACGGGACGCCGGGGCTCCGGCACGCTCAGCTCCTCCTCCAGCACGCCCGACACCTTCTCGAGCGCCGCCGCGGCGGACTGGTACGAGTTCAGGAACATCGCCACCTCCTGCAGCGGCGAGAAGAAGTTCCGCACGTACAGGACCGCGGCCAGCAGCACGCCGATGTCGAGGACGCCGTTCGCGACGCGGATGCCGCCCCACAACAGCACCGTCGCGAGCGTGAACGCCGAGATCGTCATGAGTCCCGGCTCGAACGTGCCGAACAGGCGCAGCGACGCCACGTTGACGTCGCGGTACTCCGCCGACACCTCCGCGAACTCGCGGTCGCCGCGCGGCTCGGTGCGGAACGCCTTCACGGCGCGGATGCCGGTCATGGTCTCGACGAACTGCACGATCACCTTCGCGCTCACGACGCGCGAGCGGCGGTACGCGAGCTGCGAGCGCCGGTAGAACCAGCGCATGAGGATCGCGAGCGGCACGCCCGCGAGCACGAGCACGACGCCGCTCTGCCAGTCGAGCAGGATCAGCGCGATGAGCGTGAAGCTCCCGTAGAGGATGCCCGAGACGAGCTCGTTCAGGCCGCCGTCGAGGAGCTCCCGGATCGAGTCGAGGTCGCTCGTCTGCCGCGAGATGATGCGGCCGGACGTGTACGACTCGTGGAACTCCATGCTGAGCCGCTGCGTGTGCCGGAAGATCCGCACGCGGAGGTCGAGCATGACGGATTGCGTGATGCGCGCCGCGACGACGGCGTACCAGCCGATGAGCAGCGCGCCGCCGATCGCCGCGGCCAGGTACACCGAGACGACGCCGATCGTCGGCATCCAGTCCATCCGCTCGATCACGGCGGGCAGCGCGTTGTCGATCCCGTACGCGATCAGCGCGGGGCCCGCGACCTGCAGCGCGGTCGAGGCGACGAGCACGATCGCGGCGAGCGCGAGGTGCCAGCGCAGCGGGCTCACGAGCGAGCCCAGCAGCCGCAGCGAGCGGCGGCGGATCGCGCGGCTCTCCTCGCGGGTGTAGTCGCTGCGGTCCTCGCCGAGGGTTCCGGTGACGCCGGACATCAGGCGTCCTCCCCTTCGCGCACCCGGAACCGGCGCTCGGCGCCGGCGTACTCGGGGATGTCGATCGGCGTCGTGGGCACGTGGTGCTCGGCGTGGTCGGCCTCGAGGCTCGAGATCACGTAGCGGTAGTGCGCGGAGTCGCGCAGCAGCTCGGAGTGGGTGCCGACCGCCGTGACGCGGCCGTCCTCGAGGAGGGCGACCCGGTCGGCGAGCGCCACGGTCGAGGGCCGGTGCGCGACGATCAGGGCCGTCGTGCCGTCGAGGACGCGCCGGAGCCCCTCCTCGACCCGCGCCTCCGTGTCGACGTCGAGGGCCGACAGCGGGTCGTCGAGCACGAGCACGGACGGCCGCGCGGCCACCGCGCGCGCGAGGGCGAGGCGCTGCCGTTGCCCGCCCGAGAGACTCAGCCCCTCCTCACCGATGACGGTCTCGACGCCGTTCGGCAGTGTGTCGACGAACTCGGCCTGCGCGACCTGGAGCGCCTCGCGCATCAGCTCTTCGGCCTCGGCGCCGTCCTCATCGAGGTCGTCACGGCCGAGCAGGACATTGTGGCGGACGGATGCCGAGAACAGGGTGGCATCCTCGAACGCCATCCCGATATGGCGGCGCAGCTCCGCCAGCGACAGGTCGCGGACGTCGACGCCGTCGAGCAGCACCCGGCCGCCGGTCACGTCGTACAGGCGCGTCGGCAGGGTCGTGAGCGTCGTCTTGCCGGAGCCGGTGAGGCCCACGAGCGCCATCGTCTCCCCCGGCCGCAGCACGAGGTCGATGCCGTCGAGGAGGTCGCGGGAGTCGTCCGACGCATCCGGATACCGGAACCGCGCCCCCTCGAAGACCAGCTCGCCGCGGGGCTGGGCGATCGTGCGCGGAGTGTCCGGGTCCACGATCGTGTTCGGCGCGTCGAAGACCTCCATGATGCGGTCGGTCGCCGTGCGCGCGTCGAGGAGGAAGGAGAACAGGAAGCCGATCGACTCCATCGGCCAGCGCAACACCGTCGCCATCGCGAAGAACGCGAACAGCTGCGCCACCGACAGCTGGCCGAGCTGCACGAGCACGATGCCGGCGGCGAGGCAGAGTGCGAACGCGACCGCGGGCAGGAGCTCCAGCCAGAACCAGATCGTGCCGACCGCCCGCGCCTTCTGGATCTCCGTGCCCTGCAGCGACTCCGCCTGCACGCGGAACTTCCGCAGGGCGTGCGGGCCGCGCCCGAACGCCTTCAGGACGCGGATGCCGTGGACGCTCTCCTCGACCGCGGTCGCGAGGTCGCCGGCCTGGTCCTGGCTGCGGCGCGTCAGCATCCCGTACCGCTTCTCGAACCGGTATCCGACGTACCAGAGCGGCGTGGAGCACAGCAGGAAGATGAGGCCCAGCGCCCAGTGCCACGTGAAGAGGATCGCCGAGCCCACGACGATCGTGATGACGTTGACGACGAGGAGGATCACGCCGAACGAGATCCACCGCCGGATGAGGCCGATGTCCTGCATCATGCGGCTGAGGAGCTGACCGGACTGCCAGCGGTCGTGGAAGGCGACCGGCAGGCGCTGGAGCCGCTCGGAGAACTGCGTCCGCAGCGCGTACTCGATCTTCGTCGAGGGAATCAGCACGAACCGGCGCCGGAGCCAGACCAGGAACGCCTCGAGGAGGCCGAGGAGCAGCACGAGCACCGCGCCGCCCGCGATCTGCCGCACGTCGCCGGAGCTCACGGGGCCGGAGACGACGGCCTCGAGCAGCAGCGGCACGCTCAGCGCGACGAGGCTCGCCGCCATCGCGCTGCCCGCGCCGAGCAGGAGGCGCGGCAGCACGGGGCGCGCGAACGGCACGAGGCGCGCGAGGGCGCGGAGCGTGGAAGGAGACGAAGAGGCCATGGTTCAGTGCGACGGGAGGGCGGACGGAGCGCAGTGCCCCGTAAGGGAAGCGCGGGGGCCGGCCGGAGTATTCCGTCATGGCCGCGCGGCGCGCGGACAGCCCTCCAGGCTAACTCAGGCCGCTGTAGACGTGGAGGCCCTTGAAGAACATGTTGACGATCGTGAAGTTGAACATGACCGCGGCGAAGCCGATGATCGACAGCCACGCGGAGCGGGTGCCGCGCCAGCCGCGCGTCGCACGGGCGTGGATGTAGCCGGCGTACAGCACCCAGATCACGAAGGTCCACACCTCCTTCGTGTCGAAGCCCCAGTAGCGGCCCCAGGCATCGTTCGCCCAGATGGAGCCGGCGATGAGCGTAAAGCTCCAGAAGATGAAGCCGATGATCGCGAACCGGTACGCGAGCGACTCGAGCGTCTCCGCGCTCGGAAGGATGCGGAGGAAGCGCGGGCTCGTCGACACCGTCGCGCCCGACTCCGCGGCCTGCGCGACGCGGCGCTCCCGGCGCGACTGCAGCAGCTGCGTGACCGACAGGGCGAACGCGAGCGCGAAGAAAGCCGTGCCGAGCGACGCCACGAACACGTGGATGACGAGCCAGATGCTCTTGAGCGGGTCGGCCAGCGGCACGATCTGCGTGTAGAAGCCGACGGCGGTACCGCCGAGGAGGAGCGCGACGAGGCCCGTGATGAAAGCGCCCAGGAAACGGAGGTCGTACCAGAACAGGACAAGGAGGTAGACCGCGACGATCAGCAGCGTGCCGGTCAGCGCGAACTCGTACATGTTCGACCACGGGACACGGCCGGCGGCGATCCCGCGGGTCAGCTCGGCGCCCAGGTGGAAGAGGAAGGCGAGCCACGTGAGCGCGGTGCCGATCCGGGCGAAGACGGGCCGTTGCCGCGCCCGACCCCGCGCCTTCAGCGCCGTGGCCGCGGCGTCCTGACGCTCCTGCACGTCGGAGATCGTCTCTCCGGATGCCTCGACCGCGCCGCCGACACCGCCCGCGGCGACGAGCTCCCGCTGCCGCGTCCGCGCGTCCTGTGCCTCGACCGCGAGTTCCGAACGGCGCGCGAGGTCGATCGCGTAGGCGATGAACGCGAGGGCGTAGATCGCGATGGCCGTCCAGACCAGAAGGACTGAGACGTCGTCGAGGCTCATCGTTCCGGCTCCGGGCATGCGAGCATTCTACGCACGCCGCTTAGGGGAGCGACGTCGCGTGCTTCTGCGCGAACTGCGCGACGGCGCCCTCGAGCGCGGGATCCTCGCCGCGCGCGAGCGCGGCGTATTCGAGGCGGACGGAGGATCCCTGCGGGGTGGCCTTCATCCACATGCGCCGGCGCGGGATGAACAGGGCCGAGAGCAGCCCCAGGATCGCGATGACGGCGAACGCGAGCACCCAGGGGGCCGCGATGTCGCGGTGGATGGAGAGCGACACGAAGCGCTTGACGGATCCGTCGAAGCTCGTCGACCCGGGGGCGGCCTCGTTGTCGAAGGTCACGGTGCCGAGTCCGTTCGGCAGGTCGGCGGTCTGGCCGGGTTGCAACTGCAGCGCCGGATTGCTCGTGTTCGGACCGGCGAGCTGCTGCATCGACGACGTGTCCAGCGTGTACACCGACCGCGGGGTGCCGTCGTTGATCCCGAGGTCGCCCTGGTAGACGCTGAGCGTGAGCTCCGGGTAGACGAGGTCGGGGTAGACCGAGGTCAGGGCACCGGTCGTCAAGGCCTGCGCGGTCGGGTAGAAGAAGCCGACGAGGCCGAGCTGCTGCGGCATCCCGTCGGTGACCTTGATGACCCCGAGCGACGTGAGGTTCTTGTCCTGCGGGAGGAAGGGCACCGAGTCGTGGAACACGACGGTGCCGGCGGCGTTCCGCACGGTGATCGTGGGCGCGTAGCCGTTGCCGAGAAGGTAGATGCGGTCGCCGCCGATGTCGAGCGGGTGGTTGACGCGTACGTCGCCCTTCTGCGGCTGCTGGCCCGCGATCTGCGTCGTGAGAGAGGCCACGAAGTCGCCGGCCTGGCCGCCGCCGCTCTGGTCGGCCGGCACGTACGACACCGCGAAGTGGTCGAGCGTCAGCGAGTAGGGCACGAGCTGGTCCTCGTTCACGAACCGGCCGGGGTTGAAGGACGAGTAGTCCGTGAGCGCGTTGACGAACGTCGTCCCCTCGACCACGACGCGCTGCCCCGTGTACGTGAAGGCGCCCCCGAGGCCCACGGCGAGGAGGACGCCGACGAGCGCCGCGTGGAAGACGAGGTTGCCGGTCTCGCGGAGGTATCCGCGCTCGGCGGAGACCGAGAACGCGCCACGGCCGTCGTAGCGCTCGACGCGGTAGCCCGCCGACTTCAGCTGCTGCTGCGCGAGCTCGACCGCGTGCTCCGCGGCGGCGGCCTGATCGGTGCCGGGGGCGACCTCGATGAGGGTCGACCGGTAGGCGTCCAGCCGCGAGAGCCGCACCGGCGTCCGCGGCGGCCGGGCGCGCATGGCCTTCCAGTGCTGTCGCGTGCGGGGGATGATGCAGCCGACGAGCGAGACGAACAGCAGGATGTAGATCGCCGAGAACCACACCGAGGTGTAGACGTCGAACAGCTGCAGCTTGTCCAGGATCGGCGCGAGGCCGGGGTTGTCGGTGAAGTACTGCGTGACGCCGTTCGGGTCCGCGCTGCGCTGCGGGAAAATCGAGCCCGGCACCGCCGCGATCGCGAGCAGCAGGAGGAGCACGAGCGCCGTCCGCATCGTGATGAGCTGCCGCCACGCCCAGCGGAGCCATCCGAGCGGACTCAGCGCGGGCTGCGCGATCGCCTCGCCGTCGTCCCCCACGGCGGGCTCGGCCTCGACGATGGTGTCGATGTGGTCGGACGGCCGCAGCGGATCGACCGCGGCCTCGGGGTCGTCAGAGCGGTAGCGGGACATTCTGGAGCACCCCCTGCAGTTGCGACATGACGGCGGTCCAGACGCCCGTGACCATGAGCAGTCCGAGGACGATCAGCAGCGCGCCGCCGACGAGGTTGACGGTGCGGATGTGGCGGCGGAGGAACCCGACCGAGCGGGTCGCCCAGCCGAAGCCGAGCGCGATCAGGACGAACGGGATGCCGAGGCCGAGCGAGTACGCGAGGCCCAGGAGCGCCGCGCGCCACGGGTCGCCCAGGTTCCACGAGACGGCGAAGATCGCGGACAGGGTCGGGCCGATGCACGGCGTCCAGCCGATGCCGAGCGCGACGCCGAGGAGCGGGGCTCCCACGATTCCGAGGTTGCTCTTGACGTTCGCCCGGACGCTGCGCTGCGCGATCCCGAACACGCCGATGAAGACGAGGCCGAGGAGGATCACGACGACCCCGAGGATGCGCGTGATCAGGTCGCCGTATGCGAGGAAGAACCGCCCGAGCGCGCCGCCGAGGACGTTGATCGCGACGAACACGACCGTGAAGCCCGCGATGAACAGCAGCACGCTCAGCAGGAGCCGACCGCGCGCGGGCGCGTCCCCGCCGCTGTCCGTTCGCCGTGACGCGGCGCCGCCGAGGAACCCGAGGTAGCCGGGGACGAGCGGCAGCACGCACGGCGACAGGAACGAGACGAGGCCCGCCGCGACCGCGATCGGCAGCGCCACCCACAGCGCGCCGCCGACGAGGGCGCCCGGGTTCACGAGGTCTCCGCCAGCGCGTCGCGCACGAGGGCGGTCAGGATCGAGGCATCCGGGAGCTCGCCGATGACACGCGCCGCGACGCGGCCCTTCTTGTCGAGGACCAGCGTGACCGGCGTCGAGCTGAGCGGGGCCGCGTTCGCGAACGCGAGCTTGACCGCGCCGTCGTTGACGGCGATGACGCTCGGGTACGTGACGCCGTAGTCGCTCGCGAACGAGAGCGAGGTCTGCGGCTGGTCGTACGTGTTGATGCCGAGGAACGCGACATCCTGCCCGGCGAACGACTGCAGCGCCGACTCGAGCCGCGGCGCCTCGACCCGGCACGGGCCGCACGCCGCGTACCAGAAGTTCACGACGAGCACGTCGCCCGTGTAATCCGTGTTCGACACGGGCTTGCCGTTGTCGAGCGTGCCCTGGAAGACGACCGGATCGCCGCGGTCCGCCGGCGCGATCTCCTTCGTGGCGAAGTCGCCCGCGACGAAGCCCTTGTTGTCGCCGGCCCGGTACTGGTCGGCGAGCGGGTCGTTCGAGCAGCCCGCGAGCACGAGCGCCCCCGCGAGCACGAGGGATGCCGCGGCGAGCCCCCGCCGCACTCGGCGCATCACACCGCCCCCACGTCGATCGCGCCCACGGTCGACGCGGGCTCGCGGTAGTCGACCTCGACCCAGCGGTCGTCGTGGCGTTCGAAGCTCGTGATGCTCGACAGCGCGCAGCGCCGGGCCCGCGGGTCGTGGCGGAGCGACGCACCCGCGACCGCGAGGTGCGTGATCCAGATCGGGAGCTGGTGCGACACGATCACGACGTCACCGCCGGCGGTACGGTTCCAGGCATCCGTCATGGCCGCCTCCACGCGGTGGACGACCTTCGCGTAGGGCTCGCCCCAGCTCGGCACGGACGGCCGGACCAGGTGCCGCCAGTTCAGCGGGTTCCGGAGTGCACGGCGCATGACGCGCCCCTCGAACACGTTGGTCGGCTCGATCACGCGCTCGTCGACGAGCGGCTCGACGCCGAAGAGCTCCTCGAACGGCTCGGACGACTCCCGCGCGCGCTGCAGCGGCGAGCACAGGAGCGCGCCGACCGGGCGGCCGTCGGCGTGCACCGCGTTCGCGGCATCCCGCGCCATCCGCCGGCCCTCCGCAGTCAACGCGAAGCCCGGCAGGCGTCCGTACAGGATGCCGTCAGGATTGCGGACCTCCCCGTGGCGCACGAGATGGAGGCGGTCGGCGGGCACCCGCTCAGTCTACGTGCGGGTCCGCTATGGGGAGCCTGAGCGTCCGCGGGGAGCCTGGGCGTCAGAGCACGCCGGACGCGAGCGCGACGCCGGCGTACCAGAGGATCGCGAGCGCGATGAAGCCGACGAGCGGGATCCAGAACGTGAACGCCCGCCGCAGGACCCCGCGGATGACGAGGAACAGGCCGGCGAAGAACACGACGATCGGACCGAACGTCACCAGGACGAGACCGACCGTGATGCCGGGTCCGCTGCAGTCGCCCGTGCAGGTCGACGCCGTGGTGCCGGCGATCATCCCCGCGTACGACGCCGTCATCCCCAGGACCGCGAGCACCAGCATCAGCACGAGCGTCGCCGCGAGGTCCCAGGGGTTCCGCCGCTCGCGGACCGGCTCCGGCCCGCGACGACGCTCGGGCTCCTCGGGCCTGTCGCGGTCGTGCGTCCGGTCGTACGTCACCCCGCCAGGATAGGGCGCGCGGGCGGGCCACCGTAGACTGGCTCCCCGTGAGCGAACGCGTCCTCGTCGAGCAGTTGCAGTCCCTCCCCGACGGCCCGGTGACGGTGTCCGGATGGGTCGAGACCGTCCGCGATCAGAAGAAGGTGCAGTTCGTCATCCTCCGCGACGAGACCGGCGCCGTGCAGCTCGTGAACCCGGCGACGCGCGAGCTCGCCGAGGGCGCGACGGCGGAGGATGCCGCAGCGCTCGCCCTCACGGAGTCGATCTCCGCGCTCACCACGGGCACGTTCCTGACGGCGACCGGCGTCCTCAAGCACGACGAGCGGGTCAAGCTCGGCGGCGTCGAGGTGAAGATCGCGGGCCTCGACATCGCGGCATCCGCTCTCCCCGAGACGCCGATCGCGGCGGACAGCGGACTCGACAAGCGCCTCGACTGGCGCTTCCTCGACCTGCGTCAGCGCCGCAACGCCCTCATCTTCCGCGTGCAGACGACGCTCGAGCACGCGATGCGCACGTACTGGATCGAGCGCGACTACATCGAGATCCACACGCCGAAGCTCATGTCGAGCCCGTCCGAGTCGCGCGCGGAGCTGTTCCAGCTCGAGTACTTCGGCGAGCAGACCGCGTACCTCGCGCAGAGCCCGCAGCACTTCAAGCAGATGGCGCAGGCCGCCGGCTTCGGCAAGGTGTTCGAGATCGCCGACGCGTTCCGCGCCGATCCGAGCTTCACGAGCCGCCACGCGACCGAGTTCACCTCGATCGACGCGGAGATCAGCTGGATCGACTCGCACGAGGACGTCGCCCGGATGCAGGAGGAGCTCCTCGCGGCAGCCTTCGCGGCGGTCAAGGAGAAGCACGGCGCGGAGATCGAGGAGCTGTTCGGCCTCGAGGTGACCGTGCCGACGCTGCCGTTCCCCCGCATCCCGCTCGCGGAGGCGCGCGAGATCGTGGCCGCGCGCGGGTACGAGATCCCGCGCACCGACGGCGACCTCGACCCCGAGGGCGAGCGGCAGATCTCCGCGCACGTCAAGGAGACGTTCAGGCACGACTTCGTGTTCATCACGGACTACCACGCCGAGATCCGGCCGTTCTACCACATGCAGGATCCGGAGACCGGGCTCACGAAGAGCTACGACCTCCTCTACCGCGGCACCGAGATCACGACGGGCGCGCAGCGCGAGCACCGGGTCGAGGTGCTCGAGGAGCAAGCGCGCGCGAAGGGCCTGGATCCCGCCGGCCTCGAGCACTACCTCGACTTCTTCCGCTACGGCGTGCCCCCGCACGGCGGCTTCGGCATGGGCCTCGCCCGCCTGCTGATGCTGCTGCTCGGCGAGTCCTCCATCCGCGAGGTGACCTTCCTCTTCCGGGGCCCCACCCGCCTCGCCCCCTAGCCCCGCCCCCCCCCCCCCCCCGCCCCGGGGCGGGCGGCCCCCCCCGCCGCCCCCCCCTCGCGGGCTGAGCGCGCCCGCCCAGCCCACCTCCTCTTCGCGAGCCCACCTCGCCGGCGCGCCGGGCACCCCGCCCGCGGGCCGGGCCCCGCGCGCCCCCACCCCATCCCACCTCCTCCTCGCGGGCCCACCCCTGCCCGCGCGCATAAGCAGGTGGTTTCGCGAGGAAGAGGTGGGTTCGCGACGAGGTGGGTGAGCGCGCGGGCGGGCACGGGCTGCGGGCGCGAGCGGGACGGGGCGCGGCGCGAGCCCTCCCTCACCCCCGGCGGGTTACCCCGACCCCAACCCGAATCCACGTCCTCCTCGCGAGCCCACCCCGTCCGCCGCGCGTGAGGAGGTGGGTTCGCGAGGAGGAGGTGGGTTCGTGGAGGGTGGGATGGGCGCGCGGGACGACGCGCGGGCGCCGGACCACGCGCGGGCGCGCGGAGCGCGGGGCGGGGGCCGGGGCGGGGGCTACAGGCGGAGGAGGGCGGTGGCGCGGACCATGGCGGTGCCGGCCTCCTCGGAGGCGGCCAGATCCACCTCGGCGCGGAGGCGCCAGTCGTGGTCGCCGGCGGGATCGTCCAGGGTCTGCTCCACCCGCCAGACGGAGGCATCCGACTCGTCGATCGACACGAGCGACGCGGACCGCGCCGGGCCCCCGGTCAGCAGCTCGTCGTGGTCCGCGAAGTACGCGTCGAGCGCGGCGGGCCAGTCCACGTCCGGATCCAGCTCGGCCAGCTCGTCCTCCCGCTCCAGGGCGATGAGCTGCACCCGACGGAACAGCTCGTTGCGCACGAGCACGAGGAACGCGCGGCGGTTCGTCAGCACCGACGGCGGCGCGGGCGGCACGACGGGCGCGGCCGGGTCGGCCGCCGGATTCACGAGACTCTCCCACTCGTCCACGAGGCTCGAGTCCACCTGCCGCACGAGCTCGCCGAGCCACGCGACGACGTCGAGCAGGGCCTCCGTCTGCGCCTCGGCGGGCACGGTCTGGCGGATCGCCCGATACGCGTCGCTGAGGTAGCGCAGCACGAGCCCCTCGCTGCGGGCGAGCTGGTAGACCGACACGAACTCGGCGAACGACAGCGCCCGCTCGAACATGTCGCGCACGACCGACTTCGGCGAGAGCTCGAAGTCCCGCACCCACGGCTGGCTCGACGCGAACACCTCGAACGACTGCGCGAGCAGCTCCTCGAGCGGCTTGGGGTACGTGACCTCCTCGAGCGCAGCCATCCGCTCGTCGTAGTCGAGGCCGTCGCGCTTCATCGCCGCGACCGCCTCCCCGCGCGCGAGGAACTGCTGCTGCGAGAGCACGGGACGCGGATCGTCGAGCGTCGCCTCGATGACGCTCACGACATCGAGCGCGTAGTGACCGGAGCCGGCGCCGGCCGCCGTGTCATCCGGATCAAGGAGCTCGATCGCCGCCAGCGCGAACGGCGAGAGCGGCTGGTTGAGCGCGAAGTTCGGCTGCAGGTCCACGGTCAGGCGGATGCCGCCGCCCGGGCCGGCCTCGACCACCCCGGCGGCGACCAGCGTGCGGAAGATCGCGAGCGCGCGACGCGCGAGCTCGTACTTCCGTGGCCGCGGCTCGTGGTTGTCGAACACGAGCGAGCGCACGTTGCCGAACACGTCCCCGCCGCGGGCGATGACGTTGATCAGCATCGCGGCGGTGAGCTGCAGCTGCGGCACGAGCGGCTCCGGCTCCGCCGCCACCAGCCGCTCGAACGAGGTCTGGCTCCAGTTCACGAACCCCTGCGGCGCCTTCTTCCGCACGATCTTGCGCTGCTTCTTCGGATCGTCGCCGGCCTTCGCGAACATCGCCGCGTTCTCGATCTCGTGCTCGGGGGCCATCACGACGACGGTCCCGGCCGTGTCGTAGCCGGCGCGTCCGGCGCGACCCGCGATCTGGTGGAACTCCCGAGCGCTCAGCTGCCGCATCCGCTGCCCGTCGTACTTCGCGAGCGCGGTGAGGAGCACGGTGCGAATGGGTACGTTGATGCCCACACCGAGCGTGTCGGTGCCGCAGATGACCCGCAGCAGCCCGCGCTGCGCGAGCGTCTCGACGAGCCGCCGGTACCGCGGCAGCATCCCCGCGTGGTGCACGCCGATGCCGGCACGCACGTACCGCGACAGCGTGCGACCGAACGCCGTCGTGAAGCGGAAGCCGCCGATCGCGTCCGCGATCTCGTCGCGCTGCTCCCGGCTCACCACGCGGATCGAGGACAGCGCCTGCGCGCGCTCCATCGCGGCCGCCTGCGAGAAGTGCACGATGTACACGGGCGCCTGCCGGGTCGACAGCAGCTCCTCGACCGTCTCGTGGATCGGCGTGCGCACATAGGAGAAATGCAGCGGGACGGGGCGCTCGACGCCTGTCACGAGGGCGGTCTGCCGACCGGTGCGGCGGGAGAGGTCGTCGGCGATCGCGCTGACGTCACCGAGGGTCGCGGACAGCAGCACGAACTGCGCGCGACGCAGGAGAAGGAGCGGCACCTGCCACGCCCAGCCGCGGTCGGGATCGCCGTAGAAGTGGAACTCGTCCATCACGACCTGGCCGACGTCGCTCTCGGCGCCGTGGCGCAGCGCGAGGTTAGCGAGGATCTCCGCCGTGCAGCAGATGATCGGGGCATCCGGGTTCACCGACGAGTCGCCGGTGACCATCCCGACGTTCTCCGCGCCGAACACGTCGACGAGCGCGAAAAACTTCTCGCTGACGAGGGCCTTGATGGGCGCCGTGTAGTACGTGCGCACTCCCCGGGCGAGGGATGCCGCGTGAGCGGCCACCGCGACGAGCGACTTCCCCGTCCCCGTCGGCGTGGACAGGATGACGTTCGCGCCCGAGACGATCTCGATGATCGCCTCGTCCTGCGCGGGGTACAGGGAGATCCCCCGCTCCCCCGCCCAGGCGACGAACCCGTCGTAGACCGCGTCCGGACTCGCGCCGGGCGGGACGAGCTCCGCGATCGAGGACAATCGAGGAGCGGGGATCAGACGAGGAAGTCGACCGAGGTGCGCGAGGAGACCACGTCGCGGATGAAGCCGGCGGCCTCGCGGTGCGCCGGGTGCACCTGGTACTGCTCGACACCGTCCTCGTCGTCGAAGTCCGCGACGAGCGCGACGTCGCCGAACGTGCCGGCGGAGACGACGTCGGTGCCGACCGAGAGGGAGCGGATCGAGGGGACGACACCCTCCAGCCCACCGAGGCGGCGCACGATCTCGGCGGCGTCGGCCGCCTTCTGCTCGGCATCCTCGGCGGACAGCTTCCAGACGACGACGTGGCGAACGGTCATGGGACGAGCTCCTCAGCATCGGTGAGCGCGGCGCGCAGCCGCTCGGGATTGACACGCCAATGCGCATGCAGATGACCGTCGATCAGCACGACCGGGATCTTCTCCCACCATCGCGCGTGGAGCTCGGGATCATCCTCGATGGAGGATTCGACGAGCTCGATGCGCTCGGCCTCGTCCTCCGGGAACTCCGCGAGCACCTGATCGACGACTCCGCGGGCGACGTCGCACAGGTGGCAGCCGTCTTTGCGGATGAGCGTGATCGTGGTCACGCACTCATCCTAGAAGGGACGCGGACACGCCCCCGCCCGCCGGCGCTCAGCGGTCGACGGGGAAGCCGGAGGAGATCCAGGCGCCGGTCCCGCCCTCGACGTTCGTCGCGTCGAACCCGCGGGCCTCGAGCGCCTCGACGACGCGCGCCGAGCGGCCGCCGACCTGGCAGATCACGTCGAACGCACCGTCGGGCAGCTGGTCGAGGAGGTCGCCGATGCGCGACATGGGGAGGTTCACCGCACCGGGCACGTGCCCGCCGGCGAACTCGTCGGGCTCGCGCACGTCGATGAGGGGGGTGGCCTCGCGGTCGCGCAGCTGCTGAACGGTGATCGACTTCATGCAGCCATTATCGGTGAAAACACGAAGCGCCCGTCCCGAGGACAGGCGCTTGGTGTGCGTTCGCCGCTTTACTTCTTGTTGCGGCGCTGGTGGCGAGTCTTGCGAAGCAGCTTGCGGTGCTTCTTCTTCGCCATGCGCTTGCGGCGCTTCTTGATGACTGAACCCACGGAGTTACCTCACTATGCGGAAAAATGCTTCGCGGCAGTCTATCCGACGTCGGCGATCGGCCGCTGCATGGCAGCGGTGACGGCCGACTGAGGGACCCGGTAGCTGCGCCCGAAGCGGACGGCGGGGAGCTCGCCGGAATGGACGAGACGGTAGACCGTCATCTTCGATACCCGCATGAGCTCCGCGACCTCGGCGACCGTCAGGAAGCGCACGTCGGACAGGTCGGACATGTCGCTCCCCTCAGTAGTGCCGGATGTCGCTGAATCGACACTCTAGGGGTGCGCGCGACGCCTGTAAACCCGAGTGGCTGGTGGGGCGAACCCGCTCAGGACGGGCTCTTCCGCGGCGCCCGCTCCCGCCACCCCCAACGTGAGAACGCGCCTATGTCATGAATGGACGGCATGTCTGTGACATACGCGCGTTCTCGCGTGAAGAGCGCTCTGGCTGGGCGGCTCCGGGGGAGAGAGAGTCGGTCAGCGACCGGGGAGCTTGCGCAGGGCGTTGGCGACCGCGTGCGTCGCGGATGCCGCGGCGCGGCCCACCACCTCGGCGGCGTGCGCCGCGGACTCGGGGAGCGGGACGGCCGGGAGACCGACCGACACGTCGTCGGGGAGGAACGGGATCAGCCAGTCGTCGACCTCGTCGAGCGGGGTCGGGGTGAGGCTGTAGTAGCGGTGCTGGCCCTCTTCGCGCACCGACACGAGCGCAGCATCCCGCAGCACCTTCAGGTGCTTCGACACGGTCGGCTGGCTGACGCCGAGCTCGCTCACGATGTGCGAGACGCTCGTGCCGCTCTCCCCCGCGGCGGACCGGTCCAGGAGGAACCGGAGGATGTCGCGGCGCGTGCCGTCTGCAATCACGTCGAAGATATCCGCCATGCCCATAGATTAGTCGGCGCGCTGGAGCGCATATCGGTCTTCGTCCGGAAGCGGCTCCCGAGTCGCCCGTGGGCCGAGACGGATCCGCTCCCCGCGCTCTAACCCTGGCCACGCACTTCGCGAGAACGCGCATATGTGCGTTCTGCACGGCGTGTCTGTGACATACGCGCGTTCTCGCGGAGGTGGGTGCGGGAGCCGGGCGCGCCCGGGGCGGGGCGGAGGCCAGGGTGGGGCGGGACCCGGGACCCGGGGGCGGGGCGGGGTGAGGGGTCAGCCGGCGAGCTCGCGGGCGCGGGCCAGGGCGGCATCCGTCGCCTCGGCGAACACCGCGTCCAGGTGGGCGGACTGCAGCACCGCGACGGCGCGCTCCGTCGTGCCTTTGGGGCTCGTGACGCGACGGCGCAGCTCCCCAGGCGCCTCGCCCGAAGCCGCGAGCAACGCCGCGGCGCCGGCGAAGGTCTGCTCGACCATGAGGCGCGCCTGCTCCTCGGTGAACCCCTTGCCCACGGCGGCGCGGGTGAAGTCCTCGACCAGGAGGAAGAAGTATGCGGGCCCGGATCCGGAGATCGTGGTGAGCGCGTCGATCTGCGCCTCCGGCACCTCGACCACGGTGCCGACGGTCTCGAACAGCCGCCGCACGAGCGCGGCGTCCTCGGCCGACACCCCGTCCGCCGCGGCGAGTCCGGTCACGCCCTTTCCGACGAGCGCGGGCGTGTTCGGCATCGACCGCAGCACCGGGATGCCGGGTCCGAGGATCTCCTCGAACGTCGCGATCGTCACGCCCGCGGCGATGCTCACGACAATCGTTCCCGGGCGCAGCGAGGTCGCGATCTCGCGCAGCAGCTCCGGCACGAGCGCGGGCTTCACCCCGACGAGCACGATGTCGGCCTCCGCCGCAGCGGTGCGGTTCGCGGCCGGCTCGCTCTCCAGCGCGACGCTGCGCACGCCCGCCAGCCCGTCGAGCGTGGCCGCGGACCCCGCCGTGCGGTTCGTCGCGGTGACGGCGGCGGCGAGACCCGAGGCCGCGAGTCCCTGCGCGATCGCCCCACCCATGGATCCCGCCCCCAGGATCGCGATCGGCGGGAGGTCGGGGGAAAACGGCGCCATTCGCCCATCCTACGAAAGCGCGGATGCGGCGCGCGCCCCGGGCGCCCGGCGGAGGGCGCTTCCCTAGACTCGACCCATGAGCGCATCCGGAGGCAGCAGGGCCATCATCGCGGCGCTGCTCGCGAACCTCGGAATCGCCCTCGCGAAGTTCGTCGCGTGGTTCGTGTCCGGCTCCGCATCGATGCTCGCGGAGGCGATCCACTCCCTCGCCGACTCCGGCAACCAGATCCTGCTGCTGATCGGCGGACGCCAGTCGCGGCGGGAGGCCGACCGCGAGCATCCGTTCGGATACGGCCGCGAGCGCTACGTCTACGCGTTCGTCGTGTCGATCATCCTGTTCTCCGTCGGTGGCGTGTTCTCGATCTACGAGGGCGTCGACAAGCTGGCCCACCCGCACGAGCTCGAGAACGTCTGGGTGCCCCTCGCCGTGCTGGTGATCGCGATCGTGCTCGAGTCGTTCTCCCTGCGCACGGCCGTGCGCGAGAGCAACCACCATCGCGCGAAGGGCCAGTCGTGGACCTCGTTCGTGCGCCGGGCCAAGGCCCCCGAGCTGCCGGTCGTGCTGCTGGAGGACGTCGCGGCCCTCACCGGCCTGGCGTTCGCGCTCCTCGGCGTCGGCCTGTCGGCGATCACGCACAACCCGGTCTTCGACGCGATCGGCACGCTGATGATCGGCTCGCTCCTCGTGCTCGTCGCGATCGTGCTCGGGATCGAAACCAAGAGCCTCCTCGTCGGCGAGGGCGCGACGGATGCCGACCACGCGCGCATCGTCGACGCGGTCACGGCCGGCCACGAGGCCGACCGCATCATCCACCTCAAGACCCTCTACCTCGGACCGGACGAGCTCATGGTCGCGGCCAAGCTTGCATTCCCGGCGGATCGCCCGCTCGTCGAGGTCGCCCGCGACATCGACGACATCGAGGCGCGCATCCGGTCCGCGGTCCCGGCCGCGCGCGTCATCTACCTCGAGCCCGACGTGGAACGGCCGGCGACGCTGTCCACCGAGGCGATCGTGGTGAAGTCCGTCGACTGAGTCGCGGCATCCGCGGTCGCGGGTCAGCGGCGGTCGGTGAAGAACGACTGGAGCAGCGCGGCGGCCTCGGCCGCGCGAACCCCGCCGACGACCTCGGCGCGGACCGGCAACCGCCGGTCGCGGAGCACGTCGTAGACGGAGCCCGCCGCGCCCGCCTTGTCGTCCCACGCCCCGAACACGACACGCGACACGCGCGCCTGCAGGATCGCGCCCGCGCACATCAGGCACGGCTCGAGGGTCACCGCGAGCGTGCAGCCCTCGAGGTTCCAGGAGCCGAGGGCGGATGCCGCGGCCCGGAGCGCCAGGACCTCCGCGTGCGCGGTGGGATCGTGAGTCAGCTCGCGCTCGTTGCGGCCCGCGCCGAGCACGGTGCCGTCCGCGGCCGCGACGACCGCCCCGACGGGGACATCCCCGTGCGCCCCGGCCTCACGCGCGAGCTCGAGAGCGCGGCCGACGAGCGCGGCATCGCCATCGGTCGCCGGCAGGGTCATGGCCCCACCCTACGGTCACGCGTCGATAGCCTGAGACCCATGCGCGTGCACGTCGCGGATCATCCGCTCATCACCCACAAGCTGACCGTGCTGCGGGACCTCGAGACCCCGTCGCCCGTGTTCCGCGAGCTCACCGCCGAGCTCGTCACACTCCTCGCGTACGAGGCGACCCGCGGCGTGCGCGTCGAGCCGATCCGCATCCGGACGCCGGTGACCGAGACCACGGGCGCCCGCCTCGCCGATCCGTATCCGCTGGTCGTGCCGATCCTCCGCGCCGGACTCGGGATGCTCGAGGGCATGACCCGGCTGCTGCCCACCGCCGAGGTCGGGTTCCTCGGCATGGCGCGGAACGAGGAGACGCTGCAGCCGACCACGTACGCGGAGCGTCTGCCGGCCGACCTCCGCGGTCGCCAGTGCTACGTGCTCGACCCCATGCTGGCCACCGGCGGCTCGCTCGGGGCCGCCATGGACTTCCTGTTCCGCCGCGGCGCGAGCGAGGTCACGGCCATCTGCCTCATCGCCGCGCCGGAGGGCGTCGCGGAGATCGAGCGCCGCGTCGCCGACCGTGCGGTCACGCTCGTCCTCGGCGCCGTGGACGAGCGCCTGAACGAACACGGCTACATCGTGCCGGGCCTCGGCGACGCCGGCGACCGCCTCTACGGCACCGTCGCCTAGCTGTTCTTCCCCGGCACGCCTGCCCGGCCCGCCGGCACGCCGGAGCCGCCGCTCGCCTGTGTCGCGCCCGTGCCGTCCGCGGCCCGGCCCGCCGGCACGCCGGAGCCGCCCCTCGCCGGCCCGCACAACTCCTGCATTCTGCGGCGGCGTGACCACGCGCGCCGCGGAATGCAGGAGTTGTGCGGGCGATCAGGGCGCACGGCGCGGCGCGAGCGCCGGCGGGGTCAGGACTCGGCGCCGACCAGGCGAGCGAAGGCGCTCAGCCGCGTCACACCCTCGGGAGTCCGCGGCAGATCGTCGAGCAAGCCCGGCGAGTACAGCAGGTAGGCCGCGACCTGCGCGCGCGAGATCGCGACGTTCAGGCGGTTCTGCAGCAGGAGGAACTCGAGCCCGCGCGGGGCATCGCGGCCGGACGACGCCGCCAGGCTCACGATCGACACGACCGCCTCCTGCCCCTGGAACCGGTCGACCGTGCCGACTCGGATACCGCCCAGGCCGGCATCCGCCAACGCCTCCTCGACCACGACCTGCTGCGCGTTGTACGGCGTCACCACGATGACGTCGGCCTCGGTCAGCGCCCGCTCGCTCTCGTCGACGTCGTGGAACGAGCGGCCGACGAGGCCGCGCACCAGCGCGACGACGTGCTCGGCTTCCTCGAACGAGGTCGTGGCGTTGCCGTGGTGCCGCAACGGCACGGGATGCAGCCCCGGCTCGACGCCGTCGACGGACCGCTCCGCCGCGCGGGCGTGCGCGCTGAGCCGGCCGTCGTACGACAGGACGGACACCGGGGCGGCGACCAGGGGATGCATCCGCCACGTGTGCTCGAGGAAGTAGCCGTACTCGGAGGGGATGACGGCCGCTCCGTCCATGACCCAGCCGAGCGCCGACGTGTCGACCGGCTCGGGATGCGTGCCCTGACTCACCTGCGGAAGCTGCTGGGGGTCACCGAGGAGCAGGAGCCGGGATGCCGCCACCGACACCGCGATCGTCGATGCGAGCGAGAACTGGCCCGCTTCGTCGATCACGAGCAGGTCGAGCGAGCCGCGCGGCACGCGGCCGGCATGCGAGAAGTCCCACGCCGTGCCGCCGAACACGAAGCCCTCCGGGTGCGCCGCCGTGAACTCAGCCACGCCGTTCTTCGCGATCACCGTGAACGGATGCTCCGCCTCGGCATCCTTCGGCGCCTTGGCGACCTGCTCGCGCGGGACGCCGGCCTCCACGATCCTCGCCAGCATGTGCTCGATCGTCGCGTGCGACTGCGCCACGACGCCGACCTTGTACCCGTGCTCCCGAACCAACCGCGCGACGACATGCGAGCCGACGTACGTCTTCCCCGTGCCGGGCGGGCCCTGCACCGCGAGGTAGCTGCGGTCGAGATCACGGATGCTGCGCGCGATCGCCGCGACATCGTCTCCCCTGCTCGGCACGAGCCCGGCCGTGACCGTGCGCGGCGGCGTGCGCCGCAGCACGTCCGTCGCCGGATCGCGCGGAAAGCCCGGGGCGGCCGCGAGCACGGCATCCGCCCACTCGTCGATCGCCGTCTGCTGACTCGCGGCCCGCGGGGGCGACGCGGGCGTGATCGCGATCGGCAGCGCGTCCCAGGTCTGGCCGTCGACCGCGCGCTCCTCCACCAGTGCGCCGTCGTCGAGCACCTCGAGCACCGTCGCGCGGTGGTCGGCGTGGATCCACCGCGGCGACGCCGTGAACGGGAACGGCGCGGGCAGGTCGTAGAGGAGCGAGGGGTCGGCGCCGACGCTCAGCCGCGTCCCGGGCGCGAGCTCGCCGCGCAGCTCCACGACGCGGCGGACCGAGCGGGGTCCGGGATGCCAGTCCTCCACGACGCGCGACCGCTCCGGGTCGACGACCACCACGTCGCGCGTCTCCTCCCACAGCGACACCGGCTCGCGCAGCCGGAGGAAGTGCGTGGCCCAGAACGTCTTCGCCTCGCGGGGGTAGTAGTCGATCGCCGCCGCCGCGAGGCGCAGGGCCTCCGCGTCGGCGACGTCGGTCGCATCCGCCCCGGTCGCGCCGGCGGACGCGCGGTCCTCCGCCCACGCCAGCAACGCGCCCGCACGCGGGGACGGCGCGTACCCGACGTCGTCGAGCGCGAGGTCGGCGGAGGGCACGAGCCCGGCCTCCCGCGCGCGGTCGACGAGCCAATCGCGCAGGCGCCGCGTGGAGACGCAGTCGTACCGGTTGTAATCGGCCAGGTCGTCGAGGATCTCGCGCGCCGCGGCATCCTCCCCGGCATCCTGCAGCAGGCGCGCCTCGACGTACCGCTCGATCGACTCGTCGCCCTTCTGCACGTCCTGCGTGCGAACCTGGTCGCCCATGTAGAGCGGCTCGAGCTTCTTGATCGAGTACGACCGCGACCCCACGCGCAGGGAGCGGCGCACGATCGGATACAGGTCGACGAACACGCCATCGCGCAGGAGCGTGTCGACCTCAGCCTCGCCCACGCCGTGCCGCGCCGCCATCGCCAGCAGGTGCGTGGGCTCGTACGGCGCGTAGTGGTAGATGTGCATGCCCGGATGCTGTGCGCGCCGCAGGCGCACGAGCTCGAGGAACTGCACGAGGGCCGCCCGCTCCTGCGCGAAGTCGTGCGCCCAGAGGCGGGAGTACACCTCGCGGTCGTCCACCCAGCCGAACAGGTAGTCGAGGCCCCAGACCGCGGGCCGACCGGCGATCGGCGCCCCCTCCGTGTAGAGCGGATCGCCCTCGAAGTCGAAGAACATGTCGCCGTGATCGGGCCGCGGCAGGGCACCGAGCGCCTTCGGGAAGACGACCTCGTATGTGGGGACGGGCGGATGCGCCGCGGGCGCGGGCGCGACCACCCCCGCCGGGCTCTCCAGCTGAACGCGCGCCTGCGTGCGCAAGGACGCGAAGACCTCGGCGCCCATCCGCGGCGGCGGATCCGCCGCCCGGGCGAGCGCGTCGATCGTGTCGACCCCCGCCGCGCGCAGGCGGGCGCGCTGCACCGGCCGCATCCCGGCGACGAGCAGGAGGTCACGGTGAGCGACGACCTCGAGCTCGCAGGTCGCGCACCGGCCGCACGCCGCGACGCCCAGCTGGCCGCGCTCGTCGCCCCACGCGATCGGCTCCCCCGCGGCGCCCGCGACGGGCCTCCGGTCGGCGATGAGCGCCCGCAGCCGGGAGCGGCGCAGGCGGAACACGGGGAGGATGTCGCGGACGTCGTGGACGCTCGTGGATCCGTCGCCCAGCAGCAGCTCGACCCGGTCGGCGCGGGGGACGCCGAGACGGTCGAGCTGGTCCGCATACGCGGCGAGCTGAAGAAGGGCCGTCACGCGGGCGTGCCGCGCGAGCTTGGTGTCCTGCACGATCCACGCGCCGTCCGCCGCGCCCTCGTCGCGCACGAGGAAGTCGGCGAACCCGACGAACTCGTCGGTCGCGAACGCGGCCTGGTAGACGACCTTGGCGCGAGGGTCGGCGAGCGCTCGCTCGGTGGCCGCCACGGCGGCCGCAAGCCCTTCCGCATCGCGCGACGCCGTCTCGGGGATCTCCACGACCGCGTCGCCGAACCGCGCTCGGTACTCGGCGAGAACGCGCCGCTCGTGCGCCGTCCCGAGCCGCGCCGCGCGTTCGAGCGTCGCATCCTCCGGCTCCTCCACGGCGGGCACGCGGCCGAGCTTCGCGTCGATCGCGCGCAGCCACGCGAACTCGCACTCGGCCGCCGCTTTGAGGTCGCTGGCGCTCCAGACGACCCGCCCGTCGCTCTCGATGTACCGCATACCGTCCTTACGTCGTGCGCACGGACACCCGCGCCTCCGGCAGCGTACCCGCGCCCCCCGACACCCCCCGTTCACCTGCCGCGACTACCGTCGCCGCGAGGCTGGGGGACGAATGAAGCGCATACTCATGGTGGCGACGGTCGCGGTTGCACTGCTGTTGACGGGCTGCTCGGGCGACTACGTCGAGACGACGGGACAGGGGCAGGGTGATTCCGCGACGGTCGCGCAGGCGAAAGTCGGGCTGCTGTCGATCATCTGCGCAACGAAGCGCTATTCCGACGACCTCACTCGGGTCGCCCGGTCGGAGATGTCGCTCGACACCTTCCGCGCTCTTCAGTCCGAGGCCGCCGACGGGTCGAACCTGTTCACCCGGAGCGCCGCTGAGATACGACAGCCGTCGACGCCGTGGCCGGCCGGCACGGAGGCCGACGCCGAAGCGGTAGCGGGGTTCTACGACCGTGGAGCGGCGGCCTTCGACCATCTCGCCCACTTCAACACCCTGAGTGAAGCAGGCGCTGTCGTCACGGAGCTCGAAAGCCTCAGCGATCCGGCCACGGCGGACGCGTTGGGACGTCTCGAAGCCGCCGTCGGGATCAGTCCCGACCTCGCCGGAGAGTGCGCCGCGCACGGCACCTGATCCGGCGCGGGGGGTCGGGCGCGGGGCGAGGTGCCAGACTGGGGGCGTGAGCGAGGCACTGCCGTTCGAGAGCGCGTACCGGCACGGGTTCGCGCGGGTCGCGGCGTGCACGATCCCGGTCGCCATCGCGGATCCGGCGGCGAACGCCGAGGCTGTGCTCGCCACGGCGCGCGCGTGCGACGCGGATGCGGTCGCGGTGGCCGTCTTCCCGGAGCTTTGCCTGACCGGCTACGCGATCGACGACCTCGTCCTGCAGGACGTCGTGCTCGACGCGACCGTCGTCGCGATCGAGCGGATCGTGGCGGCATCCGCCGAGCTCCTGCCCGTGCTCGTCGTCGGCGCACCGCTGCGCGCGGGCGGGCGCCTCTACAACTGCGCCGTCGTGATCCACCGCGGACGGATGCTGGGGGTCGCGCCGAAGTCGTATCTCCCGACCTATCGCGAGTTCTACGAGCGGCGCTGGTACGCGCCCGGCGACGACCGGGCGGGCGGGCGGATCCGCGTCGGCGCGTGGGACGTGCCGTTCGGGCCGGATCTGCTGTTCAGTGCGACCGACGTCCCCGGACTCGTCGTGCACGCGGAGGTGTGCGAGGACATGTGGATCCCCATCCCGCCGTCGTCGTCCGCGGCTCTCGCCGGCGCCACGGTGCTGCTGAACCTCTCCGGCAGTCCCATCACGATCGCACGCGCCGACGACCGCAACGTGCTCGCGCAGGCCCAGTCCCTTCGCTGCCTCGCCGCCTACGCATATGCCGCCGCCGGCATGGGCGAGTCGTCGAACGACCTGTCGTGGGACGGCCAGACCATGGTCTACGAGCGAGGCCAGCTGCTCGCGACGACGGAGCGCTTCCCGGACGGGCCGCGCCGCTCGGTCGCCGACGTCGATCTCGACCGGCTCCGGCAGGATCGCGTCCGTCAGGGCACCTTCGACGACAACCGCCGCACCCACGAGCCGGGCTTCCGCACGGTCGAGTTCACGCTCGATCCGCCCGCGCGCGACATCGGCCTGCGGCGCGAGATCGCGCGCTACCCCTTCGTGCCGAACGATCCCGCGCGACTCGCGCAGGACTGCTACGAGGCCTTCAACATCCAGGTCTCGGGGCTCGTGGAGCGGCTCGCCGCGATCGGCAACCCCCGGCCCGTGATCGGCGTGTCCGGCGGCCTCGACTCCACACACGCGCTCCTCGTCGTCGCGCGGGCGATGGACCGGATGGGCCGACCGCGGAGCGACATCCTCGCCTACACGCTCCCGGGCTTCGCGACCTCCGACCACACGAAGTCGAACGCGCTCGCCCTCGCCGAAGCGGTCGGCGCGACGATCGAGACGATCGACATCGCGCCCGCCGCGACCGAGATCCTGCGCGGCATCGGGCATCCGTACGCGGAGGGCGAGCCGCTCTACGACGTGACGTTCGAGAACGTGCAGGCCGGCGTCCGCACGGACCTGCTCTTCCGGCTCGCGAACCGCCACGGCGGGATCGTCATCGGCACCTCCGACCTCTCCGAGCTCGCGATCGGCTGGGCGACGTACGGCGTCGGCGACCAGATGAGCCACTACGCCGTCAACGTCGGCGTGCCGAAGACGCTCATCCAGCACCTGATCCGCTGGGTGATCGCGGCCGGCGAGGGCGTTGACGCGCGCACCACGGACGTCCTCCAAGCCGTGCTCGACACCGAGATCAGCCCCGAGCTCGTACCCGCCGGCGCGGACGGTGCCGTCCAGTCGACCGAGGGAACGATCGGTCCGTACGCGCTCCATGACTTCGCGCTCTTCCACGTGCTGCGGTACGGCATGCGACCGAGCCGCATCGTGTTCCTCGCGGAGAAGGCGTGGGCGGATGCCGCGGCGGGCGCCTGGCCTCCCGGATACCCGGAGGACGAGCGCGGCGCGTTCGACCGCGCGACGATCGTGCGCTGGCTGCGCGTGTTCCTGCAGCGCTACTTCGGCTTCGCGCAGTTCAAACGGACCGCCATCCCGAACGGGCCGAAGGTGAGCCCCGCCGGCTCCCTCTCCCCACGCGGCGACTGGCGCGCGCCGTCGGACGGCACCGCGCGCCCCTGGCTCGCAGAGCTCGACGGCGTCTTCCCGCCCGAGCCCTGACCACTTCCCGCCCGAGCCCTGCCACCTCGCCGCCCGAGCCCTGACCACCTCGCCCTGAGAACGCGGTTTTGGGGGGCGAAAAAGGGGGAGTGTGTGTCCCAACCCCGGGGAAGGGGGG
>NZ_JBDHNI010000002.1:386058-834797 GCF_039615055.1 Microbacterium sp. X-17
CGTGGTCCCGGGGGTTGTCACCCCAACCCGCCGGTGTTTGGGCCACCACCCGCGTTCTCAGGGGGTGGGGGGCTGTGCGGAGCGACGGCGCTGGCCGAGGTCCGCGAGAGCGACCGCGAACGCGATGAGGCCGAAGACGATGACCGAGATCATCCCGAAGAGGAACGCGTCGTGGAAGACGTCGGGCTTCGGGCGGCCGTCGTTCTCGCGGTAGATGGTGGCGTAGAACAGCGCGAGCGCGATCGCGCTGCCGATGGCCGTGCCGATCCGCTGCCCGAGCTGACCCACCGACCCGGCGAGACCGCCCTGCGCCACGGGCACCTGCGCGAGGGTCAGCGTCTGGTTCGGCGAGATGACGAGGCCGCCGCCGATCCCGGACACCGTCAGCACGGCCGCCATCGCATACGGCACGAGGTCACGCGCCGACACCATCACCACCACCGTCAGCCCGACGAGGGTCAGCAGCACGACCACGAGCCCCCACACCACGATCGTCCGACCGAAGCGGCCGACGAGCGTGCCCGCGACCCAGGACCCGACCGCGTTCGTCAGCGCGAAGCCGATCGACACCATCCCCGCGAAGACCGGCGGGACGTCGAGGCCGATCTGCAGGTACAGGGTCGTGAGCAGGAGCATCGCGGGGGTCGCGGCGAAGTACGCCGCCTGGATGACCGTCCCGTTGCGGAACGATCCGATCCGCATGAGCAATCCCGGCAGCAGCGGCTGCCTCCCGTGGGCCGCGTACCACCGCTCCCACAGGACGAACAGGGCCACGAGCACCGCGCAGGCGAGCAGCAGCCACCAGCGTGCGGGATTGTCGTCGGGCGCCCCGGTCGTGAAGAGGAACGGCCACAGGAGGGCGAACACGCTCGCGGCGAACAGCACCACACCGACCGGGTCGAGGTCGACGCGCCGCCGTGATCGCTCCCGGGTCTCGGGCAGGAGCCACAGCACCAGGCCGATCGCGGCGAGCCCGAGCGGCACGTTCATCCAGAAGATCCAGCGCCAGCCGTCGTGCGCCCCGCCCACCGCGATGAGAAGGCCGGCGAGGGTCGGGCCCAGGGCGACCGACACACCGACGACCGCGCCGAACAGGCCGAACGCCCGACCGCGCGCGCGACCGCGGAAGAGCACCTGGATCGTCCCGAGCACCTGCGGCATCTGCGTCCCTGCCGCAGCCCCTTGGACCAGCCGCGCGATCAGGAGCATCGTCGCGTCGGTCGCAAGCGCCGCCGCGAGGCTCGCGAGGGTGAACACCGCGAGGCCGATGACGAAGAGCAGGCGGCGCGACCGCTGATCACCCAATCGCCCCATCGGGACGAGGAAGAGCCCGAAGGTCAACACGTACCCGGCGACGATCAGCTGCAGCTGCGCGGACTCCGCGCCCAGGGCGTTCTCGATGGACGGCAGCGCGACGTTGACCTTGGTCAGGTCGAGGATCGTGAGCCCGGCGACCGCGATGCACACCGCGAAAGCGCGCCCGCGCTGCACCGAGTCGAGGGGGATGTCACGGGTGACCGGCTGATTCCCCGCCGCCGCTTCCGCTCCGTCACCCACGACGCCCAGCCTAGGACGCGAGGCCCTCGAAGACCTCCTGACGGATGACGCTCGGGCCACGCGGCGTCGCCTCCACCGCCAACCGTGCCGGCAGTTGCTCGCGCATGGCCTCGACGTGGCTGATCACGCCGACCGTGCGACCCCCGGCGCGCAGCGCGTCGAGCGTCGTCAGCGCGAGGTCGAGCGTCTCGACATCGAGCGACCCGAAGCCTTCGTCGACGAACAGGGTGTCGAGACGGATGCCGCCGGCGCGCGCGCTCACGACCTCGGCGAGGCCCAGCGCGAGCGCGAGCGACGCGAGGAACGTCTCGCCGCCGGAGAGCGACTGCGGCGAGCGCGCGCGGCCCGTGTAAGCGTCGAAGACCTCGAGCCCGAGGCCCGAGGCGGCGTTGCGCCGCGCGAGCGCGTCGGTGTGCTGCAGCCGGAAGCGGCCCGCGGACATCTCGCCGAGCCGGACGTTCGCCGCGTCGACGATCTCCTCCAGCTCGGCCGCGAGCACGAACGTCTCCAGCGACATCCGCATCGTGTTCGGGGCGCGGCCCGCGACGGTGTCGGCCAGGCGGGTGAGCACCCGATGCTCCTCCGCTCGTTCCCGGTCGGCGTCCTCCGCGGCGCCGATACCGTCGCGGAGGGCGCCCAGGCGCTCCGCGAGCTGCGTCGCCTGGGCCTGGGCCTGCACCGCCCGCGTCCAACCGGTGCGGGCATCGGCCTCCGATGCTCGCGCGGCGGCGACGTCGACCGGCTCCTCCGGGACGTCGGCGAGCTCGAGCTCCAGGGCGAACAGCCGCTCCTTCTCGACGCCGACCGCCGTCTCGTGCTCTCGCACGCCGCGATCGAGCGCCTCCTGCTCGGCGCGCTCCACGAGCGCGGCCTCGACCGCGCCCGCGTCGCGGAACAGCGTTCCCGCGATGCGCGCATCGCGGGCCGCCTCAGCGTCTGCCACGACGCTCTCCCGCGCCGCCCGCTCAGACAGAGCCTCGGCGAACGCACGCGCCCGCTCACGGCGGGCCTCGGTCTCGGCGATACGGGCCGCCACGGACGGATGCTCGCCCCGCGCCGTCTCGACCGTCGCGCGCGCCGCCGCGATGCGCCCGTCGAGCGCGACCAGCCGTTCGCGCAGAGCCGCGGCATCCGCGCCCAGGCCCTCGATCCCCCCGGAGAGCTCCTCGTGCGCGACGGCGAGCTCGTCGCGGCGCCGGCCGTCACGGTCGCGATCGGCGTCGGCGGCGACCGCCGTGGCCACCGCGGCCTCCGCCGCAGCGAGGGCTTCCTCCGCGTCGATCGCCGTGGCGTCTCCGGCGATGGCGGCGGCGGCCTCGTACGCGGCACGGGCGTCGAGCGCGGCCTCGGTCGCCGCCGTCGCGGCCCCCAGAGCCCGGTCCCGCTCCCGTTCGGCGGCTGCGATGTCCTCCTCGGTGACCGCGACGCCCTCAACGCGTGCGGGCGCGGGGTGCTCGACCGCGCCGCAGACCGCGCACGGCTCCCCGGCCACGAGCGCCCCGGCGAGCTCGCCCGCGAACCCGGCGAGGCGGTGCTGCAGCAGGGTCGCGACCGCGGCCGACGCCTCCTGGACGTCGCGCGCGCGGGCGAGCCGCGCGACCTCGGCCGAGGCGGACTCCGCCCGCAGCACCTCGGCACGGACCGCCGCATCCCGCCGCGTCCGCGCGTCGTCTCGCGCCGCGCGGGCTCCGTCGAGCACGGCCGCCGCCGCGACTAGCCCGGGCAGTCGCCGCGCGAGATCGGCGAGCTCGGTCTCGATCGTGTCCCGCGCCGCGGCCCGCTGAGCGAGCTCCTCCCCGAGCGAGGTCTCCCGCGCGCGCAGCTCGCGGGCCGCGACCGCCTCCCCCTCGAGAAGCCGCTCCACCTCGACCGCGTCCGCCCACCGCGCCAACTCGCCCGTGAGCCGCTCCTCGAGCGCGCGCAGCTCCGCGATCCCCCGGTCGGGCTCGCCCGCCGCGATCCACCCGGTGCGCTGGTCGGCCTCGGCCTGCGCCGCGGCCTCCGCCGCCGCGCGTGCACCCGCCGCGGCACGCACGACGTCGCGCAGCGCCTCCGCGTCGCGCGCCAGCGCGAGGCGGACACGCGCCGCCTCGACGCCGGCCGCCTGCTCGTCGAGCTCCGCGAGCGCGCGGCGCGACCGCGTGCGAGCGAGCTGCCGGTCCTGGAGCGCCTCCGCCGCCGCGCGTGCGACCTCGGCGGCGCGGACGGCGTCGAACGCGCGGTCGACCTCATCCGTGGCCGTGCGGGCGCGGTACTCCGCGCGCTCGGTCATCCGCGCCGCATCGGCGGGTGCATCAGCGTCGGCGAGTCCGTTCTCCTCGGCCAGCTCGGCCGCCTCGGCGCGGAGCCTCGCGAGCAGCTCCTCGTCCACGCGACGGATCTGCTCGGAGGCCCGTCGACGCTCGTCGAGACGCCGCTCGTACTCGCCGTGCACGTGGGTGCCGAACAGGGTCCGCAGGACGCGCTGCCGCTCGTCGTTCTTCGCGAGGAGGAACTGGGAGAAGCGGTTCTGCGCGAGCAGGACGACCTGCAGGAACTGCTGCTGCGTGAGCCCCAGGATCTCGTCGAGCGCGAGCGCCACGTCGCGGGGCCCGGCGGCGCGACCGATCCACTCGCCGGCCACGAGCTCCTCCAGGAGCGCGTCGGCCGCCACCTTCGTGACGCCCGCGCCGCGCCGCTTGGGCCGCTCGAACTCGGGCGCGCGCGAGACCCGCCAGCGGGAGCCCGCGATCGTGAGCTCCAGCACGACGCGGGTCGGATCGTCCGGCTCGCAGTGGTCGCTCCGCACCCGCCGCTCGCCGCCCTCGTAGCGCGGGACTCCGCCGTAGAGCGCGAAGCACACGCCGTCGAGGATGCTGGACTTGCCCGCACCCGTGCGCCCCGCGATCAGGAAGAGGCCGTCGCCGGCCAGCGCGTCGAAGTCGACGACCTGCCGCTCACGGAACGGCCCGAAGCCCTCGAGCTCCAGCCGGTGCAGCCTCACGCGCGCACCTCGGCGATGACCTCGTCGGCGATGACCTCGTGGATCAGCACGCGCTCGCTCTCGGACGCCCCCTCGCCCTCGCGCACGTGGACGAGGAACGCGTCGAACAGCTCCGCGTCGGTGCGGGCCGCCCGCACGCGACCCGCGTACGTGCGGCCGTCGTCGGCGCCGCGGCGCATCGGGGCATGCTCGACGCGCGCGCACCACGGGAAGCGCTCCTGCAGGCGCCGCATGGCATCGAGCTCGGGCGTCGCATCGGTGTACTCGGCGCTCACCCACGCGGCCTCGGCATCCGTGAACCGCGGATCGGCGAGCAGCTCGGCGAACGCCCCGCGGAGCGTTACGAGCGGACGCGGCACGGGGAGCGCGAGCCACTCGACGGAGGCCAGGCCTTCGGCATCCAGCTCCACGAGCCACGACCCGCGGGGCTTGTCGCCCTCACCGAAGCTGTAGTGCAGCGGCGCCCCGGCGTAGCGCACGCGCTCGGACAGCTGCTGCCTGCCGTGGATGTGGCCGAGCGCGACGTAGTCGGGCCCGTCGAAGGCCGACAGCGCCACGACGTCGAGGCCACCCTGCTGGATGTCGCGCTCGAGCCCTGGCGTGGGCTCGACGCCGGCGGCGAAGCAGTGCGCCACGGCGAGGGAGCGGCCGCCCCGCGCCGCGGCATCCGCCCGCACGCGCTCCATCGCGAGCACCAGAGCGTCGTGCTGGGAGCGCACGGCCGCCTCCGGCCACAGGTGTCGCACGAGCGCGGGCTCGAGGAACGGGATGCCGTACACGTGCACCGGCCCGTGCGCATCCGCGATCGTGACCGGCTCCCCGATCGTCGCGGGATCGGTCACGACGTGGATGCCCTCGCGCAGCAGGGGCGACAGGAACCCGAGCCGGGCCGCGGAGTCGTGGTTGCCGCTCGTCACGACGACACGCGCCCCGGCATCCCGGATCGCGACGAGCGCATCGGTCAGGAGCGGATAGGCCGCGGCGGGCGGCGCGCTGGAGTCGAAGACGTCGCCCGCGACGAGAACGAGGTCGACGCGGTGCTCGCGCACCTGGGCCGCGAGCGCGTCGAGCACGCCGCGCAGCGCATCGAGCGTCGCGTGACCGTGGAAGGTCCGCCCGATGTGCCAGTCGGAGGTGTGCAGGATCCGCATGCCTCACACGGTACGTCGGCCCTCCGACATCCCCCCGGAGACCCACCGCCGTGGCGCCTTCCGGCGGTGCGGGGCGGATCAGGCCGAGGCTCGGCGGTCCGCCGCGACCTGCGACGCGACGACCTGCGCGCCGCTCGTGAGCAGCGCGCGCCGCCACGGCAGCACACCCTCGATCTCGATCTGGATGGAGAACGACAGGATCGTCCGGATCAGCACGATGATCCCGAGGATCGTGGCGTCCTCGAGCGACGGCTTCGAGGTGATCGTGCGGATGAGGTCGGCCGCGACGAGCACCTCCAGGCCGAACAGGATCCCCCCGCCGAACGTGGTCCGGAGCGCCTGGAACGCCCTCACGGCGCCTTCGCCCCGAGCGAGCGAGCGGATACCGAGGACCACCGCGATCACGAAGCCCGCGACGATCGCGAGCGCGCCGATGAGCTCGAAGCCGACGGCTACCCAGACGAACACCACTTCGATGCCCACGCGCTCAGCCTAGGCCCGGCCGCGCACACGCCCGCGGATTGGCGAGCGGTCAGGCGGGCGCGCGCTCCGCGAGGATGCCGGAGCGCTCCGGCCGCGCGGCGAACCAGTCGGCCGCGTACCAGCACACCGGGATGACCTTCCGATCGCCCTGCTGCTCGAGGTGGGCGACGGCGCGTTCCATGATCTCGCCGGCGAGCCCCTGACCGCGGAACGTGGGCACCGTGAAGACGCGCGTCATCGCGATCGTGCGCCCGTCGTCGCGGTAGTCGATCACGCTGACGAGGTCGTCACCGCGGTGGAGCGCGTATCGGGAAGAGCCCTGCTCGTCGGAGAAGCGGAAGCCCGCACCATCGGAGGCAGGCTGGGAGTCGGTCATCTCGACAGGCTAACCCGGCCCCGCGGCGGCCGGGCCGATCCGGAAGAGAAGTTTGACACCGCCGCCCGAGTTCGGAGATAATCGGCCGCATGACTATCGACGCACGCTCTCTGTCCGCCTGGGAGGCGAACGGGACTGCCGGCATGATGGCCGGCCGCGTCGCGACGTGTTGTCGAATGTGTCGCTGATCTGGTGACCCCTGTCGGGAATTCTCGCGACGATCGCGAGGACATCCCCCGAGCACCGAGTGATCCTGACGATCCTCGAGAGCTCGCCCCCGGCGCCCCGCGCCCACAGAGAACTCCGTCAGAACCCGACGACGGGCAGACAGCCCCCGGGTTCCCTCCGCAAGGATCCGCACTCATGTCCAGCACCGCACTCCTCGACCGCCCCGCGAGCACCCGGCCCGCACTCCGCCTCGTCGAGACCCCCGACACCGCCGCCACGCCGGCGCCCCCCGCCCCCTCCCCCGCGCTTCCCGAGGGCACCACGCCGCGCGGCTTCGCCCTCTACGTCGGGCTCGACGAGGAGAAGGCGGCCGAGGCCGGCGTCTCCCTCAGCGCCATCGTCGAGGCCCTGCGCCGCACGATCCACGAGCTCGTCCCCGCCGCCGAGACCCACGCGACCGTCGCCCTCGCGCCCGTCGGCGCGGGCGGCCGTGACGTCGACGTCGTCCGTCGCGCTCTGCACGAGCCGGCCGCGACGGCGCGCGCGCAGGGTGCCGACCGCGCCGAGACGGAGGAGCCGCGCGGCGGCGTCGTCGTCGACATCTCCCGCAAGCGCGTCGTCGTCGACGGCGACTCCGTGGGCCTCACGTTCACCGAGTTCGAACTGCTCCAGTACCTCGTGCTCCGCGAGGGCCGCACGATCGAGCGGGCCGAGCTGGTCGCATCCCTGTGGAGCGCGGGCGACGGCGAGGAGGCCCCGGGCGAGCGGACGATCGACGTGCACGTCCGTCGCCTGCGCGCGAAGCTCGGCGCGTACGAAGACATCGTGCGCACGGTCCGCGGCGCCGGGTACCGGTTCGACCGGCACGCCGACGTCGTGATCCGCTTCGGCCACGGCACCCCCTCGCCCGATCGCTTCTGATCGGACTGGGCCACCGGAAACGTACCTTCCTAAATAGAGCGCTGGTAGGCGCGGATCGAGCGGAGCGCCCACGTGAAGGCGAGCACCGCCAGCACGACGAGCCCGATCAGCTGCCACCAGCCGTCGGCCGGGTAGGCGCCCGACAGGCCGCCGCGGCCGAGCTCGACCGCCCACGTCATGGGGTTCCAGCGCGACACGGCCTGCACCCACTCCGGCGTGAGCGAGGCGGGCATCATCGTCGTGGACAGGAACGTCGCGGGCAGCACGATTAGCTGCGACAGGCTGATGAGCGCGATCTGGTTGCGCGTCGTCAGCGCGACCGCGGTCGAGCAGCAGCAGAAGATCGTCGCGAGGATCGTCGCGACGCCGAGCGCCGCCAGCATCCCGAGCACGCCGCCGGGGTAGCGGGCGCCCGCGAGCGCGCCGATCCCGAGCACGACGAGCGACTGCGCGACGTTCACGATGAGCTGCTGGAGCAGCTGCCCCGCGATGATCGCCGACCGTGAGACCGGAGACGTGAGGTACTGGTCCATCACGCCGGACGCGATGTCGTCGATGTAGCCCGTGCCGGCCCAGGCGCCGGAGTACAGCACCGTCATCATGAGGATACCCGGCACGAGGTAGTCGATGTAGCCCGCGCCGCCGAACTGCGGCAGGGCCCCGAGCGCGTGGAAGACCGCGCCGAACAGCACGATCCAGATGACCGGCTGGATGAGCGCCATCGCCGGTCCCCAGACCTGGCGAATGCTGGCGATGAGCCAGCGCCGCAGCACTTGGCCCGTCTGGGAGAGCCATCCGGCCCCCGTGGGGGCGACGACCAGGCCACCCAGTGCAATCGTGGCGCTCATGCTGCGTCCTTTCGGGCGGGCGACACGACCGTGTCGCCGAAGGTGTGGCCGACGAAGTGCAGGTACACGTCGTCGAGGGTGGGGTGGGATGCGGCGACCTGGCCGTAGCGGATGCCGGCGGCGTCAAGAGCCGCGATGACCGCGCCGACCGCGGCGGAGGCGTCGTCGGTGCGGGCGGCGAGCGTGCCGTCGGACCCGGATGCCTCGACCACGACGTCGCGCAGGCCCGGGACGCGATCGGCCACGGCGCGCACCGCCGCGGCATCCGGCTCGACGAGCGAGACGCGGATCGAGTCGCCGTGCAGCGCGGACTTGAGCGCGTCGGGGGTGCCCTGCACCACGGCGCGGCCCCGGTTCACGAGGAGGATCTCGTGGGCCAGCCGGTCGGCCTCCTCCATGTAGTGCGTCGTGAGCACGACGGTGAGCGCCTCCTCGGCCGACAGCCGCCGGATCTCGGCCCACATCGCGGCCCGGGCCTCGGGGTCGAGACCCGTCGTGGGCTCGTCCAGGAAGAGCACGCTCGGGCGGTGCACGAGGGCGGCGGCCACGTCGAGCCGGCGCCGCATGCCGCCGCTGTACGTGCCGACGGGCCGGCGCGCGGCATCCGCCAGTCCGAACTCCGCGAGCAGGCGCTTCGCGCGGGACCGGGACTCGGCCGCCGGCATGCCGCGGAGGCGGCCCGCGATCTCGAGGTTCTCGGTCGCGGTCAGGAGCGGGTCGGTGCTCGCGCCCTGGGACACATACCCGATCGCGGCGCGCACCGCGTCAGGGCGGCGCGCGACGTCGTGCCCCGCGACGGTGGCGGTGCCGGAGGTCGGCCGCGAGAGCGTTGTCAGGATCTTCGTCGTGGTGGACTTGCCGGCGCCGTTCGGGCCGAGGAGCCCGAAGACGCGGCCGGTGGGGACCCGGAACCCGAGTCCGTCGAGGGCACGGACCGCCGGACGACGGCCGCGGCCGGGATAGACCTTGACGAGTTCCGCCGCGTCGATCGCGGTGCGGGTGTCGGACATGGTGTTCCTTTCCTTGCGTCGGTTGCGGCCGGTCCCCCACCCGTGCCTCGGCCCGGTCCCCCACCCCGCGAGAACGCGCCTATGTCACGGATTCGGCCTTGTCTTGATACATACGTGCGTTCTCGGCGGGAGGTGGCGGGGCCCGGGGCGGGTCAGCGGGAGGGGGCGAACATCATCCGGGCGAGGATCAGCATCATGAGGGCGAAGCCGCCGAGGAAGGCGAGCGGCGCCCACCACCAGCCGACCGTGAAGACGAGCACGACGATGACCGCGAAGGTCACGACCCAGATGACGGCCGTGTAGATGCCGAACCGCGCAGCGGTCTCCGGCTCCTGCTCGAACCGGTTCGGCGGCATCGTCCGGGTGAGCTCGCGCACCCACGCCTTCCGCCGGTTCGTCTGGGTCGCGCCGAGCCAGGCATAGAGGACCGTGCCGACGACGACGCCGAGCGCCGCGAACACGATGCCCCAGACCGGCAGCGCCGAGAGGGCGACCAGACCGGCGAAGCCCGCACCGTAGATCACGAGGAACGTCGCGAGGAAGAACCCGCCCGCCCGCAGGGACGACATGGGGTGGTTCGTGGTGGTCTCCTGCACGAGCGCGTCGCCGACGATCCAGGCGACGCCGGTCGCGCCGATCCCGAGGAACAGGATCGTCACCCCCAGCGGCACGGGCAGGACGCCGGTCGCGCCGAGCGCGGCCAGCAGCAGGCCGGCGACGGCGACCACGGAGGCGATCACGGTCCGCACGACGTAGGCGGGCTTCGGCCGCACGTGGTGGCGTGCCTGCGCGGCCGCGAACGGGTCGCCACCGGGCGCGCGGGTCGCGGCATCCGGCTCGGCGAGGAGGTCGCGCACGTCGCCGAGCTCGGCGACCGCCTCGCGGGCGGCCTCGGACGAGCTGCGGCCGGATGCCTCGAGCTCGGCGACCCGGGCGATCAGGTTCGCGCGGATCTCCTCCTTCAGGTCCTGCGCGTCGGGGGTCATCTCGACCCCGGCGAAAGCCTCGTCGAGGAGGCGGTGGAGGTCGGTGTTCATCAGCGCGCGTCCTTTGCGGTGGAGGGGGCGGTGGAGGAGCGGTCATCCCTCACGTCGAGGAGACCGTCGATGATGCGGCGGGTCGCGACCCAGGCCGCGACGTTTCCGCGGAACACGGCGCGACCGGCGTCGGTGATGCGGTAGTACTTGCGGCGTCCGCCCTGGGTCTCGTCGCCCCAGTACGACTCGACGAGGCCGTCGCGCTCGAGGCGGCGGTACGTCGCGTACAGCGTCGCCTCCTTGATCTCGTGCTCGCCGCCGGTCGCATCGCGGATCGCCTTGTAGATCTCGAAGCCGTACCGCTCGCCCCGGCGGAGCACGGCGAGCACGATCGTGTCCGTGTGGCCGCGCAGGAGATCGGCGGCGAAGGCATCTTCTTGTGTCACGCCAGGTACTGTATCACGCACAGTACCTGTCCACGCAAGACCCAAACCCGCACTCACCCGCAGCCCCGCCGCGAAAGGAGGCGGGGCCGGGGGCGGGGCGGGTCAGCCCTGGGCGCGGCGGTTCGTGCGGGCGTTACGCGAGTGCTGCGCGACCGTGTCGCCGACGCGCATCGCGCGGCGCGGCGCCGGCGACTGACCCCGGCCGGAAGCGCGGCCGGACGAGCCGGACTGCGCGCGCTCGCCGGAGGCGCCGGACGGCGTCTGCGCGTCCGAGGAGCCGCGCCCGCGCCGGCGGGATCCGCCGCTGCGGCCCGCGCTCCCGCCGGCGGAGGATCCGCCGGCGTTCTCGCGCGCGGCGCGCTTGCGCTGCGCGTTCGCGCCCTGCGACCGCCCACCGCCCTGCTGCTGCGGGGCGGGACGCGGCGCCGGGGTCACGTACTCGGCGCGCTCGCCCACGAGCGCTGCGACCGGGTCGTCGTCGTGCCGGACCGACTGCGGCGAGACCGCGATCGCGGCCTTGCGCAGCAGGGCGAGCGTGTCGCGACGCTGCTCCGGGAGCATGATCGTCACCACGTCGCCGGCGCTGCCGGCGCGCGCGGTGCGGCCCGAGCGGTGCAGGTACGCCTTGTGCTCCATGGGCGGATCGACGTGCACGACGAGCGCGACGTCGTCGACGTGCACACCGCGGGCCGCGACGTCCGTCGCGACGAGCACACGCACGTCGCCCGCGCCGAACGCCGCGAGGTTGCGGTCGCGCGCCGGCTGAGAGAGGTTGCCGTGCAGGTCGACGGCCGGGATGCCGGCATCCGTCAGCTGCCGGGCGAGCTTCTTCGCCTGGTGCTTCGTCCGGGTGAAGAGGATGCGGCGGCTCGTGCCCGACGCGAGCGTCGTCACGAGGTCCTTCTTGGTGGTGGCATCCGCCGTCTCGAACAGGTGGTGCGTCATGGCCGCGACCGGCGAGGTCGCCTCGTCGACGGAGTGCAGCACCTCGTTCTGCAGGAAGCGGCGCACGAGCTTGTCGACGCCGTTGTCGAGCGTCGCCGAGAACAGCAGCCGCTGGGCGCCGGTGGGGGTGGCGGAGAGGATCCGCGTCACGACCGGCAGGAAGCCGAGGTCGGCCATGTGGTCGGCCTCGTCGAGCACCGTGATCTCGACGGTGTCGAGGTGCGCGAAGCCCTGCTTCATGAGGTCGTCGAGGCGTCCCGGCGTCGCCACGACGATGTCGACACCGGCGTTGAGCGCGTCGACCTGGCGCTTCTGGTTGACCCCGCCGAAAATCGTCGTGGTCGTGAGGGATGCCGCGGCGGCGAGCGGGCTGATCGTCTCGTGGATCTGCGTGGCGAGCTCGCGCGTGGGCGCGAGCACGAGGCCGCGCGGACGGTTGCGACGACGGGTCGCCGCGTTCCCGCCGGACAGGCGAGCGACGAGGGGCAGCGCGAACGCGAGCGTCTTGCCGGAGCCGGTCTTGCCGCGGCCCAGCACGTCGCGGCCGGCGAGCGTGTCAGGGAGCGTGTCGACCTGGATCGGGAACGGCTCGGTCTTGCCCTGCGCCGTGAGCACGCGCATGAGGGCATCGGGCACGCCGAGCGCGCCGAAGGAGGGAAGGGAAGAGGACATGGAGGGGCCTTTCGGGCAGGTCCCGCCCGCGCGCAATCAGGTTCGTGCGCCGCAGGAGAGGAAGGGGGCGAAGACGTCGGACGACGTATCCGTTCGCCGCGAGAAAAGAGGCGCTCGAGAGCAGCCGTGCGTTCTGACGACGCAGGGAGCGAAACGCTCCACCTCTCGATTCTACCCGACTCGCACGGCGACCCCGCGCTTCCCGTGGTGCTCGCGAGACCACCTGCTCGTCGCGGGCGCACCTGCTCCGCCGCGCGCAAGCGGGTGATCTCGCGAGCAAGAGGTGGTTTCGGGGGCCCCGGGGTGGGGCCTGGGTGGGGCGGGGTGGCCTGCGGCTACGAGGAGGTGCCGGTTTCCAGGACGTCGCCGGCGGGGAGCTCGTGGTGCCCGCCGAACTGGAGACGCATGGCGGACAGCAGCTGGTTGGCGTAGTGGTCGTCGCCGCGGGAGGCGAAGCGCTCGAAGAGCGACGCGGCCAGCACCGGCGCGGGCACGCCCACGTCCACGGCGGCCTTGACGGTCCAGCGACCCTCGCCGGAGTCGGACACGCGGCCGGCGAGTCCGCCCAGCGTCGGGTTCTCCTCGAGGGCAGCCGCCGTGAGGTCGAGCAGCCACGAGGAGATGACGGATCCCCGGCGCCACAGCTCGGTGACCTTCGGGGTCGGGATCGTGAACTGGTAGAACTCGGGCTCCTCGAGCGGCGCCACCTCCGCGGAGTGCGACTCCTGGTGGATGCCGGCATCCGCGTTGTCGATGATGTTCAGGCCCTCGGCGAGCGCGGCCATAATGCCGTACTCGATGCCGTTGTGGACCATCTTCACGAAGTGGCCCGCGCCGGACGGCCCGCAGTGGAGGTAGCCGAGCTCCTCCGGCGCGTAGTCGCCCTCGCGGCCCGGCGTGCGCGGGATGTCGCCGGCGCCCGGCGCGATCGTCTTCAGGAGCGGCTCGATACGGGCGAACGCCTCATCCGGGCCGCCGACCATGAGGCAGTAGCCGCGCTCGAGGCCGAACACGCCGCCGCTCGTGCCGGCGTCGACGTAGTGGATCCCCTTGCCCTTGAGCGCGCGCGCACGGCGCACGTCGTCGCGGTAGTTGGAGTTGCCGCCGTCGATGATGATGTCGCCCGGCTCGAAGACCGCGGCGACCTGCTCGACCACCTCGCCGGTGAGGCCGGCCGGCACCATGAGCCACACGACGCGCGGGGTCTGCAGCTTCGACGCGAGGTCGGCGAGGCTGTCGGCGCCGGTGGCGCCCTCCCCGGCCAGCGCGGTCACGGCATCCTGGCTGACGTCGAAGACCACGGTCTCGTGACCGTCGCGCATCAGTCGGCGGACGATGTTGGCACCCATGCGGCCGAGGCCGACCATTCCCATTTGCATCAGTGCGATCCTGACCCGCGAGAACGCGCCTGTGTCACGATCCCTCGGCGTGTCGCGTACATACGCGCGTTCTCGCGGAGGGGTGGGCCGGGGAGAGGGCGGACTCAGGGAGGGGGTGGGGCAGACTCAGGGGGAGGGGGTCGGGCGGAGGTCGCGGATCATGTCCTTCAGCTCGGCGATCTCGGCGCGGAGCTCCTCGACCTGGTTCTGGGTGGCGTGCTCCTTCACGGTCGTCTCGTCGGAGACGCGCTCCACGATCCACGAGGCGAGGGTGGCCGACACCATGCCGATGAGGGCGATGCCGCCCAGCATCAGGCCGACCGCGACGAGGCGTCCGGCGAACGTGACCGGCGTGAAGTCGCCGTAGCCGACGGTCGTGATCGTCACGAACGCCCACCACAGCGCGTCGCCGAACGACGTGATGTTGCCGACGCGATGCTCGGCGTCGTACACGGCGAGGGCTCCGGCGAAGATCGTGATGATCGTCGCCCCGACGATGTAGATGGTGACGCGGCCGCGGAACTTCGCCCCGGCCCCGCGCTGGATGATCGCGAGGATCGTGAAGAACCGCATGAGCCGCAGCGGCCGGAGGATCGGCAGCACCACGATCGCGAGATCGAGGAGGTGCCGGTAGAACCAGCGCCACCGGTGCTCGGTGATGGTCAGCCGCACGACGTAGTCGACGCAGAACAACCCCCACGTGACCCACGTGGCGAGCCGGGTCGCGGTGGCCCACACCCCCTCCGGATCCGCGAGGATCTCGTAGGAGTAGGCGACGAGGAAGATCACGGCCGCGACGGTCAGGGGCCACTCCATGGCCTTGTCCCACCGGGCGACGCGGATGCCGTACCGGGCGGCGGTCTCGTTCAGGACCCCCGCCGAGGATGCCTCAGCGGCGCGCGAAGAAGGCATTCGCCGGGCGCGAGTACAGCAGGAACAGACCGATGAGCGGGAACAGGCCGCTCCACAGGGCCGCCCAGAAGCTGAGCGGGTTCGTGATGATGATCAGGATCGACCCGATCACGTTGAGGGCGAACACGATCGTGACCACGATGCGCGCGCCGCGGTTGCCGCTGAACAGCCCCAGGCTGACGACGATCGTGATGACGCCGACGGCGAGCTCGATCCAGCCCACGCCCGCGTCGCCCCGGAAGAGCGCGACGATCCCGGACACGATCTGGATCGCGCCCGTGATCCAGGCGATGACGGCGACGAGCGTGACGCCGAAGGGGCGGCGATCGGACATGGAGACTCCTCGGGACGCGGGCGGCGCGGTCGATGCCGCCGTTCACCACGCACTCTCCCACATCCGGGGGCCGAGGCGCGTGAGGAGGACGCGTCAGACCGTGGACGGATGCCGCGGGCTGGGAGCGGTCCGGAGGATGCGCGAGGCACCCGCATAGACGTTCATCGACGACCCGCGGACGAAGCCCACGAGCGCGAGCCCCGCGGACGCGGCCAGCTCGACCGCCAGCGAGGACGGCGCGGACACGGCGGAGAGCACGGGGATCCCCGCCATGACGGCCTTCTGCACGAGCTCGAAGCTCGCCCGACCGGACACCTGGAGCACGGTCCCGCCCAGCGGCAGCCGGCCGTCGAGGGCCGCGCGCCCGATGACCTTGTCCACGGCGTTGTGCCGGCCGACGTCCTCGCGCACGACGATCGCCTCCCCGGTCGCGGCATCGAACAGCCCCGCGGCGTGCAGCCCGCCGGTCTGCTCGAAGACCGCCTGCTGCGCGCGAAGCGCGTCCGGCAGACGCGTGAGGAGGGCGGCATCCACGACGGTCTCGTCGGCGGCGACGTCGAACGACGACACCGTCTCGATCGCCTCGATCGAGGCCTTCCCGCACACGCCGCACGAGCTCGTCGTGTAGAGGTTGCGCGTGACCTCCGGGCGGGGCGGCGCCACACCGGGCGCGAGCGTCACATCGAGGACGTTGTAGGTGTTCTCCTGCCCGCCGGTGCCGGGGCCGCCGCAGTGGATGGCGGAGTGGACCTCGTCGCCGCGGGAGATCACCCCCTCGGACACGAGGAAGCCGGTCGCGAGCTCCACGTCGTGGCCCGGCGTGCGCATCGTGACCGCGAGCGGAGCCCCGCCGACGCGGATCTCCAGCGGCTCCTCGACCGCGAGGGCGTCGGGCGCGCGGCGCTCCCCCTCGCCCACCGAGATCCGCAGCACAGGTCTGCGCGCGACGATCCGACTCACGAGCTAGCCTCCGATCGCGTTCATGCCGCGCTGCGGCTGAAGGAAACCCGGGTCGTCGATGGCGTGCCCGGGAAGCTTGCCCCGCACGCAGGCGCGCAGCATCCCGTCGATCGCGTCGAGACGCGCGCGGGGCGAACCGCTCCCGCCGCGCAGGATCGGCATGAGGTCGTACTCGGTCGTGGAGAACAGGCAGTTGCGCAGCTGCCCGTCCGCCGTGAGCCGCAGCCGATCGCAGGCGCCGCAGAACGGCGCCGTCACGGAGGCGATGACGCCGACCGTCTGCGGACCGCCGTCGAGCGTCCAACGCTCCGCGGGCGCGCCGCCGCGACCGGGGACCGGCGCGAGGGTCCAGCGCCGGCCGAGGGCGTCGAGGATCTCCTCGCGCGTCACCATCCGGGCCCGGTCCCACGTGTGGCCGACGTCGAGCGGCATCTGCTCGATGAAGCGGAGCTGCGCGTCGTGGGCGCCGGCGAACTCGACGAGGTCGACGAGGTCGTCGTCGTTGACGCCGCGCATGGCGACGGCATTGAGCTTCAGCGGACGGAGGCCGGATGCCGCGGCGGCGGCGATGCCGCGGAGCACGTCGTCCAGCCGGTCGCGCCGCGTGAGCTCGCGGAACCGGTCGGGCCGCAGCGTGTCGAGGCTCACGTTGAGCCGGCGCAGGCCCGCGTCGACGAGCGCGGGCAGGAGCCCCGGAAGCGCGATCCCGTTCGTCGTCATCGCGATGTCGATCGGCCCGTCCGGGCCCTGGATCGCGGCGAGACGCCGGACGACGTCGATGATGTCGCGGCGGAGGAGGGGCTCGCCGCCGGTGAGTCGGAAGGTCGTGATGCCGGCCGCCGCGGCGACGCGGGCGACCTCCTCGATCTCGTCGAGCGTCAGGATGCTCTGCCGCGCCAGCCACTCGTTGCCCTGCTCCGGCATGCAGTACGTGCATCGCAGTGAGCAGCGGTCGGTCAGCGAGATCCGCAGGTCGCGATGGACGCGGCCGTGGGTGTCGGCGAGCACACCGGCGAGGCGGCCCGTGGCGCCGTCGGGAGGCGGCGGCACGCGGCGCGCGAGCGCGACGGAGACAGCCGGCATGCATCGAGCCTAACCGCGCGACGCGGCGGCGAGGCCGGCATCCGCGCTTCCGTTGTCACGGCCGTTCGTGCGAGGGTGGACCGAACGCGCACCGGATCCGGGCGAGTGAGGAGACGGGCCCATGGCCGCGACCGCGATGCCGCGCGCGGCGACCGCCGGCACCGGCCTCACCCCCGAAGCGAACCGGGGGATCTGGGTCCTGCTCGTCGCCGCGTTCATCGCGACGCTCAACGAGACCACGATGGGCGTGGCGATCCCGCACCTGATCGGCGACCTCGGGATCACCGCCCTCACGGCGCAGTGGCTCACGACGGCGTTCATGCTGACGATGGCCGTCATCATCCCCATCACCGGGTTCCTCATCCGCCGCTTCACGACGCGCGCGATGTTCATCGCCGCGATGAGCATGTTCTCGCTCGGCACCCTCGTGGGTCTGCTCGCCCCCGGATTCCCCGTCCTTCTCGTCGGTCGCGTCATCCAGGCATCCGGGACCGCGATCATGATGCCGCTGCTCATGACAACGCTCATGACCGTGGTCCCCGCACATGCCCGCGGACGCATGATGGGCCGCGTCGCAGTCGTGATCTCCCTCGCGCCGGCCCTGGGACCGGCGCTGTCCGGCCTCATCCTCGACACGCTCGGTTGGCGCTGGATCTTCGGCGTCGTCCTCCCGATCGCCCTCCTGGTGCTCCTCGTGGGCGCCCGCTGGGTGCGCAATCACGGCGAGCGCACCCGCGCGCCGATCGACCCGCTCTCGGTCGTGCTGTCCGCGTTCGGGTTCGGCGGCCTCGTCTACGGCCTCAGCCAGATCGGCGGCGCCGCGAACCGCGGCACCTCCGCGGCGGATGCCGCGGCCGCCACCACCGCCACGGTCTCGCTGTGCGTGGCCCTCGGCATCGGCGGCCTCGCGCTCGGGCTGTTCCTCTGGCGCCAGGTGGTCCTGCAGCGGGAGGATCGCGCGCTGCTCGATCTGCGGGTCTTCCGATCCGGCAACTTCTCGCTCGCGATCGTCCAGATGGGCGTGCTGTGCATGGCGTTCTTCGGCGTGTTCACGGTGCTGCCGCTGTACATGCAGGGGGTGCTCGGCGCCTCGCCCCTCGAGACGGGCCTCGTCATGCTGCCGGGCCCGCTCCTGATGTGCGCGCTCGGCCCGCTCGTCGGGCGCATCTACGACACGCACGGAACGCGCGTCCTCCTCATCCCCGGCACGATCCTCGCGGTCGGCACGATGTGGTTCCACACCACGTTCACGGCGACGACGTCGCTGTGGGTCATCGTCGGCTCGCAGCTCGTGCTCTGCCTGGGCCTGGCGCTGTCGTTCACGCCGCTCTATACGACGGCGCTCGCCTCGCTCTCCCCGAAGCTGTACTCGTACGGCTCGGCCGTCGTCGGCACGACGCAGCAGGTCTCGGGCGCGGCGGGCATCGCCGTCCTCATCACGGTCATGCCCGCCATCACCGCGGAGGGGACCCGCACGGCCTTCGTGCTGGCAGCGATCATGTCGACGCCGCTGCTCGTCGGAGCGGTGCTGATCCGCAAGCCCTGAGGGGTTCTCTCGATCCCGAGCTATCGGTCCGAACTGTGGTCTGACCACATGTTACGGTGCCGGAAACGGCTCGCCGGGAGTGATCGGAGGCACCCATGGATCTTCTGGACCCGCTGATCCTCGCCCGCTGGCAGTTCGGTCTCACGACCCTCTACCACTTCCTGTTCGTGCCGCTCACGATCGGCATGGGGCTCGTCGTCGCGATCTTCCAGACGGCGTGGCATCGGACCGGCCACGTGAAGTGGCTGCAGCTGACGCGGCTGTTCGGGAAGATCTTCCTCATCAACTTCGCGATGGGCGTCGTCACCGGCATCGTGCAGGAGTTCCAGTTCGGCATGAACTGGTCGGAGTATTCGCGGTTCGTGGGCGACGTCTTCGGCGCCCCGCTCGCGTTCGAGGGCCTCATGGCCTTCTTCCTCGAGGCCACGTTCCTGGGCCTCTGGATCTTCGGCTGGGATCGATTGCCCCGACGCCTCCACCTCGCCACCATCTGGGTCGCCTGGGTCGGCGCCGCGCTATCCGCGTACTTCATCCTCGCCGCCAACTCGTTCATGCAGAACCCGGTCGGCTACCAGATGTCGCCGGACGGCACCCGCGCGGAGCTCACCGACTTCTGGGCGCTGCTCACCAACCGCGTCGCGCTGGCGACCTTCCCGCACGTGCTGTTCGCGAGCTTCATGTTCGCGGCGGCGGTCGTCATCGCCGTCGCGGCGTACCACCTCGCCCGGAAGCGGGACGTCGAGGCGTTCCGGCCCGCCCTCCGGTTCGGGATGTGGTTCCTGGTGGCGTCGTTCGCGGGCGTCGCGATCGCGGGCGACCAGCTCGGCCTGCAGATGGTCGCGACGCAGCCGATGAAGATGGCGTCGGCCGAGGCGCTGTACAACACCGCATGCGGCGCCGACGCATCCTTCTCGATCTTCTCGCTCGGCACCCCGGACGGGTCGAGCGAGATCTGGTCGCTGCGGGTGCCCTACCTGCTCTCATTCCTGTCGACGCATACCTTCGACGGCTGCGTCGAGGGCATCAACAATCTCAACGCTCAGTACACGGCGCAGTGGCCCGACATCGCGAGCCAGCTGAGCGGGAACCTGCCGTTCGCGCCCACGATCTGGATCACGTACTGGTCCTTCCGCTGGATGATGGGCTTCGGCGGCCTCGCCGCGCTGATCTCGGTGGTCGGCCTCTGGGTCACCCGCAGGAAGGCGAAGCGCGAGGTGCCGCGGTGGTTCTGGCGGGTGCTCGTCTGGTCCGCGCCCCTCCCGCTCATGGGCGCGCTCGTCGGCTGGGTGTTCACGGAGATGGGCCGGCAGCCGTGGATCGTCTTCAGCCTCATGCCGACGGCGGACGGCGTCTCCCCCAACCCCGGATGGAACGTGCTGATCTCGCTCGTCGCGTTCACCGGGATCTACGCGATCCTCGCGGTCGTCGAGTTCGGGCTCATCCTCAAGACCGCGCGAGCGGGACTCACGCCGGTCGAGCCACCGGGATCCGGGACGGATGCCGACGACCCGGCATCCGCCGAGCACCTCACCACGGTCTACTAGTCGCCTCGCGACTCTAGGGAGAAGAGATCATGGACCTCGCACACCTCTGGTTCTGGATCATCGGCGCGCTCTTCATCGGCTACTTCGTCCTCGACGGGTTCGACTTCGGCGTGGGGATGTCGCTGCCGTTCCTCGGCAGGGACGACGTCGGCCGCCGCCAGATCATCAACACGATCGGCCCGGTCTGGGACCTCAACGAGACGTGGGTGATCGTGGCGGGCGCGTGCCTGTTCGCCGCATTCCCGGAGTGGTATGCGACCCTCTTCAGCGGCTTCTACCTCGCGCTGCTGCTGATCCTGCTGGCGCTCATCCTCCGCGGGGTCTCGTTCGAGTACCGGCATCAGCGCGACGGCCTGCGCTGGAAGCGCGGCTTCGACACGATGATCGTCGTCGGATCGGCCGTGCCCGCGTTCCTCTGGGGCGTCGCGTTCGCGAACATCGTGCAGGGGGTACCCCTCGACGCCGGCCACCACTTCACCGGGACGCTGCTGACACTGCTCAACCCTTACGGGCTGCTCGGCGGGCTCACGACGCTGCTCCTCTTCTTCACGCACGGGGTGCTGTTCGTGGCGCTGCGGACGGACGGCGTCGTGCACGCCGCCGCGCGCCGCCTCGGCCTCCGTGCCGGCGTGATCACGCTCGTCGTGGCGGCGGCGTTCCTCCTCTGGACGGTCGTGGCGCACTTCTCCTGGCCCGTGCTGATCCTGGCGCTCGCGGCCGCCGTCGCCCTCGCCGGCTCGCTCGTCGCGGCGGTCGCCCGCCGCGACGGCTGGGCGTTCTCGCTCGGCGCGGTCACGGTCGCCGCCTCCGTGCTGATGCTGTGGTTCGCGCTGTACCCGTACGTGATGCCGTCCTCGACGGATCCGGCGCACAGCCTGACCATCGAGAACGCCTCGAGCACGAACTACACGCTGACGATCATGAGCTGGGCCGCCCTGGTGTTCCTGCCCCTCGTGCTGCTCTACCAGGGCTGGACGTACTGGATCTTCCGCAAGCGTGTGTCCCGCGCCCGGATCGAACGCGCCGCCGCCCATTGACTCGCTCCCCTCGCGCACAACTCCTGCAAAACGTGCTCGCACCGCCCGATCGGACTCGAATCGGGCGGTGCGAGCGGGTGCCTGCAGGAGTTGTGCGGGCTGAGGGGCGGGCACAGGTGCGGGAGACTCGTGGGATGAGAGGGCCGGTCGATCCGCGGCTGCTGCGCTACGCGCGCGGCTCGCGCGGGTTCTTCGTGGCCACCGCCGCGATCGTGCTCGTACAGACGGCGGTCGTCGTCGGGTTCGCGTGGTGCCTCACGAGCGCGCTCGTCGGCGCGATCCAGGGCCGCCCGGTCGCCGACCTCGTGCCGTGGGTCGCCGGCGCGGCGGCGCTCGTGATCGTGCGCGCGGCGCTGGTGGCGGCAGCCGAACGGGTCTCGGCCGCGGGCGCGGCGCGGGCGTCGCTGCAGCTGCGCGCAGGCCTCGTGGGCGCGATCGAGAGCCTCGGACCGGCTTGGCTCGAACGGCGGAACGCGGCGTCCCTCGCCGTCACGGCCGGCCACGGACTGGAGGCCCTCGACGCGTACTTCGGGCGCTACCTGCCGCAGCTCGTCGCCACGGCGATCACCGCGCCGATCCTCGTGCTCGTCATCCTGCTGGCCGACCCGATCTCCGGGATCACCGTCATCCTCACGATTCCGCTCATCCCGATCTTCATGGTGCTCATCGGCCTGGCGACGCGGGCCGTGCAACGCCGTCAGTACGCGACGCTCCACCGCCTCGCGGTGCGCTTCGCCGACACCGTCGGGGGCCTCGGCACCCTCAAGATCTTCGGCCGCCAGCACCGGGCCGCCGCCAGCATCGAGAAGGTCACGAGCGACTACAAGCGCGAGACGATGAAGGTCCTGCGCGTGTCGTTCCTCTCCGGCTTCGCGCTGGAGTTCCTCGCGAGCATCTCCGTCGCGATCATCGCGGTCACGATCGGGCTGCGGCTCCTCGCGGGCGAGCTCGACCTCCTCACCGGGCTGTTCGTGCTGCTCCTCGCCCCCGAGGCGTACCTGCCGCTGCGTCAGGTCGGCGTGCAGTTCCACGCCGCATCGGAGGGTGTCGCGGCGACGGACGAGATCTTCGCCGTGCTGGATGCCGCCCGCGACGCGCCCGCGCTCGCCGCCGCCGCGGCGCGCTCGGACGTCCCCGCGGAGGCGCGCTCGGGCGTCTCGCGCTCGGACGCCTCCGCCGCGAGCTCCGGGCCGCTGCTCGAGGTGCGCGGGATGCGCGTGCGGCGCGGGGAGCGGATGCTCGCCCCCGTCGACCTGGAGGTGCGGGCCGGCGAGATCGTGCTGATCGAGGGTCCGAGCGGGGCGGGGAAGTCGAGCGTCCTCGCCGCGCTCCTCGGCTTCGCGCCCTACGAGGGCGCGGTGCGCGTGGACGGGGCGGAGGCTGCGCACGCGCGCGACGCGCTGGCGTGGGCGGGGCAGCGCCCCGGGCTCGTGTCCGGACCCGTGCGAGACAACGTCGCGCTCGGTTCCCCCGAGCCGGACGACGCGCTCGTGCGTCGGTGCCTCGCCGACGCACAGGCGGGCGACGTGGCCCCGGAGCGCGAGCTGGGCGTGCGGGGATCCGGGGTGTCCGGCGGACAGGCGCAGCGGATCGCGCTCGCCCGGGCCCTGTACCGCCGGCGCGCGACGGATGCCGGCGTGCTCGTGCTCGACGAGCCGACGAGCGCGCTCGACCGCGAGACCGAGGCCGCGGTGTGGCGCACGGTGCGCGCGGAGGCGGACGCCGGGGCCGGCGTGCTCCTCGTGTCGCACCGCACGAGCGCCCGCGCGATCGCGGACCGGATCGTCCGCATCGCCCCGGTGGAGGCATCCGCATGACCGCGTCTCGTGACCCGCGCGCGGCCGGCGACCTCCGCGCACGGACGAACCGGGTGCTCCGGTCCGCTCAGCCGCCGCTGCGCCGGTTCTGGGTGACGATCGCCCTGGGCGTGGGCACCGCCGTGAGCGCGATCGCGCTGCTCGCGGCATCCGCGTGGCTCATCGCGCGGGCGGCCGAGCAGCCGGCGATCATCTACCTGTCGGTCGCGGTCGTCGCGGTGCGCGCGTTCGCGCTGGGCCGCGGCGTCTTCCGCTACCTCGAACGGCTCGCCGGGCACGACGCGGCGCTCGGGCGGCTCGCGACCGTGCGCGCGGAGCTCGTGCGCCGGCTCCTCCCCCTCGCCCCCGACGGGCTCGGCCGCACCCGCCGCGGCACCCTCCTGTCGAACCTCGTCGACGACGTCGAGGAGCTGCAGAACCTCCCGCTGCGCGTCGTGCTGCCGCTCGCGACCGCGGGCCTGACCTCGGTCGCGAGCGTTGTGTTCGTCGCGTTCCTGTCCCCGCCGGCCGCGGTCGCGCTCGGGGTGAGCCTCGTCGTGGCGCTGCTGCTCGCGGTGGGGGCCGGATGGGCGGCCGGCGCGCGGGCGGAGCGCTCGGTCGCGCCGCTGCGCAACCGGCTCGCCGACGCGCTCCTCGACGAGCTGACGGCGCTCGACGTCCTGACGGCGTACGGCGCGACGGATGCCGCGGGTGCGCGCGTCCGGGACGCGGACGACGCGCTCCGCCGCGCGACCGTCCGCCGGTCCAGCGCGCAGGGGCTGACCGCCGGGGCGGTCTCGCTGCTCGCGGGAGCGGCATCCCTGGCGGCGCTGCTCGTGGCCGCGCCCTTCCTCGGGCGGGACGGATTCACCGGGCCCGCGCTCGCCGTCGTGGTGCTGCTGCCGATGGCCGTGTTCGAGGTCTTCGGTCCGGTGCCCCTCGCGCTGGCGTCGTGGCGCAGCGTCCGCGCCGCCGCGGAGCGCATCGCCCGCACCGTCCCCGACGCGCCCCCCGCCGGCCTCCCCGCCCCCGACGCCCCCACCCCGGGCCACCCCACCCCGGGCCACCCCGTCGCCGAGAACGCGCTTGTGTCACGAAAACGGGACGTTTTCGTGACACAAGCGCGTTCTCAGGGAGGGGTGGGCGGGGGTGAGGGGCTCGTGCTCGAGGGGGTGCGCGGCCACTGGCCAGCCGACGCGGACATCGCGGCCGACCGGGGACGGCTCGACGGGGTCGACCTGCGGGTCGCGCCGGGGGAACGGGTGCTCGTGACCGGACCCAGCGGCGCAGGCAAGACCACGCTCGCGCACGTCCTCGTGCGGTTCCTCGACTACGACGGGTCCTACCGCGTGGACGGGGTCGAGGCCCGGGACCTTCCGGCCGACGAGCTCCGCCGCACGGTCGGGCTGTGCGAGCAGGATCCGTACCTCTTCGACGAGAGCATCCGCCAGAACCTCCTGTTCGCGCGGGACACCGCGACCGACGACGACCTCTGGCACGCGCTCGACCGCGTGGGGCTCGCGGACTGGGCGCGCGAGCGCGGAGGCCTCGACGAGCCCGTCGGCGAGCGCGGCGCCCTCGTTTCCGGCGGTCAGGCGCAGCGGCTCTCCCTCGCGCGCGCCCTGCTCGCGGACTTCCCGGTCCTGGTGCTGGACGAGCCCACGGCGGGTGTGGATCCGGATGCCTCGGACGCGCTCCTGCGCGACCTCCTCACCGCCGCCGACCCGGGGCGGTCCGTCGTGCTGATCTCGCACGTCGAGGTGCCGGCCGGGCTCATCGACCGCGAGGTCCGCCTCGTCGCCGGCCGCACCTTGCCCTGACCCCGCGCCCCGCACCCGGCACCCCGCACCCCGCGATCAGGTGAATTCGCGTAGTCAGGAGAATTCCGGCCGGAAGCATCCTGATTCCGCGAGTTCACCTGATCTCGCGCCGTGCCCGGGGTGTCCGGTCGGCTACGGATGCGGTGCCGGGGCGATGGGGAGGATCCGCACAGCGGATGCCGCGACCCGGAGCCGCACCGCGACGCCCGCTTCGAGACCCAGCGCCGCGACCGCCTCGAGCGGCACGTCCACCGCGACGGCGGGCGCCGCGGTGTGCACGCGGACGCCGGCGAGAGTCGGCTCCAGCCGGCGCACCCGCGCGATCCAGGTCCCGGCCGCGTGCTCCCCCGCGCCCGCACCCACATCCCCCGCGCCCGCACCCACGTCCCCCACACCCGCGGACCGCACCACGTCCCCCGCACCCGCGGACCACGCCCCGGCACCCGCGGACCGCGCCACGTCCCCCGCACCCGCGGACCACGCCCCGGCACCCGCGGACCGCGCCACGTCCCCCGCACCCGCGGACCACGCCCCGGCACCCGCCGACCGCGCCTCATCCCCACCCGCGTCCACCCCACCCACGCCGGCCGCATCCGCATCCGCGGCGCTGAGCTGCACCGCGCCGGGCGGGAAGACTGCGACGACCGCGTCGCCGTCGCGGAGCCCCGGCGCGACGGCGCCCGGGATCCGCACGCCGTCGGCCTCCCAACGGCCCCCGCGCAGCGTCCCTTCGACGCGGTCGAGGCCCGCGAGCGAGGCGACGAACGGCGTGCCCGGCGCCGCGAAGACGTCTCGAACCGGACCCTCCTGCGACACCCGTCCGTCCTCGATCACCACCAGCCGACGCGCCAGGGCGAGGGCGTCGACGGCGGCGTGGGTCACGACGATCGCGGTGCAGTCCAGCGCCGCGCGGATGACGGTGCGAAGACCGTCGGCGGTGTCCGGATCGAGGGACACGAGCGGCTCGTCGAGGAGCACCAGGCTCGGACGGGCGGCGAGCGCCCGCGCGAGGGCGACCCGCTGCTGCTCGCCCCCGGACAGCTCGGACGGCCTTCGCCCGCCGGCGTCGGGCAGGCCCACGCGCGCGAGCCACTCGGCGGCCTGCGCCCGGGCCGCGTGGCGATGCGTCCCGTGCGCACGGAGCCCGAACGCGACGTTGTCCGACACGGACAGATGCGGGAAGAGCCGCGGATCCTGTCCGAGCAGAACGATCCCCCGATGGGCCGGATCCACCGCCCGCGCCCGCCCGCCCGGACCCGACACGAGGTCGCGGTCGCCGAGACGGATGTGCCCGTCGTCGATGCCGGCGAAGCCCGCGAGGGCCGCGAGCAGGGTCGACTTCCCCGCTCCGCTCGGGCCCATGACGGCCACGGTCTCCCCCGCGGCCGCGCGCACGCCGACGGACAGCGTGAACTCCGCCGACCGCTGCACCACGACGCGGGCGTCGAGCGCGGCCCCCGTCATCGGACGACCTCCGGGCGCCAGGCGCGCACGAGGAGCAGCACCGCGATGGCGGCGCCGAGCAGGAGGAGCGACAGCGCGACGGCTGAGCCCTGCGACACGCCCGCGCCGTTGAACGCCGTGTAGATCGCGAGCGGCATCGTCTGCGTCGTGCCCGGGGCGTTGCCCGCGAACAGCGCCGTCGCGCCGAACTCGCCGATCGCGCGCGCGAAGCACAGGATCGTCCCGGCGACGAGCCCCGGGCCGGCGAGCGGCAGCGTGACCCGCCGCAGGATCGTCCAGCGACCGGCCCCGAGACCGGCCGCCACCTCGTCGTACCCCGTCCCGACCGCGCGAAGCGGCCCCTCCACCGCCAGGACGAGGAACGGCAGCGCGACGAACGTCTGGGCCATCACGACCGCGGTCGTCGTGAACGGGATGCGGAGCCCGGCATCGAGGAGCACCGGGCCGAGCCATCCGTTCCGCCCGAACAGGAAGAGCAGCGCGGCGCCGCCGACCATGGGCGGCAGGATGAGCGGGACCGTGACCAGCACGCGGAGCAGGGCCGCCCGCCGCGGCGACGACCGCGCGATGAGCAGCGCCAGCGGCACGCCGAGGACGAGGCAGAGCGCGGTCGCGATGACGCCCGTCAGCAGCGACAGCCCGAGCGCGGCGAGCGACGACGCGGCGGTCACGTCCGCCCACAGCGTGCCCCAGTCCACGTGCCCGATCAGGGCCAGGAGGGGGACGACGAGGAAGGCCAGGCCGATGAGCGCCGGCAGCACCAGGATGCGCGGGACGAAGCCCCGACGCGGGCGGCTCACGGCGCGCCGAACCCGTACTTCGCCAGGACCGCCTGGCCGTCGGGACCGAGGACGAACGCGACGAACGCGGCCGCCGCGGGGGCATCGGCGGCACTGTCGAGCGCGACGATCGGGTACTGGTTGACGACCTTGTCGGCGCCGGCGGGGACGATCGCCTGCACGTTGCTGTTGGCCTTGGCGTCCGTGGTGTACACGATGCCGGCATCCGCCTCGCCGTTGGCGACCTTCGTCAGCACCGCCGTGACGTTCTGCTCCTGGCTGGCCGGAGTGACCGTGACCCCCGCGTTCGCGAGCAGCGTCTGCGCCGCCGTGCCGCACGGCACCCCGGGCGCGCAGAGCACGACGGTGGTCCCAGGCTTCGCGAGGTCGGCGAGACCCGTGATGCCGGCGGGGTTGCCCTTCGGGACGACGATCACGAGCGTGTTGGTGGCGAAGAGCTGCGGACCCGTCGCGAGACCGGCATCGACGACCTTCTGCATGTTCGCTTTGTCGGCCGACGCGAACACGTCCACGTGGTTGCCGCCGATGATCTGCGTCGCGAGCGTCGACGAGCCGTCGTAGGTGAAGGGCACGACACCGACCGCGGGGTAGGCGGCGCTGAACTCGCGCGCGATCTCGTCGAACGCGCCCTTGAGGGAGGCGGCCGCCGACACCGTCAGCTCCCCGGAGACCGCCGGCGCGGTGGATGCCACGGGTGCGGCCGACGCGCCCACGCATCCGGCGAGGAACAGGGTGGCCGCGGCGACAGCCGCGACGGCGAACGAACGGATGGTGCGCATGATCAGGCCCTCGGGGTCTCGACGATGACGGTGGTGGCCTTCACGACGGCGACCGCGAGCGAACCGACCTCGAGCCCGAGGTCCCGGGCCGCCTCGGCGGACATCAGCGAGACGACGCGGTGCGGACCCGCCTGGATGTCGACCTGCGCCATGACCCCGTCGACCTGCAGCCGCGTGACGAGGCCGACGAAGCGGTTGCGGGCGCTGGAGAGCACGTCGGTCGGATCGGGCGTGTCGGCGCTCAGCTCGACCGCGCGCCGCGCGAGCGCATCCCCCGGGATCTCGGCCGGCGTCGAGCCGACGGTCGGGAGGATGCCGGCCTCGACCCATCGCCGGACGGTGTCGTCGCTGACGCCGAGCAGGCGCGCCGCATCCGCGATCCGATAGGTACGCATGGGCTCGACCCTAGCATCCGCGTTCGCGGATCATCAGGGCCCGTTCCATCCGCACGTGCGGATACGGACGGCCGACGCCGCGAGCCCCGGGATTAGCCTGGATGCATGCCTTTTCCGCCGCTCGTCGAGCCCGTGCCCGTGCTCAGCGCGCACGAGCGCGCGCGCACGACGCGGCACGCGATCCTCGCCGGCCTCGGTGAGATCGGACAGCGCCGGATCGCCGCGGCGCACGTCGTCGTGATCGGCGCGGGCGGCCTCGGCTCGCCGGCGATCCTCGCCCTCGCCGCCGCCGGGATCGGGACGCTGACGGTCATCGACGACGACGAGGTCGAGCTCACGAACCTGCAGCGCCAGGTCCTCCACCGCCACGCGGACCTCGGTGCTCCCAAGGTCGACAGCGCCGTCCGCGCCGCCGCCGACCTCGCCCCGGAGACCCGCGTCCGCCCCCTCCGCGTCCGCCTCACGGAGGAGAACGCCACGGACCTCCTGCGCGGATCGCACGTGGTGATCGACGGCAGCGACACGTTCGACACGCGTGGGGCGGTCGCGGCAGCGTGCGAGGAGCTCGGCGTCCCCCTCGTGTGGGGAACCGTGCAGGGCTTCGACGCGCAGGTCACGGTCTTCTGGTCCGCGCCGCCGGCGGATGCCGCCCCGGTCGTGCTCGCGGACCTGTATCCGCCGGAGACCGTGGGCGAGGTGCCCTCGTGCGCGGAGGTGGGCGTGCTGGGCGCGCTGTGCCTCCAGGTCGGCGCCCTGCTCGCCACGCAGGCGATCGCGCTCGTCGCCGGGATCGGCGAGCCACTGCTCGGCCGTGTCCTCGTGATCGACGGCCTGCGTGCCCGCCAGACCGAGGTTCCTCTCCGCCCCGCCCACCCCGGCCCCGGCCACCCCCTCGCCGAGAACGCGCTTGTGTCACGAAAACGGGACGTTTTCGTGACACAAGCGCGTTCTCACCCGGGCGGGGGGCCTGTCACGGAGCTGTCCGCCGCGGAGGCGGCCGCTGCGCGGGAGGCGGGGATCACCGTCGTCGACGTGCGCGAGCCGAGCGAGACCGCGATGGGCATCATCCCGGGTGCGCGGCTCCTGCCCCTCGCCGAGCTCCTCGACCGCCCCGAGGCGGTCGGCCCCGGCCCGGTCCTCGTCGTGTGCCTCAGCGGCGCCCGCGCGACCCGCGCGGCACGCGCCCTCCGCGATGCCGGGGTGGAGGCGAGCGTGCTGGCCGGCGGGATGCGGGCCTGGGACGCCGCGGCGGAGCCCGCGTGATGCGGACGGTCGAGGAGCACCTCGCCGGCATCCTCGCGCGCACCCCCCGGCTGCCGGCCGTCCGTCTACCGTCGGCGGATGCGGAGGGCCGCACCCTCGCCGAGGACGCGCGGGCGCGCCTCGATGTGCCCGCGTTCGAGAACTCCGCGATGGACGGGTTCGCGGTCCGCTTCGCCGACGTCGCCTCCGCCACCGCGTCGGCCCCCGTCACGCTGCGGGTCGTGGCGGACGTCCCCGCGGGGTCCGGGCTGGATCCGGCTCTCCGGCCGGGTGAGGCCGCCCGCATCATGACCGGCTCGGCGCTCCCCACGGACGCCGACACCGTCGTGCCGTTCGAGAGCACGTCCGGAGGCCTCGCCGACTCGCTCGGAGACGTCCGCGTCGAGCGCGCGCCCACCGCCGAGGGCCAGCACGTCCGGCGCCGCGGCGAGGACGCGCGCTCCGGCGACGTGGTGCTCCCCGCGGGCACCCGCGTCGGCCCCTTCGTCCTCGGCACGCTCGCCTCGACCGGCATCCTCGAGGTCGCGGCCGCACGCCGCCCGCGCGTCGCGATCGTCTCGACGGGCACGGAGCTCGCACCCGCCGGCGCGCCGCTCGCGCGCGGGATGATCCCCGAGTCGAACTCCGGGGTGCTCGCGGCACTCGCGCGGGAGGCGGATGCCGAGGTCGTGCTCCGCACGAGCGTGCCGGACGACTCCGACGCGCTGCGGACGGCGGTCGCGGATGCCGCGGCCCGCGGCGCCGACGCGATCGTCTTCTCCGGCGGCGTCAGCGCGGGGGCCTACGAAGTCGTGAAGAACACGCTCGGCCCGGGCGGCGAGATGGCGTTCTCGTCCGTGGCGATGCAGCCCGGCAAGCCGCAGGGCTTCGGGGTGCTCGCGGGCGGCATCCTCCTGTTCGGGCTCCCCGGCAACCCGGTGAGCGCCGCCGTGTCGTTCGAGGTGTTCGTGCGGCCCGCGCTCCTCGCGATGCAGGGCCGCACGCCGGTCGGCCGCCCGATCCTGCGTCTTCCCGCGGGGGTCCCCTGGCGCTCCGCCGAGGGACGGCGGCAGTACCTCCCGGCCGCGATCGACCGCACCGACCCCGAGCGGTGGACCGTGCGGCCCGCGAGCGCGGGCGGCTCCGGCTCGCACCTCGCGAGCGGTCTCGGACGCGCGGAGGCCTACGCTGTCGTCCCTGCGGAGGTCGATGCGGTCGCGCCGGGCGACCTCGTCGATGTCATGCTGGTGGGATGAGCTTCACCCATCTCGACGACGCCGGTCGCGCCCGCATGGTCGACGTGACGGCGAAGGAGCCGACGGTCCGCGCGGCGACGGCGCGCGGCTTCGTGCGCTGCACGCCGGCCGTCGTGGCGGCCCTGCGCGACGGCTCCGTGCCGAAGGGGGACGTGCTCGCGGTCGCGCGGATCGCCGGCATCCAGGCGGCGAAGCGCACGCCGGACCTGCTGCCGCTCGCGCACGTCATCGGCGTGCACGGGGCGTCCGTCGACCTGGAGGTCACCGACGACGGCGTCGAGATCGCGGCGACCGTGCGGACCGCCGACCGCACCGGCGTCGAGATGGAGGCGCTCACCGCGGTCGCGGTCGCGGGGCTCGCGATCGTCGACATGGTGAAGGGTCTCGATCGCGCGACCTCGATCGAGAACGTGCGGATCGTGGCTAAGGAGGGCGGCCGATCGGGAGCATGGACCAGGCCGGAGTGACGGTCGGCGCGATCCTCCTCGCGGGAGGACGGGCGTCGCGGATGGACGGCGCCGCCAAGCCCCTCGTCGAGGTCGGCGGCGCGACGCTGCTCGCGCACGCGGTCGCCGCGGCCCGCTCCCTCGGAAGCGCCCCGATCGTCGCGGTCGGCCCCCCGCTCGCCGACCTCGCCGGCGTCACGTGGACGCGGGAGGATCCGCCGTTCGGCGGACCCGCCGCGGGCGTCGTGGCGGGGCTGCGCGCGTTCGGCGACGCCTCGCCCGAATGGACGCTCGTGCTCGCCTGTGACCTCCCGCGCGCCGAGCAGGCCGTCGCGCTCCTCGCCGAGGCTGCCGCGGTCGGGCCCGCGGACCTCGACGGTGTGTGCCTCGCCGACGCGGGCAGCCGCCCGCAATGGCTGACGGCGCTCTACCGCACCGCTCCCCTCCGGGCGCGGGCGGAGCGGCTGCCGGATGCCGGACGGGATGCCCCCGCGCGGAGCCTCGCGGACGAGGCGGCGATCATGGTGCTGAGCGACCCCGACGGCCGGTCCACGGACGTCGACACCTGGGACGATCTGGAGAAGGAGACCCGCCGATGAGCGCCGCACACCTGCCCCCCGAGGCCCTGGACGAATGGGCGGGCGCTCTGCGCGAGCGTTTCGGGCTCGGACCCGACGACATCCCCGTCGCCGGCGTCCTCGACCTGGCCGGCGCCGTCGCGAACGGCGTGACGCGCCCCGCCGCCCCGCTGAGCGCGTTCGTCGCGGGGCTGGTGGCCGGGCGGGCCGGCGGCACGCCCGCCCAGGCCCGTGAGGCGATGGCCGCGATCACCGCCCTCGCCGCGGACTGGAGCGGCTGATGGCGCGTGTCCGCTACTTCGCGGCGGCCGAGGAGCTCGCCGGCCGCGCGGAGGAGATCCGCCCCGAGGCGACCCTCGGCGCTCTGCGCGCCGCCCTCGCGTCCGAGCGTCCGGGCCTCGGCGGCATCCTGCCCCGCTGCGCCGTGCTCGTAGGAGGCTCCCGCGTCGACGACGACACCGCCCTGAGCCCCGACACCCTCGTGGACGTGCTGCCGCCCTTCGCCGGCGGCTGATCCGCTTCGGGTCAGCCGGCGCGGACGACGTCGACGCCGGGGAGGCCGCCGAAGCGGGCACGATCGTCGCGCGTCACGACGCTGCGTCCCGTCTCGCGCGCGTGGGCGGCGATGATCAGGTCGTGCGCGCCGCGCGGAGTTCCGGCGCGGCGGGCGGACGCGATCAGCGCGGCATGGTGCACGGCCGTTGCGGGCGTGTAGTCGAGGACCTCGACGACATCGAGGATCGTCGCGATCGCTCGCGCGCGTTCAGCCGCACGCGCGGCCGAATCGGCCAGCTCGATGCCCGTCCGGTACTCCGCGACCGTGATCGCCGCGATCGCGAGATCGTCGTCGTCGATCGCCGCGCGGTCGATCGTGCCGCGTTCATAGGCGATGAGGATGCCGGTATCGAGGATCAGGCGTCGGCCCACGGATCCGCTCCGCCATCCAGCGCTGCGACCGCGTCGACGATCGCAGCCTCGAACTCGTCGTCCGGCGGCACGATGCCAGCGAGCGCCGCCGCGAGATCCCGACCGGTCCGGGAGCGGGCGGGCCGCACCTCTGCGATCGCGCGATTGCCACGCGTCACGGTCACGGTCTCCCCGCGCTCGATGGCGTCGAGGAGTTCGGAGAAGCGCCGCGAGGCCTCCGTCGCCGAGATGGTCCTCATGGTGAAAGTCTATCTGATAATCAGATTCTGGGAAGAGCTCAGCCGCCGAGGCCCTTCCAGGCGGTCGTGCCGTCGGCCTCCACCTGGCGCTTCCACACCGGCAGCTCCCGCTTGATCGCCTCGATGATCTCGCGGCAGACCTCGAACGCCGCCTGCCGGTGCGCGGATGCCACCGCGATCACGACCGCGGCCTCCCCCACCTCGAGCCGCCCGATGCGGTGGCTCACGGCCACGACCGCGTCGGTGTCCGCGATCGCGCGCTCGGCGAGCTCGCGCAGGATCCGCTCGGCATCGGGATGCGCGGTGTACTCGAGCGCGACGACCGCGCCGGCAGCATCCGGGTCGTGATCCCGCACCCGGCCGACGAACGTCGTCACCGCGCCCGCGCGGGCGTCGTCCACGGCACGGAGGTGCAGGTCGAGGTCGAGCGGCTCCGCGCTGATCCGGCCGAGCGCAACGCTCACCGGTGGTCGCCGCCCGCGAGCTGGTCGAGGACGTGCACCGCGACCGACAGCACCACCGGCATCCCCTCCGCGACGGCCGCGGGGGAACCGGGCAGGTTCACCACGAGCGCGCCGGCGTCGTCGACGACCCCGGCCCGCCCGCGGGACAGCATCCCCGCGGGCTTCCCCGCCGTGCCGACGCGGCGGAGCTCCTCCGCGATCCCCGGGATGTCGCGCGTGAGGACGAGCGCGGTGCCCTCGGGGGTCTGATCGCGCGGCGACACGCCCGTGCCGCCGGTCGTCACCAGGAGCCGGGCGCCCTCCGCGATCGCGGCGCGTAGGGCGCCGGCGACGGAGTCCACCCCGTCCGGGACGATCCGCGCCTCGCCGCACAGGAAGCCGCCGGCGCGCAGCGCCCGCACCGCGACCGGACCGCTCTCGTCGACGCGCTCGCCCGCGGCACCCCGGTCGGAGACCGTGATCACGGCCGCGTAGCGCTCCACGTCCCGCGTGCGCTCCGCGTCGTGCGGGGGCTCCGCGTGCGCGTGCGTCATTCGCCCGGCCGGTGCTCGAGCCGCACGACGACGCCCTTCGACGTTGGCGTTCCGCTGACGTCCGCGGTGGAGTCGAGCGGCACGAGCACATTCGTCTCGGGGTAGTACGCGGCGGCGTTGCGGCGCGGCGTGTCGTACGTCACGATGCGGAACCGCTCGGCGCGACGCTCCTCCACCTCACCCGACGACCGCGGCCACTCCGACACGAGGTCGACGATCTCCCCGTCCGCGAACCCGAGCTCGCGCACGTCGTCGGCGTTCACGAGCACCACCCTGCGGCCGTCGTGGATGCCGCGGTACCGGTCGTCCTTGCCGTAGATCGTCGTGTTGTACTGGTCGTGCGAGCGAAGCGTCTGGAGCAGCAGGCGCCCCTCCGGGATGCGCGGGTATTCGAGCGGGTTCGCCGTGAAGTGCGCGAGGCCGTCGCTCGTCGCGAACTCCCGCCCGTCGCGGGGTCCGTTCGGAAGGAAGAACGTGCGGCCCTTATCGATGCGCCGCTCGTAGTCCTCGAAGCCCGGGATGACGTTCTGGACGTGCGTCCGGATGAGCGCGTAGTCGTTCTCGAGCCCTGCCCAGTCCGCCTGCGGCACGTTGCCCCGATCGTCGCCGAAGACCAGCCCGCACAGGCGCGTCACGATCGCGACCTCGGAGAGGAGGTCCTCCGCCGGCGGCGCGAGCCGGCCGCGCGAAGAGTGGACGGCGCCCATCGAGTCCTCCACCGAGACGCGCTGCTCGCGGCCGCCGCGGCGGTCACGATCCGTGCGGCCGAGCGTCGGCAGGATGATCGCGCGACGGCCCGTGACGACGTGCGAGCGGTTCAGCTTCGTCGAGACGTGGACCGTCAGGTCGAGATTCGCCATGGCCGCCTCGACCACGGCGGTGTCGGGTGTCGCGCTGACGAAGTTGCCGCCCATGCCCATGAAGAAGCGCGCCCGTCCGTCGCGCATCGCGCCGATCGCGGCGACCGTGTCGTGGCCGTGGCGGCGAGGGGCCGCGAAGGAGAACTCCCGGTCGAGCGCATCGAGGAAGGCATCCGACGGCTTCTCGTAGATGCCCATCGTGCGGTCGCCCTGCACGTTCGAGTGGCCCCGGACGGGGCAGACCCCGGCCCCGGCCCGGCCGATGCTCCCCTGGAGCAGGAGTACGTTCACGACCTCCCGCAGGGTCGGCACCGAGTGCTTGTGCTGGGTCAGCCCCATCGCCCAGCAGACGATCGTCGCGCCCGAAGCCCGCACCATCTCGGCGATCTCGCGGAGCTCCGCCTCGCTCAGCCCGGTCGCGGTCTCCAGCTCCGCCCACACGGCCGCTCCGATGGCGGCGGCGTACGCGTCGAAGCCGCTCGTCCAGCCGGCGACGAAGTCGCGGTCGACGACCTCGCCCTCACGATCGTCGACCTCGAGGAGGTGCTTGCCGATCGCCTGGAAGAGGGCCTGGTCGCCACCCAACCGGATCTGCACGAACCGGTCGGCGAGGGGGGTGCCGCCCAGCAGCACCCCGCGGGGCGTCTGCGGGTTCTCGAACCGCAGCAGCCCGGCCTCCGGCAGCGGGTTGACGGCGATGATCTTCGCGCCCCGCTGCTTCGCCTTCTCGAGGGCGCTCAGCATGCGGGGATGGTTCGTGCCGGGGTTCTGTCCCGCGACGATCAGCAGCTCCGCGTCGTGGATGTCCTCGATGGACACGGTGCCCTTGCCGATGCCGAGGGTCTCGGTGAGCGCGGAGCCGCTGGACTCGTGGCACATGTTCGAGCAGTCCGGCAGGTTGTTCGTGCCGATGCCGCGCACGAGCAGCTGGTAGACGAACGCTGCCTCGTTGGACGTCCGGCCGGACGTGTAGAAGATCGCCTCATCGGGGTCGTCGAGGCCGCGCAGCTCCATCGCGATCTCGCGCAGCGCGTCGTCCCACGAGAGCGGGCGATAATGCGTCGCGCCCTCGTCGAGGATCATCGGATGCGTCAGCCGACCCTGCTGCCCGAGCCACCAGTCGTCGTGGCTGCGGAGCTCCTCGATCGAGTGCTCCGCGAAGAAGGCGGGCCCGACACGGCGGATGGTGGCCTCCTCGGCGACCGCCTTCGCGCCGTTCTCGCAGAACTCCGCGACGTGCCGGTGGTCGGTCTCGGGCCACGCGCAGCCCGGGCAGTCGAAGCCGTCCTTCTGGTTGACGCGCGCGAGCGCGCGCGCACCGCGTACCGCGCCCATCTGTTCCCACGAGATCTGCAGCGCGTGCGTGACGGCGGGAACACCGACCGCCACCCGCTTGCGCTCCCCCACGCTCAGTCGAGACTCGTCGATGTCCTTCGTCGGGGCCTTCCTCGCCATCCTTCGATCGTAGTCCGACGCCGTTCCGGGGGACCCGGCAGAATGGCGGGCATGACCCGGGTCGTCGACGTCGTCCGCCAGCTCATCGCCCCCCTCTCGCGCACCCGAGCGTTCCGGACGGCGGGGCCGATCTTCCTGCCGCCGTTCGAGCGCCTCCTCTCCGCCCTCACCGGCGGCACCGTGCAGGTGAGCGCGCTGCTCGTCCCCTCGCTGACGCTCCGGACGACCGGTGCGAAGTCGGGCGTGACCCGCGAGGTCGTCCTCATGTACACGCCGGACGGCCACGGCCGCGCGATCGTCGCCGGCTCGAACTTCGCCGGCGACCGGCATCCCGCGTGGAGCACGAACCTCCTCGCGCACCCGGATGCCGAGATCTCCGTCCGCGGCCGGCGGCTCGCGGTGCACGCGATCCTCGTGACCGACGAGGAGCGGGATGTCGTCTGGGCGCGCATCGAGCGACAGTGGCCGGGATACCGCGCCTACGAACGCGCGTCCGGCCGCGTCGTGCGCCTCTTCCGGGTGCAGCCGGTGCGCGAGCTCGGCCGGCAGGAGGCCCGACCTGGCCGCTAGGGTGGTGCGCATGGAGGCCGCTCCCGCCGCACGACGCCGCCCGGGACTCGTCACCGCGGCCGTCGTGCTCGTCTACCTCAGCGGCTTCTTCAACGCCGCGATCGGGCTGCTGATCCTTCTCAGCCGCTACCAGGCGCCCGACACCGGCACGATGATCGCGGTCTCGTTGCTCGGCGCGGGCACCATCCTCTTCGGCCTGCTCACGATCACGGTCGGCTCCGCGGCAGCGCGCGGCAGCCGGCTCGCGCGACTCCTCGTGACGATCTACCTCGCCATCCAGATCGCGCTGCACATCGTCACGATCGTGACGACCGATCCGTGGGACTGGTGGTCGTCGGCGCTTCTCCTGCTGGAGGTGCTCACGCTGCTGGCGTTCTGGGTGCCGCGCAGCAGCCGGCGCTTCTATGTCCGAATCTGAGGCGACGCGCTTAGCCATATGGCTAGTGCGACCGCCGAAAGGCGGGGTCCAAGGTTAGGGACCAATCGAACCAGTCAGCGATGATTCGGTCCGATCACCGGAACAGTCCACCGTCGTCGCGCTCGCGAAGCGACGCCAGATCACAGCATCTCTCCCCTCACCAGAAGGTGTTCACTATGCCCAAAAACGCCTCTCGCCGCCTTCGCAGGGTGGCCGCCGTGGCCGTCGCCCTCGTCCTCACGACGACCGCGATGGCCGCGTGCTCCAGCTCGGCGACGCCCGCCGCCTCCGACGGAACGCCCGTCCATGGCGGGAACCTCCGGGTCGGCCTCCTCGGAAACGGGAACCAGGAGACGAACGACCCGTCGCAGATCATCACGACGATGGACTTCGCGCGGACCCGCCAGATCCTCGACACCCTGACGGTCGCGGGGCAGGACGGTATAAAAATGTCCCTCGCCGAGAGCATGACGCCCAACAGCGATGCCACCGTATGGACCATCAAGCTCCCCGCGGGGGTGCTCTTCTCGGACGGCACGCCCCTCACGTCCGCGGACGTCATCTGGACGTTCAAGTACCACATGAACCCGGCCACGGTGTCGAAGTCGGCGAGCGCCCTCGCGGACGTCGCCGACCTGAAGGCGGTCGACGACCTCACGGTCGAGGCCGACCTCAAGACGCCGAACTCGCTCTTCCCCTCCGCCGTGTCCGACTTCCGCCTCGGCATCTTCAAGGCCGGCACGACGAACTTCGACAAGCCGATCGGCACCGGGCCCTTCGTCCTCAGCGAGTTCGATCCCGGGCACCAGTCGGTCCTGACGGCCAATCCGCACTACCGGGTGGCGGGCGAGCCGTACCTCAACTCCGTCACGCTCGTCTCGATCAACGATGACCAAGCGCGCACCAACGCGCTGCTGGGCGGCCAGGTCGACGCGATCGCCGCGGTCGCGCCGGCGCAGTTCCAGAGCCTCGAGTCGAACAAGGCGATCCAGGCGATCTCGACGCCGGGCAGCTCGTTCCCCGCGCAGTACATGTTCACGAGCGGCTCGAGCGCCGGCGCGCTCGCCGACCCGCGCGTGCGGCAGGCGCTACGCCTGCTCGTGGACCGGCAGCAGATCCTCGACAACGTCTACTTCGGCTACGGCCGGCTCGGGAACGACCTGTTCGGCATCGACGACCCGAGCTATCCGAGCGACCTGCCGCAGCGTCAGTACGACCCGGAGCAGGCCAAGAAGCTCCTGGCCGACGCCGGCCAGTCCGACCTGCACGTCGACCTGTACACCTCGAACATCTTCCCGGGGATCGTGGACATGTCGACCCTCATGGTCCAGCAGGCGCAGGCCGGCGGCGTCACGATCACGCTGCACAACCTGCCGTCCGATCAGTACTGGTCGCAGTCGTACCAGGTGAACCCGTTCGGATCGACGTACTGGCTCGGTCACCCCCTCGTGTACTTCTACAACAACATGCTGGTTCCGGGCGCTGGTCTCCCGGAGACGCTGTGGACCAACACGCAGTGGAACGACCTCTACCAGCAGGCGCTGCGGACGCCGGATCCGACGGCCGCGAACGCGCTCCTCACGCAGGCGCAGAAGATCCTCTACGACCAGGGCGGATACATCATCCCGGTGTTCCCGAACCTCCTCGACGCGGCATCCACCCAGGTGCACGGGCTGAAGCAGAACCCGTACACCGCGCTCGGCGAGTTCGACTTCACCCAGGTCTACCTGAGCTGATCCCGCACCATCCCGCTGCCCTCGCAGGTCGAATCCGATCTGCGAGGGCAGCGGCAACGGAACGGAAGCAACCATGATCGCCATCGGTAAGAGGGTCCTCATCGGGGCGGCGACTCTCCTCGGGGTCAGCCTCGTCATGTTCATCGCACTGTCGCTCATCCCCGGGGATGCCGCGCAGGTCGCGCTCGGCCAGCAAGCGACGCCAGAGAAGCTGGAGCTGCTGCGCGCCCAGTACGGGCTGGACCGCCCGCTGTGGCAGCAGTACCTCGACTGGCTCGGCGGGCTCGCCCACGGCGACTTGGGATCGTCCGTCCAGACCGGCCGGCCGATCTGGGAGAGCATCGCGCCCTACGTCGCCAACTCCGCGGTCCTCGCCGGCCTCGCGATCCTCATCATGATCCCGCTCGCGATCGCGCTGGGCGTGACGGCGGCGGTCAAGCGCGACAGCGTGATCGACCACATCATCTCCTCGACGGGCCTCACGTGGGCCTCCACCCCGGAGTTCGTGATCGGCACGCTCCTGATCCTCGTGTTCACGAACTGGCTGGGGATCCTCCCGGCGACGGCGATCGTCGACCCCAGTCGGCCGGTGATCGCGCAGATCACCGTCATCGCGCTGCCGCTGCTGACGCTCATCTTCGTCTCGATCGCCCAGTCGTCGAGGATGATCCGGGCCTCGATGATCACGGTGCTCGGCACCGACTACATCCAGGCCGCGCGGCTGCGCGGCGTCCCGCAGTCGACGATCGTCTGGCGGCACGCGCTCCCCAACGCGGCGAGCTCGATCATCGCGATCGTCGTGCTCACCGTCGGCTGGCTCGTCGGCGGCGTGGTGGTGACGGAGAGCCTGTTCCAGTACCCCGGTCTCGGGGTGGCGACGACGAACGCGGTCAACAGCCGGGACACGCCGACCGTGCTCGCGTGCTGCATCCTGATCACCTTCGTGCTGATCGTCGCCAACGTCCTCGCCGATGTCGTCAGCGGCGCCCTCGATCCGCGCCTGCGCAGGAGGAAAGCATGACCGTGACCCTGAACTCCGCGGCGGTGGCGGTCGCCCCGCCGGACGCCGCGAAAGAGGTCGGCATCCTCCGCACCTCGTGGCGCGCCGTCCTCCGCAGCCCGAGCGGACGGTTCGGGCTGATCCTGTTGGGCCTCATGGTCCTGATCGCGATCGTCGGACCCTTCATCAGCCCCCACTCGCAGGCGGAGGTGGTCGGGCGCCCGTTCGAGGGCCCCTCGGCCACGGCGTGGCTCGGCACCGAGTCGCTCGGACGCGACGTGCTCAGCCGCTACCTCAACGGCGGATGGCTGCTGATCGCGACCGCTCTGCTCGGCACCGCGCTCGCCTACCTGATCGGCATCCCCATCGCCCTCCTCGCCGCGTACCGGCGCGGGCGTCCCGTCGATCAGGGCACGCGGGCGATCTCGACGATCTTCTACGCGATCCCGCCGACGATCCTCGCCCTCGTGCTCATCTCGGCGTTCGGTCGCGGATTCCCGATCATCGTGGCGGCGATCGTGCTCATGCAACTCCCGCCGATCATCCACATCTTCCGCGGCTTCGCCCTCGGCCTCGTCGCGAACGAGTATGTGGAGGCGGCGGTCGCGCGCGGGGAGAGCACGGCCTCGATCCTCGTCCGGGAGATCGCACCCAACCTCCGGGGACTCTTCGCCGCCGACGTCGGACTCCGGTTCTGCTGGTCGGTGCTGTTCCTCGCGGCCATCAGCTTCCTGGGGTTCGGCCGGACCCCTCCCGACTCGGATTGGGGATTGATGATCAGCGAGAACCGCTATGGGATCACGACCCAGCCGCTCAGCGTCATCGTCCCGGCGCTCTCGATCGCGCTGCTCACGATCGGGCTGACGCTCGTCGCCGAGTCGGTCGCCCGCGCCGTCGGACGGGAGGGGATGCCCCGTGCCTGAGCAGGAGCCGAACCCGAGCGGAGCGATCGCGGTCGCCGCGACGCCCTCGCTCGTCGTCGAAGACTTGGCCCTCGCGACGACGGGAGGAACCACGATCGTCGAGGGCATCTCGTTCGCGGTCGCCCCGGGCGAGGTCGTCTCGCTCGTCGGGGAGTCCGGGTCGGGCAAGACCGCGGTTGCGCTCGCGCTCCTCGGACACGCGCGATCCGGGATGACGATCACCTCGGGCCGCGTCTCCGTGGACGGACTCGACCTCCTCGCCCTGTCGCCGACGGAGCTGCAGAAGGCGCGCGGACGGGTCATCTCGTACGTGCCGCAGGATGCGTCGACCTCGCTCAATCCGCGCCAGCGCGCCGGGCGTCAGCTCCGCGAGAGCATGACGGTGCACGGGATCAGTGCACGGGAGGCCGACCAGCGAGCCAAGGACCTGACTGCGCGCGTCGGACTTCCCGAGCGCGTCCACGCGGCGTATCCGTTCGAGCTCTCCGGCGGTCAGCAGCAGCGCCTGCTCATCGCGATGGCGATGGCGACGCGGCCCGCCGTCGTCGTGCTCGACGAGCCCACGACCGGCCTGGATGTCACGACCCAGGCCAAGGTGCTCGACCTCGTGGCCGACCTCGCGCGTACGGAGCAGATCGCCTTCGTCTACATCAGCCACGACCTCGCCGTCGTGGAGCAGATCTCGGACCGGATCGCCGTGATGTACGCGGGACGCATCATCGAGCAGGGCCCGACGGCGACACTGGTCTCGACGCCGCTGCATCCGTACACCGCGCTCCTGCTGGACTCGGTGCCGAGGGTGCGGACCAAGCACCACACGGTCGGCATCCCGGGCCAGATGCCGGCGCCCGGGAACTGGCCGGACGCCTGCCGCTTCAGCCCGCGGTGTCCGCTCGCCGACGACCGGTGCCGCACCGACACCCCGCCGACCGAGCGCCGCGGCGAGAGCTCCGCGGACTGCTGGAAGCCCCGCGAGCTCGTGCTGGTCGACGTCCTGGCGCCGCCGCGGGTCGAGCGCGACGAGCGCACGCCGGTCCTCCGCGTCGACGAGCTGCAGCTGAAGTACCCCGGCACGCCGATGGTGGTCAAGGACGTCAGCTTCGAGATCCGCGACGGCGAGTGCGTCGCTCTCGTGGGCGAGAGCGGGAGCGGCAAGTCCACGACCGGGCGCGCGATCGCGGGGCTCATGCCCATCGCGTCGGGGTCGGTCCAGCTCGGGCGCGACACGCTCGAGGATCGGGTGGAGAAGCGCACGCGCCAGCAGCGCCGCGACATCCAGCTGATCTTCCAGAACCCGGACCGGTCCCTCAACCCCAGTCACACGGTCGCTCAGATCCTGGGCCGGCCGCTGCGGCTGTTCGGGACGGAGGACGGACAGGACGTGGCCGCCCAGAGCGGGGAGCTCCTCGACCGGGTCCACCTCACCCGGCGGGCGCTGACGAAGCTCCCGCACGAGCTGTCCGGCGGCGAGAAGCAGCGGGTGGCGATCGCCCGGGGCCTGGCGGCGCAGCCGAAGCTCCTCATCTGCGACGAGATCACCTCCGCGCTCGACGTGTCGGTCCAGGCATCCGTCATCCGGCTCCTCGACGAGCTGCGGGCGCAGGGTCTCGCAATGCTGTTCATCACGCACAGCCTCGGCGTCGTGAGCGCGCTCGCCGACCGCGTCCTCGTGATGCGCTCCGGGGAGGTGTGCGAGGAGGGACCCACCCGCGAGGTGCTGCACCGCCCGCTCGAGGCCTACACGGTGAGCCTGCTCGACGCGGCCCCGGAGCTGAGCGTGTCCGCCGGCGGAGCGCGCGGCCCGGCCGCGAGCTAGCTGTTCGTCCCCGGTCCCGCAGACGCTAGGGGCGCAGGGCGGCCTCGGCGGGGCCGAGGGTGCGGCGCAGGAAGCGGAGGTGCACGAGCCGCACGAGCTCGATCAGCCCGATCGTCGCGATGATGATGAGCGCGATGAGGTACGCCGCGGCCTCGCCCGGGTCGACGAGCTGCAGGAACTCGGTGAGGATCGGGATGGTGAACACGGCGATGAGCCCGAGGAACATGGCACCGATCACGAGCACCTTGTAACGGTCGATCGGCCGGGAGAGCACGGTCAGGATCCAGATGCCGACGACCGCGAGGATGATCGTCGACCCCGTCCGCAGCGCGGGCTCCGGCACCCCGAGCTGCATCGCGAGCACCGTGTAGACCGTCAGCGCGACGGCGATCACGATGCCCGCGGGCATCGCGAACGACAGCGAGCGGCGGAGGAACCCGGGCGCGTAGCGCTCCGCGTTCGGCATGAGCGCGAGGAAGAACGCCGGGATGCCGATCGTCAGACCGTCCGTGATCGACAGCTGCCGTGGCAGGAACGGGAACTCCAGAACGAGGATGCCGAACAGGATCGCGAGCCCGGTCGCGTAGGTCGTCTTGGTGAGGAACAGCATCGAGACGCGCTCGATGTTCGCGATGACCTGGCGGCCCTCGGCGACGACGTCGGGCAGGTGCGAGAACTGCCCGTCGAGCAGCACGAGCCGCGCGACGGCCTTCGTCGCGGGCGATCCGGAGTTCATCGCGATGCCGATGTCGGCGGTCTTGATCGCGAGCGCGTCGTTGACGCCGTCACCGGTCATCGCGACGGTGTGCCCCGTGCTCTGGAGGGCCGTCACCATGCGCTTCTTCTGCTCCGGCGTGACCCGGCCGAACACGGTGTGTGTCTCGAGGATCTCCGCGAGCTTCGCGTCGTCCTCCGGCAGGTGCCGCGCGTCGTAGCCCTCGGCCATGTCGACGCCGACCTCGCGGGCGATCGCGGCGACCGTCCGTGGGTTGTCGCCCGAGATGATGCGGATGCCGACGCCCTGCGCGCGGAAGTACGCGAGCGTCTGCGCGGCATCCGGCCGCACCTGCTCGCGGAACGTCACGACCGCGACCGGAACGAGCCCGGCCGGCAGCCGCTCGTCGCGCGCCTCGGCCTCGGTCAGCACGCTGGGCGCGTGGCCGAGCACGAGGGTCCGCCGACCCGTCGCGGCGAGGGAGGTGACGAGCCCGCCGAGGGGCGAGGCCGGATCGGATGCCGCGTCGCCGAAGACCATCTCGGGGGCGCCGAGCACCCACGTGCCCTCGGCCTCCCCGCGGAAGGCGACGGCGCTCCACTTCCGCGCCGACGAGAACACGATCGTCTCCGCGGGCGTGAGCGGGTTCGACACCGGGAAGGGCTCGCGCAGGCAACGCGACGTAGCGTTGGCATCCGGCGCGGCGCCGTACCAGCCGAGCACGTGCTGCCACCCGCCGGCGCCCGGGGCATGCAGCGGGTGCGTGCCGTCGAACTCGATCTCGCCCACGGTCAGCGTGCCGGTCTTGTCGAGGCAGACGACATCGACGCGGGCGAGCCCCTCGACGGCGGCCAGCTCGTTGACGAGCACCTGCTTCCCGGCGAGCTTCACCGCGCCGACCGCGAACGCGATCGAGGTCATGAGCACGAGACCGAGCGGGATCATCGCGATCAGGGAGGCGATCGTGTTGACGATCGCCTGCACCCAGGTGCCCGTCTGGAACGCGTCGACCCAGCCGCCCGCGACCATCATCTGGGCGTTGAGGACGAGGAGGCCGATCGGGCCGATGCCCCACGCGACCCACTTCAGGACGCGGTTGATGGAGGTGCGCAGCTCGCTGGAGACCAGGGAGAAGCGCTTGGCCTCGTCGGCGAAGCGGTTCGCATAGGAGTCGGCGCCGACGCGCACGACCTCGGCGTCGCCCTCACCGGCGACCACGATCGAGCCGGAGAGCACGTCGGCGCCGGGATCCTTGTCGACGGCATCCGACTCGCCGGTCAGCATCGACTCGTCCACCTGCAGCCCGCGCGCGGCGGCGACCGTGGCGTCGGCGGGGATCTGGTCGCCCGCGCGCAAGACGAGGATGTCGCCCAGTACGACGTCGCCGGGCGCGATCTCCCGCTCCTGCCCGTCGCGACGGACGCGCGCGCGGGGCGCGTTCAGCAGCGCGAGCCGGTCGAGTGCCGCCTTCGCGCGGAACTCCTGCACGCAGCCGATGACCGCGTTCGCGAGGGCGCTGATCCCGAAGAGGGCGTCCTGCCAGCGGCCGACCAGGAGCAGCACGAGGAAGCACGAGGCGACGATGCCGTTGAACAGAGTGAAGACGTTGGCGCGGACGATGTTCCAGACGCTCCGGCTGGAGTCGGCGGCGTACGCGTTGACCTGTCCCGCCGCGCGCCGCTCCGCGACATCCGCCTCGCTGAGCCCCCGTGCGAGATCGACGTCGGTCGCGGCATCCACGCCCTCACCCTACCGAGGCCCACCTCCCCGCGAGAACGCGCCTCTGTCCTCTTCTTGCGGCGTTTCTGTGACACAAGCGCGTTCTCGCGGGGAGGTGGCGCGGGCGCGGAGGACCGGGGCAGGGGCGGATGCCGGGGTCAGCCCTTCGTGGCGCCGGCAAGGAGGCCCCGGACGAAGAAGCGCTGCAGCGCGAAGAACACGATCAGCGGCACGATGATCGAGATGAAGGCGCCCGCCGACTGCAGGTACCACTTGTTCCCCCACGAGCCGGACAGCGAGTTCAGCGTCTGCGTGAGCGGCAACGACGAGGACGGCGCGAAGATCGTGGCGACCAGCAGGTCGTTCCACACCCACAGGAACTGGAAGATCGCGAACGACGCGATCGCCGGCATCGCGAGCGGCAGGATCATCCGGAAGAAGATCTGCCCGTGGCCCGCCCCGTCCATCCGCGCCGCCTCGATCAGCTCGTTCGGGATCTCCCGGATGAAGTTGTGCAGCAGGAAGATCGCGAGGGGCAGCGCGAACATGACGTGCGCGATCCACACCGTCGCGAAGCTGTGCTCGACGCCGCGCAGCGCGAAGCCGGGGAAGATGTTCACTCCCCCGATCGTCAGACCGCGCGAGAACAGGCTCAGCAGCGGTACGAGCGCCATCTGCAGCGGCAGGATCTGCAGCGCGAACACCGCCACGAAGAGGAAGCCGCGGCCTTTGAACGGGATCCAGGCGAACGCGTAGGCCGCGAGCGCGGCCAGCGCGATCGGGATGATCGTCGCCGGGATCGAGATCGCGAGCGAGTTCAGGAACGACTCGCCGAGCGTGAGCGCCGTGCCCCCCGAGGTGAGGGCCGCCGAGTAGTTGCCGAGCGTGAACTCCGGGTCGGTGAACACCGTCCACCAGCCGGTCGTCGCGGAGGCGGCACCCGGCCGGAAGGACGTCACGAAGAGGCCGAAGGTGGGGATGGTCCAGACGAGCGCGATGACGATGGCGACGATCGTCGCGGTCCGCGAGCTCAGCCGCTTCTGCGCCTCGCTCTCATTGCGGCGGGAGCGTCGCGCCTCGGCGCGGACCGCCCGCTGGCTGAGCGTCGGGACGGTGTCGACTTCGATAGTCATCAGCGGATCTCCTCTTGCTTGCGCATCTGACGCACGTTGTAGATGATCAGCGGCACGACGAAGAGGAACAGCACGACGGCGAGCGCCGACGAGTGCCCGTAGCTCTGGAACCGCTGCTGCTGGTTGACCATCTCGAAGGCCAGCACGGTCGAGTTCGACCGGCCGCCGGTCATGACCGCCACGATGTCGTACACCTTCAGCGAGAAGATCGTGATCGTCGTCAGCACCACGATGAGCGACGTCCGGATGCCGGGGACCGTGACGTTCCGGAATCGCTGCCACGCGTTGGCCCCGTCGAGCTCCGCGGCCTCGAGCTGCTCGGTCGGGACGCCCTTGATCGCCGCGGACAGCACGACCATCGCGAACCCCGTCTGCGTCCAGATGAACACCGCGAGCAGACAGAACGTGTTGATGAGGGGCTGCGCGTCGAGCCAGCTCACCGGCTGGCCGCCGAACGCGGTGATGATCGCGTTGAGCAGGCCGATCTGCTGACCCTGCCGGTAGTCGTACACGAACTTCCAGATGATGCCGGCCCCGACGAACGAGATCGCGTACGGCATGAACACGAACACCTTGAGGGTCTTCTCACCGCGCGCCCGGTCGATGAAGACGGCGTAGGCGAGACCGATCGACGTGGAGAAGATCGGCGCGACGACGGCCCAGATGAGCGTATTGATGACGGACCAGAAGCCGTCGGGATTCGTGAACGTCCAGATGTAGTTGTCCAGCCCGACGAACGTCGTCCCGGTCTTGTCGAAGAACGACTGGAAGATCGTCGAGATCGCCGGGTAGACGAGGCCGACGATCAGCAGCGCCATCGCGGGGGCGAGGAAGATCACGAGCTGGAAGATGTAGCCCGCTCCGCCGCGCGCCCGGTAGTCGGCGAAAAACAGCAGGATGCCGGTCGCCAGCGCGATCCCCACGACGTACACGACCGCGTTCTGATACGGCCGGAGCAGGAGGAACGCGATCAGCGGCACGAGGATGCTGGCCGCCAGGCGCAGCCAGAAGTATCCGCGCCCCGCGCGCGGCGCGAACTCGATGAGCACAAGGACCAGCGCGATCACCGCCGCGAAGACCACGAGCACGATCGGGATCTGGATGAGCGGGTTCATCGCCCCGATCCAGACGAAGAAGCTGTTGAGCGAGAACCCGATCGTCGTCGGCGACGCGTCCGGATTGCCCGGGCTCGTCAGCAACAGGACCACGAGCGCGACGAGCACGATCGCCGCGACGATGGCGACGACGCCAGCGACCCGCCGGGCGACGGAGTTCTTGCCTCTGCCCGGTCGCGTGTCCCGGGTGCCGGGCGGCCGCCTGCTGGAGACCGGAGCCGCTGTGGATGTCGTCGTCGACATGTCCTCCCCCATCCGTTGGGCGGGTGCTGCGAAGCCAGGGGCGGCGGGGTCGCCGTGACGACCCCGCCGCCCTCGTCAGCCGTTCAGTTGTTGTAGCCCGCCTGGATCTCGGCGAGCACATCGGCCGTCGGCTTGCCGTCGATCCAGTTGACCATGCCCTTCCAGAACGACCCGGAACCGACCGTGGCCGGCATCAGGTCGGAGGCATCGAACCGGATGACGGTGTCCGGGTTCTGCACGAGCTTCATCGCGTCGACCAGGAACTGGCTCGAGGCGAGCGACGGGTCCGCGCCGTTGTTGGCCGAGATGACGCCGCCCAGCTTGACGCGAGCGTCCGCGAAGGCGGGTGTCGACATGTATTCGACGACCTTCTGCACGTTCGGGTCGTTGGAGAACGCGGCCACGAACTCGCCGCCGACCTCGACGTACTTCGGGTCGCTCGCCTTGATGCTCGGCAGCAGGAACGCGTAGACGTCACCATCCGGCGCGACCACCGGGGGCTGACCCGATGCCGTGTTCACCTCGAGGAAGTTCGCCGAGAGGAACGAGGCCTGGTGCGTGAGCGGGCAGGTGCCGTCCGCGACCTTGGCCGCGACATCCCCGAACGCGGTCGAGTTGATGCTCTTGACGTCGCCGAAGCCCGCGTTGACGTACTGCGGGTTCAGCAGGATCGTGCTGAGCGTGTCGAAGGCCTGCTTGATCGGCGGATCTGTGAACTTCACGGTGCCGGCGACCCACTGGTCGTAGACGTCGGGTCCAGACTGACGCAGGACGAGATCCTCGATCCAGTCGGTGCCCGGCCACCCCGACGCGGCATCCGAGGCGAAGCCCGCACACCACGGTGCGGCGCCGGTCTTTTGCTGGATGGTCTGGGTCAACGTCATGAGCTCATCCCACGTGGTGGGAACGCTGACGCCCCACTGCTTGAACTGCTTGGGCGAGTACCAGACGAACCCCTTGACGTTCGCGAGCATCGGGGCGGCGTAGAAGGTGCCGCCCGACGAGCCGTAGGTCTTCCAGGCGGTCGACCAGTAGTTGTCGACGTTCGCCTCGGTCGCCGACGAGCCCTTCTGGACCTGGCCGGTGTCGATCAGGGTCTTCAGCAGACCCGGCTGCGGCACGATCGCGATGTCCGGAGCGGAACCGCCCGTGACCTTCGTGACGATGTTGCCCTCGAAGCTCTTGTCACCGGTGTAGACGACCTTGATGCCGGTGTCCGCGGTGAACTGCGTGAACGACTCGTTGAGCGCGTCCGCCTCGCCGCCGGTGATCCCCCCGCTGATCTGAACGGTCGTCGTACCGCTCGAGGCCGCGCCGCCTCCCGAACTCTCCGCACAGCCCGCGAGCGCGAGCCCCGCAGCGCCTGCGACGGCCACCGCCATCAGAACTCGTCGCCGTGATGACATACGCATGTGATCTCCTCCTCATTGAGTGCGAGTTCATTGAGTTCTCTCAGGAACTGACGCGTTTATGCTAACGGGAGCGCTCCCACGCCACAACGACCGCGCACATCACGACTCGGTAAAGGCTTCCGGACAGGAAGAAGCCCCGGCGCACGGGGCACCGGGGCTTCTTCCGTCGCGAGGCGACGAAGGTCTTACTTGAGGGTGATGGTCGCGCCGACCTCTTCGAGCGCAGCCTTGGCCTTGTCGGCCGTCTCCTTGTTCGCACCCTCCAGGACCGGCTTCGGCGCGCCGTCGACGAGCGCCTTCGCCTCACCGAGGCCGAGCGAGGTGAGCTCGCGGACGACCTTGATGACCTGGATCTTCTTGTCGCCGACCGACTCGAGGACGACGTCGAACGAGTCCTTCTCCTCGGCCTCGGCAGCGGCGCCACCGGCGCCACCCGCGGCGGGGGCGGCCGCGGCGACCGCGACCGGAGCCGCGGCGGTGACCTCGAAGGTCTCCTCGAACTTCTTGACGAACTCGGACAGCTCGATGAGCGTGAGCTCCTTGAAGGCGTCGAGCAGCTCTTCAGTGCTGAGCTTTGCCATGGTGTTTCTCCTTGTGTGGGGTATTCGCCGGCGCCTGACGGATCAGGCGGCGGACTCCTGCTTCTGCCGCAGCGCGTCGACCGCGCGAGCGGCCTGGGCGAGCGGAGCGTTGAACAGATAGGCAGCGCCGAACAGCGAGGCCTTCATCGCGCCGGCGAGCTTCGCCAGCAGGACTTCACGGCTCTCGAGGTCGGCGAGCTTGTCGACCTCCTCCGCGGACAGGGGGGCTCCGTCGAAGAAGCCGCCCTTCACCACGAGAAGAGGGTGTGCCTTGGCGAAGGCACGCAGACCCTTCGCGACGGCGACCGGGTCGCCGTGCACGAAGGCGACAGCCGACGGGCCCTTGAGCTCGTCGTCCAGCGCCGAGATCCCCGCTTTGTTGGCGGCGATCTTGGTGAGCGTGTTCTTCACCACGGCGTACTCCGCGTCCTGACGGATGCTGTTGCGGAGCTCCTTGAGCTCGGCAACCGTCAAGCCGCGGTACTCGGTCAGCAGTACGGCGTTCGAGTCCTCGAAGTTCTTCGTGAGCTCGGCGACCGTCGCATCCTTCTGCGCCATGGCCACTCCCTGTATGTCTTGATGACATGTCTTCGTGACGCCCCGCGGTGGCGGAGCGTCGCCTCGACCACCCGCCCCGGAGAAACAGAAACGCCCCGGCGCAAGCGCACGGAGCGTGATCCCACAATCGGATGTCGTTCGTGTCACCTGCGCGGGCCCCTGCTTTCGCAGTGCTTCGATCGACCTGCGCTTTCACGCACGACGATGACCGGCGGTCTTCGGCGTCCCCCAGACTACGCCTCCGCGCGCGGCAGCCCAAATCCGGCGCCGTCGGCGGGACGTGCGAGGTAATGCGCGCGCTCGAGGACGGCGGCAGCAGCCTGAGCACGGGTGTCGACCCCGAGCGAACGGAAGATCCGGGCGACGTGGAACTTCACCGTGTTCTCGCTGATGCCGAGCGCCTGCGCGATCTCCCGGTTGCGCTCCCCCGCCACGAGCCGGGACAGGACCTGCGTCTCCCGCGGACGGAGGTCCCATCCCGCCGTCCCTGCGGCGTGCGGTGGATCCAGCGGGATCACGACCGAGATCTCCGTCCCCCATCCGGGCGTCGCGCTCACGGCGAGGCGCCCGTTGAGGGCGTGCACGCGCTGGCGGGCGGGCTGCAGCACGCTCGAGGCATCCGAGACGTCGCCGGGCCCGTCGTCGCGGAGGTCCACGAGGAGGTTCGTCCCGTCGCAGTCCCACTGCACGCGGACGCGTGTGACGTCGGGGCGGTCGATGAGGGCGAGGATGCAGCCGCGCACCACGGCGCGCGCGCCGTGCGCGACCTCGCTCGGCAGCGGCCGGCCGTCCACGGGCGGTTCCACGAACTGCACGTCGAGATCGCGGTACCGCACGAGCGGACGCAGATCGTCGCGGAGGCGCTCGAACGCGGTCGTGACCGGCTCCTCCGTGAACGCCCGGGCGCGGTCGCCCGCGGTGCGCAGGTGCACCATCCCCTCGGCGGCCAGGCGGACCGCGGTCTGCCGGGCCGCGCGGTCGTCCAGCGTCGCAGACCGTAGGGCCGCCAGCACCGACTCGAGCGTCGTCGAGTACTCGTCGGTCAGCTCGCCGAGCGCCTCCATCCGCGCGCCGGACGACACGCGGGCGTGCTGCAGGTAGTCGGGCAGGGCCTGATCCGCCCGCTGCTGGACGCGCAGGGCCACGAGGTTCCACATCTGCAGGACCACGGAATCCTGGCCCGGCCCGGGGCGCGCGACCACTACGAGCGCGCCGTTGCGCGAGAGGGCCTGCAGGGTCGGGACCCGCTCACCCGCGACGCCCAGCTCGCCCCGGCGGGCGGTGCCCGCGGGGATCCCCCGCCGCAGCTCGTCGAGCTCGAGCGGCGAGACCCCCTCGACGAACGCGCGGTCCCCCGTGCCGGATCGGCGCACGCCCGCGGCGTCGGCGGCGAGGATCAGCAGCGCGTCGTGCGCCACGAACGGCGCCACGACCCGCGACAGGCGTTCGGCGAGTGCGGTCTCCGGACCGCTCACGACCTCCACCAGATCGCGGAGGGTGTCCTCGGTGCAGGCGGGACCGCCGTCGGTCATGCGGCCCACTCTACGCGGAGCCACCCGTCCGGGTAGTCCGGGTGGTCCGCACGGGTGATCGACCCCGGGCGGGCGGGCGGGAAGAGTCGAGGCAGCGGGCACCGTCGCCCGCGCCAGCTCGCGAAACGGGAGGACGAGGATGTCGGGCAACAGGGCCGTCGTGTACAAGGGACCGGGTGTCGTGGAGGTCGGCGAGATCCCCTACCCGGAGTTCGAGCTGAAGGACGGCCCGGGGGTGCATCCCGCGAACGTCGGCCGCAAGGTGCCGCACGGCGCCATCCTCCGCACCGTCTCGACGAACATCTGCGGATCCGACCAGCACATGGTCCGGGGGCGCACGACCGCGCCGGCCGGTCTCGTGCTCGGGCACGAGATCACCGGCGAGGTGATCGAGGTCGGGCCGGACGTCGAGTTCGTGAAGGTCGGCGACATCGTCTCGGTGCCGTTCAACATCGCCTGCGGCCGCTGCCGCAACTGCAAGGAGGGCAAGACCGGGATCTGCCTCAACGTCAACCCCGATCGGCCCGGCTCCGCGTACGGCTACGTCGACATGGGCGGATGGGTCGGCGGCCAGGCCGAGTACGTGCTCGTCCCCTATGCGGACTGGAACCTGCTCGTCTTCCCCGATCGCGAGCAAGCCCTGGAGAAGATCCTCGACCTGACGATGCTGTCCGACATCTTCCCGACCGGATTCCACGGCGCTTACACCGCCGGCGTCCGGCCCGGGTCGACCGTGTACATCGCTGGCGCCGGCCCTGTCGGGCTCGCCGCGGCGGTCGGCGCGCAGCTGCTGGGCGCGGCGGCCGTGATCGTCGGCGACCTCAACGCCGACCGCCTCGCCCGCGCCCGGTCCTTCGGCGCCGAGACCGTCGACGTGTCGAAGGGCGACCCGAAGGACCAGATCGAGCAGATCCTGGGCGTGCCGGAGGTGGATGCCGCGGTCGACGCGGTCGGCTTCGAGGCGCACGGCCACGGCGCGGACGCCGGTCACGAGGCGCCGGCGACCGTGCTCAACTCGCTGTTCGACCTCACCGCCGCCGGCGGCGCGGTCGGCATCCCGGGCCTCTACGTCACGGGCGACCCGGGCGGGGTCGACGAGGCCGCGAAGGTCGGATCGCTCTCGCTCCGCCTCGGCCTCGGCTGGGCGAAGTCGCTGTCGTTCGCCACCGGCCAGTGCCCGGTCATGAAGTACAACCGCCAGCTGATGATGGCGATCCTGCATGACAAGGTGCACATTGCCGATGCCGTGGGCGCGTCGCCGATCAGCCTCGACGCGGCACCGCAGGGGTACGCGGACTTCGACCGCGGCGCCCCCCGCAAGTACGTGCTGAACCCCAACGGCTACATCAAGACCGCCTGATCCCCCTCTTACCGACCGAAGGAGCACCCATGTCCGTCACCCTCGCCGATGCCCGCCGTGTGATCGAGGCCGCCGAGAAGCGCGCCGACGAACTCGGCCAGCCCGTCAATGTCGCCGTCGTCGACGCCGGCGGCAACCTCGTCGCCCACGTCCGCCAGGACGGTGCCTGGATCGGCAGCATCGAGATCTCCATCAGCAAGGCGTGGACCTCGCGCGCCTTCGACATCTCCACGAAGGACCTCGGCGACAACTCCCAGCCGACACAGCAGTTCTTCGGCATCCACACGACGAACGCCCACGGCCGCGGCGTCGCGATCTTCGCCGGTGGCGTGCCGCTGACCCGCGGTGGTGTCGTGGTCGGCGCGGTGGGCGTCTCGGGCGGCTCCGGCGAGCTGGACCAGGCCGTGGCCGAGGCCGGCGCCGCCGCCTTCTGACCCCCCTCTCCCTCCCTCCCCCTCTCCCTCCCTCGCCGAACCCACCTCCTCCTCGCGAGCGCACCTCTTCGCGACGCAATGACGGGGTGGGCTCGCGAGGAGGAGGTGGGGTCGGGGACCGGCTATCGCAGCGAATGGATGCCGAACGACGCCAGGCGCCGACCGAATTCGGACGGTGAGCGAAGGTGCCGGCTCTCCATCCGTACGAAGCGTCGACCGGTCAGCCCGCGCACGGTGTCCTCGCGGCGCTTCTCCGCGAGGAGGACGTCCTCCAGGCTGCGGCCGGACCGAAGCGCCTCGTCGCGGTACTTCCCCTCGCCGTCGAACTCCATCCAGCAGTCGACGTCGTCGAGGCCGAGGTCGATCCAGTACTCCGGCGTGCCGGGTCCGGACACGGGGATCTGTAGCCGGGGCGTCGCGAATCCCAGCCGGTAGAGCTGCAGGCGGCTCACGCTCTCGCCCGGTAGCTCGGCGCGGCCATCGGCGAATCCGATCACCCACCGCAACTGCTTCACGCCGCGGACGGCACCGGCCTGCACGGCACGCTCCCGCATCCGCTCCCGCCATCCGTCCGCGAGATCGTCCGCCTGGACCCGCCCCGTGACCGCGACGCGCCCCAGCGCCGCGTCGGCCGCGGACACGCCCGCCTCGAGCGACGCTGCGCGGACGAGATCGAAGACGGTCCGCTCGAGACTCGTGCAGCGGAGGCCGCCGACGAGCTCCACGTCGTTCTCGTCGAGTCGATCCTCGTGCCGGATGAGGCGGGATGAGCCGCTCGCGCGGAGTCCGCGCAGCCCCGTCACGTGGACACGATCGAATCTCCACCGATAGAGGGGCAGCCCCCACACGGCCGCGGCCGACGCGTAGGAGAAGACATACCCGCCGACCGCCTCCTCCGCAGCGGCGACCACGTCGAGCAGATGGCGCCCCTCGGGCCACAGGTCGCCCCAGACCTCCGACTCGACGAACCAACTGCGGCGGACGCGGATCAGTCTGCGGTCCTCCTCCGCGCGCGTCAGCTCGCGCTCGCTCCAGCCCGCCTGCACCAGCTCCGTGCGCCGCCGGAGGACACGGCCGGCCTCGGCGATCGTGATCTCGTGCGCCACGCCCTCGACCCTCGCCCACGCGGTGGCCCTCCGCCCACCCCACCCCGCCGTCTGTGCACTTCCCCTGCCCCGGGCCACCCCTGTGGAGAGCTCGTCCGCGTGTCCGGCCACCCCCATTCCCGCCTCGCCCCCGGTCGGAGGTGACCCCAGCCCCTTCGGGGAGGCTTGCGCCCTCTGGGCCCCCATCCCACCCCCTCCTCGCGAGACCACGCCCTCGCAACGCGGTGACGGGGTGGCTTCGCGAGGAGGAGGTGGGATCGGGGAGATTCAGGGTGGGAGGGGCGAGGAAGGGGGCGGGGGTGCGGCGCGGCGGGGTGGGACGGGAACGGGGGCGGGGTTAGTGTCGAACACATGTCCCCTGAGCTCGCTGCGCGTGCGCCGCAGCTCGCGGCGCGGGTCGTGGCCGACTCGCGCGATCGCGTCGCGTGGGTGCGGGCGCGCTCCCGGGGGATCACTGCGACCGACGTCGCTGCGCTGACGTCCGAGCGCACGATCGCACGTGCGGCCGACGCGAAGCTCCAGGGATCCGGGTTCTCCGGCAACGCCTATACCGACCACGGCCGACGGCGCGAGCCCGCGATCGCGGCCTGGGTCGCCGCGACCCACGGTATCCAGCCCTCCACGGATCTCTTCCGCGCCGTCGTCGAGCCCCGCCACCTTGCGACGCCGGACGGCATCTGGGTCGACACCGCGGGCCGCGTCGAGCTCGCGGAGATCAAGACCACCAAGAAGGCGTGGCGCAGCATCCCCCGCTCCTACCTCCGGCAGGTCTGGTGGCAGCAGCACGTGCTCGGCGCCGAGCGGACGCTCGTGGTCTGGGAGGAGCACGACGAGTTCGTGCCGATCGCCGATCAGCCCCGCTGCGCGTGGGTCGATCGCGACGAGCGCGAGATCGCGACCCTCGTCCGGCTCGCCACGGCCCTCATCGACGAGCTGCACCACCGCACCGCGCGGCCCGCGCAGCGGCCGACGCTGACGTTCCAGCCCGATCCGGAGCCGACGCAGCGCTACCGCGCCCTCGCCCTGGCCGACTGACCCGGCCCTGCCGCGCCCCGCGCGAGACCGCATCCGCGCGCCGACCCTACGGGCGCGATCCGCAGGCTCGGCGCGCGGGTGAAGTCTCGCGGAGCCCACCGAACCCCGGGTTAGTTGACGTGCGTCCACTACATGGATATGGTTGACAAAGATCAACTAACGCACACGCGAAGGGTGCCATGTCCACTTCTCTCCCCACGGGCTCGACCGAGGTCCGCCAGCGCGGGGTGCTCGCCGCCCTGTCCGGCCTGCTGCTCGGCATGTTCGTCTCGATGCTCGCCTCGACGGTCGTCTCGACGTCGCTGCCGGTCATCGTGCACGACCTCGGCGGCGACCAGTCCGCCTACACCTGGGTCGTCACCGCGACCCTCCTCACCACGGCGATCTCGACCCCGATCTGGGGCAAGCTCGCCGACCTCGTGAACCGCAAGCTCCTCATCCAGCTCGCGATCGCGATCTTCGTCCTCGCCACGGCAGCCGCCGGCTTCTCGCAGAACCCCGGGATGCTGATCGGCTTCCGCGCGGTCCAGGGCATCGGCGCGGGCGGTCTCGCCGCCCTCAGCCAGGTCATCCTGGCCGACATCATCAGCCCGCGCGAGCGCGGCCGGTACATGGGCCTGTTCGGCGCAGTCATGGCGGTCGCGACAGTCGGCGGCCCGCTCCTCGGCGGCGTCATCACCGACGCATGGGGCTGGCGCTGGAACTTCTTCGTCGCCCTCCCCCTCGCGGTCGTAGCGCTGGTCATCCTGCAGCGCACGCTCCACCTCCCCCGGCACGCCGCGGCCAAGACCCGGATCGACTACCTCGGCATCGTCCTGCTGTCCGCGGCGGTCTCGCTCCTCCTCATCTGGGTGAGCCTCGCGGGCCACGACTTCGACTGGTGGAGCCTGCCGACCGTGCTCATGGTCGGCGGCGCAATCCTCGCTGCGGTCTTGTTCATCGTCGTCGAGCTGCGGTCCGCGGAGCCGCTCGTCCCGCTCACGCTGTTCCGCAACCGCACGTTCACCCTCGCGGTCGTGGCCTCGATCGCGACCGGGATGGCGATGTTCGGCACGGCCGTGTTCCTCAGCCAGTACATGCAGTCGGCGCGGGGGGCGACCCCGACCGAGGCCGGCCTCATGACGATCCCGATGATCGGCGGCCTGCTCGTGGCATCCGTCGTCGTCGGCGCCCTGATCTCGCGTTTCGGGCACTGGAAGCCGTACCTCATCGTCGGCGGCGTGCTCCTGACGATCGGCTCGTTCCTGCTGTCGACGATCCACTACGACACGAACTTCGTGCTCGTCTCGCTCTACATGTTCCTGCTCGGGTCGGGCGTCGGCATGACGATGCAGAATCTGGTGCTCATCGTGCAGAACACGTCGAAGCCGAGCGAGATCGGCGTCGCGAGCTCGGGCGTCACGTTCTTCCGGAGCCTCGGCGGCACGATCGGCGTCTCCGTCATGGGCGCCGCGCTGGCCACGAGCATCGCGAACGGGTTCACGGACCGGAAGGACGACATCGTCGCGGCGATCATGTCGCTCGGCCAGCAGGGCGCCGCACTCGGCCAGCAGCTCCAGTCCGGCGCGCTTCCCGCCGTCGCGACCCTGCCCGAGCCGGTGCGGTCGGTCATCGAGGACATCTACGCAACGGGCATCGCGCACTCGTTCCTGATCGCCGTGCCGGTCGCGATCGTGAGCCTCCTCGCGATCCTGTTCCTGCCGAACGTCTCCCTCACCCGGATGACGACGAGCGAGCGCCGCGAGGCCATCGAGGCCGACCTCGCCACCGTGTCGGTGAGTGAGGGGATGGCGACGCTCACGCCGGCCGCGGAGGTCACCGAGACCCTGGACGACGAGGATGCCGCGGCGCGAGACAATGGGACGAACGATCCCGCCGCGGACCCGACCAAGGACAGCATCCCTCGATGACGAACCCCACCCCCGTGATCGAGGACGCGCACGCTCAGGCCGTGCGCGTCCTCGAGATCGAGATGTCCGGCCTCGTGGCGCGGTTCCGCCAGGCGATGCGCGACTCCGCCGAATGCCTCAGCCCGGGCCTGCATCCCGGGGCGTACAAGACGTTCGCGACGATCGCGCTCCGCGGGCCCATCACGTCGTCGGCTCTGGCCGAGCTGCTCTTCCTCGACAAGTCGCTCCTCAGCCGCACGGTGCGCACGCTCGAGGAGCTGGACCTGATCGAGCGCACGCCCGACCCCACCGACGGCCGCTCGAGCCTCCTCAGCGTGACGGCATCCGGGCGGGAGCGGCTCGAGGCGCTCCGCGCGACGCACCGGAGCCCACTCCTCGACCGCCTCGCACAGTGGCCCCTGGAGGACGTGCGCCGGCTCGCGGTGCTGCTGCACGCGCTCGGCACGGGCGAGCAGCCCGGGCTCTACGAAGACCTCGCGGCGGAGCGGCTCGCGGCCGAGTCCGCCGGACCCGCAGGCCCCGCGGGCCTCGGGGATGCCCCGCGCGACCCCGTCCTCTGACTCCGCGCCTGCGAACAAACGAGCACGCCCGCGAACGCACGAGGAAGGGCCCCCGCCGGATCGGCGAGGGCCCTTCTTCGTATGCTGCGGGTCAGGCGAAGGCGTTGACGTCCAGCGGGATGCCGGGGCCGAACGTCGTCGACAGGGCGCCCTTCTGGATGTAGCGGCCCTTCGAGCTCGACGGCTTAAGGCGCACGATCTCGTCGATCGCGGCCTTCAGGTTCTCGTCGAGCTGCTCCTGCGTGAACGAGGCCTTGCCGACGACGAAGTGCACGTTGGCGTGCTTGTCGACGCGGAACTCGATCTTGCCGCCCTTGATCTCCTCGACGGCCTTCGCCGGGTTCGGGGTCACGGTGCCGGTCTTGGGGTTCGGCATGAGACCACGCGGACCCAGGACCTTGCCGAGACGACCGACCTGGCCCATGAGCTCCGGGGTCGAGACAGCCGCGTCGAATGACGTGTAGCCGCCGGCGACCTTCTCGATGAGCTCGGCGCCGCCGACCTCATCGGCGCCCGCGGCGATCGCGGCCTCGGCGGCCGGACCCGTCGCGAACACGATGACGCGCGCGGTCTTGCCCGTGCCGTGCGGCAGGATGACCGTGCCGCGGACCATCTGGTCCGCCTTGCGCGGGTCGACCGAGAGCTTGAGCGCGACCTCGACCGTGGAGTCGAACTTCTTCGACCCGGTCTCCTTCGCGAGAGCGACCGCCTCAGCGGCCGAGTAGAACTTGTCGCGGTCGACCTTCGCCGCCGCGGCCTCGTAGACCTTGGACTTAGCCATTATCGGTACTCCCTCAGTCCTCGACCGTGATGCCCATGGAGCGCGCCGTGCCCGCGATGATCTTCGAAGCGGCCTCGAGGTCGTTCGCGTTCAGGTCGGGCTGCTTGGTCTCGGCGATCTGACGGACCTGCTCCTTCGTGAGCTTCGCCACCTTCACCGTGTGCGGGGTCTTCGACCCCTTCGCGACGCCCGCGGCCTTCTTGATGAGCTCAGCGGCCGGCGGGGTCTTCAGGATGAACGTGAAGCTGCGGTCCTCGTAGACGGTGATCTCCACGGGGATGACGTTGCCGCGCTGCGACTCGGTCGCCGCGTTGTACGCCTTGCAGAACTCCATGATGTTGACGCCGTGCTGACCGAGCGCGGGCCCGATCGGCGGCGCCGGGTTGGCGGCGCCGGCGTTGATCTGGAGCTTGATCAGGCCGGTCACCTTCTTCTTGGGTGCCATTCCTTTTCCTTTCTCGAACCGGATGCCGGGGCATCCGCCTCTCCCGCGTATCCGGCCTTTCCGGACCGCGGTGGTCTGCGTGTCAGAGCTGCTTCTGAACCTGCTCGAACGAGAGCTCGACCGGCGTCTCGCGCTCGAAGAGGGAGACGAGCACCGTGAGCTTGCCGCTCTCCGGCTTGATCTCGCTGATCGTGCCGGGCAGGCCCGCGAACGAGCCCTCCTTGATGGTGATGGTCTCGCCGACCTCGAAGTCGACCTCGGTGATGACGCTGCGCGCGACCGCGGGGCCACCCTTCGCGGCGCCGACCTTGGCCGGGGCGACCTCCTTGACCTCGACGAGGGACTTCAGCATCGTGAAGGCCTCCTCGAAGCGGAGCGGAGTGGGGTTGTGCGCGTTGCCGACGAAGCCGGTGACGCCGGGCGTGTGCCGCACGACCGACCACGTGTCCTCGTTGAGCTCCATGCGCACGAGCACGTAGCCGGGGATCCGGACGCGCGTGACCATCTTGCGCTGCCCGTTCTTGATCTCGACGACGTCCTCCATGGGGACCTCGATCTGGTAGATGTCGTCCTCGACCTCGAGCGTCGACTTGCGCTGCTCGATGTTCGCCTTCACCTTGCGCTCGAAACCGGCGTAAGAGTGGAGCACGTACCACTTGCCCGGGAGGGAGCGCAGCTCGCTGCGGAACGCCTCGTAGGGGTCCTCGTCGGCGTCGCTCACGTCGGCATCCGCCGGAGAGAGCTCCTCCTCGATCTCGTCGACCGTCTCGGCCGCGCCCTGGATCTCGGCGACGAACTCCTCGTCGAGCACCGGCTCGTCCTCGGGTCCGTTGATGTCGGGTCCGTCGTATGGGGTCACTTCTTCGGCCTCCTCCGCCGCGAGCTCCGCCTCTTCCTCTGCGAGAGCCTCGGTCAGCACTTCCGCGGCGGCTTCCGCCTCGGAAGCCTCGTCGAGATTCAGAGCGTCGTCGACGATCGCGTCGGCCTCGGGGTCCGTGGCCTCGTCGTCATCGTCATCGTCGTCGTCCGACTCGGCGTCATCCTCGGGCTCGTCGCCCTCGATGTGCAGCGCGACCTCTTCGGCGGCGCGCACCGACCGCTCCTCGTCGGCGAGGACGTTGCCCTCCTGGGCTTCGTCGTCTTCGCTCGACTGCTCGGCAGCGGTCGCCCAGTCGGCGTCGTCGCTATATCTCTCTGACACGTACGTTCTCGTTCTCTTCCTTCGGGGGATCGTCCAAGGCGCGGGGTGCGCCTCAGGAGGACGCGCCACCCGGCACACCGAAGACGATCGTCGTCAGCCAGACGAACAAGACGTCCAGCCCGTAGACGATCCCCATCATGACCGCCACGAACACGAGCACGACGATGGTGTACTGAATCAGCTCGCGCCGCGTCGGCGTGACGACCTTGCGGAGTTCACCGAACACCTGGCGGATGAAGAGGGCGATGCGCTGGAAGAAGTTGAGCTTCTTCTCGCGCCCCACGGCGCCGCCCGCGGCGACGACCTCGCCGCTCGGCTCGTCCTGGACCATCACACCACCTGAATCAGTTTCCTCGTGCCAGCGTGCGCTGACGCGCAGGGCGGACAGGAATCGAACCTGCAACCTGCGGTTTTGGAGACCGCTGCTCTGCCAATTGAGCTACCGCCCTAGAGACCTCTCGGCCTCGGATTCCACACTCTCGCACCGCACCCGCCCGCAGCCGACCGAGAGGGCGACGGAGGGAGGATGCTGCCCGAACCCCGGGCATGGCAAAAGAATGCAGAGTTCAACTGCGTCCTTCCAGTGTACGGCATGCCCCGGGAGCGGACGAAGCCCGCCCCCGGGACGCGCGTCAGCTGACGGGGAGCAGGGTGTACTTCGTCGAGAGGTACTCGTGGATGCCCTCGAAGCCGCCCTCGCGGCCGACGCCGGACTGCTTGACACCGCCGAACGGGGCCGCGGCGTTCGAGATGACCCCCGCGTTCAGGCCCATCATGCCGGTCTCGAGACGGTCGATCATGCGGTGGCCGCGCGCGAGGTCGGTCGTGAACACGTACGACACCAGGCCGAACTCCGTGTCGTTGGCGAGGCGCACGGCCTCGTCCTCGTCGCGGAACGTCGCGATCGCGAGCACCGGGCCGAAGATCTCCTCGGAGAGGATGTCGCTGCCCGGCCGGACTCCCGCGACCACGGTCGGCTGGAAGAACGTGCCCGCGCCCTCGATCGCCTCGCCGCCGGTGCGCACCGTCGCGCCGCGCTCGACGGCATCCGCCACGAGGCTCTTCGCCTTCGCGACGGCGGCCTCGTCGATGAGCGGGCCGATCTGCACGCCCTCCTCCGTGCCGCGGCCGATCCGCATGGCCTGCACGCGCTCGGTCACGCGGCGCGCGAACTCGTCCGCGATCGACTCCTCGACGATGAAGCGGTTGGCCGCCGTGCACGCCTGGCCGATGTTGCGGAACTTGGCGAGCATCGCGCCGTCCACCGCCTTGTCGAGGTCGGCATCGGCGAACACGAGGAACGGCGCGTTCCCGCCGAGCTCCATCGAGACCCGGAGGACGCCCTCGGCGGCCTGGGCGATGAGCCGGCGGCCGACCTCCGTCGATCCGGTGAACGACAGCTTCCGCAGCCGCGGGTCGGCGATGATCGGCGCCGACACCGCGCCCGACGTGGACGTCTGGATGACGTTCACCACGCCGGCGGGGAGCCCCGCCTCCTGGAGGATCGACGCGAAGTACAGCGTCGTGAGCGGGGTCTGGGCTGCGGGCTTGATCACGGTCGTACAGCCGGCCGCGAGCGCCGGCGCGATCTTGCGCGTCGCCATCGCCAGCGGGAAGTTCCACGGCGTGATGAAGTACGAGGGACCGACCGGTCGCTGCGACACGATCATGTTCCCCGTGCCCTCCGGGTTGAGCCCGTAGCGGCCGGAGATGCGGACGGCCTCCTCGCTGAACCAGCGGAGGAACTCGTTCCCGTACGCGAGCTCGCCGCGCGCCTCGGACAGCGGCTTGCCCATCTCGAGCGTCATGAGCAGGGCGATCTCCTCCGCCCGGTCACGGACGAGCTCGAACGCGCCGCGCAGGATGTCGCTGCGCTTCCGCGGGGCCGTGGCCGCCCATGCATCCTGCGCGGCGACGGCGGCGTCGAGCGCGCGGATGCCGTCCGCGGGGCTCGCGTCGGCAATCGTGCGGATGACCTCACCGGTGGCCGGGTCGCGGACGTCGAAGGTCTTCCCGCCCTCCGCCGCGATCCACTCCCCGCCGATGAGCAGCCCGGTGGGGATCCGGGCGAGCAGGTCGGTCTCGTTCTGAGCTGTCATGTCTTCTCCTTATGCGTGCGCCGCGCGAGGGCGGCCGAATCAGTGGGCGGCGAGGGCGGCAGCGACGACGTCGAGGCCCTCGTTCAGCAGGTCGTCGCCGATCGACAGCGGCGGCAGGAAGCGGATCACGTTCCCGTAGGTGCCGCACGTGAGGACGATCACGCCCTCCGCGATGCACGCCTTGGCGACCGCGGCGGTGAGCGCGGCATCCGGCTCTCCCGTCGCGGGATCGACGAACTCGGCGGCAGACATCGCGCCGCGGCCGCGCACGTCGCCGATCCGCGGGTCCGCCGCCTGCATCGCCTCGAGACGGGAGCGGAGGATGTCGCCGATCGCGTTCGCCCGCTCGATCAGCCCGTCGTTCTCGAACGCGTCGATCGCGGCGAGCGCCGCGGCGCACGCGATCGGGTTGCCGCCGTACGTGCCGCCGAGGCCGCCCGTGTGCGAGGCATCCATGATCTCCGCGCGCCCCGTGACGGCCGCGAGCGGGAGGCCGCCGGCGATCCCCTTCGCGGTCGTGATGAGGTCGGGCACGATGCCGAACAGCTCGGAGGCGAACATGGCGCCGGTCCGGGCGAAGCCGGTCTGCACCTCGTCGGCGATGAAGACGACGCCGTTCGCGCGGCACCACTCGACGATCGCCGGGAGGAATCCGTCCGCGGGGACGATGAAGCCGCCCTCGCCCTGGATCGGCTCGATGATGACGGCCGCCACGTTGCCCGCGCCCACCTGCTTCTCGATCACCGAGATCGCGCGCGCCGCGGCATCCGCTCCGTTGAGCCCGTCGTGGAAGGGGTAGGACAGCGGCGCGCGGTAGACCTCGCCGGCGAACGGACCGAACCCGCTCTTGTACGGCATCGCCTTCGCGGTGAGCGCCATCGTGAGGTTCGTGCGGCCGTGGTAGGCGTGGTCGAACGCGATGACGGCCTGGCGCTTGGTGTGGATGCGCGCGATCTTGACGGCGTTCTCGACCGCCTCGGCGCCCGAGTTGAACAGCGCGCTCTTCTTCATGTGGTCGCCGGGAGTGAGGCGGTTGAGGGCCTCCGCGACGGCGACGTACGGCTCGTACGGCGAGATCATGAAGCACGTGTGCGTGAAGCGCGCGGCCTGCTCCTGCACCGCGGCGACCACCGCGGGGTGCGCGTTGCCGACCGTCGTGACCGCGATACCGGAGCCGAGGTCGATGAGCGAGTTGCCGTCCGCGTCGACGACGACGCCGCCACCCGCCGCGACGGCGGCGACCGGGACGGTGTGCCCGATGCCGGCGGACACGGCCGCGGCCTTGCGGTCGAGAACCTCCTGGGACCGGGGCCCCGGAATGCTCGTGACGAGGCGCCGCTCCTGCGGCAGTGCGGGTCCGCCCACGGGCGCGGCGATGTCGATGTCGATGCTCATGACTCGGATGCTAGGTCGCCGGCGCGCCCCCCGCACTCGCCCCGGTGTACATTCGAGCGATCATGATGTCCGTCGCGTACAGGAGCCCTTCGGGATGGATGGGTTGACGCTGCGGTCGCTGCTCGCGCGCGGCGACCTGCACCTTCGCCTGGTCTCCGCGCCGGCCGAGCTCGATCCCGGCGCGACTGCGCACCGCATCCGATGGGTGCACAGCTCCGACCTGGAGGATCCGACGCCGTTCCTCACCGAGGACTGCGTGCTGATGACGACGGGCACGCAGTTCGCGGATGCCGGACCCGCGGACGCCGACGCCTACGTCCGACGCCTCGCCGCGCGCGGGGTGCTCGCGCTCGGCTTCGGGACGGAGGTCGTGCGCGCCGGCGTGCCCGACGCGCTCGTCGACGCGTGCCGCGCGGCGCGGATGCCGCTGTTCGAGGTGCCGTACCGCACCCCGTTCATCGCGGTCGCGCGCGCCGCCGCAGACGCGATCGCGGCCGAGGCCTACGCGCGACGCAGCTGGGCGCTCGCCGCGCAGCGCGCGATCGCGATCGCAGCCCTGCGCCCGGAGGGCCTCGCGGCGACGCTCGCCGAGCTGTCCCGACAGCTCGGCGCCTGGGTGGCGCAGTACGACGCGGGCGGCGACCTGGTCCGTCAGTTCCCGAGCGAGCTCGAGGGACCCGCGGCGACCGCGCTCGCGGCGGAGGTCCGCGCCGTGCTCGGCCACGGCGGCCAGGCATCCTCCTCGCTCCGCGTCGCGGCGCGCCCGTTCCTGCTGCAGACGGTCGGCGGCGCGCGCCCGCTCGGGGTCATCGCGATCGGCGCAGGATCCCTCGACCAGGAGGCGCGCGGCGTGGTCACCGCCGTCGTCGCGATGGCAGGCCTGGCTCTCGAGCAGAGCCGCGGGATCCGGCGGGCGGATGCCGCGCTGCGCGGCGGAATCATGCAGGCACTGGTGGGCGGCGCGGAGTCCGTGGCGGAAGGCCTCGCACGGGAGCGCGGGGGCGCGCTGCCGCCCGAGCCGGTCGAGGTCGTGCTGCTCGACCTCGACCGCGCGCGCCGCGACGCCGTCGTGGACTGGCTGGAAGCCCGCGCGGCGCACACGCGCGACGCGTCATTCTGGGGCCCCGGACCGGAGGGGATCCTCGTTCTCGTCGGGAGCGAGGATGCCGAGCTCCCGCGCGACCTCGTCGAGGCGTTCGAGCTCGCCGCGGGCGTCTCCGAGCCGGCGTCCTACGCCGAGATCTCCCGCGCCCGCCGCGAGGCGGCCACCGCGCTCGACCGCGGGGCGGGCGGGGTCTCGCGGTTCGCCGACGTCGCGGCATCCGGCCTGTTGTCCGCGCTCGACTCGGGCGCGGCCCGGGCCCTGGCCCACGCCTACGTCGAGCCGCTCCGCCGCCACGACGAGTCCCACGGCACGGCCCTACTCCCGACCGTGCGGGCGTGGCTCGAGCACGACGCCCGCACGGACACGACGGCCCTCGCCCTGGGGGTGCACCGGCACACCGTGCGCGCCCGGATCGCCCACGCCGAGCGTGTACTGGGGCTCGACCTGAGCACCTTCCCCGCGCGCGCCGAGCTCTGGGCCGCCCTCCAGCTCGACGCCACCTGAGCCCCCGCTCGCCTCGCGGTCACGAGCGGAGGCGATGTGACGGGCGGAGGATCAAACCCGGGGATCCGGCCCTCCCTCCGTCACATCCCCTCCCGTCGCAACGAGTCAGGGGTCAGGACTGGGGGGCGTGCGCCTCCAGGAACTCGTACACGTCCGTCGTGTCCACGCCGGGGAACGCGCCCGTGGGCAGGGTCGCGAGGAGGGTGCGCGGCGTGCGCACGCTCGGCCAGGCGTTGTCCCGCCAGTGCGCCTCGAGGTCGGCCGGCGCACGGCGGCAGCAGACCTCCACCGCGTGCCGCGAGACGCCGCGGTTCGGGGTGTCGCGCCCCACGAACCACTTCGTGTCGTCGAAGCGCACCCCGACGCTCACGGAGTGCGCGCCCTCGCTCGAGTTCTCGACGCGGGCCGTGCACCAGTACGTCCCGTTGCCGGTGTCCGTGTACTGGTAGTACGGGTTGAACCGGTCCGGGATGTCGAAGACCACGCGGCTCGTCCACCGCCGGCAGCACATCTGCCCCTCGATCGCGCCGAGCCGGTCGGTCGGGAAGTTGACGTCGTCGTTCTCGTACGACTTCGTGATCGTGCCCGACTCGTGCACCTTCAGGAAGTGCACCGGCAGTCCGAGATGCACGGTCGCGAGGTTCGTGAACCGGTGCGCGGCCGTCTCGTACGAGACCGCGTACGCGTCGCGCAGATCCTCGATCGAGAGCGCGCGCCGCGTCTTCGCGTCGGTGAGGAACGGGACCACGTGCGCCTCGGGCATGAGGAGCGCGCCGGTCAGGTAGTTCGTCTCGACGCGCTGCCGGAGGAACTCGGCGTAGCTCGTCGGCTCGCGGTGCGCGAGGATGCGGCTCGACAGCGCCTGCAGCACGGCTGTCCGCGAGTCACCCCGCGAGGTGACCGTGCTGGAGAGGTACAGCCGCCCGTGCGCGAGGTCGGCGACGCTGCGGGTCGTCTTCGGCAGGTCGGGCACGTAGTGGATCTCGAACCCCAGGTAGGCCGCGATGTCGGATGCCGTGCGCTGGGTCAGCGGACCGCTCGCGTGCCCCACCGCGGCCAACACCCGGCGAGACTCCTCCTCCAGCTCGGCGAAGTAGTTGTCCTGCCGGCGCATGAGGTGGCGCAGCTCGACGTTGGCGCGCCGCGCCTCTTCGGGGGTCGCCGCGCGCTCGTCGCGCAGCCGGTCGATCTCCTGTTCGAGCGCCATCATGGCCTTCAGCACCTCGGTCGGCACCGACTTGCCGATCCGGAACGGCTCGATGCCGAGGGCCCGGAAGTTCTGCCCGCGCATCGCGCGCTCGACCGAGATCTCGAGCACGTTCCGCTCGTCGAGCGGCTCGGCCTCCAGGAGCGCGTCGATGGAGGTGCCCAGGGCGCGCGCGATCGCGCGCAGGAACGTCAGCTTCGGCTCCCGCTTGCCGGTCTCGATCATCGACAGCTGGCTCGGCGCGCGATCGACGCGCTGCGCGAGCTCTTCGAGCGTGAGACCCTGCGCGGTGCGCAGCTGCCGGAGGCGACGACCGATCGTCAGAGCGTCGGCCTCGAGGTTCTCTTCGGGGTCCGTGAGAAGCGTCATGCGGAGATTCTGTCACGCATACGGAAAAATAGACAAATTTCACTTGAGAAATGGGGGGACACCCAGAGGAACTTCCCGCAAGGTAGAAGAACACAGTCGCCCCTTGACGCTACACAGACAGGACACGGAAATGACCTCCTCGACGGGCTCGACGCCCGACACGACGACCGCGGTGGGACCGGCGATCGAGATCACGGGTCGGATCGACCCGCGCTACGAAGAGATCCTCACTCCCGAGGCGATCGCGTTCCTCGCGGAGCTCCACCACCGCTTCGCGGGACGCCGTCACGACCGGCTCGCCGACCGCATGCGGCGGCGCTTCGAGATCGGCAACGGCCACGACCCCAAGTTCCGTGAGGACACCGCCCACATCCGCGAGGATGCCGACTGGCGCGTCGCCGGGGCGGGTCCGGGGCTCGAGGACCGCCGCGTCGAGATCACGGGGCCGACCGATCCCAAGATGACCATCAACGCGCTCAACTCCGGTGCTCGCGCGTGGCTCGCCGACCAGGAGGACGCCACGAGCCCGACGTGGGCCAACGTGATCGAGGGGCAGCTCTCGCTCTACGACGCGATCCGCGGACAGCTCAGCTACACGAGCCCCGAGGGCAAGCGCTACGCGGTCACCGCGGAGCGCACGCCGACGATCATCATGCGTCCTCGCGGGTGGCATCTCGTGGAGAAGCACGTGCGCTTCCTCGACCGCACCGGACGCGAGATGGCGGCATCCGGCTCGCTCGTCGACTTCGGCCTGTACTTCTTCCACAACGCGACGGCCCTCATCGCGGCCGGCCGTGGGCCGTACTTCTACCTCCCGAAGATCGAGAGTGCGGAGGAGGCCCGGCTGTGGGATGACGTGTTCACGTTCAGCGAGGACTACCTCGACCTGCCGCACGGCACGATCCGCGCCACGGTGCTGATCGAGACGCTGCCGGCGGCGTTCGAGATGGAGGAGATCCTCTACGAGCTGCGCGACCACTGCGCCGGCCTCAACGCCGGCCGCTGGGACTACATCTTCTCGATCATCAAGAACTATCGCGGCCGCGGCGCACGTTTCGTGCTGCCCGACCGCAGCGAGGTCACGATGACGGTGCCGTTCATGCGGGCGTACACCGAACTGCTCGTGAAGACGTGCCACAAGCGCGGCGCGCATGCGATCGGCGGCATGAGCGCGTTCATCCCGAACCGCCGCGACCCCGAGGTGACCGCGCGCGCGATCGAGAAGGTCGCCGCGGACAAGAAGCGCGAGGCCGGCGACGGCTTCGACGGCACGTGGGTGGCGCACCCGGATCTGATCCCCGTCGCGATGGCGGAGTTCGACGCGGTGCTCGGCGACCGGCCCAACCAGCTCGAGCGTCAGCGCGACGACGTCGAGGTGACGGGGCGCCAGCTGCTCGATCTGCGGATCGGCCGGCCGATCACGGCCGCCGGCGTGCACGCGAACGTGTCCGTGGCGATCCGCTACCTCGAGGCCTGGCTGCGCGGGATCGGCGCCGTCGCGATCGACAACCTCATGGAGGATGCCGCGACCGCGGAGATCTCCCGCTCGCAGGTGTGGCAGTGGATCCACCAGGACCGCGAGACCGAGGACGGCACCCGCATCACCCGCGACTACGTCGAGGGGATCATCGCGCAGGTGCTCGCCGAGGTCGAGCGCGGCGAGGGCGACCGGTTCGCCGACGCGGCCGAGGTCTTCCGCGAGGTCGCGCTGCGCGAGGACTTCCCCGCGTTCCTGACGGTCCCGGCCTATCTCCGCTTCCTGACCGACCCCGCCGCCTAACCCGCGGGGCTTGTCCCCCACCCGGGAGCCCGGGCGCGGGGCCTGTCCCCCACCCACGCGAGAACGCGCGTATGTCCCCTTTCGAGCACGATTTCGAGACATACGCGCGTTCTCGCGTGAGGGGGCGAGGACTACGCTCGGAGGAGTGAGCGAAACGCCCCGCCTATCCCGCAAACTCTCCGCGATCGCCGAGTCGGCCACCCTGAAGGTCGACGCCAAGGCCAAGAGCCTGCAGGCAGCGGGGCGGCCCGTCATCTCCTACGCCGCGGGCGAGCCCGACTTCGCCACGCCGCAGTTCATCGTGGATGCCGCGGCGGCGGCCCTTCAGGACCCCGCGAACTTCCGGTACACACCCGCGGCGGGCCTCCCGGTCCTGCGCGAGGCGATCGCGGCGAAGACCCTCCGCGACTCCGGCCTCGAGGTGTCGGCCGGGCAGATCGTCGTGACCAACGGCGGCAAGCAGGCCGTGTACCAGGCGTTCCAGGCGGTCGTGAACCCCGGCGACGAGGTGCTCCTCCCCGCGCCGTACTGGACGACGTACCCCGAGGCGATCCGTCTCGCCGACGGCGTGCCCGTCGAGGTGTTCGCGGATGCCTCGCAGGACTACAAGGTGACCGTCGCGCAGCTCGAGGACGCGCGCACGGACCGCACGACGACGCTCGTGTTCGTGTCCCCCTCGAACCCGACCGGGGCGGTCTACACGCCGGAGGAGACGCGCGCGATCGCGGAGTGGGCGCTCGAGCACGGCATCTGGATCATCTCCGACGAGATCTACCAGAACCTCACGTACGACGGCGCGCGCGCGACGTCCGTCGTCGAGGCGGTCCCCGAGGTCGCGGGCCAGACGATCCTCGTCAACGGCGTCGCGAAGACGTACGCCATGACCGGCTGGCGCGTGGGCTGGATGATCGGCCCCGCCGCGGCCATCAAGCTCGCCGCGAACCTGCAGTCACACCTGACGAGCAACGTGAACAACATCGCGCAGCGGGCGGCGCTGGCTGCGCTGACCGGCTCGCAGGACGAGGCCGAGGGATTCCGCCGCGCGTTCGACGTGCGCCGCCGGCTGATCGTGGAGGAGCTCTCGCGGATCCCGGGGGTCACCGTGCCCCGGCCGCTCGGGGCGTTCTACGTCTACCCCGACGTGACCGGCCTCCTCGGTCGGGAGTGGCGCGGCCGCCGTATCGACACGACGCTGGAGCTCGCGGACCTCATCCTCGAGGAGGCCGAGGTCGCGGTCGTGCCGGGCGAGGCGTTCGGTCCGAGCGGATACCTCCGCCTGTCGTACGCCCTGGGCGAGGATCAGCTCGTGGCCGGCATCCGCCGCCTCGAGGCCCTCTTCGCCTGACCCGCGCCGACCTCCCCGGTCCCTCTCCTCCCCGTCCCTGTCCTCCCCCTCGCGACAACGCGCGTCTGTCATCTTTTGCCGGCGTGTCTGTGACACAAGCGCGTTCTCACGTGGAGCGTGCCAGGCCCCGGGACGGCGTGACGGGACCGCGGGGCCGAGGCCGGGACCGGGGTGCCCGGCGGAGGGCCCGGGGCGAGGCCGGGGGTGCCCGGCGGAGGGGCCGGGTCAGAGCTCGACGTTGACCAGGACCGGCTCGGGCTGCAGGAGCAGGCCGAACTCGGACTGCACGCGCTGCCCGATGTAGCGGGCGAGCTCGGCGAGCTCCTCGGCCGTCGCACCGCCGCGGTTCGTCAGGGCGAGGGCGTGCTTCGTCGACAGGCCGGCGCGCGAGCGCGGCAGCGCGAACCCCTTCCGGAACCCGGACTGCTCGATGAGCCACGCGGAGCTCACCTTGACGTCGGTCGACCGCGCGGCGGCCCGGGGCACGTATCCGTCGAACGCGTCGAGCGGGATGACGAGCACGGGATCCGCGTCCGGCACGAGCGGCCAGCGCGGGCAGGCGTCGGGCAGCGTCCGCGCGAACTGCTCCGAGACGATGGCGTTCTGGAAGAACGAGCCCGCGCTCGCCGTGTCGGGATCGGAGGGGTCGAGCACCATCCCCTTCCCGCGCCGCGTCGACAGGACCCGCTCGCGGATCTCCGCGAGCCCGGCCCCGGCCCCCCGCTCGATCCCGAGCGAGGTCCGCAGCTGCTCGCCGGGCTCGACCCGGGCATCCGGCCCCACGTCGGCGAGGTCGAGCGTGACGGAGAGGATCACGGCGGACCGGGCGGGTACGGAGCCGTAGTGGTGCTTCAGCACGGACGTGCGGAACCCGAGGCCCAGGTCCGCCGCGGGCACGACGGAGATCTCGCCCGTCGCCTCGTCGATCAGCTCCACCTCGAGCAGCGACTGCACGATCTCCTGCCCGTACGCGCCGATGTTCTGCACCGGCGCAGCCCCGACGGTCCCGGGGATGCCGGACATCGCCTCGATCCCCGCCCACCCGTTCTCGACGGCGTGCGCGACGAGCGCGTCCCAGTCGTGGCCGGCCTCGACCCGGACGCGCGCGCGTCCTTCCGGCGCGTCGATGCGCTCGATCCCCCGCGTGAGGATGCGCACGACGGTGCCGTCGAACGGCTCGTCGCCGACGAACAGGTTGGAGCCGCCGCCGAGCACGAACCACGCATCGCCGCGGCCCCAGGTCTCGAGCAGCTCCGCGACGAGCTCGTCGCGGGTCGCCGCGTCCACCATGCGGGCGGGCGCGGCACCGGTCTGCAGCGTCGTCAGCTGCGACAGGGGGATCGGCTCGATCTCCGGCATGTCAGACGGTGCGCACGCGGGCGTGCGCCTTGCCGAGCACGGTCGTCTCGGCGTGCGTGACCGTGAGGTCGATCCGCGCGTGCTCGTCCTCGACGACGCCCACGGTCGCGACGATCCGCACGTCGGCGCCCTCCTCGGGGTCGACCACGACCGGGCGGGTGAACCGCACGCCGTACTCGACGAGCCGGCCGGGGTCGCCGAGCCACGTCACGATCGTCTCGATCGCGAGGCCCATCGTGAGCATCCCGTGCGCGAGCACACCGGGCAGGCCCACGCGGGCGGCCACGTCGTCGCGGTAGTGGATCGGGTTGAAGTCACCCGACGCCCCGGCGTAGCGCACGAGCGCCTCGCGCGTCAGGTGCACGGTGCGCTCCGCGACGATGTCGCCGACCTCGAGCGCGCTGCCGACCTCGAGCGCGCTCACTCGTCGCCTCCGACCAGGAGCACGGAGATGGCGGTCACGACGTGCTCCCCCGCGGCATCCGTGATCTCCGACTCGCTCGTCACCATGGCGCCCTTCCCGAGCGCGCGCAGGCCGGTGATCGAGAGCTGCGCGGTGAGCTCGTCGCCCGCGACGATCGGGCGGGTGTAGCGGAACCGCTGCTCCGCGTGGATGAGCCGCTCCAGCGCGATGCCCGAGTCGGGCTCGGCGAGCAGCTGCTGCAGCGTCAGATCCTGGATGACCATCGCGAACGTCGGCGGAGCCACGACATCCGGGTAACCGAGAGCGCGGGCGGCCTCGGGGTCGGTGTGCGTGGGATCGGTCGCGAAGACGGCGCGCGCGAACTCGCGCACCTTCTCCCGGCCGACGAGGTAGGACGATGTCGCGGGGAACGAGCGCCCCAAGAGCGCGGCGTCAACGGGCACGGAGCCCATCCTATCCGGCGGTGTCCGCGACCCCCTCGGCCTCCGGCCCTGCGAGCGCCCGCGCCACGCGCACGAGCCAGCGCCGCCGGCCGAGGTCGGCGAGGCTCTCGGCCCCGACGCAGAACCCGACGAAGAACCGGCGCGCCCGCCGGGAGCGGCGCATCACGAGGTGGACGAGACGCGGTCGCTTCTCGAACACGCGCAGCAGCAGCGCGCCCATCCGCATCTCCGGCTCGAGCACGGCCGCGACCTCGGCGGCATACGCGTCGAGCGCCTGCACCGAGCGCTCGGCGACGGCGCGCGCCACGACCCGCCCGGCCATACCGCCCGACCGCAGCGCGAACGAGATGCCCTCTCGCGTGAGGGGCTCCAGGAGCCCGGCGGCATCCCCCGTCACGAGGACCCGTCCGCGCCGGAGCGGCGAGCCCTCCGCCCGCCACTGCGTGAGGTGGCCGCCCGAGTGCTCCGCCTCCCGGTCCGCGAGCCCCGTCTGGGCGAGCCAGTCGCCGAGGTACGTCCGCGTGCGGTCGGCGTGGCCGCGGGTCTCGATCACGCCGACCGTGTCGACGCCCCGCTTGGGGAACACCCACCCGTAGCTCCCGGGACCCGGGCCCCAGTCGATCCGCACGACCCCGGATGCCGCCGGCGGACGGGCGATCTCGTCCTCCAGGCCCAGGTCGACGCGCGCGGGCCGGACCCCGACGTACCGGGACGTGCGTCCGCCGGTCCCGTCGGCCCCGACGGCGAAGCGAGCGCGCACCGTGCCGTGGTCGGTCATCACCGCGACGCGGTCCTCCTCCTCCGCGATCCCGCGCACGGCCACGCCCTCCGCGACGCGCACGCCCGCTGCCCGCGCGGCGTCGAGCAGGCCGGCATCCAGGCGCTCCCGGTCGCTCAGGGCGAGGAAGGGCTCGTCGCGGGTCAGCCGCACCGGAGCTCCGCCGCGGTGTGTGAAGACGACCTCGGAGATCTCGAGCTCGATCGCGCCGCGCGCCTCCGGCGGAAGCAGCGACCGGCTGACGCCCAGCAGCCCGCCGCCGCACGTCTTGTACCGCGGGAACTCGGCCCGGTCGATGAGCAGCACGTCGGCGCCGTGCTCCCGGGCGACCCGGGCAGCGGTCGATCCCGCGGGACCCGCGCCGATCACGACCACGTCCCAGACGTGCTCGTCCAGGGGCGGCGTCGGTTCGGGCACGCGTCCAACCTACGCCGCGACGTCAGGCTTCTGCCGGCTTCTCCTCGGGCCGGCCGACAGCCCCGACGAGCGCGACGCCGCCCACGACGACGGCGGCCGCGCCGATCCCCCACGCGACGCCGCCCTTAAGCAGGAGCGCGCCGACGAGCGCCCCGAGGAGCAGGGCCACGACGGCGGCCGCGCGGCGGAACCAGCGCTGCGGCTTGTTCTTCCCGAGCCGTGAGTCGAACGCGAACGCGACGAGGGTCGAGGTGACGACGACCGTCGTGACGTCGGCGACCGCGACATGACGCGCTACCCCGGCCTGCGCCCCCATCGCGACGCCCATGAACGCGGTTGCGGTGAGCATCGGCAGCATCGGTTTCTCCGGCGGCGAGAGCAGCGCCGGGATGAGCGCGGCGGCGAGGAGCAGCGCGACTCCGCCCAGGATGAGGGTCGCCTCCCGCGTCCAGCCCGAAGGGACGCGGCGAAGTGCGGCGCCGGCGAGGATCGCGCCCGCGATGAACGCCGCGAGCGCGACGAGCGGACCGACGACGGGGAGCCCGTCGACCCCCGTGAGACCCATGCCGAGGATCGCGATGTTGCCGGTCATGTTCCCGACGAACACGCGGTCGAGACCGAGGTATCCGACGGCGTCGACGACCCCCGTGGAGAGCGTGAGCGCCAGCATCAGGCCGAGATGCAGCCGCTCCCCGTGCACGGGACGCAGGCGGGAGAGGGCGGCGGAGGTCATCACGGTGCCGGCCATCCTATCCGGCCCGCCGCTCTTCCCCGGGGCGGGACGCCGGCGCTATCGTCGGGACGTCCCCCTCGCGCCGTCGGCACACCCGACGCGACAATCCCAGAAGGGTCACGCATGCCCGCACCCCGCGACCTCGCCGTCTCCAGCCCCGACCTCGCCGAGGGCCACGCGATCGCCGACGCCTTCAGCGCGTACGGCGAGAACCGCACGCCCACGATCACCGTCACGGGCGTGCCGGACGGCACTGCCGAGCTGGCGCTCATCATGCACGATCCGGATGCGCCGATGCCGCACGGCTTCACGCACTGGCTGCGGTACGGCATCGCCGCACACGCGACGGATCTGTCCGCCGCGGCGGCGCGCGCGGGTCGCAACGACGCCGGCACGACGGAGTACTTCGGTCCGAAGCCCCCGCCCGGCCACGGGACGCACCACTACTACTTCTGGGTGTACGCGCTCGATACGAAAGTCGAGGGCGAGCCCGGCCGCGAGGAGTTCCTCGCCCGCTACGGCGACCACGTGCTGGAGATGAACCGCCTCATCGGCACGTACAGCCGCCCGGCGCGCGCCTGATCCGCCCGATCAGTTGAGCGCGGACGTGAGCCGCGCGAGGCCGTCGAGGAACCGTGCGCGACGCGGCTCCCGGCGCCACTCCTCGAGCGTGAGCTCGCGGCCGAGACGGCGGTACTCCTCCTCCACCGCGCGCATCTCCGTGACGAACGACGCCCCGCGGACCATCGTCGACACCTCGGCGTTGAGGCTGAAGGAGCGGATGTCCATGTTCGAGGAGCCGATGACCGCGATGTCGTCGTCGATCGAGAAGTGCTTCGCGTGGAGGATGAACGGCGCGGGGTAGAGGAAGATCCGCACGCCCGCCTCGAGCAGCGCCGAGTAGTACGAGCGCTGCGCGTGGTAGACCAGGCCCTGGTCGCCGATCTCGGACACGAACAGCTGCACGTCGAGTCCGCGCTGGCAGGCGGTCGTGATCGCGTAGACCATCGCCTCGTCCGGCACGAAGTAGGGACTCGTGAGGATGACGCGCTCATTCGCGCCGTGGATGAGGGACAGGAAGAGCCGGAGGTTGTTCTCGGTCTCGTAGCCGGGCCCGCTCGGCACGACCTGGCAGACGAGGTCCGCGTCGCGGGCGGGGATCTCACGCGCGGGGACGTGCTCGGACTCGAGGTTCTCCCCCGTCTCGATCAGCCAGTCGGACAGGAAGACGGCGTTGAGCGCGGCGACCGCGGGGCCCTCCACCCGGGCGACGAGCTCCTGCCACTTCAGCCCGCGCTTCTGGTTCTTGGGCGAGTCGTATGTGCGGTCGATGAGGTTCTGCGAGCCGGTGAAGGCGAGGACCCCGTCGACCACGACGATCTTGCGGTGGTTGCGGAGGTCCGGGCGCTGGTAGCGCCCCCGGAACGGCTGGACGGGCAGCATCCACGACCAAGAGACCCCGATGCGGTCGAGCTCCGCGAACGTCTCCTTCCACCGCGGGATGCGGCGCGACGCGACGTAGTCGGCGAGGACGCGCACCGTGACCCCGCGGGCGACGGCCGTCTCCATGGCGGCGAAGAACGCCCGCGTCGTCTCGTCCCACGCCACGATGTAGAACTCGACGTGCACGAACCGCGTCGCCCGCTCGATCGCGCGCGCGGCGGCGTCGATCGACTCCTGGTAGTCCGCGATCAGGGCGAGGGCGTTCCCGCCCGCGGCCGGGAGCCGGGTGAGTGCCTCGTTCTGCTGCACGACGCGCTGGAACCCGCGAGGCCATGCGGCGTCATGGATGCCGACGCCCGCGGACCGCTCTGTGATGACCTCGTCGATGCGCGCCTGCTCGCGGCGGCGGCGCCGCGGCAGCCGGTAGCTCCCCATGAGGAGGAACAGCAGCAGCCCCACGAACGGGATCAGCATGATCAGCAGCAGCCACGCCATCGCCGCGGTCGGCTTGCGATCCCGCGGGATCACGATGAGCGCGATCACTTTGATCGCGAGGTCGACGAGGACCGCGAGCAGCCACCAGAGACTCGTGGCGGTCGCCGCATCCATCAGCGGTCCGATCCGGCGACAGTGGGGACGGGATCCTCCATCTGCCCGACCATACCGGTGCACCCGCCCTCGCGCCCACCCTGGGTTCCCCTCCCCCGGTCCCACCTCCTCCTCGCGAGCCCACCCCCTCGCAGCGCGATGAGGGGGTGATCCCGCGAGGAGGGGGTGGGATCGAGGAAGGGAGGGGGCACGGGCGAGCGTCACCCCGGAGGGGTGATGCACCGGAACCAGGCGCGCGGTTAGCGTCGCCGCATGACCACTCCTGCTCTGGCCGACATCCGCGCGCTCGCCGATGAGGCGTACACCTACCTCTATCCCCTGGTCACGATGGACGTCTCGCGGGCGAAGTTCACCACCACGGCGGGCGGCATGGGGCACGCCGCACCGAACACGTTCGCCCACATCCGGGAGTTCCCACCGGCGGACTTCCGCGCCGTCGTGGCACCGAACTTCGACACGCTGTATTCGAGCGCGTGGATCGACCTCGCGAACGGGCCCGTCGTGATCGACGTGCCCGACAGCGCCGGCCGCTACTACCTCCTGCCCCTCCTCGACATGTGGACGGACGCCTTCGCCGTACCGGGCACGCGCACGACGGGGGACGGCGCCGGGCGGTTCGTGCTCGTCCCGCCCGGCTGGAGCGGGGACATCCCGGCGGATGCCGCGGTCATCCACGCACCGACCTCGGTCGTCTGGCTGATCGGGCGCACGCAGACGAACGGCCCGGCGGACTATGCCCCGGTCAACGCGTTCCAGGACGGGCTGGGGCTCTCGACGCCGAGCGGCGGAGCCCCGTCGACCGCGACCCGCGCCTCGGTCGCTCCCGCGAGCGTCGACCTGAGCGGGGATCCGCTCGGGATCGTGAACGGTCTGCACGCGGTCGACTTCTTCACGTACGCGACCGACCTCCTCACCGAGTACGGCCCGCATCCGACGGACTTCTCGACGCTCGCGCGCATCGCGCGCATCGGGATCGTCCCCGGCCACCGGTTCGATGCCGAGGCGTTCGACGGCGAGCAGCTCGACGCGCTGGAGGCCGGTCGCGAGGACGCTCTGGCCCGCCTGCGCGCGACGGTCGCGACGATGGCGCGCATCAGCAACGGGTGGAGCATGAACACGGACACGATGGGCGTGTACGGGGACTTCTACATCAAGCGCGCCGTCGTCTCGATGGTCGGTCTCGGCGCCAACCAGCCGGAGGATGCCATCTACCCGATCGTCGTCGCCGACGCCGAGGGGCATCCGATCGTCGGCGAGAAGGACTACGTGCAGCACTTTGCCGCCGGCCAGCTGCCCCCGGTCCACGCGTTCTGGTCGGTGACGATGTACGACAAGGACAGCTTCCAGGCCCCGAACCCGCTGAACCGCTTCGCCCTCGGCGACCGCGACCCGCTCCACTACAACGCGGACGGATCCCTCGACCTGTACTACGGCCCGACCGATCCGGGCGGCGAGCGGACCGCGAACTGGCTCCCCGCCCCGGCCGGCCCGCTCCGCATCATCACGCGCCTCTACGCCCCGAAGCGCAGCGCGCTCGACGGCACCTGGAACCCCCCGGCCCTGAAGGCCCGCTGATCCCCCGCCGGGTCAGGGGCGGGACCTCGCCGCTGCGCGGCGGGCTACTCGCAGGCGATACCATCACCGTCGCGGTCGAGCTTGGCGGTGTATCCGGGCTGACCGCGGTAGAGCGGAGCAGCCCCGGCGGCACGCACCGCATCGCAGTTCTTATAGGAGACGTTCGATGACGGAGCCTGCGCGGGCGGCTGCTCCGCCGGCGCTTGTTGGGCAGGCGGCTGTTCCACCTGCTGCGGCTCCTGGACCACCGGCCGCGAGGGTTCGACCGGTACCGGTGAAGGAGTCGCGGGCTGGGGTTTGGTCACCTTCAGGGTGACCTTCCCTCCTGCCGCGACCAGCGTACCTGCGGCCGGGTCCTGCCCCACGACAGTCCAGTTCGAGGGCAGGACGACGGCACGATCCGAGTCCCATTCGACGGCGAGTCCCGATGCCTGGATCGCGTCGCGGGCGACGTCACCAGCGAGTCCGGTCACGTTCGGTGCCGCGACCTGCGCGGGCGCCGACGGTGCCGGACGTGCGACGTTGGTCGAGCATCCGGCGAGCGCCAGGGCGCTCAGAAGAGCGACGATCGCGAGCGCCTTCCTCATTGCTCGGCCCCGCGGATCGGCGTCAGCAGCCTTTGCACAAGAAGCACGTCAACAGTCATGAATCACTCCCCACGGTGAACGGTGCCGAGCCTAGCGGTTTCAGGGACGCGACCTCGCCGCGGCGCGGCGGGCGCGACGCTGGCCGGCGATGTCGAACGCGGCGGCCACGACGCCGAGCCCCGTGATCGCGGCCGCACCCGCCATGCCGGCGGCGTACCCGCCGAGGGCCTGGTGCGAGTCCGTCCCGCCGCCGGGCGTCGAGGCGATCGCGTAGAACGACGCGAGGACCATCGCCGCGCCGATCGCGGTTCCGATCCGCTGGCCGAGCTGGCCGATCGAGCCCGCCAGACTCGCCTCGGTGATCGGCACCTCGGAGAGCATGAGGGTCTGGTTCGGGGCGAGGATGATGCCCGACGCCAGCCCGCCGATCGTCAGGACGATCGCCATCGCCCAGGGGAGCACGTCGGGGGCGCTCAACCAGGCGACGAGCACGAGCGCCGCCATGATCCCGAGCATCGAGGTCAGCCCGGTGATCACGAGGGTCCGTCCGTAGCGCGCGACGAGCGTTCCGCCGAACCACGACGCGAGCGCCTCCGAGAGCGCGAAGCCGGCGACGACCAGGGCCGCCTGAACGGGGACGAGACCCACGCCCACCTGGAGGTAGATGAGCGTCAGGACCAGCGTGGCGTTCATCGCGGCGAGGAACGCGGATGCGACGAGGACGCCGTTGCGGAACGATCCGACCGCGAACATCCCGAGCCGGATCAGCGGCGTCCGGCCTCTCGACTCATACCGCCGCTCCCACGCGAGGAAGCAGAACAGGAACACCGCCGACCCGGCCAGGAACCACCACCGGTTCGGGTCGTCCTGCGGTCCTCCGGTCGTGAAGAGGAAGGGGATCATCAGACACACGACGGTCAGGCCGAGCAGCACGACCCCGAGGATGTCGAGGTCCACCCGACTCTTGGATGCGGGGCGGGAACGCGGGAAGAACCGCGCGACGAGGATGATCCCGGTGAGGCAGATGGGGACGTTGACCCAGAAGATGACGCGCCAGGCATCCGCTCCGCCGCCGATCACCATGAGGAGCCCGCCGATGGTCGGCGCGATCGCGGTCGCGACGCCGATCGTGGCCCCGAAAAGGCCGAAGGCCCGGCCTCGGGCCTCGCCCCGGAAGAGCTGCTGGATGAGGCCGATCACCTGCGGCATCTGCAGGCCGGCGGCCATTCCCTGCACGACGCGCGCGGCGAACAGGAAGCCGGCGTTCGGCGCGAGCGCGCACCCGATGCTCGCGATCAGGAAGAGGGTGAGCCCGACGAGCAGGAGGGTCCGGCGGGATCGCTGATCGCCGAGCCGTCCGGCGGGCACGAGAACGAGCCCGAAGGTCAGGATGTACCCCGCGATGATCAGCTGGAGCTCCGTGGGCCCGGCCTGCACCCCGGCCTGGATCGCCGGCAGCGCGACGTTCATCTTGCTGAGGTCGAGCACCGTGAGCGCGGCGACGCCCACGACGACCCAGTACCTCAGCCTCCGCTGCCCGGGGGTGAGCGGTGCAGCATCGGCGCCGGGCGCCGCATCCGCGAGAGCGCCGGCCTCCCGGCTCGCTGCCGTCGAATCGGAGGCGGATATCGACTCTTCGGTCACCCTTCACGCTAACGCCGCGGCTCCCCGAGACCCGAGCCGTCCGTTCCAGTGACCGATCCGCTTCAGAGCCTCGACGCGACCCTCACAGCCCGGCCTCCTCACCGTGGGGCGTTCTGGCCACTTGGCCAGTGACGGGCGGGCGGCTCGGGGCAAGCGTGTGGGTAACATCCGATTTCACACGCAGGAGCTGACACAGATGTCATACAACGACGTGTTCGTCATCGACTCCGTCATCCACGCACTCGACAACCGCCGAGTGGATGGCGCGGCCACACCCGAGACCGTGAAGTTCGTGCAGCCTGTCGTGGAGGGCGACTACGGCTACGAGACGTCGATCATGCCGGAGCAGTACCGGCGCGGCGAGTGGTTCCACTCCCTGCCCGGCGTGGAGACCCTCATCTCGGCGGTCTTCAACGAGAGCTACACCGACATGGGCGTGTTCCACGGCGTTCCGATGCCGGGCATCTTCAAGGACTACTCGCCCATCACGATCGGCTACGAGATCAAGAAGCGGTACCCGAACCGCACGCTCCTCTACGGCCCCATCAGCACGTTCTTCGGCGTGCAGGCCTCGATCGACGAGATCGACCGGCAGCACGAGGAGTACGGGCTTTCGGGGGTCAAGTTCTACCCGACGGACTTCATCGACGGCGAGTTCAAGTCGATGTCCCTCGCCGACAAGGATGAGCTGTACCCGATCCTCCAGCACATCGAGGACATCGGCATCAAGTCCGTCGCCGTCCACAAGGCCGCACCGCTGGGCGTCACCCCGATGGATCCCTACCGCGTCGGCGACATGGACTACGCGGCCCGCGACTTCCCGAACCTGACCTTCGAGGTCGTGCACGGAGGGATGGCATTCCTCGACGAGTCGGCCTTCCAGATCGCCCGCTACCCCAACATGTACATCAACATGGAGGTCACGGCGCACTACGCGATGAGCCAGAAGCGCAAGTTCGCCCAGATCATGGGCGAACTGCTGCTCATGGGCGGCGAGGACAAGCTGCTGTTCGCCACCGGATGCTCGTTCTCCCACGGTCGTCCGGTGATCGAGGCCTTCATGGACTTCGAGATGCCCCAGGACATGCTCGACGGCGGATACCCGGAGGTCACCCCGGAGATCAAGCGGAAGATCATGGGCGAGAACATGGCGCGCATCCACGGCATCGACATCGACGAGCGCCGGAAGCTCCTCGAGAACGACGACATCGAGACCGAGCGTCGCGAGAAGGGCCTGCGGGCCCCGTGGAGCCGGATCACCGACGGCACGCGCGACCGCGGCGAGGTGTTCGACGAGGCCGAGGAACTCGTCCCGCACGCCGGCTGGGGCGCCTGAACTGCGGGGAGAAATACGTGAGCCTGGCGTCTCACCGTCCAGGAAGACTGCCAGGCTCTAAGGGGCTTCCGCCCGCCGTGTGCTTAGTGTAACGCGCGAGAACCGCGCCGGCTAGAGGTGTTTGCCGACTTCGCGAAGATTCTTGCGGAGGATCTTTCCCGAGCTGGATTTCGGGATCACGTCGATGAACTCGACCTGACGAACCTTCTCGTGCGGCGCGACCCTCGCGGCGACGAATGCCATGACGTCGCCCGCCGACAGCTCGGCATCCGGCTGTCGGACCACGAACGCCTTCGGCACCTCCTGGCCGTCCTCGTCCGCGGCACCGACGACCGCGGCATCCGCGATCGACGGATGCTCCAGCAGCACCGCCTCCAGCACCGCGGGCGCGACCTGGTAGCCCTTGTACTTGATCAGCTCCTTGAGCCGATCGACGATACGGAAGACGCCGTCGGCCGTCGCGGTGGCGATGTCGCCGGTATGCAGCCAGCCGTCGGCATCCCGCATCTCCGCGGTCGCCTCGGGACGGTTCAGGTACCCCGCCATGACCTGCGGACCGCGTACCCACAGCTCGCCGGGCGCACTGGCGCCCTCGTCGGGCGGCGCGATGTCCGTGCCGGCATCCGGGTCCACGAGGCGCGCCTCGGTGTTCGGCACCAGGGGGCCGATGGACGACCGATCGATCTCGGTGCGATCCGCGGGGATCAGGCTGACCACGGGGCTGGTCTCGGTCATGCCGTAGCCCTGCACCACCTGGCAGTCGAGCCGCGCGGCGACCGCCGCCGCGAGCGCACCGTCGAGCGGCGCGGCGCCCGAGAAGATCACGCGCACGGAGGACAGATCGTACTGATCCACGATCGGATGCTTGGCGAGCGCGACCGCGATCGGCGGGGCGACGAACACCCACGTCGTGCGGTGCGCGGCGATGACCCGCAGGAACTCGGCGAGCTCGAACTTCGGCATGGTCACGAGTCCCGCGCGCTGACGGAGGGCGAAATCGAGCAGCACGGTCATGCCGTAGATGTGGAAGAACGGCAGTACCGCGAGCACGCGGTCGGCGCCCCGGACGTCGAGCACCGGGCGGAGCTGTGCGACGTTAGCGACGAGGTTGCGGTGGGTGAGCATGACCCCCTTCGGGCGCCCCGTCGTGCCGGACGAATACGGCAGCACGGCGAGGTGCGTGGCCGGGTCGAAACCCACGTCCGGCGCCGCGTGGCCCTCCCCGAGCAGGTCGCCCAGGCTCGGGTGCCCCGCGACGCCGTCGAGCACGATCAGGTGGTCGGCCGGGATGCCCCGCCGCGCCACGGCCTCCCGGGCACCGGGAAGCAGGGGCGACACGGTGACGAGCCAGTCCGCGCCGGCATCCTCCAGCTGGTTCGCGATCTCCTCCGCGGTGTACAGCGAGTTGATCGTCGTCGCGGTGGCCCCGGCCCGGAGGATGCCGTGGAACGCCGTGGCGAAGGCGGGCACATTGGGGCAGAGCACGCCGACGCGGGTGCCGATCCCAATGCCGCGAGCCGCGAGCGCGCCCGCGAACAGACCGATCTGGGCGACCAGCTGCCGGTAGGTGGTCTCGGCCCCGGTCGCGCCGTCGACGATCGCGATCCGATCGAGCGCTTCGCCGTCGAGGTCGGCGAAGAGATAGTCGTGGATCGAGACGTCGGGGATCTCGACGTCCGGATACCGGCTGCGGAACAAGGGTTCTCCTTGGGCTCAGTAGTTGACGAAGGGATCCACCGGGCGGGTGAGGCCGACGGCATCCTCGATCACGGCGGCCGCGCGAAGGGCCTGGTCCTCGCGGAATGCCGCGGTGATCAGCTGCACGCCCACAGGCATCCCGTCGGCGATGCCGCCGGGGGTGGCGGCGGCCGGCAGGCCGAGGGCGTTCGCCGGCATGACCGGGCGGAGGAGCTCCAGCGTCGCGAGCGAGTTCTCGGTCGACTGCGCGTCCCAGCCGTGCTCGAACGCGGGCTGGCTCCACGTCGGGGAGAGGATCACCGGATACTCCGCCAGGAAGGCGGCCCACGCCCGTTGCAGACGCCGCCGCTCGGCGAAGAGCCCGGCGTACGCGGCGAGGTCCAGGTCGCGGGCATCCTCGAGCGCCGCGAACAGGAACTGCTTCCCGCTGTCACCGAGCACGGCGTCGAGCGTCGGCTGCATCAGTCGCAGCTCGGTCATCAGGAAGTCGCTCCAGAGCTCGAGCACGGCCTCGTACTCGGGCGGGGTGATCTCCTCGACCTCGTAGCCGGCATCCGCGAGATGCGCGGCGGCATTCCACACGACCTCGGCCACGCCCCGGTCCGTGCGTCCGCCCGGGGGTTCGGCGATGACCGCGACCTTCGTCGGCACGTCCCAGCCGGGGAACTCCAGGGGCGCCGAAACACTGGCGGGGTCGCGCGGATCCAGACCGGAGATGACCTGGAACCCGAGACGGACGTCCGCCACCGTGCGCGCCATCGGTCCGTTGACGAGCATCAGCTGCCAGGACAGGCCCCCGTCCTCGGGCGGGATCTCCGTGGCGTGGGCGACGCGCCCGGTCGTGGGCTTGAGGGACGAGATGCCGCAGCAGTGGGCGGGGTTGCGCAGCGAGCCGCCGATGTCGTTGCCGACCCCGAGCGGCGACATCCCCGACGCGATCGCGGATGCCTCGCCGCCCGACGACCCCCCCGCCGTCCGAGCAGGATGCCAGGGGTTCTTCGTGACCCCGTTGAGGGAGCTCTCCGTGGCGATCCGCAGGCCCAGGTCGGGCAGGTTGGTGCGGCCGATCACGATCGCCCCGGCGTCGCGCATCCGGGCCACGACCGGGGAGTCGGTCATCGCGATCGCCTCAGCCAGCGCCGGCACACCCGAGGTCGTGGGCGTGCCGGTGACGTCGATGTTCTCCTTGACGGTGACCGGCACGCCGTGCAGCCGGCCGACCGGACCGCCCTCGGCGAGCCGCTCGTCCGCCGCCCTCGCCTCGGCGAGCGCCTGGTCGGCGAGCACGGTCGTGATCGCGTTCAGCTCGGGGTTCACGGCCTCGATGCGGTCGAGGTGGGCCTGCACGACGTCGACCGAGGTCGCCTGCCCGGTCCTGATCAGTTCGGCCAACTCCGCAGCACCCCTGCGGTACAGATCCTCGCTCATGTCCGTCGCCCTCCATCGGGTGTCACGTGAATACGGCGGAACCCATCGTGGATCGGGCGCATCCGTACGGATATCCGTCAATCGACCGATATCGACGGGGCGACGGGACGGGCGCGGGCCTCGTATCATCGACGCACAGGGCCTCCGCAACGGAGCGGTGGGGCTGCGAGGTGAACCCGATGATCCACTCGACGGCGATATCGCCCGATGCCGACGTCGTCGAGTGCGCGGATGCCTGGCTGGAGGCTCTCCGAGGATTCGTCGAGCCCGATGCGATCACGCTCGTGGGGCTCGATCCCCTGCGCACCGACGATCGACACGTCGTCCTCGCCTCGACCGGCTACTCCGAAGAAGTCCTCCGGCACGCGACATCCGCTTTTCTCGAGAATCCGGTGCACCGCCTGACCCTGACGGCGGGCATGCCGCTCCGCTGGCGGGACCTGCGCCGCGACTGGGACATCGACTTCGCGCATTCCGCGACCGGCGAGGACCTCCTCACGCCGGCTGGGTACCACGAAGGAGCGTCGGCCAGCCTCCGGCTCGCGCGCGGCCGGTACGTCGGCGGGCTGCACGTCAGCTGGAACCAGGCCAGCGCGGCGACCGACCAGAGGCGGGACGCGATCGCCCGGCTCATGCCGATCCTCGCGAACGACCTCGACCTCATGCGGGAGCCGAACAGCCTCGCACGTCGGCTGCCGCCGACCTTCTCCGCCCGTCTGATCAGCCGAAGCGGCGATCCCGCGAGCCTGGACTTCCGCGAGCAGGGTCCGCATCTGTCCGACACCGGGCACCTGTGGCGTCTTCTGACCGCGAACGGAGGGCGTCCGCCGGTGGGCCGCTCGCTCTGGATCGACGCCGACCGCAAGGTCCATCGTGTGCACGTCATCGCGTGCCGCAGCGACGCGAGACTGGTCACCGAGGTGGAGGTCGACGCGCCGTTCCGGCTCAGCATCCGCGAACTGGAGGTGCTCCACTGGGTCGCCGGCGGCGCCTCCAACCCCGAGATCGCGCGGCGGATCTTCGTCTCCACCCGCACGGTGGCGACCCACGTCGAGCACCTGCTCCAGAAGCTGGGTTGCCGCACCCGAGCCGAGCTGGCGGCGACGGCCGTGCGCGAGGAGCTGCTCCTCGCCGGCCTGCCCGATTCCGGGGCCTGAGGTTTTGGTAGCAGGAGCGGGGCTTGAACCCGCGACCTCACGATTATGAGTCGTGCGCTCTCACCAACTGAGCTACCCTGCCGCGTCGCATCCTGTCGGATGCTGCGAGCCCCGAGTCAGGATTGAACTGACGACCCCTTCCTTACCATGGAAGTGCTCTGCCACTGAGCTATCGGGGCGCGCCCGGATCCGCCCGGGCAACTAGACGAGAATACCAGAGCGACCGCGCCGCTCGAGCGCGTCGATCAGCCCCCGGCGTGCTGCCGCAGCCAGGCGATCGGGTCGATCGGGGTGATGCCGTTCACGAGCACCTCGACGTGCGTGTGCGCGCCGAACGAGAAGCCCGTGTCGCCGGTGCGGCCGATGTACTGGCCGACCTTCACCCGGTCGCCGACCTTCACCTGCAGCGAGCCCACCTGCATGTGCGCGTAGCGGGTCGAGATGAGCTGCCCGTCGATTTGGTGGTCGAGGACGATCGTGACACCGTACGCCCCGCCGTTCTCCGTCGCGATGCGGACCGTGCCGTCCGCGATCGCCTGCACGTGCGCGCCGTTGCCCGGCGTGAAGTCCGCACCCTCGTGGAACTCCGTGCCCGTGTCAACGTCGGTCCGCCAACCGAAGCCGTAGCTGATCGGGACGCCGACCGCGAACGGCCACTGGATCGGCGAGTTCGGGTTGTTCACGAAGAAGTTCGAGGTCTGCGTGATCCCGAGGGAGGCCGCGGTCGCCGCGATCGATCCCGTCGAGTAGTCGGAGCGGTCGAGGCTCGAGTTCTGCACGGTCGCCGGCGCGACGTATGCCTGGATCTCGTCACCCGAACCGGGCCGGACGTCGCCGGCGACCACGATGTTCGACGACGCGCGCGTCGTGTCCGTGCCCGCCACGGCCGCGACGGCCTGCGGAGCCATCGTCATGCCGACCGTCAGCATCCCCACGACGCCGAGGACACCGACCGAGAAGGATGCCGTCACCGCGCGACGCGCGGACAGCCGGCGGCGTCCGCCGCGGGCGACCGCGTCGGACGCGGGTGCGTCGGGGGCAGGCTCCGGCTCGGCCGCGGCCTCGGCGACCGGGGTGGTCGGGACCTCGCCGGTGAAGGAGAAGAGCCGGGCGGCCGACGCGAACTCGTCGACCTCCGGCTCTGCGGCTTCCGGCTCGAGGGCTTCCGGCGCCGGCGCGGCGATCGCGGCGTGCTGCGCGGGGGCGGCGATCGCGAGGGGCACCGGGGCGGCGGCGATCGCCGGCGCAGGGGCCATGGTCACGGCATCCGGTGCGTCGAGGGGAAGCTCCGGGCCGGCGCTTACGGGTGAGGGCGACGTCCGGGCGGCGCGGCGCAGGGCTGCGCGCGTCAGGGGCTGCTCGACGGGAGCCGATTCCGGTGCCGGGGAGGTGCGTCGTGAACGCCGCGTCGGGACGGATTCGGTCGTGCTCTCAGAAGTCAAGGCGCAGCGGGTCTCAGATCTTTTGCCACCGGAACGGCGACGGGCTCATCTCGGATAGATGATCATCCCCGTCGCGAGCGGCGAAGATAACGAACGGATAAACCCTAGCGGGGGTGCGCTGGGAATGCCATGTATTACGGCCGGTCAGTCCGCGACGGCGGCCGCGAGACGATCGAAAAGTCCCGGTCCGGCGGCGATCGTCATCTCCCGACCCGGGCGCCCGTGCGGCGCGCCCCCGGTCCGGCCGCCCGCCTCGTCGACGAGCAGCGCCCCGGCCGCGTGATCCCAGGCGTGCAGGCCGCGCTCGTAATAGCCGTCCAGTCGACCGGCCGCGACGAACGCCAGATCGAGCGCGGCCGAGCCCAGCCGACGGATGTCGCGCGCCAGCGGCATGACGCGCGCCAGGCGTTCCAGGGTCGGGGCGTGGGTCGCGGGGTCGTAGCCGAAGCCGGTCGCGAGCAGCGCTCCGGCCGGTCCGGGCTCGGCGACGGCCAGGCGCTCGTCCCCGAGCCAGGCGCCGCCACCGGCTGACGCGTGAAAGAGCTCGCCCGACGCGGGGTTGAAGACGACACCGGCCAGCGCCGTCCAGGTCGCGGGATCCGCGGACCCCGACACCGCCGCGATGCTCACCGCGTACTGCGGGATGCCATACGTGTAGTTGACCGTCCCGTCGATCGGGTCGACCACCCACGTGATCTCCGACGTCGCCTCGCTCGCACCCGACTCCTCGCCGAGGAACCCGTCCGACGGGCGACTCTCCGCGAGCCAGGCCCGGATGAGCGCCTCGACCTCCCGGTCCGCCTCCGTCACGATGTCGGCGAGGCCGGACTTCGTCGCCGCGATCGCGACACCCTCGCGACGGCGCCGGGCGGCGAGACCCCCCGCTTCCCGGGCGATGTCGATGGCGAGAACGGACAGGTCACGGGGCTCTGCGGACGTCGTCACCCGTCCACGCTACCCCGCGGGCTCAGGACGACGGCGGGAGCGGGGGCGGCGGCGGATAGCCCTGGTACCCGGGCTGCGCGTGCGGGGCCGGCGGGACCGATCCGGCAGGCGGGGGCGCATAGGTCGGATGCCCGGTGTAGTACGCGTTCCAGTCCGGCGTGCCGTCGGGCAGGATCGGCAACGGCGTCACGCCGTCGACGTAGGTCGGCCAGGCGACCGGTGCCGCCGCCGGCGGCGCGACGGGCCGCGGACGCCGCGGCGCGAACAGCGCGTTCACGAGCGGGACGAGCGCCGTGCCGACGGTCGCCAGGATCGTCACAGCGACGACGATCCGCCAATACACATCGTGGAAGTCGACCCACTCCCAGAGCATGAGCGGGAGGACCAGCATGATCACGAGCACCGCGACCAAGCCGACCGTGACCCACGTGACGATGGCGGTGAACAGCATCGGGTGCCGCAGGTACGCCCGCGTATAGAGGCGCAGATGCAGGACCGCGAGCTGCAGGACGAGCACGATCAGCAGGAACGAGAAGAGCCGCGTGACGCCCCAGGAGTACAGCGGCTGCGGCATCCAGATCAGGAACGCCCCGATGAGGAGCGACACGATCCAGCTGCCCATGCTGACGAGCGCGAACCAGGTGGGGCGGCGGGCGGCGAGATGGACGTCGAGGATCGCGACGCCCGCGAACGCGGCGAGCAGGAGGATCGTGAGGAACGCCCGGCCGACGATGCCGTTCTGCGCACCGACGAGGACCCAGATGACGCACACGATCGCCGCGGCGATGAGCGCCCCGATCGCCACCCAGATGGCGGCGCGGAGCGCGGACGCGCTGGCGGGCCTCCCCTGCGGAGCCGGCGGCCCCGGTTGAGGTGCGGTCATGGCGTCTCCTCTCCCCTGCGACGATGCGCGCGGTCCCCATCCTGGCACGCCGGGCGGTCGCGGGGCAGGCCGGATCCCGGGTCTGTGGAGCATCCCGCCCCTGTGAATGAAACCGATGCGGTTCAGCCGAGCCGGCGGCGCATCACCGCGACCGCCTCGGGGTTGCTGTCGACCAGCACGAAGCGGCGTCCGAGCTCGCGTGCGGCCGCGCCGGTCGTACCGCTGCCGGCGAAGAAGTCGAGCACCCAGTCGCCCTCGTGCGTGCTCGCCTGGATCATGCGGCGGAGGATGCCGACTGGCTTCTGCGTCGCGTATCCGACGCGCTCGCGGCCCGTCGGCGACACGATCGTGTGCCACCAGACGTCGGTCGGGAGCTTCCCGAGCGCGACCTTCTCGGGCGTCACGAGACCGGGCGCCATGTAGGGCTCGCGGTCGACGTCCGATCCGTTCCAGACGTAGTTCCGCGGGTCCTTCACGTACACGAGGATGTTGTCGTGCTTCGTGGGCCACCGGCTCCGCGTGCGGGCACCGTAGTCGTAGGCCCAGATGATCTCGTTGAGGAAGCTGTCCCGCCCGAAGAGGGCGTCGAGCACGACCTTCGCGTAGTGCACCTCGCGGTAGTCGAGGTGCAGGTAGAGCGTGCCGTCGTCGGCGAGCAGCCGCCACGCCTCCTCCAGTCTCGGTTCGAGGAACGCCCAGTAGTCGGCGAAGTCGTCGTCGTACCCGGCGAGGACGCGGCGGACGACGTCGTACGTCTGGCCGTGGAAGCCGACGTGCGAGCCGGACGTCGAGCGCGTCGCCGAGACGGATCGGAGCTGCTGGGTGCGACCGGTGTTGAACGGCGGGTCGAGGTAGATGAGGCGGAAGCTCGCGTCGGGCAGCGTGCGGACGAACTCGAGGTTGTCGGACTCGACGATGAGATCGTCGCCGGCGGCGTCCCAGGCGATCGTCATGACCCCAAATTAGGCGAGGCGCGTCCGCGCGGCCAGTTCGCGGCCCGCGGCGCGCAACCAGCGACTCGGTTCCGCGAGCGCGGCCTCCGCCGACCCGGCGAGCTCGGTGAGGGCAATCGCGTCGGCGAAGCGCTCGGTCGACGCTCGGATGTCGCCGGCGACGAGCGCCGCGCGCACCCCGCGCGCCGCCGCGAGGTCGGCGACGAAGCCCGGGGCCTTGCCCGTGGCGGACTGCGCGTCGTACCGCCCCTCCCCCGTGATGACGCAGGATGCCCCGGCCACCGCCCCCGCGAGGTCGACGAGCCGCGCGACCTCGGGCGCGCCCGGCACCAGCACCGCGCCCCAGGCGAGGAGGCCGAAGCCCGCGCCGCCCGCGGCGCCGGCGCCGGGCGTCTGCGGATCGGCGGGAAGGAGCCCCGCGAGGCGCGCGAGCGCGGCATCCGCGGCGTCGATCTCGCGAAGCCCCTTCTGCGGGCCGAACACGGCTGCGGCGCCGCCCGGACCGAGGAGGGGCGCCCGCACATCGGAGAGGACGACCGCGCCGCCGGGCGGCAGCGGCCGGAGACCCGCGAGGTCGACGGTCGCGAGGCGTTCGACGCCGCGCAGCCCGGGCGGCGCCGCGGCGCCCGCGGCATCCGCGAACCGCGCCCCCAGGGCCGTGAGCAGGCCGACACCGCCGTCGGTGGAGGCGCTGGATCCGATCCCGAGCACGAGCCGGTCGACGCCGTGGTCGAGGGCCGCAGCGATCGCCTCACCGAATCCTCGGGTCGAGGCGTCGTACGGCAGCAGCCGGCCGTGGAGGAGCTCGATGCCGGACGTCGAGGCGAGCTCGACGACGCCCGTCCCGCCGGGGGCGTCGGGTGCGGGCGGGAGCCGGAGCCAGGCCGCGTCGATGCGCGCCCCGTCCGGCCCCGCCACCCGCACCGGCATGGGCTCGGCTCCGGGGACCGCCGCCGCGAACGCGGCGAGGGTGCCCTCGCCGCCGTCCGCCATCGGCCGGAGCACGATCACCGCGTCGGGGTCGACATCGCGCCAACCCTCGGCGACCGCGGCGCAGGCATCCGCCGCGCGGAGGGAGCCCTTGAAGCTGTCGAGGGCGATGACGACGCTCATCGGGCTCCTCCGCGTCGGCGGTGGTTCGGACCCCCGAAGGCTATCCCGCGCGGCGGCCGCCGCCCGTCATCCGAGTTGGAGCGCGCCGGCCGGGATCGAGGCCGAGGGATCCAGCCCACTTGCCCGGACGGCGTCCACCACGACCTGGAGCTCCTGAGGGGTCATGGTCTCGACGTATCTCGGCAGGATCATGTGGTCGATCGCCGCGGGCGGGACCTGGGTGTACTCCTTCAACGCCGCCCGGACGACAACGTCGTCGGCGGCCGCATCGGCGCGGGCCTTGGCAAGAGCGCCCTGGAGCGCGCCGACGGTGTTCGGGTTGCCGTCGACGAAGGCCTTCGACCCGACGAAGCCGACGATGGGGAAGTTCTGGTTGTCGCCGGCGAACAGGTCGTAGATCGAGCGGAAACCGCCCTGGGCCTTCAGGGCGCTGAGGGTCGGCTCAGGCACGCAGGCCGCGTCCACCCCGCCGCGGACCAGCTGCGCCGGCATGTCGGGGATACCGAGATTGACGAAGTTGGGCTTGGCCGCGGACCCTTCGTCGTGCAGCTGCTTCAGCGGGATCAGGTCGCAATTTCCGGGTGTCGAGATCACCGCGACCTTCTTGCCGTCGAGGTCCGCGAGAGTCCGGATCGACGAGTCGGCCTTCACCATGATCTCGCCTTGGTTCAGAACGCCCACGTCGGATGGCGCGATCGCGACGATCGGCACGTTCTGACCGACGCTCGAGACGAACAGGGTCCAGGGCACGCCCCGCACCTGCATGCTCTGGTTGAGCAACGGACCGAGCCCGGCGGTCTGATTGATGACCTGCGTCGTGACCTGCAGGCCTTCGTCGGCGAAGTAGCCCTTGTCGATCGCGATCTGGACCGGTGCGTAGTCGGGTGTGGGCAGGATGCCGAAGGTGATCGCCGTCGTCTCCGGAGCGCCGGTGCCGGCGGGCGCCGGACTGCCGGGCGCCGCTCCACCGGCACAGCCGGCGAGCGCGACGGCCGCCGCCGCGAGGATCAACGGGGCTGCCCGTCGTGCTGCTGCTCGGGTCATGGGCATGGAACTCTCCTCTTCGAGTGTCGGGTGCTGCAGGGGTGCGGGACGTCAGGGGGTCGTCGGCACGGTCTGGGGACGGGGGCGGCGGATCAGCTCCGCCACGCGCGTCCGCAGCTCGACGAAGCCGGGGGTCTTCTTCGTCTCGACCTGATCGCGGGCCTCGGGCAGGTCGACGGTGATCCGCTCCACGACCCTGCTCGGCGACTTCGAGAGGACGAGGATCTCGTCACCGAGGTAGACGGCCTCGTCGATGTCGTGCGTGACGAACAGGATCGTCATCTCGAGCTCCCGGTGCACCCGGGCGACGAGATCCTCCAGGTCGGCCCGGGTCTGCGCGTCGACCGAGGCGAACGGCTCGTCCATCAGCATGATCCGCGGCTGGTAGGCGAGGGCGCGCGCGATCGCGGCGCGCTGCTGCATTCCGCCGGACAGTTCCCAGGGGTACTTGTCGGCCTTGTTGCCGAGGCCGACCTCCTCGAGGCTGCGCGTCGCCCGGTCTCGCCGGGTGCGCGCGCTCAGGTGTCGGTAGCGCAGCGGGAGCTCGATGTTCTCCCCGATCGTGAGCCAGGGGAACAGGGAGCGGCTGTAGTCCTGGAAGACCATCGCGAGGTCGGCCGGCACGTCCGACACCGCCCGCCCGAGGAGGCGCACGTCGCCCGACGTGAACGGGAGCAGACCGGCGATCGACTTCATGAGGGTCGTCTTGCCGCAGCCGGAGGGGCCGACGATCGACGTGAACCGCCCCTCCGGCACACCGAAGGTGACGTCGTCGATGGCAACGTTGCCGGGTCCGTACTCGTGGTGCAGGGACGTGACGTCCAACAGTGCCATGGGAGTCCTCTCTCTCGGGCGGTCAGTCGTGATGGCGCTTGGAGCCGCGGTACCAGCGGAGGGTGCCGCGCTCGATCAGTTCGAAGATCGTGTTGAGCACGACGCCGAGCACGGCGATCAGCAGGATCCCGGCCCACATCGCGGTCATCTGGAAGACCTGCGTCGCCCGCTGGATCTGGTAGCCGATGCCGTCGGTCGCGACCGTGAGCTCGCTCACGACCATGAGCGTCAACGAGACCGCGAGCGCGATCGCGATGCCGGCGAAGATCCTCGGCAGCGCGGCGGGCAGCAGGACGCGGATGACGCGGGCGAAGGGAGGAAGCCCGAACGCGCGGGCGGTCTCCAGCTGCGTCGGGTCGACCCCGCGGACGCCGTCGATCGTGTTGAGCAGGATCGGCCACAGGGCGGCGAACGCGATCAACACGATCCGCATCGGCGTCTCGGTGCCGAGCAGGAGCAGGAACACGGGGAGCAACGCGGGCCCGGGCGTCGACCGGAGGAAGTGGATGATCGGCTCGGTCGTCGCCGACACGAAGCGCGAACGCCCGATCACGACGCCGAGGACGATCCCGACCACGATCGCGACGGCGAGACCCGCCAGCATCCGCCCCACGCTCGGGAGGATGTCGGCGAAGACGGCGGGCGTGAAGAACAGCGGCGCCGGGCCGGCGAGCCACAGCCGGTACATCTCCGCGACGATCGCGGACGGCGGAGGGAACCAGAGCGATCGCGCGCTCTGCGCCGCGATCTCCCACAGGACGATCAGGATCACGGGCACGGAGATCCGGATCAGGACCCAGGCGACGCCCCGCCCGACGTCGCCCGCGACGCTGCGCGCGCGGGGAGGGGTCGCAGCAACCGTCGCGGCCGCCATCAGCCGGCCTCCCCTCGACGTGCCCAGCGGAAGAAGCGGCCGTCGACCCACAGGAGCGCGATGCTGATCAGCAGGCCGATGACTCCCGCCCAAACGGCCCCCGCGATGACGGTGAGCGTGTCGCCGCCGCCGGAGCTGGCGAGCAGGATGAACGCCCCGATCCCGCTCGACGCACCGGCGAACAGCTCGGTGCTGACGATGATGACGAACGCCAGGCTCGCGGCGATCCGCGCCCCGGTGAGGATGAACGGCGCCGCGCTGGGGAGGATCACGCGACGCAGCATCCGAGGACCGCGGATACCGTAGCTGCGCGCCGTGTCACGCGCGACCGGGTCGACGTCGCGAACCCCGTACATCGTGTTGAAGAGGATCGGCCAGACGATCCCGAACGCGGCCAGGCCCACCTTCATGCCGAGACCGTTGCCGAACACGAGGAGGGCCAGTGGGATGAGGGCCACCGCGGGGATCGGGCGGATCGCCGCGATCACCGACGAGCTGGCCGCATAACCCGTTCGCGAGGTGGCGAGGGCGATGCCGCCGGGAACGCCGACCACGACCGCGATGAGGAGCGCGAAGACCCAAGCCGCCATCGTCGAGCCGATGTCGGCGAGGAACGCCGGGTCCCCCGCCAGCTGCAGCGACCTGGCCAGCACAGCAGAGACTGGCGGGAGGTACTGCGGGTCGACGACCACCCCCGTCCGCACGACGAGCTCCGCGACGAGGAGGAGGAACACGGTCCCGCCGATCCCCAGCAGCACACGCTTCGGCGCGCGATACGGCGCGCGTGAACCGGATCGGCGGCGCGGCGCTCGAGGCCGCGCGGGATCGAGCGCGACGAGCCTCTCCGGCTCGGCACGGGTCATGGTCATGTCCACTCCAATGGCAGGCCGCAGCGTCGCCGCGGTCGGTGAATGCAGGTCTGTGGGCGCGCGGCGTCTACGACGCCCGCGCCTTCGTTCTCGACTCGTGGTGGAGCTGCGCGAGCCGGTAGATGTGCGACGCCTTCACGCCCAGCACTGTCGCGAGCGCGGAGACCTCGTCGAGAGTCAGACCGGTGCCACTGCCGAGGCGACGGTGCAGTGTTCGCGGGCTGGTGCCGCAGAGGCGGGCGGCTTCCGTCACCGCGGCAGAGACCGTCTTCTTGCTCATCGCGCGCTGGCCCCTCAGTGCCGCCGCCACGTCTCCGCCCGTGATGTCCATGACGCGAATCTATGCCACATGGCATTACTCGTCAAGGAGTTTTCCCCAGGCGGATCGGGTGGCACGGATATGCCATATGCGATAGCGTCGGACCATGCCCACAGGGAAGAAGCTCCCGCCCGGTCCGCTGACGGTCGCTGTCGCAACGGTGCTGATGTCGATCGCGAACGAGAAGGGCGTGTCACAGGCCGCCATCGGGCGGCATCACCTCGATTCGCCCATGCACATCTCGCAGTCGCAGGTGTCGCGCTTCTTCCACCACTCGAAGGGCATCGACGTCGATCAGCTCAACGGGCTCTGCCAGATCCTGGGCGTCTCGGTGCTGGAGGTCCTCGATCACGCGGAGCGACGGATGTCCCAGCCGGACGAGCTGGCGGAGCGTCGTCGTGTCCGAGGCTCCCGGCAGACTCGGAGACCCGCGGCGAAGCCTCGCCCGGACGACCCAGGGACGACACCGGACACCCCATGAACGAGCAGGACCTCCTCGCGACGCTGGACGCACTCGGCGTCTCCGTCGCGTACGCCCGCCGGCTCCCCGACGATCGCGTCGGGGAGTACCACCACCGCCGGCGCTTGATCCGGCTCGAGCGCGGGATGCCGCGGCGACTTCACCGCTCCGTGCTCGCGCACGAGTGCGCGCACGCCGTGTTCGAGGACGTCCCGAGCCCCTTCGGCCCGGCGAACGCGAGGCAGGAGCGGCGGGCGGACCAGTGGGCCGCGCGGCACCTGATCGCGCTCAGCGAGTACTGCCGCGCCGAGCTCCTCCACGAGGGTCATACCGGCGGGATGGCGGTGGAGCTCGACGTCACCACGGACCTGGTCGAGACCTATCGCGCCCTGCTCCACCTCGCCCCGTTGACCGAGGCCGCCTGATCGCTCTCGCGCGTCCGGATCAGGTGATCGCGCCTACGCAGGACATTCGGGAACGCAAACGTCCTGTCTCCGCGAAATCACCTGATCTCGCGGAGAGCTGACGTCCGGATGACACCGAATGTCGCAGACCACACAAAGTGGCGAGTGAGGGATTCGAACCCCCGAAGGCTACGCCGGCTGATTTACAGTGAAGCCCGCGGCATTGCCTATGGTCGGCTGCGCTGGCCGCAGTGGGCCATAGCGCGGAACCCGAGACTGAGTGAGGGGCCCGGGTGGCCTGCGAGGCCGAAGTGACGCCGATCGACACGCCAGTCCCAGGGCCTCAGGCCGGGACGAGGCCGGAGGCCACCAACGGTGTCATCGTCTGGTTGCCACGATCCTGGCGCGGCCATCGATCCCCGTAGGGCGTCACGATGTCACGGGCGCTCGTGGTGGAACCGACTGCCAGGGTCGCCGGGGCGGCGATGACGTCGCGGCGAAGGTTTCACCAGCTGGAGTCATGAGAGCGAATGCTGCGGCAAGTTCGGCGATCGCGGCCACGATGTGAGAGTCAGCGATCTTGTCCAGGTGGGTCTGCTTGATCCGGCCAGCGTTCTTAGATTCCACTACGAGAACCCCGACGGAACGTCCGTCTGCTTCGAGCCGGTATGCACCCAGGCCGAGGGACTTCATTCTCATCCCATCAGCCACTTCAGCCGGAAATCCTTGCTTGATCGCGGCGCTACGCCATCGACTGCCGGTGGGCATGTTGACGAGAGCAAGTCCCGCTTCTTCGTCCCATGCTCGACCGATCGCGCCTTGTCCCATGGGGTAGCTGTTGCGCCCACGGGCCTGAAGCGCGGGATTCTTTGCGATGCGCGCCACCAAGAAGAACGTGTCCTCGTGGAAGTGATAGACGCTCATCCGGTCAGAGTGGCTCTCGAGACCGCAGTAGCTAGCGAGTTGAGCGAGCATGATCTCCAGGGCACGCTCCAGGGCTTCGGACTTCATGAGGGCCTTGCGCTCAGCTTCTTCACGAAGCTGCGAGAGGCGCATGTAGCTCGGGCGCTGAACCAGGAATTCGGAGATGAATGCTACGACCGCGAGGCCCACACCGGTCCAGAACAGCCACGCTTTCGCTTCCCAGACGTCACCGTCGCTCACGCCCCAAATGATGAATGCCAGCGAAGCGGCTGCGCCGAGTACTCGCGGCAGCCATCCCTTGATAAGCCGGAAGAGCCACAACACCGCTGCGGCCACGCGATCGACCGTCGCATGGCGCCAGTCCCTCATCGTGTGAGGACGAGTACTGACTCCTCTCGTTCAGCTTTGATCTGCGCCCCCTCGCTCGCCCCTATCTGATCCACCGCCTTCTCCAGGATCTCAGTCGCCATGTCTTCGGCGAAGTCCGGATCAACCGTCGAGAATCGCAGACCATAGGTGATGTCATTCGATCCCGGGTGCGGGTCTACCAGGAACGCGATCACCGCCGGATAGTCCGGCAGCACATCACCGAGCGAGGCGCTCAGCTTCGCAGCAAACGTCCCCAGCTCGTCAGCCTCCACGGCGTGAAACTTCACGGTGCTCGTAAGTTCGAAGAGACGGGTCTGGACGGCCGTCATCGTATCCCCCTCCTTGCCCCGGTGCCCCGGTTCCCTGACTCTACAGTCTGCACCCCGCCACCGACAGAGCGACCCGCACGGCGGGAATTCGCACTCTTCTCCTGGCGAAATCGGCGGATACGATGACACGGCTGAGCTGTCGGCGAAGGTGACGCGCCGGTACGCTGTGGTCGTTTCTCGAATTGGATCCGTGGGGAGATCATCGTGAAGAAGCTGATTGCTGTTGCTGCGCTCGCCGGCACTGTCGCCCTCTCGGGGTGTAGCACGCCGGGCCCCGTACCGACGGTCACCGTAACGAGAACCGTGACAGTCACGGCGTCGCCCGCCCCGGTCCCTTCGCCTGCCCAGGCGACCCCGCTCGCACTCGGCAGCACCGCAACAGCCAACGGCGCCACCGTCACCGTGCACGCGCTTGACGCCAACTCAGCGCCCAATGCACCCGCCCCCCAGAGCGCGAACAGCAAGTGGGCGTCGGCGGACGTCGAGGTCTGCAACACGGGTAACGCAGCGATCTCGACCTCGTCGCAGCCGTGGCGTCTCGTCGGCAACGGGAACCTCAGATTTCAGCCATCCAGCATCGGCTACAACCAGTTCCCGGAGCCGGACTACACCTTCGGCGAGGAGACCGTCGCGCCCGGCGAGTGTCGACGCGGTTGGATTACGTTCGTCGTTCAGCAGGACGCAACACTGACGGCGGTCACATACACCAACTCCCCCGGTTTCATCGCGCGCTGGGCACTCTGATGGATACCGCTATGTTGTGGTTCACGGGGGTCGCTGCGTGCGCGGCGATCGCCTCAGCGGTGTTCGCCTTTGTGCAGGCAAAGGCAGCGACCGATAGCCGGCGGGATGCGGACGAGGCGCGGGATGAAGCGAGTCGAGCCCGGGACGAGAGTGCACGTCTGGCTGGGGAAGCAAACGCTGCGTTCGTGCGACAGGCGGAGGCGCAGGAGGAAGCGAACCGCTTACGGAGGGAGGAGTCGCGGCCCGACGACTGGTCCCTGGCCCAGATTGGCAACAACTCGTTTCGAGCAACGAACTCGTCGCGGCAGCTACTCCTCGTGAGCGAGATGCTCGTGACGCCAAACGAGGTTAAAAGCCTCGTGCCGATCTTGACGAGTCACGACGACGGGAGATACGAGTACGGCGATTCGTTCACGTTCGCTGTCGTCCGGGTTGGTGGCCCATCACCCGAGAAGCTGACTATCAAGTACCGATATGCGACCGACGGATCCGACGAGTATCGCTCGTTTCACATCTCCGTTTAACGCCGGTGGCTCAGCCCGTGAGCAGTTGACTGATCATCGGAGGAAGAGGATCGAACCGGAGACGCTCACTAGCGGCGACCTGTACGTGCCTGGGTCGAGGCGAACGCGCTCACCTCGACCGCAGAGCCGGCCTCCAGATCTTCAAGAACGAGGGACACACATCGCATACACGACAGGTCTCCAGCAGGTCGGGACCCCGACCAGCGAGAAAGCCCCGATCAGTGCGAATACGCAACTGATCGGGGCTTTCTTCGATGAGTGGCGAGTGAGGGATTCGAACCCCCGAAGGCTACGCCGGCTGATTTACAGTCAGATCCCTTTGGCCGCTTGGGTAACTCGCCAGTGCGCACCCGCCCGGCTTGTGCAGTCGACCGGAGGCGCGATCACCTATCCTATCGTCGCGTCGGCGGCCCGTGAAATCGACCTCAGGTACCGAGCGCGTCGAGGTCGATGTCGTCGAGCGCGGAGGGCAGGCGCAGCAGCGCACCCTCGAACCGGCACGTGGCTGCGGCGATCCCCATCGCTCGATCGAGCGCGGCCGCCCATGCCGCAGCATCCGCGGGCGGATCGGTCCGCAGCGTGGCGACGACCGATGCCAGGACGGCGTCGCCGGCGCCGGTCGTGTCCACGACCCGGCCGGGCACGGACGCGATCGGACGGGACACGCGCACCTCCGCCCCCGCGCCGGAGACGGACACCTCGGCGCCCGCGCTCCCCCGCGTGGCGAGCACCACGTCGACGCCGTTCCGCAGGAGGCGGGCACGCACGTCGTCGAGCGACGCCCCGTACAGGAGCTGTGCGTCGTCGGCGCCGACCTTCACGAGGGCCGCGCCGCGCGTGATCCGTTCGAAGCCCGACACGAAAGCCGCCCTGTCGCGCAGCATGCCCTCCCGGGGATTCGGATCGACCGCCAGCACGGCGTCCGTACCGGCGAGCGCTTCCTCGAGCTCGGCGGTCTGCTCCGCGTCGTCGAACGCGAAGCAGCTGACGACGACCAGCGCGGCATCCGCGAACGCCGCCCGCGCGACCCGGCCGAAACGGATGCGCCGCTCCCGCGCAGCCTCGGTGAAGAGGTAGCTCGGCTCGCCCCGCTCGCTGCGGGTGACGATGGCGCGCGCGGTGCCCCGCGGTGACGGCGTCGCGATCAGGTCCACCCCGTAGTCGCGGAGGTACGCGCGGATGTGGTCGCCCGCCGTGTCGTCGCCGACCATCGCGACGAGCGTCGCCGGCACGCCCAGGCGGGACAGCCCGACCGCCACGTTGAGGGCGGCGCCGCCGATGAGCTCCCGCACGTTGGCCCCGTCGCGCAGTTCGTCGATGAGCGCATCGCCCACCACCACGACCCTGCCCGCCGGCGCCGACATCACACGGCCGATTCCACCACGCGCTCGACGAACGCCTCGGTGCGGGCACGGGTGCCGTCGATGCGGTGGTCCACGCTCGCGCGCACCTCGCTGGGGGCGAGGGGAGCCGCGAGCCGCACGTTCTCATGGCACGACAGGTCGGTGCACATGTAGGTGCCGATGCTGTCGCCGTTCCGCCCGGCGGGGCCGGCCTTCCGCGCGGTGAAGAGCGCGACCTGATCGGCCGGCTGCATCGTGTGGCAGAGATTGCACATCGCGGCGTGCGCCTGCGAGGAGCCCTGCGCCGCCCGCAGCACGATGCCCGTCGGCTGCCCGTCGCGCTCCGTGACGAGGTACCCTCGGCCGCGGATGTGCGGATCCGGCCACGCGAAGAAATCGAGGTGGTCCCAGTCGGTCAGCATGAAGTCGGCGGGGAGGGCGACCAGGCGCAGTTCGTCGTCCGCTGCGTTCACGAACGACTCGCGTACTTCGTCCTCGGTCAGGGCACGCATGTCCCTCAGTCTACGAACCCCTCCCACAGGGCGGGATGCCGATCCCCGGCGACTAGACTCGCGCGCATGGCCGACAGCTCCTTCGACATCGTCAGCAAAGTGGATCACCAGGAGGCGGACAACGCGCTCAACCAGGCGCGCAAGGAGGTCGAGCAGCGGTACGACTTCAAGGGCACCGGTGCATCCATCGAGTGGAGCGGCGAGCAGATCCTCATCAAGGCGAACAGCGAGGAGCGCGCGAAAGCCGTCCTCGACGTCTTCGAGTCGAAGCTCATCAAACGCGGGATCTCGCTGAAGAGCCTGGATTCCGGCGACCCGGTCGCGAGCGGCAAGGAGTACCGCATCACCTCGTCACTCAAGGACGGTATCTCGCAGGAGAACGCGAAGAAGATCGGGAAGATCATCCGCGACGAGGGCCCGAAGGCCGTGAAGTCGCAGATCCAGGGTGATGAGCTCCGCGTCACGAGCAAGAGCCGCGACGACCTGCAGGAGGTCATCCGTCTGCTGAAGGCCGCCGACCTTGACGTCGACCTCCAGTTCATCAACTACCGCTGACGCGCTCCTGAATCCACGACCCCACGGGGTCGTCAGGCGAGCGGGTCGACGCCGAAGTGCTCGGCCAGCTTCGTGATCACCGCGTTGGCGCCCTGGATCGAGACGGACGCGACGAAGGTACCGTCGTCGACCTCGAGCACGTCGCCGCTCAGCCGCTGCCACAGCGGGTTCGACTCGAACTGGGTGCGCTGCGCACGCGACGCGTCGCCCTCGGCACCGTCGGGCTGCCAGGTACTCACGAGCACGAGGCCGGCATCGGCCTGGAGGATCTGCTCCGCCGATAGGGACACGAAGATCGACGCGGTCGTGTCCGGAGCGCTCGCCGGACGCGGGAGGCCCATGTCCGCCATGATCTCGCCGATGAACGAGTCGCTCGCGTAGAGCCGGGCGGTGTCCTCGCCGGCGAAGCGCAGCAGCGAGTACGTGAGGTCGGGGCGCTGGGCGAGGATCTCGGCACCCACCGCGGCGGCACGCTTCTCGTACGCGGCGACGATGCCCTCGGCCTCGGACTGCTTGCCGAGCGCGGTGCCGAGGAGCACCACGTTCTCCTTCCACGTCGGCCCGGTGCTGACCGAGAACACGGTCGGCGCGATCTTGGCCAGCTGGGGGTAGAGCGCCTCCTGCCGTACCTTCGCCGAGATGATCAGGTCGGGCTTGAGGGCCAGGATCTTCTCCAGATCGGGCTCCGCGACCGTGCCGACGTTGACCGCATCCGCGGTCGCCGCGCTGACGTCGCCGAGGTAGGGGGCGAACGGATGCGTCGGATCCTGGCGGTACTGGGCGTATCCGACGAGGTCGGCGCCCAGCAGGAGCGTGGCATCCACGTAGCTGGAGTCGAGCGCCACGACCCGCTGCGGCCGCTCGGGGATGGTGGTCTCGCCCATCGCGTGGGTGATGGTGATCGGGAAGCCGCTGTCGGCGGTCGCGCCGGCGGTGGGTTGGGTCGCGGGTGCGGCCTGGCAGGCCGCGAGCCCGAGTGCGAGGACGCCGGCGGCGAGGGTGGCGAGGGAAGCGCGCAAGAGAGTCATGTAACGGGGGAACCTTCTCGTCATGGGTAGGATGGGTGCGCCCAGGTTAGCGAAGGATTACCTAACTTGGTACCACTCCCCCCAAGACCGTCCGACCCGAGGATGCCCGTGACCACCCTTCCCGCCGTGCGCCGCCGGAGGCTCCCGCGGCCGCTCGTGCTGTCGGGGATCCTGCTCGTGCTCGCTCTCGCGGTGGTCCTCAGCGTCTGCGTGGGCGGGATGCCGACCACCCCCGCGCAGGTGATGGGGGCGCTCTTCGCGCCGACCGGAACGGACGCGGACCTGGCGATCACCCGCCTGCGGCTGCCCCGCACGCTGCTCGGGATCGTGGTCGGCGCCTGCCTCGGACTCGCCGGGACGCTCGTGCAGGGCCACACCCGCAACCCGATCGCCGACCCGGGTCTGCTCGGGATCTTCCAGGGCGCGGCCCTGGCGGTCGTGCTCGTGGCGGCGCTCGGGAACCCCTCTGGCCTCGTGCAGGCCGGCTTCGCCTTCGTCGGCGCGCTCGCGGCATCCACGCTGGTCTTCGCGATCGCGTCCCGGGTGCGAGGCGGCGCGACGCCGGTGACGCTCGTCCTGGCGGGCGTCGCGGTCTCCGCGATCTGCGGCGCCCTCGTGACCGCGATCGTGCTGGTCAACCTCGACGCGCTCGACACGCTGCGCTTCTGGCAGGTCGGCTCGCTCGCGACCCGCAACGGCGCGATCGCGTACATGTGGCCCTTCGCGATCCTCGGCATCGTCCTCGCTCTCGTGAACGGCCCCGCACTCAACGCGCTCGCGCTCGGACCGGATGCCGCAGCCGCACTGGGCGTCTCGCGGAAACGGGCCCGCATCGTCGGCGTCGCCGCGATCACCGTGCTCGCCGGCACCGCGGTGATGCTCGCGGGCCCGATCGCGTTCGCGGGCCTCATCGTGCCGCACCTCGCTCGCGCTGCGGTCGGATCCGACTACCGCTGGCAGTTGCCGGCGGCGGCGGTGATCGGCAGCGCCGTCCTGATCCTGGCCGACACCGTGGGGCGGGTGATCGCGCGACCGGGCGAGCTGTCCGTCTCCGTCGTGCTCGCGGTCGTCGGCGCGCCCTTCTTCATCGCCCTGGCCCGGCGCCGTCGGATGGCATCGCTGTGAGCGGGGCCGTCACGGCGCGCCCGTTGCTCCGCGTCGTCCGCGTGGGGGCCGTGTCCGTGCTGTGGCGCCCGCGCGGTCTGGCGGTGGTCGCCGCCCTCGCCGCGGCGACGGTGCTCGCCACCGCCGTCCACCTCTCGCTCGGCGGCACGTCGATCGACCTGCTGTCCGTGCTCCGGACGATGGTCGGGGATCCGCCCGACGCCCGCACGCAGCTGGCCGTCGTCGAGTTCCGGATGCCGCGGACCATCGCCGCGATCGTCGCCGGCACCGCCCTCGCCGTGGCGGGCGCGATCACGCAGACGATCGCGCGCAATCCGCTCGCGAGCCCCGACATCCTCGGCGTGACCTCGGGCGCGTCGCTCGGCGCCGTCGGCGTGCTCGTCCTGGCCGGCGGCGGGGCGGGCGGCCTGTCGGGCGCCGCGGCCTTCCTCGGCCTTCCCGCGGCCGCGTTCCTCGGCGGACTGATCGCCGGCGTCGCGGTCTACCTGCTCGCGTACCGCGGCGCCGTCGACGGCTACCGGCTCGTGCTGGTCGGTCTCGGCATCTCGTGGCTCGCCGCGAGCCTCGTGACCTGGCTCCTGACCCTCGGGGACGTGACGAACGCGGCTCAGGCGCTGACCTGGATGACCGGCTCCCTCAACGCCGAGGAGTGGGCGATGGTCGGCCCCTTGGCTGCGGTGACCGCCGTCCTCGTGGTGCTCACCGCCGCGCTCGCGCGGGTGCTCGCCCTCACCGGATTCGGCGAAGAGACCACGGTCGCGCTCGGCGTGCGCACGAACCTCGTCCGCAGTACCGCACTGCTGTGCGCGGTCCTTCTCGCCTCGCTCGCGACCGTGCTCGCCGGCCCCGTGGGCTTCGTGGCGCTGGCGGCGCCGCAGATCGCCCGACTGCTCGTCCGCTCCGCCACCCCGCCGCTCGCGGCATCCGCTCTGGTCGGCGCGCTCATGATGCTGCTCGCCGACGTGCTGACCGCGCGCCTCTCGCCGGTGCCGCTTCCGGTGGGGATCGGCACCGCGGTGCTCGGCGTGCCCTACCTCGTCTGGCTGCTCATCGTCTCGCAACGGAGGACCGCATGACGCCTCGGCTCAGCGCACACGGGATCACGCTCGGATACGGTGACCGGCCGGTGATCGCGGGGCTCGACTTCGCCGTGCCCGACGGCGAGGTCACCGCGATCATCGGACCCAACGGCTGCGGCAAGTCCACCCTGCTGCGCGGTCTCGGTCGTCTGCTCACACCGACCGCCGGCCAGGTGCTCCTGGACGGCGTCCCGCTCCACCGCATCCCCACGCGCACCGTTGCCCGCACGATCGCCCTGCTCCCGCAGAGTCCGTCCGCGCCGTCCGGCCTCACCGTCGCGGAGCTCGTCGCCCGCGGCCGCCACCCGCACCAGCGCTGGTACGAGCAGTTCGGACGCGGCGACGAGCGGATCGTGCGCGAGGCGATGGCGGCCACCGGCGTCGAACCCTTCGCGGACATCCCCGTCGACGAGCTCTCCGGCGGGCAGCGTCAGCGCGCCTGGCTCTCGATGACGCTCGCCCAGCAGACCGACATCGTCCTCCTCGACGAGCCGACCACCTTCCTCGACCTCGCACACCAGGTCGAGGTGCTCGAGCTCGCGCGCGAGCTCAACGTGCGGCACGGCCGGACCGTGGTCATGGTTCTCCACGACATCTCGCTCGCGGCGCGGTACGCGTCGCGGATCGTCGCCATGAAGGAGGGGCGGATCGTCACCTCCGGCGCCCCCGAGGATGTGGTGACCGAGCCGATGCTCGCCGAGGTGTTCGGGCTGACCGCGACCGTTATCCGCGAGCCGGTCCTCGGCCGCCCGCACGTGATCCCCCTCGGCACCGCTGGGACGCGTCAGGACTTCTCCGGACGCCGCGCCTCCGTGTCGAGCTCGCCCTGCGCGGCCTCGGATCCGCTGCGCCCACCGCCGTATCCGCGAAGCGCGAACGCGAGCAGCACGGCCACGCAGGCACCCGCGACGGGGCCCGCCACGTAGACCCAGTAGTCGCTGAAGTCGAGGCCGACAAGATCCGGCCCGAACGTGCGAGCCGGGTTCATCGACGCCCCGGAGATCGGGCTGCCCCACAGCCCGGCGAGCGCGATGTAGCCGCCGACGCCGAGCGCGCCGACGATACCGACGTTCTGCGCGCCGGACGCGGTGCCCAGGATGACGCTCACCAAGCCCAGCGTCAGCAGCGCCTCCATGAAGAAGGCCTGCACGTTCGACGCCCCGCTCGCCGGATAGTTCGCGCCGTACGTCGCGGAGACACCGATGATCGCGTGCAGGAGCCAGGCGGCGAGAGTCGCGCCGGCCAGCTGCGCGAGGATGTAGCCCGGTACCCGGCGCCAGGGGAAGTCGCCGCGGAGGGAGAAGGCGAGCGTCACGGCCGGATTCAGGTGCGCGCCCGACACCTTGCCCATGAAGAGGATGATGCCCAGGACCATGAGACCCGGGGCGACGACCGCCGCCGTGCGGCTGATCACGCCCGGGTAGGCCTGGCTCATCATCCCGCCGCCGGCGGCCACCGTGACGAGCAGGAAGGTGCCGAAGATCTCGGACACCAACCGGCGCCACTCCTGCCGCGGGTTCTGGAAGTCCGCCATCGGGTCGATGACCTCGACCTCGAACCACCGCTCGAAGCGCCCCATGGCCTGGCTGCTGCGCCGATCGGACATCGTCGTCCCCCTCTGACCCGCGCGGAATCGAAGGATCCCGCTTTGGGCCCCGACTCTAGACCCGCGGGCCGGCGCCCCGCCAGGTCGGGCGCCCGAACGACGAGGGACCCGGACGCCGCGGCATCCGGGGTCCCTCGTCCGCGCAGCCCTAGGACTGCAGCTTGGCCAGCAGGTCGGCGGGCTTGCCCGTGAGGTCGGTCTGGTTGCTGAGCGTGGTGCCGTTCACGACGATCGTCGGCGTCGCGATGCTGGACTGACCGGGCTGGATCGGCGTCTTCTTCGTCTGCGCGTCGACGTAGGTCTTGTACGTGCCGGCCTTGATGCAGTCGGTGGCGTTCGTGACCCCGGCGCCCGTCGCGATCGACACGATCTGGTCGTCGGTCAGGCCGTTCGAGCCCTCCTGCGGCTGCTGCGCGTACATCGCCTGCAGGAACGGCAGCACCGCGTTCGGGTCGGCGGCCGCGACGCAGTACATCGCGCTGGCCGCGCGCGTCGAGTAATTGGTGCCGTTCGACTGGCGGTTCAGGATCGAGATCGGGTGGATGTTGAGCGTGATCGTCCCGTCGGTGACCCAGCCCTGGATCGACGAGCCGTACGTCTGCTCGAAGTTGTTGCAGATCGGGCACTGGAAGTCGATGTACGTGTCGAGCGTCTTCGGGCCGGTGCCGACCGTGATCGCGCCGGTATCCGCGTTGATGTTGGACGCCTGCGGCGCCGTGCCGGGGCCGTTCGCGGCGTTGTTCGCGAACACCACGACGCCGCCGATCACGACCAGCGCGACGACCACGCCGACGCTGATCCAGATCGCGAACCAGTTGACCTTGCGCTTCGGCTGAACCTTGCGCTGAACCTGTGCCATGTCCCGTCCTTATCGAATCTCTCGGGGCGTGACGCCGAACGGGGCCAAGCCCGCCGCACCGCCGTCGGGCGCGGTGAGCACCCAGATACCGCCATCATGCACGGCCACACTATGTTCCCAATGTGAGCCTGCTGTGCCGTCCTCGGTACGGACCGTCCAGCCGTCGTCGTCTACGTACGTCGCCTCGTCACCCGCGACGATCATCGGCTCGATCGCGACGACGAGACCCGGACGCACCTCGGGACCGGGATCGGACACGCGGTAGTTGAACACCGACGGCGACTCGTGCATCTTGCGGCCGATGCCGTGTCCGACGTAGTCGCGCAGGATGCCGTAGCCGAGGCCGGCGCCGTCGACGTGGTCCTGCACCGCGGCGCCGATGTCGCCGAGGTGGCGGGCCGTCGCGAGCCGCGCGATGCCGGCCCAGAGGGCGCCCTCCGTCACGGTCGAGAGCTGCTCGCGCTCGGCGACGACTTCGGGCCGCTCCGGATCCGGGAGCACCACGGTGAACGCCGAGTCGCCGTTCCACCCCTTGTACTCGGCGCCGGCATCGACCGAGACGATGTCGCCCGGCTCGAGCACCCGCGCACCGGGGATGCCGTGCACGACCTCGTCGTTCACGGACACGCAGATCGTGTGCGAGTAGCCGCGCACGAGCTGGAAGTTCGAGCGGGCGCCCCGCGCCGTGATCGCGCGAGACGCGGCCGCATCGAGCTCCAGCGTCGTCACGCCCGGCCGCAGGATCGCGCGCACCGCGTCGAGCGCCGCCGCCGTGATGCGTCCCGGCTCGACCATCGCCCGGAGCTGCGCGGGCGACTTGTACATCGCGCGGCGAAGCACGTCAGACCGAGATGCTGCGCGCCGCGAGGGCGCCCAGGATGCGCTCGGTGACCTCGTCGAGCGCCCCGATGCCGTCCACGGCGTCGACGATGCCACGCGCCCGGTACACGTCGAGGATCGGCGCGGTCTCACGCTCGTAGATCGCGAGGCGGTTGGCGATGACCTCCTCCGTGTCATCCGCACGACCCTGGTCGACCGCCCGCTGGTGGAGACGCGCGATGCTCTCGTCACGCGGCACGTCGAGCTCGATGACGGCGCTCAGGCCCTCACCGCGAGGGGCGAGGAACTCGTCGAGGTCGCGGACCTGCGCGATGTTGCGCGGATAGCCGTCGAGGAGGAACCCGTTCGCGGCATCCGGCTGCGCGAGCCGGTCGCGCACGACGGCGCCGGTGAGCTCGTCGGACACGAGGTCGCCCGCGTCGATGATCGCCTTCACCTGCAGACCGAGCTCCGTGCCGCCCGCGATGTTCGCGCGGAACACGTCTCCCGTCGAGATCGCGGGGATGCCGAGGGCCTCGGCGATGCGAGCGCCCTGCGTCCCCTTTCCGGAGCCCTGCGGACCGACGATCAGGAGACGGGCGAGAACGGACTCGGTCATCGAAGAAGCCCCTCGTAGTGGCGCTGCTGCAGCTGCGCGTCGATCTGCTTGACGGTCTCCAGCCCGACGCCGACCATGATGAGGATCGACGTGCCTCCGAACGCGAAGTTCTGGTTCGCCGAGACGGCGGACAGGGCGATGAGCGGGAGCAGCGCGACGAGGCCGAGGTAGATCGAGCCGGGCAGCGTGATGCGGGTGAGCACGTAGTCGAGGTACTCGGCGGTCGGACGTCCGGCCCGGATGCCCGGGATGAACCCGCCGTACTTCTTCATGTTGTCGGCGACCTCGGTCGGGTTGAACGTGATCGCGACGTAGAAGTACGTGAACCCGACGATGAGGAGGAAGTAGATCAGCCAGTACAGCGGGTGGTCGCCGCGCGTGAGGTAGTTCGAGATCCACGCCACCCAGTCCGGCACCGGCTGGCCGGCCGCGGGCTGGTTGAACTGCGCGATGAGCGCGGGGATGTAGAGCAGCGACGAGGCGAAGATGACGGGCACGACACCGGCCATGTTCACCTTGATCGGGATGTAGGTGTTGGTGCCGCCGTACGTGCGACGCCCGATCATCCGCTTCGCGTATTGGACCGGGATGCGCCTCTGCGATTGTTCGACGAAGACCACGAGCCCGACCACGACGATCGTGACCGCGAGCACCAGGAGGAACACCTCGAAGCCGCGCGACTGCAGGATCGTCCACATCGCGACCGGGAACGTCGCCACGATCGAGGTGAAGATGAGGATCGACATGCCGTTGCCGACGCCGCGCTCGGTCACGAGCTCCGCGAACCACATGATGAGGCCGGTGCCGGCGGTCATCGTGATGATCATGAGCAGCTGCGCCCACCAGGCGTCGTTCGTCAGCAGGTTCTGACAGGCCGGGACACCGGTCGAGCCGAAGAGCTGGCCGCTGCGCGCGACGGTGACGAGCGTCGTGGACTGCAGGAGCGCGAGCGCGATCGTGAGGTAGCGCGTGTACTGCGTGAGCCGCGCCTGGCCCGCCTGGCCCTCCTTGTAAAGGGTCTCGAAGTGCGGGATGACGACACGGAGCAGCTGCACGATGATCGTCGCCGTGATGTACGGCATGACACCGAGGGCGAAGATCGACAGTTGCAGCAGCGCGCCGCCGGAGAAGAGGTTGACGAGGGAGAGGAGCCCTTCGGCACCGGACGTCTGCGCAAGACAGACCTGCACGTTCGGGAAGTCGACGAACGGCGACGGCACGTGAGCGCCGAGGCGGTAGATCGCGATGATCCCGAGGGTGAAGGCGATCTTCCGCCGCAGGTCGGGGGTGCGGAACACCCGCGCGATAGCGCTGAACAAGGATTCCTCCAGAGACGGTTCCGGCGCCCCCAACAGCGCACAATGACCCAGGTTAGCTCAGGCAGCGAACTCGCGGGTTGCACCGGAAATGGCGGAGGGGGCCGAGAGGATGTCTCGGCCCCCTCCGGGGTCTTACTCCGCGGCGCTGTCCACCGCGACGGCCAGAGCCGTCACCGTGCCGCCGGCCGCGACGATCTTCTGCTGCGCCGCGCCCGACACCTTGTCGACCGAGACGTTGAGCTTGACCGCGATGTCGCCGTCGGCGAGCACCTTGACCTTCTCGTTCTTGCGCACGGCGCCCTTCGCGACCAGGTCGCCGACCGTGACGTCGCCGCCCGCGGGGTAGAGCTCCGCGAGCTTCGACAGGTTCACGACCTGGTACTCGACGCGGAACGGGTTCTTGAACCCGCGCAGCTTCGGGGTGCGCATGTGCAGCGGCATCTGGCCGCCCTCGAAGCCGACCTTGACCTGGTAGCGGGCCTTCGTGCCCTTGGTGCCGCGGCCCGCCGTCTTGCCCTTCGAGCCCTCACCGCGACCGACGCGCGTCTTCGGCGTGTTGGCGCCGGGGACGGGACGGAGGTGGTGGACCTTGAGCACCGTCGGACGCGACACGGCCGCATCCTTCTTCGGCGCAGCCTTCGCCGGCGCCTTCTTGGCGGCAGGCTTCCGAGCCGGCGCCTTCTTCGCGGCCGGGGCCTCGGCGGCCTCGACCTTCTCGTCGTCAGCCATCAGTCGATCTCCTCAACCTTCACGAGGTGCGCGACGGTCTTGACGTATCCGCGCGTCTGCGCGTCGTCCGGACGGACGACCGCGTCGCCGATCCGCTTCAGACCGAGGCTGCGCAGCGTTTCACGCTGGTTCTGCTTCTCGCTCACCTTGGACTTGATCTGCGTCACCTTGAGGCGCGCGGCCATCAGGCACCTACCTTCTGCGCAGCCTGGGCCTCGGCCTCGGCGCGCACGAGACGTGCGGGGGCGACCTGGTCGAAGTCGAGACCGCGACGAGCGGCGACCGAACGCGGCTCCTCGAGCTGCTTCAGCGCCTCGACCGTCGCGTGCACGATGTTGATCGTGTTCGACGAGCCGAGCGACTTCGAGAGGACGTCGTGGATGCCGGCGCACTCGAGCACGGCGCGCACGGGACCACCCGCGATGACACCGGTACCGGCCGCGGCGGGGCGCAGCAGCACGACGCCGGCAGCGGCCTCACCCTGCACCGGGTGCGGGATCGTCGACCCCGTACGCGGCACGCGGAAGAAGTTGCGCTTGGCCTCTTCGACGCCCTTCGAGATCGCCAGCGGGACCTCGCGCGCCTTGCCGTAGCCGACGCCCACGAGGCCGTTGCCGTCGCCCACGACCACGAGGGCCGTGAAGCTGAAGCGGCGACCGCCCTTGACGACCTTCGACACACGGTTGATCGTCACGACGCGCTCGAGGAACTGGCTCTCGGCACGATCGCGCGTCCCGCGGTCGCGGTTGGGGTTGCGCTCGCGACCACCGCGGCGGGGCTCCCGCTCGCGGTCGGTCGGCGCCTCGGTCGCGGCCTGCGCGGTGGCGTCGGTCACTTCCGTGGTCTCTCCGGTGGTGTTGCTTGCGTCGGTCACAGGTTCAGCCCTCCCTCGCGTGCGCCGTCGGCGATCGCCGCGACACGGCCCGCGTAGCGGTTGCCGCCGCGGTCGAAAACGGCATCCGAGATGCCGGCGGCCTTCGCGCGCTCGGCGACGAGCTCGCCGACCTTACGCGCCTTGGCCGTCTTGTCACCCTCGAACCCGCGCAGGTCCGCCTCGAGCGTGGAGGCCGAGGCCACCGTGACGCCCTTGCCGTCGTCGACGAGCTGGACGAACACGTGGCGAGCGGAACGCGTCACCACGAGGCGCGGACGCGCATCCGTGCCGACGACCTTCTTGCGAAGACGCGCGTGACGACGCGCACGCGCGTCGGACTTTGACTTCACGGCCATGGTTACTTACCACTCTTTCCGGCCTTGCGCCGAACGACCTCGCCGGCGTAGCGGACACCCTTGCCCTTGTAGGGCTCGGGCTTGCGAATCTTGCGGATGTTCGCGGCGGCCTCACCGACGGCCTGCTTGTCGATGCCGCTCACGGTCACCTTGTTGTTGCCCTCGACCGTGAACGTGATGCCGGCCGGCGGGTCGACGAGCACGGGGTGCGAGAAGCCGAGGGCGAACTCGATCGAGCTGCCCTTCTGCGCGACGCGGTAACCGGTGCCGACGACCTCGAGGCCCTTCGTGTAGCCCTGGGTCACGCCGACGATGTTGTTGTTGATGAGCGTGCGGGTCAGGCCGTGGAGCGAGCGCGATGCGCGCTCGTCGTCGGGACGGGTGACGAGCACCTGCCCCTCCTCGACCTTGACCTCGATCGGGCGCGCGATGGTGAGCGCGAGCTCGCCCTTCGGGCCCTTCACGGCGACATCGCGGCCGTCGACCGTCACGGTCACGCCAGCGGGGATGTCGATCGGGAGACGTCCAATACGCGACATGTCAGATCACCACACGTAGGCGAGGACTTCCCCGCCCACGCCCTTCTGCTCGGCCTGGCGGTCGGTGAGGAGACCGGAGGAGGTGGACAGGATCGCAACGCCGAGGCCGCCGAGGACCTTGGGGATCTCGGTCGACTTCGCGTACACGCGGAGGCCGGGCTTCGAGACGCGCTTGATGCCGGCGATCGACCGCTCGCGGTTCGGGCCGTACTTCAGCGTGAGCGTCAGCGTGGAGCCGACGCGGGCGTCCGCGACGCCCCACTCGGCGATGTAGCCCTCCTGCTTGAGGATCTCCGCGATGTGGGTCTTGAGCTTCGAGCTCGGCAGCGACACGGAGTCGTGGTGCGCCGAGTTCGCGTTGCGCAGACGGGTCAGCATGTCTGCGACCGGGTCTGTCATCGTCATGTGGTGCTTCTTTCGTTCATGAGGTTTCGGCTGCCGTTACACGACAGACGACCTGCTATGACTGGATATTCGGTAGGGGTCAGGCCTGCTGGTCGGCGCCGCGGAACGGGAAGCCGAGGTGACGCAGGAGCGCGCGACCCTCGTCATCCGTGGTCGCGGTCGTGACGACGGTGATGTCGAAGCCGCGGACGCGGTCGATCCGGTCCTGGTTGATCTCGTGGAAGATCGACTGCTCCTGCACGCCGAACGTGTAGTTGCCGTGACCGTCGAACTGCTTCGCCGACAGACCGCGGAAGTCGCGGATGCGGGGCAGCGCGAGGCTCACGAGGCGGTCCAGGAACTCCCAGGCCCGGTCGCCGCGCAGCGTCACGTGCGCGCCGATGGCCTGGCCCTCGCGCAGCTTGAACTGCGCGATGGACTTACGGGCCTTCGTCACGATCGGCTTCTGGCCGGTGATCTTCGTCAGATCGTCGACTGCGCCGTCGATCACCTTGCTGTCGCGAGCAGCCTCGCCGACACCGGTGTTCACGACGACCTTCACGAGACCGGGGATCTGCATGACGTTCGCGTAACCGAACTCCTCCTGCAGCGCCTTCTTGATCTCGCTGTTGTACTTCTGCTTCAGGCGCGGCTGGATCTTGCCAGCCGGCGCGGCAGTGTCGATGCTCATGCTCAGAGGTCCTTGCCGCTCTTCTTCGCGTAGCGCACGCGGACCGTGCGCTTCACGCCGTCCTTCGTCTGCTCCTCGACACGGTGGCCGACACGGGTCGGCTTCTTCGTGCCGGGGTCGACGACCTGGACGTTGGAAATGTGGATGGGCGCCTCGACGGTCTCGATGCCGCCGGTCTTCGTGCCGCGCTGCGTCTGGCCGACGCGGGTGTGCTTGGTCACGTAGTTGACGCCCTCGACGATGACGCGGTCCTGCTCGACGAGGACCTCGAGGACCTTGCCCTGCTTGCCCCGGTCGCCGCCGCGCTCGGGCTTGGGGCCCGAGATGACCTGAACCAGGTCGCCCTTCTTGATGTTCGCCATGATCAGATGACCTCCGGCGCCAGCGAGACGATCTTCATGAACTTCTTGTCGCGAAGCTCACGTCCGACCGGCCCGAAGATGCGCGTACCGCGCGGCTCGCCGTCGTTCTTGAGGATGACGGCCGCGTTCTCGTCGAACTTGATGTAGGAGCCGTCGGCGCGACGCGTCTGCTTGACGGCGCGCACGATGACGGCCTTGACGACATCGCCCTTCTTGACGTTGCCGCCCGGGATCGCGTCCTTGACGGTCGCGACGATGACGTCGCCCAGGCCCGCGTAACGACGGTTGGAACCGCCGAGGACACGGATCGTGAGCAGCTCCTTGGCGCCGGTGTTGTCGGCGACCTTGAGCCGGGTCTCGGTCTGAATCACTTGGCCTTCTCCAGGATCTCCACCAGACGCCAGCGCTTCGTGGCGCTCAGCGGGCGGGTCTCGTTGATGAGGACGAGGTCGCCGATCCCGGCGGTGTTCGCCTCGTCGTGCGCCTTGACCTTCGACGTGCGGCGGATGACCTTGCCGTAGAGCGGGTGCTTCACGCGGTCCTCGACCTCTACGACGATGGTCTTGTCCATCTTGTCGCTCACGACGTAGCCGCGGCGGGCCTTGCGGTAGCCACGGGCGTCGGCGTCGCGCACATCGTGCGCGGCGCTCTCGTGCCCCGCCGCCTGCGCGACCGGAGTCTCCTCCACGACCGCCGCAGCGGCCTTCTTCGCCGCCGGCTTCTTCGCGGCCGGAGCCTTCTTCTCGGTGGTGTCAGCCATCACTCGGCCTCTTCCTTCACTGCCTCAGCCGAGGCATCCGACTTCTTCGCCCGCGAACGCTTGGGCGCAGCCTCCACGGCGACCGGGGTCGCGCGGATGCCGAGCTCGCGCTCGCGGATGATCGTGTAGATACGCGCGATGTCGCGCTTGACGGCGCGGATGCGACCGTGGCTCTCGAGCGTGCCCGTGGCCGACTGGAAGCGCAGGTTGAACAGCTCTTCCTTGGCCTTGCGCAGCTCCTCGACGAGTCGCTGGTCTTCGAACGTGTCCAGCTCGCTCGGGGCGAGCGTCTTGGTGCCGATCGCCATTACGCGTCGCCCTCCTCGCGCTTGATGATGCGTGCCTTCAGGGGCAGCTTGTGGATGGCACGGGTCAGGGCCTCGCGAGCGAGCTCCTCGTTGACACCGGCGACCTCGAAGAGGACGCGACCCGGCTTGATGTTCGCGACCCACCACTCCGGCGAGCCCTTACCGGAACCCATTCGGGTCTCCGCGGGCTTCTTCGTGAGGGGACGGTCGGGGTAGATGTTGATCCACACCTTGCCGCCGCGCTTGATGTGACGGGTCATCGCGATACGAGCGGACTCGATCTGACGGTTGGTCACGTACGCCGGCGTGATCGCCTGGATGCCGTACTCACCGAACGAGACCTTCGTGCCGCCCGTCGCCTGGCCGTCACGGCCGGGGTGGTGCTGCTTGCGGTACTTGACCTTGCGGGGGATGAGCATTACGCCGACGCTCCTTCGGTGACGGGGGCCTCGCTGCGCGGGCCACGACGACGGTCGCCGCCGCGGTCATCGCGACCGCGAGACTGCTTCGGCGCGTTGGCCTGCTCGCGCGCGAGCTCCTTGTTGGTGAGATCGCCCTTGTAGATCCACACCTTCACGCCGATCCGGCCGAACGTCGTCTTGGCCTCGTAGAAGCCGTAGTCGATGTTGGCGCGGAGCGTGTGCAGCGGGACGCGACCCTCACGGTAGAACTCCGAGCGGCTCATCTCCGCGCCGCCGAGGCGGCCCGAGACCTGGATGCGGACGCCCTTGGCGCCGGCGCGCTGAGCGCCCTGCAGGCCCTTGCGCATCGCGCGACGGAACGCCACGCGGGCGCTCAGCTGCTCCGCGACACCCTGGGCGACCAGCTGCGCGTCGGCCTCGGGGTTCTTGACCTCGAGGATGTTCAGCTGGATCTGCTTGCCGGTGAGCTTCTCGAGGTCGGTGCGGATGCGCTCGGCCTCGGCGCCGCGGCGGCCGATCACGATGCCCGGACGGGCGGTGTGGATGTCGACGCGGACGCGGTCGCGCGTACGCTCGATCTCGATGTTGCTCACGCCGGCGCGATCCAGCTGCGTCTGCAGGAGCCTACGGATCTTGATGTCCTCGGCGACGTAGTCGGCGTAACGCTGGCCGGGCTTCGTCGAGTCCGAGAACCACCGCGACACGTGGTCGGTCGTGATGCCGAGGCGGAAGCCGTACGGGTTGACCTTCTGTCCCATTACTTGCTCGCCTTCTTCGTGGTGGCGGTCGCCGCGGCCTCGTCGGCCTCCGGCGTGCCGAGCACGATCGTGATGTGGCTCGTGCGCTTCTTGATCTGGAACGCGCGGCCCTGTGCACGGGGCTGGAAACGCTTGAGCGTCGCGCCCTCGTCGACGTACGCGTTCTTCACGTACAGGTCCTGCTCGTCGAGGTACTCGCTCGCCTGGTCCGCCTTCACGCGGGCGTTCGCGATCGCCGAGGCCACGAGCTTGTAGATCGGCTCGCTGGCGCTCTGCGGCGCGAACTTCAGGATCGCGAGGGCCTCCTGCGCCTGCTTGCCCTTGATGAGCGCGACGACGCGACGAGCCTTCTGAGGGGTCACGCGGATGTGCTTCACGCGTGCGATGGATTCCACCATTAGCGTCGCCGCCCCTTCTTGTCGTCCTTCTCGTGGCCGCGGAAGGTGCGGGTGGGCGCGAACTCGCCCAGCTTGTGGCCGACCATCGTCTCGGTCACGAACACGGGGATGTGCTTGCGACCGTCGTGCACGGCGATCGTGTGACCCAGCATCGCGGGCACGATCATCGAGCGACGCGACCAGGTCTTGATGACGTTCTTGCTACCCGCCTCGTTCTGGACGACGACCTTGCGAAGCAGGTGCTCGTCGACGAAGGGGCCCTTCTTGAGACTGCGTGGCATCTTCTGCTCCTACCTACTTGCGCTTCTTGCCGGCGTTGCGACGGCGGACGATCAGCTGGTCGCTTTCCTTGTTCGCGTGACGCGTGCGGCCTTCCTTCTGGCCCCACGGCGAGACGGGGTGGCGACCACCGGACGTCTTGCCCTCACCACCACCGTGCGGGTGGTCGACCGGGTTCATCGCGACACCGCGCACCGTGGGTCGGACGCCCTTCCAGCGCTTGCGGCCGGCCTTGCCCCAGTTGATGTTCGACTGCTCGGCGTTGCCGACCTCGCCGATCGTCGCCCGGCAGCGGGCGTCCACGTTGCGGATCTCGCCCGAGGGGAGACGCAGCTGGGCGTACGGGCCGTCCTTGGCGACGAGACGCACGGAGGCGCCCGCCGAACGGGCCATCTTCGCGCCGCCGCCGGGACGGAGCTCGATCGCGTGGACGACGGTACCCGTGGGGATGTTGCGCAGCGGCAGGTTGTTGCCGGGCTTGATGTCCGCCGACGCGCCGGACTCGACGATGTCGCCCTGCTGCAGCTTGTTCGGCGCGAGGATGTAGCGCTTCTCGCCGTCCAGGTAGTGCAGGAGCGCGATGCGCGCGGTGCGGTTGGGGTCGTACTCGATGTGCGCGACCTTGGCGTTCACGCCGTCCTTGTCGTTACGACGGAAGTCGATGACGCGGTACTGGCGCTTGTGCCCGCCGCCGATGTGGCGCGTGGTGATCCGGCCCTGGTTGTTGCGACCACCCGTCTTCGGGATGGGGCGCAGCAGGGACTTCTCCGGCGTCGATCGCGTGATCTCGGCGAAGTCGGCCACGGACGAGCCGCGACGACCGGGCGTCGTGGGCTTGTACTTGCGAATAGCCATAGTTCTCTAGTCCTCTGTCCCGACCGTCAGCCGACTGCCGTGAAGATGTCGATGGTGCCCGACTTGAGCGTCACGATGGCGCGCTTGGTGTCCTTGCGCTTGCCGGCGCCGAAGCGGGTGCGACGGGCCTTGCCGATGCGGTTGATCGTGTTCACCGACGCGACCTTGACGCCGAAGATCTTCTCGATCGCGAGCTTGATCTCGGTCTTGTTCGAGCGGGGGTCCACGTAGAACGTGTACTTGCCCTCGTCGATCAGCGAGTAGCTCTTCTCCGAGACGACCGGCTTCAGGATGATGTCGCGCGGGTCCTTGTTGACGACGGCACTCATGCCGAGACCTCCTCGGTGGACGTCTTCGACGCGACGAACGCGTCGTAGGCGGCCTTGGTGAAGACGATGTCGTCGGCGACGAGCACGTCGTAAGCGTTCAGCTGGCCGTAGTCGAGCACGTGGACGTACGCGAGGTTGCGCACGCTCTTGACCGTGAGCTCGTCGTCGCGGTCGATGACGACCAGCACGTTCTTCGTCGGCGCGAGCGCCTCGAGCACCGCGGCGGCCGCCTTCGTCGAAGGAGCGCCCTCGACGCCGAACGAGTCGACGATGTGCAGGCGCTCACCGCGCGCGCGGTCGCTCAGCGCACCCAGGAGGGCGCCAGCGATCATCTTCTTGGGCGTCCGCTGCGCGTAGTCGCGCGGCTTCGGGCCGTGAACGATGCCACCGCCGGTCATGTGCGGCGCGCGGATCGAGCCCTGACGGGCGTTGCCCGTGCCCTTCTGCTTGAAGGGCTTGCGGCCGGCACCGGAGACCTCGCCGCGACGCTTCGTCGAGTGCGTGCCCTGGCGCGCCGCCGCGAGCTGCGCGACGACGACCTGGTGGATCAGCGGGACGTTGGTCTTGACGTCGAAGATGGCGGCGGGCAGCTCGACCGAGCCGGCCTTCTTGCCGGACGCCGCGTGGATCTCGAGCGTGGACGTGGAGTCAGCCATGTGCTCAGGCCCCCTTCACTGCGTTGCGGACGTAGACGAGCCGGCCGCGCGCGCCGGGGACGGCGCCCTTGACGAGCAGCAGGCCCTTCTCGGCGTCGACGGCGTGGACCGTCAGGTTGAGGACGGTCACGCGCTCGCCACCCATGCGGCCGGCCATGCGCATGCCCTTGAAGACGCGGCTCGGCGTCGACGAGGCGCCGATCGAGCCCGGCTTGCGGTGGTTGCGGTGCGCACCGTGGGAGGCCGAGACGCCCTGGAAGTTGTGGCGCTTCATGACACCCGCGGTGCCCTTGCCCTTGCTGGTGCCGACGACGTCGACCCGCTGGCCCGCCTCGAACACGCCATCCACCGTGAGCTCCTGACCGAGTGAGTAGTCGGAGGCGTCGGCGGTGCGGATCTCGGTGACGTGACGACGCGGCGTCACGCCGGCGGCGTCGAAGTGGCCCTCGAGGGGCTTGGTCACCTTGCGGGGGTCGATCTGGCCCGCGGCGATCTGAACGGCGTTGTAGCCGTCCTTCTCGGGCGTGCGGACCTGGGTCACGACGTTGGGGGTCACCTCGATGACGGTGACGGGGACGAGCTTGCCCTGCGCGTCCCAGACCTGGGTCATGCCGAGCTTCGTGCCCAGCAGGCCCTTGGAAACCTTGGAGTTGATGTCAGCCACGTCGAACCTCAGAGCTTGATCTCGATGTTGACGTCGGCCGGGAGGTCGAGCCGCATCAGCGAGTCGACGGCCTTCGGCGTCGGGTCGATGATGTCGATCAGACGCTTGTGGGTGCGCATCTCGAAGTGCTCGCGGCTGTCCTTGTACTTGTGCGGCGACCGGATGACGACGACGACGTTCTTCTCGGTCGGAAGGGGCACGGGGCCCACGACGGTCGCGCCCGCACGGGTCACGGTGTCGACGATCTTGCGCGCGGACGAGTCGAGGCCCGCGTGGTCGTACGACTTCAGGCGAATACGGATCTTCTGTCCCGCCATGTGTCTGCTCACTCTCTGTCTCGCGTCTTACCTCCGGAGGATCTCCGGGGCATCGGACGCACGGTGGCGCTCGGTCGCGCCCAGGCACTCTCCCGCTTGCACGGGATGCTGCACCGCTGTTCTGCTGTCAACCGGAAGGAGGCCTCCCGGCCCCGGTCCCCCGCCGGCGCACGCGAACGTGCTCGGAGGAAGAGACCGGATGAGTTGTCCCCTGCCCGCGGCCTAGGTTCGCGACGCTCAGCGCCGGCCTATGCACTGCCCTGGCAGTGACCCGGGGCACGCAATTGCGCAGCCACCGGAGTGTGGAACCTGAACATTCTGCCATGCGCGCGCGCATCCACGCAACCCGGGCGTGTCGCGCCGCGCACGACGAAGGCCCCCGCGTCTGCGGGGGCCTTCGAGGAGAGTGCGGAGTGCGCTCAGCGCTCCTGCGAGGAGCTCTTGCGACGCGCGGCCACGACCGTGACCACGAGGCCGCCGAGCAGCAGGACGCCGCCGCCGATCCAGATACCGGCCATCGACGCCGCGTCGAAACCGGTCGGGGGCAGCGCGCTGCCACCGGTCGTTGAGACCGTGATGCTGCTGCTCTGGTTGGCGAACCCGGGCGCGGACGCCACGATGCCGTACGACCCGCTGGCCGAGCTCGGGAGGGTGATGGTGAGCGCCGCGACACCCGACGAGTTCGCCGAGACCGGGCCGAGCGTCTTGGTGGTGACCGCGAACTTGACGAGGGCGATCTGGTCGGCGTTCTCACCCGTGATGGTGAACGTCACCGGCGTGCCGGGCGTGTAGCCGCTCGCCGTCAGAGTGACCGGCGAGCCAGGGGCCGGGGTCGTGTTGCTGACGGTGATGCCGTTGGCGGGCGGGTACGTCGAGGCGAGAGCGGCAGCCGAGGGAGCCGCGACGAGCGCGGCCGCGGCGATGACGACAGCCGCGATCTTCGTGCGAATGTTCTTCATGAGAGTTCTCCGATGGTCGTGGGGGATCTGCTGCGGAACCGGTGCGCTGACTCCGACTGGATTTGGGCGGGTACCGCCACGACACGACCGCCCACCAACTCGACGATCTCTGCGTCTCCCACCCCTGCGAGCCCCACTTTAGCGAGTGCCGCCTTAACCGACAACTCACAGCTACCGGAGTTCACCTTTCCGAAACATCCTCATAAAAAACCGAGGGCCGGGGCCGAGCTTCGCGCTCGGACCCAGCCCTCGTCTATACAGCAGAGTTACTTGAGGATCTTCACCACCGTGCCGGCGCCGACAGTGCGGCCACCCTCACGGATCGCGAAGCCGAGGCCCTCTTCCATGGCGATCGGCTGGATGAGCTCGACCGTCATGTCCGTCGTGTCGCCGGGCATGACCATCTCGGTGCCCTCGGGCAGCGAGATGACGCCGGTCACGTCGGTCGTCCGGAAGTAGAACTGCGGACGGTAGTTCGTGTAGAAGGGGTTGTGACGGCCGCCCTCCTCCTTGGAGAGGATGTACGCGGTGCCCTCGAAGTTGGTGTGCGGCGTGACCGAACCCGGCTTCACGACGACCTGGCCGCGCTCGACCTCGTCACGCTTGGTGCCACGGAGGAGCAGACCACAGTTCTCGCCGGCCCAGGCCTCGTCGAGCTGCTTGTGGAACATCTCGATGCCCGTGACGATGGTCTTCTGCGTCGGGCGCAGACCCACGATCTCGACCTCGGAGTTGATCGCGAGCGTGCCGCGCTCGGCGCGACCCGTCACGACCGTGCCACGACCGGTGATCGTGAAGACGTCCTCGATCGGCATGAGGAACGGCTTGTCCTTGTCGCGCACCGGGTCCGGGATCGACTCGTCGACCGCGTCCATCAGGTCGAGGACGGACTGCGTCCACTTCTCGTCGCCCTCGAGCGCCTTCAGGCCCGAGACGCGCACGACCGGCGCGTTGTCGCCGTCGAAGTCCTGGCTCGAGAGGAGCTCACGAACCTCCAGCTCGACGAGCTCGAGGATCTCCTCGTCGTCGACCATGTCGGCCTTGTTGAGCGCGACGAGCAGGTAGGGCACGCCAACCTGCTTGGCGAGCAGCACGTGCTCGCGCGTCTGCGCCATGGGACCGTCGGTCGCCGCGACCACGAGGATCGCGCCGTCCATCTGAGCGGCACCCGTGATCATGTTCTTGATGTAGTCGGCGTGGCCCGGGGCGTCGACGTGCGCGTAGTGGCGCTTCGGCGTCTCGTACTCGACGTGGGAGATGTTGATCGTGATACCGCGCTGACGCTCCTCGGGAGCCGAGTCGATCGACGCGAAGTCGCGCTGCACGTTGGTGGCCGACGGGTACTTGTCGGCGAGCACCTTCGAGATCGCGGCGGTGAGCGTGGTCTTGCCGTGGTCGACGTGACCGATCGTTCCGATGTTCACGTGCGGCTTGGTCCGCTCGAACTTGGCCTTAGCCACTGGGTCCTCCTCAGGACGGTCGTGTAGAAGCGCCGGTCACTGGATTGCGACCGGGCGCTCTACGGGATGTTGATCAGTGTAGTAGAGAGGGTCTTTGCGGAAACCTCGGGCTACTCGCCCTTGGTCTTCTGGATGATCTCGTCCGCGACGTTGCGCGGCACCTCGGCGTAGCTGTCGAACACCATCGAGTAGACGGCACGGCCGCTGGTCTTGGAACGCAGGTCGCCGATGTAGCCGAACATCTCCGACAGCGGGACGTTCGCACGGACGACCTTCACGCCGGCCGCATCCTCCATCGACTGGATCTGACCGCGACGCGAGTTCAGGTCGCCGATGACGTCGCCCATGTACTCCTCGGGCGTACGCACCTCGACGGCCATGATCGGCTCGAGGATGACGGGGCTCGCGCGGCGGATGGCCTCCTTGAAGCCCATCGAGCCGGCGATCTTGAACGCCATCTCCGAGGAGTCGACGTCGTGCGACGCGCCGTCCAGCAGGATCGCCTTGACGCCCACCATCGGGTAGCCCGCGAGGACACCGACGTTCATCGCGTCCTGGAAGCCCTGGTCGGTGGGGCCGATGTACTCGCGCGGGATGCGGCCACCGGTGACCTTGTTCTCGAACTCGTAGATCTTGTCCGCCGTGACCTCGAGGGGCTCGATCGTGAACTGGATCTTCGCGAACTGGCCGGAACCACCGGTCTGCTTCTTGTGCGTGTAGTCGTGCTTCTCGACCGTGTTGCGGATGGTCTCGCGATACGCGACCTGCGGCTTGCCGACGTTCGCCTCGACGTTGAACTCGCGCTTCATGCGGTCGACCAGGATGTCGAGGTGCAGCTCGCCCATGCCCTTGATGACCGTCTGCCCGGTCTCGCCGTTCTGCTCGACGCGGAACGTCGGGTCTTCCTCGGCGAGCTTCTGGATCGCGGTGCCCAGCTTCTCCTGGTCGGCCTTCGTCTTCGGCTCGATGGCCACCTCGAGCACGGGCTCGGGGAAGGTCATCGACTCGAGGACGACCTGGTCGGCCGGGTCGCTCAGGGTGTCGCCCGTCGTGGTGTCCTTCAGACCGATGACGGCGTAGATGTGCCCCGCCGTCACGCCGTCGACCGGGTTCTCCTTGTTGGCGTGCATCTGGAAGATCTTCCCGATGCGCTCCTTCTTGCCCTTGGTCGAGTTGATGACCTGCGCGCCGGAGGTGAGCTCACCCGAGTACACGCGAATGTACGTCAGGCGGCCGAAGAAGGGGTGCGTCATGATCTTGAACGCGAGCGCCGCGAAGGGCTCCTTCGCGTCCGCGTGACGGAGGATGACCTTCTCCTCGTCCTTCGGGTCGTGCGCCTCGACGGCCGGCATGTCCAGCGGCGACGGCAGGTAGTCCACGACCGCGTCGAGCATCGGCTGCACGCCGCGGTTCTTGAACGCCGAACCGCAGAGGACCGGGTACACCTCGGACGCGATCGTGAGCTTGCGGATCGCGCCCTTGATCTCCTCGACCGTCAGACCCTCACCGCTGAAGTGCTTCTCCAGCAGCGCCTCGTCGGTCTCCGCGACCGCTTCGAGCAGCTTCTCCCGATACTCCGCCGCACGGTCGGCGAGATCCGCGGGGATCTCCTGCACCTCGTACTTGGCGCCCATCGTCACATCGCCCTTGGCGTCACCCGGCCAGACCAGCGCGCGCATCTCGACGAGGTCGATGACGCCCACGAAGTCGCTCTCCGCCCCGATCGGCAGCTGGATGACGAGCGGCTTCGCACCGAGGCGCTTCACGATCGTGTCGACCGTGAAGTAGAAGTCGGCGCCGAGCTTGTCCATCTTGTTGACGAAGCAGATGCGCGGCACGTCGTACTTGTCGGCCTGGCGCCACACCGTCTCGGACTGGGGCTCCACGCCCTCCTTGCCGTCGAACACCGCGACCGCACCGTCCAGCACCCGGAGGTTGCGCTCCACCTCGACCGTGAAGTCGACGTGGCCGGGCGTGTCGATGATGTTGAGCTGGATGCCGTTCCAGAAGCACGTCGTCGCCGCCGACGTGATCGTGATGCCGCGCTCCTGCTCCTGCGCCATCCAGTCCATCGTCGCGGCACCGTCGTGCACCTCGCCGATCTTGTGCGTGATCCCCGTGTAGAACAGGATCCGCTCGGTCGTGGTGGTCTTGCCGGCGTCGATGTGCGCCATGATGCCGAAGTTGCGGACCTTCGTGAGGTCTGTCAGCACGTCTTGTGCCACGGGGGTCTTCCTTTACTGAACAGGCGGGATGCGGTGTACGGGGGTTACCAGCGGTAGTGCGCGAAGGCCCGGTTGGACTCGGCCATCTTGTGCGTGTCCTCGCGACGCTTCACGGCGGCGCCGAGGCCGTTGGAGGCGTCGAGGATCTCGTTCTGCAGACGCTCGGTCATCGTCTTTTCACGACGACCCTTCGCGTAGCTGACGAGCCAGCGCAGCGCGAGCGTGTTGGCACGGTGCGGCTTGACCTCGATCGGCACCTGGTAGGTCGAACCGCCGACGCGGCGGCTCTTGACCTCGAGGGTCGGGCGCACGTTGTCGAGCGCCTTCTTCAGCGTCGTCACGGCATCCTGACCGTTCTTGGCCTCGACGCCGCGCAGAGCGGTGTAGACGATCGACTCCGCGATCGACTTCTTGCCGTCGACGAGGATCTTGTTGACGAGCTGGCTGACGATGGGCGCACCGTAGACCGGGTCGTTGATGACGGGGCGCTTGGTGACGGGACCTTTACGAGGCATTGTTCTCAGCCCTTCTTCGCGCCGTAGCGGCTGCGAGCCTGCTTACGGTTCTTGACGGCCTGCGTGTCGAGAGCGCCACGCACGATCTTGTAGCGGACACCGGGGAGGTCCTTCACACGACCGCCGCGGACGAGCACGAGCGAGTGCTCCTGCAGGTTGTGGCCCTCGCCGGGGATGTAGGCGGTGACCTCGGTGCCGTTGCGGAGCTTGACACGGGCGACCTTGCGCATCGCCGAGTTCGGCTTCTTGGGCGTGGTCGTGTACACGCGGGTGCAGACACCCGCCTGCTGCGGGTTCGACTTCAGCGCGGGAGCCTTGGTCTTCGAGACCTTCGGCGTCCGCCCCTTGCGAACCAACTGCTGAATGGTTGGCACGTTCTCTCCTCGTTGTGCTGCACGGTGACAGCGTTCGTGGTTTGCCACGCGAACCCATCGACGCGACAGACCTGCTGCCTCGTCGTCTGTGATGGATATGCCGTGGGGGCCGCCTGTTCACAGGCGCATCCCTGGATGTGGCGCTCCGACGCTCGTCCCGTGACTGCGCACGACACAAGGCGCGCATGAGCGCACACCCGCACTAGCTTATCAGGCGTATGGGGCGGTGCGCGATCAGGCGTCGCGTGCGATGCGCACCTCGAGGTCGCCGAGCAGGAACCGCTCGCCCGCCTCCACCTCGACACCGGGCTCGGCATCCACCTCGGCCCCCAGGACGGTCATGAACACGACGCCGTTCGTCGAGCCGAGGTCCGTGAGATACCACGTCTCGCCCCGGCGCCTCAGCAGCGCGTGCGTCTTGGAGACCGTACGGGTCGGATCGGTGATCGCGACGAGCTGCGCGTCGGGCTGCAGGGGGTCGGGCGCCGGGCGGCGGCCGACGATGACGCGCTCCCCCGCCAGCGGGACGGGCGCGCCGCCGGCCGGATGCAGCGACCACGCGGGGCGCCGGCGGCGGGCGATGATCGTCTCGTCCGGGAAGTCCGACTCGGGCTCGGCGTGCTGGGCCGAGACGGAGGAGAGCGCCGAGCGCGGCGCCCCGGCCCGGGGAGCGCCGACGACGGCCGACACCGCGCCGGACGCCTCGGGGAACGCCTCGTCCTCCGTGCCGGCGTACGCGTCCGGCGCGCGGAGGATCCCCGGGTCGGCGGGCGTGGGGCGGGTGAGCAGCGGTTCGGGCGCGAGCCGTGGGGGCTCGGGCTGGGGCCGCGGTGCGGGCGGGGCGACCTCGTCACCGGCACGGAACCACGACGCGGGATCGGGGGCGGGTGCGGGGGCGACCGACGCGGGCGCGGGGACGGGGACGGGCTCCGGCGGAAGGGGCATGACCCGCAGCCCGTCCTCCGGGTAGGGCCGCGGGCCGTCGAGGAGGCTCGACGTGCGCCCCCGACCGGAGCCGTCGAGGTCGGGGAACGACAGCGCGACCGTGGCATTGCGGCTCGGACCGACGTTCTCGTCGCTCGCGAGCCAGCGCGCGGAGCCGAAGCCGACGACACTCGCCCAGACGGGGAACAGGAGAGCGGCGAGCACCGTCATCCCGCCGCCGAGACCGAACGCCCGGTTGATGTGGTGGGCGGCCACGACGATCGACACGTAGAGCAGCAGCGCGCCGAACAGCGGCACGAGGACGATCAGCACGAGCCAACCGGAGAAGCCGCCGAGCGCCAGCACGACGGCCGCGTTGAGGAACGGCACCCAGGCCTTGCCGCCGGCCTCGCCGGCCTTGCGGAAGACGGCCGACAAGGCGATCGCGGTCCAGACGTAGAGCGCGATGGCGACGAGTCCGCTCACGCCGAGCGCGATCAGGCCGGTGTCGGTCACCGTTACACCATAGGGCGTCGGTGCCCGCGCGCCCCGCCGCATCGCCGCGGAACGGGCTCAGAGGGGCGTCGCGCCCTGGTCGGGAGGGATGCCGAACGGGTCGTCGAGCGAGCGCGAGAGCTCGTCGAGCATCGCCGAGATCTGCGGCTCGACGTACGTCGTGACCGCGGCCTGGATCCGCAGGCGGTGGTGGAGCAGGATCGAGCACACCTCGCGCCCGATCATGTTCGCGTAGTCGTCGGCCAGCCCGAGCTCCTGGCGCAGGGCCGCCTTGGCGTCGTCGCTGAGCGGGGGGAGCGCCGGGACATCGGCATCCGACTGCTCCGCGAGGCCCGCGATCGTGAAGAGGAAAGGCGCGCCGGGGGCCGGCTCGGGATCGAGCGGAAGCCCCTCGAACTCGGGATCGAGGCCCTCCGCGGGCCGGTAGCTGCGGGCCCGGTTACGGGCCGCCTGCTGGTCCAGCTCGGCCTGGAGCATCGGGAGGTTGCGCGCCGTGTAGTCGCCCACCGCGTGGTCGACGATCGTCTTGATGCGGGTGGAGAGGCCGTGCTGCACGCCGTGCGGCACGTCCGATCCGAGACCGGCGGCGGAGAGGACCGGCGAGCCGAAGCAGCGGCGGCACGGCGCCACGCGCCCGTGATGCGTCGCGGGCTCCCAGCGGGGCAGCCAGCGCAGCCAGGCGTCCACCGCCTGGCTGACCTGGGTCTCGAGCGACCGCTCCACGGCTCCAAGGTACGCCAGGCCGCGCGGCCTGTCCCTCACGGCGGGCCGCGGAGCCCGGCATCCGCTACTCGTCCTCGTCGGACTCCCACGGCCAGCGTGGGCGCCCCGACCGGGTGCGGACGAGCGCGACCCCGGCCCAGGCCGAGACGACGGCCGTGCCGAACACGACGACGCCGTACCAGCGGGTCACGAGCGCGCTCACGACCGCGAGCGAGGCCGCGATGCCATGCCCGGAGAAGAGCGCGCCGATCGCGGCGCCGAACAGGTACGCGAGGAAGGTCGCGACGGCCGTCCACAGCGCCGTCCAATAGGAGGGATGCTCGCGCCGGATGCCGACCCAGAGCACGCCGGCGAACATCGCGAGCGCGGCGACCACCGCGAGGATCCCCGGCAGTTCGCCCACCCCGGGGACGGCGATGACGTCCGAGGAGGTGAGGAGGCTCGTGATGCCGAGGCTCGCGATGAGCAGGGCGGCGAACCCGATCAGCGAGAACGCGAGCGCCGTGCGCGGCGCGACCGGTCCTCGGCGGCGGGACGACACGCGACTACTGCTGGTAGAGCTGCGGGCCGGCCTCGAGCGTGCGCTCGTACTCGCGCTGCGCGGCCTCGTTCAGCTCCGTGATCTTCCGACCCCGGGCAGCGACCCACGCGCCGAACCAGATCGTGAGCTCACGACCGGCCACGAAGGACACGATCGCAAGCGGGGCAAGCAGCGAGAGCTGGAGGAGGTCGAGGCCCTGGCGCGCGGTGAGCTCCCAGAACGGCGCCTGGAACAGCTGGCCGACGAGGAAGCCGAGGTACGACGCGACGCCCACGAGGAGACCCCACACGACCCAATGACCCCACGAGCCGCGGTTGATGAGGGCGCCGAGGATCCAGAACGCGAGGAAGAAGATGACGACCGGGACCCAGAACGACCAGTGCGTGAGCGCCTGGAGCAGGTGGCCGCCGGCCGATGACAGGGCATCGCCCAGGATGAGGCCGACCACGAGATCGACGAGGAGCAGGACGACACCGAACGCGGCGGCGGCGACGAGCCCGATGAGGCCGGCGGCACCGCGGTTGCTGCGCGGGCGGGGCGGCTCCGGGGCCTGCACGAAGATGGGCTGCAGCGCCGGGGCGATGCCCGCGACCTCGGGCGCGACCGGCGCGAGCTCGGGGGCCGCGACGGGCTCGGGCGCGAGGACCGGCTCGGGGGCGAGGACTGCGGCCTCCGCGACGACGACCGTCTCGGCGACCGGCTCGCTCGGCGTGATCGCGACCTCGGGCTCGGCGGCACCGGGGGTCTCCTCGAGCGGGCGGTCGTACCAGGCGACCGACTCGGCCCCGGGCTCGGCATCCGCGGGAGCCGTTGCAGCGGCCTCGGAGGCGGCGGCCTCGGGGGCGGTGGGCTCGGCGGGGGCGACCTCGGGCACCGCGTCGCGGCCGGCGGCCTCGGCATCCGCGAGGCCCTCGTTGGCGCGGTCGACGACGTCGCCCTCCGGCTTCGGCTCCTCGACCGGCTCGCCGTATGAAGACTTCGAGTCACTCATCGGATGCTGCTCCTCACGCGGGCACACGCCCGCTCACCGAGGCTAACCCGGGCACCCTGCCGAGGCGCGGAGGCACGATGCGTGTCTCCGGCATCCGGACGCCGGCGCCCGGGTTATCGTGCTGGCATGCGCGCCGCCCCCGCCCTTCTCGCCGTCGGCCTGGCTCTCGCCGCCGTCGTGCTCAGCGCATGCGTCCCGGAGCCCTCGGCGGTCCCGACCGGGCCGGAAAGCACGGCCACGGCATCCCCCTCCCCGACCGCGACCCCGTCGCCGACACCGACGCTCATCGCCCTTCCGACGGACTGCCGCGCGGTCCTCGGCCCCGAGGTGCTCACGCAGCTCGACGGCGTGCTGCTCAACGATCCGGGGTTCGGCAGCGACGCGGGCCGGCAGCCCGACGGATCGATGCACTGCATCTGGGGTCGCGCATACACCGACACGGGGCGGCTGTGGACCGCCTTCTCCTACCTCGACCGCGCCCCCGCGCTGGACATGCTCGACGAGCTGCAGAAGGACGAGGGCTTCACCTGCTTCACGTCCGACGGCGGCACCCGGTGCGAGAAGACCTGGGCCGACGCGACCTCTCCCGTCATGGACGGCCGCACCCTCTTCTGGCGGGACGGCGTCCTGATCGACACGCGCTATTCGATCATCGCGCCGACGGGCTACACCTCGAGCCTCATCGCCCACCTCTGGCCCTGATCCCGCGGGTCCGCCTCCGGGTTCCCGCGCCTCGCCTCGCCTCGCGCTATCCGCTCACCCGTCGCTTCCGACCTCGCCGGCTGCACATTGCGACGGGTGAACTCTGCTCACCTGTCGCTTCCAGCGAGCGGGAGCGCAACACGCGACGGGTGAGCGGGGGGTGGGGCGGGAGGGGTAGGGGCCGGCGACAGGGGGTCAGCGGGGCCAGAGCTGGGGGGCGATGCGCTCGGTGTACTGCTGCGGCTGCCACGAGGTGAAGGTCGTGGCGAGCCAGACACCGCCGCGGATGGCCTGGTCCTCCGTGACGTCGCCCGTCGTCCGGAGACAGCGGATGCCATCGCCATAGCCGCTGCACGAGAAGCCTTGGCTCTCGAACGCGGCGCGGGCGACCCCCGTCGAGCTCGCCGGGACGTCCGAGACGGTCGTGACGATTCCGCCGAGTTGCGCGCCCTTCCAGGTGCAGGTCTCACGCACGGTGGGCGCGAGAGCCGCAACGAGGCTGGACGCCGAGGTCTCGGGCGCCGCGGCATCCTGCTTCGGGTCTCCGCCTGCACGCTGGGAGAGCTCCTGCCAGAGCGCGTCCGTATAGATGCCGCGGCAGGCCTCGACCGAGGGCGCGGCGGCGGGTCCGGGTCCGTGGGTCGCCTGCGCCGCGGGCGCCGAGGTGGGGCCGCGGAGGGTGTCGCCGATCCACTGCACGCCGAACGGGATGGCCGGGACCGCGAGCCAGAGGAGGCCCGCCACGACGGCCGCGCAGAGGATGCCCACGGGTACCGCCAGCAGGGTGCTGCGTCCGCCGATGCGCGCCATGTCGTCCTCCACCGACACGGTACGACGTCCGCCCCGCGCGACGCGGGCGGCGCGCCCGCTCCGCCCGTGAGCGTCCGCCCACCCCCTCGCGAGAACGCGCGTGTGTCACGAAAGCACGGCGTGTCTGTGACATACGCGCGTTCTCGCGGAGGTGGGGACAGGCCCCGGGGTCGGGGGTGGAGGGGGGACACGCCCGGACGGGGGTGGGACGCGAAAGGCCCCGGCGGAGCCGGGGCCTTTCGTCAGAGGGAGCGTGTCAGTTGTACGTGCCCGGGGTGAAGTCGTCCGTCGAGAAGCTGTCGAAGTCGACGTAGCTCAGGTCGGCGTCGCTGTAGACCCCGTCGGAGGCGAAGATGCGGTTGGGGTACCGCTCGCTCTTGGCCTCCTCGGTCGCCTCGACCGTGACGTTGCGGTACTTCGCAAGCCCGGTTCCGGCGGGGATCAGCTTTCCGATGATCACGTTCTCCTTCAGGCCCATGAGCGGGTCGCTCTTGCCCTCCATCGCGGCCTGCGTCAGGACGCGCGTCGTCTCCTGGAACGACGCGGCCGACAGCCACGACTCGGTCGCGAGCGACGCCTTCGTGATACCCATCAGCTCGGGACGACCCGACGCCGGGCGCTTGCCCTCGCCGACCGCCTGGCGGTTGAGGTCGATGAAGCGACGCGAGTCGACGAGCTCACCCGGGAGGAGACCCGTGTCGCCGTGGTCGACGACCGTGACCTTCCGCAGCATCTGGCGCACGATGACCTCGATGTGCTTGTCGTGGATCGGCACACCCTGCGAGCGGTACACACCCTGCACGCCGCCGACGAGGTACTTCTGCACCTCACGGGCGCCCTGCACGCGCATGATCTCCTTCGGGTCGAGCGTGCCGACCTGGAGGGGCTGGCCGACCTCGACGTGGTGACCGTCCTCGACGAGGAGCGTCGCGCGCTTCAGGACCGGGTAGACGTGCGGCTCGTCGCCGTTGTCGGGGGTCAGGATGACCTTCCGCGACTTCTCCGTCTCCTCGATCGTGATGCGGCCGTCCGACTCCGCGATCGGCGACGCACCCTTCGGGGTACGGGCCTCGAAGAGCTCCTGCACGCGGGGAAGACCCTGCGTGATGTCCTCGGCCGAGGCCGATCCACCGGTGTGGAACGTGCGCATCGTCAGCTGCGTGCCGGGCTCACCGATCGACTGGGCCGCGATGATGCCGACCGCCTCGCCGATGTCGACGATCTTGCCGGTCGCGAGCGAACGGCCGTAGCACTTCGCGCAGACGCCGACCGCCGAGTCGCAGGTGAGCACGGAGCGCACCTTGATGGAGGTGACACCGCCCTCGACGAGCCGGTTGATGAGCACGTCGCCGACATCCTCGCCCGCCTCCGCGAGCACCGTGCCGTCCTCCGCGACCACGTCGGACGCGAGCGTCCGCGCGAACACCGAGTTCTCGACGTTCGCATCCTTGATGAGCGTGCCATCGACGCCGGCCGCCGCGATCGGCAGCTCGAGGCCCTTGGTCGTGCCGCAGTCCTCCTCGCGGATGATGACATCCTGCGAGACGTCGACGAGACGACGCGTCAGGTAGCCCGAGTCGGCCGTACGAAGGGCGGTGTCGGCGAGACCCTTACGGGCACCGTGCGTCGCGATGAAGTACTCCGCGACCGACAGCCCCTCGCGGTACGAGGAGATGATCGGGCGCGGGATGATCTCGCCCTTCGGGTTGTTCACGAGACCGCGCATGCCCGCGATGTTGCGGATCTGCAGCCAGTTACCACGGGCACCCGACGACACCATCCGGTTGATCGTGTTGTCGGCCGGGAAGTGGGCGCGCATCGCCTTCTGGACCTCGTCGGTCGCCTCGGTCCAGATCTTGATGAGCTCCTGACGACGCTCGGCGTCGGTCGTGAGGCCCTTCTCGTACTGCGACTGGACCTTCGCGGCCTGCTTCTCGTAACCCGCGACGATCTCCGCCTTGTTCGGCGGGGTCAGGATGTCGCTCAGGGCGACCGTGACGCCCGAACGCGTGGCCCAGTAGAAGCCCGCGTCCTTGATCCGGTCGAGGGAGGCGGCGACCTCCACCTTCGGGTACTCCTCGGCGAGCTTGTTCACGATCTGCGAGAGCTTGCCCTTGTCGGCCTGCTCGCGCACGAACGGGTAGCCCTTCGGCAGCGTGTCGTTGAAGATCGCCTGTCCGAGCGAGGCGTCCACGAGCCCGTGACGCTCGTAGCCCTCGGGGGCTTCGCCCTCCAGGAACGCGAGACCCGGGACGCGGATCCGCACCTTCGCCTGCAGGTCGAGCGTGCCCTCGTCCTTCGCGAGGATCGCCTCGCCGACGGAGCCGAACACGCGGCCCTCACCGAGCGCGCCCTCCTTGAGCGTCGTCAGGTGGTGGAGGCCGATGATCATGTCCTGCGAGGGCAGGGTCACCGGGCGGCCGTCCGACGGCTTCAGGATGTTGTTCGACGCGAGCATCAGGATGCGGGCCTCGGCCTGCGCCTCGACCGACAGCGGCAGGTGCACCGCCATCTGGTCACCGTCGAAGTCCGCGTTGAACGCGGCGCACACGAGGGGGTGGAGCTGGATGGCCTTGCCCTCGACGAGCTGCGGCTCGAACGCCTGGATGCCGAGGCGGTGGAGCGTGGGCGCGCGGTTCAGGAGCACGGGGCGCTCGCGGATGATCTCCTCGAGCACGTCCCACACCTCGGGGCGCGTGCGCTCGACGGCGCGCTTGGCGGCCTTGATGTTCTGCGAGTGACCGAGGTCGATGAGGCGCTTGATCACGAACGGCTTGAACAGCTCGAGCGCCATCTGCTTGGGCAGACCGCACTGGTGGAGCTTGAGCTGCGGACCGACGATGATGACCGAACGGCCCGAGTAGTCCACGCGCTTGCCGAGCAGGTTCTGGCGGAACCGGCCCTGCTTGCCCTTGAGCATGTCGGACAGCGACTTCAGGGCGCGGTTACCCGTGCCCGTCACCGGACGGCCGCGGCGGCCGTTGTCGAACAGCGCGTCGACGGCCTCCTGCAGCATCCGCTTCTCGTTGTTGACGATGATCTCGGGCGCACCGAGGTCGATCAGGCGACGAAGGCGGTTGTTGCGGTTGATCACGCGACGGTAGAGGTCGTTGAGGTCGGAGGTCGCGAAGCGGCCACCGTCCAGCTGGACCATGGGGCGCAGCTCCGGCGGGATGACCGGGACGACGTCGAGCACCATCGACGCCGGGCTCATGCCCGTCGTCAGGAACGAGTTGACGACGCGGAGGCGCTTGATCGCGCGGATCTTGCGCTGCCCCTTGCCCTCGGCGATCTGCAGATGCAGGTTCTCGGCCTCGGCCGCGAGGTCGAAGGCCTCGAGTCGGCGCTTGATCGACTCGGCGCCCATGTGGGCGTCGAAGTACTGGCCGAAGCGGTCCTGCAGCTCGTGGAACACGTCGTCCTCGGGCTTGAGGGCGCCGACCTCGAGCGTGCGGAAGTCCTCCCACACACGCTCGAGCTTCGCGATCTGCTCGTCCGCGCTCTTGCGGGCCTGAGCCATCTCCTTCTCGGCGGCGTCCTTGACCTTCTTCTTCTGGTCGGCCTTGGCGCCCTCCTCCTCGAGCGCGGCGAGCTCCTCCTCCAGCTTCTGGAGGCGAGCGGCCACGCGCGCGTCGCGGCGGTCCGCGATCGTCTTCAGCTCGAGGCGCAGGTTGTTCTCGTGCGTCGGGAGGTCGCGGTGACGCGCCTCCTCGTCGACCGAGATGACCATGTAGGCGGCGAAGTAGATGACCTTCTCGAGGTCCTTCGGGGCCATGTCGAGCAGGTACCCGAGGCGCGAGGGTACGCCCTTGAAGTACCAGATGTGGGTGACGGGCGCGGCGAGCTCGATGTGGCCCATGCGCTCGCGGCGGACGGAGGACTTGGTGACCTCCACGCCGCAGCGCTCGCACACGATGCCCTTGAAGCGGACGCGCTTGTACTTGCCGCAGGCGCACTCCCAGTCGCGGGAGGGGCCGAAGATCTGCTCACCGAACAGGCCGTCCTTCTCCGGCTTGAGCGTGCGGTAGTTGATCGTCTCCGGCTTCTTCACCTCGCCGTAGGACCAGCGGCGGATGTCGTCGGCGGTCGCGAGGCCGATGCGAATCTCATCGAATGTGGTTGCGTCGAGCACTGATTCTCCTGTGTCGGAAATTCTTCGTAAGGGCCGGTGAGGGTCAGATCTCGTCGATGGACGAGGACTCGAACCGGGTGGAGATGTTGATGCCGAGCTCTTCCGCCGCGCGGAAGGCGTCGTCATCCGTGTCGCGCAGGTTGACCGCCGTGCCGTCGGCCGAGAGGACCTCGACGTTCAGGCAGAGCGACTGCATCTCCTTCATGAGGACCTTGAACGACTCCGGGATGCCGGGCTCCTGGATGTTCTCGCCCTTGACGATCGCCTCGTAGACCTTGACGCGGCCGAGGATGTCGTCGGACTTGATCGTGAGGAGCTCCTGCAGCGCGTAGGCGGCGCCGTAGGCCTCGAGGGCCCACACCTCCATCTCGCCGAAGCGCTGGCCGCCGAACTGCGCCTTCCCACCCAGCGGCTGCTGCGTGATCATCGAGTACGGACCGGTCGACCGGGCGTGGATCTTGTCGTCGACGAGGTGGTGGAGCTTCAGGATGTACATGTAGCCCACCGAGATCGGCGCGGGGAACGGCTCGCCGGAGCGGCCGTCGAACAGCTGCGTCTTGCCCGTCGAGTCGATGAGGCGCGTGCCGTCGTCCAGCGGGATCGTCGAGTCCAGCAGACCCGCCAGCTCCGACTCCGCGGCGCCGTCGAACACGGGCGTCGCGACCTTCGTGCCGGGCGCGGCCTCGAGTGCCGCCTCGGGCAGACGCGCGGCCCACTCCGGGGTGCCCTCGACCTTCCAGCCCTGCTTGGCGATCCACCCGAGGTGGAGCTCCAGCACCTGGCCGAAGTTCATGCGACCCGGGATACCGAGCGGGTTGAGGATGACGTCGACCGGCGTGCCGTCGGCGAGGAAGGGCATGTCCTCCACGGGGAGGATCTTCGCGATGACGCCCTTGTTGCCGTGACGGCCGGCGAGCTTGTCGCCCTCGGTGATCTTGCGCTTCTGGGCGATGTACACCACCACGCGACGGTTGACGCCCGAGCCGAGCTCGTCGTCGCCGTCCTCCGCGTTGAACTCCTTGACCGCGATGATCGTGCCCTGCTCACCGTGCGGGACCTTCAGCGAGGTGTCGCGCACCTCGCGGCTCTTCTCGTTGAAGATCGCGCGGAGCAGACGCTCCTCGGCCGACAGCTCGGTCTCGCCCTTCGGCGTGACCTTGCCGACGAGGATGTCGCCGGGACGCACCTCGGCGCCGATGCGGACGATGCCGCGCTCGTCGAGGTCCTTCAGCAGGTCGGGGCTCACGTTCGGCAGGTCGCGCGTGATCTCCTCCTTGCCGAGCTTCGTGTCGCGGGCATCCACCTCGTACTCCTCGATGTGGATCGACGAGAGGGTGTCCTCCTTCACGAGGTCCTGGCTGAGGATGATCGCGTCCTCGAAGTTGTGGCCCTCCCACGTCATGAACGCGACGAGGAGGTTCTTGCCGAGCGCGAGCTCGCCGTTCTGGGTCGCGGGACCGTCGGCGATGACCTCGCCGGCCTCGATCCGCTCCCCGGCCGAGACGATGACGCGCTGGTTGTACGACGTGCCCTGGTTGGAGCGGTCGAACTTGCGCAGGAAGTACTCGTCCGTCCCGCCCTCGTCGGTCTGGATGGAGACGACGTCGGCCGAGACCTCGACGACGACGCCCGCGCGCCGCGCGGTGAGCACGTCACCGGCGTCGATCGCGGCGTAGCCCTCCATGCCCGTGCCGACGAACGGCGAGTCGCTCCGCACGAGCGGAACGGCCTGGCGCTGCATGTTCGCACCCATGAGGGCGCGGTTCGCGTCGTCGTGCTCGAGGAACGGGATGAGCGACGTGCCGACCGACACCATCTGGCGCGGCGAGACGTCCATGTAGCCGACCTCGTCGGCCGGGACGAGGTCGACCTCCCCCTCCTTCTGGCGGGCGAGGACGCGGGACTCGGCGAAGCTGCCGTCGGCCTTCAGCGGGGCGTTGGCCTGCGCGACGACGAAGTCCTCCTCCTCGCTGGCGGTGAGGTAGTCGATCTGGTCGGTCACGCGGCCATCGACGACCTTGCGGTACGGCGTCTCGATGAAGCCGAACGCGTTGATGCGCGCGAACGACGCGAGCGAGCCGATGAGGCCGATGTTCGGGCCTTCCGGAGTCTCGATGGGGCACATGCGGCCGTAGTGCGACGGGTGGACGTCGCGGACCTCGACGCCCGCGCGCTCACGCGACAGGCCGCCGGGGCCGAGCGCCGACAGGCGGCGCTTGTGCGTCAGGCCCGCGAGCGGGTTGTTCTGGTCCATGAACTGCGACAGCTGCGAGGTTCCGAAGAACTCCTTGATCGCGGCGACGACCGGACGCACGTTGATGAGCGTCTGCGGCGTGATCGCCTCGATGTCCTGCGTCGTCATCCGCTCGCGCACGACGCGCTCCATGCGGGACAGGCCCGTGCGGACCTGGTTCTGGATGAGCTCGCCGACCGCGCGGATGCGGCGGTTACCGAAGTTGTCGATGTCGTCGACGTCCAGACGGATCTCGGCGGATTTGCCGCCGCGGAGGCCGTCGAAGACCGAGTCGCCGCGGTGCAGGCGGACGAGGTACTTGATCGTCGCGACGATGTCCTCGACCGTGAGGACCGAGGCCGTCAGCGGCTCGTCGAGGCCCAGCTTCTGGTTCAGCTTGTAGCGGCCGACCTTCGCGAGGTCGTAGCGCTTCGGGTTGAAGTAGAAGTTGTCGAGGAGCGCACGCGCCGCCTCGGCGGCGACCTGCTCGCCCGGACGGAGCTTGCGGTAGATGTCGCGGAGCGCGTCCTCCTTGGTGAGGATCGTGTCCTTCGAGAGCGTGTCCTCGATCGAGACGAAGCCCGCGAACTCCTCGAGGATCTGCTCGCTCGTGAGGCCGAGCGCCTTCAGGAAGACGGTGACGGACTGCTTGCGCTTGCGGTCGACGCGGACGCCGACCTGGTCGCGCTTGTCGATCTCGAACTCGAGCCACGCGCCGCGGCTCGGGATGATGCGCGCCGAGACGATGTCCTTGTCGCTCGTCTTGTCGGGGGTCTTGTCGAAGTAGACGCCCGGGGAACGCACGAGCTGCGAGACGACGACACGCTCGGTGCCGTTGATGATGAACGTGCCCTTGCCGGTCTGGAGCGGGAAGTCGCCCATGAAGACCGTCTGCGTCTTGATCTCACCGGTCTGGTGGTTCATGAACTCGGCCTCGACGTACAGCGGGGCGGCGTACGTCTTGCCGCGCTCCTTGCACTCCTCGATCGAGTACTTCTCCGGCTCGAGGTAGGGGTTCGTGAACGACAGCTGCATCGTCTCGGAGAGGTCCTCGATCGGGGAGATCTCCTCGAAGATCTCCTCCAGGCCGCTCGCCTCCGGGACATCCGTGCGACCCGCGGCCTTGGCCGCCTCGACGCGCGCCTTCCAGGCCTCGTTGCCGACCAGCCAGTCGAAGGACTCGGTCTGCAGCGCCAGAAGGTCGGGGACCGTCAGGGTGTCGGAGATCTTGGCGAACGAGAGGCGGGATGCTCCGCGGCCGTTCTTGGGGGTGGTGGTGGGGTTGGATGCGTGGGGCGCAGCAGCCAAGGGATAACCTCCATGGGCCCGGGAGCGGGCTCGTGATCCTCTGTCGTCAGGTGGAGTGCTCAGTCATCCCGGAAGCCTCGCGTCGCACACCGTGAATCTCGGGGACGAAGAGGCTCAGCCGACCACCATATGAGGGCATAGGGGAATCCAAGAGCGCAGAGATCGACTCTACGCCAGAAGGCTCGCCGTGTCCAGCGGAATTCTTGACGACTTTCAGATCCTGCGGTATAAGCCACGAAAGCGGATGCCGGCGCCCGGGCGGGCCTGCGCGAGCGCGTCGAGCGAGGCATCCGCGACGACCGCGATCACGGGGTATCCGCCGGTCACCGGACCGTCGGCGAGCAGGATCGTGGGCATGCCCGACGGCGGCACCTGGATCGCACCGGGCACCATCCCCTCGCTCGGCAGCTCGCCCGCCCGGACCCGGTCGAGCGGCGGGCCGGACAGCCGCATCCCGATCCGGTCCGCCTCCGCCGTGACGCGCCAGAGCTCCTCGAACAGGGCACGCCGGGCGGATGCCGCGAACCAGTCCGCGCGCGGGCCGGGAGCGAGCTCCACGACGAGCGCGTCGTCGTGCGGCATCCCCCAGGGCGCGATCTCGAGCGCGGGCACCGGGCCGGCCGCGACGCCGACCGGCAGGACATCGCCCGCGCGCAGCGGGGCGGGGCCGAGCCCGGCGAGGAGGTCGCTGGAGCGAGCCCCGGCGACCTCGGGCACCGCGATGCCGCCGCGGACCGCGAGGTAGCCGCGCGTCCCCCTCGCGAACCCGTCGACCTCGAGCCGGGTGCCGTCCGGCCAGGGATGCGCCTCGTACGCGCCGACCGCGCGACCGTCGATCCGCATCGATCCCCACGCGCCGCAGACCGCGACCCAGAGGTCGCCGCGGGCGGTGGCGGTCAGCCCGCCGAGCGTGATCTCGATCCCGGCCGCGGACTCGGGGTTGCCGACGAGCCGGTTCGCGGTGCGGAGGGCGCCGCGATCGAGCGCGCCGGATCCGGCGATCCCGAGCGCGGCCCGTCCGGGGCGGCCGAGGTCCTGCACGGTCGCGAGGAGCCCCGGCTGCCCGACCTCGATCGCCCGCCCGCGGCCGCGCCCCGCGCCGCCGAGATCAGGTGATTTCGCCGAATCAGGACCGAATGCGGCTGATTCGTCCTGAATACGCGAGATCACCTGATCCGGGTGGGTGAGGACGGGGGCTGGGCGGAGAGCCGGGACCGGGCGGAAGCGCACCTCGGTGCCGGGCGGGAGGAGGACCGGGGCGGGGGCGGCGGGATCGAACAGGACCGCGTCCGTGCGCCCGAGGAGGCGCCAGCCGCCGGGCGACTCGCGGGGGTACGCGCCGGAGAACCCGCCCGCGACGCCGATGGATCCGGCCGGGACACGCGTGCGCGGGGCGGTGAGGCGCGGGAGGTCGAACGGCCAGTCCAGGCTCACGAGGTAGCCGAAGCCCGGCGCGAAGCCCGTGAAGGCGACGCGCCACACGGCCGCCGCGTGGCGGGCCGCCAACGCCTCGGAGCTGAGGCCGAGCAGGTCCGCGGTGGCGGCGAGGTCCGGACCGTCGTACACGACGTCGAGCTCGACGCGCGCGGCCTCGGTGGGCACCGCGGATGCCGAGGCTCCGGCGGCGCGCGCGATCCAGGCCTCGGCGGCCGCCAACGAAAGGACCGTCGGATCGACACGGACGAGGACCGTGCGCGCGGCCGGCACGAGGTCGACGACGCCGTCGGGCCGTGAGGCGGCGAGCGCGTCACGGAGCAGAAGGACCGCGTCGAGGTCGGCGACCTCCGCGAGGAGGGCGCGGTCCCCCATCGGGAGGATCCGCAGGGATGCGGGCTCGGTCACCACGACGCGCGCACCGGCACACCGGCGTCGTCGAGCGCGCGCCGCACGGCGCGGCCGAGGGCGACCGCGCCCGGGCTGTCGCCGTGGAGGCACAGCGACGCGGCATCCGTCTCCACCACCGTGCCGTCGACAGCGGTGACGCGGCTGTCGCGGGCCAGGCTCAGGGCCTGCGCCGCAACGGCGTCCGGATCGCGGAGGAGGTCGCCGGGCTCACCGCGCGGGACGAGCGCGCCGTCGGCGCGATAGCCGCGATCGAGGAACGCCTCGCGGATGAACGGCAGGCCGGCCTCGCGCGCGGCATCCCGCAGCGCGTCGCCGAGCGCGAGGATCGGGAGCGGGCGGCCGAGGCGCTCCGCGAGCGCGGCCACCGGCCGGACCACGGCCCGCGCGACCAGCGGGTCGCGGCCCGCCGCGTGGTAGAGCGCACCGTGGGGCTTCACGTAGCGGACCTCGGCGCCGACCCCGACGAGGGCCGCGAGCTGCTCCGCGATCGACGCGCTCAGCGCCGCGGGCTCGATCCGGAGCGCGGAGCGGCCGAAGCCCGCACGATCCGGATACGAGGGATGCGCGCCGATCGCGACGCCGAACCGCGCGGCGCGCTCGACGGACGCCGCCATGGAGGCGGCATCCCCGGCGTGCCCGCCGCAAGCGACGCTGGCGCTGGAGATGAGCGCGAACATCGCCTCGTCGTCGGCCGTCGGGACCCCGTCGACGGTCTCGCCGAGGTCCGCATTCAGGTCGATCGCCCGCATGCCCCCACGGTACCCGCGCACAACTCCTGCAATCCGGTCCGCAGACGGTCGCGAACGCCCGGCTCGGGGCCCGCCGCGCAAGGTTCGCAGGAGTTGTGCGGCGGGCACGCCGGAGACCGAGGTCGGACGGGGGCTAGCGTGAGGGGATGGGACGGCGGCGGGCGCGCGAAGAGGCTCCGGAGACGCGACTGTCCGATGGATCCATCGCCCGGGTCGTGCCGTCCCGCTTCACGAGCGGCTACGAGCTGGAGGTCGAAGGGACGCCGCAGTCCCACGTCGACCTCGACGATCCCACGCACTTGCACTTCGAGTACGTCGCGCGGATGGGGGCGGTCATCGACCTCCTCGCGGCCCCGGGGCAGCCGATCACGGCGGTGCATCTGGGCGCCGGCGGGCTCACGATCCCGCGGTACGTCGAGGCCACGCGGCCCGGGTCGCGGCAGCAGGTCCTGGAGCTGGAGCCCGCGCTCGCCGACCTCGTGCGGGAGCAGCTGCCGCTGCCGCCCGGCGCCAGCATCCGCATCCGGATCGGCGACGCGCGGGAGGGGATCCGGCGACTGCCCGCGGCCCTGACCGGCGCCGCGGAGCTCGTCGTGAGCGACGTGTACGCGGGCGCCCAGACACCCGCCCACCTCACGACGGTCGAGTTCTTCACGGAGGCGGCGCGACTCCTCGCGCCCGGCGGCGTGCTGATGGCGAATGTGGCGGACGGATCCGGCCTGGCGTTCGCGCGCCGCGAAGTGGCGACCGTGCGGGCGGTGCTCGAGCACGTGGTCGTGCTCGCCGAAGTGCAGACGCTGAAGGGCCGGCGGTTCGGGAACCTCGTGATCGCAGCATCCGATGCCCCGCTGCCGGTTGGCTGGCTGCCCCGGCTCATGGCGGCCGGACCCCACCCCGCGAAGGTCGCGTACGGGCACGAGCTCGACGAGTTCGTCCGGGGTGTGCGGCCCGCGACCGACGCGGACGCGACCCCCTCGCCCCGCCCGATCCCCACCCTGTTCGACCGCTGAGCACCCGCACCGACTCGGCCGCGGCGAGTCTCCGACGCGGCGGCCGGAAGGGCCGGAAGGATAGTCCCGTGCCGAGGGGAGTCGTGTGACCTACATCAAGGGATACGACCCGGCGACCCTCCGCGAGATCGTCGATGCGCGGGAGTGCGCCGAGCGCCTCGAGGAGATCGGTGGGCAGCGGTCCTTGCCGGCCCTGCTCGAGCGAGTCTGGCTGTTGAAGGTCCTCGGCGAACTCGACGAGGCCGGGGACGTCGCCGCGCACACGGTGCGGACCGCGCGGATGGCCGGCACGCGCAAGGATCTCCTGCGGGCGCGGATCCTGCACGCCACCGTCCTCCAGTTCCGCGGCGCGTATGCCGCGGCCGAGCAGGAGCTCACGGCCTGCGCCGAGGAGGCCGAAGGGCACGGCTGGGCTCCGATCGGCGCGTTCGCGTACCAGCACCGCGGCAAGACCCGCTTCGACGCGGGCGACTACGACGGCGCCCGCGCGGACTTCAAGCGGGCACTGTTCCTCCGGAAGGACTCGGCCGAGCTCGAGACCATGTTGCTCGCGATCGACGCGGCCGACCGACGGCTGGCGCAATCGGCGATCGCGATCTGACCCCGCGTGTCCGAGGCGCATCGTATTCTGCCGCTATGTCGGATCTGAGTCGCGTGCGCCGGTGGGCCGAGGCCCTCATCGCGCTCCATCTCGACGACTCGTGGAGCTTCGGGTTCGACAACGCCAAGCGCCGCGCCGGTCTGTGCGACTACACGCGCAAGCGCATCACCGTGTCGCGCTACCTCGCGTCGCGGTACGACGACGACACGAATCACCAGACGCTGCTGCACGAGGTCGCGCACGCGCTGGCGGGCCCCACGGCGGGGCACGGCCGCGTCTGGAAGCGCACCGCGCGCGAGCTCGGCTACGTCGGCGGCACGACGCACGACGGCGAGACCGCGACCGAGCTCGCCCCGTGGGTCGGGGTCTGCTCCGCGGGTCACGTCGCGTACCGCCACCGCCGCACGAGCCGTCCGACCTCGTGCGCGAAGTGCGCACCGCAGTTCGACGAGCGCTACCTCCTGACGTGGACCCGGCGGGAGATCACGCCCGCCGCCCGCGCCGCAGCTCTCCTCCCCCGCTGACCTCGCCCGCGGGCCGCCGGGGCGAGACGCGGCGCGTAACGGAGGGAGGAGATGGGAGCAAGGGAGGAGCAAACCGGGGCGGATGATCCTCCCGTCGTCACATCTCCTCCCTCCGTCACCGGAATGGGACGGACGGCGCAGGTGGTGCGGGGGCGGGATGCGGGGCCGGGGTGGGAGACTCGGGGCATGCGGGTCCTGCTGAAGCTCATCGTGGATTGCGACGCGGATGCCGCGTGGCGGGCGCTGCACTCACCTACGGCCCTCGCGGAACTGTACGGTCCGCTGCTCCAGCTGCAGCCGCTTGCGGTCATGCCGTCGTCATGGGAGGCCGGCGGTGAGGCGGCGGTCGACCTCGCGCTCGGCGGGGTGGTGCCGCTCGGGCGACAGCTGATCCACGTCAGTGATCGCGTCGTCGCCTCCCGCGAGGGCGATGTCCGGATCCTCCGAGACAGCGGCATCCCCCTCTCCGGTCCGCTCGCCGCACTCGACGTCTGGGATCACCAGATCGCCGTCGCCCCGGCCGAGGACGGGTCACGCACCCTGTGGCGGGAGCGCCTCGTGATCGGCGGCCGCGCGGCCCCGGCCCTGTGGCCCGTGCTGTGGGCAACGTGGCAGTGGCGCGCGAGCCGCATCCGCTCCCTCGCCCCGAGCTGGGCGCACGATCCCGAGCCGCCGACCGCCTGAGCCGGCTACTCCGCGAGCGCCGCCACCGGAGGCACTCGGGTCGCCAGGCGGGTGGGGGTCGCAGAGGCGATCAGGGTCAGCACGACCGCGCCGGCGACCACGACCGCCAGCGGGATCCACGGGATGCCGGGCGCCACGAGCTCGGGCGCGGACGCGGCGCCGCCGACCGTCGGACGGACGGAGCCGAGCAGCGACTGCGCGGCGACCCACCCGTACAGCACCCCTAGCAGGAGGCCCACCACGACCGACGCGATCGTGATGTGCGCGGCCTCGAGCAGCACCACGCGCCGCACCTGGCCCTTCGAGAGCCCGAGCGCACGGAGCAGCCCGAGCTCACGGCGCCGCTGCACGACCCCGAGGGTCAGCAGGTTGACGAGTCCGATCGCCGCGATCACGGCGGACACTCCCACGAGGCTGGACATGATCGTCGTGAACGTGTCGAGCACGGTGCCGATCTCGGGTGGGAGCTGGCCGCCCGCGGCAGCCGTGAGGACGGTCCGCACGCTCGCGATCGCGACCGCGAACATCGTCACCAACGTCACACCCATGACGACGCCGATGGCCATCCGCGACGACCGCTCGGGGTACCGCATCGCGTTCTCCGCCGCGAGCCGCGCGACCGCGGACCGTCCGAAGCAGCGTCCTACCAGCCGGAGGACCGGCGGCATCACGACCGTCGCCCCGAGCGAGAGCCCGGTGAACGAGAGCACGCCGCCGAAGAAGGCGACCCCGATGCCGAGCGGCGTGAGGAGGCCGAGCAGGACGCCGCCCCCGAGCAGGACCGCGCCCGCCAGGATGAGCGCCACCGCGACGCGGTTGCGGCCCCCGCGGTGCGCGAGCGCGGCGTGCGCGGCCTCGGTCGAGCCGCCCAGCGCCTGCAGCGGCGTGACCGTCAGCACGCGCCGCGAGCCGATCCCCGCGGCGGCCCACGTCGTGAGCGCCACCACGACCGCCGGCACGAGCAGCACTGGCTGCAGCACCCCGTATGAGACGTGTGCCACAGTGAAGGACGCCTCAACGATCGGGATGCTGGCGAACGCGACGAGGATGCCGAACACGAGTCCCGCGGCCGCTCCGAAGCATCCGACGACGAGTCCCTGTCGCGTCACCTCGGCCCGCTGCGAGCGCGCCGACGCCCCGATGAGCCGCAGCAGCGCGATCTGCCGGGTGCGCCCGGCGACGACCGTCGCGAACGTGTTCGCCGTAACGATCGCGCCGACGTACACCGCCACCCCGACGAACAGGACCGCCAGCACCGACAGCACGAGCGCGAGCGTGTGGCTGTCGCCGATCAGCGGATCGGCGCGCAGGAGCGCCGAGATGTAGCCGACCGCCGACAGCAGGATCGCACCGAACGCGGACGACACCGCCGCGACGAGGATGCTGGCGCCCATGCCGCGATCGCGCAGCCATCCGAGCGAGCCCCGACGGCGCGGCATCCGCGCCTCCGCCACCGTGCTCATGCCCGCGCCCCGACCGTGCCGAGCTCAGCCGCGAGCATGTAGGCCGCGATCTCCTCCGCCGTCTGCCGCGGCTTGTCGGCGACGATCCGGCCGTCGCCGAGGAACAGCACCCGGTCGGCGTGGCTCGCGGCGAGCGCGTCGTGGGTCACCATCGCGATCGACTGCCCGTGCGTCCGGCTCGCGTCCGCGAGCAGGCCCAGCACCTCGCGTCCGCTGCGCGAGTCGAGGTTGCCGGTCGGCTCGTCCGCGAACACGAGGTCGGGCGCCGTCGCGAGCGCGCGCACGATCGCGACGCGCTGCTGCTGCCCGCCGCTCAGCTGGTGCGGACGATGGCCCAAGCGGTCCCGCAGGCCGAGCGTGTCGATGAGACTGTCGATCCGCGCCCGCTCGAGCGCGGTCGGGCGGCGTCCGTCCAGGTCGAACGGCAGGAGGATGTTCGCCGCCGCATCGAGCGTCGGCACGAGATTGAAGGCCTGGAACACGAAGCCGACCCGGCGGCGGCGCAACAGCGTGAGCTCGCCGTCGGAGAGTCCGGTGATGTCGGTGTCGCCGATCCAGACGCTGCCCGAGGTCGGCGCGTCGAGGCCCGCCATGATGTGCATGAGGGTCGACTTGCCGGAGCCGGACGGACCCATGATCGCCGTGAACTCTCCCCGTCGGATGCCCACCGAGACGGCGTCGAGCGCGCGGACCTCTCCCTCGCCCGTGCCGTAGGTCTTCGTCAGCTGATGCACGCGGGCCGCGAGGCCCAACTCCGTCGATGTCAGTTGCATGCCTTCGACGTTAGGAACCCGGCCGGCCGCGCACATCCGCCTCGAGAGGCATCCGCCTACATCCCGAGGATGATCCCGGTCAGACGAGGTGGTGTTCGAATGCGAAGACCACGAGCTGGACCCGGTCGCGCAACGCCAGCTTGCCGAGGATGCGGCTCACGTGCGTCTTCACCGTCGCCTCGGAGAGGAACTCGCGCTCGGCGATCTCAGCATTCGACAGGCCGCGGGCGGCGAGGGCGAAGATCTCTCGTTCGCGGTCCGTGAGGTCCTGGTATGCGGGCGGCACCGCGCGGACGCCCGGCGAGGCGAAGTGCGCGAACAGGTCGCGCGTGGCCGACGCGGCCACCACCGCCGACCCCGCGTGGACGGTGCGGATCGCGGCCAGGAGGAACTCCGGGTCGGCATCCTTCAAGAGGAAGCCGCTCGCCCCGCCCCGGATCGCGCGGGCGGCGGCCTCGTCGAGGTCGAACGTCGTCAGCATGACGATGCGCGGCGGATCCGGATCCCGGAGGAGCTCCTCGGTCGCGGCGAGCCCGTCCATGACCGGCATCCGGATGTCCATCAGCACGACGTCGGGGCGCACCTCGCGAACGAGTCCGACCGCCTGCCGTCCGTCGCCCGCCTCGCCCACGACCTCGAGGTCGGGCTGTGAGTCGACGAGCATACGGATGCCGGCGCGGAAGAGCGCCTGATCGTCCACGAGCGCGACCCGGATCATGCCGCGGACCCCAGCGGAATCTCGGCCCGCACGACGAACTCCCCCTGGTCCGCCCCGGCCCGCAGGGCGCCGCCCACCAGCCCCGCGCGCTCGCCCATGCCGACGAGCCCGTGGCCGCCGCCCGGCGCCGCTCCGGGCACGACCCCGTTGCGCACCTCGATCCGCAGCTCCGGTCGGGCGCGCCCCCGCTCCGGTTGTAGACGAGCGAGCGCGACGGAGACGGGGCCGCCGTCGCCATGTCGGAGGGCGTTGGTGAGCGCCTCCTGCAGGATCCGGTACACGGCGAGCTGCACGGCCGTGGGCACCTCGTCTGCGGACGGCTCGACGTGCGCACGCAGCACCATCCCCGCGGCGCGGAAGTCCGCGAACAGCGCGTCCAGGTCGGCGAGCGTGGGCTGGGGCCCGGCCGGCTGACGCTGCCGGAGCTGTCCGAGCAGAACGCGCACGTCGGCCAGCGCCGTGCGCGCCGTGGAGCCGATCGCGGTGAGCGCCTCGTCGGTGGCACGCGGATCGGATGCCGCGGCATAGCGCGCCCCGTCTGCTTGCGCGATCACGACGGCGAGCGAGTGCGCGACGACGTCGTGCATGTCGCGCGCGATGCGGACGCGCTCGAGCTCCGCCGCGGCCTCGATCTCGGCCCGCGCCTGCGCGATCCGGGTCTCCCGCGTGCGGTTGACCGAGCGCACCAGGGCGCCGGCGGTCCAGGCGAGCGACAGCGCGAACAGCGCGGCGGCGAGCACCACGACGACGACCGGCACGAGCGCGAGGCGGCCGTCGAGCAGGAGCGAGCGCGGACCCCAGAAGAGGTAGACCGTGATGGCGACGGCACCCGCGCCGGCCGACGCGAGCGCGAGCCAGAACTCCACCCGCGTGCCGTACGCGGCGGTCGCGTACAGGATGGCGAAGACGGCGATGTCCGCGGGGGCCGGCGGCAGTGCGCCGACCATCTGCAGGATCGCCGCCGTCCACGCGACCGCGAGCGCGAGCCCCGGCGCGAAGCGCCGTAGCCCCACCGCGACCGCGAAGAGGACGACGTACGCGATCTGCACGAACGACGGGCCGGCGCCCCGCAGCGCCCCGTCGGCGAGCAGGGCGAACGCCAGGTACATCCCCGCGAGTATCAGGTCGACCGCGACCTGATAGGACTTCAGCGCGCGGAACATCCCCTCACGGTACGTGAGCGCGGTACGCCGGGGCATCCGTCCTGGGATGTATCCGCACGAGCCCTGGGGACTACCGGAGCGCGCCGACGCTCGCGAGCGCGAGGCGCACGAGAGTCCCGCGGCCGCCCTCCATCTCGGCCGCGAGCGCGTCGGTGGCGGCCATCTCCGGCGGCATCCACGTCACCTCGAGGGCATCCTGCCGAGGCTCGCACGTGCCGGACACCGGGACGACGAACGCCAGCGACACAGCGTGCTGCCGGTCGTCGTGGAACGCGCTGACACCCGGGATCGGGAAGTACTCCGCGACGGTGAAGGGCGTGGGCGACGGGGGAAGGAGGGGGAACGCCATCGGCCCGAGGTCGTTCTCGAGGTGCCGGAACAGGGCGTCGCGCACGGTCTCGCCGTAACGCACGCGCCCCGACACGATCGTGCGGGTGATCTCGCCGAGCGGCGTCGCACGGAGGAGGATGCCGACCTCGGTCACCGCGCCGAGACCATCGGTGCGCACCGGCACCGCCTCGACGTACAGCATCGGCAGCCGTCGGCGGACCTCGGTGAGCTCGACGTCCGTGAGCCAGGCGGGATTCGCGTTCGAGACGGTGGACAGGGCGTCGAAGGCGTCGTCGATCCCCTCGAGCGGATCGCGCCCTTCGCCCTCTGCGCCCGGTTCGGGATCGGGGGTGCGGACCGGCATGACTCCTGTATACCCCACGCGCCCGCAGCGGCGTCCCCCACCTCCCCGAGAACGCTCCCGTGTCATGAAATGGGCCCCCAAACGTGACATAGGCGCGTTCTCGCGGGGGAGGCTGCCAGGATGAAACGGTGGATGAGACGCCTGAGCTGGATGCCGGGGCGGTCCTGTGGTCCGCACCCGCCGAGGAGCGCTCGGGTCGACCGCTCCTCGTCCTGCTGCACGGCTACGGCGCCGACGAGCGCGATCTGTTCGGGCTCGTGCGTTACCTTCCCGAGGCGTTCCTCGTGGCGGCGGTCCGCGCTCCGCTCGCGCCCCCCCTGGCCCGCGCCCGGCTATTCGTGGTACCCGATCGAGAGCCTCGACGGACGGGATGCCGGCAGTGTGACGGATGCCGCGTCCTCGCTCCTCGCCTGGCTCGACGCCGAGGCGCCGGCCGCGCCCTCGGTGGGGCTGCTCGGGTTCTCGCAGGGCGGGGCCGTGTCGCTCCAGGCCCTCCGGCTCGAGCCCGAGCGGTTCGCGTTCGCCGTGAACCTCAGCGGCTACGCCGAGCCGGGCGCCCTGCCCGGCGACGCCGCGCTCGCAGCCCGCCGCCCGCCCGTCTTCTGGGGCCGCGGCGCCCGGGACGAGGTCATCCCGAGCTTCCTCGTCGAGCACACGACGCGATGGCTGCCCGACCACGCCGACCTCAGCGGTCGCGTCTATCCGGGCCTCACCCACAGCGTGTCGGAGCCCGAGCTCGACGACATCCGCGCCTTCCTCGACCAGCGCCTCGCCGAGCTCGCCTGAGCCCCTACCCGGGCGCAGCGTCGGCGAAGAGGGCCTTGACGTCGGCGGCCATCGCCTCGGCCTTCGTGCGGAGGTCAGCGGCGGACTGCTCCTGGGCGACGACCTGAGGCCCGCGCGCATCGAGGTCCGCCCGAAGCGCATCGAGCTCCCTGAGCCGGCTCGCGAGGACGTCGCCCCAACTCCCGGTCGTCGTCCGGCCGTCGCGCAGCACCCAGGCGACGCGGACGCGATCGCGGGTCGCAGGATCCGCGGCGTTGTAGCGGGCGGCATCCGCGTTGTAGGTCTGCACCGCGTCCGTGTCCCAGGCCCGATCCGCCTCGTACTGCGCCCGCGCGGTGGCGGCGGACAGCTCCGCGTCGGCGGCCGCATTCGACGCAGCCTGCAGCTGGTCCGCGACACCTTGGAGCACGGCGTTCGACTGCGTGTAGGCGCCCACGAGCGCGGCCCGGTCCGTGAAGTACCGGGCGTAGACCGCCTCCAGCTCCGGCGCGAAGCCTCCGTCGAGCTCGATCTGCGAGCCCAGGTAGGCGAACTCCTCCGTCCCGACGTTCCCCGGATACCCGCCCACGGACCACTCGATCTGCCGGTGGACCGGGTCCTCCGCGGGCACGCGCGCCGTCTCCGCCGCGACGAGCTGGTCTACCCGCACCCGGATGTCGACATCCAGCCGGTCATATGCCGCGTGGAGCATCTCGTGCGCGGCGGTGGTGATCATGGATCCGGACAGCCGCTCGTCCGAGGGCCGGTAGATGACGATGCTCCCCACCCCGGCCACGCCCGGGCGATAGCACCCGTCGGCTACGCCGTGCTGGCGATCGTCCCCCGGGCGCGCGCAGAGCTCGGCGACCTCGTCGCCGCCGAGACGGGGCTTCGTGCCGTAGAACAGCTGCCGGCCCTCGTCCGTCAGGTACATGCGATCGGCGAGGGCCGCGACCTCCGCGGTCGGCGGATCAGGCACGTGCAGCAGACCGCGCGCGGCCGGGATCGCCTCGCCGAGGCCGATACGGGTCTCCAGCGGCAGCGCCAGCAGCGCGACGGTGCCGGCGAGGGCGAGCGCAAGCAGCAGCGAGCCGACCCACAGCCACGCGAGCGCCCGTCGGCGGCGATGCCGGTGGACCGCCGCGAACGGCGAGGGATCCTCCCCGCGCCAGGACCGCGGCATCCGCGGCGGCGACGGCTCGAAGAGCGTCATGCGCGCACCGTCGCGTGCGGCGATCCGTCGCCCGTCATTGCTTCCCCACCGTTCCCGCCCCCAAGCGGGTCGACGACCACGCGTGAAGCCACGAAATCGAAGCGGTCGCGATCCTGTCAAGCGCGCCGCGGAGATTCCGGCCCGCGTTCAGCGGGGGGTCACTGTTGCGACATCTTCCGCTGCGGGAGGATGAGCGCATGAACTCGCTCACCCGTCCGCGCCAGGGGCGCCTCGTGGCCGGCGTGATCGCCGGGATCGCGCAGCGCTTCGGCGTCGACCCGATCCCCGTCCGCATCCTCTTCGTCGCCTCCCTTCTGCTGTTCGGCCTCTCGCTGTGGGTCTACCTGCTGCTCTGGATCCTCATCCCGGCCGAGAGCTGATCCGCTCACGGGTCCGCGCCGCGTGTCGGCGGGGGCAGTCAAGATGGACGCATGAGCACGCGGAACGCGCCGGCGCGCACAACGCCCGAGGGGGGCGATGCGACCGCTGACGTGCTCGCGCGGTTCGGGCCCGCCACGCAGGACTGGTTCCGCGGCGCGTTCCCCGAGCCCACGCCGGCGCAGCGCGGTGCATGGGATGCCGTGTCGCGGGGCCGGCACGCGCTCGTGGTCGCCCCAACCGGCTCGGGCAAGACCCTGTCCGCCTTCCTCTGGGCGATCGACCAGGTCGTTGCGAGACCGCCCGCGGAAGGGATGCCGCGGACGCGCATCCTCTACATCTCGCCCCTCAAGGCCCTCGGGGTCGACGTGGAGCGCAACCTGCGCTCGCCCCTGGTCGGCATCGCCCAGTCCGCGCGGCGCCTCGGGCTCCCGGCTCCGGCCGTGACCGTGGGCGTGCGCTCGGGCGATACCACGACGGCCGATCGCCGGCGGCTCCTGACCGACCCGCCCGACATCCTCATCACGACGCCCGAGTCGCTCTACCTCATGCTCACGAGCCAGGCGGGCCGCACGCTGACCGGGGTCGAGACCGTGATCGTCGACGAGGTGCACGCCGTCGCGGCGACCAAGCGCGGCGCCCATCTGGCCGTGAGCCTCGAACGCCTCGACGCGCTGCGTCGCGCGGAGGATCCCGATCGTCCTCCCGCGCAGCGGATCGGGCTGTCCGCCACCGTGCGGCCCCTCGAGGAGGTCGCGCGGTTCCTCGGGGGCTCGGCGCCGGTCGAGATCGTGGCGCCGCCCGCGTCGAAGACGTTCGATCTCCAGGTCGTCGTCCCGGTCGACGACCTCACGAACCCGCCCCCGCCCGTGCGGCCGGACCCGCCCGCCGACGAGGCCGGCTCCGACGGCGAGTGGTACGGACCGCCGGAGAACACCGAGATGACCGGGTCGGTCTGGCCGCACGTCGAGGAGGCGATCGTCGACCGCGTGCTCGCGCACCGCTCCACGATCGTGTTCGCGAACTCGCGGCGGCTCGCGGAGCGGCTCACCGGCCGGCTCAACGAGATCTATGCGGAGCGGCTGGGCCTCGAGCTTCCCGAGCCCGCGATTCCGGCGGCGATGCCCGCGCAGGGCGGGGCGACGGCGGGCGCCGAGCCCGTGCTCGCGAAGGCGCACCACGGCTCGGTCTCGAAGGAGCAGCGGGCGCAGGTGGAGGACGAGCTGAAGTCCGGCATCCTCCGCTGCGTCGTCGCGACCTCGAGCCTCGAGCTCGGCATCGACATGGGCGCGGTCGACCTGGTCATCCAGGTCGAGGCGCCGCCGTCGGCGGCCTCCGGCCTCCAGCGCGTGGGCCGCGCGGGCCACCAGGTGGGGGAGATCAGCCGCGCCGCCCTCTTCCCGAAGCACCGCGGCGACGTGCTGCACACGGCGGTCGTGGCGGAGCGGATGCTGGCGGGCCGCATCGAGTCGATCCGGATCCCGCAGAACCCGCTCGACATCCTCGCGCAGCAGACGGTCGCGGCCACCGCCCTCGCGCCGCTCGAGGTCGAGGACTGGTACGAGACGGTCCGCCGCAGCGCGCCGTTCCGCGCCCTGCCGCGCTCGGCGTACGAGGCGACGCTCGATCTGCTCGCCGGCCGCTACCCGTCCGACGAGTTCGCGGAGCTCCGGCCGCGCCTCATCTGGGATCGCGACCTGGGGACGCTCACCTCGCGGCCGGGCGCGCAGCGGCTCGCCGTCACGAGCGGCGGCACGATCCCGGATCGGGGGCTGTTCGGCGTGTTCGTGGCGGGCGAGACCCAGAACGCGCGCGTGGGCGAGCTCGACGAGGAGATGGTGTACGAATCGCGCGTGGGCGACGTGTTCACCCTCGGCACGACGAGCTGGCGGATCGTCGAGATCACGCACGACCGCGTCAACGTCGTGCCCGCTTTCGGCCAGCCCGGCCGCGGGCCGTTCTGGCACGGCGACGGGATCGGGCGGCCGGCCGAGCTCGGGGAGGCGCTCGGAAAGCTCTCGCGCGAGGTGCACGCCGCGACGCGGGAGAAGGCGACCGAGCGGCTGCGCGCGGCCGGCCTCGACGACCGCGCGATCGACAACCTCCTCGCCTACCTGTCCGAGCAGAGGGAGGCGACCGGGAGTATCCCCAGCGATCGCACGCTGACGGTCGAGCGTGGCCGCGACGAGGTCGGCGACTGGCGCGTCATCCTGCATTCCCCGTACGGCATGCAGGTGCACGCACCGTGGGCGCTGGCCGTCGGCGCGCGCATCCGCGAGCGCCTGGGCGTCGATGGATCGGCGGTCGCGAGCGACGACGGCATCATCGCGCGCGTGCCGGATGCCGCGGCCGAACCGCCGGGCGCCGAGCTGTTCGTGTTCGACCCCGACGAGCTGGAGCGGATCGTGATCGACGAGGTGGGCGGCTCCGCCCTGTTCGCGTCGCGGTTCCGCGAGTGCGCGGCGCGCGCCCTCCTCATGCCGCGGACGAACCCGAACCGGCGGAGCCCGCTGTGGCAGCAGCGGCAGCGCTCGGCGCAGCTGCTCGAGGTGGCGCACAAACACCCGACGTTCCCGATCATCCTCGAGACTCTGCGGGAGGTCGTGCAGGACGTGTACGACGTCCCCGCCCTGCTCGACCTCGCGCGCGGGATCGGCGAGCGCCGCATCCGGCTCGTCGAGACCACCACGCAGCAGCCCTCGCCCTTCGCGCGCGACCTCCTCTTCGGGTATGTCGGCGCGTTCATGTACGAGGGCGACTCTCCCCTGGCCGAGCGGCGGGCGGCCGCGCTGTCGGTCGATCCGGCCCTCCTGGGCGAGCTCCTCGGCACGGTCGAGCTGCGCGAGCTGCTCGACCCGGAGGTGATCGCGCAGACCGAGCGCGAGCTGCAGCGCCTCGACCCGGAGCGGCACGCGCGCGGCGTCGAGGGCGTGGCCGACCTCCTGCGCGTGCTCGGCCCACTCGACGCGGCGGAGGTCTCCGCGCGGCTGCGCCCCGAGGATGCGGCATCCGCAGCCGAACTGCTGGCCGAGCTGGTCGCGGCACGGCGCGCGATCCCGGTCACGGTCGGCGGCCGATCCCGTACGGCCGCGATCGAGGACGCGGCGCGCCTCCGGGACGCGCTCGGGGCGGCGCTCCCGGTCGGCATCCCGACCGCGTTCCTGGATTCCGTGGACGACCCGCTCGGCGACCTCGTCGCCCGGTACGCGCGCACGCACGGCCCGTTCCTCCCCGACGACCTCGCCGCCTGGCTCGGGATCGGCGTCGCCGTCGCGCGTGCCACGCTCCAGCGGCTCGAAGGTCAGGGGCGGATCGCGAGCGGCTTCTTCCTCCCCGCTACGGGGGCCACGCGCGCCGATGCGACCGAGTGGTGCGACGCGGAGGTGCTGCGCCGCCTGCGGATGCGGTCGCTCGCGGCGATCCGCGGCAGCGTCGAGCCGGTCTCGCAGGACGCCTTCGCCCGGTTCCTGCCGTCGTGGCAGCACCTTGACCGGCCGCTGGAGGGGATCGACGGGGTCGCGCTCGTCGTCGAGCAGCTCGCCGGGGTCGCGCTCCCCGCGAGCGCGTGGGAGACGCTCATCCTCCCGTCGCGCGTGGCCGACTACGCGCCGTCCATGCTCGACGAGCTGACCGCGACCGGCGAGATCGTCTGGTCGGGGCACGGCACACTCCCGGGGCACGACGGGTGGATCGCGCTGCATCCCGCCGACGCCGTCGCGGTGACGCTCCCCGACGACGACGTGGAGATCCCCGCGGAGGGGCTCGAGGCGCAGCTCCTCGGCGCGCTGGCGTCGGGCGGCGCATTCTTCGCGGGCCAGCTCACGGGCCTCACAGGCGCCGAGAACGAGAAGTCCGTGGTCGAGGCGCTGTGGAGCCTCGCCTGGGCGGGCCGCGTGACGAACGACACGTTCGCACCGGTCCGGGCGCTTCTCGGCTCGGGCGGGCAGGCGCACCGCACCGTCCGTCGCGCACCGCGCTCGCGGCTCTACCGCGGTGCGCGGGCCACGCTCCCCGGGCCGCGCACGCCGTCCGCGGGCGGGCGCTGGTCGCTGCTGCCGGAGCGGGAGACGGATGCCGCGGTCCTCGCCGCCGCGACCGCGTCGCAGCTCCTCGAGCGGTACGGCGTCGTCACGCGCGGCGCGGTCCAGGCCGAGGGCATCACGGGCGGGTTCGCCCACGTGTACCGGGTGCTGTCCCGGTTCGAGGACGCGGGACACGCGCGGCGCGGCTACCTCGTGGAGAAGCTCGGGGCGGCGCAGTTCGCGGCATCCGCCACGGTCGACCGACTGCGCACGTTCGGCGGCCTCGCCGATCCGCCGCCGCGGGCCGCCGTGACGCTGGCCGCGACCGATCCGGCCAACCCCTACGGCGCGGCGCTCGGCTGGCCCGCGCGCGCAGGCGTGTCGCATCGACCGGGCCGGAAGGCGGGTGCCCTCGTCGTGCTCGTCGACGGCGCCCTGACGCTCTACCTCGAGCGCGGCGGCAAGACCGCGCTCACCTTCGGCGACGACCCCGAGGCGCTGGCCTCGGCGGTCGGCTCGCTCGCCGACACGGCCCGCCGCAGGCGGCTCGAGACGCTCACGATCGAGCAGGTCGACGGTGAGCCGGTCTTCACAACGCCGCTGTCCCGGATGCTGCGCGAGGCGGGCTTCGTCGAGTCGCCCCGCGGCCTGACCCTCCGTCGCTCCCTGGAGACGACCTCGCATGCGTAATCGCGCCGCGCGTCCGCCCGCCGGCGTGGAAGGAGGGTGATCCCTCGTGCCTGAGGGCGACACCGTCTTCCGCACGGCGCAGCGGCTCCACGAGGCGCTCGCCGGTCGCGCGGTGACCCGGTTCGAGATCCGCGTGCCGCGCGCTGCCGCGGCCGATCTGACCGGCGAGACCGTGGAGGAGGTCGTCGCGCGCGGCAAGCACCTCCTCGTGCGGATCGGGGAATGGACCCTGCACTCGCACCTGAAGATGGACGGCGAGTGGCGCGTCTACCGTGTCGGGGAGCCGTGGCGGGTGCCGTCGCACAAGGCGCGTGCAATCGTGCAGAACGCCGACCGGCAGGCCGTCGGCTTCGACCTCGCGATGGTGGACGTGCTCCCGACCCGCGAGGAAGCGAACGTCGTCGGGCATCTCGGGCCCGATCTCCTCGGCGACGACTGGGATCTCGCGGAGGCCGCACGTCGTGTGGCCGCCGACCCGCGTCCCATCCACGTCGCGCTCCTCGACCAGCGGCACCTCGCGGGCTTCGGGAACGAGTATGCGAACGAGTTGCTGTTCGTGCGCGGCATCCTGCCGTTCCGTCCGGCGACCGAGGTCGACGTGGTCCCGCTGCTCGAGACGGGGATGCGGATGATCCGCGCGAACCGCGACCGTCCGGTCCGCACGTTCACGGGCGACACCCGTCCCGGCGCCACCACGTGGGTCTACGGGCGCGCCCGTAGACCCTGCCGCCGGTGCGGAACGGCGATCGAATCCGGCCAGCTCGGCGCCGACCCCACCCGCCAGCGCACCGTGTTCTGGTGCCCGCGCTGCCAGCGCTGACGCGGCGCAAACGGACCGGACCGATTCCCGGGAATGGATCCGGGTGCGCGAGTGTTAGGCACAACGTCAGGGCAATCCGCCCGTCGGAGGACATCGTGGGAAAGAACTACGTCGACATCGAGAACGACCGCGGCGAGACGCTGCGGTACCGCAAGCACGCCAAGGGGCGGGGCCTCATCGCGCACGGCGCGAAGGTGCACGCCACCGCGACCATCGAGGCGGGCGCGTATGTCGAACCGGGAGTTCAGATCGCCGCCGGCGCCCACGTGGGCGCCGGGGCCTGGATCGAGGCGGATGCCGTGATCGGCCCGGAGGCGCAGATCGCCCCGCACGCGCACGTCGGCCGGCACGCCGCGATCGGCGCGGGCGCCCGGATCGGTGTCCGCACGCAGGTGGGGCGCGACGCGCAAGTGGCGGCCGCCTCGCTCATCGGCGACGACGTCACGATCGGCGACGGCGAACGCGTCGCGACCGACCGCCGCGGCCTCTGGCTCGCCGCCTGACCCTGCCGCCTGATCAGGCGAACAGGAACAGCACCGCGCCGATCAGCGGCAGCGTGCCCTGGATGAGGGCCGCGCGCAGGTAGCGGGCGCCGGTCGTGAGCAGCACGACCGCGGCCGCGACCATCGCGAGCAGGCTGAACAGCGCGAGGGTCTTGCCCGCGGCATCCGTTCCCGCCCAGAAGAGGATGATGCCGAGCGCCGCACCGATCGCGAGGAACAGGTTGTAGAAGCCCTGGTTGTACGCCATCGAGCGGAGCGTGTCCGCCGTCTCGCGGTCGGGCACGCCGAAGCGCCGGAAGACGGCCGGCCGCGTCCACTGCACGCTCTCCATGACGAAGATGTAGACGTGCAGGAGCGCTGCCGCCGCGCCGAACACGCTCGCGAGGATGGCGATGATCATGGCCCGACCATACCGCGCGGATAGCCTGGACCCATGGCGGATCGCTTCGTGCTCGGTGCGATCCCCGGTGCGACCCCCGGCCGATGGATCGACGCCTGGCGGGAGCGGATGCCGCGGATCCCGCTCGAGCTCGTCCCGCTGACCGTGGCCGACCAGGTCGCCGCGCTCCTCGAGGGCCGCGTCGACGCCGCGCTCGTCCGGCAGCCGGTCGAGAAGGGCGCGCTGCACGTGATCCCGCTGTATGAGGAGCGCCCCGTCGTGGTGGCATCCATCGACTCGTCGCTCCTCGCGGTGGATGAGCTGGATGCCGCGGACCTCGCCGGCGAGGTGCTGATCGTCCCCGCGGATGACGTGCTGGGCGCGCACGTCCCGGAGGCGGCGACGCCGGCGTTCGAGCCCCCCGCGAGCGCGGGGGACGCGATCGAGCTGGTCGCCGCCGGCGTCGGCGTCACGATCGTGCCGATGTCGCTCGCGCGCCTGCACCACCGCCGCGACGTGGAGTACCGCCCGCTCCGCGAGGGACCGGTCTCGGGCGTCGCCCTGGCCTGGCTCGCCGACCGCACGACCCCCGAGGTGGAGGCGTTCGTGGGCATCGTCCGAGGTCGCACGGCGAACTCCTCACGCCGCTGACCCCGGGGATCAGGCGGGGGCGACCACGGCGGCGGAGTCCGCGGGGAGGGCCACCGCGCCACCGGCGGGTACGGGCACGGCGGCGGTCGCGAGCAGCACCTCGGCCCCGGAGTGCACGGGGAACGACACGGACCCGGGCGTCAGGTTCACGAGCACGGACAGCGGGCCGCGGTGCAGCGCGAACGCACGACGCGACGGATCCGCGGCATCCACCACGATCTCTGCCGCGAGCGCCGAAAACGACGGATCCGTCAGCTCCGGACGCACGCGCCGCAGGCGGATGAGCGCGCGGTACAGGGTGAGGAGCCGCGCGTGATCGCCCTCGGTGCGCTCGGCCCAGTCCAGCTTCGAGCGGTGGAAGGTCGCGGGATCCTGCGGATCGGGCACGACCGCGGGATCCCACCCCATCCGTGCGAACTCCGCGATCCGCCCCTTCGCGGTCGCCTCGCCGAGGTCGGGCTCGGGGTGCGAGGTGAAGAACTGCCACGGGGTGGAGGCCCCCCACTCCTCGCCCATGAACAGCATCGGGGTGCCCGGCGTCGTCAGCGCCAGCACCGCCGCGACGGCGAGCCGGTCGTAGCTCAGGGCCTGGCTGAGGCGATCGCCGATCGCGCGGTTGCCGATCTGGTCGTGGTCCTGAGCGAACGTCACGAGCCGCCACGCCGGGACGGCCGCGGGGATCGGCTGCCCGTGGTCGCGCCCCCGGAAGGACGAGTACGTGCCGTCGTGGAAGAAGCCGCCGGTCCAGACCTTGGGGAGGGCGCGGGCGGCGCCGAAGTCCTCGTAGTAGCCGACCGTCTCCCCGGTCGTGGCGACGTGCAGCGCGTGATGGTAGTCGTCGCTCCACTGCGCGGTGAGCCCGTACCCGCCCGCCTCGCGCGGCAGGATGAGCGTCGGGTCGTTGAGGTCGGACTCGGCGATGAGCGCGAGCGGTCGGCCGAGATGCGCGGACAGCGCATCCGTCGCCTCCGCGAGCTCGCGCAGGATGTGCACCGGCCGCTCGTCGTGCAGCGCGTGCACGGCATCCAGCCGGAGCCCGTCGACGTGGAAGTCCCGCAGCCACAGGAGGGCGTTCTCGACGATGAACGCGCGCACGGCGGGCTCGTCGAGGTTGACGGACAGGCCCCACGTGTTGCGCGCGACATCGCGGAGGTACGGGCCGAACTCGGGCAGGTAGTTGCCGGACGGACCGAGGTGGTTGTAGACGACGTCCTGCACCACCGCGAGCCCAAGGCCGTGCGCCGCGTCGACGAAGCGCTGATAAGCGGCCGGCCCACCGTAGGGCTCGTGCACGGCGTACCAGAGCACGCCGTCGTAGCCCCAGTTCCACTCGCCGTTGACCGCGTTCACGGGCAGCAGCTCGACGTGCGTCACGCCGAGGTCGACGAGGTGACCGAGCCGCCCGATCGCGGCGTCGAGGGTGCCCTCGGGCGTGAACGTCCCGATGTGCAGCTCGTAGACGACCGCACCGGCGAGCTGCCGGCCGGTCCACGCGGCATCCGTCCACGCGAACGCGTCCGGATCGAAGTACGCGGATGCCTCGTGCACGCCCCGCGGCTGCCGGCGCGACCGCGGATCGGGCCGGACCACGTCGCCGTCCCCGAGCACGAAGCCGTACTCGTCGCCGTCGGCGAGCACGACATCCGCCGTCCACCAGCCGTCGCGGGCGGCGTCCCGCGCGAGCTCGGCATCCGCCCGGCCCGGCCGCCGCGCCCGCACGCGTTCGGCCCGCGGCGCCCACACCTCGATCATGCGAGTCCTCCTTCCGCGTCCGAGACTTCGCGGGTGAGCAGCGCCACCGGATACCGCGCCAGCAGCGCGGCCAGAGGCGCGGGGCCGCCCGCGTGCACGGCGCCCGTGAGGGCGTCGCGCCAGGCGCCGGGCGGCAGCAGAACGACCGTGTCGCCCCAGCCGCCGCGGGCGGCGAGGCCCACCGGGAGGCGCGTGGCGACCGCGATCGCCCCGCCCCGGTCGAACGCGACGACGTGCCCGGATGCCGCGCCGGCGGCCGGCAGCGGCGTGTAGCGCGTGAACAGCCCCGGCGCGTCACGTCGCAGCCGCAGCGCCCGCGACGTCACGAGCAGCTTCGCGGCGCCGGAGGCATCCATGGGCGGGAGCATCCCGGCATCCAGGCCCGCGAGCATCCGCGCGCGCCGGGCGAAGTCGACGTGCCGGCGGTTGTCCGGGTCGACGAGCGAGGTCTCCCACAGCTCCGACCCCTGGTACACGTCCGGGACCCCGGGCCCGGCGAGCTGGAGGAGCTTCGCGGACAGTCCGTTCGACCATCCGGCGGGCGCGATCTCGTCGACGAACGCGGTCACAAGCCCGGCCGCCGGCCCGTGCGCCGCCTCGACCATGGCGTGCACGCGCTCCTCGAATGCCGGATCGGGCCGCCACCACGTCGTCGCCTCGCCGGCCTCGCGCGCAGCCTTCTCCGCGTAGGCGTACAGCCGCTCCCGCGACGCCGGCCAGGCACCGACGATCGCCTGCCACAGGAGCGCATCGAACGGACCGTGCCCCGTCGACGCGACGGAGCGGAGCGCGTCGAGCACCTCCGCCCACCGGTCCGGGATCTCGGCGAGCACGGACAGCCGCGCGCGCACGTCCTCGCCGCGCTTCGTGTCGTGCGTCGACAGCGTCGTCATCGCGTGCGGCCAGGAGGCGTGCCGGGCCGCGAACGCGCGATGGAACCCGTCCACCGACAGCGCGAACACGGACGGATCCCCGCCGACCTCGGTCAGGCTGCCGAGCCGGGTCGCGCGGTAGAACGCGGTGTCCTCGACCCCCTTCGCCATCGCCGGACCGGTCGTCTGGGGGAACCGCCGGGCGACCTCGAGCGACGTGTCCGCCAGCAGCGGCAGGAGCGTCGCGATCGCGTCGGCGAGCTCGGGGCGGCGGGCGGATGCCTCGGCCGCGGCCGACTCCAGGTGCTCGTGCCCCACGGGCAGATAGGCGCGGTACACGGGGAAGCACGCGAGCAGCTCGGCCAGCGCGTCCTCGGCGTCCGGCACGGCGACCGGGAGCGTGCGCGCGAGGCGGCGCACCTCCGACACGAGGAGCGTGTCGACGACCATCCGCTTCGTGGCGTGGATCAGGTCGGGCCACGTCTGCGCGGCGCCACCCCGAAGACGCACGTCGAGCGCGTCGAGCCGCGCCTCGCCGGCCGGGTCCACGAGCACGCGGTCGACCTCCGCCATCGCGTCGTAGCCCGTCGTGCCGGCCGTCGCCCACCAGGCCGGCAGCGCCTCGGGGTGCGCCGTCGCGCTGTGCTCGAGGATCTTCTCCACCACGACATAGGCCCCGCCCGTCGCGGCGGCGAGCCGCTCGAGGTACTCGCCCGGGGCCGCGAGCCCGTCCGGATGGTCGACGCGCAGCCCGTCCACGAGCCCCTCGCGGATCCAGCTCAGGACCTCCGCGTGGCTCTCCTCGAAGACCCGCGGGTCCTCGACGCGGAGGCCGGCGAGCGTCGACACCGCGAAGAACCGGCGGTAGTTCAGCTCCGACGCCTCGCGCTGCCAGAACAGGAGCTCGTAGTGCTGCCGGTCCAGCACGGCCCGGACGGATGCCGGATCCGCGGCATCCGTCAGCCGGTCCCGCGATCCGGGCGCGAGCGGCAACACGTGCCCGAAGTAGCGGAGCACCCCGGCATCCGCCTCGACCGTGATCTCGCCGCGATCCAGCACGGCGTCGAGCTCGTCCCCGAGGATCGGCAGGCGCACGCGGCCTCCGCCGTACGCCCAGTCCACGTCGAACGCGTCGGCGTGGCGCGACGCCTGACCGTGCTGCAGGAGGTCCCACCACCACGGATTCTCGGCCGGCGCGGCGATGCCCATGTGGTTGGGCACGATGTCGACGAGGATGCCGAGTCCCGCCTCGCGGGCGGCCGCGGCGAAGCGCTCGAGCCCGGCGCGGCCACCGCGAGCCGGGTCGACGCGTGTCGGGTCCACGACGTCGTAGCCGTGGTCGGACCCCGCCGCCGCCGTCAGCAGGGGCGACAGGTACGCCGTGTCCACGCCGAGGTCGTGGAGGTAGCCGGTGACGTGCGCGGCCGCGTCGAGATCGAACGACGCGCGGATCTGCAGGCGGTACGTCGACGCGGGCACGCGCATGGCTACCGCGGCAGCTCGGTGCGGGGGGCCGCGGCCGGCACCTCGTCGATCGCGGTCGTGTGCGCCGCCGCGAGCGACGCGGCGACCGAGTGGTCGGCCTCGAGCTCGGGCTCCCGGTGCTCGCACAGCACGAGCAGCGACGACGCGTGCACGGGGAGCGTGCGCCCCGGCTCGATCGGGGGCGTGTTGGCGTACACCCCGGCCGTGTCGACCAGCACGTCCCAGCGGGGGCTGAAGTCGACGTCCGGGAAGGTGAAGTCCACCACGTCGTCCCCGGAGTTGAACAGCACGATGAAGTGGTCGTCGGTGATGTCGCCGCCGCGCCGGTCCCGCTCGCGGATGCCGTTGCCGTTCAGGAACACGCCGATCGCACGCCCGAACCCGGAGTCCCAGTCCTCCGGCTGCATCTGCGTGCCGTCGGGCTTCAGCCACACGATGTCGGGGACGCGCCCCTCCTCGCGGCGGACCGGGCGTCCGTTGAAGAAGCGGCTCCGGCGGAACGTCGGGTGCTCGCGGCGCAGGCGGGCCAGCGCCGCCGTGAACTCCACGAGCGGCTGGTCGACCGCATCCCAGTCGATCCAGCTGGTGTCGTTGTCCTGTGCGTAGCCGTTGTTGTTGCCGCGCTGCGTGCGGCCCAGCTCGTCGCCGTGCAGCAGCATCGGCACGCCCTGCGAGAGCAGGAGCGTCGCGATGAAGTTCCGTTGCTGACGCGCGCGGCGCGTGAGGATGTCGGGATCGTCCGTCGGACCCTCGACGCCGAAGTTGCGCGAGCGGTTGTCGTTCGCGCCGTCGTGGTTGTCCTCGCCGTTGGCCTCGTTGTGCTTCTGCTCGTACGACACGAGGTCGCGGAGGGTGAAGCCGTCGTGCGCCGTCACGAAGTTGATGGAGGCCACCGGCCGCCGCCCGGAGTGCTCGTACAGGTCGCTCGATCCGGTGAGGCGGGAGGCGAACTCGCCGAGCGCCTGCGGCTCGCCCCGCCAGTAGTCGCGGACCGTGTCGCGGTACTGCCCGTTCCACTCCGTCCACTGCGGGGGGAAGTTGCCGACCTGGTAGCCGCCCGGTCCGACGTCCCACGGCTCGGCGATGAGCTTCACCTGCGACACCACCGGGTCCTGCTGCACGAGCTCGAAGAAGGCGGCGAGGCGATCGACGTCGTAGAACTCCCGCGCGAGAGTGGCGGCGAGGTCGAACCGGAAGCCGTCCACGTGCATCTCGAGGACCCAGTAGCGCAGCGAGTCCATGATGAGCTGCAGCGTGTGCGGATTGCCGACGTTGAGGCTGTTGCCCGTGCCGGTGTAGTCCGTGTAGGAGCGCTTGTCGTTCTGGTCGAGCCGGTAGTACGCCTCATTGTCGATGCCGCGCATCGACAATGTCGGACCCAGCTGGTTGCCCTCGGCCGTGTGGTTGTAGACGACGTCGAGGATCACCTCGATCCCGGCCTGGTGCAGGGCGCGCACCATCCCCTTGAACTCCTGCACCTGCTGGCCGAGCTGCCCGGTCGAGGAGTACGTGTTCTGCGGCGCCAGGAAAGCGATCGTGTTGTAGCCCCAGTAGTTGGAGAGGCCCTGCTCCTCGAGGCGCGCGTCGTTCACGAACTGGTGCACCGGCATGAGCTCGATCGCCGTGACGCCGATCTTCTTGAGGTGCTCGATGATCGCCGGGTGCGCGATCGCGCTGTACGTGCCGCGGATCGACTCCGGGATGCCGGGATGCCGCATCGTCAGGCCCTTGACGTGCGCCTCGTAGATGAAGCTCTCCGCATACGGCGTCTTCGGCTGACGGTCGCCGCCCCAGTCGAAGAAGGGGTTGATCACGACGCTCTTGGCCGCGTGCGACGCGGAGTCCTCGGCGTTGAGGCTGTCGGGCTGGTCGAGGTCATAGCCGAAGACCGGCTGACCCCAGACCGTCTGGCCCTCGACCGCCTTCGCGTACGGGTCGATGAGGAGCTTGTTCGGATTGAACCGGCGCCCCGAACCCGGATCGTACGGCCCGTACACCCGGTAGCCGTAGCGCTGACCGGGCTCGATGTTGGAGATGTATGTATGCCAGACGAACGCGTCGACATCGACGAGCTCGACGCGGGTCTCCGCGCCGTCGTCGTCGAAGAAGCAGAGCTCCACGCGTTCGGCGCCCTCGCTGAACAGGGCGAAGTTCGTGCCGTTCCCGTCGAACGTCGCGCCCAGCGGATAGGCGGATCCGGGCCAAGCTTGCATCGACGGACTCCTCACCAGAGCTTCACCCTATTGGGTGCGCGTAACGGCAGGCTACGCGCCCGGAGATGGAGAGCCGGCGAGGGAGATCCGCTCGTCGAGGTAGTCCGCGAGGGGCATGGCGCCGGCCGCGCGGCTCCAGCGCACGGCCGGTCTCCCGCCGAGGAGGGTGAGGGGTCCGGCGTCCCCGGCGCGGTCGAGCGCGATGAGATCCAGCGGGGTCCACCCGACGTGCACGAGCGCGCCCGCGGGGAACCCGCCGCGGAACGCGGCCTCCGCGCGCTCGGCGCGTTCACGCTGCGACTGCGCGGCGTAGCCCCGGGGCACGGGCTCTCGCGCGCGGAGGATCTCCCCGGTCGCGAGCGCCGCGTCGTCCGTCAGCAGCAGGACCCCGAGGTGCCAGGCGTCGCCCGCCGGCACGATCCGCGCGCCGCGCCCGAAGCCCAGCACGCGGCGTGAGTCCCGCCAGGTGCCGAGCGCCTCGCGCGGCACCCGCGCGAGGCGGGCCCGCGCGTGGTGGAGGAGGTCTTCGACCTCCTCCACCCCCCCCCCCCCCCCCCCCCCCCGCCGCCCCCCCCCCGGCAACCCCCCCGGGGGGGGGGCGCCGGGGGTGGTGGGGGGCGGTAGGCCCACCCCCCCCCCACGCCCACCCGCCCAGCGTACGTCCGCCCCGTCCGTGCCTCACGCCCGACGCCCGCCGGGCGGCCCGGGCCACCTCCCCGCGAGGCCCGGCCACCTCCCCGGGCCGGCGAGGCCCGGCCACCTCCCCGCGAGAACGCGCGTATGTCACGAAAATGCCCCCAGAACGTGACACACGCGCGTTCTCAGCGGGAGGGGGCCGGAGGGAGGGGGCGGGTCAGACGGACATGGCGTGGGTCGCGGGGCCGTGCACCTGCCGGTGCAGGCGCTCCATGCGGGTGTCGAGCTCGGCCGCCGTGTCCGCGGCATCCTTCAACTCAGCGAGGAGGCCGTCGGGCACCTGCCGGTCGTACTTGTAGTAGATCTTGTGCTCGAGGCTCGCCCAGAAGTCCATCGCGACCGTGCGGAACTGCACCTCGACCGGCACCTGCACCCGGCCGGTCGACAGGAAGACCGGCACCTCGACGATCGCGTGCAGGCTCTTGTAGCCGTTCGCCTTCGGGTGCGCGATGTAGTCCTTCACGAGGCGCACCGAGATGTCGTCCTGCTGCGTCAGCAGGTCGAACAGGCGGTACGTGTCCGCGACGAAGCTGCAGGTCACGCGGACCCCCGCGACATCCGTGATGTTCTCGCGGATCGACGCGTAGTCGGATGCCACGCCCTTGCGCCCGACCTTCTCGACGAGGCTGTCCGCGGACTTCACACGGCTCGAGACATGCTCGATCGGGTTGTACTCGTGGAGATGCAGGAACTCGTCCCGGAGGATCGCGATCTTCGTCTCGATCTCCTGGAGGCCGAAGCGGTACTCCAGCAGGAAACGCTGCAACTCGTCGCGCGTGGAGCGCAGCTGCGCGAGTGAGACGGTCACCTCGTCCTCGGCGGCGGGAAGGCTCATGGTCCCCACGCTAGGCCGCCCGAATACGAGGGGCCTGTGAAGCACCGCGCGAATCCCCGAGCGAGACTCGGCCGCTGCGGCGAGACTCCTGCGCTCCCACCGTGTGTCGCGGCGGATGCCGAGTCTCGACGAGCGGGTCAGACCGGCGACAGGACGGATGCCGCCTGGCGCGCGGCGCCCAGGGCGACGTACTCGCCGGGCGCCGGCACCTGCACGGGCAGCCCGAGGATCGCCGGAGCGATCCGCTGCACCGCCGCGGATCGGGCGCCCCCGCCGATCAGCACCGCGCGCTCGAGGGGCACGCCCAGGCCGCGCAAGGCCTCGAGGCCCGCGGCGAGGCCCGACAGCATCCCCTCCACCGCGGCGCGGGCGAGGTTCTCCCGCGTCGTCGAGGCGAGGGTCATCCCGGTGAGGGATGCCGTCGCATCGGGCAGGTTCGGGGTGCGCTCGCCCTCGAAGTACGGCACGAGCGTGAGGCCGCCCGCCCCGGATTCGGCGGCGAGCGCGAGGCGGCTCAGCTCGTCGTGATCGACGCCGAGGACGCCGGCGATCGCGTCGAGCACGCGCGCGGCGTTGAGCGTGGCCACGAGCGGAAGGAAGTGCCCGTCGGCGTCGGCGAAGCCCGCGACCGTGCCGCTCGGGTCGATCGTGCGCTGCGCGCTCACCGCGAAGACCGTGCCGCTCGTCCCGATCGAGACCACGACGTCCCCGACCCGCGCGCCCACCCCGAGCGCCGCGGCCGCGTTGTCGCCCGCGCCCGGGGCGACGCGCCGGCCGTCCGCGTCCAGAACGTGCTCCCGCGGACCCAGCACCCGCGGCAGGATCGCGTCGTGCCCGAGCGCTGCGATCAGGAGCTCCCGGTCGTAACCGCCGGTCGCCGGATCCCAGTAGCCCGCGCCGGAGGCATCCGACCGGTCGGTCACCAGCTCCTCGAGGCGCGGGCCCCGGGGCGCGTCCCCCTCCGGGCCGAAGCCGCGGAGCCGCCACGTGAGCCAGTCGTGCGGCAGCGCGACCGCGGCGACGCGAGCGGCGTGCTCGGGCTCGTGGTCGCGGAGCCAGCGCAGCTTCGTGATCGTGAACGACGCCACCGGCACGAGGCCCGTGCGCTCCACGAGGGCGTCCGCCCCGAACTCCGCGACGAGGTCGCGCGCGGCACCCGCCGAGCGGGTGTCGTTCCACAGCAGCGCGGGCCGGATGACGCATCCCTCCGCGTCGAGCGCGACCATGCCGTGCTGCTGCCCGCCGACGGCCCACGCCGCGACGTCGCCGACCCCGCCCGCCTCCGCGATCGCCGCCTGGAGCGCCGTCCACCACACCTCGGGATCGACCTCGGTGCCGCCCGGGTGCGCCGCGCGCCCCTGCCGCACGACCGCGCCGGTCGCGGCATCCACCACGACGACCTTGCACGCCTGGGTCGAGGAGTCGACCCCGAGCACGAGTGTCATCCCGTCATCCTCTCCCCGCGCCTCGCCCGCACAACTCCTGCAATCCAGGTCTGCCGGACGCCGCAGCCCGTGCGTCGTCCGGGAATCCGCACGGCGTGCAGGAGTTGTGCGGGCCGAGCGCGGGCAACGGCATCAGCCGCGGGCGCCCAGCAGGTGCTCGGTGGCGAGCTGCTGCAGCCGGACGAACCCGAAGCCCTTGCCGCCGAAGTACGGGGAGGGGTCGAAGTCCTCGAAGGCCGTGCGATCCGCGAGGAGGTCGTCGTACGACTCCCCCGGGGCCAGCGTCGGGGTGGAGAGGTCTGGCACGCGGGCAGCGGCGAGCGCCTCCTGCACGTCGGGATCGGCGCGGAAGGCGGCCGCGCGCTCCTTCAGCAGCAGGTAGGTGCGCATGTTGGCCGCGGCCGAGTCCCACACGCCGGTCTCGTCCTCGGTACGCGACGGCTTGTAGTCGAAGTGGCGCGGGCCGTCGTACGTCGGGCCCCCGGAGGGACCGCCGTTCTCGAGCAGATCCACCAGCGCGAACGCGTTGTGCAGGTCGCCGTGACCGAACACGAGGTCCTGGTCGTACTTGATCCCGCGCTGGCCGTTGAGGTCGATGTGGAAGAGCTTGCCGTGGTACAGCGCCTGGGCGATGCCGGCCGCGAAGTTCAGCCCCGCCATCTGCTCGTGCCCGACCTCGGGGTTCAGGCCCACGAGCTCCGGGCGCTCGAGCGAGGAGATGAAGGCGAGCGCATGCCCCACGGTGGGGAGGAGGATGTCGCCGCGCGGCTCGTTCGGCTTGGGCTCGATCGCGAACCGGATGCCGTAGCCCTTGTCCGTCACGTACTGCCCCAGCAGGTCGACGGCCTCGCGGTAGCGCTCCAGCGCCGCCCGGATGTCCTTCGCGCTGTCGTACTCGGCGCCCTCCCGGCCGCCCCACATGACGAACGTGGATGCCCCGAGCTCGGCGGCGAGGTCGAGGTTCCGGAGCACCTTCCGCAGCGCGAACCGGCGCACGGCGCGGTCGTTCGAGGTGAACCCGCCGTCCTTGAACACCGGCGCGGAGAAGAGGTTCGTCGTGATCATCGGGACCTTCAGCCCGGTGTCCGCCAGCGCGCGCGTCAGCCGGTCGATCTGGGTCCGTCGCTCGGCCTCCGTGGATCCGAACGCGAAGAGGTCGTCGTCGTGGAACGTGAGGCCGTACGCACCGAGCTCGGTGAGCTTCTCGACGACGTGCACGACGTCGAGCGGGGGACGCGTCGGGCCGCCGAACGGATCGGTGCCGTTGTAGCCGACGGTCCAGAGGCCGAACGTGAACCTGTCGGCGGGCGTAGGCGTGACCATGATGCTCCCTCGCAAAATGTTGTTAAGCACAACGTATACCCGCCGGGAAGGCCTCGTCCAGAGCCGGGTCCGTACAGTGGGGGCATGATCGAGACGGTCGGCGTGCGGCGACAGAACCTGTCGCGCATCCTCCGTCGCGTCCACCTCCAGGGCCCGCAGTCGCGCGCCGCCCTGACCGAGGCGACCGGGCTCAACCGCTCCACGATCGCCGACCTCGTCGCCGAGCTGGTGGCGCAGGGTCTCGTCGAGGAGCGGGCGCCGGACCCGTCGCGCCGCGTCGGCCGCCCGTCGCCCGTGGTCTCGGTCGACCCGCGCATCGCGGCCATCGCCGTGAACCCCGAGGTCGACGCGGTCGAGCTGGCCGCGGTCCGCCTCGACCAGAGCATCGTGGCCCGCGCCCGCATCGAGGTCGCGCACCTCGTCACCCCGGAGGAGACCGCGCGCCTGACGGCGGAACGGATCGCGCAGTGGCGCCGGGGCACGCTCCGCGGCGACCGGCTGGTCGCGGTCGGGGTCGCGGTTCCGGGACTCGTGCGCGCCACCGACGGACTCGTGCGGCGTGCGCCCCACCTCGAATGGACGGATGCCCCGCTGCGCGAGCTCGTCGAGGACGCGACCGGTCTCCCGGTCACCGTGGGCAACGACGCGACACTCGGCGCCCTCGCCGAGCACCTGTACGGCGCCGCCCGCGGGGTCGACGACGTCATCTACCTCAACGGCGGTGCGAGCGGCATCGGCGGGGGCCTCATCGTCCAGGGCCGCGCGGTGCATGGCGCGGCCGGCTACGCGGGCGAGTTCGGCCAGAGCCGGCCGGGGATCGGGACGGACGCCGACCGCCGAGTGCCCGGCGGCGTGCTGGAGGACGAGGTCAGCCGCGCGCGGCTCCTCCAGGCCCTCGGCCGCGCCTCCGCCGACGACACCACCCTCTGGGAGCTCGTCAGCACGGCATCCGACCCCGCCGTCGACATCGAGCTGGGGCGCCAGCGTCGCATCCTCGCGACCGCCCTCGCGAACGCCGTCGACGTGCTGAATCCGTCGGCGATCGTCCTCGGTGGCTTCCTCACGATCGTCGCGGGCGACCTGGGCGAGCTCGTCGCGGAGGTCCGCGCGCAGACCATGCCGGCCTCCGCCGAGCACCTGGAGATCCGCTCGGCGGAGCTTCGCGCGGACCGCCTGCTGATCGGCGCCGCGGAGAGCGCCTTCGCCCCCCTCCTCGCCTCCCCCCTCGGCTGACCCCCACCCTCCGCGAGACCGCATCGGCGCTCCGAAACCGCGGGCGGCACCCGCAGCCTCGGAGCCCGCATGCAGTCTCGGCGGAAGGCTAGAGGCGAGCGACGACGAGCACGAGGGCGAGAGCCCCGAAGGCCAGGGTGAACACCATGATCGCGAGCAGTCCCCGCCCGCCGGTGCTGACCTCGTGGCCGTTCTCGATGTTGCGCGCGAAGACGCGGTAGCGGCGCTGCCCCTCGGTCCATAGCCAGCCGGCGAAGATCAGACCGAGCACGCCCGGGATCATCGCCCACGCGCTGCCCAGCACCTCCGGGAAGATGCGCAGCGACACGAGCGATCCGATGCCGATCGACAGCGCGGTGCGCCGCCACGACAGCTGCGTGCGCTCCGGCTGCAGCCCCGGATCGAACAGCTCGGGCGCGCTCACTGCACCAGCACCGCGCACAGGACCAGCACGCCGACGACCGCGATCACGATCGCGAGCCCGATCCCCAGGGGGGAGTGCGGCAGCGGCCGCCCGAGCCGGAGCGCCCGCTCGGTGTGCATCCAGTCGAACCACGCGACGACAGGGAGGCATGCGCCGGCCGCGATCAGGAGGAGGGATGCCGCGAGCCGGAACCCCGGCTGCATCCCGATGACGAGCACTTCGAGCGCGACACCTCCCGCGATGAGGGCGAGTGCGGTACGGCTCCAGGCGAGGAATGTGCGCTCGTTCGCGAGCGTGAAGCGCACGTCCGGCTCAGCGCCCGTGCCGAAGACCGAGCGCGGGAAGCGAGGCGGCGGCGGGGGGTCGTGGACGTCCATCCCCGCCGACGATACCGGGCCGCGCTACGATCGCGGGATGCAGCGCAGCATCCGCTTCGCGGTCGGCGCCGCGTATGCCGCGCAGGGGCTCGGGTACGCGACGGTCGTGACGACGCTGCCGACTCTGAAGGCCCGCGTCGGGATCGACAACACGGTCGTCTCGCTCCTCCTGCTGGGCGTGTGCGTCATGGCTGCGGCGGGGTCGCTGCTCGCGGACGCGATCGCGGTCTGGCGCGACAGCCGCGTCGCGCTCGTCGCCGGGCTGTGGATGCAGGTCGTGGGCCTCGCGATCGCCGCGTTCGCCGACTCGCTCGGCATCCTCATCGTCGCGATCGCCTGCTACGGGCTCGGCCTCGGGACCGTGGATGCCGCCAACAACATGCAGGGCGCGATCGCCGAGCGCCACCGGGACGCGCCCCTGTTCGGCAAGCTCTACGCGAGCTACACGACCGCCGCGATCGTCGGCACGGTCATCACGGCTGCCGTTCTGACCACGACGCTGCTCCCGACGTCGCCCATCCTCGTGGCGGCCGCGGTCGCTCTCGTCGTCGGGGCCGTCGGCATTCGCGCCTTCTCGTCCGAGCGCGCGGCGCGGCGCGTCGAGGACCGGGCCGCGGATCGTCCGCGGCTGCCCGCGGCCGGGATCTGGATCGTGGGCGCCCTCGTGTTCGCCGCGTTCGCGGTCGACTCGGCCGTCTCGGCGTGGAGCACCGTCTACCTCGCGGACGGCCTCGACGCCGCACCCGGCACCACCCCGCTCGGATACGCGGCGTACCTGGTGGCGGTGCTCGTGGCGCGGCTCGTGTCCGATCCCGCGGCACGGCGGTTCGGCCGCGCGCGGACGGCGCTCGTCGCGGCCGTCCTCGGCATCCTGGGCCTCGTCGCGGTCGCGGTACTTCCTTCGATCCCGGCTGCGATCGCGGGGTTCGCACTGAGCGGCTTCGCCGCCGGCGCGCTCGTGCCGCTCGCGTTCAGCCGAGCCGGCGAGCTGCTTCCGGCCCGCAGCGACGAGGTCATGGCCCGCGTCAACCTCTTCAACTACGGCGGCGCGGTCGCGGGGGCCGTGCTGCTCGGGCTCGTGGGCTCCGGCCCGACTCTGGCGTGGGCGTTCCTGATCCCCGCCGCCGTCCTCGCGCTCGCGCTGCCCGCGCTCCGCGCGCTCCGACCGTCGCGTCAGTACGGCTCGTCGGCGGCCCCGTCGGCGCCCCCCTCGGTCGGCTCGGGCACGACATAGAGGCCGCCCGGCGTGTTCGCGACCTGCGCGAGCGCGTCGAGCCACGCCAGATTCAGCTGCGGGCGCCGGCTGCCGTAGTACTTGTACACGAGCGAGCAGCGCGGATGCACCCAGATCGTGGTGCGTCCGTCGCCGATGCTCGTGTCGTCCTTCCACGTGAAGTGGAACGCCTCATTGCGTCGCAGCTTGTTGCCGATCACGACCTGCAGATGTGCGAGGGTCCGGTCTTCGAAATCGACCTTGACCGTCCCGTCGTAGATGAATTTCCCCATGGGTGAACTCCCGCCTGGTGTCTCGGTGATCCACGTTCCCTGTCTTGCATCGTGCCACGACACCCCCGCCGATTCGCCTCGGCCGCGCACGGGTTTCGCATGCGTAGGGTGGGACGAGTGGGAACCATCTACTACGGCGGGTCGGCGACTCCGATCCATATCGAGGACCGCGCACTCGCTCATCTGAAGGTGGTCATCACCACGAAGCTGCGCCGCGGGGAGAGCTTCACCCTCTCCTGGACGCACCCCGAGGATCAGCCGCGCGGCCGCAGCACGATCTGGCTGCATCCCTCGATCGCGCTCCGTTTCGTGTTCGACGAGCCGGAGCAGCCGCACCTCAGCCGGGAGTGGATGGAGGAGCTGGCGAACTCCGCGAACACCTCCGGCGGCATCACCCTCGCCGCGGAAGAGGTCGCCGGCGGGGAGCCGGCCGATCCGCAGTCCTGACGCCGGTCACTCCACCGACGCGGTCAGCATCGAGAGGAATCCCCGATCGTCCTCGGTCAACGTGGCGTCCGCCGCCACCGTCTGACCGGTGACGGCCTCGATCTCCTCCCGCGCGCGCCGGTCGAGCGGGTCGAGCGGACGCCGGATGATGCGGTGCCGGGCGCCGAGCGTGACGTACGGCCACCACGTCTCGATGGGCGGCGGGGACGCGGGAGCGTCGATCGACATCAGCGCTCCTTCCTCGAGCGACGTCGTTTCACCGCGGACAGGGTGCTCTCCGGGGCCGTCCGACGCATCGGGGTTGACGGACGCGCAACCGCGGAGTAGCCGCGATATTCCGCATCGCGCGACGGCGCCTGTCAAGGGAGTGGCCCCGCGCGAGGCCCGGACCGACACTCGGATCGGAGGCGAGAGCCATGCGTGAATCAAAGGCTCGACAGAAGGAAGCACAGCTCGTTCCCGCGGCACCCAGCTGGAGCCGCCCGGACGAGGACCCGGGCGTCGCGCACCGCAATCAGCGCGTCGCGGACCGGGATGCCAGCAAGGAGCCGGAGCGCCCCTACGGGAGCATCACACGGCATCTGCCGCGGCTCGCGCAGAACGCGTCCACGCTCCAGGAGGAGATCGACGGGATCGTGATCCAGACGCACGCCGACCTCGACGGCGCATCGCCGAGGCGGCTGCGGTCGGTGCTCGTGCAGCGCCTCGTCGACGCGGGTCTGCACCTCTCCGACGAGGACGTCGACGCCCTCGTGGGGCGGATGACGGCATCCGCCGCGTGAGCGGCCGACGCCCGCGGACACGAAGGTGCCCGTGGTGCGAACCCTGGGGGTGGCCCACACCACGGACACCCTCACACGTTAACCCGCGCCCTCGATCACCCCGCGGGGGTTGACATTCCGCTCCCCGCCCTTCAAGCCACGGTGGCGGATGTCGGCGGGGCGTGGTGGGGTGAGGGCATGGAGACGGTGACCTCGGCGGACGGCACGCGCATCGCCTACTCGGAGACGGGCGCGGGCCCGCTCGTCGTGATCGTGAACGGCGCACTCTCCGTCGGCGCCGACGCGGCGGGCATCGCGGCCGCCCTCGCGGATGTCGGGTTCCGGGCCGTCACGTGGGACCGACGTGCCCGCGGCGGCAGCGGAGACGCGCGTGGCTCGACGCCTGAGCGCGAGGTGGAAGACCTCGCGGCGGTGATCGAGGCGGCCGGTGGCGACGCGATCGTGCTCGGGCACTCCTCGGGTGCGGTGCTGACCCTCCTCGCGGCCTCGCGCGGGGTCCCGATGCGCGCACTCTTCCTCTCCGAGCCGCCCCTGCGCTTCGGCGTCGACGAGCCGGCCGCCGACCTGGCCGACCGGCTGCAGCAGCTCGTCGACGACGGCCGCCTGGGCGACGCCGTCACGACCTTCCAGCTCGAGGGCGTCGGGCTCCCGCCCGAGATGGTGGCGAGCTTCCGGGCGAGCGAGCAGTTCGCGGCCGTGGAGCCGCTGGCCCAATCCACGGTCTACGACACGACGCTCGTCCGCGAGGCTTCGACGCCGGATGCGGCGCTCCTGTCCGTGACCTCGCCCGTGGTCATACTCCGGGGCGAGCAGACGTTCCCGATCCTGATCGCCGCCGCGTCCCGCCTCGCGGCCGAGATCGAGGGGGCGGAGCTCGTCATCGTGCCGGAGTCGGTCATGCACCGGGTGGATCCGGTGGCCACCGCGCGCGTGATCCGTCATCGAACGTCATGACGCCACGGATTGGATACAATCGAACGCATGCCTGTTCATGACCTCCCCGCTGCCGAGGAGCCGGACGACGTCGTTCACGCCGGCACCCTGCTGCCCCACCCGACCGCGAAGTACCTGAGCGCAGACGAGTTCAAGGCCGCGTTCCGCAACCACCCGGCCGGCGTCGCGGTCATCACCGCCGACGCGGGCGACGGCCCCGTCGCCCTCACCGCGACCTCGGTCTTCTCCGTCAGCGCCGAGCCGCCGCTCCTGGTCTTCTCGATCTCCGACCTGTCGTCGTCGACGCCGACGATCCGCAAGGCGGACACGGTCGTCGTCCACCTCCTGGGCGCCGGCCAGCTCGACATCGCCAAGCTCGGCGCGACCAGCGGCATCGACCGCTTCGCGGACACCTCGATCTGGACCCGCCTGCCCACGGGCGAGCCGTACTTCCCCGCGGCCCACGCGTGGATCCGCGGTCGCATCGTGAACAAGATGGAGGCCGGCAACTCGACCGTCGTCGCCGTCGAGGCCCTGGAGGCCAAGGCGCCGGCGGCCGGCGACCCGGCGGCGGATGCCGCAGAGGCGCAGCCGCTCGTCTACCACAACCGCACGTGGCACCGCCTCAGCGAGGACTCCAAGATCTCCTGAGCGGCTCGGCCACCCGGCGCCGGCAGGCGTTCGTCCTTTGGCCATCGACCGACCGGCACGTTCTGGATAGCGTCCTGGTGTGATCGACGCCGAGACGCTGCGTACCGCGAGGATCATCGACCTGTCGATGCCCGTCTCCGACGAGATGGGCGTGTACCCGGGCGAGCCCAGCCCCGAGTTCCGACCGCTCACGACGATCGACGACGACGGCTTCGAGATGTGGGAGCTGAAGCTCTTCAATCACCTCGGCACCCACGTCGACGCGCCCGCCCACTTCCTCGCGGGCGGGGCCACGAGCGAGACGCTGTCGCTTCCGTCGATGATCGGGCCCGTGGTGGTGCTCGACGTCGCTCCGGACGTGCCCGGCGGCGTGATCCCCCACGAGGACATCGCCGCGCACGACGATCGCATCCGCGCCGCGGGCCGTGTGATCCTGCGCACGGGATGGGACGCGCGGGCCGGCACCCCGGAATACTGGGAGCCGTGGCCGCAGATCTCGCCCGAGACGGCAGCGCACCTCGCGTCGCTCGGGATCACCTTCCTGGGCCTCGACACGCCCGGCCCCTCGCACACGCAGATGCGCGAGGCGCACGAGCCGCTGCTGTCCGCCGGCTGCGTCATCGGCGAGAGCATGGTGAACCTCGGCGCCCTGTCGACGGACTCGTTCCTCATCTGCCTGCCCGTCAAGCTCGCCGGAGTGGATGCCGCACCGGCCCGCATCGTCGCGATCGAGCCGGCCGGCTGACGCCGCTCGCGGGTACTGCACGTCGATCGGTGGACATCCGGCCGATCGACGGCCCGCAGCGTTGGCCCTCGGTATGTATCGGCCACCGCGCGCGGAACGAGAGGCTCTACATCATGGCCATCCAGCTTCGTCGCTACCAGTTTGCCCCCGGCACGCTCGCCGAGTTCCTCCCCTACTTCCCCACGCGCGCCGTGCCGCTGCGGGCGAGCTACGGCTTCTCGGTCGTCTTCGCCTACGCGGACCACGTGAACGAGCAGTTCGTGTGGGCTGTGGAGTACCCCGGCACCGCCGATGAGCTGCGTGCCCGCGAGGCCGAATACCTGGCCGACCCCGAGTGGTCGGCCCAGATCGAGCCCGTCATCGGCGGGATCGTCTCCGACCTCAGCGAAGTGATCGATCAGGTCTGGCCGCCGCAGGCCGCCTGAGCGCGCTGCGTCACACTCCACGCAACGACGGCGCCTCGCGCCACAGAAGGGACTCCCGATGACATCGGACCGGTACATGCGGTTCGTCGCCATGCTCATGACCGGCCCCACGCAGCACCACACCGCTGCGTGGCGTCACCCCGAGTCGGTCAACGCACAGCTCGACCCCCAGTGGTGGCAGGAGATCGCCCGCACGCTGGAGCGCGGCTCGTTCGACGGGCTGTTCCTCGCGGACACGCTCACGTTCGGCAACACCGCGATCGCCGACAAGGGCGGCCAGATCGCCCTGCTCGACCCGCTGCCGCTGATCGCGCTGATGGCGCAGGCCACCTCGCGGATCGGGCTCGGGGTCACGGTCTCCACCACCTTCGTCCCGCCGTACGGGATCGCGCGCTCGCTGTCGACGCTCGACATCATCAGCGGCGGCCGCCTCGCATGGAACGTCGTCACCTCGTGGAACGACGTCGAGGCCAAGGTCATGAGCCAGGAGAGCCTTCCGCCCCGCGAGGCCCGCTACCAGCGCGCACACGAGATCCTCGAGCTGTGCATGGAGTTCTGGAGCTCCTGGAACGGCGCGCGCGTCGTGGCCGACAAGGAGGCCGGTCACTTCATCGACACCTCCGCCCTCAGCCCGGTCGCCTTCGAGGGCGAGTACGTGTCGGCATCCGGCTACTACTCGACGCCCCCGTCGCCGCAGGGACACCCGGTCATCATGCAGGCGGGCTCGTCCGCGGCCGGCCGTGACTTCGCGGCCCGCTGGGCGGAGCTCGTGTTCACGCTGCAGCACGACCTGGAGGACATGCAGGCGTTCTACGCCGAGATGAAGGAGCGCGTCGCCGCCTATGGGCGCGCGCCCGAGGAGCTCTCGATCCTCACCTCGGTCGACCCGATCATCGGCGAGACGACCGAGATCGCCCGCGAGAAGCAGGCGTACATCAACAGCCTGGTCGAGTGGGACGTCGCGGTCGCCACCGTCAAGAACCACCTCGGCGTCGACGTCAGCGACCTGCCGCTCGACGAGCCCGCCGACGCGCTCCCCGACGAGGCGTTGTCGATCGGCGCGCTCGACGTGCTCGTGAAGGGCGCCCGACGCGAGAAGCTCACACTGCGCGAGGCCGTGTTCCGCTACGCCACGAGCGACCTCACCCCGCAGGTCGTCGGCACCCCGGAAGAGGTGGCCGACCAGCTGGAGGAGTACTTCCGCGGCGACGGCTGCGACGGGTTCATCGTGACCCCCACCCAGATGCCGGGCACGTTCGAGGCGTTCACCCGCTCCGTCATGCCGATCCTGCAGCGCCGGGGCTTCATCGACCCGGGCGTGAACGGTCGGACGTTCCGCCAGCACCTGCGCGCCGCACCGGCCGCGCATTGAGACACGGAGAGTAAAGAAGACATGAGAGTTCTCGTCACCGGCGGCCTCGGCGTCAACGGTTCGTGGGTCACCCGGGCCCTGCTCGAGAAGGGGCACGTCCCCGTCGTGCTGGAGACCCGCGACGACACGTCGCTGCTCCCCGACCTGGCCGGATCCTTCCCGGTCGTGATCGCCGACATCATGGATCTGGACCGCATGGTCGAGATCCTCCGCGACGAGCGGATCGACGCGATCGTCCACCTCGCGGCCCTCATGCCGCCGCGCTGCCAGTCCGACCTTCGCCTCGGCTTCGACGTCAACGCCCTCGGCGCCGTCAACGTGTTCGAGGCCGCGAAGCTCGCCGGCATCCGCCGTGTCGTGTTCACGAGCTCGAAGTCGGCGTACGGCCGCGTGCCCGTCGGTCCGCACACGTACCCGACCTACGTGCCGATCTCCGAGGACCACACGTGCGACCCGGTGATCGCGTACGACGTGGGCAAGCTCGCCGCCGAGGGCATGGCGGCCAACTACCGCCGCGAGCACGGTCTCGAGATCGCCTCGCTGCGGTTCGGCACGATCCTCGCGCCCGGCAAGCTCGCCCGGCACGGTGAGGTCGCCCTCCTCAGCCGCATCCTCGAGAACGCGATGGCCGGCGAGCCGACCGTCATCGAGCGCGGCGGCGACGAGATCGACGACATCATGTTCGTCGGCGACGTCGTGGGCGGCATCCTCGCCGCCCTCGAGGCGCCGAGCGTCCCGAGCCCGGTCTACAACATCGCGACCGGCGTCGGGACCTCGCTGTACGGGTTCGCCGAGGCGGTGCGCCGGGCGATCCCCGGCGCCGACATCGAGATCGGTCCGGGGCTGGACTACTACGGCTACGACGTGACCTACTACACGATCTCCGACATCACGCGCGCCCGCACCGAGCTCGGCTACGAGCCCGCGTACGACATCGACGCGTCGATCCGCGCGTACATCGAGGCGGCCCAGCGCCTGCGCGGGACGGACTCGGTCAGCCTGCCCACGGCCTGACCCGAACGGGAGCACCACCATGACCGCGAGCATCCCCGACGCACTCGCCGGCTTCACCGGCGAGATCCTCCGCCCCGGCGACGCCGGCTACGAGGAGCGGCGATTCGGCTACAACCGCCGGTTCGACCGATCGCCGCAGCTGATCGCGCGACCGCGCACGAGCTCCGACATCGCGCTGGCGATCGGGTACGCGCGCGAGAACGGTCTCGAGTTCGCGATCCGTGGCGGCGGCCACCACACCGGTGGCCTCGCCACGACCGAGGGGCTCCTGCTCGACCTCGGGCTCATGGCCGAGGTGAAGGCCGACCCGGAGCGCGCCACGCTGCGTCTGCAGGGCGGCGCGCTCATGGGCGCCGTGCAGGCCGAGGCGACGCGCGTGGGCATGGGCGCCGCGCTCGGGGTCAACTCGACCCCCGGCATCGGCGTGATCATCGGGGGCGGTCTCGGTTACCTGTCGCCGAAGCACGGCTGGGGCTGCGACAACATCGTCAGCGCGGAGCTGGTCACCGCGGACGGCGAGATCCTCCACGTCTCGGCCGAGAGCCACCCGGACCTGTTCCGCGGCATCCGCGGCGCCGCCGCCAACTTCGGCGTCGTCAGCTCGCTGGAGATCGCCCTGCACCCGATCCCGCCGAAGGTGCTCGCCGGCGGGATGCTGTGGGTCGGGCGGGAGCGCGGACGTGCGGCGATCGAGTGGCTGCGCGCCTTCCGCGAGACCGCCTCGGAGGACCTCGCGTTCTACGCCACGATGGAATGGGTACGCGAGTCGCGTGGCGTGGCGCCGGAGCTCGTGGACCAGCCCGGGATCAGCATCATCGTGTGTCACATCGGCACTCCCGAGGCCGCGGCCGCCGAGATCGACGAGATCCGTCGCGCCATCCCGCCCGACCTCGACGACGTGCGCGAGATGACGTTCCTCGACGTGCACGGCTCGATGGAGGACATGATCGCCGACCGCGGCGACTTCAAGGCCGAGGACGACGAGGTGCTCACGTCGCTCACCAACGAGGCGCTCGACGTGCTCTTCGCCGACTTCGCCGCCGTCGGCGAGGACCAGGGCGGCACCGCGGAGCGCGCCATCCAGCTCTATCCGGAGGCCTGCGCCATCGCGCGCGGCGACGCCGGATCGAGCGCGCTCGGACTCCGCGTGCCGACGCAGTGGGCCATCCACACCGGCTCGTACTACGCGCACCTCGACGACACGGACGCGGAGCAGGGCTGGGCGTCCGGCGTCGTCGGAGCCGTGCGGGCCACGTCCGCGGGCACCGGAAGCCCGGGCACGGTGAACTGGGTGAGCGTGATGACACCGGAGCGCTCGCGCGGCGCCTACGCCGGCACATACGACGATCTCGCCGCTCTGAAGGCGGTCTGGGACCCGACGAACTTCTTCCGTCGCAACGCCAACATCGCGCCCGCTGCGGCCGGGACCACTGAGTGAACTCAGCAGGAGCGCCACGAGCCCCACGTCTCTAGATTCGGTTCAACGGCACGCACGAGCGCACCCGCCTGGGCGCCACGACGGCCGACACGATATCTCAGGAGACCAGCAGTGACCCTCTTCGCCGAGAACTGGACGCGCCCCGCCGCCGTCGACGACTCTCAGGAACCCCTCGTCATCAAGGAGCAGGGCAGCTTCGCCTTCGCCGGCTCCGTCGTCGAGCGCAGTGACGGCTCGACCGTCCACGTCGACACCGGTTACGTCCGTTACCAGATCCCCGTGAATGCGAAGAAGCACGCGATCGTGATGTGGCACGGCTACGGTCAGACCGGTCGCACGTGGGAGACGACGCCCGACGGGCGCGAGGGCTACGACTCGATCTTCCTGCGCCGCGGCTACCCGGTGTTCATCGTCGACCAGCCCCGTCGCGGTCGCGCGGGCACCTCATCGGTCGGCACCACGATCGCGTCGGCCGACGACGAGGGCGCGTTCTTCTTCACCGACCAGAACGTCTTCGAGTCGTTCCGCCTCGGCACCTGGGCGCCGGGCGGCGAGCCCGTCTACAACGAGGGCGCGGCCTTCCCGCAGACCCCGGGTGCGCTCAAGCAGTACCTCAGCCAGGTGACCGCGAGCACGGGCCCCGACGGCTTCGAGCCGGAGACCATCGAGCTGTTCAGCGACGCGATCGCGGGCCTGATCGACGACATCGGCCCCAGCATCCTCCTGATCCACTCCACCGCGGGCGCGTACGGCTACCGTGCGGCGATCAAGTCGTCGGAGATCCGCGGCCTCGTCGCCTACGAGACCTCGCCGTTCGCCTTCCCGGAGTCGATGCCGCCGGCCGAGCTGGCGTTCGACATCCCGGAGCTGGCGAACTGGGTCGACCCCGACTTCGTGCCGGACGCCGACTTCGACCGTCTCACGCAGATCCCGGTGCAGGTCGTCTTCGGCGACTACACGAAGGGGCACTTCGAGGCGGAGGCCGAGCACCAGCGGGCCGCGCAGTTCATCGAGACTCTCCAGGCGCGCGGCGGCGACGCTGAGCTGCTGAACCTCACCGAGCGCGGCCTCACCGGGAACACGCACTTCGCGTTCTCCGACCGCAACAGCCTGCAGATCGCCGACCTGCTGAGCGAGTGGCTCGACGCGCACGGCTTCGGCGACTGAGAGCGAGCACGCACGGAACGCCCCGTGGCGGAGTCATTCGGACTCGGCCACGGGGCGTTCCCGTGCCCGCAGGACGGGGCTGAGCGCGAGCGCCACGATGAGCAGCGCTAGGGGGATCAGCATGGCCGCGCGCAGCCCCCACGAGTCGCCCAGGAAGCCCAGCAGTGGGGGACTCGTGAGAAAGCCGAGGTACCCGATGGTCGAGACCACCGCGACGGCGGCGGCGGGATTGTCGCTCGTGTCGCCGGCCGCCGAGATCGTCAGGGGGAAGCCGAGGGAGGCGCCGATCCCCCACATCACGACCCCGCAGCCGACCAGCACCACGTTCGAGGCGAAGATCACGATCGCCATCCCGGCGATCGCGCACAGGATGCTGACCGCGAACACGGGGGCGCGTCCGAGCCGGGTGATCACGGAGCCGCCGGCGAACCGCCCGATCGTCATCGACAGCGCGAAGGTCGCGTAGACGAAGGACGCCGAGGCGGGGTCGACGCCGTGGCCGTCGACGAGCAGCAGGGGGAGCCAGTCGGTCGCAACGCCTTCGGCCAGCGCGACGGCGATGACGATGCCCGCGATCAGCAGGAGACGGCGATCCGCGAACGGCGACCGCCCGCGCGGCGCCCGCGCCGTCGGCCGCGGCTGCTTGCCCGTGGCGGGAGGCAGCCGCGACAGCGCCCACGGGAGGACGGGTGCCCCGACGATCACGACGACCAGCATGTGCCACACCACCGGGATGCCGAGCGCCGTGGCCGCGATCCCGAGGAGGGCCCCGGCGAAGGTGCCCAGGCTGAAGCTGCCGTGCAGAAGCGGGAGGAACGGCCGGCCGTACGCGCGCTCGAACAGCGCACCCTCGACGTTCATCGCGACCTCGCTCACGCCGAGACCCGCGCCGAGGAAGAAGAGGCCGAGCCCCATCCCCCACGCCTGTCCCGTGGCGGCCGCGAGCGCGATCGTCGGCATCGATAGCACGGTTCCCGCCGCGCCGACGCTGATCACCCGGCGCGCGCCGAACCGCATCACCGCCCGCCCGGAGACGAGGATGCCGCAGCCGGAGCCGACCGCGAAGCACCCGATCACGAGGCCCATCTCGGCCGTCGAGGCGTGCAGCAGATCGCGCAGCGCCGGGGTGCGCGTGACCCACGTCGCCATCCAGACGCCCGGGATGACGTACAGCAGGCAGAGCGCCAGCCGCGACCCGGCCGTGGCCGTCCGCACCCGTTCTCCGGTCGTCATCCCGCCCTCCTCACGGAGGCGGGGTCACCGACTCCTCACGCCGGCGTCACGCCGGCAGGACATTCGCATTGCGGTGGAACACGTTCTGCGGATCCCACCTCTTCTTGAGGTCCGCGAGGACGTCGTACGTGCCGGCATACGTGCCGCGGGCCCGCTCCTCGGTGTACTCGCTCACCCAGTTGGCGCTGCCCGAGCTGCCAGTCCCCACCGAGGTGCGTCGCACCGCGGCGCACAGTCCCGACGACCAGCCCTGCTCCACGCGCGTGTCGTCGGGGCTCGAGTAGTACGACGCCGTGTGGATGCCCCACTGCCGCGGGCCGCGCAGCCCGAGCGCGCCGTCTTCCGGCGACACCTGCGCGATGGCCCGGTTCTCGGGGTAGAACTGCGCGGTCCGATCGCCGGCGGCGTCCGGGTCGGCGAGACCCGCGTCGCCCACGAGCAGGTCGATCACCTCGTCGGTGAGCTCGCTGACCACCTCGTCGTCCTCCGCGGTGAGCGGCGCCCGGTCGTCGAACGCGGCGTCCTTCGCCAGGTGGACGGCGCGGAAGGTGAGGGGCCCGACCGTGTCGACGTCCGGCGGAATCGCCCGACGGATCTCCGCGATCTCGGCCTCGGCCGTCTCGGGCGAGCCACCGTGGCACAGCATCATCGTGAGCCCCACAGGCCCGGCATACTCCGCCGGGATCCAGTCGCTCGCCTGAGTGCGTTGCACACCGGGATAGAACGCGAGGTCCTCCGAGCAGACCTGCTGGAAGTCGCGGAGCCACCGCATCGCGCGCGCCGCGTTCTCGGGGCCGTTCCACAGCATGTCGCCCGACAGCACCACGGGCGGGACCGGATACGTCGCGATCCGCAGCGACGTGACCACACCGAAGTTCGCGGCCGCCCCCTTGACGCCGCGGAACAGGTCGGCGTTCTCGTCGGCGCTCGCGATCACGACCTCGCCGTCCGCGGTCACGAGCTCGGCCTCCAGGATGTTGTCGCAGCCCCAGCCGTAGCGGGGCGCGAGGTATCCGAGACCGCCGCCGAGGATGACGCCGGCCCCCGGCATCGAGCTGACCCCGATCACCGCGCCCAGACCCACCCGCGTGGCCTCCAGCTGCACATCGCCCATGAGCGCTCCGCCCTGGAGCCACAGGGTGCGGGTCGCCTCGGAGACGCGCGTGCCGCGCATGAGGGAGAGGTCGATCAGCAGTCCATCGGTCGTGCTGAGGCCGCCGGCGTGATGTCCCCCGCCGCGCACCGCGATCTCCAGCCCGCGGTCGCGCGCGACCCGCACGGCCTGCACCACGTCGGAGACGCCGAGACAGCGCGCGATGACCGCCGGCCGGTGGTCGAACCGCCGATTGACCGCCCAGCGCCTCGTCTCGTAACCGTCGTCGCCGGCGAGGAGCACCTCGCCTTGGAAGCCGCGCTCGAATCCCGCGCTCACCGGATCGGTCATCGGAGCCCGCCCGTCGCGTCGGCGAGGGGCCACTCCTGCTCGACGATGCCGGTCGTCCACCGCTCGATCAGCGGCACGTAGCGCTCGAGCGTGTCCGCCCAGTCCTGCGACTCGAGGTACTCGGTGTCGTGCGCCTCGAACTCCTCCGGAGTGCCGGGATACTCGACCATCCAGACGAACTCGTTCCGCTCCCGGTCTACATAGCCGAAGACGATCCGGTAGCCCCACTTCTCGCGGAACGGAACGACCTCCGAATGCCATTTCGGGAGCCAGCGCTCGAGGTTGTCGCCCGTGAACTCGTACCGTCGCAGCTGCAGTGCCATACTCGCGCCTGCCCGGGGTCAGGGGACGATGTTCTGGTTGCTGGAGAACAGGTTCTCCGGGTCGTACTTCCGCTTCACCTCACGGAGACGCTCGTAGACGCTGCGACCGTACGCGTCGCGCACCATCTCCTCGCCGACGTCGCCGGTGAAGTTGAGGTACTGGTTCTTCGTCGAGAAGTAGCCCTCGATGCTGTCCCAGTAGTCGTGGGCCCACTGCACGTTCTCGTCGCGCTCAGAGTCCTCTTCCCAGCGGATCTCGGTGACCGCGCGCCACGGCTCGCGGTTGCGCGGGAACGGCACGTCCTCGGCCGGCCGGGCCATCGCCCCGCCCCAGTACCCGAGGGTCATGAACGTGTGCTTCGAGGGCTTCGTCAGCCAGCCGTTGAACGCGGCCTCGAGGAACTCGTCGCTCATGTCGTCGAGCACGCCGTACTTGTAGTACGTGTTGAAGCCGTGGCGGAGGAACTCGTCGTACTGCGTCTGCAACACCGAGTACGGCGTCCACTCGGCCTCGACGATCATGTCGTCGGGCGAGAAGGCGCGGACCTCGGCGAGGGCCTCGTCGAGCTTGTCGGGGGCGCCGCTGAAGCACAGGGACAGCGAGATGACCGCCTCGTCGCTCAGGCTTCCGTCCTCGGTCTCGGTGTGCCAGGCGATCACTTCGGTGGTCAGCTCCTCGACCTGACGCGGACCCCACTCGCGGTAGAACTTGAGGAAGTCGAGGGCCTTCTCGATCGGCCAGCTGATCTGGCCGCCGTAGACGAGCGGGCCGACCTCATGGAGTTGGAACTCAAACAGGGTCACGATCCCGAAGTTCCCGCCGCCGCCGCGGATGCCCCAGAACAGGTCGGGGTTCTCGTCCTTCGAGGCATTCAGCAGACGCCCGTCGGCGGTGACGACCTGCGCGGAGAGCATGTTGTCGACCGTGTAGCCGAAGCGGCGGGCGAGCCAGCCCCATCCGCCGTTGAGGGTCAGGCCGGCGACGCCCGTGTTGGAGATCTGGCCGCCGACCGTGGCGAGGCCGAACACCTCGGACTCGTGGTCGAGCTCGCCGAGCAGCGCGCCACCCTCGACGCGGGCGGTCTTGCGCACCGGGTCGATCTGGACGGCGCGGAGGTTCGCCAGGTCCACGATGATGCCGTCGTCGATCGTCGACAGACCCGGGATGCTGTGGCCGCCGCAGCGGGGGGTGATCGGCAGTCCGTGCTCGCGCGCGAAGTTCACGGTGGCGATGACGTCGGAGACGCCGGCGACCTCGACGATGGCCAGCGGGAAGCGCTGGTGCATCGCGTTCCACACCTGCCGGGCCGTGTCGTAGTCCGGGTCGCCCTTCCGGATCAGGCGCGCGCCGGGACGCGTGACACCGGCGCCCAGACCGTGGAAGTGCTTGGTCGGCCGCAGCTTCGCCGCGAACGCCTCCCAGTCGGCTTCGGTCAGGGTCGACTCGTTTACGGCTTCAGTAACCACTGGTGCTCCCGTCGGGATGGAGAGCGGGTGAGCGGACGTTGCTCCCGGGCTCCCGCGGTCGCGCTGTTGTGACCGCTTGACCGCCAGCTTGGTCTCGATGATCGGACCCGCACATGGCCACTCGAAGAAAAGTGTGCGGGGGAACGTGGCCGAACGTCGAGTCGGCCCCCGCGGGGGAGGTCAGACCTCGTCGGGACGCACCGCGGGCGCCAGGTACTCCTCGTCGGTGACGTGCGGACCCAGCGTGTACATCCGGCCGTCCTCGTCGGCGGTCCGGAACGCGAGGTGCACCATGATCCGGTCCGGGGCCGCGCCGTGCCAGTGGTTCTCGCCGGGCTCGAAGAACACGCTCTCCCCGGGGCGGATCTCCACGACCGGCCCGCCCTCGCGCTGGCAGAGCCCGACGCCCTCGGTGACGTGGATCACCTGACCGTTCGGGTGCGAGTGCCAGGTCGAGCGGGAACCCGGAGCGAAGTGCACGTTGACCATCTCCATGCCGGATCCCGGCGGGAAGGCGTCGATGTCGTCCCAGTAGACGTATCCGGTGAACCACTCGGGTCCCCCGACGTGAGTGGGCCGGCTGCTGGTGACGACGCGCATGCCACGAGTCTCCCGCGCACCCCGGCACCCACCCAACACCGCGTGTCCAACTTCCGCATACCGGTTTGGACAAACCGTGATTGTGCGGATTCGTCGTGCGTGGACATGCTCGACGCATCCGAGCGCCCGAACGAAGAGGTTCCGCCATGGCAATCAAGGACATGTTCGTGATCGACGCGGTCGTCCACGCGATCGACAACAGCTATGAGCAGATCGTCCACAGCAAGTTCGCGGCGGAGGTGATCTTCCAGGACCGGGCGTCGCAGTTCGACATGCTCCCCGCAGACTACGTGATCGACGAGCAGCGGTTCTACCAGAAGTTCCCGAAGGACGGTCTCCTCTCGCTCGTGTACCGGGAGAGCGCGACCGACATGGCGGTCTATCACGCCGTCCCGATGTACGGCGTCTTCGACGACTACTCGCCGCTCTCGGTCGGACAGGCGATGAAGCACGAGTACCCCGGGCGGACGATGGTCTATGGCCCGCTGAGCACGTTCTACGGGGTGCAGGCCGCGATCGACGAGCTCGACCGGCTCGTCGAGCAGGAGAAGGTCGACGGCATCAAGTTCTACCCGTGGGACATGATCGACGGGAAGTCGCGCACGATGTCGCTGGCCGACGAGCAGGAGGTCTACCCGGTCCTGCAGCACGCCCTCGACCTCGGGATGACCCACATCGCGGTGCACAAGTCGCTGCCGCTCGGCATCGCACCGACGGACGCGTACCGGATCGGCGACGTCGACCACGCCGCCCGCGACTTCCCCGACATCCAGTTCGAGGTCGTGCACACGGGGAACGCGTTCCTGGAGGACCACGTGTGGCAGGTGTCGCGCTTCAAGAACGTGTGGGCGAACCTCGAGGTCACCGCGATGTACGCGATGAACCACCCGCGCAAGTTCGCGCGCATCATGGGCGAGCTGCTCCTCGCCGGCGCCGAGGACCGGATGCTGTACTCGTCGGGCGCGTCGTGGGCGCACCCGCAGCCGATCATCGAGGCGCTCGTGGACTTCGAGATGCCGGCGTCGATGGTCGACGAGGGGTACCCGGAGTTCACGGACACGATCAAGGAGAAGATCCTCGGCCTGAACTACGCACGACTGCACGGCATCGACATCGCCGAGCGCAAGCGGCTCACCGAGAACGACGACATCGAGATCGAGAAGCGCGCGCACGGTCTCGCCGCCCCGTGGAGCGGCACGCCCGTCCCCGCACCCTCCGCGCCGGAGGTGTACGAAGAGGCGATGCTCATCAAGTCGAGGAGCTCGTTCTGATGGTCGACGCCGAGTCCGTACCGGAGCCCGTGGTGGAGTCCGCTGTGCTCGCGGCGATCAACACGATCGTCGATCCGTGCAGCGCGGCGGTGTCGCTGCCCGTGGGCCTGGTCGACCTCGGCCTCGTGCAGGACGTGCGGATCGACCACGGATCCGTCGCGGTCGAGATCGTGACCACGGCTCCCCGGTGCCTCTACGTCGGCCACTTCCGCGAGATGGTCGAGGACCGTGTCCGCGGCGTCGCCGGCGTGGCCGAGGTGACGGTGCACGTCGCGCAGTCCGACGTCTGGGACGAGTCGATGATGCTGCCCGCCGCGCGGGAGGCGATGAGCGCCCGCGTGAGCGCCCGTCGCCGCGCGCTCACCCTGCACCCCACCCCTCCCCCGCCCCGCTGACCCCGCCGCCCCCGCCCGCGCCCGCGCGCCCTTCGCCGCGAGACTGCATCTGCACTCCCAAACTGCGGGCTACGCCCGATGTCTCGGAGAGCACGTCCAGTCTCGCGGAGAGCGGGGGCGGCGGGCAGGGGGCCGACGCGCGGGGCAGGGCTCGGGCGGGGAGGGAAGCGCGGGTCAGTCGCGGGCGCGGACGATGCAGGTCGGCGAGGCGAGTCCGGGGATCTTGCGGGCGAGGCGGTAGTCGTCGGGCGCAACCCGATCGACCACGGCGATCTCGCCACTGCCCTGGTTCGCGATCCACAGCTGCCCGTCGAGGGACGTGATCATCCGGGGGCGGTCGCCGCCGGAGGGGATCTCCGCGACCGCCGCGATGCCCTCGGGCGTGACCCGGAAGACGCCGATCGTGCTCGGGCCACGGTTGCCCACGTACACGAGGTCGCCGTCGGCGAACAGGTCCGAGGGATGCGTCTCGACCCCGCCGCCCGCGGCGCGAACGCTCGTGCCGTCCGCCGCCCAGCCGTCGCCCGAACGGCGCGTCGTCCACAGGTCGCCGCTGACCTCGCAGTCGACGACCAGGGCGTCGCCGACGACCACGAGGTGTCGCGGCCCGCTGCCCACCGGCAGCAGGATCGGCGGCGCCGCGACCGCGATCGCGCCGTCCTCGCCGATGCGCACGCGATGGACCATGTCCGCGCCCAGGTCGGCGACGAGCATCTCGTCGCCGTCGACCACGGCCTGATGCGCGCGCGACCCGAGACCGAGCGGGCCCTCGGGCGGCCCGCTCGCGTACCACGCGCGGTCGATCGGCACGAGGCGCGCCGGGTCGCCCGTGAGGTACGCGGCCTCCACACCGGGCAGCATCCACGTGTCCACCGGCGCCGTGGCGACGCCGTCGTCGCCGATCGCGTGCGTCGTGAGCGTGCCCGTGCCGTAGTACGAGACCACGAGGTAGCGGCCGGACGGATCGAACGCCACGTGGCAGCCCTCGTCGCCGCCGGTGGGCGCCGACGCGACCCGCCGCAGCTCGCCGCCGGCGGTCGAGACCGTGTGCAGCGACTGGTCGACCCCCTCGGACACCGCGTACACGACGGGGAGCGTGGGATGCGCCAGCACCCACGTCGGCGTCGGGATGTCGACGCGCGCCGTCACGGCGTCCCCCTCGAGCCGGACCAGTCCGTCGACCGCCTGATACGAACCGACGACGTAGCCGGTCATGATTCCGCCCCGCACGACATGGCCGCGACTCTAGCGAGCGCGTGCGGGCCCAGACATGGCCACACGACGAAATCTCACGGCATCCTTTGGCTTCGTGTCGACGGCCGCCGGGCACGATCCGGCGTTGACTGGACGACCATGGAGTTCACCCAGAACCACGCCGATGTGGTCGAGCTGATGCAGCTCGAGGCCCGCTATTCCGCTCTCTTCGACGCCCGTCAGGCCGCCGACTGGGCCGCCCTGTTCACCGAGGACGGCTCCTACCAGGGAGGCTTCTTCCGCCGCAGCCCGGGGGAGCCCCTCGCGACCGGTCAGGCCGAACTCGAGCGCATGTGCATCGAGCACGCCGGCAGCACCCTGCACGCACTCGGCCTGCCGATCCTCACCGTGGAGGGCGACACGGCGGTCGGACGGGTGCCGTCGATCTCCGTCGTCATGGAGAATGAGCCGGGCGCGACGAGCGCCCTGCTGTACCACGGCTACTACGACGTGCGATACCGCCGGACCGCCGCCGGGTGGCGGATCGAGCACCGTGTCAGCTACACCGTCACGCTGCAGGAGCACCACCGCGGCGACCCGATCCCGGCGCTGCCGACGATCTGACCCCGGTCAGGCCTCGTCGGGGACGACCGCGACGACCTCGATCTCGATCCGCATCCGGCCGGCCAGCTGCACACCGATCCCCGTCCACGTGGGACGGTGATCGGGCACCCACTTCCGCAGCAGCGTGCCCACGATCTCGTCGGCCTCGGCGGTGAAACCCTCCGGGCCGCCGTGGAACGCGCGGATGCCGATGACGTCCCGCCAGCTGGAGCCGGCCGCGTTCAGCACGGCCTCGATGTTCTGGAAGCACTGGGCGATCTCGTCTTCCAGCGCCTCGGGGAACGTCGTGCCGTCCGGGTCCGAGTACCCGCCCTGTCCCGCCGTCTGGATCAGATTGCCCACCCGCACCGCGTGCGAGTAGTAGTAGGCGCGGCCGAGGTTGCTGCCGCCCCCGCCGGGGGCAGGGTCGAAGAACTGCGGAACGGTCATGGATGCCTCCTGCATCGCTGGGTCGTCAGGAGACGACGACGTGGAGATCGGTGTCGCCGGGCGACCCCGCCGCGTCGAAGGCGGCCTGGAAGTCGTCGAAGGCGTACTCCACGATCTTCTGAGCGCTCAGGTCGATGAGTCCCGCGCCGACCATCCGCATCGTGTTGAGGTAGTCGTCGTTCACCAGGCCGTAGATGCCGCGGATGTCGACCTCGCGCTCGACGACGGCGGCGAACCAGTCCGGCACCTCCAGGTTGATGCTCTTCAGGCCCGACAGCACCATGATCCGGCCACGGTGCGACGCGGACGAGAAGGCCTGCCCGATCGCGCTGGGGTGACCGGCGAGCTCGAGGACGACCTCGGCCCCCTCGGGGAGCAGCTCGAACAGGGACGCGACGGTGTCGCCCGCCCCGGCGAGGATCGTGTCGGTCGCTCCCAGCCGCGTGGCGATGTCGAGCGACTGCTGGCGCGTGTCGATCGCGACGATGCGGGACGCCCCGAACGCCTTCGCAGCGAGCACGGCGCACAGTCCAACGCGGCCGACACCGTAGATCACGGTCGTGAAGCCCGGGATCACCTGGGCCCGCTGGTACGTGTGCACCATGAGCGCGACGTCGGGGAGGAGCGTCGCCTCCACGAAGGAGATGCCGTCGTCCAGCCGCACGACCGACGACTCGGGCAGCGACGTCAGCTCGGCGAGCGCCCCGCGCGAGCCCGGGTCGTTGGCGTAGAGGGTGTTGTGCGGGCACATGTTGCTCTGCCCGCGCTGGCACCACTCGCACACGCCGCACGTGATGGGGCTCTTCGTGATCACGCGGTCGCCGACGGCGACGCGGGTCACCTCCGAGCCGACGGCCTCGACGATCCCCGCGGCCCGACGACCGGAGACGTGCGGGAAGATCCAGTCCTCGGGCTTCACCCGCGGCGATCCGACCACCATAGTCCGGGTCGAGTCGGTGCCGATCTGCACCGCCTTGGGCCGGACTATCACGTCACGCGGGCCGGGGATCGGCTCCTCGATCTCGCCGATCGTGACCGGCCCGCCCAGCGCGTGGTGGAGGATTGCTCTCATCATTCGTCCTTCCCGGGGACATCCATTGCTGCGGCACCGCCCGGCACCGAGTCGAACACGAGCGGCAGGCGCTTGCGGTGTTTCGTGTGCATGAGCTCGCGCGCGTGCTCCGCCATCCGCGACTCGTCCCACGCGAGGACGTGGTCGAACGTCACGTCGACGCCGGTCACCCACGGAAGCCGCTCGACCTGCTCGGTCACGTACAGGGTGAAGTGCCCCACGTACATGCAGTGCGGGGCGGTCGTCATGAGCTGAACGCCGACGCGGCCGTCTTCGGCGATCTCGACGCTCTTCACGAGGCCCATGTCGGCCAGGCCCGTGGCGACGGACGCCGCCACACTGCACGGATCCTTGATCTCGTTGATCGCGTCGAGAACCTCGGCCCGGCGCGACTCGTCCAAGCCCGTCATGATCACACCGCGAGCGTGATCGTCTCAGCCTCGGGCTCGACCGCGATCTCACGGTCGCGCGTGCTGCCCGTGATGGTGCTCCACGGGGCACGCAGACCCTGACGGCGCTCCTGCTCGACGTCGTCGTCGCCGATCAGGGCGCGACGCTCCTCGAGGTCGATGCCGTGGATGCCGAGCATGTTCTGCCCGACGATCTTGCGCTTGATCTCGTCGGTGACCTCGGGGTACCCGCCGGCGACCATGTCCGCGGGCATCTCGAACTCCATGAAGGCCTCGATGACCGGACGGCCGTGCGTGAACGTGCAGCCGGTGGCGAAGAGCATCTTGTCCTCGCCGCCCATGAGCAGCAGCTCGCCCAGGATCTGCGCGAACTTGCGCTTCTGGCTGAGCGCGTAGTGCGCCGTGGACTCCATGTTGATGTACACGTTGGGGTAGCGGGCGATCTGGAAGGCGCACTCGTCGAGGAACGCCATGCCGCCGTGCACGACCTCGAACGTCAGGTTCGGGAAGTCGCGTGCTGCGTAGTCGACGTCGCCGACGCGGTACGGGTCCATGGGGGTCACGCCGAGCGGCGCGGCCTTGTGGACGGCGACCGTCTTGATGCCGATGTCCTCGATGTGCTGCAGCACGGGGTACAGCTGGTCCTTGTCGGCCAGCGACATCGACTTGAACTCGCCGTCGATGAAGTCGGTCGGGTAGAACTTGATGCCCGACAGGCCGTACTCCTCGTGCTGACGGTCGATCTCGTCGATCGTCGCGGACGGGCCGTCGAACGTGCTGATGGGGCCGTAGAGGAGCGTGCGGTTCGGGTACCGCTTCTTGACCTCGTAGCCGATCTCGATCGGCGAGTAGCCCTTGAAGATGCCGGGCATCGGCACGCCGTGGAACACGCCGATGTCGGTGTAGCTCTCCGGGAAGACCGCGGAGATCACCGTCTCGGGGTCGGGCAGCGAGTGGAACCACTCGCCCCGCTGGTACTCCTTCGGCATGATGCCGTACTCGTAGTAGTAGTCCCCCTCCACGACCGGCTGAACGTACTTGACGGTCTCCGGGGTGCTGGCGGAGTCGATCCGCCGATTGTCGAGGGCGTGGATCACTGAGTCGACGATGAACACATCTTTGTATGTCACAGACATCTCCTGCTCGATAGGCGCGGAATCCTTTTCATCCTCCCGCCGCGGGAGAGGACCGCACACTAGCCAAAGGGCCTACGTAAGCGGTGAAGTTCGGCCATGCGCCGGTCCGGTCTGCAGCCCCGCAGTGCTGGGGGTCTCGCTTCCCGGTCCGGTGTACAGCGCGAGCGCGAGCGAGTACTCGAGCAGGTTCTCCCCCGCCCGCGGATCCCGCCCGGTGAGCTTCGCGATCTTGCTCAGCCGGTATGCCAGCGTGTGCCGGTGGATGAAGAGGCTCGCCGACGCGGGACCCGGCCGACAGCCGTGCTCGATGAAGGCGCGGAGCGTCTCGACCAGCTGCGAGGACTCGCGCGCGTCCGCTTGCAGCAGCGGTCCGAGCGTGCGCTGGACGACGAGGTTGCGCAGCTCGGGATGCTCGGAGCCGAACATCGCCGGGACCGGCACGTCCTCCAGACCGAACACCCCGGAGTTGCGGACGCTCATGCGCGCAGCCGCCTCCGCCTCGCGGATGCTGGACGCGAGGTCGGACGCCTCGGGGCGACCCGAGCTGACCCCCACGCGCACCCGGCCGACGACGCCGACCAGGGCTGCGTGGAGGTCGTTCGCAACCGCGGGCGAGTCGGTGACCACCGCGATGACGGCGGCCCCGTCCGTGCCGATGATCGACTGCGGGGAGAGGTGGTCCTCCACCAGCCGGCACAGCTCGGACACCGGGACGCCGTTGCTCGCGACCACGCACAGCGCGGTCAGCGGTGCATCCGTGTCCATGCCCGATTCGCCCAGCCGCTCGAGGAAGCGCTTCTGGTTCATGGAGCCGCGCTTGAGCCGCATGATGAAGTCCGCAGCGGATGCACGGCGCTGCCGGCGTCCGGACATCTCGCGGGCGAGCACGAACACGGCCCCCGCGATCGCGTGCTCGAGCGTGAGCAGGGAGATCTCGTCGAGCTCGTCCACCCCCGTGCACGCGAAGAAGCCCTCCGCCTCGCCGTCGATCGCGAGCGTCCACACCCGGGTCGCCGTCCCGTCCAGGACGAGGTCCCGGTACACGCCCGGAAGCGTCGGCGAGTCCCGGCACAGGCTGAGCTCGGCGTCGGGGAGGGTGACCTCCGCCTCGCCACGCCGCGCGATCACGCGGCCGAACCAGTCCAGGACGCTCACCGAGATGCCCGGCACCGCGTCGACGGCCACCTTGAGGATCGCGCCGAGGCTCACGTTCCGTGCAACCTCGCGCATGATCCGCCGGTGCACCTCGATCCCGCTGCGGACGCGCTGATAGTGGTGGTCGATGACCCTCGAGGTCACGAACATCGTGATCTCGCTCAGGGGCACGTCGTAGTCGAGCGCGAAGACCGGCAAGCCCACCGCGTTCGCCTCGGCGATGATGGCCGCCGGGGGCGGGTTGCCGTCGATGCCGCTGTAGCCCAGGGCGTAGCAGTTGATGCTGACGAGGCGCCGCACGAACTCGGCCTGCTCCTCGTCGGTCGCGGAGACGAGCGACATCCCCGTCGTGAGGACGACCTCTCCCCCGCGCAGCCACGGCGTTGGATCCAGGAGCTCCGTCAACGCCACCGCCCGCGGCTCCCGGCTCGGTGCCGGGGCGTCGCTGCCGGCGACGAGAGTCGCGCCCAGCTCGGGATGGCTCAGGAGGTCCTGCAGGATCGACACGTGACTAGTATGTCCCCGGCTGCGGTGGCATCGGCGCTCACGCGCTCTGCGGTGCCGCCGCCCCTTCGCGCGAGTACACGAGCTCTCCGCCGACGATCATGTGGTCGACCCGGACCTCGGACAGCTCCGCCGGATCGGTCTTCCAGGGGTCGCGGTCGAGCACGATGAGGTCGGCCTGCTTGCCCTTCTCGATCGAGCCGTACTCGCTCTCGAGGCCGAGGGCGCGGGCCGCGTTGATCGTGTGCATCCGCAGCGCCGTGTCGAGGTCGATAGCCTCCTCCGGCTCGATGATCGCGCCGGTGAAGCTCGTGCGCGTGATCGAGCACTGCATGCCGAAGAACGGATTGGTCTGCCGCTCCTCCGCACCCGTGTACACGTCGGAGCTTCCGTTGAGCTCGAGGCCGCGTTCGGTCAGGCTGCGGAACGGGAAGCGGCCGTGCGCGCCCGTCTCGCCCAGATACACCGGGAAGTAGTCGCCGAAGTTGTAGAGGAACCCGGGCTGCGGCATCGGGAGGACGCCGGACTCCAGCCAGCGGTCGACCGCCTCCGGGCGGGTGAGCAGGTTGCCGAGGTGCTCGATGCGCACCGTCGGCCCGTTCGTCACACCGGACGCGAGGACACCGCGGATGATCGCGTCCTGCGCGCGCTCGCCGTTGCCGTGCACCGCGAGCTCCAGCCCGGCATCCGCGGCGCGGCGCACGAGCGAGGCGATGCGGGAGCTCGGGAGGTTGATGCGACCGCGCGAACCCGGACGGATCGCGACCTCCTTGCGGTAGGCCACCCACGTCGCGGCGTTCTTCGAGGAGAAGCCGCCGTCGGCGAAGACCTTCACGCCGGCCACGCCGAACCGGTCGGACGGACGCTCGATGTTCGCGTCGCCGCGGAACGCGTCGTCGAAGGGGACCGTGCCGGGCGCGCACAGGAACGTCAGCACGCGCTGCGGGATCCGTGCGTCGGCGACGAGCCCGGCGTAGGCCTGGACGCCCTCGATCGAGCCGGCGATGTCACCGACGACGCTCACGCCGTACCGCGTGAAGAGCTGCGCCACGCCGGTCTGCAGCACGTCGGCCATGTCGAACGGCGGCGCCACGATCGGCAGCATCGCGTCGATCTCGCTGACGAGCCCGGTCGGCTTCCCGTCGGAGCCGAGCTCGACGATCGCGCCGCCCATCGCGCCCGCCGCGTTGCCCGCGAAGCGGCCGAGGTCGGAGGCCTCGATGGCCGCCGAGTTCAGCAGCGAGGTGTGACCGCCCGCGTGGATGACGATCGGGACCGTCTTCGACACGGAGTCGAGCTCATCCCGGGTCGGGTAGCGGCCGTCGGCGAGCTTCTGGTTGAAGAACAGGTTCGCCTGCGCCGTGAGCCAGTAGCCCTGCCCGGTCGGGAATCCGACGAGGCCGTCGCGCAGCGCGTCGAGCACGTCGGCAACGGTGCGGCAGCGCGGCACGCGGCAGTCGACCATCGTCGAGAGAGCGAGCGACGACACCTCGGTGTGAGCGTGCGGGTCGACGAACGCGGGCAGGACCACCCGGTCGCCGAAATCGAGCACGCCGCCCTTCGGGACGTCGCCCAGGCCGGCGATGCGACCGTCCGCGATGCTCACCCCGCGGGCCGTCGAGCCCGCCCGGTCGATCGTGCGGATGTCCCCGCGGACCCCGGTGACCGTCGTGGTCGCGGGGCTCATACGAGCACCTCGACCTTCTGGTTGAAGGGGACCATGACCTCCTTGGCGAACAGCTCCATGCCCGCCATGACCTCTTCGTGCGTCGGGCCGAAGTCGAACATGAGCATGAGCTCGGTGACGCCCAGGTCGGCGTACGCCTGCACCTTGCGGATGCACTCCTCCGGCGTACCGAAGATGAGGTTCTCCCGCACCTCGGCGCGCGTCGGCTCCTTCTCGAGAGGCTCGGGCGCCACGTAGCCGCGCGGGTCGGCCGTCTGGGTGAAGTAGTGCAGGCGCTGGTTGATGCGGTGGTTGATCAGTGCCTCGTCGATGCGCTTCTCGATCGCGGCCTCGTCGTGGCTCGGCGCCACGCCGCGGAGGATCGTGAGCTGCTGGTCGACACCGCCGTCGGGCCGCGTGGCGCGGCCGCGGTGGAACGTGGCAGCGGTCTCCTCGACGGCCGACATCGGGCGGATGAACGGCCAGTTCGACACGTTGTAGCCGCGCGCGGCCGCCCACTCGATCGTGGGCGGGGTCATCGCCGTCATCCAGAACGGCGGGTTCGGCGTCTGCGTAGGGTGCGGCCAGACCGCGGCGTTGTCGAAGTCGTAGTACGTGCCGTGGTACGAGGTCTGGTAGTTGGGGTCCGCCCAGATCTGCTCGAGCACCTCGAGCGCCTCGGCAAAGCGCGCCTTGTTCTCGGTGTACGGCACGCCGAGCTTCTCGAACTCGTACTCGTACGCACCGCGGCCGACGCCGACGTCCAGGCGGCCGTGCAGCGAGTTGTCCGCCATCGCGATCTCGGCGGCGGAGATGAGGGGGTGGCGCGTGGTGAGCAGGATCGCCATCGTGCCGATGCGGATGTCGAGGTCGTGGCCGACGTGCTGGGCGAACATGAGCGCATTGGGGGTCTGCATGAAGTGGATCAGGTGGTGCTCGGGCACCCAGATGCGCTTGTAGCCGAGCCGGTCGGCGAGGACGGCCTCTTCCCGCTTCTCGTCGAGGACGGAGCGCGAGTAGGCCTCGGGCTCGTGGATGCGCTGCGAGGAGAAGAAGATCGAGAAGTCCATGGTCGGATTCCTTTGTGAGTGTTCGGTTCGACCGGGTGTTGCCGGATGCGAGGATCGCACGGTCGTCGAGACGACTGGCACGACGCTAGATGACGGTCCTCGGGTGCGCATTGGACATCGGTATGTGCGTATCCGACGCGCGTTGGACAGGCGTACGGCCGGGGTTCAGGCGCGCGGCCCGTGGTACTCCTCGTCCGTGACGAGGTCGTCGAGTTCGAAGGAGACGCCCTCCGCGTCGGTCGGCTTGATGGCCATGTGCACCATCAGCCGATTCGGCGCAGCACCGTGCCAGTGCCGCTCCCCGGGCTCGAAGTAGACGCAGTCGCCCGGCCGGATGACCTGGATCGGCTGACCGTCGCGCTGGCACAGGCCCTCGCCCTCGGTGACCCAGATCGACTGCCCGAGCTCGTGCGTGTGCCACGCCGTGCGCGCGCCGGGCGCGAAGTGGACGATGACAGCCTCGAGCTTCGCCTCCGGCGGGAAGGCGTGCACCGGGTCCCAGCTCACGTCGCCGGTGAACCAGGTCGGCGGAGCCACCTCGGTGGGTCGTTCGCCGCTGCGGATGATCTTCATGGTCTCCTCGTTCTCTCGCTCGCGACGTCCGGATCCCCCGGGAGGGTCACGGCATCCAGAGCTCGTCCTCCTGGGCGTCGACCTCCGCCTGGGCGGAGATCGACAGCGCGCGGATCGCGCCGAGCAGCAGGTCGCAGACATACGTGTCGAAGTGGGACTGCTCGGCGCCGCCACACGCGATCACGAGCCGCCCGGAGGCGTCGATCGCACTGCCGCCGAACTTCGTCATGCCCGATTCCAGCAGGTACGGCAGGTCACGGACGATCGTCTGGGACGGCAGCCGGTACTTGAAGGACATGTAGGCCTTGGCCCGGGCGACCACGTCGTACTCGAACGGCCACTCGGAGCGCTCGCCGAACGAGTGGCTCCACAGCACGACGTCGCGGACGAACGCGGGGTCCTCCGAGCCGCCGGCGTACTCGGGACCGTACTCGCGCGTCGGGTCGAGCACGACGAGCTCGCCGAACGACGACTCGAACAGGCCGTCGGGGGCGAAGTGCTGCTCGATCGCCGGACGCACGAGCTCGAAGGCCGCAGCGCACAGCTCAGGGGTGAGAAGGGACGAACGTGTCATGGGGTTTGCTCCTCGGGAGGCGGTCGGGGCAGACGGACGGGGTCAGCTCACCCGCACGAGGGCGGAGGAGTCGAACATGACGCCGCCCTTGTACACGAGGGGCTCCTGCTCGCTGGCGCGGGCCGCCACCACCTCGGCGATGAACATCGTGTGGGTAGAGGCGTGGACGCGCTCGTGGATGCGCGCCTCGAAGACGCCGGCCACGCCGTCCAGCACGGGCACTCCGGTGACGCCGGGCGCCCAGCCGAGGTCGTGGAACTTGTCCCCGCCGGACTTGGCGAACGCCGAGGCGACCGCGACCTGATCGCTCGCGAGGATGTTGACCGCCAGGTGCTCGGCATCCGTCAGCGCACTGTGCGTCGACGACGTGGTCGCGACGCACACCAGGATCAGCGGCGGGTTCAGCGAGACGCTCACGAACGCGTTCAGCGCGAGACCCTTCGGCTCGCCGTCGGCGATCGTCGTGACCACGGTCACGCCGGTGACGAACTTGCGGTGCACGGAGCGGACCGCCTCGGAGAGCTCGACGCTGCCCGCGAGATCCGCCGCGGCGGACGCGCCCAGCGACGAGTACCCGACCGCGCGCAGCAGCTCGACGGGGCTCCACGACGCGCGCTCCTCGACGACCTGGTCGCCCTCGAAGCGCACGATGGAGATGCCCGACACCTCCACCGGGCGGCCGGTGGCCGGCACGCCGAGGAACTCGCCCCGGTGCGTGCCCGTGCTCCGCCAGCTGATGACCAGGCGGTCCTCCTCGCGGACGACGTCCTCCAGGACCGTGCTGAGGTCGGGGAACGCCCCGCGGGTCGCCGCGATGGAGTCCTTCAGCTCGGCCAGCGTGGACTCGGCGCCCGAGTTGCTGCGGCGACGGTACGCGTCCGACAGGACGCCGTCGAGCGCATCGAGATCACCGGTGTTCCATGCCCGCTGGTACGCGTCGAGATACCGGTCCTGTGCGGTGCTCATGCAGCCGCCTCCTTCGTCTTCGCGTTACTTCTGGATGACGAACGGGTCGGCGGTCGGCGCCTCCGACAGGTTCACCCACACGGTCTTGAGGCGGGTCATCTCGAGCACGCCGTACTCGCCGCCCTCCTTGCCGTGACCGCTCGACTTGAAGCCGCCGAACGGCGCCAGCGGGCTGAGCGCACGGTACGTGTTCACCCAGACGGTGCCCGCGTCGAGCTGGTGGGCGATGCGGTGGGCGCGGTTCACGTTCTGCGTCCACACGCCCGCGACGAGGCCGAACGCCGAGTCGTTCGCCTGGCGGACGACCTCCTCCTCGGTGTCGAAGCGGATGACCGACAGCACCGGGCCGAAGATCTCCTCGCGCGTGATCCGCATCTCGCTCGTGACGTTCTCGAAGATCGTCGGGGCGACGTAGAAGCCGGAGGCGAGGTCGCCCTCCGACACGCGGTTGCCGCCGAAGGTGAGGTCAGCGCCCTCCTCCTGACCGATCCGGATGTAGTCGAGGATGCGGTTCATGTGCGCCTCGTAGGCCACCGGGCCGATCTCGGTCTCCGCGGCGAGCGGGTCGCCGAGGCGGATGCCGGACATCCGCTCCTTGACCTTGTCGAGCACCTCGTCGTAGACGGCGTTGTGCAGGTACACGCGCGAGCCCGCGGTGCACGCCTGGCCGCCCGCGGCGAAGATGCCCGAGATGATGCCGTTGGCGGCGTTGGAGGTGTTGGCGTCGTCGAAGACGATGTTCGGCGACTTGCCGCCGAGCTCCAGCAGCACCGGCACGTGGCGCTCGGCCGCTTTCTTGGCGATCGCGGTGCCGGTCGAGGTGCCGCCCGTGAAGGCGATGAGGTCGACACCCGGGTGGGCGACGAGCGCCTGGCCCACGTCGGCGCCGGTGCCGGTCACGACGTTGACGACGCCACGGGGGACGCCGGCCTCGTCGAGGATCTTCATCATCTCGAGGATGCCGGCGGAGGTGATCTCCGAGGGCTTCACGACGACGGTGTTGCCCATCGCGAGCGCGGCGGCGATCTTGTGGCTCGCGAGGTTGATGGGGGCGTTCCACGGCACGATCGCGGCGACGACGCCGATGGGCTCGCGACGGAGGTAGGTGAGGTTCGTGCCCACGGTCGGGACGACCTCGCCGCCGACCTTGTCGGCCCAGCCGGCGAAGTACTCCCAGATGATCGGCAGGTTGCCGTACAGCGCGCGGGTGTCGCGGATGAGCTTGCCGTTGTCGTTGGTCTCGAGCATCGCGAGATCCTCGGCGCGGGCGGCGAGCCCGTCGGCGACGCGGCGGAGCAGGCGGCCGCGCGCGGAGGGGGTCAGACCTGCCCACGCCGGCGAGACCAGCGCGGCGCGGGCGGCGCGGACAGCGCGGTCCACGTCGGCGGCGCCGGCCGAGGCGACCTGGTACCAGGCTTTGCCGGTGGCCGGGTTGATGCTGTCGAGGTAGCGGTCCTCGGCGGGCGAGACGAACTCTCCGTCGATGAAGATGTCGTAAGTCGGCAGAGTCGTAGTGCTCAACGTCTCCCTTTCGTCGTCGCGCATCCGGATCGCGCGGAGCAGAGCGCGCGGATGGACCGCGCGTACTGGCAAGCTACTGGGCGACCCTCTCCGGGCCGTATGGACGCATGTCCGAAGATGGATGGCCCGCCTGCGCCAGATGGGCCGACTCGGAGCACGTCGGGCCGCGCCACACGGCCCGGGATCGCCCGTCATGACTGGCCTTCTGGACGACGACCCGCCCCCCGCCTCGGGCTAGCGTCGAGCCGACGCAATCGCGTCGATCCCCCGCCGGAGGAGCCCTCAGATGCCCCTGTTGCACATCAGCTACGCCCCCGCCGTCCTCTCCGCCGAGGACCTGCGCGACGCCCTCGCGCCGCTGGCCCACACCGCCGCCGCCCAGCTCGGCCTGCGGGACACGGATGTGGCGGTGGAGGTGCGCCCGCCGTCGGAGCTGACGCTGAACCAGCGCGACGTCGCGCTCGTGTTCGACTGCTCGCCGGACCCCGAGGGCCGGCGGACGAAGGAGCAGCTGCACGCGCTCGCCGAGGCGCTCCTCGCCACGATCAGCGAGCACCTGCGGGCGCGCGGGCTGCCCGTCGACGCGGGTGTGTTCGCGCGGATGCCGGGAGTGGGCACCTACGTGGCGCACGCCGCCACCGAGGCCTCCGAGTGAGGCGCGCCTTCGTCACGGGCGCGGGCGGCTACGTCGGCACCGCACTGGTGGCCGACCTCGCCGCGCACGGCTGGGAGGTGACCGGCCTCGCCCACACCGATGCCGATGCCGCCGCTGCCCGTGCGGCCGGTGCGACCGTCGCCCGAGGCGGCCTGGACGACCTCGACCTGCTGCGCGCCCACGCCGCGGCATCCGACGCCGTCCTGCACCTGGCGTTCCGCCACGACCTCCCCGACTACGCCGAGGCCGTCGCGATCGACCGGCGCACGATCCGGCTGCTCGCCGGGGCGCTGCCGGAGGGTGGACGGCTGGCCACCACGGGAGCGACCGCGTCGCTGCCGGCCGGCCGCACCGGGATCGAGTCCGACGCGGCTGATCCCGGGGCGCCGAGGCGCGGCAGCGAGGACGAGACCGCCGCCGCGCGGGACGCCGGCGTCGCCGCGACGCTCGTGCGGCTGCCGCCGTCCGTCCACGGCCCCGGCGACGAGCGCGGATTCGTGACGCGCCTGATCGCCCTCGCCGCCGCTTCCGGCCGCTCGGCCTACGTGGGCGACGGCGAGTCCCTGTGGCCCGCCGTGCACCGGGCGGATGCGATCCGCGTGTACCGGGCCGCGGTCGAAACCCCGCACGCCCCCGCCGTGCTGCACGCCGTCGCCGAGGAGGGCATCGCCTTCGGCCGCATCGCCGCGGCCATCGCCGCACGCCTGGACGTGCCCACCATCAGCCTCAGCCCCGAGGCCGCCGCCGAGCACTTCGGCGTCCTCGCACGGTTCGCGAGCCTGCACAATCCGACCTCGAGCGCGCTCACCCGCGAGCTCACCGGGTGGGAGCCCACGCATCCCGCGCTGCTCGACGATGTCGCCGACGCCGAGGCGTACCCCGCGTGATGCCGCGTCGCGCCCCCAGCGTCGGGGGCGCGACACCGTTTCGTTATCTTCGGCCGCACCCGCGCCGGCGCCCCGGTCTCCAGACGGACGGCGGGCAGACGGCACCCCCGGTCCGCTCAGTGAGACAGGTGTCCAGCCTTCGAAGGACTCGTTGGCCAATCGACCATACCGGGGTGACAGCGGCCGTGGATACGTTTCGGGGCAAGGCAGCGCATACCCTGCGCTGCCGAATTGTCCAGTGTAACGCGCGTGTTTCAGCCGGGTACCCGGAGTGGCGAAACAAGGCGTAAGAAGACACGAAAGGTCGCAGTGGTCGCCCAGATCTCTCCTCCGGGAGTCCCGCCCGTCGAGGATGCCTTCCTCGTCGAGCGCCCGCCGACGTCGAGACTCCGCGGATGGCGCTCGCATCCCATCCTCCGTTTCCTGGTGACCCGCATCGCCGCGGGCCTGGTGACGCTGCTGGTGGTGTCGTTCGTCATCTACGCCGCCACGCGGGCTCTTCCGGGCGACGCGGCCCAGATCATCCTCGGCCGCAACGCCACGCCCGAGCTGGTCGCCGAGCTCCGCAGCCGGTTGGGCCTGGACATACCGCTGCCGGTCGCGTGGTGGAACTGGCTCACCTCCGCGCTCCACGGCGATCTCGGGGTGTCCACCGCGGCACTCGCCCAGAACAACACGGTGTACGTGTCGGACCAGATCGGCGACCTGCTGCGCAACAGCGCGATCCTCGCCGGTCTCACGATGCTGATCCTCATCCCCCTGTGCCTCGTGCTCGGGACGTGGATGGGCCTGCGCGCCGGACGCATCGGCGACCGCATCGCATCGCAGACGATGCTGGTGCTCGGCTCCTTGCCGGAGTTCGTGCTCGGCACGTTCCTGATCGCGATCTTCTTCGCTTGGCTGCACGTTCTGCCGCCGTTGGCGATGCTCGGAGCCAACGGCAATCCGCTCGCGCAGCCGGTGTCGCTGGTGCTGCCCATCCTGACGCTGCTCGGAGTGCTCGTCGCGTTCGTCGCCCGCCAGATCCGCGCGGGGGTCATCGAGTCGCTGCGGCAGGACTACGTCACGATGGCGCGGCTGTCCGGCATCGGCGAGCCGCGCGTCGTGCGCCGCTACGCGCTGCGCAACGCGATGGCGCCGAGCCTGCAGGCGATCGCCCAGTCGATCCAGTACCTGCTCGGCGGCATCATCGTGGTCGAGGCGCTGTTCGCCTACCCCGGCATCGGGCAGGCGCTCGTGAAGGCGATCTCCCTGCGCGACGTCGCACTGGTGCAGGGGATCGCGCTGATCCTCGCGGCCAGCTACATCGCCATCAACATCCTGGCCGATCTGCTCGTCATGCTGATGGTCCCGACCCTGAGGACGGCGGCACGATGACGGCCCTCATCACTCCCACGACCACCACCCCGACCGCGCGGCCGCGCCGCAGGGCGGTGCCGCGGATGTTCCGCTCCGGCGAGGGCATCGTCGGTGGCGTGATCCTGCTCGTGATCCTGGCGATCGCGATCTTCGGCCCGCTCCTGGCGCCGTACCCGCTCGATCGCCCGGTCGGCATCCCCGGCGGCGCCCCCACCGCGGGCCACCCGCTGGGAACCGACTTCCTGGGTCGCGACGTGCTCAGCCGGGTGCTCTACGGCGGCTGGTCCGTGATCTGGGTCGTGACGGTCACGATCGTCCTCACGTACCTCATCGGCGTCTTCGTCGGCATGGCCTCGGGCCTGCTGCACCCCTTCGTCGGGGCGACCACGATGCGCGTGATCGACATCATCATCTCGTTCCCCGCGCTGCTGCTGATCCTCGTGCTCATCAGCGGCCTCGGGAGCCAGACCTGGGTGCTCGTGCTCGGAATGGTGCTCGTCCTCTTCCCGGGCGTCTCGCGGATCGTGCGAACAGCGACCATGGAAGTCGCGACCCGCAGCTACATCGAGGCAGCCTGGACCCGAGGCGAGCGCTGGACCTGGGTGGCGGCCCGCGAGGTGTTCCCGAACATCTCGCACGTCGTCCTCGCCGACCTCGGTGTCCGGTTCTCCAGCGCCGTGATCCTGTCGGCCAGCGTGAACTTCCTCGGCCTCGGCACGCAGCCGCCGGCGTCGAACTGGGGCCTTCTCGTCGCGGAGAACCGCGACTACATCGGCTCGAACCCCTGGGCCGTCCTGGTGCCCGCCATCCTGCTGGCGCTGCTCACCGTCTCGGTGAACCTCCTCAGCGATGCCTACGTCCGCAGCCTGGGAAGGTCGAGAATTTGAACACGCAGCGTCCCGTCGTCGACCTTCGAGGTCTGGTCGTCCGTGACCGCGAGGGCGCCGCGATCGTCGACGGAGTGGATCTCCGGCTGCACGCCGGGGAGGTCATGGTTCTGGCCGGCGAGTCCGGCTCGGGCAAGACCACCGTCGCGCTGTCGCTCCTCGGCCACTGCGGAGACGGCCTCACGATCGCGGAGGGCACCCTCGAGATCGCCGGCCGGGCGATGCGCATGGACGATTCGATGCGCAAGAGCCGCGGCTCGCTCATCTCGTACGTCCCGCAGGACCCCAAGCGCGCGCTGAACCCCGCCCTGCGGATCGGCGACTCGCTGCGCGACGTCGCCCGTGCGCACGGCCGGAGCACCGACGGCCTCGTCACGCGGCTGCTCCAGGCCGTCGGGCTGCCCGCCACGGAGACCTTCGAGCGCCGGTACCCGCACCAGCTCTCCGGCGGACAGCTACAGCGCGTGTCGATCGCCGCCGCGCTCGCGTGCGAGCCGTCGGTGATCGTGCTCGACGAGCCGACGACCGGCCTCGACGTCGTGACCCAGGCGAAGATCCTCGCCGAGCTGCGCCGCGTCCGCGACGAGCAGGGGGTCGCGATGATCTACGTCACGCACGACCTCGGCGTCGCCGCGGAGGTCGCCGACCGCCTCGCCGTCATGTATGCCGGCGAGCTCGTGGAGGACGGCCCCGCGCACCGGGTGCTGTCGCGGCCCCGCCATCCCTACACGCGCGGCCTGCTCGCCTCGATCCCGGACCACGTGAGCCCCCACAAGCTCCAGCCGCTGCCGGGCGTCTCGGTGAGCGTCGGCGAGCGCCCGACCGGATGCCGCTTCGCGCCGCGCTGCCCGCAGCGCGTCGACCGGTGCGAGGCCGAGAAGCCTCTCCTCGAGCTCCTGCCGGTCGGCGAGGAGGCGCGCTGCTTCGAGTGGGAGCGGACGCCGCGGATCGAGCACGTCCCGCTGCGACTCACCGACCGCGTCGTCGAGGTCACGGCGGACACGGTCCCCGTGCTCGACGTGCGCCAGCTGTCGGCGTTCCACCGCTCCGCGGGCGAGCGCATCACGGTGGCCCGCGACATCACGTTCCGGATCGAGCGCGGCGCGTCCGTGGCCCTCGTCGGCGAGTCCGGCAGCGGTAAGACGACGATCGCCCGCACGATCGCTGGCCTGCACACGGACGCGACCGGGGAGGTGCTGCTGGACGGCACGGCGATGCGCGCCATGGCCCGGCATCGCCCGATCGCGCAGCGGCGCAGCGTGCAGATGGTGTTCCAGAACCCGGCCGAGGCGCTGAATCCCCGGCACACGGTGACGCAGTCGATCGGCCGCACGCTCCGACTCCTGCGCGGGATGCACGGCGCGCAGGTGAAGCAGGAGGTGTCGCGCCTCCTGGACCTCGTGCGGCTGCCGCAGCGGCTGGCAGGGCGCTACCCGCTGGAGCTGTCCGGCGGCGAGCGTCAGCGCGTCGCGATCGCCCGCGGTCTCGCCGCGGGCCCGGAGCTGCTCCTGTGCGACGAGGTCACCTCGGCGCTGGACGTGTCGGTGCAGGCCGCGGTCCTGCAGCTGCTCGGCGACCTGCGCCGCGACCTCGGCCTCAGTCTGCTGTTCATCACGCACGACCTCGGCGTGGTCGCCGCGGTCGCCGACGAGGTCATGGTGCTGCGCGGCGGTCACGTCGTGGAGGACGGCACCACGGCACAGGTGCTGGAGCGCCCGCAGCATCCGTACACGCAGAGCCTGCTGGAGGCGGCGCCGTCGATCGAGGCGACGATGCAGCAGTGGGCCGACAGCGACCAGAAGAACCAGACCCTTGCCAGCGCCGAACGCGAGTCGGCCTGACCATCCCGGTGTCCCACCCATCCGCACACATGAAAGGTCCGAGGACATGACCACACGCACCTCCGCGCGACGACGCGCGTTGCGCTTGGCGACCGCCGCTACGGCGGCAATCGCCCTGGCGCTCCTCGCCGGCTGCAGCGCCGGCTCCAGCACCACCACGGGGCCGACCCCGCCGCCGTTCCTGTCCAGCAGCGGCGACGGCACCCCGGTCAAGGGCGGGGAGCTTCGGGTCGGCGTCATCTCCGGTGGCCCGGCGGAGTCGGTGAACCCCGGTGTCACGAGCACCTACGGCGACCACGCTCGCGTGCTGTCGATCTACGACCGCCTGTTCGAGCAGAAGATCGACAACCCCGGCACCACCGACTTCTCGATCTCCTACGCCCCTTCTCTCGCGACGGCGGCCACCTCGAACGCCGACGCCACGCTGTGGACCATCACTCTCCGCAGCGGCGTCCTCTGGCAGGACGGGTCGCCGTTCACCGCTGCGGACGTCGTGTGGGCCATCCAGAACGTCTGGTCGGACCAGCGCGACTCGATGTACGCGTACGCCACGACGACGATCGACATCCCCAACGTGCACGCCACCGACCCGCTGACCGTCGTCATCCCCATGAAGATGGGCACGGCCGAGTTCCCGTCGCTGCTGACGATGAGCGGCGCCTCCATCACGAAGAACGGTGAGTCGTTCGACGACCTGAGCGCGCACCCGATGGGCACCGGTCCGTTCGAGGTGTCGTCGTTCAGCCCCGGTGACCGCACCGAGTTGGTGGCCAACCCCCACTACTGGCAGCCGGGCAAGCCGTATCTCGACAAGGTGACGCTTGTGTCGTTCACCGACGAGGGCGCCCGCTCCAACGCCCTGCTCAGCGGCTCGATCGACGCCGCGCCGAACTACTCGTTCTCGCTCGCCGCGGCGAACCTGAACAATCCGGCGGTCAAGATCCTCAACGTCCCCTCGGGCGGCACGCACTACATCTACGTGAACCTCGAGCAGGCGCCATACAACGACCCGCGGCTCGTGGAGGCACTGAAGCTGCTGGTGGACCGCCAGACCATGATCCAGAACGTGTTCAACGGTTTCGCGACCGAGAGCAACGACCTGCTGGGGCTGGGCACGCAGTACTACGACAGCTCCTCGACACGCAGCTACGACCCGGACAAAGCGCGACAGCTCATCAAGGACGCGGGCCTCGAGAACGCCAAGCTCGAGATCACGACCGCACCCGCGATCGCCGGCTTCGTCGAGGCGGCCACGCTGTTCGCCGAGCAGGCGCGCGCCGTCGGACTGGACGTGAACGTGAAGCAGGTCGATCCTTCGACCTACTTCACCACCGCCGGCGGATGGCTGAGCCTGCCGATGGGCCAGGACCAGACGCTCGCGTTCCCGTCGCTCACGGCGTACTACCTGACGTTCTTCACCCCGACGGCGTACGCGGATGAGACGCACTGGGGCGCGTCGCATCCCGACTCCGCGCCGGCGATGCTGCAGGCGATGTCTGCGACCGACCCGACCACGGCCAACAGCATGTGGGCGGCGGTACAGAAGCAGCAGTTCGACCAGGGCGGCGTGATCGGCGTCGGCAACGCGAACGAGGTCGACGCGGTCGCGCCCAACGTGCGCGGTCTCACCGCCACCGGATCGTCGGTGGCGCTGAACAACTTCCGTTTCCAGGACGCCTGGATCACCCAGTAACGTCCCCCGGGGTCTCCCGTCTGCGAAGACGGGAGACCCCTCTCTTTTGCATCCAAGGAGTCGATCCATGACCACAGAGCCCGATCCCCGCACCGCGCCCGTCCGCATCCTCCTCGTCCACGGCTCCTGCCACGGCGGCTGGTGCTGGGAAGAGGTCGTCGGCCCGCTCGAGGAGCGCGGCTGGCTCGTGAGCGCGCCCGACCTGCCGCTCACCTCGTTCTTCGACGACGCCGAGGCCGTCGAGCAGGAGATCGCCGCCGCGAAGGCCCGCGGCGAACGGGTCGTCGCCGTCGGGCACAGCTACGGCTGCCCCGTGATCACGCAGGGCGGCGACGACGCCGATCACCTCGTGATCTGCGCCGGCCCCGTGCCCGACATCGGCGAGACCGTTGACGACGAGCGCGCGGTGACGCCGGAGGTGATGCCCGCCGACGTGTACCTGCCCGGCGGGATGTTCACGCTCGATCCGGAACGGGCCGTCGCGGGCTTCTTCCACCGCTGCACGCCCGAACAGGCCCGCCGCGCCGGCGAGCGCATGCGTCCGATGCCGGCCGCATCGTTCACGGAGCACGTGACGAAGGCGGCGTGGAAGCACGTGCCCACGAGCTACATCGTGACCACCGACGACCACGCCTTCGGGACGTCGTTCCAGCGGTCGCTGCTCCCGCGCGTCCGCGACTACGTCGAGTTCGACTGCGACCACTCGCTGTTCTACTCCGCGACCGATCAGCTCGTCGCGCGCCTGGACGAGATCGCGACCGAGGTCGCGGCCCGCGGCGAGTCCGCCTGACCCACCGCTCACCGCAGAGACGAAGAGAGCGGCCGCCCGACGGGCGGCCGCTCTCTTCGTTCGTGCGGCGGGTCAGCGCTGCGCGTGGTCTCCCAGGTGCCAGGGGGCCGGGTTCTGCGCGTACGCGGCGTAGTCGCCGGGGATGCTGATGCCCGGGATCTGCGGCTCCCACTCGCTGTCGAGGAGCTCGGCGGGGTCGCCGAACTTCGCGGCCAGCTCGCGCACCTCGGGGTCGTCGAGGGCGGCCAGGCGGCCGTCCTTGATCGGGACCTCGACGGTGCCGTCGGCGGCGGTGATCTCCACGGTCGGCCACATGAGGTGGACGTGCAGGTGGCCGTAGGGGTGGCCGAGCTTGCCCGCGTTGTTCTCCGCCTCCGAGGGACCGGCCGTGCCGAATCCGAGGTGGATGACGCCCGAGCGATAACGCTCCCACTCCGTGCCACCCGTGGAGATCGTGTCGATCTTCGACGGACGACGCACCCAGGGGTTCGTACCGACGGCGACCTCCCAGAGCCAGAACAGGCCCTTGCCGGGGAACTGGTCGTACTGCAGGTCCTCGGTCTCCTCGAGCAGTGCGCGCCAGCCCTCGCCGTAGCCGCCTCCGCCTTCGACGCTGACGATCTTGCCCTTCTCGAGGGTCGCGGTCAGCTGCGGGTAGGGCTTCGAGAAGTGCGTGAGCGTGCCCTTGATGACACCCGACGCGTCCTGCAGCGGGTTGATCGGGGGGCCCGGGTGGTACATCAGGTGACCGATGCACGGGTCCTCCGCGAACCACGTCGTCGGGGCCACGGTCGTCCAGTAGTCCTCGAGGAGGGTGTACGAGAAGTCCGTGCCCTCCTTGTCGGTGATCCGGACCTTCGCGCCCTTGCCGCGGGCCCACACCGGATCCCACGCCTTCTTGTTGATGAGGTCGTGCAGCTCGCGCGGGAAGCGGTTCGACTTGTCGATGAAGTGCTCGAGCATCTGCCAGGCGTGGCCCTCCCAGCGGAAGTCCGCCGAGCCGGGGAACGCGCGTCCCTGGATGTGGAGGTCGTAATTGCGCCACTCGACGAGCTTGCGCACCCACGGGATCTCCAGGTAGCGGCGCGGCCGGTACGTGTCCTCGTGGCCCTTCCAGGGCTCGCGGCGGATGTTCGCCTCGATCTCGTCCGTCTCCGTGATGAGGCGGTCCACGCCCTCATCCGCGATCACGATGTCGACCTTCGCACCCCGCTCGCGCAGCACCTTCGCGATGGCGAGCGGAGCGGCCAGGTGCACGCTCGAGCCGATCGCGATGAGCACCTTGTCGCCGGGCTTCGTCTCGCCGTATCCCTGGTATCCCGGGCTGTACGTCTTCGAGTACAGGTCGAGGAACTCGGGCTGATCGGCGAGAAACTTCGCCTGCTCCAACGCTGCTTCAAGGTTGTCGATCTGTTCGTCGCCCAAAGCTGCCTTCCCTTCTGTCATGTCCACGCCACGGCCGGAGCCGGGCGTCACGTCTGTTGAGTCTTCTCACCATGAATCGGGCGCGCCGAATTCACAATTGGAGGTTGTCCACCGTCTCGCCCGCGAGTCGGCTACTTGGCCAAGACCCTCACTGCCGCCCGATCCGGGCGAACACGTCGGGCTTCGTCCGCTTGAAGATGGACGCGACGATGATGCCCACCACGATGAGGCCGTACACGGCGACGAGGCAGATCGTCACGACCACCGGACCCGCCGTGATCATCTGATCGATGTTGAGCGTCGCGAGCACGAGGGAGACGCCCAGGCCGACGAGCGCGAGGAGCGGAGCGAACAGGCGCTTCCACAGGTTCGCGCCCGGGGGACGGGTCCGCGCCAGGTACGCGATCGCCGCGATCGTCACGAGGATGAGCATGACGAGGAGGGCGTATCCGCCGGCGCCGGTCACCTGCGGGTAGATGAACGCGGCGGCACCGCCGAAGAACGCGAGCAGGACCACCATCGCGAGGATGACGATGCCCGTCGCCACCGAGGCGCGGTACGGCGAGCCCTGCTTCTCGTGCACGACGGCGAGCGACTTCGGGAGGATGCGGTCGTATCCGAGGTTGTAGAGGTAGCGGGCGATCGTGTTGTACCCCGCGAGGATGCCGGCGAACAGGCTCGTGACCGTGAGCACATTGAAAAGGTCCCGTCCGATGACGCCCAGGTAGCGCTCGGCGGAGTCGAGGAACGACCCCAGCGGGTTGGCCTGGGCCGCGGCCACGACGTCGTCGGTGCCCACCGCGACGATGAAGGCGTACGCCGAGATCGTGTACAACACGCCGATGATGAGGATCTGCAGGTACGTCGCGCGGGGGATCGTGCGGTTGGGGTTGCGCACGTCCTCGCGGAAGATGACGGTCGCCTCGAAACCGCTGAGCGAGAGCATCCCGAACAGGAGCGCCAGACCCACGCTTCCCGAGAGCGCGTTCTGCGGGAGGAACGGCGCGACGGTCAGCCCGTTGGCCCCGCCCTGGCCGAGGACGACGAGGTCGTAGACGACCACCACGACGATCTCGACGATGAGGAACACCGTGAGGACCCGGGTGGAGATGTCGAGCCGCAGGTATCCGAGCACCGCGATGATCGCCAGGATCGCGAGGGAGAACACCCACCACGGGATGTCCGGACCGCCCCATCCGACGATGAGGGACTCCACGGCGAAGCCGACGAAGGACGTGCCACCGCCGACGATCGCGAAGTACTGGGCGGTCGCGAGGAACCCGACGCCGAGCCCGAGCCGCTTGCCGAGGCCCGCGGTGATCATCGCGTAGAAGCCGCCCGGCCGCGGCAGGTGCCGCGCGAACGTCGTGAACCCGACGGCGAAGAGGAGCGCGATGACCGCGACCATGATGTACGCCCAGGGCGCGCCGATCCCGTTGCCGACGGCCACGACGACCGTGACATATCCCGTGACGATCGCGATCGGCGCGTTGTACGCCAGAGTCGTGAAGACGAGGCCCGCGGTGCCCATCCTGCCGCTGAGGCCCTGATGCGGCTCCGGCTCACCTCCGATCGAGGCCGAACTGGGCACAGGCTCCAACGAGTCCGTCGTCGCGGGCATGTCTGTCATCGGGGCTCCTCCATCGCAACCGATCGTTCGCCGCGGTCGACAAGGAGACCTTCCCCACCGAGGCTTCTCGTCACTATCTTGAGTCACGTCGGCGCGCGGATATGGCCACTCGTCGGAACGTCGCGGTCTCCGGTAGGCCGCCTAGCCGATGCGAGCCGCTGCCGCCGGTCGGCAAGCTCAGTCTGACGACGGGAGACGCGCCATGGTGACGCTCTTGGAGAGCTACGCGAACGGCTCATGGTTTCGATCCGGCGAGGAGGGCGCGCCCCTCCGGGACGCGGCCACCGGCGAGGAGGTCGCGCGGATCTCGTCCGCCGGTCTCGACCTGTCCGCGATGGTCGAGCGCGCCCGCACCGTCGGGGGCCCCGCCCTCCGGGACCTGACCTTCCTCCAACGGGCCGACCTGCTCGAGGCGGTGGTCGGCGTCGTCGAGAGCAACCTCGACGAGCTCTACGAGCTGTCCTTCCACACCGGCACGACGCGGCCGCACTCGGCGGTCGACATCTTCGGCGCCACGTACACGGCGAACGCCTACGTCGCGATCGCCCGCAGCGAGCTGCCCGACGCGCAGCTGTACCTCGACGGCCCCGTGCTGCCGCTGAGCGCGGACGGCTCGTTCTCCGGCCGGCACCTGTACTCCTCGCGCCCGGGCGTGGCCGTGCACATCAACGCCTTCAACTTTCCGCTGTGGGGCTTCCTGGAGAAGTTCTCCACGTCGCTGCTCGCGGGGCTGCCCAGCATCCTGAAGCCCGCGAGCCAGGGCGCGTACGTCGCGGAGCGCGCCGTCCGCCGCATCGTCGAGGCGGGCGTGCTGCCCGACGGCGTCCTGCAGCTCGTCAGCGGCAGCGCCGCCGGCCTCCTCGACCGGCTCGGCGTCCACGACGTCGTCGCGTTCACCGGATCGGCGTCCACCGCGGCGACGCTGCGCGCCGACCCCGCGGTCGTCCACCGCGGGGTCACGCTCGGCGTCGAGGCCGACTCGCTCAACGCGACGATCCTGGGCCCCGACGTCGAGGCCGGCAGCCCCGAGTTCGACCTGTTCGTGCAGGGCGTCCTCACCGAGACGACCGTCAAGTCGGGCCAGAAGTGCACGGCGATCCGGCGCATCTTCGTGCCCGAGGAGCGCGCCGCCGAGGTGGCCGACGCGGTGGCGGCACGCTTCGCGGAGGTCACGGTCGGCGACCCGCGTCGCGACGACGTCACGATGGGCGCCCTCGTGAGCCTCGAACAGCGCGATCTCGTGCGCGAGGCCGTGCGCACGATCGAGCGGTCGGGACGCGTCGTGTTCGGCGACCCGTCCGCGGTGGACGTGGTGGACGGCGACGCCGAGCGCGGCGCGTTCATGGGCCCGATCCTGCTCCAGGCCGACGGAGCGGCGCGCGAGCCGAACGAGGTCGAGCCCTTCGGGCCCGTGACGACGCTCATCCCGTTCGCAGACCTCGACGAGGCCGCGGGTCTCGTCGCCCGGGGTGGCGGCAGCCTCGCCGGATCGCTCGTCACGCACGATCCGGACGTGGCGGCCCAGGTCGTGCGCGCGATCGCGCCGTGGCACGGCCGGATCCTCGTGCTCGACCGCGACGCGGCGGCGGCATCGACCGGGCACGGCACGCCCCTGCCGGAGCTCGTCCACGGCGGCCCCGGCCGCGCCGGCGGGAGCGAGGAGCTCAGCGGCATCCGCAGCATCCTGCACCAGATGCAGCGGAGCGCGGTGCAGGGCTCCCCCGCCATGCTGGACGCCATCGCCGGAAGCCAGGGAGGGAACCGCTGATGCGACGCATCACCGTGCTGTACGAGAAGCCGTCCGATCCCGCGGGCTTCGACGCGCACTACCCGACGCACATCCAGCTGGTCCTGGCGCTGCCCGGCCTCCGGCGGTTCTCGTGGTCGCGCCCAGACGAGGGCGACGACGCCCGCCCCTATCTCGTCGCCGAGCTGGACTTCGACGACGCGGACGCCGTCGCCGCGGCGCAGGAGTCGCCCGCGATGACGGAGGTCGTGGCGGATGCCGGCGGCATGGGCGTGCCGATGATCCTCTTCACCGGCGACGTGGAGCAGGCCGCGCCGTAGCCCGCGTCACCTCGTGTTGGCCAATGGGACGGGCGGCGCGGAAGACGTTGGACAGGCGAAGGGGCCGAGGTTTTCTATCGTCGAGACATGACGACGACGACTTCGGAGATCACCCTCGAGTGCCTGGTCTATGACGCCGAGACCTCGGCCGGGGCGTATCGCCTGGTCGACGAGGACTCGCGCTTCCTCCGTGTGGTGGAGGGATCCACCCCGGTCCCGCAGGGTGGGGTCGTGCGGCGCACCCGCGGCACGGTCCTCTACGACTCGGGACCGGTCGAGCCCGGCGCGACCCTGTTCGTCGCGCTGTTCCCCGTCCCCGCGGAGGCGACCGAGGAGTTCGACGCGTGGTTCATCGAGGAGCACTCGCAGCTGCTCCTCGACCACGAGGACTGGCTCCGCGCCCGTCTCGTCGAGCTGCCCGGGGGCCGGTTCTCCCGTCTCGTGATCCACGACCTCGCGAACGCCGACGTGCTGCTCTCGCCCCACCGGGCCGCGGCCGGTCAGACCGAGCGGACTCGCGTCGCGCTCGCCGGCGACTGGCCCGCCGGCGCCGTCCGCTACACCGCCAACCAGGCCTAGCCGCGGCGACTCCGAGCCCCCCCACCCCCCCACCCCACCCCACCCCCGTGACGAGGGGAGGAGATGGGACGAGCGGAGGATCAGGACGCCAGGATCGGTCCTCCCCCGGTTCCATCTCCTCCGCTCATGCCGGGGCGGTGGGGTGATGCCTGGGGCGGATGGGGTGATGCCTGGGGCGGATGGGGTCATGCCGGGGGCGGATGGGGTCACGCGGGGGCGGAGCGGGCGAGCTCGACGTAGAGGGCGGTCTGGTCGAGGGCTGACTGCAGGTTCCGGCCGCTGAGGTTCGCCCAGCCCGGGCCCCACGTGAGCTGCGGCGCGACGGTCCAGGCATCCGTGCCGCGGCCGGAGGCGAGTGCCGTCCGGACCTCGGCGAGGCGCGCGCGGACGTGCGCCTCCACGTCGCGCCGGCGCTCGCCGAGCGGGCGGAAGCAGTAACCGTGCCCGGGGCCGACGTCGTCCGCGTCGTATGCCGCGAGCAGCTCGAGAGACTCCAGGAACCGGCCGACCGCGTTCCCCTCCCCGCCGTGGGAGCGGCCGATCGGCGGGTTGATGTGCGGGAGCAGGGTGTCCCCGGTCAGGACGAGACCCTCGTCCTCCAGCACCAGCACGACGTGGCCGGGGCTGTGCCCGGGCGTGTGCCGCACGCGCACCCGGCGCCCGGGGATCGGCAGGAGCTCGCCGTCCGCCACCGGCTCGAGCTCGTCGGGCACGGTCAGCGCCGGCGGCGTCTCGCCCGTGATCTCGATCAGCGACGCGCGGGAGATCGGCATCCCCCACCGCCGCATGCGGGCGTCGAGGCCGTCCGTGTAGCGGGATCCCCTCGACTCGGCGCGCAGCTCGGCGATCTCGGCCGAGTGCAGACGGACCGGGCAGCCGGACTCGCGCGCGAGCCATGCGGCGAGGCCCGAGTGGTCCCGGTGGAAGTGGGTGAGAGTGATCGAGCGGATCCCCCTCGGATCCGTCCCGCTCTCGGCCACCACGGCGGACAGGTACGCGCGGTTCTCCGCGGTGTCCTGGCCGGGATCCACGACGTGGACGCCGGACTCCTCGTCGCGCAGCAGATACGCGAAGGAGTGCGGGATCCCCCGCCGGAACGGCACGCCCACGGCACGGACCCACGAACGCAGCGCGACGGGCTGGGGGACCGTGCCGGCGCGGTGGGCGAGGTACTGGGACTCGTCGAGCGGCTCGATCACATGGCCTCCGTATCTCCTCAGCATCTTGACAGATGTCCGTCCCCATCCTACGATCGCGTTTACGATCAGCTGTCCTTATTTACGAACGCGAGGCAACACGTGACTCCCCCAGACGCAGAGATCGGCACGGGCCTCGCCGCCGCCCGCTTCACCGACGAGATGCTCGCCGAGATGCGGGCCCTGATCGGGACGGAGCTGCGCACCGCGTCCTCCGTCAACAACGAGTACGCGACCCGGCTCGCGATCCTGCGCTTCGCGGAGGGCATCGGCGACGACAACCCGCTGTGGACCGACGAGGAGTACGCGGCCGGCACCGCGTTCGGCGGGATCATCGCGCCGCCGAGCTTCATCTTCGCCTGCCTGGGCTCGGTGCAGGTGGGCTGGCGCGGCCTTGGCGGCTTCCACGCCGAGACGACGATGGAGTTCCACCGCCCCATCCGGGTCGGCGACCGGATCGACGCGCGCGTCGTGTTCGACGGGTTCGACGGCCCGATCGAGGCGAGCAACTTCGCAGGTCGCCGGATCAAGGACTACCTGCGGCAGGAGTACCGCAACCAGGACGGCGAGCTGGTCGCGACGTTCATCTGCTCGCGGATGCGCTTCGAGCGCACCGAGATGCAGGCCAAGCGCGAGTCGCGCAAGATCGAGCTGCCGCACCCGTGGACGGACGAGGAGCTGGCGCAGATCGAGGAAGACGTCCTCGCGGAGTCGCCCCGCGGCGCCGTGCCCCGCTACTGGGACGACGTCGAGGTCGGCGACGAGCTGGATCCCGTGACCAAGGGCCCGATCGGCCTCACCGACGAGATCGCGTTCGTCGCGTCCGGCGCCGCGCCGATCCCGCGCCTCTCCGCGCACGGCACGGCCCTGCGGCGCTACAAGAAGCACCCGAAGTGGGCTTTCCGCGACCCCAACACGCACGCGCTCGAGCCCGTCTACTCGGTGCACTACAACGACTACGCCGCGCGCCTCCAGGGCGCGCAGATCGCGTACGACGTGGGCATCCAGCGCACGTGCTGGCAGATCCACCAACTGACGAACTGGATGGGCGACGACGGCTTCGTCAAGTCGCTGCACGGCCAGTACCGCGCGCACGTGTACCTGTCGGACGTCGTCCGGCTCAGCGCGAAGGTCACCGAGAAGTTCGTCGACGACGACGGCGACCACGTCGTGCGCATCGAGACGTGGGCGACCAACCAGCGCGGACAGAACGTCATGCCCGGTTCCGCCGTCATCCGTCTGCCGCTCGCACCGAACGGCGACCGGGGATGAGCTGGGGCGGCGAGGTCGTCCCGGTCCGCGTCGGCGGGATCGACTACAAGATGTACGCGGAGCGGCCCCGGCGGCTCAGCGAACTCGTGCCGTTCGCGGCACGGTGGGGCGACCGGCCGCACATCGTCCAGGGCGATCGGGTCGTCCGGTTCGACGAGTTCGGTGCGGCCGTCGCCTCACGCGCCGTGTGGCTCGAGGCCGCGGGGATCGGCGAGGGCGACCGCGTCGTCATCCTCGGCTGGAACAGCCCCGAGTGGATCGTGAACTTCTGGGCCATCGTGTCGGTCGGGGCGGTGGCCGTCCTCGCGAACTCGTGGTGGAGTGACGCCGAGCTCGCCGACGCGCTGAAAAAGGTCGAGCCGCGTGCCGTCGTCGCGCACGACCGGCTCGCCGCACGCGTCCCGCCGGAATGGCCGGTGCTCCCGTGGACCGCGGACGTCGACCTGGCCGCCCTCGGCATGCCCGCCGGCGATCCCTCGACGGACGAGAACGCCCCCGCGGCCATCATCTTCACCTCGGGCACCTCGGGTACGCCGAAGGCAGCCGTGCTCTCGCATCGCGCGCTGCTGGCGGGCCTGCAGATGCTCCTCCACATCACGCGCCGCCTCCCCCATCAGGTGGACGAGTCCGCCGGCGAAGCCGCCCTGCACACGGGCCCGATGTTCCACGTCGGCGGCATCCAGACGCTCCTGCGCGCGATCTGCGTCGGCGACACCCTCGTGATGCCGGCCGGGAAGTTCGACCCCGCGGAGGCGATGCGCCTCATCGAGGCGTGGCACATCCGCCGCTGGAGCGCCGTGCCCACCATGGTCACGCGCGTCCTGAACGATCCCGAGATCGGGCGCTACGACCTCTCGACGCTGCGGTCGCTCACGGTCGGCGGCGCGCCCATCCACGCGGATCTGCTGGCCTCCATCCGCACCGGCTTCCCCGGCACCGAGCCGCGCATCGCGACCGGCTACGGGCTCACCGAGAACGGCGGGCAGGCGGTCGCCGCGTCCGGCAAGGACACCGTCGACCGGCCCGGCGCGACCGGTCGGGCGCTGCCGTGCGTGGAGCTGCGCATCGCGGAGTCGGCGGAGGGCACGGACGGCGAGGTGCTCCTGCGCAGCCCCACCCAGATGACGGGCTACCTCGGCGCCGACGCGTCTCCGATCGACGCCGAAGGATGGCTCCACACCGGCGACCTCGGGCGCGTGGACGACGGATACCTGTGGATCACGGGCCGCTCGAAGGACATGATCATCCGGGGCGGCGAGAACATCGCGCCCGCGGCCGTGGAGGCGGCACTGGTGGCCCTTCCCACGGTCGACGACGCCCTCGTCTTCGGGCTGCCGAACCCGGACCTCGGCGAGGAGGTGGCGGCGATCGTGGTGCCCGCCCCCGGCTTCGACCAGGACGAGGTCGCCCGCACGCTCCGCGCGACGATCGCCGGTTTCTCCGTCCCCACGCGCTGGTTCCAGGCGGACGAGCCGTTCCCGCTGACGCACTCCGGCAAGGTGGACAAGAACGCCGTCGTCTCCCGCCTGCGCGCGGCGGAGATCGCCGGATGAGCGAGGAGCTCGACGTCACCGCCGACGGCCTCGTCGCGGTGGTGGAGGTTCGCCGCGGAGCGCACAACTTCTTCGACGAGGCCAGCCTGCGCGAGCTCGGCGACGCGCTCGTGGAGCTGGACGCGGACCCGCGGGTCCGCGTCGTCGTGCTCGGCGCCGCGGGTCGCAGCTTCTGCGCCGGCGCGGACCTGCGCGGCGTGGACCCGCACCTGCTGCGGCGCGTCTATCGCGAGGCGTTCCGGATCTTCACCACCCGGACGCCCGTCGTCGCGGCCCTCCACGGAGCGGTCGTGGGCGGCGGCCTGGGTCTCGCCCTGGCCGCCGACTTCCGGGTCGCCGGCCCCGACGTCCGGATGACGGCGAACTTCGCCCGTCTGGGGTTCCACCACGGGTTCGGGCTCTCGGTCACCCTTCCCGAGACAGTCGGCCGCCAATGCGCCACCGACCTCCTGTACTCGGGACGCAACGTCGCCCAGGACGAGGCGCTGGCGATCGGCCTCGTCGATCGCGCCGCCGACGACCCTCGGGCCGAGGCGGTCGCGTGGGCTCACGAGCTCGCCGGTTCCTCCCGCGCCTCTCTCCAGGCGATCCGGTCGACGATGCGGCGCGACCTCCTCGGTCGCGTCGCCGCCGCGCTCGACGTCGAGGCGACGGCTCAGACCGCGCTGCTCGGCACCCCGGACTTCGCCGAGGGCGTCGCCGCGGCCATCGAGAAGCGCGCGCCGGTCTTCACCGACTGAGCGCGCGGTCCCACGGCCGGCACCTCACCAGGCTTCCGCCAGGAGCCCGCGCAGCTCGTCGGAGGTGGCCGGGCGCGGGACCCGGGTGATGCTCCAGTCGTCCTCCGCGTGCGCCGCGACGTCCTCGAGGGCGTCGCGGTCGACCCCCACCTCCCGGAGCCGGCGCGGCGCACCCGCGCGCGCGAGAAGCTCCTCCACGGCATCCACGGCCTCGGCGGGGTCGGGCTCCCGCTCCGGCCGCAGGGCGGCCGCGACGGCGCGGAGCCCCGCATCCGTGACCCCCGCGTTGAAGCGCATGACGTGCGGCACGAGCAGGGCCTCCACGATGCCGTTCCCCACGCTCGACCGGCGCCCGAGGGCGTGCGACAGCGGCTGCGCGAGCCCCGTGCCGACGTAGTCGCTCGCCTCACCGATCATGAGCGACGCGATCATGAGCCGGACCCCGAGCGCGCCGTCGACGAGCTCGTCGCCGCCCGGCACTGCCGGGAGGTCGTCGCGCAGCATCCGCAGCGCGTGCGTCAGGTAGGCCTCGGCGAGCGGGTCGTCCGAACCGGACTGCAGGCCGTCGATCGCCATCGACAGCGCGTTCATGGCCGCGCCGCGCACGACGCGCCCCGGCGCGGTCGCGGCGACGGTCGGATCGAGGATCACGCCCGTAGCGCGCGCCTTCGGATCGAACAGCGCGAGCCGGGTCCCGGTCGCGACGTCGTGCACGCCGGCCCCCGCCTTCGCGTACGCGGTGGTCGGCGTCGACGGCACGATCCACTGCGGGATCTTCGGCGCGCTCAGGCGGGGGCTCACGAGACGGCCGTCGGCGCCGCGATGCGTCGCCAGCTCCGCCACCGAGCCCGACTCGGCGGCGAGGATCGTCGCCGCGCGCGCCGTCACGATCGCCGAGCCGCCGCCGATAACCACGACGCCCTGCACCTCCTCGGCGCGAATGAGGTCGCGGACGGTCTCGACGACCTCGACCGGGCTGTGCTCCTGCACCCCGTCGAAGAGCACGACGTGCCGCGGATCGAGCAGCTCGCGGACTCTGGCGAGGATGCCCGGATCCCGCCGCGCGAGCGATCCGCTGCACACGATCAGGACGCGCTCGACGCGGAGCCGCGTGAGCTCGGCCGGGAGCTGGTCGAGTGCGCCCGCTCCGGCGTGGAGCCTCAGCGGAGAGGAGAAGTGGCGCACGCGCGCTCCTTTCAGATCCGCCCGCTGCGCAGCGCGTTCAGGGTGTAGTCGCGGTGTTCCGTCATGCGCGCCGTGGCAAGCTCCACGTCCCGCGCCTCGAACGCCTCGACGAGCCCCTCGTGCTGGTGGTGCAGCACCTCCGGCGGCAGCGGGTCGTACAGCATGGTGCTCTGGAAGCGCCGCGAGGCGTCCCACAGCTGATTGAGGAAGCGCAGCAGCGTCTCGTTCCCGGTGCGCTCGAAGGCCACGAAGTGGAACTCGCGGTTGAGATCCAGGAAGCTCCCGCTGCGCGTGGCCATCGCCTTCCCGGCCCGCGCGTTGAGGTCGCGCATCCGCTCGACGTCCTCGTCGGTCAGCAGCGGCATGGCGACCCGGATCGCCTCGTCCTCCAGCACTTGACGGAGCCGGTAGGTCTCCTCCACCTGCTGGATGGAGACCTCGGTGACGAAGAAGCCGACGCGGGGCACACGCCGCACGTAGCCGGATGCCTCGAGCGAGGTCAGCGACTCCCGCACGGGGATGTGCGAGACGCCGAGCTGTTTCGCGAGGAACGCCGGGGAGAGCCGCTCGCCCGCGGCGATCTCGCCGCTGCTGATCGAGCGCACGAGCGATCTCGAGATGAAGTCGACGAGGGGCTCGTGCTGAACCTGTCCGGAGTCACGCTCCCGCACATTGGCCATGTCTCACATCCTCCACGTCGTCGTCCGGTCGGGGTTCCCGCCAGCGTAGCGCGGCATTCCGCGCCCGGAACGGCCCCCCGGGGGTCGTCGTCACGCCGGCCACTGCACCGTCACGGGCTCGAGGTACTCCCGCACGCCCAGTTCGCCGCGCTCCCGCCCGATGCCACTGGACTTCCAGCCACCATTCGGCGCGTCCGGCCGCACACGGCCGCCGCCGTTGATCGTGACCGTGCCCGCCTCGAGCCGGGTCGCCACGCGCCGCGCCTCCTCGAAGTCGCCGAAGACGCTCGCGTGCAGCCCGTACTTCGTGCCGTTCGCGATGTCGATCGCGTCGTCGATCGTGTCGTACGTGAGGACGCTCGCGACGGGGCCGAAGACCTCCTCCTGGTTGATCCGGGCGGAGTTCGGCAGACCGCCGAGGAGGGTCGGGCGGACGAACCATCCACCCGGCTCGTCCGGCAGGTGGCCGCTCGCCACCACGGTTCCGCCGTCGGCCACGGCACCGTCGATGTAGCCGTGCACGCGCGCGCGGTGCTCGCGCGTGATGACGGGTCCGACGATCGTGCTCTCGTCCCAGGGGTCGCCCACCGGGACGCGGTCGTACACGGTGCGGCTGAGCTCCGCGAACTCCTCCAGCCGGTCGCTCGGCACGAGCAGCCGGGTGGGCGAGGCGCAGCCCTGACCGGCGTTGCGCAGGTACCGGTGGTGGAGCGCCGTCGTGAGCGCACCGAGGTCGGCCGAGGGGAGCAGGATCGCGGCCGTCTTCCCGCCGAGCTCCAGCACGACCTCGCGCAGGCCCGCCGCAGCGCCCGCCATGACGGCCTCGCCCGACGAGACGGATCCCGTGAAGGAGATCTTGGCGACGTCCTGCGAGGCGATCAGGGCCTTCGCGGTGTCGACGCCGCCGACGAGGACGCTCGCCGCGCGGGACGGGATCCCCGCCTCCTCGAGCAGCGACGCGAACAGGAGGCTCGACAGCGGAGCCAGGGGCGACCCGACCAGGACGAGGGGGCACCCGGCCGCGAGCGCACTCCCGAGCTTCATCGCATTGAAGAGGACCGGGTAGTTGTAGGCCGTGATCCCGGCCGCGACGCCGATCGGGCGGTACTCCACGATCGCGCGGCTCGCACCCGGGCCGTCGTTCGCGCCGAGGTCCTCGGTACGGTCGACGAGCGCGCGGTCGGCGAGCCAGTGCAGGATCTCGACGGGCGTCGAAATGTGCAGATCGCGCGCCGTGGAGATCGGGGTCCCGACCTCGTCGACGACGATCGACAGGAACTCGTCGCGGCGCTCGGTGATCAGGTCGGCGAGCGCGTGCAGGTAGGCCGCACGCTCCTCGGGCGCCCCGACCTCCCCGCGGCGCAGGGCATCCTTGCCGGCCGCCACGGCGCGTTCGACCTGGGCCGCCGACGCCGCCGAGATCTCGGCGATCTGCTCGCCGGTCGCGGGGTTCTCGACAGCGATCCGCTCACCCTGCCCCTCCTCGTAGTCCGCTCCGACTTTGAGCAGCGTCACCGGAGACGTCACTTCCACCGATCGCACGGTCATGGTCGATCACCTTTCCTTGGATCAGAGTTCGAGGACGGCACGGCCGAGGACCTTGCCGGCGCGCAGATCCTCGACGGCGCGGTTCACGTCCGAGAGCGAGTACCGGTCGGTGATCAGCGCGTCCAGGTCGAGCTCGCCGGCGAGGTACCAGTCGACGAACTGCGCGAAGTCGCGATCCGGTACCGCGGAACCGCCGAGGCAGCCGATGATGCGCTTCTGCCCGTTGAGCAACTCGTGCCCGGGGATCTCGATCGGACCCCGGATCACGCTGACGATCACGACCGATCCGCCCTGATGCGAGCCGGGCCGACCCGACCGCGCCGCCGCCAGGCTCTTGGCGATGTTGTCCGCGCGGCCGGTGCAGTCGATCGAGACGTCGACGCCGCGCTCCGTCTCGTCGACCCCCGCGATCTCGCGGACGCGCGCGACCGGGTCCTCCTCGCGGACGTTGATGAGATGCGTGGCGCCCATCCGTGCGGCCAGCGCCAGCTTCTCGTCGGCCACGTCGATCGCGATCACGACCGAGGCGCCGGCCCGGCGAGCGGCCGCGACCGAGACCAGGCCGACCCCGCCGACACCCCACACCGCGACGGACTGACCCGGGCGCACCTCCGCCGAGTTGACGACCGCGCCGCCGCCCGTCATGACGGCGCAGCCGATGATCGACGCCACCGCGGGCGGGATGTCGTGCTGCGCCTTGACGACGAACTGCTCGTCCACGACGCAGTGCGTGCCCCAGGTGAAGACGTTCCGCAGGGTGACGCTCTCCCCGTCCGGGAGCCCGACCGTCGTCGGCGTCGGCCGGCGCTCCGCCGACCGCGGGATCCACGTGACGAACACCCCGTCGCCGGGCTGGACGTGCGTCACGTCGGCCCCGACGGCCGTCACGCGCCCGTAGGCCTCGTGGCCGAGCAGCAGCGGCTTCGCCGGATCGGCGGCCGCGATGTGACCGAGCTGGCTGTGGCAGACGCCCGTCGCGCTGACCTCGACGACCACCTGGTGGGCGTCCGGGGCGGGCAGGACGATGTCGCGGACGACGAGGGGCCCACCTCCCGCGGGGAGGACCACCACAGATGCTTCGGTAGCCATTCTCGACCTTCCTCGGGTCTGAGCTCCGCCCGATGACCCTAATTATATATTATCTATTCAAAGCGGATCACGGCGCGCATGTTCTTGCCGGCCGCCGTGTCGGCGTACGCCTCGACGATCTGATCCAGCGGATACGTGCGCGTGACGAGGGAGTCCAGCTCGAGCCGCCCCTCGCGGTACATCTCGATCTGCATCGGGATGTCGGCGCGCGGGTTGCACATGCCGAACATCGAGCCCTGCAGCCGCTTCTGCATGTGCGAGAACTCGCGCGGGTTGACCGGGATCCCCCCGTCGTCGTGGGCCGGCGCCACCGAGGTGACGACGACCGTGCCCGCCTTCCGGATCGCGGACAGGGCGGCCGCCACGTGCTCGCCCCGGAGCACATCGACGCAGAGGATCGCATTGTCCGCCCCCTGGCCGTTCGTCCGTGAGCGCGCGAAGTCGGCCGCCTCGCCGATCGAGGCGAAGGCGTGCGTCGCACCGAGGGACAACGCGGTCTCGCGCTTGAACTCGACGGGGTCGACCGCGATCAGGGTGAGCGCGCCCGCGTGGGCGGCGCCCTGGATCGCGAAGCTGCCGATCCCGCCGGCGCCCATCACGATCGTCACGTCGCCGGGGCGTACCTCGGCGGCGTTGACCGCCGAGCCCCAGCCGGTGCCGACCGCACAGCCGAGGAGGCACATCTCCTCGAGCGGGAGGTCCGGATCCAGCTTGATGGCCGAGTCGATCGAGACGACCGTGCGCTCGGCGAAGGTGCCGAGCCCACAGATCTGGCCGACGTCGGTCCCGTCCTCGAGGTGGACGCGGTAGCCCCCGCCGTCGGCGAAGCGACTGCCCAGCATCAGGTACCGGCCGAGGTCGCAGAGGTTCGTCATCCCGCGCGAGCACCAGCGGCAGCGGCCGCAGCTGGGGATGAAGGAGAACACGACGTGGTCCCCGACCTCCCAGCCCGGCGTGCCGGGGCCGACCGCCTCGACGACGCCCGCGCCCTCGTGGCCGCAGATGAAGGGGTACCGACCGGCGATCGAGTCGCCGGTCTGGAAGTGATCGTCCGATCGGCAGAGCCCGGCAGCGACCATCCGCACGAGGAGCTCGCCGGGTCCCGGCGGGTCGAGGAGGACGTCCATGATCTCGAAGGCCCCGGGGGATCCCGTCAATACGGCCGCTCGAGTGGCGATCGCCTCCGACACCGGTGCCGGGCTCATCGCGCGGCCTCCAGCGACGTGCAGGCGGCGTACTCCTCGTCGGTGACGTACCCGCCCCACTCGGCGTCGGGATGCTCGTCGTCACCACCGAGGAAGATCGCGAAGTGGGACATCGCGGTGTCGGGCGCGGCGCCGTGCCAGTGCCATTCGCCGGGCGGCGTGTAGACGAGGTCGCCGGTGCGCACCTCGATCGGGGCCTCGCCTCGGCTCTGCACGAAGCCGCGACCCTCGGTGATGTAGAGGAGCTGTCCGTGCACGTGGGTGTGCCAGGAGATGCGCGCCCCGGGGGTGAACCGGACGAGGCTCATCCGCACCGGGAGCTGCCCCTCGCCGCGCGTCAGGACGTCGATCCAGACGTCCCCGGTGAACTTCTCGGGAATGCCCTTGTTGGTGGGGGCGTGCGGGATGACGTGCAAGAGATGTCCAATCGTTGGGATTCGGTGGGTCTGCCCGGGGAGCATGCGCTCCCCGGGCAGACCCCGGCGTCCGGATCGGTCGCCTTAGAACTCCGGCGTGAAGGTGCTCATGTTGTCCTTCGTGAAGATCGGCAGGTTGGTCAGCGATCCGAGTGCCGGCGGGATGTCGGAGATGAACCGCTGGGGCGCCTTGCCGTCCTGCGCCGCCTTGATCGAGTCGACCATGTACTGACCGGTCTCACGCGGGAACAGGGGGCTGGTGAACTGGATCGCCCCCGCCGCGATCTGATCGAACGTGTACTTCGCACCGCCGCTGTCGGCGATCGTGATGCCGGTGCGGCCCAGGGCGTTGATGGCCTCGATCGCGCCGCGGGTCATGTCGGGCGAGTACGTCGACAGGACGACGTTGATGTCCGGGTGCGCCGTCAGGTAGTCGAGCACCTTCTGGTAGGTGTCCGGCGTGGTGAAGTCGGTGTACAGCCGGTCGGCGATCACGAAGTCGGGATGCGCCGGGATGAACTCCTTGTCGAGGATCGTGTTCGTCGTTTGCGAGACGGTGATCACCTGCGGGCCCATGAGGATGACGGCCTTCTGCGGGCCGGGGTTCATCTTGACCGCGACGTCGAGCCACGAGCGGATGTACTGCGCGGTCACACCGGTGCCGCCGACCCAGTTCAGGGTTCCGGGCTGCCAGAGGTTGTCGCCCTCGGCCTGCGAGCGGTCGCACAGCTGCGTGGCGCCGATCGAGACGAGGATGTTGGCCTGCGGCAGCGTCTGCGAGAACGCCGTGCACGTGAGCGCACCGTCGACGGGGATGGCAAGCACCGCGTCATAGCGGCCGCTCGTTGCGATCGTCTGGATCTGGTTGAGCTGCTTCTGCACGTCGAAGCCGGGGTTCAGGACGTCGAGCGTCCAGCCGTACGACTTCGCGGCGTCCTGAGCTCCCTGGACGACGTTCTGCTCCCACTCGTTGGAGGTGTCGTTCATGAGGAGCGCCAGCCGCAGCGGACCCTTGTTCAGGTTGATCGGGGTGCCGGTGCCGACATCGACCGCGACCGTGCCGCCGTCGCCGCTCGATCCGCTGCCGCTCGCCCCGGCGCAGCCGGCGAGCAGCAGCGCAGTGCTGAGCGCGACTGCAAGGGTGAGCTTCTTCTTCGTCGAAGTTCTCATCTTCTTTCTTCCTGCCTGTTTGATGTGTACTGCGGACGTCCGCACGGTGCCGTGCGGTCTTTCCAGGGACCGGGGTGGGGTCCCGAGGGCTCGCGATGGGCGCCGTCAGCGCTCTCGGAGCTGGTCGTTGAGGTCGAACACGTTGTCGCTCGTCTCCCGGAACATCCCCGCGACGCGGGGGTCGTGGCCCGCGACGACGGTCGTGCCGTCCCGGCGGTCGAGCTCGCGCAGGCGGTCGTATCCGCCGTAGAGCTCGCCGAGATCGACGAAGAGGTTGTACGGGCGGTCCAGGTCGATCTCGTCGTAGTAGTGGGCGGCGTCGGACGCGAGGATGATCGTCCCCGCCGTGCCCTGGATCTCGACGATCAGCTGGCCGGGCGTGTGCCCGCCGACGCGCTCGACGCGGATGCCGGGCGCGACCTCCGCCTCGTCCTCGACGAGGGTCAGCCGGCCCGCCTCCTTCAGCCGCGTCACGATGGCCGTCTCGATCGGGTCGACGATGATCTGCATGAGCTCGCGCGCACCGTAGGGGCCGGTCCAGTACTCGTACTCCGCGCGCGCCATCGTGACCTGCGCGTTCGGGAAGAGCTCGATATTCCCCACGTGGTCGTAGTGCATGTGGGTGACGATGACCTCGTCCACGTCCTCCGGCGCGACGCCGAGCACGGCCAGCAGCTCCACCGGATCCTGCAGCTGGTGACGGCCCTTCGCGGCGGCGCGGGCCTTGTCGAACCCGCAGTCGACGAGCACGATGCGCTCTTCGTTGCGGACGAGCCAGAAGGAGTAGTCCATGTACAGGTCGTCGTCGAACTGCTCGGCGTACATCGCCTCGCGGTGGAACTCGTGGTCGCGCTGCGCCTGACGCGTGTAATAGCGGAGCGCGTAGACCTCGTAGCCCGGCTGGGTCGTCGTCATCGTCGAACCCCTCTCGTCCGTGTCGTGATCAGCTGTTCAGGTAGCCGGCATCCACCGGCAGCGCCACGCCCGTGACGTACCGCCCGGTGTCGGACACGAGCCAGGAGATCGCGTGCGAGACGTCGATCTCGTCGATCACCTCGACCGGCAGAGCGTTGCGGGAGGTCGGCGCACCGCCGACCGACGCGTGGTAGGCGGCCATGCCCGGGTTGTCGACCATGGGGGTCGCGATGCCGGTGGGGTGGACCGAGTTCACCCGGATGCGGTGCGGCGCGAGGAGGTTCGCGTAGGACTGCATGAGGCCGACGACCCCGTGCTTGGAGGCGACGTAGCCGAGCGAGCCCCAGTGGTCGGTCGCGGTGCCCTGGATGCCGAGCACCGAGCTGATGAGGACGATCGATCCGCCGCGCCCCTGCTCGATGAGCCGCGGCATCGTGGCCCGCACGGTGTTGAACGTGCCGGTCAGGTTGATGTCGAGCGCGAGGTGCCACAGTCGCTCGTCCTGCGTGCCGGTCATCGGCGCGATGCCGGCGTTCGCGATCACGATGTCGATCGAGCCGAACGTGTCGACGGCGGTGGTCGCTGCGGCCTCGAGCGAGGCGAGATCGCGGGTGTCCGCGAGGGCGCTGATCGCCTTCCCGCCCACGGCCTCCACCTGCGCGACGGTCTCCGCGAGCTCCTCGGCCGTGCCCAGCGAGTACGGGAGCGGCTCGACGTCGTGACCGATGTCGGTCACGACGATCGACGCGCCCTGGCGGGCCAGCGCGACCGCGTGGCTGCGGCCCTGCGCGCGCGCTCCGCCCGTGATGAAGGCGACCTTGCCCTCGAGGCTCGTGACGTCCGACTGCGTCCCGCTCATGCGCGGGCCTCCTCTCGTTGCGCGCTGACAGCGCTCGTGTGGACCACCGATTCCGCCCAGCCGTGGACGCGGGCCCACATCGTCTCGCGGGTCGTGGCGAAGTTGTGCATGTGCGCGGCGCCGCGGCAGCGGAAGAGCGTGACGTCGTCGGACATCTCGTACGCGGCCGGCTCCAGATCGAGCTCCATGATGGTGTCGAGCTCGCCGACGCCCACGAAGACCGGCGTCGTGATGCTCGCGGCCTCGGACGCGATCGATCCCGGCGACATCATCGTCATCGCCGCGGGCGGGATCGTGGCGCTCGCCCACTCGGGCAGCGGGGCGTTGCGCGTCGGGTAGTTCGCCATGTCCATCGCCACGATGTCGGCGGGGACGTCGTCGAGGTGGAAGCCGGGCGCGCACAGCGGCCAGCCCTTCTCGTCGAACGCCATCTCCGGCATCGCGGCCTGGAACACGTCCGCCGTCAGCTCGGCGACGTTCGTGCCCCGCGGCAGGTACACGCGGCGTCCCGTGGCGAGGCCGGGAGGCGCCCAGATCATGGTGTGGCGGGCGGAGAACCCGAGCACCACGATCGCGTCGAACGGGTGGAGCTGCCCCTGGGTCAGCACGGTGAGCGACCCGCCCAGGGAGTGGCCGAAGCCGATCGTCCGCGGGTCGGTGACCGGGTCGACGCCGTCGGCGAGGGTGCCGTTCGCGAGCCGGCCGAGCAGTTCGCGGACGACGTGGTCGTTGGATGCCGCGAGCTTCTCGTAGCTGAGCCGACCGGGCTCCGCCGGCTTCGTACTGTCCCCCGTGTTCAGCGTGTCGATCCCGATGAAGATCCAGCCGCGCGCCGCGTGCCAGCCGGCCTGGCCGGAACCCGAGGATCCTGGCATGTCGAACGTGAAGTACCGGCGGTTGTAGCCTCCACCGGGGAGCGCGAAGCACACGATCGGCTGCTCGGGGATCACGTCCGGAAGCACGACCGTGGCGGCCATCGTGAGCGGCTCGCCGATGCTCACGGCGTCCGTGACGTCGACCTCGACCTCGACGGTGCGCATGCTCATGCCTCCGCGTTCACGGGCACGAGATGGGTGCCGGCCAGCCGGTCCATCACGAGTGCGGCGTTGTTGACTTCGGCGCCCGGGCCCTGGTCGTTGATGCAGAGCTGGTAGAACTCCTTCGCGAGCGCGCCGAAGAACATCGGCACGCCGGAGTGGTCGCCCAGCTGCGTGGCGAGGCGGGCGTCTTTGTGCAGCAGTTCGAGCGTGAAGCCCGAGGTGAGCTTGCCGCTCAGGACGTGCGAGCGCACGAACGTCTCGAGGTAGAAGTTGCGACCCGAGCTGGCGAGCAGGATGTCGAGGGCACGCTCCCCGTCGACGCCATTCTTCTGCGCCAGCGCCAGCGCCTCGAGGCTGACGGCGCGGTGCACGGCGGAGAGGAGGTTGTTGGCGAGCTTGATGACGTGTCCGCAGCCGACGTCGCCGGCGTGGAACACGTTCGGGCTGATGACGGTGAGGATCGGCTGCAGGCGGGCGAAGACCTCGTCGGGCGCCCCCACCATGATCGCGATCGTGCCTGCGTCGGCGCCCATCGGACCGCCGCTCACGGGCGCGTCGACGAGGACGCATCCGCGCTCCGCGACCTCGGCGGCCATGGCCCGCGTCTGGGCCGGGTCGCCCGTCGTCTGGTCGACGATCAACGTGCCGGGCTGGGCGCCGGCGAGGACGCCCTCGGCGTCGAAGAGCGCGGACCGCACGTGCGCGGAGGTCGGCAGACAGAGGAAGACGATGTCGGATGCCGCTGCGACCGCAGCCGCGCTCGGGGCCGCCGTCGCGCCCAGCTCGACGAGTGCGTCGATCGTCGCGGCCGACCGGTCGTACACGGTGAGGGTGTGCTCCCGCTGTAGCCTCCGGGCCAGCCGGCCCCCCATGTTGCCAAGGCCTACGTAGCCGACAGTGGTCACCATGTGATCTCGCTCCTTTGCGCGATGGGCAGTTTCAATACTATATATTATTTCTCTTTTGAGCAATGGCTCGGGAGAGTTTTCAGGCCGAGTGGAAGATCTCCGGCAGCCGCTGCCACCACTCGCCTTCGCTCCGGGTGGGGAGCGCGTTCTGCATCGGGGCACAGAGGTCGGTCCACTCCTGCATCCGCGGCAGGAGGAGCAGCCGTTCGAGGTCCGCCGCGAGGTTCTCCCCCGCGTACTCCCACGTGGAGAAGAGGAGCATCGCCGGCTCGTACACGTAGATGGTGTAGTTCCGGATGCCGACCGACGCCAATCCGTCGAGGACCTCCGGCCACGCGTTCCGGTGGAGCTCACGGTACTCCGAGAGCCGCTCGGGCTTGATCCCGATGACGTGACCCATCCGCTGCATGTCAGTCCTCGGACGGCGTCGAGGACTGCTGCTCGGCCCGCACCTCGGCGAAGACCCGGCTTGCGACGACCATCGCCCGGCGGGCGGACGGGACGCCGACATAGCCCATGAGGTGCAGGATGACCTCGACGATCTCGTCCTCGGTGAAGCCGTGGCGGAGGAGGAACCGCAGGTGCAGGGCGAGCGCGTCGGTCTGGTTCGTCGCGATGTCCGCCGCCACCGTGATGAGCGAGCGCGTCTTCAGGTCCAGCCCGGGGCGCGCCCAGAGCATGCCGAAGATGTAGTCCTGCGTGAGGTCGCCGAACTTCTGCATGATCGGGTCGTCGTCGTACGTCGTCCGGTCGAGCTCGTCGGTCGCGTCGGGCCCGAGCAGCTCCCGCCGCATCGCCCGTCCGCGCGCCCGCAGTTCGGCATCATCCATCGTGCACTCCTTCTCTCGTTCTGAGATCTCGATCGGCTCGAACCGTGCGTCCGGTCCCGAGACTGCCCGGGCGACGACGCGCGTCTGGGTTGCGGTGGTGCTCACGCGGGCTCAGCCGATCGACTGGTACTCGAGGAACTCCTCGATGCCGTACACGCCGTTCTCCCGCCCGAGGCCGGACAGCTTGAACCCGCCGTGGGGCGCGCGCGGGTTGATCGGGGATCCGTTGATGCGGACGCGGCCCGTGCGGAGTCGCTTCGCCACGGTCCGGGCGTGGTCGTCGTCGCCCGCCCACACGGCCCCCGCCAGCCCGTACTTGGAGTCGTTGGCGATGCGCACGGCGTCCTCCTCGTCGCGGAACGGGATGATCGTCACGACCGGGCCGAAGATCTCCTCCTGCGCGATCGTCAGGTCGTTGGATCCCGTGAACACGGTCGGGCGCACGTAGTACCCGCGGTCGAGTCCGTCCGGAGCCTCGTCGCCGCCCGTCAGCAGGCGCGCGCCCTCGTTGATCCCGGACCGGATGAGCGAGCGCACACGCACGTGCTGGTCGTGGGTCGCCACGGGGCCCAGGGTCGTGCCGGCGTCATAAGGATCGCCGATGACGTACGACTGGGCGACGGCGACGGCCGCGTCCTCGGCCTCCCGCAGGCGGCTAGCGGGCACGAGCACGCGCGTGAGGCCGCCGCACACCTGCCCCGAGTTGCGGAACGCATCCTTCACGCCCGTGGTGACGGCGAGATCCAGGTCCGCGCCGTCGAGGATGACGTTCGCGGACTTGCCGCCGAGCTCCAGCGAGACCCGCTTGATGCCCTGCGACGCGACTTCCATGACCCGCCGTCCGGCGCGCACCGACCCGGTCAGCGACACGACGTCGATGCCGCCGTGCGCGACGAGCGCCTCGCCGACCACCGGACCGGTGCCGGAGACGAGGTTGATGACGCCCGCCGGGAAGCCCGCCTCGATCGCCGCCTCGGCGAAGAGGAAGGAGCTCAGCGGCGCGATCTCGGTGCCCTTGAGCACGACCGTGCAGCCGGCCGCGGTGGCCGCCCCGACCTTCATGGCGATCATGAGCAGCGGGACGTTCCACGGCGTGATCGCGCCCACGACACCGGCCGGCGCGCGGTGCACGAGCGTGTCGTCGATGCGCTGGTCGAACTCGACCTCGCGCAGAGCGGCGACCGTATTCCGGAGGTGTGCGATGGGGGCCGCGGTCTGGTGGATCGCCGCGAGAGTGATCGGTTCGCCGATCTCGCCCACCATCGTGCGCGTCAGCTCGTCGCTGCGCTCCTCGAGGATGTCGGCGAGGCGGAGGAGAAGGGTCGCGCGCTCCTCGACGGACGTCTGGGACCACCCGTCGAACGCGGCGCGCGCCGCGTCGACCGCACGATCGACGTCCGCGGAGCCGCCCGCGGGGATGCGCGCGATCTCCTCCTCCGTCGCGGGGTTGACCACCCCGATGGTCTCGGCGTTCGTCGACGGCACCCATTCGTTGCCGATCATGATGCTCTCGCGCTTCATCTGCTGCTCTCCGGTTCCGTGTGTCTGTGTGCTCGTGTCGAACGCGTGCTGGTGGGTGTCGGTCAGGCCCGTCGGGAGCGGGCGAGCGAGTCGACCGCGACCGCGATCAGGAGGATCGCTCCCTGGATGAGGAGCTGCGTCGAGGTGTCGAGCGCGAGCGAGGCGAAGACGTTGCTGATCGTGCCCCAGATGAGGATGCCGATCACGGTCCGCCACATCGCGCCCTCGCCGCCGAGCAGCGATGTGCCGCCGATGATGACGATCGCGATCGCGTCGAGTGTGACGGTGGCCCCGATGTTCGCCTGACCGACGCCGGTCTGCGAGGCGACGATCATGCCGGCCACGGCCGCGGCGCCACCGGTCATGCAGAACGTGCTGATGCGGACGAGGTCGACGCGCATGCCCGCGAGGCGGGCCGCCTCCAGGTTGCCGCCGACGGCGTAGACCGAGCGGCCGTAGGGCGTCCGCGCCAGGACCACGCCCAGGATGATGACGAGGATGACCAGCACCCAGATCGAGTTCCAGACACCGAAGGTCTTGCCGCCGCCGAGGGCCCGGAAGTCCGGGGCCGTGCTGACGATCGGACGTGCCGCCGAATAGAGATAGGTGAGGCCCGCGAACAGGGACGCCGTCGCGAGGGTCGCGATGAACGTGTTCACCTTGAGCTTGGTGACCACCAGGCCGTTCACGACGCCCGCGAGAACGCCCACCACGAGCGTGATGAGGAAGGCGAGCGGCAGCGGCATCGAGTTCGACAGCGTCGCGTAGACGACGGAGGCGCCGGCGAACACGGCGGACGCCGAGAGGTCGAACTGGCCGGAGATGATCGCGTACGTCATCCCGACCGCGACGATGCCCGTCGGGGCGACCTGCATGATCAGGTTCGTGATGTTGTTGAAGGAGAAGAACCCGCTGTAGAGCGTGCTGGCGAGGATGACGAGGAGGATGAGGATCCACACCATCCCGTTACGCATGAAGAAGCCGCCCCACGAGCCGCCGCCTTTGAGTCGGCCGGCCAGCCCCCGGGATTCGACGACCTCCTGGGTGATCGTGTCGGTCACTGTCCCGCTTCCTTTCCTGCGTATTCGGGTTGTGCTGCCTCGGCACCTTCCTCGTAGACCCGGAAGGCGAGGTTCAGGATGCCCTCCGCGGTCACCGATCCGTCGGCGTTGTCGAGGGTGCCCATCGGAAGCCCCTCGGAGAGCACGGTGATGCGGTCCGAGACCGCGATGACCTCCTCCAGCTCCGAGGAGACGACGACGAGGCCGAGCGACTTCGCCGCCATCGCCTCGAGCGAGGTGAGGATCTCCGCCTTCGCGCCGACGTCGATGCCGCGCGTCGGCTCGTCCGCGAGCAGCACCCGCGGTGTCACGTGCTTCCACCGGGCGAGCAGCACCTTCTGCTGGTTGCCACCCGAGAGCGTCGAGGCGCGGTGCCGGAGCCGCGTCGGGGAGATCCCGAACGCCGCCGCGACCTCGCGCGTGGCCCGCTCCAGCGAGGAGGGCGTCACGAATCCGGCGCGGGTCGTGGAGCGGTAGCCGCTCAGCGCGATGTTGTCCATCACGCTCATGGTCATGACCAGGCCCTGGGTCTTCCGATCCTCGGGCACGAGCGCGATGCCATAGCGGAGCGCCCGCCGGACGCTGCGCGGCCAAGGGACCTCCTTGCCGTCGATCCACATCCGGCCCTTGGCCTTCGGGACCATCCCGGCCAGGGCGCGCAGCAGCGTCGTCCGGCCCGAGCCGACGAGGCCGCCGATGCCCACGACCTCGCCCGGGTAGACCTCGAGCGATACCCCGGTGATCGCACCGGGGACCGTCACGTCTGAGACCGCAAGCAGCGGCGGACCCTGACGGTCCGCGTGCGAGACCCGCCGCGGGATGGCGCCAGCCTCGGCATCCGCACCCAGCAGCCGCTCGGAGACCTCTTCGAGCCCGTGGTCGCCCAGCATCGCCGTGACGAGCGACTCCTTCGTGAACTCCGCGCGGCGGCCGTTGGCGGCGAGCCGGCCGTCGCGGAATACGGTCACCGTGTCCGCGATGTTCAGCACCTCGTCGAGGTTGTGGCTGACGAGCACCATCGTCACGCCCTGCGTGCGCAGCGTGCGCATCAGCGTGAAGAGGGCCGAGCGCTCCGCCTCGGCGAGCGACGCGGTCGGCTCGTCGAAGAGGATGACGCGGGCATCGCTCACGACCGCCCGCAGAATCTCGAGGATCTGCTGCTCGGCGACCGAGAGGTCCCGCGCGAGGACGCCCGGGGCAACGGGCGCGACCCCGACCCGCTTGCAGAGCGCGACGTAGCGCCGACGCATCTCCGACTCGCGCAGGAAGCCGCCGCGGCTCAGCGGGCCCGGGAGGTAGACGTTCGCGGGGGCGGTCAGGGCCGGCACGATCGTCAGCTCCTGGTAGATCGCGACGACGCCGGCGCGGCGGGCCGCGCGCGGGTCCCCGTACCGCGGCTCTTCGCCGAAGACCTCGACGCGCCCGCTCGTCGGCGCCGTCCGGCCGGCCAGCACACCGAGTGCGGTCGACTTGCCGGCGCCGTTCTCGCCGACGAGGGCGTGGATCTCGCCCTCGGGAAGGGCGAGCGAGACGCCCTTCAGCGCCCGGATCGCCCCGTAGGTCTTGACCAGGTCCGTGATGACGACCGCGTTGGCTCCCGTGGCGCTCATGAGTTCAACCACCCGGCGTCGACCGCGATCGCGGCTCCGGTCACCCATCGGGCGCGGTCGGAGGAGAGCCACTCGACCGCGTCGGAGATGTCCTCCGGGCTCATGAGGTCGACGGGCATCGCGTTGCGATGGGCGCCGGGGACCGTGAGGGACTCGTGGTAGGCCTCCAGGCTCGGCGTGAGGACCATCGGGGTGGCGACGCCGCTCGGGAGGATCGCGTTCACGCGGATGCTCTCCCCCGCGTACTGGTTCGCGTAGGCCCGCATCAGACCCATGAGCCCGTGCTTGGAGGCGATGTATCCGAGCGCCCCCTCCGACACCGTGCCGCCGGCGGCGAGGCTGAGGCCCGATCCGATGATCGTGACGGAGCCGCCACGACCGCCGGACTGGATCGCGGGGATCACGGCCTTGAGCGTGTTCTGGGTCCCGCTGAGGTTGACGTCGATCACGTCGCCCCAGGCGTCCGGGTGATCGTTCGTGGAGAGCGGGCAGATCCCGGCGTTGGCGATCACGATGTCGAGCCTGCCGAAGCGCTCGAGCGTCTGGGCGATCGCATCCGCGACCGCCGACGCGTCACGCGTGTCGGCGACGATCGCGAGCGGCTCGCGGCCGGCGGCGGTGACGAGGGCCACCGTCTCGTCCAGGTCCGCGCGCGTCGACATCGGGTAGGGGACCGACGCGATCTGCTCGCAGATGTCCAGGAGCACGACGTCGGCGCCCTCGGCGGCCAGCCGCACGGCATGACTGCGCCCCTGGCCACGCGCCGCGCCCGTCACCAGCGCGACTTTGCCGTTGAAAGCACCCACCGTTTCGCCCTCGCTTCTCTGCGTCGTCGATCTCGACGGCTGCCGCGGGACCCGGTGTCGTCACCCCCGGCGCCGGCTTCTCACGAGGAGCGGCGGACGAGGAGACGAGCGGGGATCGACAACGCTGTCTGATCGCATATACGACTGAGTGATCTGATTTCCAGACACGACTCTAGGGTGAGGGTTTCGGACTGTCAAGAGTCCGAGAGGCCTTCCGGCCCTCGGCCGCCTACGCGAGCCCGTTCAGCTGAAGGAATCGCTTCACCATCGGCGTCGTCTGATCGGCGCAGTAGTGCTGGATGAAATGCCCGCTCCCGACGGTCTGCGCGATCACGACCGACGACTCCCTCCGCACCACGTCGAGGTCGGCGTTCGGGGTCTGCGCCGCGATGAAGAGCGTGGGGATGTCGAGCTCGCGCAACGGCCCCACCGTGTCGGTGTTCACGACCGTCTCGTACCAGCAGGACAGGAACATGTACCGCGGCGCGGAGCTCATGCTCGCGACGATCTTCTCGCGCGTCCCGCCCTCGTCGCTCGGCAGGAAGAACGCCGAACGGAGGAAGACGCGCAGCTCGTCGAGGTATTCGTCCTCGGGCATCGCCTCGTAGCCGGCGAGCATCGGGCGGGCGAACTCGGCGACCGCGTCGCTCACCGCCCACGCGGAGTCCATCGCGACCAGTCCGGACAGCAGGCCCGGGTAGAGGTGGGTGAGCCGCAGCCCCGACACGCCCCCGAGGCTGTGCCCGACGAGCACCGGCTTGTCGAGATCGAGCAGCCGCGAGACTTCCGCGAGGTCGTGGGCGAAGACGTCCGGGTGGTAGCCCTGCACCGGCTTGTCGCTCTCGCCGTGACCGCGCAGGTCGACGTTGATGACCCGGAAATCCGGCTCGAGCGCGGCCACCTGGGCCGCCATCGTCGAGCGATCGCAGCCCAGCCCGTGGGCGAGCAGGACCGCCCGATCCCCCGTCCCGGAATCGTCGTACGCGATCGTGGTGCCATCGCTCAACTCGAGCCTCATGCCAGACCTCCTCGTCTGCCCAACCCTGCGGAACTGGCATGATATACGACAGCTCGGAACGACCGACGCGGGGGAGACATCATCGACGAGCAGCAGGAAGCGGCGACCGACGGTACTCCGCGCGGCGCACACCAGACGATCACGCGGGTCACGCACATCCTCGAGCAGGTCGTCTACCGGCCGGGATCGACGCACGCCGAGATCACCCGCGCGGTCGGAGCACCGAAAAGCTCCGTCTACGGATTCATCCGGGGCCTGCTCGCGGCGGACTGGCTGATCGAGGAGGATCACCGGCTCTACCTCGGCCCCGCGTTCTACAGCCTCGCGATCGCGAGCGGGCACGTGCGCGCCGGCGTCGTCACGGCGGCAGACCTGGGCGAGCTCTACGCCGAGACCGGACTGACGGCGTTTGTCGGCGTCCGCGCCGGCGATCACCTGATCTACATCGCCGAGGCCGGCAGCGACCTCATGGCGAGCTTCGAGGCGCGGACGAACATCCGCCGCGCGCTGCTGACGACGGCCGGCGGGAAGGCGCTGCTCTCCGCGCTGCCGCCGTCCGACCTCGAGACGTTCGTGCGGCAGCGGCCGGAGTCGGATCGCCCGCACGTCCAGGCGCTGCTGCGCACGATCCCCGAGATCCGCGCGAGCGGGATCGCGATCAACACGAACGACGTCAGCGGGCGCACCGGCATCGCCACGCTCGTGCACGACCACGTCGGCCGCGCGGTCGCCGCCGTGACGCTCGTCGGCGCCTCGCGGGACGTGCTCCCCCGGGTGGACGAGCTGAGCGCACTCCTGCTGCGCCGGGTCGAGTCCTGGCGAACGCGTCGTGGCGGCGAATCGCGCGAGCCGCTCTAGGCACCGCGTGCGGCGGCCCCTCTGTCGCGGCGAAGCGCCTGGATATATTCTCTATTCGTTCGCGTCCGTCGTCCCCCGGCACGGACCATCCCGAAGCGAGGAACGAGATCATGGTCGATCGTGTCAGCCTGACCCGCGTCGAGACAGCCCAGACGGTGGCGGACTTCGCGTCCCGCCTCACGCTGTCCGACCTCCCCACCAGCGCCCTCCGCGCCGTCGAGCACAACATCGAAGACACGCTGACGTGCGCGCTCGCGGGCTCGTCCGCCCTCGCGGTCGACGACATCGCGGGCCTCGTGCGCGAGTGGGCGGGCAGCCCGCAGGCGACCGTGTTCGTGTCCGGGGAGCGCTACCCCGCCCACCACGTCGCGTGGGTGAACGGCACGATGGCGCACGCGCGCGACTACGACGACACGCACGACTCCGCCATCCTGCACGCCGGCGTCAGCGTCGTCCCGGCGGCCCTCGCCGCGGCCGAGCTGAACCCCGCCGCGACCGGAGCCGACGTGCTCGCCGGCGTGGCCGCGGGACTCGAGACCCTCTGCCGCCTCGGGGTCGCGATCGAGGTGGACATCGTCGAGAGCGGCTACATCTACTCGTCCCTGCTCGGCTACTTCGGCGCGACGGCGGCCGCCGGCCGGATCCTGGGGCTCGATCCGGACCAGATGCTCAACGCGCTCGGGATCGTCTACAGCTCGGCCGCGGGCAACCACCAGGTGACCCGCGACGCGTCGCTCATGAAGCGCGTGCAGCCCTCGCTGGCGGCGCAGGCGGCGGTCGTCGCCGTACAGCTCGCCGCGCGCGGCGTGCGCGGGGCGCAGCGCGTCTTCGACGGCGAGGACGGGCTGTTCCGCGTGTACCTCCACGACCGCGTGGACCGCGCGAAGGTCACCGAGGGACTCGGGACCACGTGGGAGCTCGAGAACCTGAGCTACAAGCCGTACCCGTGCTGCCGCGACACCCACTCCGCGATCGACGCGGCCCTGGAGCTCCGCGCCGCGGCGACGCGGCCGGTCGAGGAGATCACGGGCATCCGCGTCGGCGTGACGGCCCCGGGCTACCAGATGGTCTGCACGCCGGAGGAGGTCCGACGCACGCCTCGGACGATCGTGGAGGCGCAGTTCAGCATCCCGTTCACCGTGGCGGCGGCCCTCATCGACGGCGCCCTGACCCTCGACCTCTTCACGACGGACGGGATCGAACGCCCCGACATCCTGGAGCTCGCCGCGCGCGTCCACCCCTACGTCGACGACGAGATCGATCGCGAATGGCGCCGCTACGTGACGCCCGCCCGAGTGGAGATCACCTACGCCGACGGCACGGTCGTGGCCTCCCGCGTGGACTACGCCACCGGCCACCCGCGGCGCCCCATGTCCGAGCAGCAGATCGCGCTGAAGGCCGCCGACTGCGTCGCCTACGCGGCGCAGCCGATGCCGGAGGGAGCGGCGGACCGGCTGCTGTCGGCCGTCCGAGGCCTGGCCGACGCGCCGGACGTCACCGCGGTCGTCGCCGCGATGGTCGCGGGGTTGACAGCCCAAAACTGAGGCCGTACGGTCATATTTGCGATCAAGTGATCGCATATATGGTCGGAGGTGCAATGACTGCTCTCGCCGGAGTCAAGGTCGTCTGCGTAGGGCAGTTCTACTTCGCGCCGTACTGCTCGATGCTGCTGGCGCGTCTCGGCGCGGACGTCATCAAGATCGAGTCCCCCGCGGGCGATCCGTACCGCCGACTGTCGGGCGCGGAACCGGACGGATCCTCGCTGCAGTTCGCGATGATCAACTCCGGCAAGCGCGCGATGAAGCTGGATCTGTCGAGCCCCGGCGGCCAGGAGGTGTTCCGGCGCCTCGCGGCGCAGGCGGACGTCGTCGTCCAGAACCTCTCGCCCGGCGCGATGGACCGGTTCGGCATCGGCTACGAGGCCCTGCGCGAGATCAACCCGCGCCTGATCATGGCGTCCGGCACCGGCTTCGGCTCGTTCGGCCCCTATGCCGGGCAGCCGGCGATGGACCTCACCGTGCAGGCCCGCACGGCCGTGATGAGCACGACCGGCTACGAGGACGGTCCGCCGACGCGGACGGGTCCCTCGATCGTGGACTTCATCGGCGGGGCCCACCTGTTCGGCGGGATCGTCGCGGCCCTGTACCAGCGCGAGCAGACGGGGCACGGTCAGCACGTGGAAGTCGCGCTCCAGGACGCGATCCTCCCCTCGCTCTCCTCCAACATCGCCGGTCTCATCAACAGCGGCGGCGCGATGCCCGAGCGCACCGGCAACCGCCACGGCGGACTGGCGGTCGTGCCGTACAACGCCTACCGGAGCTCGGACGGCTGGGTGACGGTCCTGTGCCCGACGCAGGCGCACTGGGATCGCCTGCGCCGCATCATGGATGACCCCGCCGCCGACGACCCCCGCTTCGCGACGATGGACGGGCGGTGCGACGCCGCCGAGGACGTGGATCGCGTCGTCGAGCGCTGGACGAGCACGCTCACGAAGGAGCAGGTCCTGGAGGCGCTGAAGGGCACCGGCATCCCCGCCGCGCCCGTGCTGACCCTCTCCGAGGTGCTCGAGGACGAGCACATCGCGGCGCGCGGAGTGCTGCGGCGCATGCACGACGACGCCGGCGACTGGATCACGCTCGGCAACCCGCTCTTCCTCTCGGACTCGCCGACGGTGGAGCCCACGCGGGCACCGCGCCTCGGCGCGGACACCGCGGCGATCCTCCGCGACGAGCTCGGCTTCGACGACGCGGAGATCGAGAGCCTCCGCACGGCCGGCGCGATCTGACGCCGGCCGGCGCGCTCAGTCGGCGGCGCCGAGCTCCAGACGACCCCACGCGTGGGCCGTGGCGAGGTCGGACTTCGACGTGGCGGCCGTGCAGCAGAGCACGCGGCCGTCCGGCAGCTGCGCGACCGAGAAGCAGGACTGGCTCGCCTGCACGCGGCGACGCACCGCCCCGCCCTCGGCGACGAGGACGGCTCCGCCGTTGCCCGGATCCGCCACCCAGACCGCGCCGACGGGGCCGATGCTGAGGCCGTCCGGTGCGACGGGGCTTCCGCCTGGCCCCGCGTCGGAGAGATCCGCCCACACCCGCCGTCCGCTCAGGGTGCCATCGGGGGCGATGTCGAACGCCGTGAGACGTGCGCCCAGCGTCTCGGCGACGAGCACGACGCCCGCGTCGAGCACGACGACGCCGTTCGGGAAGCGGAGATTCCCGGCCGCGGAGCGGACGGTCCCGTCCGGCTCCACGAGCGTGAGGTGCGCCGACGGCGGGTTCGCGTTCTCGCCGAAGAGCGGATCGACGTCGGGATCCGCCTCGATGAGGCCGTAGTAGTCGAAGCCGAAGTCGCTGACCCAGGCACGCCCGGCCGCATCGACGAACAGGTCGTTGATCGCGCCCGCGGTCACCGCGCCGAGGTCGGCGTGCACGACCAGCCGGCCGTCCGGCTCGAGCCGCAGGAGCATGCGATCCCGCATCGAGACGATGAGGAGGCGCCCGTCCGGCAGCCATCCGAGTCCGCAGGGCTGTCCGGGCACCTCGGCGACCGTCGTCTCCTGCCCCGTGGCGAGGTCGATCCGGAGGACGCGGTACGCGTACACGTCCGAGACATACAGCGCGCCGTCGGGGCCGATGCGGGCACCCTCCGGGAAGTGGAGATCGGCCCGGACCAGCGTGGTGTCCACGGGACCGGCGGGGGTGAACTCGTGGGCCATGGACTCGCCTTCAGGCTCGGGCGCCGCCGTGCGGCGCGGTCAGGGTGTCGGTCTCCAGGACGAAGCGGTATCGCACGTCGCCCGCGAGCATCCGGTCGAAGCTCTCGTCGATCGCCGTGGCGTCGACCAGCTCGACCTCGGCCTCGATCCCGTGGTCCGCGCAGAAGTCCAAGACCTCCTGCGTCTCGCGGATGCTCCCCGTGCGGGTGCCGGCGATCGAGCGCCGGTGCGAGATGAGCGCGAAGGCCGCGACCTCGATGGGCCGCGACGGCACGCCCACGTTGACGAACGTGCCGTCGAGGGTCAGCAGCGAGAGGTAGGCGCCGTAGTCGAGATTGGCCGGCACCGTCGAGACGATGAGGTCCAGGGACTCGGCCAGGTCCGTGAACGCGTCCGGATCCGTCGCCACGCGGAAGTCGGTGGCGCCGAGCCGGATCGCGTCCTCGCGTTTGCTCTCATCGAGGTCCAGCACGGTCACCTCGGCCCCGAGGGCCGCGCCGATCTGGACGCCGACGTGACCGAGCCCGCCGAGGCCGATGATCCCGAGCCGGGTCGTCGGGCCGACGTTCCAGTGGCGCAGCGGCGAGTACATCGTGACCCCGGCGCACAGCAGCGGGGCCGCACCCGCGGACGACAACGATGCCGGCACGCGCAGCACGAAGTGCTCGTCGACGACGACGCGATCGCTGTAGCCGCCCTGGGTGACCTGACCGTCACGACCGATCCAGTTGTAGGTCTGGACGTTCCCGCGCAGGCAGTACTGCTCGAGTCCCTCGACGCAGCGGATGCACTCCCCGCAGGAGTCGACCATGCAGCCGACCGCGACCCGGTCGCCGACCGCGTGCGTCGACACGTCGGATCCGGTCGCCACGACGGTCCCGATGATCTCGTGGCCCGGCACGATCGGGAACCTCGTCGACCCCCAGAGCTCCCGCGCCCGATCGATGTCGGAGTGGCACAGCCCGCAGTGGGTGATCGCGATCTCGACGTCCCGCGGGCCGGGCTCGCGTCGGGGGATGACCATGTCGATGAACGGCTGACCTGCGGCGGTCACTCCACGAGCGATTGCGTCGACCACGATGGCTTCTCCCGTCGTTCGACCGGACCTCACCGTCCGGCGGCTGAGTATATTATATGACCCACCTCGGAGGCCTTTCCAAGCCCTTGACCTCACTTCGCGCCCGGGGATATGTTTCCCGAACTACGTCCGCTCAAACGTATATGCGGACACTGGCGATCCGTTCAACGACGAACGGGAGAGGTCGGGTAGGCGATGAGCACCTTCGTGATCGTTCACGGCGCATGGCACCACGGCGAGCTGTACGAGGGGGTGGCCGCCCACCTGCGCGCGATGGGCCACACCGTTCACACGCCGACGCTCCTGGGCAACGGCGTCGGGGATTCGAAGCAGACGACCCTGGAGGAGGCGATCGGCTCGCTGCTGGACTACTTCGCCGAGAACTCGATCGAGGACGCGGTCCTCGTCGGCCATTCGTGGGGAGGCATGGTCATCACCGCGGCCGCGGACCGGCTGCCGGCGGGGCCGATCCGGCGGCTCGTCTACTGGAGCGCCTACGTGCCGCACGACGGGGAGAGCCTCGTCGACATCACCCCGGCCGTGTTCGGGGAGATGTTCACGATGCTCCGCGAGGAGGACGGCGGCGTGCCCATGCTGTACCCGGTCTTCCGCGAGGCGCTCATCAACGACGCCGACGAGGAGACCGCGAAGCGGTTCCACGCGCAGCTCGTCACCCAGCCGTTCAACACGATGTTCGACAAGGTCTCCCTCACGAGGGACCCCTCGGATCTCGCGGTCGGAAAGTCGTTCCTCCACTGCCAGGAGGACATGGTCTACCCCGCGAGCGCGGGCGGATGGCATCCGCAGTTCTCCGAGCGGCTCGGGATCTACCGGTTCGTCTCGATGCCGGGGAGCCACGAGGCGTGCCTGACGACGCCGGATGTCGCCGCCGCCCACCTGGTCAAGGCGGGACGCGACTGAGGTGACGACACCGAGCAGCATCCTCCCCTCGGCGGGCGAAGCGGACGCACCGTTCGCCGCGGCGTCGCGGATCGCCGGACAGTGGCGTGCTCCCGGGGAGACGGTCGAGATCCGGGATCCGTACCGCGGCGACGTCGTGGGCTGGGTTCCCGTCTCGACGGCGAGCGACGGCGACGACGCCCTCGATGCGGCGCGGCAGGGCGCCCGGGAGATGGCGGCCCTGCCGGGATACGAGCGCGCCGCGATCCTGCGACGGGCCGCCGAGGAGGTCCATCAACGCGTGGCCCGGATCGGACGCGTGATGGCACGCGAGACGGGCAAGGCGGTGAGCGACTGCCGGACCGAGGTCGCGCGGGCGGCCGACACGCTCCTTCTGTGCGCGGAGGAGGCCGTCCGGATCCAGGGCGAGCACGTTCCGATGGACGCGTCCCCGATCGGCGCCGGGAAGATCGCTCTCGTCATGCGCTTCCCGGTCGGCGTCGTCGCGGCGATCACCCCGTTCAACGGGCCGGTGAACCTCGCCGCGCACAAGGTGGGCCCCGCGTTCGCGGCCGGGAACGCGGTCGTGATCAAGCCCTCACCGAAGGCGTCGCTCAGCGCGCACCTGTTCGTCGAAGCGATCGTGGCGGCCGGAGTGCCGGACGGTGCGATCTGCTCGCTCTTCGGCGACACCGTGTCGGCGGGGCTCGTGGCCGATCCCCGCGTGGACTTCGTGAGCTTTACCGGCTCCATCCCCGTGGGGAAGGCCATCCAGCGCAGCATGGGCATGAAGCGTGCGGCGCTCGAGCTCGGCGGAGTGGGGCCGACCTTCGTCCACTCGGATGCGGATCTCGGCGCGGCGGCGAAGGCGTGCGCGCGCAACGGCTACCTCCTGGCCGGTCAGAGCTGCGTCTCCGTGCAGAACGTGTACGTGCAGCGCTCCGTCTACCGGGACTTCCTCGCCGCCCTCGAGGCCGAGATCGATCTGATCCGGTTCGGGGATCCGCTGGACCCGACGACGGAGGTCGGCACGCTGATCGACGAGACGGCGGCCACGCGGGTGGCCGGCACGGTCGGCCGAGCCGTCACCGCGGGCGCGACGCTCCTCCGCGGCGGCCACCGCGAACGCGCGCAGCTCGATGCGACGCTGCTCGTCGACGTCGGGTCGGACATGGATGCCGTGAAGGACGAGATCTTCGGACCCGTCGTGACCGTGCAGGCCTACGACGACCCCGCGCCCCTGTTCCGGTCGATCAGCGAGAGCCCGTACGGCCTGCAGTGCGGGATCTTCACCGACTCGCTCGAGCTCGCGAAGACGGCGTTCCGGAGTCTTCGCACCGGCGGCGTGATCGTGAACGGCACCTCGCGCTGGCGCTCGGACCAGATGCCGTACGGCGGCGTGAAGGACAGCGGCATCGGCCGCGAGGGTCCGAGGTTCGCCGTGCGGGAGATGACCGAGGAACGACTGCTGGTGATCAACTGATGTCCGAGATCGCCGGTGCGGCCTACGAGGTCTTCGCCCTCAGGTACGGGACCCGTGAGTCCCAGCGCAGCGCGGAGTACTTCCGCTACGACCTCTACGAGGTGCCGGACGCCCCGCAGCGGATGGACTACTACTTCTGGCTCGTGCGCAACGCGGAGCGCACGGTGCTCGTCGACTGCGGGTTCGACCGCGAGCGCGGCGCCCTGAAGCACCGGACGCAGACGACGAGTCCCGAGGAGCTGCTCGCACGGGTCGGCGTCTCCCCGGAGGACGTCGACCACGTCGTCGTCTCGCACATGCACTACGACCACATCGGGAACATCGGCGCCTTCCCCCGCGCGACCGTCAGCGTCATGCGCGACGAGTACGAGTTCTGGACCGGCCCGATCGGGCACAAGCCCCTCATGGAGTCGGTCGTGCTCCCCGAGGAGCGCGGAATCATGGAGCGGCTGCGCGCGGACGGCCGGGTGCGCCTCCTCGACCGACGAGAGGAGGTCGCCCCCGGCATCACCGCGATCCGCGTCGGCGGCCACACGCCCGGTCAGGCGATCGTCCAGGTCGTGGCGTCGACCGGCACGATCGTCCTCGCCTCGGACGCGATCCACTACTACGACGAGCTGACCCACGACTGGCCGTTCCGCCTCTTCGACGGCCTGGGCGACAGCTACCGCGCCTTCGACGTCCTCCGCGAGCTCGAGGCATCCGGGGCCACGCTCATCGCCGGACACGATCCGCGGGTGACGGAGCTCTTCACCGAGATCGCGCCCGACTGCTTCGACCTCACCGCTCCCCTCTCGACCGTCCGCCCGACCGAAAGGCACTGACATGCAGAAGCGCGAACTGGGCCGCACCGGCCTCCAGGTCTCCCCGATCGCGATCGGGGGCGCGGCCTTCACCTACGTCGAACGCTCGACCGGCTGGAACCCGAAGGAGGACGCCGGTCGGCAGGTCGTCTACGACACCCTGAACGCGGCGCTGGACAGCGGGATCAACTACATCGACACCGCGCCCGCGTACGGCGAAGGCTACAGCGAGACCCTCGTCGGCGAGGTGATGCGGACGCGGCGGAACGACGCGGTCCTCGCCAGCAAGGTCTGGTACGAGCTCGACTACGCGGGGGTCCTCGACAGCGTCGGCAAGAGCCTGGAACGCCTGCAGACCGATCACATCGACATCCTTCAGATCCACGGCCGGATGTACACCGCCGCCGAGGTCGACCACATCCTCACGGGCGGGCCGCTGCAGGCCCTCGTCGAGCTCAAGAGCCGGGGCGTGATCGGCCACATCGGCATCACGACCGAGGAGCCCTGGACGGTGATCCCGTTCCTCGATCACGAGGAGATCGAGGTCTACCAGATCGCCTACAACTTCATCTACCAGGCGGCGGCCCGGCACTTCCTCATCCAGGCCGCCGAGAAGAACGTCGGCGTCGTCACGATGCGGACGATGACATCCGGGATCCTGCAGCGCGAGGCGAGCTTCCTCGCCCCCGGCTGGCAGTCCGCGAACGACCTCTACGAGGTCGCCCTCAAGTTCGTCCTCTCGGACTCCCGGATCTCCGCGGGCATCGTCGGCATGCGCTGGCCGGAGGAGGTGGCCCGCAACGTCGCGCTGCTCGACGGATGGACCCCGGAGACCGACTTCGCGACGATGCCGCGCCTGACCTTCGAGGTCTACAAGGCCGGCGACGACGACGGCGCCCGATAGCCGCGCGGACGAGAAGGGATCAGACGTGGTCATCCCGCGCAGCGCGCTCGACGCGATGGCGGCGTTCTCGCTCGACGAGTCCCGGTTCGGTCACCACGGTGCCGATCTGCACCGCCCCGAGTGCGTCCTCACGACGGCGGCGGGCGAGCTGTACGTCAGCGACGAGCGGGGCGGGGTGACCCGGATCTCGGCCGACGGCTCGACCACCCTCTACTCGGCCGCCACCCTGGAGTGCCCCTCCCTGGCGGCCAACGGGTTCGCGCTCATGCCGGACGGCTCGTTCCTCGTCGCGCCGCTCTGCGGCGGCGGCGTCTTCCGCCTCCGCCGGGACGGCCAGGCCGAGCCGTTCCTCCAGGAGGTCGACGGGCGGGAGCTGCGGTGCGCCAACTTCGTGCTGCTCGACCCCTACGAGCGGATCTGGATCTCCTGCCTCACGCAGCAGGACCGCACGACCCTCGCGAGCTACCCGCGGGGACAGCACGACGGATACATCGTGCTGGTCGACCGACACGGCGCGCGGATCGTCGCCGACGACATCAACTACCCCAACGAGGTGCGGATCGACGCCGCCGGGCGATACCTCTACACGAACGAGACGACGGCGGGGCGGCTGCTGCGCTATCCGATCGCGCCGGACGGCAGCCTCGGGAGCCCGGTCACGATCACCGAGTTCGACGCATCCAACATGCTCGACGGCTTCACGCTGGACCGCGAGGGCGGCGCCTGGGTGACCGCGATCATCTCGAATCGGCTCTGGCACGTCACACCGGACGGCGCCCAGCACCTGCTGATCGAGCAGTCCGATCCCGAGCAGATGGAGCGGCTCTGCGCGTTGCAGCGCACCACCGGCGTGCTCCGGAGCGTGATCTACGAGGAGCACGGCTCCACGCTGCGGAACATGTCGTCGCTCGCCTTCGGCGGCCCGGACCTGCACACCGTCTTCGTCGGGAGCCTCATGGGCGATTCCGTCCTGAGCTTCCACGCGCCCGTCGCCGGGGTCGAGCCCGCTCACTGGCGATTCGACGCCGGCGTCCGATGACCGCACCGAACAGACGACCGAAGAGGAGCTCATCATGACGGAACCCCTGTCCCCCGCGCAGCAGCGGATCGGCGACCTGGCGCCGAAGCTCGTGGAGATCACGGACGACGTGCTCTACGGCCAGGTCTGGGAGAGGCCGGAGCTGTCCAAGCGCGACCGCAGCCTCATCACCGTGGCATCCCTCATCGCGATGAACCGCCTCCCGCAGCTGAAGTCGCACATGCGGCGCGGGCTCGCGCACGGCCTGACCCGGGAGGAGATCGCGGAGACGATCACGCATCTCGCGTTCTACGCCGGATGGCCCTGCGCGATGGGCGCCATCGACGTGCTCAAGGACCTCGACGCGTAGCTAACGCTCGAGGACGACCGCGAGCCCCTGTCCCACGCCGATGCAGATGGCGGCCACGGCGATGCCGCGCCCGCGCCGCCGCAGCTCGTGGGCGGCGTGGCCGACGATGCGTCCGCCGGACGCACCGAGCGGATGCCCGACGGCGAGTGCGCCGCCGTGGACGTTCACGCGGTCGGGATCGAGCTCGGGCCAGCCCGCGATGCAGGCGAGCGACTGCGACGCGAACGCCTCGTTGAGCTCGACGACGTCGACGTCGGCCCACGTGCAACCGGCGCGCGCGAGCGCCCGGTTGGCCGCCTCGATCGGGGCGATCGGGAAATCGTCGGGATCGACGCCGAAAGCCCCCCGGCCCGTGATCGCCGCGAGGGGTTCCGCATCGAGCGCCCCCTCCGCGCCGAGCAGCACCGCCGAGGCGCCGTCGTTGATCGCCGAGGAGTTCCCCGCGGTGACGGTGCCGGATCCGTCCGCGGCGAACAGCGGCGCCAGACCGGCGAGCACCTCGACGGAGGTGTCCGCCCGGATGCCCTCGTCCCGGACGAGCTCCACCCCGGGCACCGCGACCGTCTCCGCGTCGAAGACTCCCGAGGCCCACGCCTCCGCCGCGAGCCGGTGAGAGCGCACGGCGAACGCATCCTGCTCCACGCGCGAGATCCCCCGTGCGCGCGCGACCTTCTCGGCGGCCTCGCCGTTCGAGATCGTCCAGCGGGTGGGAAGAGAGCGGTTCACCATCCGCCAGCCGATCGCCGTGTTCCACATCGTCGGGTTGCCCACCGCGGGGAAGGGCCGGGCGGTCTTCTCCACGACGTACGGAGCGCGGCTCATCGACTCGACACCCCCGGCGAGCACGAGCGCGGCATCGCCGCACTCGATCGCCCGCGACCCCTGCACCACCGCCTCTACGCCCGACGCGCACAGCCGGTTCACCGTGACCCCCGTCACCGTGGTCGGGAACCCGGCCAGCAGCGCGCCGAACCGCGCGACGTTGCGGTTGTCCTCCCCCGCCTGGTTCGCGTCGCCGAAGACGACGTCGTCGATCCGGGCCGGGTCGAGACCGGCACGCTCCACGGTCGCCCGCATGACGAGCGCCGCCAGGTCGTCGGAGCGGACGCCGGACAGGGCGCCCCCCGCGCGACCGAACGGGGTGCGGACGGCGTCGTAGACGTACGCGGCCGGCAACGTCAGGCATCCGTCCCGGTCGCGTCCCCGAGCGTGAGGCCGATGAGGGCGGAGAGGGATGCCGGCGTGTTGTCCCCGAACGCCTCGCGGACCGCGAACCCGTCCGGCGTCACGTCGAACACGGCATGGTCCGTGTAGACGCGGGTGACGCAGCCGACCCCGGTGAGCGGATACGTGCAGGTCTCGACGAGCTTCGACTCCCCGGTCTTGGTGAGGAGGTCCGTCATCACGTAGACGGACTTCGCGCCGATCGCGAGGTCCATCGCCCCGCCGACCGCGGGGATCGCGCCGGGCGCTCCGGTCGACCAGTTCGCGAGGTCGCCGGTCTGCGACACCTGGAACGCGCCCAGCACGCACACGTCGAGGTGTCCGCCGCGCATCATCGCGAACGAGTCGGCGTGATGGAAGTAGGCGGCACCGGGAAGGGCGGTGACCGGCTGCTTCCCCGCGTTGATGAGGTCGGGGTCGATCCGGTCGGGCTCCGGGGCGGCCCCCATCCCGAGCAGTCCGTTCTCGGTGTGCAGGATGATCTCGAGGTCGCGGGGAAGGTAGTTCGCCACGAGGGTCGGTGCGCCGATCCCGAGGTTGACGACCGCGCCCTCGGGGATGTCGGCCGCGATCCGGGCGGCGACGTCGTCGCGGGAGAGGCGGGTGGGCGCGCTCATTGCTCGAACACCTCGGCCGCGATGCGGAACGCGGTGTTCGCCGCGGGCACGCCGCAGTAGAGCCCGGCCTGCAGGATGACCTCGCGGATCTCCCCGACCGTGAGGCCGTTGCGCAGGGCGGCGCGGAAGTGCATCGCGAGCTCCTCGTGGTGGCCGAGCGCCATGAGGGCCGTGAGCACGGCGATCGAGCGCCCGCGGCGGTCGAGACCGGGGCGCGACCAGATGTCGCCCCACGCGACGCGCGTGATGAAGTCCTGGAAGTCGGCGGTGAGCTCCGTCGTATTCGCGATCGCGCGGTCGACGTGGGCGTCGGAGAGCACCTCACGACGGACGACCATGCCCTGGGCGTGGCGTTCGCCGTCGCTGAGTCCGGGCTCGGCGCCGGAAGGAGGGGATGCGGTCATGCTGCGCTCCTGGATGAGACGGTGTCGAAGAAGCCGGCGAGGGCCGCGGCGGTCGCCGGGGCGTCCTCGGCCGGGGGCAGGTGCGCGACGCCCGCGATCATCGCGGCGCGGCCGTCGCGCACGCCGACGGCGACCTCCCGCGCCCGCGGCTCGGGCGCGACGCCGTCGTGCTCTCCCCAGAGGGCGAGGACGGGGATCTCGATCCCGCCCAGCCGGTCGCGCACGTCGTAGGCCGCGAGCGCCTCGCAGCAGCGCGCGTAGCTCTCGGCGTCGGCGTCCCGCAGGGCGTGGAGGAGGCGCCCGGAGAGATCGGGCAGGCGCGCGATCGACCCTGGCGCGAACCAGCGCTCGGCCGAGGGCGTGACGAGCACGGACGTCGACTGGCGGCGCACGAGGTCGGCGCGCTCGCGCCAGGCCGACGGTTCGCCGATCCGCGCGCCCGAGGCGAGGACCACGAGCGCCGCCACGAGGTCGGGATGCCGCAGCGCGAGCTCGAGGCCGGTGGCGCCGCCGAGCGAGACGCCGGCGTAGAGGGTGCGCTCCTCTCCGAGCGCTCGGATCGACGCGGCGACCGCGTCGGCGAGGTCCGCGGCGGAGAAGGGAGCGGATGCCCCGGGCGAGGCGCCGTGGCCCGGGAGGTCCCAGGCCGCGACGCGGAACCGCGACCGGAGAGCGGGCAGGGTCCGCTCCCAGAGGATCGTCGAGGTGCCGAGCGAGGGGCCGAGCACGAGGAGCGGCGCGCCGGCCGGCCCGAGCGGCGGGGTGAGGGCGAGCGCCGGCGCGGTCACGCGTCGTCCTCCGCGAGGAGCCGGTCGACGAGGTCGCCGGCGAGGCCGGTGTAGCCCGCGGGGTCGAGGAGGGCCCCGACGTCGACGCCCTCGAGTCCGTCGGCGGCCGCGAGCACGGCCGGCAGCGACTCGCCCGCGGCGGCGCGGGCGAGGAGCGCGGCGACGGCGTCCGCGCCGACAAGCGGGGTCAGCTCGATCGCGAGCCGCTCGGCGACGATCAGCCCCCGGGTCGCCGCGAGGTTCCGCGCAACGGCGGCCTCGTCGACGCGGAGCCCGGACGCGAGGCGCGCGAGCGTCCCGGTCGCGCCGAGCGCGAGCCGCAGCAGCTCCCGCAGCGCGGGCCACTCGGCATGCCACGCGCCATCGGGCCGCTCGTCTCCCGCGAGCGCCGCCGCGGCGTGCAGCGTCGCCCCGAGATGCGGTGCGCGGATCGCGGCGGAGCGGACGAGCACCGATGCCACGGGGTTCTGCTTCTGCGGCATCGCCGACGATCCGCCGGGCGCGCCCTCGGCGAGCTCGCCGATCTCGGTGCGGCTCAGGGTCGCGACATCGGTCGCGACGACGCCGCACGCGTCGACGGCCTGCACGAGCGCATCGCCGAGCTCGGTGATCGGCCAGCGGTTCGTGTGCCACGGCGCTTCCGGTGCCACGAGCCCGAGCTCGGCGGCGTATCGCCGCGGGAGCCCGGCCGCGGTAGCGGCATCCGCGATCGCGACGAACGACGCGAGGGTGCCCGCCGCGCCGCCGAGCTGGGCGGGCAGGGCCGCGAGCGCGGTGTCGAGGCGCCCCCGCGCGCGTCGGAGGCCGGCGACCCACGTCGCCGCCCGGAGCCCGACCGTCGTCGGAACGGCGTGCTGCCCCAGGGTGCGGGCCGCCGCAACGGTGCCGCGACCGACCCGCGCCAGGTCGGCGAGCGCGGCCTCGGCCTCCTGCAGTGCGGCGACGAGCCGAGCGCCGGCGTCCCGGGCGACCAGCACGAGCGCCGTGTCGAGGATGTCCTGGCTCGTGGCCCCGCGGTGCACCCACACACGGTGCTCGGGCGGGACGGCCGCCCGCAGCCGCGGTACGAGCGGGACGACGGGGTTCCCGTCGGCGACGGCGTGCGCGGCCAGGGCCGCGAGCTCGATGCCGTGGCCGGTGCAGAAGCCCGCGTCCCCGCGCCAGCCGAGCACCGCCGAGACGGCATCCGCCGTCGCGGCGCTCGCCGCGCCCGCCGCCGCCCACGACCGGGTGAGCGCGACCTCGGCGGTCACGAGGGCGTCGAGCACGGCAGCATCCGCGACCGGCTCGTCGAATCCGACGCCCACCGGTGTCAGCAGGCCCTCGTCACGGTCAGAACGCAAGGAACACCGTCTCCCTCTCGCCCTGGAGCCGGACGTCGAATCGGAGACCGCCGTCCGGAGTGCGGGCGGCGATCAGGCTCTCGCGCTCCTCCGACGGGAGGGAGGCGAGGAACGGGTCGGCGGCGAGCGCCTCGATGTCGTCGGGGAGGTAGATGCGGGTGTGGAGCTTGTCGGGCAGACCGCGCGCGAACACGACGAGCGCGATGAAGGGCGCTCCGCGGTCCGCGCGACCGGGGTTGCGGGTCCAGAAGGAGTAGCGGCCGTCGCCGTCGGTGCAGCTGCGGCCGAAGCCCGCGAAGGCGTGGTCGTCGCGCGGGAACGAGCCGCGGTCGCGCGGCACCGCGCCGTCGGCGTCCCGCTGCCAGATCTCCAGCAGCGCGTCGGGGATCGGATCGCCCGCGCCGTCGTACACGGTCCCGGCGAGCAGGATCGCCCCGGGCGCGTGCGGGAAGGCGATCTCGCGCATCCTCGGGTACTCCACCCCGAACGCGAAGAACGGCCCGACCGTCTGGCCGGGGGTGGGCGCGAGCGTCCGCGCGGGGACGGTCATCGCGCGTCCTCCGCCGGCTCGAACCACGTGGCATCCGGCCCGTCGACGACGATGTCGAAGCGGTACCCCATCGAGAACTCAGGAGCCGTCAGGTCGTGGTCGTAGCGGCTGATCAGGCGGTCACGATCCTTCTGGCGGCGGATCGTGTTGTAGATCGGGTCGAGCGGGAAGAGGACATCGTCCGGGAAGTACATCTGCGTGACGAGCCGCTGCGTGAACGAGGGGCCGAAGACCGAGAAGTGGATGTGCGCGGGGCGCCACGCGTTCGCGTGGTTCTTCCACGGGTAGGCACCGGGCTTGATCGTCGTGAACCGATAGCCGCCGCCGTCGTCGGTGATCGCCCGGCCCGCGCCGGTGAAGTTCGGGTCGAGGGGCGCGGGGTGCTGGTCGCGCTGGTGGATGTAGCGGCCCGCGGCGTTCGCCTGCCAGATCTCTATCAGCTGGCGGGGCAGCGGCCGCCCCCACGTGTCGAGGAGCCGGCCGGACACGGTGATGCGCTGCCCCTGCGGCTCGCCGGCGTGCTGCAGCGTGAGGTCGGACTCGAGGGGCGCGACGTCCCGCTGCCCGAACGCCGGCGACCAGAGCTCGATCGTCTCGGGGTCGGCGAGCTTCGGGTTCTTCGTCGGGTGCCGGAGGATGCTGGAACGGTACGGCGGGAAGTCGTACAGGGTGGGCGGCACGGGCTCTCCGGCTCCGAGGCGCCGCTCCGCCTCCGCGTGGATCGCGACGATCTCGGCGGTGATCTCGTCCTGCGACGCCAGGATCGTGTCCACCATGGGTCTCCTTCGACGCGGGCTGAGAACTGATCCCATCGTCACGCCGCCGACGCGGTGCCCACCGGCCGGATCCCGATCAATGGGAATGCGGGCGATTCGTGCGATCCTCCTCCTGTGGCGAACTCCTCCTCCGGTGATTCCGCGACCGACCGTCTCGTGCGCGTGCTCGAGACCTTCACCCCGACGCGCACCGCGCAGACGGCCGCCGAGATCGGGCGGCGGAGCGGTCTGCCGACGTCGAGCACGCATCGCATCGTGAGCCAGCTCGTCGACGCGGGACTGCTGGAACGCGACGACGACCGGCGCATCCGGATCGGCATGCGGCTGTGGGAGCTGGCCACCCGCTCCTCGCACGCCCTGCGCCTGCGGCAGGCGGCGCTGCCGTACATGGAGCGCGTGCAGGCGCGGGTACGCGAGCACACCCAGCTCGCCATCCTGGAGCAGGACGAGGCGCTGTTCCTGGAGCGCCTGAGCGGTGCCCACGCCGGATCGAACGTCACCCGCGTGGCGGGCCGCCTGCCCCTGCACGCCTCGTCGTCCGGGCTGGTGCTCCTCGCGTTCTCGGGCTCCGAGCTGCAGGATCGCGTGCTCGGCGCACCGCTGCGCGCGCTCACCCGGATGACCCCGGTCGATCCCGCGGCGGTCCGGCGCAAGCTCGCCGAGGTGCGCGCGCTCGGCCATGCCATCGCCCCGGGGTACATCGAAGAGGTCTCCACGGGGCTCGCGGTGCCCGTGCACGACGAGACGGGCCGCACGGTCGCCGCGCTCTCGGTCGTGCTCCCGCGCGACGCCCAGACCGATTTCGCCCTCGAGGAGCTCTACCGCGCGGCCCGCGACATCGAGCGTGCGATCGGCTACCGGAGCTGACGCGCCATCCCGTTGAACGGGAACCCGGACGGCGGACCCTCCCCGCGGCGCGCACGATGTGACGCACCCCGTCGAAGGAGACTCCGTGACCACCCGCATCCGCACGCGCGTCGCGATCGTCGGAGCCGGCCCCGCCGGACTCGTCCTGTCGCACCTCCTGGCCGCCTCCGGGATCGCGTCGGTCGTTCTCGACCGGCGCTCGCGGGAGGAGATCGAGACGACCATCCGCGCCGGCATCCTGGAGCAGGGGACCGTCGAGCTCCTGGCCACCCTGCCGGGGTCGCGCGTCCACACCGTGGGCTCCCGCCACGACGGCATCGAGCTGCGGTTCGACGGCACCGGGCATCGCATCGACTTCCGCGGCCTGGTCGGCCGGAGCGTCTGGCTGTACCCGCAGCACGAGGTCCTCGCGGACCTGATCGCCGCGCGTCTCGCTGCGGGACAGGACCTGCGCTTCGGGGTCGAGGTCCGCGCGGTCGAGGACGCCGACTCGGATGCGCCGCGTGTCCTCGCGACCGACGCGACCGGCGACGTGCTCGAGATCGACGCCGACTTCGTGGTCGGCGCCGACGGGTCGCACTCCACCGTGCGCACCGCCGTGACCGGCGCGCACGCCGGCTCCTTCCGCGAGTACCCGTTCGCGTGGTTCGGCATCCTCTGCGAGGCGCCGCCCAGCACCGACGAGCTCATCTATTCGAACTCGCCGGACGGGTTCGCGCTCGTCAGCCAGCGGTCCCCCTCCGTGCAGCGGATGTACTTCCAGTGCGCGCCGGAGACCGACCCGGATGCCCCGAGCGAGCGCGAGATCTGGGACACGCTGCAGCGGCGCGTCCCGGGCACGACGCTCGCCGAGGGTCCGATCCTCCGCCGCGACGTCCTCCGCTTCCGATCCTTCGTCGTGCACGAGCTCCGTCGCGGACGCGTCGCGATCGTGGGCGACGCGGCGCACACCGTCCCGCCCACCGGCGCGAAGGGCATGAACCTCGCCGTGGCCGACGTCGTCCTCCTCGCGCGCGCCCTCGACGGCCTGCTCCACCGCGCCGACGAAACGCTGCTCGACGGATGGGCGGATGCCGTGCGCCGGCGCATCTGGAAGGCGCAGCACTTCTCGTGGTGGATGACGAGCATGCTCCACGTCGCGCCGGACGCCTCCGACTTCGACCGACGGCGTCAACTCGGCGAGCTGCGCACCGTCGTGGAGTCCGACGCCGGACGCGCCTTCCTCGCGGAGGGCTATACCGGCTGGCCGCTGGCTACGGAGTGACCTCGTCGCGACGCCGGCCCTCGACGTCGACCCCGCCGACGAAGTCCCCGTCCGTGAGCCACGCGCGATCCCCGACCGCGACGACCCGGTCCACGTAGATGCCGGGGGTCACGACCGTCTCCGGATCCAGGTCGCCCACCGGCACGATCTCGTCGACCTGCACGACCGTGGTGGTCGCGGCGGCGGCCATGATGGGCCCGAAGTTGCGCGAGGTCTTGCGGTAGACGACATTCCCCCACCGGTCGGCGCGCAGCCCGCTCACGAGGGCGACGTCCGCGTGGATCGGATACTCCAGGACGTACGTGCGGCCGTCGATGACCCGCTGCTCCTTGCCCGCCGCCAGCTCGGTCCCGACGCCCGTCGGCGTGAAGAAGCCGCCGATCCCGGCGCCGGCCGCGCGGATGCGCTCGGCGAGATTGCCCTGCGGAACGAGCTCGAGCTCGACCTTCCCGTCGCGGTACAGCCCGTCGAACACCCACGAGTCACGTTGCCGTGGAAAGGAGCAGATCATCTTGCGCACGCGACCGTGCGCAAGGAGCGCCGCCAGCCCGGAGTCGCCGCTGCCCGCGTTGTTGTTGACGATCGTCAGATCCCGGGCGCCCTGCGCGATGAGCGCGTCGATCAGGTCGACGGGCTCCCCGGCCCGGCCGAATCCGCCGATCATGATGGTCGCGGAATCCGGGATGCCGGCGACCGCGGCCGCGACGTCGGGAACGGTCTTGTCGATCATCGCGCGACGACCGCCTGGTCGAGGCGCCCGAAGACGACGTCGCCGTCGATCTCCACGCGCATGGTCACGCGGTCGCCGTCGCGGAGGTACGGGGTCGACGCCGTGCCGGTCTGGATGATCTCGATGCCCCGCCGCTCCGCGATGCACGCGGAGCCGGTCTCGGCGTAGCGCGTGCTCGAGACCGTGCCGCTTCCGATCACCGTCCCGGCCGCCAGGTTGCGCGTCCGCGCGGCGTAGGCGATCAGCTCGCCGAAGTCGTAGTCCATCTCCCCGGCCGGCACCGCGCCGAACCGCTCTCCGTTCAGCCCGACCGTCAGGCTCGCGGTGATCCGGCCGTCCTGCCACGCATCACCCAGCTCGTCCGGGGTCGCGGCGATCGGGGCCATCGCGGTCGCGGGCTTCCCCTCGATGAAGCCGAACCGGCGACCCATCTCCTCGACCACGATGGCGCGCTGCGACCAGTCGTTCACGAACGTCACGAGCGCGATGTGCTCGCGGGCGGCCTCGGGGTCGATTCCCGCCGGCGTGTCCCGGAGGATCACCGCGAACTCGCCCTCGAAGTCGAGGTCGCCGCGAGGGTTCCAGAGGGTCGCGGCCTCGTGCGGCGGGAGGAACTCGTGCGACATCCCCTGATACATCAGCGGCACCGGGGAGAGGATCGGGTCTATCCCGAGCGAGCGGGAGAGGAGTGCGCCATGGTTGAGGAAGGCGGAGGCGTCGAGCCACTGCCAGGTGCGCGGCAGCGGCGCGAGAGCGCGCGCCTCGTCGAACGGCACGCCGGCCAGACGTCCCGCCTCGAGGTCGGCGGCCAGTCCTTCGAGGTCGGGCCGCACCCGCTCCCACTCCTCGAGCGCGGCGAGCAGGGTGGGCGCCACCCCTTCGGCGCTCGCGGCCCGCGCGCCGTCGCGCGTGACCACGTGCAGGGCTCCATCGCGCGTGCCGTTCCGCATCGTTGCGAGTCGCACCGGGACCTCACCTCACAATCTACCTAACGGACGGTTGATAAACCCCCTCAGTGAACGATAACGTGGCCGCCGAGAGAAACCAAGGGAGGTCTCGGTGGTGACGACGATCGATGTCCACGCGCACGTCGGGACCCCCGACGCCGATCGGCTCCTCACGGGCGAGGCCGGCTTCGCCGCCCAGCTCACGGCCGACGCCCAGGCGCTGGGTCCCGCCTCCGCGGCCTACAACCGCGAGCAGTTCGCGACGCTCGGCCGGCGCTTGACCGCCCTGCCCGACCGGCTCGCGGCCATGGATGCCGCGCGGGTCGACGTGCAGGCCGTGAGCGCCACGCCGATCGCGCGCCCGTGGATGGAGCGCCCCCTGGCCGACCGCTACATCGGCGAGGTGAACGCGGCCGTGGTGGACTTCTGCCACCAGGCCCCGGATCGCCTCGCCCCCGTCGCCACGGTGTCGCTCCACCTCCCGGATCTCGCGGTGCAGCAGCTGCGCGCGGCCGTCGTGGACGCGGGAGCGGTCGGGGTGCAGATCTCCACGACCGCCGCCCCCGGCGTCGAGCTGGACGACCCCTCGCTCTCCGAGTTCTGGGAGACGGCGGTCGCCCTCGACGTCCCGGTGCTGATCCACCCCTGGGGATGCAGCCTCGCCGCACGCCTGGACGTCGGGTACATGTTCAACCACGTCGGGAACCCGACCGAGACCTCGCTCGCCCTGTCGCGTCTGATCTTCGGCGGCGTGCTGGACCGGTTCCCCGGCCTGCGGATCTGGGCCGCCCACGCCGGCGGCTGGCTGCCCAGCTACAGCGGCCGCGCCGACCACGCGTGGCATCGACGCGAGGACGCACGGACCTGCGCGCATCCCCCCAGCTGGTACCTGCGGCGGATGTGGTTCGACGCGCTCGTCTACACGGCGCCGGCGCTCCGGTTCCTCGTCGACAGCGTGGGCGAGGACCACGTCACGATCGGCACCGACTATCCGTTCGACATGGGGGTCGACGATCCGATCGACCGGATCGAGGCGGCGCTCAGCGACGACGCCGTCCGCGCCGCTGTCACGTCCGGGAGCGCGCACGGCCTCTTCGGATCCCGGCTGACCGAGCGCCTCGCGGCGAGGGGGATCCGATGACCGATACCGCGACGCCGGCCGTGGCCCGGTACGGAGAAGACGCCGAGGCGGCTATCGCGGCGGTATCCGCCCGCGTCCGCAACTGGGACCGCTGGGGGCCCGACGACGCGCGCGGCACCGTCAACTTCATCGACGAGGCGAAGCGGATCGCCGCCGCCGCCCTCGTGCGGCGCGGCGAGACCTTCTCGCTGTCGCTCCCGTTCGACAATGACGGCCCGCAGAACGGCTGGAAGCGGCGGATCAACCCCGTCCACACCATGACGAGCACGGGCATGGACACCGCCGAGTCGATGGGGCTGCCGCACGGGCTCTCGGTGGCCGACGACTGCGTCTTCATGCCGCTGCAGTGCTCGACCCAGTGGGACGGGCTGGGGCACGTGTTCGACCACGGCATCGGCTGGAACAATCGCGTCGCGGCGCGCACGGTCACGAGCGAGGGTGATCTCGCGACGGGCATCGAGAACGTGGCGGAGCCGTTGGTCAGCCGCGGCGTGCTGCTGGATGTCGGCCGGGCCCTCGCGGACGGGGAGCTGCCGGACGGCTACGCCATCACTCCGGCGGACCTCGACGCGACGATCACCGCTCAGGGCATGGCGTCCGAGGTCGGGCGCGGCGACATCCTCCTCGTGCGCACCGGCCAGCTCACCCGCGTGCGCCGCGGCACGGGCTGGGGGACGTACGCCGGCGGCCCCGCGCCCGGGCTCTCGTTCACGACGGCGGAGTGGCTGCACGCCCGCGAGATCGCGGCCGTCGCGACCGACACGTGGGGCGTCGAGGTGCGACCGAACGAGTTCCCGAACGCGATGCAGCCCCTCCACCAGGTGCTCCTGCCGCACGTGGGGATGCTGCTCGGGGAGATGTGGGATCTCGACCGGCTCGCCGCCGACTGCGCCGCGGACGGCGTCTACGAGTTCCTGCTCGCGGCTCAGCCCCTGCCGTTCACGGGAGCGGTGGGCTCCCCGGTGAACCCCATCGCGGTCAAGTAGCCGCGATCCCGGCGCTCAGCATCGTCCAGAACTCCCGGGCGACCTGCTCGGCCGTGGCCCGGCCACCCGGCCGGAACCACTGGTACGACCAGTTCGCCATGCCGAGGATCGCGAAGACCGCCAGCCGGACGTCGAGGGGCTTGAACTCGCCCGCGTCGATGCCGCGCTGGAGCTGCTCGCGCAGGTACCCCTCATACACGCCCCGGCGCTCCAGCACGCGGGTGCGCTCGGGCTCGGGGATCTCGTTGAAGTGCTCGAAGAAGACCCGCAGCGACCCCGGGTGCGTCTCCTGGAGGGAGACGATGTCGGTCATCATGCCCACGATCAGCTCGGACGGGCTGGCGTTCCCCGCGGCCATCCGCGCCTCGTGCGACGAGATGATCAGCTCGATCATCTCGTCGTGCATCTCGATGAGCAGACGGTCCTTGCTGGGGAAGTAGTAGTACAGCGACGCCTTCTTGATGCCGACCTCGTCCGCGATCCGGTCCATGGACGTGTCGCGGTACCCGGCGCGACCGAAGAGGCCGGCGGCGACCTCGCGGATCTGCACGCGGCGCGCGTCGCCCGACATCCGTGACGTGACCGGCCGTCGTCCGCGTGCGGTGCTCACGAGTTCTCTCCCCTGATGTGCAGTCACGATATCAGCGGGCGAGGAAAGCGGCCCGCCGTCGCAGGTGCTCCCCGTCGAGGGCGGCGGCGCCCTGGCTGACGGCCTCCTCCGCCAGGGTCTCCGCGAGGGAGGAGACCTGCGCCTGACGGAGCAGTCGCTTGGTCAGCTGCTGCGCGAGCCGGGGTCCGCGCGCGAGGTCGGCGGCGAGCTCGCGCGCCCGGGGCAGGAGCGCCTCCGGCGCGACGAGCTCCGACGCGAGCCCCAGCGCGAGCGCCTCGTCCGCGCCGACGCGCCGTCCGCTCGCAGCCAGCTCGAACGCCCGCAGGTATCCGACGCTCCGCACGAGCTGCCAGGACGTCCCGGTGTCGGGGACCAGCCCCACCGTGCCGAACACGCACGCGAGCGACGCGCTCTCCGACATGAGGACGACGTCGCACGCGAGGGCGATGCCCATCCCCGCACCGACCGCGGCGCCGTTGACGGCCGCGATGACCGGAACGGATGCGGTGGCGATCGCCTCCGCGATCGGGTTGTACGTCCGCGCGACCGTGTCGTGCGCGTCGTCGAGCTCGTGGATCGCGGCCAGATCCTGGCCCGCGCAGAACGCACGGCCCGCGCCCGTGATCACGACGGCGCCGACCTCCGGGTCGCTCCCGCACGACCGGATGAGCTCCGCGAGGGACACTCGCGTCGGCTCGTCGAGGGCGTTCATCCGCTCGGGGCGGTTGATCGTGATGGTGGCCGTCCGATCGACGACGTCCAGCTCGACGCTCATCGCGCCTCCTCGCTCGAGACCGGCCGGTGGATGGCGCTGGCGAGGCGCCCCGCGGTGGAGTAGCCGCGCTCCGCGTACGGGAAGCCCTCCAGCTCCGTCGTCTCCGGACGCTGCTGGTAATAGGAGCGGATCTCCGAGATGAGGCCGTCGCGGAAGACGAACCACTCGGCGCCGCGCGTCGCGACGGGCTCGTCCGCCCCCGCCGGCATCCAGGACATCGTCCACTCGATGACGGCTTCGTCGGCCCCGTCGAGGATGTGGTCGACGACCCAGGTGGCCTGGATCATGCCCGCGACCTTGCGCCAGTACCGGGCGAGGTGCTCGGCTCCGCCGACCGGTGCCGAGCCGACGTTGGGGGCGAGGAAGTAGTGGACGACGTCGGGGTGCAGCGTCTCCCCCATGAGCGCGACGTCGCCGGTCGAGCAGCCGTCGTAGTACCGGCTGATCACGCCGAGGTGAGTGGCGCTCATCGCTGGATCGCCTTCGTCACCGTGAACTCCTCGATGCCGAACTCGCCGAACTCGCGCCCGTACCCGGACAGCTTGACGCCGCCGAACGGGGCGACCGGGTTGAAGGCCGCGCCGTTGATGTCGACCTGACCGGTCCGGATGCGTCGCGCGACGGCGACCGCGCGCTCCGGGTCCGCGCTCCACACGCCGCCCGCGAGACCGTAGGGGCTGTCGTTCGCGATCGCGATCGCCTGCTCCTCCGAGTCGGCCGGGATGATCGACAGGACCGGCCCGAAGATCTCCTCCTGACCGAGCGGCGAGGAGTTGTCGACGTCGGCGAAGATCGTCGGCGCGACGTAGAACCCGGCATCCAGTCCGGCGGGCTGCGCCGAACCGCCGGTGACGAGCCGGGCGATCCCCTGGCCCCGGTCGATGTGGGCGCGGACCGAGCGCTGCTGCGCCGCGGACACGAGCGGCCCGAGACGTGTCGCCTCGTCGAGCGGATGACCGAGCCGGAGCCGCTCGACCGCCGCGACGGCGATCTCGATCACGCGCTCCTGGAGCGCGCGTGGCACGACGAGCCGCGTCCACGCGGAGCACGTCTGTCCGGAGTTCAGGAACGCGTTGCCGACGCTGGATCGGATCGCGCGCTCCAGGTCGGCGTCGTCGAGCACGACGCTCGCGGACTTGCCGCCGAGCTCGAGGCTCGTGCGGGTGACGTTCGCCGCCGCGACCGCTGCGATGCGCGCGCCCACCGCGGTCGAGCCGGTGAAGGAGACGACGTCCACGCGCGGGTCGCCCGCCAGAGGCTCCCCCACCGCGGCGCCGCCGCCGCTGACGAGGTTGAACACGCCCGCCGGGAGCCCGGCGGCCTCGATCGCGTCCGCCAGGGCGAACGCGGCGAGCGGGGCCTCGCTCGCCGGCTTCGCGACGACCGTGCTGCCCGCCGCGAGCGCGCCGCCGACCTTCCCGACGAGCTGGTGCAGGGGGTAGTTCCAGGGCGTGATCGCCGCGACGACGCCGGCGCCCTCGCGCACGACGGCGGAGGAGCCGACCGTGCGTTCCCACGCGAACGAACGGGCGGCATCCGCGAAGCCCTGCAGCGTCGCCAGCGGCAACCCGACCTGCACCTTCTTCGAGATGTTCGCCGGGGTGCCGACCTCCAGGCTGATCAGCTCGGCGATCTCGTCGAGCCGGGCCGCGAGCTGGTCGCGGACCGCCTCCAGCGCGGATGCGCGCTCGGCAGGATCGGTGTGCCGCCAGTCGTCGGCGGCCGCAGCGGCGGCCGCGACCGCCCGATCCACGTCGCCGGCGTCACCCGCCGGGACCCGGCCGAGCCGCTCGCCGGTCGAGGCATCCGTCACCTCGATCGCGGGCGCCGCGCCGAGCGGCGGGGTCCAGCGGCCCCCGATGAAGAGCCGGTCGCGGTCGCGCAGGTCATCGCGCACGGAGATCCTCCTGGGTGTAGAAGCCGGTGCCGCTCTTGCGGCCGAGACGCCCTTCGGCGACGAGGTCGACGAGGATCCCCGCAGGGACGAGCCGCTCCTCGTCCGGTTCCGCCTCGGCCATCGAGCTCAGGGCGGCGACGGTCACGTCGAGCCCGATGAGGTCGAGCAGCGCGAACGGCCCCATCGGGAGTCCCGCCACGGTCGTCATGGCGGCATCCACGTCCTCGATCGGAACGCCGTCCTCGTGCAGCCGGGCGGCGTCGTTGAGGTACGGGATCAGCAGCCGGTTGACGATGAAGCCGCGCGTGTCGGCGCTCCGCACGGGCGACTTGCCGAGCGTGTCCACCCACGCGGCGGCGGGGTCCAGAACGTCTTCGCCGCCGGGCCCCGGAACGACCTCGACCAGCTTCATCACGGTCGCCGGGTTGAAGAAGTGCAGAGCGAGCGTCTGTCGCGAGGCCGAGACGCCCTGCATCACGTCCGCGACCCGATACGAGCTGGTATTCGTCGCGAGCACGGCGCCCGGGCGAGCGTGCCGGTCGACCTGCGCGAGCACGTCCTGCTTGACGGGGAGGTCCTCGGCGACGGCCTCGATGATCACGTCGGAGTCCGCAGGGAGACTCCCGACGCCCGACACGAACGCGACGCGGCCGAGGATCGCGGCGGCATCGGAAGCTGCGAGGCGGCCGCGGCGGACCGAGCGGTCGAGGTTCGCGTCGATCGCGGCGCGCGAGCGGTCGAGGGATGCCGCGGTGCGACCGACAATCGTCACGGCGCTGCCGGAGCGGGCCACCGCGTCGGCGATGCCCGAGGCCATGTGCCCCGTGCCCACCACGGTGACCGCCCGCCACGGCGACTCCGCGCTGCGTGCTGTCGGCACCGCCGAGGACGGGGCGCCGCGCGCCTCGAAGGGGCCGGCCGGATACCCGGCGCCGAGCCGCATCGCGACATCGATGTCGTGCGGCGACGCCACCCCCCGGTCGACGAGCCGATCCGCGTCGTCGACGTAGCGGTCGAGGAGCGCCTGGGCGATCTCGTTCTGGTCCACGAACCGACCTCTCTGCCGTCCGAGTAATCTACCGTCTGGGTGGTAGATTACCCCATCGCAGACGAAGGAGCCAGCATGCCCGCGGCACCGCGCAGACGGATCGAGCCGATCGACGACCCCGCGCTCGACGCGTACCGGCTCCCGGACGGTCGCCCGATGGAGCTCTTCGGCATCGTCGCGCACTCCCCGGCGGCGCTGGCCGATCTGCGCAGTGCGACCGCCCGGGCCCTGCACGCCACCGAGCTGCCGCCGCGCCTCCGGGAGCTGCTCATCCTCCGCGTCCTGCACCTCTACGGCGCGGTCGCGGAGTGGCAGGTGCACGTCGAGCTCTTCGCCGACGCCGTGGGCCTCTCGCCGTCGGATCTGGCGGCGGTGCGCGGCGAGACGGCGGCGCCGGCCGGCGTCGAGGGTGCGCTACGGGAGCTCGCGGACGCGCTGAGCGCTCGGGGGATCGTGAGCGACGAGCTGTGGGGGCGCCTTCACGACGAGCTGGGTCCGCGCGGGGCCGTCGAGGCCGCGTTCGTGGGCGCGCAGTACGTCAAAGTGGCGCTGATGACGAACGTCTTCCAGGTCGAACCGCCGTTCCCGCCCGCGTGATCCGGGCGGGAACGGCCCCCGACGGGACCTAGCGGGCCGCGGAAGCGGACGGTGCGGGCGTGTGCAGGTTCGGCCCCATGATGTCCAGCTGCGCGCTGATCTCGGCCGGGTTCGAGTCCCCGACCGTCTTCTGCATGAACTTGCTGTGGTCGAAGAACGCGTCGCGCAGGGGCCGCATCGGCGCCGGGATGTGGTGGAAGTTGCGTCCGAGCATGTACGCGAGCTTCACCTGACCGGCGGTGTGCTCCACCCGGAGCTCCTCGTAGTGCGCGAGCGCCTTCCCGAGGGCGGTCAGGTCGCCGAGGTCGACCCCGTTGAGGGTCTGCCCGAGGAAGTAGCCGTCGACGATCGACATCCCCGCGCCGTAGGCGGCGTACGGGCTGGTCGCGTGCACGGCGTCGCCGGCGAACGTGACGCGGCCCTTGCTCCAGACCGTCGGTACGGGTCCGCGATCCCGGATCGGCCAGCGGAAGATGTGGTCCTCGGACGTGTTGGCGATCAGCTCCGCCATCTCCGGCGGGAACTCCTTCGCAAGCGACAGAGCGTGCGACTTCAGGTCGGTCGGGGCCGGCTTGTTCGCGTCCCACGCCTCGAGCACCCACCATTCGGAGCCGTCGCGCCCCTTGCTGCGGATCCCGGTGTGGCTGGCCTGCACCGTGCGGGAGTGCCGGATGATCGCCTCGCGCGGGCTGACGGCGGCGGGCAGGTCGAACGTGTAGCCGCCGATCACGTGCAGGTTGTGCTCGCGGACGGGCGGGAGCCCCCACACGAGGTCCCGGACGACGGAGTTGATCCCGTCGGCCCCCACGACGAGCGGCGTCGTGACCGACGTCTCGTCCTTGAAGCGGACGACGACCCGATCGCCCTGGTCCTCGAGCCCGACGACCTCCTTGTGCCCGACGAGGACACCGGGCGGGAGGGCGTCGACCATGCGCTCGTAGAGGTCGGGCCGGGTGAGGCCGATGAAGCCCCCGTTGCCGTACTTCTCGATGACCGACGGCGGGAACAGCACGTGTGCGCGCACCTTGTCGTGCGCGTTGCGGAACTCGGACTCGCAGAACGCGCCGATGTCGTCGACGTCGACGCCGATCTGCTCGAGCGCGTGCAGGGCCGGCGGCCAGAGGTTCACGATGTTGCCGGCGGCACGGGGCTCCCGGTAGCGCTCGTAGAGCCTCACGGGGATGCCGACGGCGTACATCGCGAGGGCGGTCGCGATGCCGGCGGGACCGGCCCCGATGACCGCGACCGGCTCGGTGGGTGTGGTGTTCATGGTGACCTGCTCTCTTCGTCGAGTGCGGAGCGATGGAACTACTGCGGGATGGCGCGGAGGAGATCCGAGGCGAGCACCTCGGGATTCACGATGGTCGGGGGACGTCGCCCGGCGAGGACCGCGAGCGCGTTGGACGTCGCCTTCGTGGCGAGCTCGACGAGCGATCCGTCCGAGGCGAACGCGACGTGGGGCGTGACGATCGCCGCCGGAGCGGACCGGAGCCAGTGGTCGGACGGCAGCGGCTCGGGCTCGGTGACGTCGAGCGCGGCGCGGAGCCGGCCGCCCTCGAGCTCGGGGCGGAGGGCCTCGGTGTCGACGAGACCGCCGCGCGCCACGTTGATCAGGAGCGCGCCGTCCTTCATCATCCCGAGCTCGCGAGCCCCGACGAGGTGGCGCGTGTCGGCGTTGAGGGGGACGTGGAGCGACACGACGTCCGCGAGGCGCAGCAGCTCGTCGCGATCCACGACGCGGGCGACCGACGCGGGCGCGGCGCCGGGATCGGCCGCGAGCGCGCGCGACTCCACGACGACCTCGAACCCGAACGCGGCGGCCCGCTCCGCCACCGCCCGCCCGGTCGCGCCGAAGCCGAGCACGCCGAACACGAGACCCCGCAGCCGTCGCGTGGGGAACGGGGCGTCGGGCGTCCATCCGCCGGCCCGCGTCGCATCGGTCGCCGGCAGCAGGTTGCGGAGCGCTGCGAGGGCGAGCGCGAGCGTGTGGTCGGCGACCTCCTCGGTGCAGAACTCGGGCACGTTGCTCACGAGGATGCCGAGGTCGGTCGCACGCGCGACGTCGATGTTGTCGACCCCGACCCCGTACCGCGCGACGGTGAGGCACCGGTCCGCGGCGTCGAGCACCTCGGCCGGGACCCGGCGGAAGCACGTGAGAAAGGCATCCGCCCGCGGCGCGAGAGACAGAAGGTGCTCGTCGGACTCGGCGAGCAGGATGTCGTGGCCGGCGCCGCGCGCCAGGCCGGTCTCGATCGCGGGGCTCGGCCAGGCGATGTCGGTGATCACGATGGTCGCCATGTCAGGATCCTCCCGCGAAGGCGGGCCGGGCGAGCGCGATCTCGCCGCCGAGCTCGCGCTCGATCTCGAGGACGCGGTTCCACTTCGCGGTGCGCTCGGAGCGCATCGTGGATCCGATCTTCAGCTGCCCCGTGTTCCAGCCGATCGCGAGGTCGGCGAGCCAGTGGTCCTCGGTCTCCCCGGAGCGCGCGGAGAGCACCGTCGCGTAGCCCGCGGCGTGCGCGATCCCGACCACCTCCCGGGCCTCGCTCAGCGTGCCGATCTGGTTGGGCTTCACCAGCACGGCGTTCGCCACCCCCTCCGCGATCCCGCGGCGGAGCCGATCGGGCGACGTGACGAAGAGGTCGTCGCCGAGCAGCTGGATGCCGCCGAGGCGCTCGGTCGCCATCCGCCAGCCGTCCCAGTCGTCCTCCGCGAGCGCATCTTCGATCGACACGATCGGGAAGTCCGCCGCCCAGGCGACGAGCTCGTCGACGAGCTCGTCGGAGCGGAAGCGCCGGTCCTCGGCGTCCCAGAGATAGGCATCCTCCGCGGGCGAGTGGAACTGCGTCGCCGCAACGTCGATCGCGATCGCGATGTCGTCGCCGGGGAGGAGGCGGGCGCGCTCGCACGCGGTCATCAGGACCTCCAGCGCCGCGCGGTTCGAGGACAGCAGCGGACCGTACCCGCCCTCGTCGGCGACGAGCGCCCAGGTCGCGCCGCCGTCGCGCAGCACCTCGCCGGTCGCCGCGCGGACGCGGGAGACCGTCTCGATCGCCTCCGCGAACGTCGAGGCCCCGACCGGGACCACGAGGAAGTCCTGCACGTCGAGCGACCGCGCGGCGTGCGCGCCGCCGGAGATGACGTTGATCATCGGCATCGGGAGCGTCCGCGGCCCGTCGCCGACGGCCGCATAGAGAGGCAGGCCGCGGGTCGTCGCGGCCGCCTCGGCGGCCGCGACGGAGATCGCGAGGATCGCGTTGGCGCCGAGCCGGCCGCCGTCCGGCGTGCCGTCGGCCTGTCGGAGGGCGCGGTCGACGGCGCCCTGATCCGTCACGTCGATTCCGCGCACCGCGTCGAACAGCTCACCCTCCACGTTGGCCACCGCCCGCCGCACGCCGTACCCGCCGTAGCGCTCGCCGCCGTCGCGCAGCTCTCGCGCCTCGTGCGACCCGGTCGAGGCGCCGGACGGCACGATCGCCCGGCCGCGCGCCCCCGCGCGCGTCACGACCGTGCACCCCACGGTGGGACGGCCGCGCGAGTCCAGCGCCTCGAAGGCCGTGATCGACGCGATCGGGTCAGACACTCGTCATCCTCCAGAGTTCGTCGACTCCGTCGGGGGTTTCGCGCAGCATGTCGAGCGCCAGCGCGCGAGCGGAGTCGCGCTGGTCGGCCGTGAAGTAGTCGACCGGCGACCGGCCGTCGACCCGTGCCAGCAGGAGCGCCGCGGTGTGCGCGAGCAGATACCGCCCGGGGAGGACGCCCAGGGTCTCCCGCGTCCGGTCGGCGTAGGTCCGGACGAAGCGCTCCGCCGTGGCCTTCAGCTCGTCCCGATGCTCCGGCCGCGCGACGATCTTGCCGAGCAGGTGGTGGAGGAGGAACGCTACGTCGAAGACCGGATCCCCCGCGTGCGCGACCTCCCAGTCGATGACCCAGAGCCCGCCGTCGACGACGGGCTCGACGAGGACGTTCTTGGGGGAGAAGTCCCCGTGCACGAGGCAGGTGCGCGTGCCGGTCATCCGATCGACGAGCGCCGCGATCGCCGGGGCAGCCGCAGGATTGCGCTCCGCGGCGACCGCGTAGAAGGGATCCAGCCGCAGCTGGCGGAACGCCTCCTGGTCGCCGAACTCCGCGAGGACACCGGGATCGGATGCCGAGGCGACGTGCCACGCGGCGAGGACGGCACCCAGCCGGGCGCCGACCTCCGGCCGCACATCGCCGGCCAGCAACTGCCGCTTCCAGTCGCCGTAGCCGGCGGGGGCGAGCTCGAGGACGAGGACGCCGTGCCGACGGTCGACCGCGACGACCCGGGGGACGGCATCCGGCGCGACGCCGTGCGCCCACCGCAGCGCGGCGGCCTCGGTGTACGAACGCTCGGCCGACGCCTCCCACACCTCCGCGACCCGCAGGCGCGTGAGAGCCCGCTTCACCACGAACGCGGTCGCGCCCGCGCGCACCACGACGACGTCGTTGGAGACGCCGCCGGCGAGCGGTTCGAGGACGGGCGCACCGTCGAGCAGGCCCGCCTCCCGCAGGGCGGTCACCGCGACGTCGCGGAGCGCGTCGTCCACGGGCGCATCTGCTGTCGCCACGTCTTCTCCTGATCGTGATGGTGGATGGATCGGCTAGAGCCGTGCGGGCTTCTGCTGGAAGAAGTCGGCGAGCTGCTCGGAGGCGACCGCCTCCTGCTCCTTCTCGGCGGCTTCCTTCGGCGGCAGCGGCCAGGCCTCGTAGAACGACTCGGGGATCGTCACGTTGCGATAGAGGGACTGGCCGGGGTTGCCGTCGGCCGCCTGGTAGGTCTTCGTCTCCCAGTCGGGCATGGTGTTGACCCATCCGCCGGCGTTGACCTCCATCCGGAATCCGCCGGGCTCGCGGAGATAGAGGTACGTGATCTCGTCGATGCCGTGCACGCCGGGACCGAGCTCGATCGGCGTGCCGTGCGAGACGGCGATCTCCGCCACCCGCTCGACGTCGACGCGCTGGTCGACGCGGAACGCGATGTGGTGGGCGCGTCCGGTCGCGCCGCTGAAGTCCGGGACGAGCGCGAGGTCGTGGGTCGAGCGGATGCCGTTGCAGGTCAGCGTGGAGAAGACCGAGAATCCCGGCTCGACCTCGGTCGCGGCCGTGTGGCGCGCGCCGAGCCGCTTGTAGAAGTCGATGTCGCCCCGCATGTTCGCGCTCGGCATCGTGACGTGGTCGAGGTAGCGCACGGCCGCCCCGGCCGTGGTGGGGATCTTCTGCGGACGGTTGGGGACCGCGTGATCCTTCTTGTCCTCGGGCGCCTCGTACAGGTCGACGTCCCAGAACACCTCGTGGAGATGGCGGCCGAACGCCGAGCGGTACTGGTAGGTGCGGCCGTGGCCGGTCCAGTCGTCGACCCAGCCGACGTGCTCCTCGGTGTCCTGCAGCCGCCGGGCGATCGTCTCCGGGTCCTCCGGGCCGTACGTCCGCCAGCCGATGCGGCCGACGCCGGACTCCTTCGCCTCCGTGACGATGAGGCTCGAATGCAGCCACTCCGCCCAGCCCCGGAGGTAGACGGACTGGCCCTCGCGCGTGGTCTCCTCGAGACCGAAGATGTCCTTCATCCACGCGACGGTCTCTTCGGGCTTCGGGCTGAACAGCTCGACGTGCGCGAGCTGCGAGAGCAGGATCTCTGACATTTCTCTGATGCCTCCTTCGGCGATGTTCCGGAGTCTTACTGGGGCGGCGCGACGCAGCGCGTGACCTGGGTGCCCAGGCCCGTGATGCTCGCCTCCATGACGTCCCCCGGCCGGAGCCAGCGATTGCCGTGCTTGCCGGCGTTGCCCGCCGGAGATCCGGTCAGGATCATGTCGCCGGCCGAGAGACGGGTGGACTGGGCGGCGTAGCTGACGCAGGCCTCGACGCCGTGGATGATGTCCGCGACCATCTCGTCCTGCATCGTGGTGCCGTTGACCTTCAGCGTGATCTTGAGCCGTCGGTAGTCGGGGACGAAACGGGCGGGGAGGATGACCGGGCCCGTCGGGAAGTAGGTCGGCCGGTTCTTCGACGTGACGAAGTCCGTGAGCGGCACGTTCGTGCGCGCCATGACGTCGCGCACCGTGATGTCGTTGCTCATGACGTAGCCCGCGATGTGGTCGAAGGCCTCGTCCGGCGAGATCCGATGCGCGTCCGCCTTGAGGACGACCCCGAGCTCCAGCTCCCAGTCGTGCTGATCGCCGGGCGTCCAGAGGACGACGTCGTCGTGGGCCCCGGACACCGCGGACGGGAGCCCGATGAACATGAACGGATCCGACTGCGCCTGCCGCTCGACGGCCTGCAGAGCGTAGGCGCGCAGCTCCTCGTCGCTGCGCGGGTCGCCCGCGTTGCGGAGGGTGCTCTGCACGATCTGCTCGACGTGGACGCGGTAGTTCGCACCCGCGCAGAGGATCTGGCCCACGGGCTGCACGGGAGGCAGCACCTCCAGCGCGTCCGGTGCGACGCCGTCGGTGAGGGACGGCGACGCCTCGGCGAGCGCGTCGATCGCGGCGTCCCAGTCGGCGAGGAGGCTGCGGATCGTGGCATCCGGCCCGAGGACGGGGCGGGTGTCGAACACGAGGTCGTCGCGGAGCAGCCCGACGAACGTCCGACCGGAGGCCGCGAACGTCCCGAGACCGAACGCATCGGCGGCGACCGCGGGAGCGACGGGAGGGGTCACTGTTTCCTCGTTCCTCATTGAACTAGAACACGAACCTGGATTCGTGTTTAGATTGTGGAGCGGCCCCTCCTGCGCTGTCAAGCACCAATCCGTCAGCGATTCGAGGGCTCGCCCGTACGATGAGTCAAATGTCCGAGATCGACACCGAGATCCGCCAGCCGCGCCAGAAGCGCAGCCGGGAGGCATACGCGCGGGTCCTGCAGGCCGGTCGCGACATCCTCGAGGAAGAGGGCATCCAGGGGTTCACCGTCCAGGCCGTGAGCAAGCGCGCCGGGGTTTCCGTCGGCTCGATCTACCTCCGCGCCCCCAGCCGGGAGGCGCTGCTGCTCGCCATCCATGCGCAGGAGACCGCGCGGATGGATCAGGAGGAGGTGTGGCTCGCGCCCACCTCGGTCCCCCCGGGCGGCGCCCGTGCGCACGTCGAGGAGATCGTCACGAAGACCGCGGCGCAGATGCTCGCGAATGCGAGCATCCTCCGCGCCTTCATGCGCCGCGGCGCCGAGGACCCGGAGATCTTCGCCCGCGGCCGCATCAGCTCGCAGGGGGTCGCCGAGCACTTCGAGACCGCCCTGCTCCTCTGCCGCGACGACTTCCGCCACCCGGACCCCGAGACGGCGTCCGACTTCGCGTTCCGGATGATCTACTCGATGACGATCCGGCGCATCACCCACGGCTCCGACTTCGAATCGAGCCGGCCCCTCTCCGACGAGGTCTTCCTGACCGAGCTCGCCCGCGCGATCGCGGACTACCTCCTCGGGCCCGCCTGACCTTCGTCATGGAGCAGTCGCTCAAGAACACGGTGCAACTCGAGCACACGAACAGTTGCCACCGCCCAGACGACTCGATCGTCGACGACCGCGTATCCGTGCGCAAGAACGTGACGTGGGCGGCCGGGCCGGCTCAGTGGATCGTCACGCCGCTGTCGACGCGCATCACCTGGCCGGTGACGACCCGCGACTCGTCGGAGGCCAGGTAGACGGCCATCTCCGCGATGTCGATCGGATCCGCCGCACCGAGGAGATGGCGGGCGAGGATCTCCTGGATCTCCGGCTGGTCGCGCCGCGCGGCGACACGGGGCGTGAGAGTCATGCCGGGAGCGATGGCGTTCACCCGGACCTTCTGGCCGGCGAACTCGACCGCCATCGACCGCGTGATGGCCGCCACACCGCCCTTCGCCGCCGTGTAGCAGTCGCGACCGGTCGTGCCGACGAGCGCCGTCATCGAGGTCATGTTGATGACCGAACCGCCGCCGGCCTCGATCAGCCGCGGAATGCCGTGCCGGCAGGACACGAACGGACCGAACAGATCGAGGCGGATCACCCGCCAGAACTCCTCCTCGGGAGCCTCCGTCACGGGCCCGTCGGCTGCGCTGGATCCGCCCGCCACGTTGCACAGGACGTTGACGAGGCCGAACTCCCAGGCCGCCCGGGCGATGGCGTCCCGGACCTGCTCGCTGTCGCCCGCGTCCGCGGCGATCGGGAGCGCCTGACCCGGCTCGGCGTCGCGCAGCGCCTGTTCCATGGCCTCGACGTTCAGGTCGACCGCGGCCACGCGCGCACCCTCCTCGAGGAACCGCCGGCAGATCGCCGAGCCGATTCCGCCGCCCGCGCCGGTGACGAAGGCGACCTTGCCGTCGAGCCTGAGCATCGCTCCTCCGCTCCCGCCGCCGGCTCCCTTGCCGGTCGGCGCCTCCCCTACGGTAGCGTCGCCCTCCCAGATGATCAAGAGCCGAACTGGCAAGGACTTGACAATATGCAGAGTTCAACGAATACTCGCCTCAGGCAAGCGGAAGGGGTGAGGCGTGACGCACGCATCGCGGACCGTTGGTGGACACCGGGTGGGCCTGCAGATCGACGGCCGTGAGGAGCTCGGTGGCGGCCCCCCGATCGACGTCTTCGACCCCGCCACCGAGCAGATCATCGCCCGCGTGCCCACCGCCACCGCCGAACAGGTCGGCCGAGCGGTCCGCTCCGCGCACGAGGCGTTCGTCTCCGGGGAGCTCGGCTCCCCGGAGGAACGCTCCCGCGCGCTCTACGCCCTCGCCGACCTGATCGAGGATCGCGCGGACCACATCCTCGAGACGGTGGTCGCGGAGGTCGGATCCGCGGTGACCACCTCGCGGGTCAACCAGATCGCGATCCCCGTCGAGCTCCTCCGCGGCTTCGCCGAGGCCGCGCTCCTCGATCGGACCGAGCACCTGGGCGTGCATCCGGGGCCCCCGCCCAGCGAGGCGAAGGTGATCTACCGCGGCGCGGGCGTCGTCGCCGGGATCACCGCCTACAACGTGCCGCTGATGTTCGCCGCCGCGAAGGCGGGCGCAGCGCTCGCCGCCGGCTGCCCCACCGTCCTCCTGCCCTCGCCCCAGGCGCCGCTGAGCATCCTGGACTTCGCGGACTATGCGCTCGAGGCGGGATTCCCGCAGCGCGCGGTGAGCGTCCTCGCCGGCGGGATCGACGTCGCGCAACTGCTCCTCGCCGCACCCGAAGTCGCGCGAGTGTCGTTCACCGGCTCGGTCCCGGGCGGAACCGCCGTGATGAAGGCGGCCGCGGACGGGGTTCGCGGCGTCGTGCTCGAACTCGGCGGCAAGTCCGCCAACATCCTGCTGCCGTCGGCCGACGTCGCAGCCTGCGCCGCGAACGTCCACCTCCGCTACATGCGCAACACGGGCCAGGGGTGCGCCGCGCCCACCCGCATCCTGGTGCACCGGTCGCAGTACGACGAGTTCCTCGAGGCCAGCAGCGCCGTCTTCGCCGACGTCACAGTCGGAGACCCAAAGGATCCCGAGACCATGGTCGGCCCGGTCATCAGCGCGGAGCACCGCCAGCGCGTGATCGGATACATCGACGGCGCCCTGGCAGACGGCGCTCGGGTCCTGGCGCAGGCCGCGATCCCGACGGACCGACCCGGCTGGTGGGTCGCGCCCACCCTCCTCGGCGGCCTGCCGAACAGCGCCCGCATCAATCAGGAAGAGGTGTTCGGCCCGGTCGCCACCGTCCAGACGTACGACACGGTCGACGAGGCCGTGGCGGTGGCGAACGACTCCGTCTTCGGCCTGCACGCGAGCGTGTTCGGGGACCGCGACGAGGCCCTGGCGCTGGCCGCCCGGCTGAACGCCGGCCACGTCACGATCAACGGCGGCGGGCCGGTGCGCGGGGACGCGCCGCTCGGCGGATGGAAGCAGAGCGGCATCGGTCGCGAGAACGGCGACGCCGGGGTCCGCGAGTTCCTGGAGCCCGTCACCGTCCAGTGGCCGGCGGGGAGCTGAGCGCGAGGACGGTCGAGACCATCACGGCGGTCTCGTCGAACGGGTTCCGCCAGGCGTGCAGCGAACCGGGGATCACGAAGCTGTCCCCCGCCTCGAGCAGGACCTCCGACGCCTCGAGCACGAGAAGCGCCCGGCCGGACACGACCGTTGCGACGTGCATCGCGGCGCTCCGGTTCAGCACCGGGACGGACGGTGCGACCTCGGGCGGAAGCGTGAAGAGGCGCACGCTCACGCCCTCGCGCGGCGGCAGCGGCGCCATCTCTCCGGCATCTTCGAGATCCGACGCGACGGACGCTGCCACGACCGGAAGGCTCTGCTGACGCCAGATCTCGTGCACGACAGCGCCCGACGGCCGCGTGATCGAGACCCCGGAGACGCCGTCGGCCAGGACGGCCGAGCGACCCCGGCGATCGGTGCCGACCAGGACGATGCGTCCGAGCCGCGTCTCGGACATCACGATCCCACCGCCGGGTAGATGCGCACGTCGCCGAAGCCCTCCAGCGTCGCCCGGAGCTCCGCGGATGGCGGGTCGCCGAAGACCTGGATGTCCCGGAAGCTGCCGGCCGCGGCCAGGCGACTCAGGTCCGTGAGGGCGATGTGGTTCTGCACGCTCGCCTCGTCCTCGTGCACCTCCACGAGGCGCAGCTCGCGTGCCGCGTCGTCGAGGTTCCAGAAGTAGCCGATGAGCCCCGCATGGGCGCGGGATGCCGCGGTGACGTCGAGCGCGGCATCCCGCGCCTCCTCGAACCGCCCGGGGTGGGGGACGCACGTGCACGTCAGGACGATCATGAGCCGCGCACCGGCGCCGGGTTGTTGCCCGGCAGGACGAGGTGGCCCGCGTCGACCGGCAGGCTGATGCCGGTGACGGACGCCGCGAGATCGGAGTTCAGGAACAACGCGGCATCCGCCTGCGCCTGCGGCCGGAGCCAGTTGACGCCCTTGAGCGCGAGGAAGTTGTATCCGGCGTCCAGCATGTCCGCCTCGGTGCCGCCCGGGTGTCCCGCGAACAGATCCCAGGCCGCCTGATGGTCGGTCATCGGCGTGCGGGTCGGGCCCGGACAGAGCGCGTTGCACCGGACCCCGTGCGGCGCCAGCTCGACCGCGAGGGACTTCATGAGGCCCACCACTCCGTGCTTGGACGCGGCGTAGTGCGCGTAGGTCGGCCCGCTCTCGTGTCCGTTGATCGACGCCACGAGCACCATCGATCCCGACTGCTGCGCCATCATCGTCGGGGCGACGGCCTTCGCGGACCGCCACACACCGCCGAGGTTGGTGTCGATCGTCTCCTGCCACTGGCTCTCGCTGAGCTCCCAGAAGTTCTCGGTGTACCAGATGCCGGCGTTGGCGATGAGGATGTCGATCCGGCCGAACGCGTCGACGGTCGCGGCCACGGCGGAGTCGAGGTCGGCCTGGGATCGGACGTCGCCGCGGAACGCGAGGATCCGCCCGCCCTCCTCCTCCACGAGCCGGACCGTCTCCTCGAGCTCCGCCGCCGTGCCGATGCCGTACGGGACGCTGTCGAGCGGGTCCGGTACGTCGAAGATCGCGACGGCGGCACCTTCCCGGGCGCACGTGATCGCGTGCGCCCGTCCCTGGCCGCGCGCGCCACCCGTGATGAAGGCGACCTTCCCTTCGAGCATGGACATCTCTACCTGCTTCCGATGCGGCTCGGGACCCCCGGAGCCAGGGCGATCTCGGCGATGTGGAGCCCGTCGTCGGCGACGATCGAGGGGAATCGGTCCCAGATGCGGACCTCGTGCGAGCACAGCACGCGGCCGACGTCGTCGCCCGCCGCGGTGAGCATCTCGTCGGTCAGACGGACGCAGCACTCCTGGTTGCCCTGCCCGAGCCCGATGGGGATCATCGGCTGACTGCCGTCGGTCCCGCCGATGTTCTCGTACACGTAGGCGACGTCCCCCGGGAAGATCCAGGGCCCGTCGCTCGCCTGCAGGACGACGTACTGCGAGCCGGCCGTGTGCGTGTCGTACGCCGGCCGGACGTCGATGTCGGGCGCCACGGGCGCGTGCCCGTCCACGGGACGGAGGCGCCCCTCGGCGTCGACGCGCGCGAGGTCGTCGCCGGTGTCCGGATCGAGCCCGCCCTTGAGCCAGCCGAGACGGTCGGACACGTGCCACTTCTCCGTCCAGTTCTCGATGTCGCGGCGCTGGATCCACACCTCCGCGCGAGGGAAGTAGGGCACCCCGCTCACGTGGTCCCAGTGATGGTGGCTGATGATGATCGTGTCCACGTCGTGGGGATCGAGTCCGATGCGCGACATCGCCTCGGCCGGGGGGATGAACTTCTCGACGCCGTAGGACGCGCAGGCGTCCGTGCAGAACGCGTTGTCCGAGAAGCCGGAGTCGATGAGGATCAGTCGATCCTCGCTCTGGACGACGAAGTAGTAGAACGGCAGCACCCGAGCGCCGTCGGCCTTGCCGTAGACGAGCGCGGAGTCCGGGTAGCTCGGCAGCACCGCGAACTCGAGCGCCCAGATGGAGTAATCGGCCACGTGATCGTTTCCTTTCTCAGACCCTGGTCCGTCGCGAGAGGGAGTCCAGCGCGACCGCGACGAGCACGATGGCGCCGACCATCAGCAGGCGGGCTCCCGTGCTGATCGCGAGCGAGGAGAACAGGTTGTTGATCATCGCCCAGATCCCGAGTCCGACCGCGGTTCGCCAGATCGCGCCCTCACCGCCGAGCAGCGAGGTGCCGCCGATGATGACGATCGCGATGCTGTCGAGCGTGATGTTCGCTCCCAGTGTCGGCTGTCCGACGCCGATCTGCGAGGCCGTGATCATCCCGGCGACGGCCGCGCAGCCTCCCGTGAGCATGTACGTGCTGATCGTGACCAGTTTCACGCGCATCCCCGTGAGCCGCGCGGCCTCCGAGTTGCCGCCCACCGAGTAGACCGAACGACCGTACGTGGTGCGGGACAAGACGGCGCCGGCGATCAGCCCGAGGCCGACGAGCACCCACACGCTGATCCAGATCCCGCCCCATTTGTCGCCGCCGAGACCCCCGAACGAGGGGTTGTTGGAGATGACCGGCAGATTCTGCGAGTACACGTAGGTGGCCCCGGAGAACAGGGACGCCGTGGAGAGGGTCGCGATGAAGGGGTTGACCTTGATGACGGTGATGACGATGCCGTTCAGCACCCCGCACGCGACGCCGAGGATCACCGTGAGGATGAACGCGGGGACGAGGTCCATGACGTTCGAGAGGCTGGCGTAGGCCACGGATGCCGCGGCGAAGATCGCCGCGACCGACAGGTCGAAACCTCCGCCGATGATGACGAACGTCATGCCGAGCGCGATGATCCCGACGGGAGCCACCTGCGCGACCATGTTGTTGACGTTCTCCGGCGACAGGAACCCCGTGTAGAGGATGCTGGCGACGACCGCGAAGACGACCAGGACCCAGATCATCCCGAATCTCAGGCCGTAGCGGACGAACAGGTTCTGCGAGCGCCGCTCCTCGGGCAGCGCGGGCAAGGGCGGGACGGTGAGGGGGGCGACGGTGTCCGCGGGCCCGCCGAGTTCGGTCTTGTTACTCATGATGTGAGGTGCTCCACGTCGATTCGGGGTGTGGGTGACTCAGGCTGCGACCCGAGAGCGGAAGGCCAGGTGCAGGATGTCGGACGTCGTGATGGTCTGTTCGGAGCGGTCGAGGATGCCGGCCGGAAGCCCTTCGGCGAGGACGAAGACGCGGTCGGCCACCAGCGCCACCTCCTCCAGCTCCGAGGAGACCATCACGAGGCCCAGCCCCTCGTCGGCCATCTCCTCCAGCGAATGGAGGATCTCGGCCTTCGCGCCCACGTCGATGCCGCGCGTCGGCTCATCGGCGAGGAGCACCCGCGGCGTGCGGTGCTTCCACCGCGCCAGGAGGAGCTTCTGCTGATTCCCGCCCGACAGCTGTCGCGCGGCATGGTGCAGGCGATCGGCCTGCAGCCCGAACTCCTTCGCCGTCTCGGCGGTCGCGCGCTCGACGGACTTCTCGGAGAGGAAGCCCCACCAGGCAGCGCGGCGGAAGTTGCTCAGCGCGATGTTGTCCATGGCCGACATGGCCGGAATGAGTCCCAGCGCCTTCCGATCCTCCGGAATGAGCGCGATCCCGTACGAGAGCGCCTGCCGCACGCTCCGCGGCCACGGGACCTCCCGGCCGTCGATGAACAATCGACCGCGGCTCGTGGGCTCGACGCCGGCCAGCGCCCGCAGCAGCGTCGATCGGCCCGAGCCGACGAGTCCGCCGATCCCCACCGTCTCGCCCGCGCGCACCTCGACCTCGAGGCCGTCCACGGCACCGGGCACGGTGATCTCGGCCGCCTGGAGCAGGGGCGGGCGCCCGGCCGTCCGAGCGAGTCGAGCGCGGCGCACGGCATCCGATGTGTCGCGGGCCGACTCGAGCTCGTCCTCTTCGAGCATCTCGTGGATCATGCGGTCGTCGCCCTCACGACCGACCATCTCCTGCACCAGCGTGGCTTTCGTGAATTCGGCGCGGGGAGCGGAGACCCGCAGCGCGCCGTCGCGGAAGATCGTGATCTCGTCGGAGAGCTCGAGCACCTCGTCGAGGTTGTGGCTGACGAAGACCACCGTGACCCCGGACCGTCGAAGGCTGTTGATCAGCTCGTACAGCGCCTGACGTTCGCCCGCGGCGAGCGCGGCCGTCGGCTCGTCGAAGAGGATGACGCGGGCATCGCTGACGAGCGCGCGGAGGATCTCCAGGACCTGCTGGTTGGCGACCGACAGCGATCCGGCCGGAGTCCGCGGGGGGACGGGCGGCACGCCGACCCGGTCGCACAGCTCGAGGTACCGCCGGCGCATCGCCCGCTCGGCGAGGACCCCGGCTCGATGGATGGGCTGCCCGAGGAACACGTTCGCCTCCGCGCTGAGGGCAGGAACGATCGTGAGCTCCTGGTAGATGGCGACGACCCCGGCGCGCCTCGAGGCGCGGGGATCCCCGTACTTCAGCTCTTCCCCGAAGACCTCGACGACCCCGTCGGTGGGTGCGATCCGACCCGCCAGGCATCCCAGCGCGGTCGATTTCCCGGCCCCGTTCTCCCCCACGAGCGCGTGGACCGTGCCGGCCCGCACCCGCATCGAGACGGACTTCAGCGCGTGGGTGGCGCCGAACGTCTTCCGTACGTCCGTCATCGCAATCGCGCACGTTTCCACGGGTTGCTGTTCGCTCGCCATCGCTCGCCTTTCGTCGTCCCGGCTACGCTGCCGCTGCTGCCCGCTCGTCATCGACCGGAGAACTGAACCACTGCGCCGCGAGAGTATTACTCGACGTCGACGTTTGTCAAGGCTCGTACTGCCCGGGCCTTGACAAATACACCTCGGTTCGATTTACGTGATGACCATGAGCGAACAGAGACGAGATGCCGGATCTTCCGGCGAGTTCGAGGGCCGGAGCGCCCTGATCACGGGCGCGGCGCGAGGCCAGGGGAGGTCGCACGCCGTCGAGCTCGCGCGGCGCGGCGCCGACATCGTGGCGGTGGACGTCTGCGGACCCGTCGAGACCGCGGATCAGGTGCCCTCCTCGGTGGACGACCTCGCCGAGACGGTGCGCCTCATCGAGGAGGTCGGCGGCCGATGCCTGCCGATCGTCGCCGACGTGCGCAGCGACGAGCAGATGCAGGCCGCCGCCGAACGCGGCGCGCTCGAGTTCGGGAAGATCGACATCCTTCTCGCCAACGCGGGCATGATGCACATGGCGAGCTTCAACGAGACGACGCCCGAGAGCTTCGGCGTCCAGATCGACGTCATGCTCCGGGGCGTCGCGAACTCGATCCGCGCCGTGCTGCCCGGCATGCGCGAACGCGGGTACGGCCGCATCGTCGCGACCGGGTCCGGCGGTGCACGGGCCGGGTTCGCGAACCTCTCCGCCTACTGCGCGGCCAAGTGGGGCGTGATCGGCCTGTGCAAGTCACTCGCGCTCGAGGTGGCGCGGGAGGGCGTGACCGTCAACGTCGTCAACCCGTTCACGGTGAACACGATGCTCAACTGGAACGAGACGTTCTACAAGGTGATGCGTCCGGACCTCGAGCACCCCACCAAGGAGGACGCGATCGTGGCGCTGCGCTCGCTCAACGAGGTGCCGATCGACTACCTGGAGCCGATCGACATCTCCCACGCGATCCTCTATCTCGTCTCCGACGGCGCGGTCAACGTGACCGGGACCGTTCTCGACGTCATGGCGGGCCGCAACGCTCACAACAGCGCCTGAGTCAGGTCGACGCACGCGCCGTTGACCGGCGCGAACATCGACATGACGGCGGGATCGTGGCCCGCGACGATCGTCGTCCCGGGCTCCCGCTCCCACCGGCGGAGCAGCTCGTAGCCGTGGTACATGCCCTCGAGATCGTGGAAGATCCAGTAGGGCCGGTCGAGGCGCATCTCCTCGTAGAAGTGGATCGCGTCGGAGGCGAGGACCACCACGCCGTCCCGCGTCGTGACCCTCGTGAGGAGCTGCCCGGGGGTGTGCCCGCGCATCGGCGTGACCTCCACCCCGGGGAAAAGCTCCGTAGTGCCTTCGACGAGCCGCACGCGGCCGGCGCGCTGGAGGTCGACCACCCGCTCGATCTCGACGCGGTCGCCGGACTCGCAGATCATCCGGCGATCGGCGAACGGGCCCGTCCAGTAGTCGAGCTCCGCCCGTGCGACGCTGAACGTCGCCCGGGGAAAGAGGTCGACGTTCCCGATGTGGTCGAAGTGCAGGTGGGAGAGGACGACGTGGTCGACGTCGGTCGCTGCGACCCCGACGGACTCGAGCAGCGCCAGCGGATGCGCGTCCTGCAGGTAGCCGCGCGCCGCCGTCCGGACGTCGTCGTATCCGCAGTCAACGAGCACGGTCCGCGCGGGGCTCCGCAGGAGCCAGAAGTAGAAGTCCAGCGCCACCTCGGCATCCGGGTCCCGGTAGTCCGCGAACCGGTGATACTTCCCGCTCTTCCGAACGGTCGTCGATCCGTACTTGAGGGCGTACACCTCGTACGCCGGGACGTCGGTGCTCATTCGTCGTTCCCCTTTCGCACGTCCTGCCCTCCGCCTCCGTGGGGGGAGGCGGAGGGCAGGACGATGACGAGATGACGCCTAGAACTGCGGGGTGAAGTCGGCGACGTTGCTGGAGTCGACGACGAGCGCGTTCTGGACGCCACCCGGGATCTCGTCATAGATCCGCTTGGGGGTCACGCCGTCCTGCGCGTCCTTGATCGCCTGGACCGCGTTCTCGCCCTGCGTCTTCGGATAGAACGGCATCGTCAGCTGGATGACGCCGGCCTTGATCTGATCCACCGTGTACTGGGATCCGCCGGCGTCGGACAGCTTGATCTTGCCGTCGAGACCGACCGACTTGACCGCTTGGACCATGCCCTGCGAGATGTCCGGCGAATAGATCGACAGCATCAACGTCGTGTCCTTGTGGGCCTGCAGATACGATTGCGCCTCCTTCAGCGACGTCGGTGCCGTGTAGTCCGTGTAGACGTAGTCCGCGATGTGGAATTCGGGGTGGGCCGCCTCGAACTCCTGCGCGGTCTTCTGCGCCAGGATCGTCGCGCCGTTCTCGGCCGGGCCGACCATGATGGCGACCGTCTGCGGGCCCGGATTCGCCTTGGCCAGCGCGGCGAACCACGCACGGTTGTAGTCGGGCGACGGAGCCATCGCGTGGTAGCTGTAGGTGCCGGGCGCCCACAGGTCGGTGCCCGTGTTCAGGTCCCGGCCGCACACCGTGGTCCCCGTCACCGTGACGAGGATGTTCGCCGCCGGCGCGGTCTGGGTCAGCATCTTGCACGACGCGACACCGTCGATCGGATTGACGATCCACGCGTCATACGTCTTGTTGGTGACCGCCGTCTGCATCGCGTCCAGCATCTTCTGCTGGTCGTAGTTGAAGTCGAGGATGTCGATATCCCAGCCGAATTCCTTCGCCTTCTCCGTCGCGGCAGTGGTGATGGCTTTCTGCCACTGGTTCGACATCGCGTTCATGAAATAGCCGATCTTGAGCTTGCCGGTCGGCAGCTGGACCGGCTTGTCGGTGCCGACGTCGACCGCCACGGTGGACCCCGGACTCGCGCCGGCGCGCGAGTCTGTCGAACCCAGACTTCCGCATCCCGCGAGCCCGAACAGAAGGAGGATCGCCGCGGCCGCAGCGGCCCTCCTCACGACGAGTGACTGCATAAGAACATCCCATCCATTGAGGAGCGCATCGCTACACCCCTGGCCAATAACTCCGTTGTCTGGTCCGCAACGGGTGTTGACCAGTAGTGTGGTCCGCGGCACACTACTAGTCAAGAGCTTGTCTGTCTTGCACTTGCTCGTTCTCGAAGGTCACCTCAACGACGAGGAGCGATTCCGATGACCCGCGCAGCCGTCTCCTACACCCCCGGCGCCGACCTGGCCCTCACCGAGGTCGAACTCGGCGAGGTACGGGCGCACGACGTCAAGGTCCGCTTCATGGCGTCGGGACTGTGCCACACGGACGTCTCCATCGCGACCGGCGACATGTCGGTGGCGATGCCGATCATTCCCGGACACGAAGGCGCGGGGATCGTCGAGGACGTCGGCTCCGCCGTGTCCGGCCTCCGACCGGGCGACCACGTGGCGTTCACGGGCGTGATCGCGTGCGGACGGTGTCGCGCCTGCGAACGGGGGCTCCCGAACCTCTGCGAATGGGGCCTTCCGACGATCATGAGCGGCCGTCATCCGGACGGGGATCTGCGGACCTTCGACCCCTCCGGAACGGGACTGCATCAATGGGCCTGCCTCGGGACGCTGGCCGAGCGGGCGATCGTCCCCGAGCGGTCGGTGATCCCGATTCCGGACGATGTGCCCTTCGACGTCGCCGCGATCGCGGGGTGCGGCGTCCTCACCGGCGCCGGAGCGGTGCTCAACCGCTCCTCCGTCCGGCCGGGCTCGAGCGCCGTCGTCTTCGGCTGCGGCGGCGTCGGACTGAGCGCGGTCCAGGCCTGCCGGCTGATCGGAGCGACGACGATCATCGCGGTCGACCCGGTCCGCGCGAAGCGGGAGCTCGCGCTCCGACTGGGCGCGACCCACGCGATCGATCCCACCTCCCGAGACGCGGTGGAGGCGGTCCGCGAGCTCACCGACGGCCGTGGAGCCGACCACGCGTTCGAGTGCACGGGAGTCGCCACGGTGGTCCGCCAGGCGTGGGATGCCGTGGGGGTGGACGGGACGGTGGTGACGATGGGGATCGCCCCCGCCGGCTCGACGGTGGAGCTTCCGGCCGACGAGCTGTGGAGCACGGAGAAGAGCCTGCGCAGCTCCCTCTACGGGAGCGGATACCCGCGGAAGGACATCCCGCTCCTCCTTGAGCTCTACCGACAGGGCCGTCTCCCGATCGAGGAGATGATCACCGCGCGATACGCGCTCGACGACGTCAACGCCGCTGTTTCCGACCTGAAATCAGGACGGAACGCCCGCGGCGTGATCCTCATGAACGACTGACACGACCTCGGAGGCGGAAAGCGACATGGCCGACTATTCCATCTGGGCGCTGGAACACGCGTTTCTCCCCACGTATCCCGATCCACTGCTGCTCTACGGGAAGCCGGACGGCACCCGAGCGCTGTCCTTCTATTACTTCGTCATCCAGGACGAGGACCGGGTCCTCATGGTGGACGCCGGATTCTCGGACAACGAGTTCTGCGCCGCGTCGTCCGAGTCCTACGGCATGGAGCGATTCGCCCCGCCCGCCCGGATTCTTCCCCGGATCGGACTCACTCCGGAGGACGTGGACGCCATCATCGTGTCGCACCATCACTGGGACCACATCAGCGGGCTCGGCTATTTCCCGAACGCGACCGTCTACATCCAGGAGCGCGAGGTCGTGAACTGGCACGCCAAGGTCGACGCGCCCGAGCGTCTGTGCTGGCTCCACAATGGGCTGGATCCGCAGACGGGCACGGACTTGGAGCGGATCGACGCCGAGGGACGGCTCCGGCTCGTGAACGGAGACGACGAGCCCTTCCCGGGTGTGCGCGTCCGACCGGCGTTCGACACCCACACGGCGGGCTCGCAGTATGTGATCGTCACGGCCAGCGACGGCGGCGACGACTGGGTGTTCACCGGCGACACCGCATACGTCTACGACAACATCGGCGGCATCGAGGGAACCGAGGCGCACATCCCCGTCGGCTGGGCGCAGGGGAGTCAGGAGCGCTGCGTCCGCTCGACGGACGAGATGCTCTCGGCGGCCGGGGACAACATCGTGCGCGTGCTGCCGTCCCACGAGGATCGCCTGTGGAGCCGGTATCCGAGCGTCACGTTCCCCGACGGGAACCGGGTCGCGGAGATCAGTCTGGCGCCGGGGGTCTCGAGCCGTCTCCCCGCGGAGGCGCGATGACCGACGCGCGTACGCGGCTCGTGGTCGTGGGCACCGACGGGCACGGGCGGTCGCTCGTGGTCAGCGACGGCCCGGTTGCCGCGCGGGTGGACCGCCCCCGGAACGCGTACCCGAACATGGCGTCGACCGGCCCGGACGACGGATCCGGAAGCGACTACTACGCCGAGGAGCTGTGGCGGATCGACCGTGTCCCCGCGTCGGCCGCCGCCGAGGGCAGCGGCCACGTCGACGTGGCGAAGTATCCGCCGCCGGGCGGCGTGAGCGTGCGGAAGCTGTCCCTGCCGCCGACCGGGGACCACGCCGGCGTCCCCGACCTCGACGCCCTGCTCGAGGAGTTCGGCCCCGGCAACGTCTCGTCCCCCGAGGACGGGGCGCCCGTGCTGCACCGCCACCCGTGCCTCCACGTCATCACGTTCCTCTCCGGAGCGTGCTACTTCATCCTGCGGACGGGCGAGGTCTACCTGGAGGCGGGCGACTGCATCGTCCTGCGCGGCGACATGCACGACTGGCGGAATCCGTTCGACGCGCCGGCCGTCATTCTCGCGACGATCGTGCGCCTGGAGGAGTGACGCGACTCCGGTCGAGGACCTCGCCGAGCAGGTCGCCCATCCGCAGCTCTCCCGCGCGGGTCTCGCCGCCGATCTCGAGGAAGACGTCGATCAGTCCGCGGGAGGCGTCCGTCGCCATGAGCTGCCGGAAGCGGAAGTTCTCCTGCCGAAGGCCCGCCTCGATGTCGCCGTCTCCGTCGCCCACGAGCGCCTTCGTGTGGCGCACGGCCTCCGGCGAGCACGCTCCGATGCGGTGCGCGAGGGCTGTGACGTAGCCGTCGATCTCGTCCGGGTCGAGCGCGCGGTTGAGATATCCCCATCGCTCAGCGGTCGCGGCATCGAGGTCGAGTCCCGCGAGGATGAGCTCGAGAGCGCGTGAGCGGCCGATCGCCCGCGGCAGGTACTGGGACGCGCCGCCCCCCGGGACGGATCCGAGCGGCACCGACATCGTGTTGAACACGGCCCCGCCGAGCGATCCGAAGGCGAGGTCGCACGCCATCACGAGCGCCGCGCCGCCCCCCGCGGCCCGGCCCTCGACCTGGGCGATCGTCACGGTGTCCATCGTGCGGAGGCGCTCGCAGATGAGGTGCATCCCGTTCAGGGTGACCTCGTCGACCGAGCGCGGCACCTCGGCGGGCTGGATCGCGTAGAGGTTCGCGAACTCGTTGTGCGTGAGGAAGATGTCGGGATCGCGACTCTTGATCACGAGTACGAGCGCGTCCTCGTCGGCCGCCACGGCGCGCGTGAGCGCATCCAGATCCGCGAGGAGCTGCCGCGTCAGCAGGTGGAGCGGCGGGTTGTCGATCGTGGCGAAGATCACTCGCCCTTCGCGGAGGAGATCGATCGTCTCGAACCGGTCCCCGTTCGCATCCTGACCTGCACCGCTCATTACTCCTCCTCGTGTCGATCGCGCAATTAGACAAGAGCTTGACAGTCTTGGCCCGATCCTACAGTCTGGAGCGAGCACGGAAGGAAGTGGACATGCTGTTTCGTCGCGGCAGAGTGGACCAGCCGGTGCGTCTCGGGTCCGAGGTCGGCTCGACCTCGGGAGACGTGCTCCTCGACACCGTCCTCCAGGCGGACGGGATCGCCGTGAACTACGGCGTCTTCAAACCCGGAGCGCGGACGTTCTGGCACACACACTCCCACGGTCAGCTCTTCTTCATCGACGGGGGGCGGGGCATGATCGCGACCCGGGAAGACGGCATCCAGGTCGTCGCGGCCGGCGACATCGTCTGGACTCCTCCGGGCGAGGAGCACTGGCACGGCGCCTCCCCCGACACGTTCGTCACGTACAAGGCGATCTCGATGGGCACCTCGACGTTCCTGCGCGAGGTCACGGACGAGGAGTTCGCCCGGACATGGGCGTGACGCATCGGATCTACGTCGGTGGCGAGTGGATCGATTCCACGGCCACCGAGGGGATCGACGTCGTCGATCCCGCCACCGAGGAGATCATCGGCACCGTGGCGCGCGGCACCGCGGAGGACGTGGATCGCGCCGCTGCCGCCGCCGCGCACGCGTTCCCCGCCTGGGCCCGATCGTCGGTAGAGCAGCGCGTGGAGATCTTCCGGTCGCTCGCCGAGCTCGTCGACGAGCACGCCGACGAGCTCACGGAGTGCATCGTCCGCGAGGTCGGCTACCCGGCGTCCCTCGCGGCGATCACCCAGACCGCCGGCGCCGTGGACGAGCTCACCATCATCGCCGAGAGCCTGCCTGCGATCGCGTGGCAGGAGCGGGTGTCGCCCACCGCCGTGATCCGACGCGAGCCCTCCGGCGTGCTGGGCGCGATCACCGCGTGGAACGCGCCGCTTCGGTCGATCTGCAGCAAGGCGGGCGCCGCCATCGCCGCCGGCTGCACCGTGGTCCTCAAGCCCAGCGAGATCGCGCCGCTGACCGCGGCGCTCTTCGTCGACCTCGCCGAGCGGGCGGGGCTGCCCGCCGGCGTCCTCAACCTCGTCAACGGCACCGGACCGGAGGTCGGCGAGGCGATCGCGGGGCACGCCCTGATCGACATGGTCTCGATCACCGGATCCGTCCGCGCGGGTCGACGGGTCATGGAGGTCGCCGCCGCGCGCGTAAAGCGGGTCCATCTCGAACTCGGGGGGAAGTCGCCGAACGTCATCCTCGAGGATGCCGATCTCGAGCGCGCCGTCACGCTCGGGATCCAGGACGCGTTCCGCAACACCGGACAGGTCTGCGGCGGGCTGACGCGCGTGCTCGTGCCCCGGAGCCGGCTGCGCGCGGCCGAGGAGATCGCGGTCCACGCGGCGCGCGGGTACATCGCGGGCGACCCCTGGGACCCCGCCACGACGCTCGGCCCGGTCGTCTCGCGCGACGCGCAGGCGCGGGTGCGCCAATACATCGAGGGGGGCGTGGCCGAGGGCGCGACGCTGCTCACCGGAGGGACGGACATGCCGGACGGTCTCGACCGCGGCTACTTCGTCCGCCCCACCGTGTTCCGCGGGGACAACTCCCTGCGCATCGCGCGCGAGGAGATCTTCGGGCCGGTCGTCACGATCATCCCCTTCGACGACGAAGAGGAGGCGATCTCGATCGCCAACGACTCGGACTACGGCCTCGCAGGAGGCGTCTGGTCGGCGGATGCGGAACACGCGCACCGCGTTGCGAAGCGTCTTCGCGTCGGCCGCGTCCGCATCAACGGCGCCCCGCTCGACAAGCACGGGACGCACGGCGGGTTCAAGCTGTCCGGCGTCGGCCGCGAATGGGGCCGCGTCGGCATCGAGGAGTTCATGGAGTACCAGTCCGTCATGGGCTGACCGACGAGGGAGCGACATGGGAATCACCGCACGGCTGGCCGTCCTTCCCCCGGGTCGGAAGGAGCTGGAGCTCGAGACCGTCGACCTCCCGGAGCCCGGGCCGTGGGAGGTGGTCATCGAGCAGCAGGCCTTCGGCATCTGCCACAGCCAGCTGGACCTCATCGACAATCCGTCGCGGGCGGAGCCGCTCGTCATCGGTCACGAGTCGGCGGGTGTCGTCGTGGCCACCGGCGAGAACGTCACGCACGTTCAGCCGGGCGATGACGTGCTGCTGACGTGGCTCCCGCGCGACCCGAGCGCATCCCGCGCGCCCGGGGCGTCCCGCATCCCGCTCCGCGACGGCCGCGTGGCGGTGACGCACAACGTCTTCGCCTGGGGGACGCACGCCGTCGTGGACGAGCAGTATGTCGTCACGGCCCCCGCTGGTCTCTCCCCCGACCTGACGAGCATCATCGGCTGCGCCGTGATGACCGGCGCGGGATCCGTGCTCAACGCCGCCGGTGATGTCTCCGGTCGCTCCGTGGCCGTCTGGGGCCTGGGCGGCGTCGGGCTCGCGGCTCTCTCCGGCGCGCACGCCCTGGGTGCGTCGAGCCTGATCGCGGTCGACATCCACGACGAGAAGCTGGAGGTCGCCCGGTCGATGGGGGCCACGCACGTGGTCAACGCCCGGACGGATGACCCCGAGGCGGTCATCCGTCAGCTCACGGGCGGACCGGGCGTGGACGTCGGCTTCGACTGCACCGGCATCGGCGAGAACCTGGCCCGCAGTCTCGGCGCCGTCCGCGCGGGGGTCGCCGGCCGCGGCGCCGGGGGGACGCTCGTCCTCGTCGGCGCGCCGCGGGCCCCCTTCTCGTTCAACGGCATGCAGCTCCTCTCGACCAGCAAGACCCTGATCGGCGCCCTGGGCGGCCTGTGCTCGCCCGACCGCGACTTCCCGGTCTTCGCGGAGTGGGCGAATCGCGGCGACCTGAGGCTCGACGAGCTCGTGACGAATCGGTACTCGCTGAGCGAGCTGGACGAGGGGATCCAGGACCTGCGCGCCGGCCGGGTGGTCGGCCGGGCCGTCGTCGTGCTGTGACGTCCGTCAGGCCGCGGCGGCCATCGTGCTCACGTCGATGACGAACCGGTACCGGACGTCGCCGGCGATCACGCGCCGATAGGCCTCGTCGATCTCGTCGGCGTCGACGATCTCGACCTCCGCGCGGATGCCGTGCTCGCCACAGAAGTCCAGCATCTCCTGCGTCTCCGGCATCCCGCCGATGAGCGTGCCGGCGATCGACCGGCGATTGCGCAGCAGCGAGAACGCACCGATCTCGAGGGGCCGCTCGGGCGCGCCGATAAGCACGAGGACGCCGCCGGTGTCCAGGAGTCCGAGGTACTTGCCCATGTCCAGATTCACCGGGACGGTCGAGATGATCACGTCGAAGGAGTCCGCGAGGGACGTGAACACCGTGTCATCGCTCGTCGCGAAGTACTCGGCCGCGCCGAGCCGGAGGCCGTCCTCGCGCTTGTCGAGCGAGAGGTCCAGCGCGGTCGTGTGCGCGCCCATCGCCGACGCCAGCTGGACGCCGATGTGACCCAGGCCGCCGAATCCCACGATCCCGACCCGGGTTCCCGGTCCGACGCCCCATTGGCGCAGCGGCGAGAACAGGGTGATGCCCGCGCACATGAGCGGGGCGGCGTTCTCCAGGGGGATGCCGTCCGGCACGCGGACCACGAAACGCTCGTCGACGACGATCCGCTCGCTGTACCCGCCCTGCGTCGGCTTCCCCTGGCGGTCGGTGCCGTTGGCCGTCTTGACGTCGCCCTGGCGGCAGAACTGCTCGAAGCCGGCACGGCAGTTGTCGCACTCCCGACAGGAGTCGACCATGCAGCCCACCCCGACCCGGTCGCCGACCGCGAACCGTGTCACGTCCGATCCGACGGCGGCGACCGTGCCCGCGATCTCGTGGCCGGGAACCAGCGGATAGCGGGTTCCGCCCCAGTCGTTGTGCGCGTGGTGGATGTCGGAGTGGCAGATTCCGGCGAACGCGATGTCGATCAGCACGTCGGTCGGGCCGACATCCCGACGCTCGAGATCGAACGCGGTGAACGGCTCATGCGGGCCGAACGTCGCACGCGCATTGACAGCGATCATGCAGTCCTCCTGTGCATCGGTGCCCGCGGATACCACGGCACCGTCACACTAGAGCGATCGGCCTCATCTAGTCAATGTGTTGACAGAAAAGCACTTGACTACTCCTCGGAGGGATCGTCTCCATCCGGTTCCGGGTCGGCGAGCTGGGCCGCCATGACCTTGCCGATCAGGGCCACCAACTGCTGCCGCTCGTCATCGTCGAGGACCGAGAAGAAGTCCTCGTCGACGAGGTTCTGCCGCGGCAGGACCTCCCCCAAGAGGTCGCGACCGGCCTCGGTGATCGAGACCGGCGCGAGTCGGCGATCCGCGCCGACCGCCCGCTCGCGGGAGATGAGCCCATCGCGCTCGAGGGTCGTCAGCACCCCCGAGATCGCCTGTCTGCTGAACCCGGACAGCTCGGCGATGTCGCGAGCCTCGACGGGCTCGAACATCCAGATCATCGTCAGCGCCCGGACGGCGGCGACGCTGCGATTGGTCGCGCCGGAGAAGGCGGATTCCTCCCGCTGCGTGAGCGCGGTCGCGGCGCGCTTCAGGTTGAACGCGAGCCGCAGCGGCAGCTCGTTCACCTCGGGATGCCATTGCGACACGGCGGACGCCGTCACGTCGGCGAGCTCTTCCGCTCGAACGTGACGCGCTCTCATGCTGGGCGGTTCCTTACGTAGCACGGGACCTTCTCCTGGTCTTGTCAAGGCCTCTCTCGAGGCCAATGCTCCCACGCGCACCGGCGGACGAACGATCAACCGCACTTTCGCGAACGAATCTCGACCGACGTACGTCCCACATGTATCGTGGCTCACATCCAAACTAGTCAAGTAACAGACAGGCTAGGCATTGACAAGATCCAGGAGGCGTCCGTGTTCACCGTGGCTGCATACTCCGCAACGGCGGCGACCGAGCCGCTCGCCAAGACGACGATCGAGAGACGTGCGCTCGCGGCCGACGACGTCCTGATCGACATCACGTACTGCGGCGTCTGCCACTCCGACGTGAGTCACGCCCGCAGCGAATGGCGGGAGGAGACCTATCCCCTCGTGCCCGGACACGAGATCACCGGCATCGTCGCCGAGGTCGGATCCGGTGTCACGCGGTACGCGGTCGGTGACCGCGTGGGAGTGGGATGCTTCGTCGGCTCGTGCGGGACGTGCGCGAACTGCACGGCGGGCGAGGCGCAGTACTGCCTGCGCGGCATCACGCTCACCTACGGATCGATCGACGCGAACGGGGAGCGGACGCAGGGCGGATACTCCGAGCGGATCGTGGTGCGCGAGGACTACGTGCTCCGCATCCCCGACGGGCTCGCCATGGACGTCGCCGCCCCGCTGCTCTGCGCCGGAATCACGACCTATTGGCCGTTGCGCCACCACGGAACGGGCCCCGGCAAGAAGGTCGCGATCGTCGGACTCGGCGGCCTCGGGCACGTCGCCGTGAAGCTGGCCGCGGCGATGGGCGCCGAGGTGAGCGTGCTGTCGCACTCGGCCGCGAAGCAGGACGACGCGAAGCGCCTCGGGGCCGCCCACTATTTCGTCACGTCCGACCCGGCGGTCCTGCCTTCGCTGGAGAACACGTTCGACCTCGTGATCAACACCGTGAGCGCGCCGATCGACCTCGACGCCCTTCTCTCGACGCTCGCCCTCGGCGGAGCGCTGGCGAACGTCGGGGCACCGGGCCAGTCGATGTCCATCAACGCGTGGTCCCTCCTGCGGAACCGGCGCAGCTACACCGGATCGCTGATCGGCTCCATCCAGGACCACCAGGACATGCTCGATTTCTGCGCCGAGAAGGGTGTCGGCGCAGAAATCGAGCTGATCCCGGTCGATCGGATCAACGAGGCGTTCGACCGGCTCCTCGCCTCCGACGTCCGCTACCGCTTCGTCATCGACATGGCCACCCTCGGCTGATCCACTCCAGCGCGCTCAGCCGGCCACCATCCATGGACCGTAGGGGTCGCCGGGCGCCTGGTTGCGGGTGTACCACTTCGCGACGTAGCTCACGCCGTTGTACATCGCCCGGTTCCCGGCCTGGAACACCCGCGAAGGCGTCCAGACGGTCGCGCCGTCCTCGGTCATCGCGATCTGCTGCCAGGCCCCGTACACGCTGCTGCCCGGCTGTTCGGCGTGGGAGTACCAGCCGGCGGTGAAGACCTGTCCGCCGAAGCTCACGGTGTCCCCCGCGCGATAGGTGGCGGACGTGCTCCACGCGGCGGGGAGCACCACGGTGACATCCACCGATCCCGTCGCCGCGCTCACCGTGTCGCTGCCGGAGTAGGCGATCGACAGGTGGTGAGTCCCGCCCGCGAGCCCGACCGGCAGCGCGAAGCTCGCCGCTCCGTCGGCGATGGTCGCCGTGCCGCGCGCGACCGTCCCCTCGGTGAGCGTCACGCTCCCGGACACGGGGAGCGTCGACGTGACCGTGACGCGGAGCTGCGCGGCGACGCCCCAGGCGGAGCTCACCGCGTCCGCCGCGACGGACGACGGGGCCTTCCCCGAGGCGCCGGTGTCCCACAGGAGCGGGGTGCCGTCGAACACGACAGCGACGCGGTAGGCCGTGTTGTACGGGAGCCCCGCCGGCAGCGTCACGGTGCCCTTCTGGCCGGCATCGAACGCGACGGTGCCCAGGTCGACGGGCGCGTCCGTTCCGACGAACAGGTACGCGCGTCCCGTCGCACCCGCGTGGAGCGCGGTCCCGGACGGATCGGCCGCGGTCGCGTCGAGCGCGAGACCGGCCCCGGGCCCGGCTGGCGCGTCGCCGATCAGGCCGGGAGCCTGGTTCCCCGGGGTCAGGTCGGCCGACGTGGGCGCCTGCGGCACGAGGGTCCAGTCCTGGGCGCCCGCACCGTTGTCGGAGGGCTGGAGCGTCAGCGCCGCGCCGGCGGTCGCGCCGGTGAGGAAGAGCGCCGGGTTCTGAACGCTCTGGAAGTAGACGGAGCCGTCGGCCTTGGCGTGCAGGGAGAAGAGGCCGCCCGCGGTGTTGTCCACCCACTGGCCGATCCGCTGACCCGCCGTCGCGTTCCCGGTCCAGATCGCGGCGGTGCGCCCCCCGGACTTGTTGATCAGGTTGACGTTGCCGTCGGCCTTGGTCGTGAGGTGCCAGAGCTGCGTGTCCGCGTTGCTCGCGCTGCCGTCGGCCTCCAGCCGCACGTCCGGAACATCGTGGTTGCCGATGTTCGCGTCCGTCGAATTGTTGGTGGTGCCGATCACCTGTCCCGTCTTGCGATTGACGATCTTGTAGTAGGCCCCGTCGGACCACCCGAAGTCGACGTCCGCATACCGGATGACGGCTGCGCTCGAGGCGCCGCCCCACGTTCCCTGGAGGATCTCGAGGCGTCCGGTCCCGGCGACGTACTGGAGATTGCGGCTGTAGCCGGATCCGAGCGTGGTCTGGTACTGCGTCCACACGCCGTCGCTGCGCCCGGAGGCGTTGACCCACACGTCGCCGCTGCCGCCCGCGTTGTAGGCGAGCCTGCCGTCCGGCATCCGGATCAGCACCGGGCTCCCGCCCCACGACAGTCCGCGGGACCCCGGCGCAGAGGGGAGCACGCCCTGGCTGCCGTCGGCGTGGCTGATCTCGTCGCCGGCCGCACCGCCGACCGCGAAGAAGCGCAGCGGATCGTCGGCGATCTTGACACGGACGTTCGCGCCGCCGCCCCAGTACTCGTAGGTGAGCATCCACCTGCCGTCCGTCGTCGGGACGACGTTGGCCATGCCCGGCCGGCCGCCGCCGATCTCGGTCTTGCCGTTGCCCATCGACACGGTCGTCCCAGACACGTCGACGACCGGGGAGCTCCAGGCGCTGCTCGATCCGTCCCACGTGCGGTGCGCGAGGATCTGGCCGTGCGAATCCGTCGCCGTCGCGTTGTCGGGGTCCGGGATGGGGGCACCGCTCGCCGGATCCACCCCGAGGTAGTCGTTCTCATCGGAGTAGTAGGCGACGAGCGTGCCCTGATACGCCATCAGGTACGGCTCCCAGATCGGATCCACCTGACGCGTCGCGTTGGCGTCCGCGACGTTCGTCCCGATCGCTCCCGCGCTTCCGCCCTGCCAGCCGCCGGGGGCGATGAGGTTGACGAAGCTCCAGCTCGCGCCGTCGTCGACGCTCGAGTAGAGCGCGAGCGACACGTTCCGACGGTCCCCGTCGTTGTTCGGCACCCAGTTCGGGTCGGCGGCCTTGTGCTGCAGGTAGTAGGCGTCGTCGCCCGACACGATGCTGGCCAGCAGCAGCGTGCCCTTCTTCAGCTGCCCGACGTCCTCGGGCAGGACGTAGAGGTACGGATTCGTCCAGTTGCTCGTGTAGGCCGCGCACTGCGGATCCGAGGACAGGAACGCCGGCGCCTTCACCTCGGAGAGGGGCTGCCACGTCGTCCCGAAGTCTCCGCTCGTATAGATCGGGATGGTCTGACCGTTCGCGCTCCCCGAGGAGGGCACGACCGTCGACTTCTCGAAGGCCGCAACGAGCCGCCCGTCCGGCAGCTGCGCCGACTTCGGATAGACCGCGCAGTTCCCGAGTCCCTTCAGACACGAGGCGCTGCCCAGGTCGAAGAGGGTGCCGCCGGCCGGGGTGTACGCCTGCGCGCTCGTTGCAGGGACTGCCGCGAGCGCGGATACCGCGAGGACGACGCCGAGCGCCGCCCCCCATACCTTCTTGTTCACTGGTGCTCCTGTCCTGCGGGCGCAGTGGTGCCGGGCCCGAATCGGACCCGGCACCACCGGGATGCACTACTTATTGACCTGGAAACCCTGCCCGTTGCCGTACGTCACGAGGTTGTTCTGCCACGCGACGAGCCCCGCGTTCAGGTCCGACTTGGCCGCGTAGGCCTTGCCGACCGTGTCCGCGAAGACGCTGTTCGCGTAGACCTGGAAGGGGAGGTACTCCCATCCGGACGAGACGTTCTTCGACGCGTCGACGAGCACCTGATTGATCTTCTGACCGCCGAAGTACGCGGGAGCGGCGTTGAGGAAGTCCGGGTTGTTGAGCTGCGCCGTGGTCGACGGGAATCCGCCGGCCTGCAGGAACACGCCGATGCTGTCGTCCGAGCTGTTCAGCCAGCGGAGGAACGCGGCGGCCAGCGCCGGGTTCTTCGTCTGCTTGATCACGGACTGGGCGCTTCCGCCGTTCTCGGAGGTGGTGGCGCTGCCGTCGTAGCTGGGGATCGGGGCGACCCGCCACTTCCCGGCACCGTCCTTCACCGTGCTCTCGAGGATGCCGGGCATCCAGGCTCCCGTGATGATCGTCGCCAGGGTGCCGTTGCTCAGCCCCTTCCACCAGTCGTCCGACCACGTGGGAATGCCGGAGAGGAGACCCGGCTCGAGCATCTTGTTCCACATATCAGCCCACTGCTTCGTCCCCTTGTCCTGGAGATCGATCGTCACCTTCGTGCCGTCGGTCTTGTAGGGGCGGCCGCCGGCCTGCCAGATCATCGGGTTCGCGTAGCCGGGGTCGCCGGCGTCGTTGGTGATGTACTTCGTCGCGTCCGCCGCGTGGAGCTTCTGCGCGTCCGCCACGTACTGGTCCCACGTCGTGGGGACCGGCAGCCCGAACTGGTCGAAGATGTCCTTGTTGTAGAGCATGACCATCGGACCGGAGTCCTGCGGGAGGCCGACGAGCGCGCCGTTCATGTTGACGGCTCCCCAGGTCGAGGCGGTGTACTTGTCCTTCAGGTCGTTCATCCCGTACTGGGTGAGGTCGAGCAGGCTGTCGGACAGCGAGAATTGCTGGAGGGCGTAGTACTCGATCTGCGCCACGTCGGGGGCGCCGCTGCCGGCGCTGATCGCGTTCTGCAGCTTGGCGTACTCGTCCTTCGCCGTTCCGGCGTTGACGACCGTGACCTTCACGTTCGGATACTGCTTCATGAACGCGTCGGCCTGGGCCTGGCCCGACGTCGTCCAGGTCCAGTACGTGAGGTCGCCGCCCTTCTGCAGTGCGGCGTCGAGGTCGGCGGCCGTGCCCTGACTGCTGGACGCGCCGCTACCGCCGGCGCAGGCGGCCAGTGACAACGCCGTCAGGCCGGCGATGACGATCGCCGCGGCAGCCCGCGAGGAGCGGGAGCGTCTGATGTTGAACATGCTGTTCCTTTCACTTCTTCGTGCGGTGGGTGCATGTGTGACCCGGGTGCTGATCGAGAGGGAGTCGTTCTCGTGCAGTCAGTGCTCTCGATTCACTGCTTGACGCTTCCGGCGCTGAGGCCCGATTGCCAGAAGCGCTGCAAGAACAGGAAGATCGCGACGATCGGCACGATCGTGATGAGGGATCCGGTGATCACGAGGTTGTAGATCGGTTCGGCGGATACCCCGGAGGCCTGCGAGCTCCATTGATTGAGCCCGACGGTGAGCGGGTACCAGTTCGGATCGCTGAGCATGATCAGGGGGAGGAAGTAGTTGTTCCACGTCGCGACGATCGCGAACAGCGCGACCGTGACGATCCCGGGAGCGAGCAGCTTGACGGAGATCGTGAAGAACGTGCGCATCTCGCTCGCTCCGTCCAGGCGCGCCGCCTCGAGCAGCTCGGTCGGCACGGAGTCGAGCGTGTACACCCAGATCAGATACAGCCCGAAGGGGCTGATGAGGGACGGGATGATGATCGCCCACGGCGTGTTCGTGAGCCCGATCTGGCTGAACAGCAGGAACGTCGGGACCGCCAGCGCCGTACCGGGGACGGCGATCGCGCCCAGCACGACGGCGAAGAACGCCCTGCGCCCCGGGAAGCTGAACTTGGCCATGCCGTATCCGGCGAGGGCGGCGAGGAGGGTTGCACCGCCCGCGCCCACCACGACGTACAGCAGCGTGTTGCCGAGCCACCGGAGGAAGATGCCGTCCCGGTAGGTGAAGGTCGCGACGATGTTGTCCCAGAGGGCGAAGTGCCCCCCGAACCCGAGGCCGAACGTGGTGAAGAGGTCGGGCTGCGTCTTGCTCGCGTTGATGACCAGCCACCCCAGCGGGACGAGCGCGTACAGCAGGAACAGGACCATCACGACGGTCTTCGCGACCGACTTCCGGGGGTGCGTGATCGAGAAGCCCCGGCGGCGGGCCTTCGGGTTGACGACGCGCAGTGTCGTGGTCATCGGTCCTCCCTGCGGGTGCCGCGCAGCTGGACGACGTAGGCGATCACCGCGGTGATGACGCCCATGATGATCGCGACCGTGGCGGCGTAGTTGTACTGCTGACCGGCGAACGACAGGTTGTAGGCGTACATGTTCGGCGTGAAGTAGCTCGTGATCACGTTGTTCGCGAGCGGCTTGAGCACGTTCGGCTCGTTGAACAGCTGGAAGCTGCCGATGATCGAGAAGATCGTCGCGATGACGATCGCGCCGCGCGCGGCCGGCAGCTTGATCGCGCGGATCACCTGCCATCCGCGGGCTCCGTCGATCTCGGCGGCCTCGTAGAGGTCGGCGGGGATCGTCTTCAGGGCCGAGTAGAAGATCAGCATGTTGTAGCCGACGTACTCCCAGGTGACGATGTTGCCGATCGAGGCGAGGATCCAGGTGGAGGAGAACGGCTGGATCACATCCGCGCCCAGCATCCGGTTCAGGTCCGCGACGAGCCCGAAGTTGTCGCCGTACATGAAGCCCCAGATCAGCACCGCGACCACGGCGGGTACCGCGTAGGGGAGGAAGATCACCATGCGGAAGAGCCCGGTGGCGTAGAGGCGCGCGCTGTCGATCGCGAGCGCGGCGATGAGGGCCAGCACGAGCATGATCGGCACCTGCACGAGCAGGAACAGCACGACGCGAAGGAAGCCGTCCCAGAACTGGGGGTCGCTCAGCGCCGCGACGTAGTTGTCCCAGCCGACGAAGCTGTTGCCGCCGACGAGCCGCTTCTGGAAGAAGCTGAGGTAGAGCGCGTACGCGAGCGGCGCGATGAACACCAGCGCGAAGACGACCGCGAACGGACCGGCGAACTGCCATCCCCGCCAGTCCCGCCGCCGGCGGCGGATCGCCGCCATCATCGGTGTCCCCCTGCGTCGGTGCGGACCACGCGGACATCCCACGCGCCGAGGTCCAGCGACGCACCGGCGGGGAGCGTCTCGCCGGTGAGCGCATCGACGGCGGATGCGGCGAGCGTGACCCGCTGCGGCGTCCATCCCCAGTTGAAGAGAAACGCGTGGCGCACGCCGGGGGCGACACCGCTCTGCACGGTGACGGGAGCGGGGATCTCCGCCAGCACGCCGCCGCGGTCGAGCCCGGCGCCGGCGAAGACCGCGCGTGCGAGCGACGGCGTCGGCACGGTGCCGACGACGGTGATCCGTCCGCGACCGTGGGCATGCGTCGTCACGGCCGCGAAGTCGTCGAACCTCGGGTGGTCGTAGCCGGCGATCTTCTCGGCCGCACCGGCAAGGAGACCGTCGACCCAGAGCGTCCCGGCGGCGTCCTCGGGCAGGCCCGTCCCCCGCACGGGCACGGGGGCCTCGAGGTTCGAGTACTCCTCGTAGCTGACACCCGCGGCTTCCGCCAGGCCGGGCGGGGCTACCTCCACGCGAGCCCGCGCTTCCTCGTCCGCATACGCGGTGCGCGGCCCGAGGATGAGATGTCCGCCGAGCGCCGCGTAGTCGCGCAGCATCCGGATGTCCTCGTCGGAGGCGATGTAGACGCCCGCGGCGACCAGCACGGGGAAGCGCTCGACCAGCGTCTCGGGCGCGAGCTCCCGCGCCTGCTCGACGTGGAGGATGCGCACCTGCGCGCCGGCGTCGATCGCGCCGCGGTAGAACCCGTCGACGATGTGCTCGTAGGACTCGGCGTCGGGCGCACCCCCGGGCTGCGCGAACGGCGGCATGAACTGCAGGGCGAAGCGGCTCGGCGTGGACCAGAGGATCGCGACCTCCGCGTCCGGTTCGTAGCCGGCGAGCGCAGAGCCCAGCGCCCGAAGGTCGGCGCCGATGCGGCTCACCTCCCGGTAGACCCGGCCGGGTACCAGGCTGTGCGGGAGGACTCCGCCCCAGAACGTCTCGGCCCCGTACGGGAGCGTGTGCCAGTGCCAGTACTCGACGAGCGCGGCGCCGCGGGAGATGAAGGCGAACGCGGCCTGGCGCAGCTGACCGGGGTACGGCGGGAAGTTGTTCTCGGACGCGTCGATCGCCTGCGCGTTGGTCTCCGTGACCAGATACCGCCCCTGCTGCGACGAGTACAGCCGGTCGGCCTGGCGGAACAGACCGGCCACCCCGCTCGTCGTCCAGTAGTTCAGCGCCGGGAGCTCCTTCGAGGCATCCAGGCGATCCTGCATCCCGTAGTACGGATTCCCCGCCGCGACATCCAACGCCGCCACGACCGTGCGGTCGTCGAGCGCGGGGCGCGGGTACTGCAGGCACGTGGTCACGAACTGGTCGGGCCGGGCGTACTCGCGCACGATCGCCGCCTGCCAGGCGATGAAGTCGGTCGTCACCTGCGCCTGGTACCGGCGCCAGGCCAGGTCGTACTGCGGGAACGTGTTCCCGTCCGGGCGCCAGAGCTCGCTCCAGTCGTCGATGCGGTGCGACCAGTAGGTCAGGCCCCACTCCCGGTTGAGCGTTTCGACGTCCCCGTACTGCCGCTTGAGCGACCGGACGAACCCGGTGAACACACCGTGGTTGTGCAGGAGCTCCAGACCCGGCTCGTTGTCGACCTGGTAGCCGATCACCGCCGGGTGGGATGCGTAGCGCTGCGCGATCCGGCGGACCACCCGCTCCGCGTGGAACCGGAAGGCCGGGTGCGAGTAGTCCACTTCCTGCCGGGCACCCCACGCGATCCGCTCGCCGGTGCGCCGCTCGCCCGCGATCTCCGGGTACGCCGCCTGCAGCCAGGGCGGCACCGCGTAGGTCGGTGTGCCGAGGATGACGCGGATCCCGCGGGCGTGCGCCTCATCCAGCGTCGGCTGCAGCCATTCGAGATCGAACTCGCCGTCGCGCGGCTCCCACGTCGACCAGACCGACTCGCCGACGCGGATCAGCGTGATGCCCGCCGCGACCATGAGGTCGAGGTCCTCGGTCAGCCGGTCCGCGAGGTGGTACTCGGGGTAGTAGGCGACACCGAGGAGGACCTCGGCGGGAAGGGCGGGCGTCATTGCGGGCATCGAACTCGAGTACTCCATCGGACTGGATCGAACGAGCAAACTTTTATCGAAAACAGTTTGACTCGTCGGCTATTGTTCTCGATAACAGTTCGTGGCGCAACCCTTGTTTCAGAGATCGAGATGCGGAGTTCGGAATGGCCGACCCTTCGACCGCAGGCGGCCCCTCTGCGCTCCCCCGTCGGGGGGCGACGATCTATGATGTCGCGCGCGTCGCCGGAGTCTCGCATCAGTCCGTCAGCCGATACGTGCGCGGCCTCGACATGCGGGCGGCCACGAAGGTGAAGATCGAGGCGGCGATCGCGACGCTCGACTACAAGCCCAACCTCTCGGCGCGGGCGCTCATCACCGGACGATCGACGCGCATCGGCGCGCTCACCCACGAAGCACACCAGTACGGTCCGGCGATGGTCATCCAGGGGGCGACGGCCGCGGCCCGCCAGGCCGGCTATCTTCTGGACGTCGTGAGCCTCGACATGGGCGACGTGACCGAGATCGGCCACGCCATCCGCGCGCTCACCCAGTACGACCTCGCGGGGATCGTGGCGTTCGCCTCGACGGATGGGACGCGCCAGGTCTTCGAGGAGACGCGCTTCGATGTCCCGGTCATCATCGCGAGTGAGACCGACGAGCCCGAGACGCTGGCGGCGTCGCGGGCGGCGACGCGCGGGATCGACGAGGCGATCGGGCATCTGCAGCAGCTGGGCCACACCTCGTTCCTCCACATCGCCGGCCCCGAGGACTGGGCCGCGGCCCGCAACCGCCTGCACGCGTTCCGGTCATCCATCGATCGACGCGGCCTCCACGTCGCGGGCGTCCGGTACGGGGACTGGTCGGCGAAGTCCGGATACGACGCGATCGCGACGCTCGGCGACGAGGAGGCGCGCGTGCCGACCGCGATCGTCGCCGCGAACGATCAGATGGCGCTCGGGGCGATGTACGCCCTCCGCCGCCGCGGCCTCGACGTGCCGCGCGACGTGAGCGTCACGGGCCTCGACGACACCCCGGACTCGGCCTACTTCACACCCGCCCTGACGACCATCCGCGTGGACTTCCAGACGGAGGGACGCGAGGCGGTCGAGGCCCTGCTGGCCGTGATCGACCCGGGCGAGACCGCCGCAGTCCGCACCGACGACGCCCCCGGCTCCGAGAGCCTGGTGGTCCGGGACTCGACCGCCGTCGCCCCACCCCGCCCCGCCGCCTGACCCTCCGGGCGCCGCCGGTCGAGATCAGTCGAGCAGCGCAGACCGCACCCGCTCGACATCGACGATGATCTGCGGATCGTAGTTCGACCGGTCACGGACTGCTCATCGCCCGCTTACGTGGTCGAAGACCAGCAGACCATGGCGTCCCTGTTCGTCTTCAATCTCCTCGTAGCGGGAACGCCACTACCGGAAGCTCACCGGCCGAAACCTCGTCCGCACCGGAGACGTGCTCGGCGTACCACGCAGCGTCATGGTCGACACTGTCGACGCCATGGCGCGCGAACTCCCGGATGCGTTCGAGGCGGTCATCGCCCAGGTCCCGGCCGACATGGTCACCGATCTGCTGCCCGCCACGCCCGGACGAGTCCGCACTTTCGCGGACGAGTTCGTGCGTAGGATCCACGGCGAGGACCTGGGCCACGCGAGCATCCCACGGTTCACCGGGGCGACCGCCGTGGGCCGGCCGGCCACCGGACAGATCTGGGAGCCCGGCGAAAATGGGGCGCCGGTCAGTGGATCGCCGGTCGCTATCGGACCAGATCCAGACGCTGACGTCGTCGTTCGTCACAGCGACACGCTCACGCAGGGGTGGAACGATGGCGTATGGTCGCCAGGCACGTCGTGTTCTTCGAAACTGCGGGTGAACCCGGCCCCGATCGTGTCAAGGACTTCAGCATCTATCTATCCGCTGCCAACGGCCGCCTCGGCCCCTTCACCGAAGCAGCGCCCCTCGACGAACTTGCCGCCCGCTTCGCTCGTCCCTCTCGCTGAGCAACATCCGCGGCACCTAGTCCAGAAGCGAGTCATTCCTTAGCTAGGAAAAACATCTTGCGGACGAAGCATTCTTGAACGTCGAGCAAACAGGCTACGGATACGTCTGCGCGGGACGCTAGCTTCGGACACGGGGAATCTTCAAGTGAACGGGCGACAGAGTACGCCCGCTAATCGCTAATTGTCATGCCCTCAAATGGTCAAATCAGCAGGAGAGATTCGAAAAGACGGATCGCTCGTCGGAGGCCGGATTTGGGCTCTCCGCTAGGTCATGCAGGACTGAGACTTCGGGATCGACCGGTTCCGAAGGTGGGGCAGCAACTGAGGCTGGAGGACGACATGAAACCACACGGACGAGCAATTGCGCTCGGATTTCTGATCGCCGCGCTGGCGCTGACAGGAGCCGCGGGGATGACCAACGGCGCCTATGCATCGGACGCGCCACCCATCACGACCGACAAGGATGCGGTAAGCGCGTTCGTGGCCGATGTAGGCCAGGAATTCATCGACAATCAGAGAACGCTCGGCGAACTGAAGTCCTGGATCCTGGCGCAGCCGAAGGTTGAGGCGAGCGGGTACATCGACCAGGTCAACGACGCCACGAACCTCGCCACACGGCTGCTCTGGTACGGGGACGACCCTCTGAAGGCGGCGGCCCTTAAACAGGCCGAAGCGCTCGGCATCACGGCGACCGTCGAGCAGCGGCCGCAGCCGCTTCGCGAGATCAACGCGACAGCCCAGAAGATCGCGGCGAGCGCCGAGCAGCTTGCTTCGTCCGGCTTCACGCTGGCGACGGTCGTGGGGGTGCAGGCCGACACGTCGGAGATTCAGGTCGAAGGCGAATTCAGCGACGCCGCACGATCTGCCGACGCCGCGAACACCGTCTCGAAGGAGCTGCAGGACATCGTCGGCGTTCCCGTCTCGGTGGTCGGCGGGCATCACGCCGACCCGGCCGTCGCAACGCGATCCAACGACACAAGTCCCTTCTATGCGGGCGGGTACATGATTTCCAACGGTTCGACCTGCTCGTCCGGTTTCGCGCTGTGGGTAGGCGGCGACACCCACACCACTACCGCGCGACACTGCAACCCCTCTGCCGGCGGCTACACGGCGCGTGACGGGAGCGCCAACTACGGCGGTGTCGTCGCAACCTCATCGGACGGGGGGCTCAACGTCCTGCTCTCCCATGGCGGCGGCCGCACCTTCGACAACGAGTGGAACAACGCCATCGGATTCACCAAGAGCGTCTACAACCTCTACGACGTCGGACTCAACGACCTCATCTGCTCGAGCGGAGGCAACTCCGGTGTCCATTGCAACGTCAAGGTCACCGCGATGAGCGTGTACTGGAACGACGGCTTCGGATCCTTCTCGAACATCCGTGGCGTCCAGCAGACCAGCGGAGCGATCGCCGCGATCCAGGGTGATAGCGGCGGACCGGTATTCATGCCATACGGCGGAGGCGACGCGCAGCGCGTCGGGGCGGTCGGCATCATTCAAGCAGCCGAGAACGGTTCGACCTCGGGGTGTGGATCTGTCCACGACTCTGGCGGCATCTGCTCGGCGACGATTCTCTTCTCCTCCATCCACACGGTCATCCTCTATGGCGGGCTGTTGAATGCCAGCCTCGTGACCGGAGGCTGACCGATAGCTCCCAGCGCGTTCGATTAGGTTCGTCCGCAGAGCTGGATCCGCATCTAGAAGGCAAGGGAACCTATATCGTGTCCGTCCGCATGCCGGCCGCTCGTCTACTTTGGGCAGGCGTCTGCGGCCTCGTGACGCTTGTCCTGCTGGTGGCCAGTGGGTGCGCCGCGGCCACGCCTGAGTCGCCGCCGTCCGCATCCAGCACAGGAGAACAGCCGTGCATCGACAGGGGCCTGGCTCCCTTCGGATGCGCGTCGTTCCGATCCGTAAGCGGATCCGACGCCAGCGGTCCGGTGAGCTGGCTCTCCACAACCCCCCTGACGCTGACGTTCAGCGTTCTGAATTACACGCCGACGCTGATCATCGTGACCCCATGCAACACCCTGAACGTTCCGATCACGATCAGCGCGGACCATCTAACTCCACACGAAAACGACATCGTCGTCGGAACCAAGGGGTGCATCGGTTCCGCAGCCGATCACGAAGCCTGGGCCAGACAGCTGGTGTCCTCACCCCTCAGCTACTCACTCCAGCAGGACGAGCTTCATCTTCACGGTTCCGATCAGTCCATCCTTCTCACGAGGAACGCTGCGTCGCCGCGCTGAGCATCCGGGACTGTAGCACTCAGTTTCTGAACGCGAATCCCCAAAGTAGCGTTCGCTTGGTCCACGAACAAAGTCTGCGGTCCTTCGTTTTCGGGACATATATGCGATCGATCTCGAGGTCTTCACGAATACCTTCGACAAGTTCATCAATGAGCAACTCGAGGTCGCTCAGAAAGGTCGTGAACTTTGCGGCCTTGGCGAAACTTTTCGATGGCCCCGTCAAGGACATCGAATACACTCGCTCCGTCTCGGTCACGCCTACGCATCTCTCGCCTCTGGAGACGTGTCATGGTCTTCCGGCTGCCACCGCCCGGATACGGACGCTCGTAACCACAAGGTTGAATCCGCGTGCTCCGCGGACCTGCGGTGCATCGACACTGCTGGAGTTCGGTTCGCGAACGTAGATCAGCGCCTGCAAAACAGGCGCTGATCTGGGAAAAATGGCGGTGACGGTGGGATTTGAACCCACGGTAGGGGGTTACCCTACACAACTTTTCGAGAGTTGCACCTTCGGCCGCTCGGACACGTCACCGCCGACGATCTTACGACACTGCGGCCGAGCGGGCTAATCCCCTCGGGCCTGCATCTCCAACGTCGCGACCGCCATGTCGAACAGCAGCGACTGCGCTATCTCGACGGCTCTGTCGCGGCGGGCACCCGCCAGGACCACGTAGACAGGCCCAACGATCTCGATGAAGCCGACCACCCGGCCGCCGAATCGCACCTCGTAACGGTCGGCATCGACACGGAGGCAATCGGCGTGGAGCGGACGCCGCCGAGGCGGTGGTGTCCAGGGTGAACGAGTCGGGATCTGGACCGGTTTCGGCGTCCGGCCGGACACGACGGCCGGTGTCTGCACAACCATGCCGCCCCCTCTCCTCTTGTCACGACCCACCATCCTCTTTTCTGGACGGAGCGCAAGAGAGGTTGACACCGACGGCCTGAGATGGCATTGGCCGCGGGCAGCCGGGGCCGCGCTAGCGTGGCGGCATGGCGTCCCCCACGATGACCTCCACCCAGAGACGCGTGCTCGCGGTCGCCATCCTGGCGTCGTTCGTCGCGTTCCTCGACGGCACGATCGTGAACGTCGCTCTGCCTGCGATCCAGCGCGACCTCGGCGGCGGACTGATCACGCAGCAGTGGACGGTGGATGCCTACCTCATCACGCTCGGATCGCTCATCCTCGTCGCGGGCTCCGTGAGCGACGCGTTCGGCCGGGTGCTCGTCCTGCGGATCGGCCTCATCGGCTTCGGCATCGCGTCGATCGCCGTGGGGCTCGCGCCCGATCCGATCTTCCTCATCGTCGCGCGGGCGGTCCAGGGCGCGGCCGGCGCGTTCCTCGTGCCGAGCTCGCTCGCGCTCATCACCTCGACGTTCGAGGGCCATGCGCGCGGCCGCGCGATCGGGATCTGGACCGGCCTCACGACGATCGCGATGATCGCCGGGCCTCTCCTCGGCGGCTTGCTCGTCGACCTCGCCTCCTGGCGGTATGCGTTCCTCATCAACGTCGTGCCGATCGCGATCACACTGTGGCTCGTGCATCCGTTGCGGAAGACGGATCGACGGATGCCGGATGCCTCCATCGACTGGCTCGGCGCGATCCTCTGCACGGTCGGACTCGGCGCGGCGGTCTTCGCACTCATCGAGCAGCCGAACCTCGGCTGGGACAGCCCGATCATCTGGCTGTCGCTCGGCGGCGGCATCCTGCTGTTCGGGCTCTTCCTCCTGAGGCAGCGGACGGCGCGGTCGCCGATCCTGCCGCTGGGGCTGTTCCGCGCGCGCAACTTCTGGGCCGGCAACGTCGCGACGACCTTCGTGTATGCGGCCCTGTCGCTCAACGGGTTCGTCGTCGCCGTCTACCTGCAGCAGGGCGCGGGGCTGCCCGCGACGCTCGCGGGGCTCGCCAGCCTCCCGGCGACGGCCATGATGATCCTGCTCAGCTCGCGCGCCGGCGCGCTCTCGGACACGTTCGGGCCCCGCTTCTTCATGACGGTCGGCCCGCTCGTGATGGCGATCGGCAGCCTGCTGCTCCTCACCGTCTCGCCCGACTTCAACTACTGGCTGCAGGTGCTGCCGGGTATCGTCCTGTTCGGTCTGGGCCTCGCCACGACCGTGTCGCCGCTGACCTCCGCCGTGCTGGGCGCCGTCGACACCGCGCGCTCCGGCATCGCATCCGCCGTCAACAACGCGGTCGCCCGCGTCGCGGGGCTCCTCGCCGTGGCGATGCTCGCCGCGATCACGGGCGGCAGCCTCGACCTCACGGGGTTCCACCGCAGCGCGATCGTCACGGCGGTGCTCCTCACGGCCGGCGGGATCGCCTCGTTCCTCGGCATCCGCAACCCGCCGCATGAGGATGCCAGACTGTCGCCGTGAGCGTCATCGAGAACTCGAAGATCACCATCATCGGCGCCGGAGCGGTCGGCGCGAGCGCCGCCTACGCGTGCCTCGTCCGCGGCTCCGCGAGGCGCATCGCGCTGTACGACATCGCCGCCGCCAAGGTCGACGCGGAGGTCCTCGACCTCGCACACGGCACCCAGTTCACCGGGTCGAGCGAGATCATGGGCGGCAGCGACCTGTCGGTCGTCGAGGGCTCGCACGTCGTCGTCATCACGGCGGGTGCGAAGCAGAAGCCCGGGCAGACGCGCATCGAACTGGCGGGGGTCAACGCCCGCACCCTGCGCGGGATGATGCCGCAACTGCTCGACGTCGCGCCGGGCGCGATCTACGTCGTCGTGACGAACCCGTGCGACGTGCTGACCGTCATCGCGCAGCGCGCGACCGGGCTGCCGCCCGAGCGCATCTTCGCGTCCGGCACGGTGCTCGACACGTCGCGGCTGCGCTGGAAGCTCGGGCAGCGCGCGGGCGTCTCGCCGTCGAGCGTGCACGCCTACATCATCGGCGAGCACGGCGACACCGAGTTCCCGCTCTGGTCGCGCGCGACGATCGGACCCGTGCCGATCGGCGAGTGGCAGGCCGCGGGGCATCCACTCATGTCGCCTGCGGAGCTCGACGACATCGCGGTCGAGGTGCGGGATGCCGCCTACGCGGTCATCCGCGGCAAAGGCGCGACGAACCACGCGATCGGCCTGTCCACCGCCCGGATCGTCGAGGCGATCCTCCGGGACGAGCACGCCGTCATGCCCGTCAGCACCGTGCTGCACGACTTCCAGGGGATCGACGGCGTGGCGCTGTCGGTGCCCTCCATCGTGAGCGCCGCGGGGGCGTTCCCGATCCGCGAGACCGTCTTCGACGAGCGCGAGCTCACGCTCCTGCGCCGCTCGGCCGACGCCCTCCGCGCCGCCGAGGAGTCCCTCCGCGCCTGACCGCGGGCTCGCCCGTCGCGAGTGACGCCGCGGTCGGTCGGAGGCGACAGGTGAGCAGCCCGCCGCCGCGTCAGCGGGCGGGGCGGCGGCGAAGGGGCAGGGCGACGAGGATGCCCGCGATCCCGAACATCGCGCCCGCGGCGAAGACCACGACGAGCGGCACCGCCCAGGCGCCCGTCACCTCGTGCAGCGCGCCGAGCGCGACCGGCCCGGTCGCCGCGAGCGCGTATCCGGCGCCCTGGACGAATCCGGATCGGCCGGCGATCGCGTGCACACCCCCGCCGAGGGCCGTGATCAGGATGATCACGACCGTGAATCCGGCCCCCTGCGCGAGCCCGCCCACGATGCACCACAGCAGCCAGAGCTCGGGTGCGACCAGGAACCCGAGCGGGAGGATGACCCATCCCACGGCCGCGGCCACGACGCCCGCGGCGATCGAGAACCGCGTGGTCACGAGCGGCAGGGTGAGCGCGCCGGCGATCCCCCCGACCTGGAACACGGCGGAGATGGCCCCGGCCGCCGTGCCGCCGAAGCCCTGCGCCGCGAGCAGCGACGGCAGCCAGGCCGTCATCCCGTAGAAGCAGAAGGACTGTCCCGCGAAGGCGGCGGCGAGCAGCCACGTCGTCGGCACGCGCAGAATCCCGCTCGATCCGCGGGGGCGCTGCGCGAGCGCGGGCCGCGCGGGTACCAGCGCCCCACGGAGCCCGTGCAGCCCGATCCACACTCCCAGCGCGACGAGCCCGAAGCCCGCCCACACCGCGATCGCACCCTGCCATCCGATGCCGGTGGCCAGCGGCGCGGTCGCGATCGTCACGGTCATCGTGCCGACGTTGAGCGCCGAGGCGTACACCCCGCTCATGACCTGCACGCGCTCCGGCGGGAACTCGCGCGCGATGATGAGCGGGACCACGACGTTGCCGATCGTGAGGAACAGGCCGATGATCGCGGTGCCGACGAGCGCCGCGGCGAGGCTGCCGGCCGAGCGCACGAGCGTGCCCGCGATCCCGCCGATGAGGCACACGCTGAGCGCGAAGTCGGCTCCGCCGCGCCGGATGATCGCCACCGCCAGCGGCGAGCACAGCGCGAACGCCAGGACCGGGATGCTCGTGAACAGCCCGACGACGGCCGGCGTGATCCCGAGCGCGGCCTCGACCTCGTCCGCGACGGGCGCCACCGCGACGATCGGCGCGCGCATCATTGCCGCGGCGAAGAGCACCGCGACCGTGAGAGCGACGAGCCGGCCTCCCGTCAGCCGAGGGGAGGGGGACGGCGGGAAGCTCACCCGGCCACGTTACGCGCTCCCGGGCCCCGAGGGCGCGGCCTGCCGTGCGGGGGATGTCGGACGGCCCGCCTACGCTGGCGGAATGGCCACCCGCCGAACCACGACCGCGCCCTACCGATGCACCGAGTGCGGCTGGACCACGCTGCGCTGGGTGGGGCGCTGCGGCGAATGCCAGCAGTGGGGCACCGTCGTCGAGGCGGCCGAGCAGACCGGCATCGTCCGGTCGGTCGTCGCCGCCGCCGCACCACCGGTCGGGCGCGCAGCTCGACGGATCACGGACGTCACGGTCGCGGAGGCGCCGCGCCGCTCGAGCGGCGTCGGCGAGGTCGACCGCGTGCTGGGCGGCGGGATCGTCCCCGGCGCCGCGATCCTGCTGTCCGGCGAGCCCGGCATCGGGAAGTCGACGCTCCTGCTCGAGGTCGCGGCGCAGAGCGCGCGATCCGGGCGCCGCGTCCTCTACGCGAGCGGCGAGGAGTCGGCGGCGCAGGTCCGGCTCCGCGCCGAGCGCACGGGCGCGCTGCACGACGAGCTCTACCTCGCGAGCGAGACCGACCTCGCGACGATCCTCGGGCACATCGACGAGGTGGAGCCCGAGCTCGTCGTCGTCGACTCCGTGCAGACCGTGTCCTCGTCGCTTTCCGAGGGGATGGCGGGGCACCCGAGCCAGGTGCGCGAGGTCGCGTCGACGCTCATCCGGGTGGCGAAGGAGCGCGGCATCCCCGTCGTCCTGGTGGGGCACGTGACGAAGGACGGATCGATCGCGGGCCCGCGCATCCTCGAGCACCTCGTCGACGTCGTCTGCCACTTCGAGGGCGACCGGCAGACATCGCTGCGCTTCGTCCGCGCGCTCAAGAACCGGTTCGGGCCGACCGATGAGGTCGGCTGCTTCGACATGACCGATGCCGGCATCGTCGAGGTGCCCGACCCGAGCGCGCTGTTCCTCGGCCAGGGGCGCCCGGTCGCCGGCACCTGCGTCACGATCGCGCTCGAGGGGCGACGCGCGATCCCGATCGAGGTGCAGGCGCTCACGGTCGCGACGACGGCGCCGAATCCGCGCCGGGTCGTGAGCGGCGTGGATGCGGCGCGCGTCGCGATGGTGCTCGCGGTGCTCGAGAAGCGCGGTCGCGTCCGCACCTCCGACCAGGAGGTGTACGTGTCGACGGTCGGCGGCGCACGCCTGCTGGAGCCCGCGGCCGACCTTGCGATCGCGATCGCGGTGGCCGGCGCCATTCAGGATCGCGCGCACGGCCCGCGGACGGTCGCGATCGGAGAGCTCAGCCTCGCGGGCGAGATCCGCCCCGTCACGCAGGGCGCGCAGCGGCGGGGTGAGGCGGAGCGGCTCGGTTACCGCACGGTCGTCGACCATTCGTCCGGCGACCTGGGCGGCGCGTTCCGCGACCTGCGCGTGCGGGCGACCGCCTCCGCCGGAGAGGCTGAGCCGGGCTTCTGACTCAGGCGTCCAGCGCCGTGACGACGTCGGCCGGGGTCGCCTGCATCGGATGCGGCCCCGCGATGTCGAAGAACACCGTCGTGATCTCGTCGCCGTGGGTCGACAGGAACGCACGGAGCCAGCCCGGCGACTGCAGGCTCACCGCAGGCGGGAGGCTGGCCGGCTTGTGGGCTGCGTCGCTGAACAGGAGCAGCGCGACCTGCTGCGTGTCGGGGTCGCGGTAGGTCCACACCTCGCCGCTGTCGCGCGGGTCGTCCCGCTGACCCGGCCGCATGAGGGGCACCACGGTCGGCCCGTGGCGAAGGGCGAAGGCGACCGCCGCCATGTCCTGTGTCTGCAGCGCGTCCGTCAGAGCCGGGTTCCGGAAGACGAGCGGCTCCTTCGGCGCCTTGCCCTTCTTGCCCGACGCCCTCTTCCCCGATGAGGCCATCACGCCAGCCTACCGGCGACGTTGGACCCGGGCAGACCCGGCGAGGGCTAATGTGCCGCTCAGGAAGGAGGGCGCACCGTGGCGGACTCTGGGGACTCCTCTCATCAGACCGACGATGCGGCGGAGGTCGGCAGCGGCACACGCGTCCTCACGTTCGCGACGTGGGCCTGGCTGTTCATCCTGACGACGATCGGCGTGGTGCAGCTGCTCCGATACCAATGGGGCGACGCGATCATCTTCGGCACGGCGGCCCTCGTGCTCGGCGTCGACCTCGCCCTGCCGCACGGACGGCGGCGCGCACGGCGGCTCCGGCTTCCGCTCCTCCTGGCCACCGCCGCGATCGCGGCGATCCCGCTCGTGCTGCTCCCCCGGCACAGCGTGGCCCTCGCGATCCCGATGATCGCGGTCGGCGCCCTGGCGATCCTCGCGGCGTGGCCCGGGGGCACTCGGACACGGCGGCCGTGGTCGCGCCCGCTGCGTGCGCTCGCGATCTCCTGGGTCGCGATCTGGATCGCCGGATGCCTGTGGGAGATCGCCGAGGTGACGCTGGGCGGGATCGCCCCGGGCGGACGCAGCGCCTACCCGGCGCTCAGCGACATCCTCAACCCCGTCCTCGACGACGTCATCGGCAAGGCCGTCTTCGTCGTGGTCTGGCTCGCGGTCGGGGTGTTCCTCGTGCGGAGGGCGGTGTCGCGATGATCCTCAGCATCGGCGTCTACGCCCTCTGCGGGATCGGCCTCGTCCTCAGCGCGCTGATCGCCCGCCGCGCGGACCCCGAGGCCACGGTGGCGGAGCTGTTCGACCGCATCCTCTCGTCCCGCACGACGAGCATCGCGGTCATCGTGTGCTGGTGGTGGCTCGGCTGGCACTTCCTCGTCGCGCAGACGATCGACCCCGGCGCGTAACGGACGGTGCCGCTCAGTAGAGCAGGAACGACGCGGGCTGCGCGGACGGGACCCCGCCGATCGACACCGCGAGGCGGTACGTGGCGCCTCCCCCGGGAGCCTGCTGCCGGCCGCCGCCGTCGCAGCTCGACACCGACGAGCGCGTGCGATCCCACGTCAGCGGCGCCGCGCTCTGCACGCTCTGCCCGGCCGCGAGGGTCACGATCATGTCGCTCGGCTGCGACTGGCAGTCGGTCGAGCGCCACCACGTGTCGGATCCGCTGGTGATCGTGAACGCCTGTGCGCTCGTGCCCACGTTCATCGTGCAGTCGTGGGCGCCGTGGTTGGTGAGCTTGATCGACAGCTGCGGATTCTCCCCGGACGCGTACTCGCCCTTGTCGGTGAGCGCCTCCACGGTGAGGTCGCCGGTCGTGCACGCGGGCGCGGCGGCGGCCGTCGGGGTGGGCTGCGGCGTCTGGTTCGGGGTGGCGACCGCAGCGGGCGTCGCCGCCGGAGCCGGCGTGACCGTGGCCGGCGGCGTTGGCGTGTCGGATGTCGTCGGCACGGGGGTGCTCGCGGTCGGAGACGGCTCGGCCGCCGCCCCGCGCCATGGTTGAGCGGCGAGCACCCAGATGAGCACGACCAGCAACGCGACCACGACGACGAGGAGCAGCAGCGCGGCCAGGCGGCGGCGCCGGTAGACCGCCGGCGACGTGCGGCGGCGCGGGCTCGTGCTGCTCATGACGCCCAGGGTAGGCAGTGCACCGGAGTCACAGGTGCTTCAGCATGCGCGTGTTGCCGAGCGTGTTGGGCTTCACATGGGCGAGATCGAGGAACTCCGCGACACCCTCGTCGGGGCTGCGCAGCAGCTGCGAGTACACGTCCGGGCCGACGACGTGCTCGCCGATCGGTGCGAACCCCTGCCGCGTGAAGAAGTCGACCTCGAAGGTCAGGCAGAACAGCCGGGAGAGACCGAGGCCCTCGGCATCCCGCTCCAGCTCGTCCACGATGGCTCGACCGACCCCGCGGTGCAGCCACTCGTCGGCGACGATCAGGGTGCGGACCTCGCCGAGGTCCTCCCACATGACGTGGAGCGCACCGCATCCGATGATCGTGCCGCGTGCATCCTCCGCGACGACGAACTGCTGGATCGACTCGTACAGCACCACGATGTCCTTGCCGAGCAGGATCCGGCGCTGCACGTACGGGTCGAGCATCGCGTGGATCGCCGTCACGTCCCGCGTCCGCGCGGGGCGCACGGTGAAGGTCGGCTCGGAGGTCACCCCTCCAGGGTAGGCGCGGGCCCGTGCACGGCCCGGGTCACGCGCCGTCGCGGATGAGACCCGCGGCCAGCTCGCCGATCGCGACCGCCGTCGCCGCCGGGCCCCGCGACGGGACGACCGGGAGCATCGACAGGTCCGCGACCCGGAGCCCGCGGATGCCGTGGACCCGGCCCGAGCCGTCGACGACATCGCCCATCCGGGCCGTGCCGCACGTGTGCAGCGCCGTCCCGAGGTGCGCACGGAGCCAGGCGTCGAGCCGCGCGTCGTCGTCGAGGACCGCGTCCCCGAGCTCGGTCAGCCGGTCCGCGATCCCCGCGAACGCGGACGAGGACAGGAGGGCGGCCGCCATGCGCACGCCGACCCGGAGCCTCTCGAGATCCTCGGCGGACGCCAGGTACCGGAACTCGATCCGCGATGGGACGAGCGGATCCGCCGACCGCAGCGACAGCCGCCCCCGGCTCGCCGGCGTCTGCAGCCCGACCAGCAGCTGCACCTCGCTGCCCCGCGGGATCGCGGACGCGTTGGCGCGTCCGGCGAGCAGCTCGCCGATCGTCCGGGCGGCGAAGAGGAGCTCGAGGTCGCCGTCCGGGTGCTCGCCGCCGGCCCGCGCGTGCAGCGCGACCGGGAACGCGGTCGATTCCACGGGATCGAGCGGGGCGGCCGGCCGCCATCCGACCGCGATCTGCGGGTGGTCGCTGAAGCCCTCGCCGACCGGCAGGTCCGCGACCACCGGCAGGCCGAGGCCCTCGAGGTCGCCGCGCGGCCCGATCCCGGAATGGAGCAACAGGTGCGCCGTGCCGAGCGCGCCGGCGCACAGCACGACCTCGTCGGCCTCGACGATGCCGCGGTCGGTGTCGAGCCCGACCGCGCGACCGCTCTCGATGAGGACGCGTCGGACGCGCGTGCCCGCGAGGATCCGGAGATTCGGCCGATCGCGGACGGGATCGAGGTAGGCGTGCGCCGCGTTGACTCGGATGCCGTCGATCACGTTCGAGGGCACCGGCCCGACCCCCGGCGCCCCGGGCGCGTTCTTGTCCGGATCGTCCGCGAACCCGGCCGCGCGCGCCGCCGCGACGAAGGCGCCCACCGCCCCGGCGTCCGTCCGCGGACGGCGCACCGGGATCGGCCCGGACCCGCCGTGCCACTCGGTCGCGCCGTAGTCCCGGTCGTCCTCCAGCGCGCGCAGGATCGGCAGCATCCGCGCGTAGCTCCAGGCCTCGCCGCCGACGCTCGCCCACCCGTCGAAGTCGGCCGGGCGTGCGCGGATGAACACGCCGCCGTTGATCGCCGAGGAGCCGCCGACGATCCGCCCGCGGACGAGGGTGAACGGATGCCCGGGCGCCAGCTCCGCGGGGAAGCCCGCGCTGGCCGGATGCCCCGGCCGCGCGCCCTGGATGGTGGTGCCGTCGAGCAGCTCGGCAGGGAACGGGCGCGGATCGGGGCCCGCCTCGACGAGCACGACGGAGGCGGCCGGATCCTCGCTCAGGCGCGCCGCGAGCACGGCGCCCGAGGCGCCCGCGCCGACGACCACCGTGCGCGTCATCCGGCGCCGTCCCGCAGGCGCTCGCCGACCTTCACGAAGGCCTCGTCGATGAGCGCGAGCAGGTCCGCCTCGGGTCGCGCGAGCCACTGCTCGTACGCCGCGAGGCTCAGGCCGAGGCAGACCCAGGCGATCGCCTGCGGCTCGATCGAGTCCGCCGGCTCGTGGAGACGGGCGCCGACGAACTCCGCGAGCACGTCCCGCCAGGCCGCGTAGCGCAGGGTCGAGTGCGCCACGAGGGTGGGGACGTTCAACAGCAGCTGCATCCGCTGCCGGTGGTACGGCAGCTCGTCGGCCGGATAGCGGTTGAAGTCGATCACCGCGCGCCGCAGCGCCTCGCGGAGCGGGACGTCGGCCGGCACCGTGTCGAGGTAGGCCCGCATGCTGCTCAGCAGACGGTCGAAGTCGCCCCACGGGAGGTCGTTCTTCGACGCGAAGTAGCGGAAGAACGTGCGCCGGCCGATGCCGGCGGCCGCGACGATCTCGTCGATGGTCGTCTCATCGAAGCCCCGCTCGAGGAAGAGCGTGACCCCGATGTGGCTCAGCTCGCCGTGCGTCGTGGCGCGGGCACGACCGGACCGGCGGGCCGTCTCGATCCGCTCAGCCTCGCTCACGTTCGTGCTCCGTCTTCGGATTCGTCGGCGAACCTCTTCCAATCGGCACTCGGTGTCATTAGTATCGACGATCAGGCGAGTGCGCCAGACGATGAAGTTTACGGAAAGCAAGGGAGCATTCCATGGAGCCGAGCACGCAGACCGCGAACGAGCAGGACGCCGTAGAGATCGACACTCTCGTCGAAGAGGTCTCGATCGACGGCATGTGCGGCGTCTACTGAACCGGATGGACGCGGACGCTGCCTGGCGGCTTCACCCCCAGGTCTCGGTGCGCCCGGAGCCGTTCGGGGCACTTCTCTACCACTTCGGCACGCGCAAGCTCTCCTTCCTGAAGGACCGCACGCTGCTCGAGCTCGTCGACGCTCTCGGCGAGTCGGACAGCGCCGTCGCGGCCTGTGACCGCGTCGGCATCCCCGTCGACGACCGCCCGCGATACCTGCGAGCGCTCGCGACGCTCGAGGCCTCCGCCATGATCGAGGAGCGTGCCGCATGACCCTCGTCGCACCGGGGCCGACGCGCCTCGTCGACCACTTCGAGCGGGGCCTGGATGCCCCGATCTGCCTGACATGGGAGCTCACGTACGCGTGCAACCTCTCGTGCGTCCACTGTCTGTCCTCGTCCGGCCGCCGCGATCCGCGGGAGTTGTCCACCGAGGAGTGCAAGGCCGTCATCGACGAGCTCGAGCGGATGCAGGTGTTCTACGTCAACATCGGCGGCGGCGAGCCGACCGTGCGCTCCGACTTCTGGGAGCTCGTCGACTACGCGACCGCGCACCACGTCGGCGTGAAGTTCTCCACGAACGGCGTGAAGATCACGCCCGAGGTGGCGACGCGGCTCGCGAAGAACGACTACCTCGACATCCAGATCTCCCTCGACGGCGCGACCGCCGACGTCAACGACGACGTGCGCGGACCCGGCTCCTACGACACGGCGATCCGCGCGATGGAGAACCTGCAGGCCGCCGGCTTCGAGAACTTCAAGCTCTCGGTGGTCTGCACGCGGCAGAACATCTCGCAGCTCGACGAGTTCAAGGCGATCGCCGACCGCTACGGCGCGCAGCTGCGGCTCACGCGCCTGCGCCCGTCCGGCCGCGGCGCCGACGTGTGGGACGAGCTGCACCCCCTGCCGGCGCAGCAGCGCGAGCTCTACGACTGGCTCGTCGCGAACGGCGAGAACGTCCTGACCGGCGACTCCTTCTTCCACCTGTCCGCATATGGCGAGGCGCTTCCCGGCCTCAACCTCTGCGGCGCAGGCCGCGTCGTGTGCCTCATCGACCCGGTCGGTGACGTGTACGCGTGCCCGTTCGCGATCCACGAGGAGTTCCTCGCCGGCAACGTGCGCGAGCAGGGCTTCCAGCACGTGTGGCAGCGCTCCGAGCTGTTCCAGCGGCTCCGCGAGCCGCAGTCGGGCGGCGCGTGCTCGTCGTGCCAGTTCTTCGACACGTGCAAGGGCGGATGCATGGCCGCGAAGTTCTTCACGGGGCTTCCGCTCGACGGCCCGGATCCGGAATGCGTCCAGGGCTTCGGCGAGCAGCTCCTCAAGGACAAGGACAAGCTCGCCCCGCAGAAGCCGTCCGGCGACCACTCCCACCGCACGACCCGGTATTCCAAGTCGGGTCGCGTGCCGGTCACGATCGGCCGGCGCCCGGGTGCGATGAACATCGGGGCCGCCCTCGAGATCAAGCCCAACCTGACCCGCACAAGCGGTGCCCCGCACATGCCGGTCAACGACCTCGCCGACGACCCGCTCGCCGACTTCACCCCCGGCGACCGCTCCGATCTCTCCTGACGAGATCTCGGCCTAGCGTTTTGGCACTGAGTGTCATTATGATGGGCGAGGACGCGTAACGCGCCCGCCGACCGATCAAGGAGGATCGCCATGGCAGGACGTCTCGAGGGCAAGGTCGCCTTCATCACCGGGGCAGCACGGGGCCAGGGCCGCGCGCACGCCGTCAAGCTCGCGAGCGAAGGCGCCGACATCATCGCCGTCGACCTCGCCGGCCCCCTCGACTACGTGCCCTACGACTCGGCGACCCCCGCCGACCTCGAGGAGACCGTGCGGCAGGTCGAGGCGCTGGACCGGCGGATCCTCGCGACGATCGCCGACGTGCGCGATCTCGCGGCGCTCCGGGATGCCGTGGACCAGGGCGTCGCCGAGCTCGGCCGCCTCGACGTGATCGTCGCGAACGCGGGCATCTGCATCCCCGAGGCGTGGGACACGATCACGCCCGAGACGTTCAAGGCGACGATCGACACGAACGTCACCGGCGTCTGGAACACCGTCATGGCGGGCGCGCACCACATCGTCGACGGCGGACGCGGCGGCTCGATCGTCCTCATCAGCTCCTACGCGGGCAAGAAGATGCAGCCGTTCATGGTGCACTACACGGCTAGCAAGCACGCCGTCACCGGCATGACCCGCGCCTTCGCCGCAGAGCTCGGCCCCCACAACATCCGCGTCAACAGCGTGCACCCCGGCGGCGTCAACACGCCCATGGGGTCCGGCGACATGATCGGCGCGATCACGCGCTCGAGCGCGACCAACCCGGCCCTCGGGGGGATGAGCACCCCGTTCCTGCCGATCTACGTCGCCGAGCCGGAGGACATCGCCGATACCGTGGCGTTCCTCGCCTCGGACGACTCGCGCCTCATCACCGCGGAGCACATCAGCGTCGACCAGGGCGCGCACTCGTACTGACCCCGAAGGCGGGAGTCAGAGGAAAGGACCTTCATGTACTGGCCGTGGAAGCAGAATCCGTGGTTCGAATCCGTTCTCGAAGCCCAGCGGCGGGCGAAGAAGCGGCTCCCGCCATCGGTGTACGCCGCACTCGTCGCCGGGTCCGAGCGGGGCGCGACGCCCCGTGACAACACCGACGCGTTCGCCGAGATGCAGTTCGCGCCCCACGTCGCGGGGCACCAGGCTCAGCGCGACCTGTCGACGACCGTGCTCGGCATCCCGGTCTCCCTCCCGGTGATCATCTCGCCGACGGGCGTGCAGGCCGTGCACCCCGACGGCGAGGTCGCCGTCGCGCGCGCCGCCGCCGCGCGCGGCACGATCATGGGCCTGAGCTCGTTCGCGAGCAAGCCGGTCGAAGAGGTCGTGGCCGCCAACGAGAACACCTTCTTCCAGCTGTACTGGACGGGCTCGCGCGAGTCGATGATCGAGCGGATGGATCGCGCCCGCGCCGCCGGCGCGAAGGCGCTCATCGCGACGCTCGACTGGTCGTTCTCGGTCGGCCGCGACTGGGGCAGCCCGGCCATCCCGGAGAAGATGGACCTCAAGGCGATGCTGAAGTTCGCGCCGGAGGGGATCCGTCGCCCCCGGTGGATGCTCGACTTCGCGAAGCACGGCATCCCCGACCTGACCGCACCCAACCTCCAACCTCCGGGCGGCACGGCGCCGACGTTCTTCGGCGCGTACTACGAGTGGATGCAGACTCCGCCGCCCAGCTGGGACGACGTGAAGTGGCTGCGCGAGCAGTGGGGCGGGAAGTTCCTGCTGAAGGGCGTCACGCGCGTCGACGACGCGAAGCGCGCTGTGGACGTCGGCGCCGACGCCATCTCGGTCTCCAACCACGGCGGCAACAACCTCGACACGACCCCCGCGTCGATCCGGTGCCTGGGGCCCGTGGCCGACGCGGTCGGCGACCAGATCGAGGTCCTGCTCGACGGCGGCATCCGCCGCGGCGGCGACGTCGCGAAGGCCCTGGCGCTCGGCGCGCGGGCCGTCATGATCGGCCGCGCGTACCTGTGGGGCCTCGCGGCGAACGGGCAGACCGGCGTCGAGAACGTCCTCGACCTGCTGCGGATGGGGCTCGACTCGGCCGTCCTCGGCCTCGGCCACTCCTCCATCGGCGAGCTCAGCCGGGAGGACTTCTGGATCCCCGCGGACTTCTCGCGCGAGCTGGGCGCCGCCGCCACCGCGCCGGTCGCGCGTGTCGTCCCGGCGAAGAAGGCGACCGCCGCGGCCTGACCCGGAGCCGGACAGCCGGCCGGGAGAATGGTGGGCATGCATCCGCTCGACGCATCGCCGGATCTCGGGGAGCGCACATGGGAGACCACGGGCGCTCCCCTTCTGCTCGTGCCGCTCGGCTCGACGGAGCAGCACGGTCCGCACCTGCCGCTCGCGACCGACGCGCTCGTCGCACAGGCCGTGGCGGAGGAGCTGCGCGCGCTCTGCGCCGCCGACGGCACGGACACCGTCGTCGGTCCGCTCCTCGCCTACGGCGCGAGCGGCGAGCACGAGGGCTTCCCGGGCACGATCTCGATCGGGACGGAGGCGCTCGTCGCGGTCCTCGTCGAGCTCGGCCGCTCCGCGAGCGCGTGGGCCCCGCGGCTCGTGGTCGTGAACGGACACGGCGGGAACGTCGAGGCGCTACGGCGCGCGATCCCGCTCCTGCGCGCCGAGGGCCGGGATGCGGCGTGGCTGCCGTGCAGCCCGGGTCCGCAGGACCGGCCCGCGGACCTGCACGCCGGATGGGTCGAGACCTCGCTCGTCGCGCGGATCGCGCCCGGGCTCGTGCGCGGCGACCGCGCCACCGCGGGCGACACCCGCGCGCCGGCCGAGCTGCTCCCCGACCTCCGGCGCCAGGGCGTGCGCGCGATCGCCCCGAACGGGGTGCTCGGCGACCCGGCCGGGGCGGACGCCGACCACGGAGCCGCGCTGCTCGCGGACATGGTCCGAGGCGCGCGGGACCGCCTCGCACGCGGCCGGGTGGACGACGGCGGGATGCTGACGTGAGGGCGCTCCCGGACGGGATGGTCGTGCGGATCGGGCGCCATACGCGCGTGCGCGACGACGGCACGCTGCTCGTCGGCGGCGCGCCCACCCGCGTCGCACGGCTCACCCCCCGGGCGGCCGCCCTCGCGCGGGACGGCCGCGTCGTCGTTCGGGATGCCGCGAGCCGCGCGCTCGCCGCGCACCTCCTCGACACCGGCCTCGGCGACCCGGTGGCGGCATCCCTCCCGCCGGTTCCGCTCTCGGAGCTGACGGTCGTGGTCCCCGTCAAGGACCGCGTCGCGCCGCTCGATCGGCTCCTCGCGAGTCTGCCGGCGGGGCTCGGGGGCACGATCGTCGTCGACGACGGCTCCGCCGACCCGGCGCCGATCGCGGCCGTCGTCGCCCGGCACGGGGCCCGGCTCATCGCGTTCCCGGAGAACCTCGGCGTCTCGACCGCCCGCAACACCGGGCTCGCCGAGGCCACCACGCCGTTCGTCGCGTTCATCGACTCCGACGTCGAGGTCGAGCCGGGGAGCCTCGAGATGCTGCTGCGGCACTTCGGCGATCCGCTCGTCGCGCTGACCGCCCCGCGCGTGCTCGGACGCGAGCGCGAGCACCCGGGCTGGATCACCCGGTACGAGGACGCGCGCTCCTCGCTCGACCTCGGGAACGACGCCGCGAGCGTGCGACCCGGCAGCCGCGTCACCTGGGTCTCGGGCACGTGCCTCGTCGCACGCGTCGCCGACGTGTCCGGCTTCGACGCCACGATGCGCGTCGGCGAGGACGTCGACCTCGTCTGGCGGCTCATCGACGCCGGCCGCGTCGTGCGGTACGAGCCCTCCGCCGTCGTCCGGCACGACCATCGGACGAGCGCCCGGCGCTGGATGGCGCGGAAGTTCTTCTACGGCACGGGCGCCCTGCCCCTCGGAGAGCGCCACCCGACCGAGATCGCACCCGTCGTGCTGCCGCCGTGGGCGGCCGGCATGCTCGTCGTGCTGGCGGCGCAGCGGCGCTGGTCCCTGCCGGGTGCCGCCGCGATCTGCGCCGTCGTGATCCTGCGTGTCGCCCGCCGGCTCCCCCACGCGCGGCATCCGCGGCGCACCGCCGCGCGCCTCGTCGGCGACGGCGCGCTCGCGTCCCTCGGACAGGGGAGCGCCCTACTCGTGCGGCACTGGTGGCCGCTCGCGCTCGCCGCGAGCCTCGTGTCCCGCCGCGCCCGGCGCGCGGTCGCCGTCGCGGCGGTCGTGGATGCCGCCGTGGAGTACGCGCGGCTGCGCCCGCGGCTCGACCCCGTCCGCTTCTTCGCCGCGCGCCGCCTCGACGACCTCGCCTACGGCGCCGGCGTGTGGTGGAGCGCGCTGCGCGGCCGGTCGCTGCGCGCGCTGATGCCCCGCATCACCCGCGGCCACCACGACTGACACGACGAAGGGGCGGATGCCTCAGCATCCGCCCCTTCGATCGGGAGTCTCAGTCTCCCGTGATGACGAGATCGGGCGTCGCGGTCAGCTCGCCGCCGCCGACGACCCCGAGCGCGACCTGCTGGCCGCGCGGGCCGTTCTCGAACACGAACTCGCCGTCCTTCGCGTCCACCTTCACGTGGTCGCCGGTGTTCAACTCGCCGCGGAGGATCTTCTCCGACAGGCGGTCCTCCACCTCCCGCTGCATCGCACGACGCAGCGGGCGGGCGCCGAGCGCCGGGTCGAAGCCGATCTCGATCAGCTTGTCCTTCGCGGCATCCGTCAGCTCGACCGTGATGTCGCGATCCAGCAGACGCTCGCCGAGGCGCTTCGTGAACAGGCCCACGATCTGGCGCAGCTCGCCCTTGTCCAGCTGCGGGAAGACGATGATGTCGTCCACGCGGTTGAGGAACTCGGGCTTGAAGTTGCGCTTGAGCTCTTCGTTGACCTTGCCCTTCATGCGGTCGTAGGTCGTGCCCTGGTCGCCCTCCACCTGGAAGCCCACCGGGCCCCCGGCGATCGCCGACGAGCCGAGGTTCGTCGTCATGATGATGACGGTGTTCTTGAAGTCGATCACGCGACCCTGACCGTCGGTCAGACGACCCTCCTCGAGGATCTGCAGGAGCGAGTTGAAGATATCCGGGTGGGCCTTCTCGATCTCGTCGAACAGGACGACCGAGAACGGCTTGCGGCGGACCTTCTCCGTGAGCTGGCCGCCCTCCTCGAAGCCGACGAACCCGGGAGGGGCGCCGAACAGGCGGGAGACCGTGTGCTTCTCACCGAACTCCGACATGTCGAGGGAGATCAGCGCGCTCTCGTCGTCGAAGAGGAACTCCGCGAGGGCCTTCGCGAGCTCGGTCTTCCCGACGCCGGTCGGGCCGGCGAAGATGAACGAGCCCGAGGGGCGCTTCGGGTCCTTGAGGCCGGCACGCTGGCGGCGGATCGTCTTGGAGAGGGCGGCGATCGCCTCCTCCTGTCCGATGACGCGCTGGTGCAGCGCCTTCTCCATGAAGACGAGGCGGCTCGACTCCTCCTCCGTGAGCTTGAACACGGGGATGCCGGTGGCCTGCGCCAGCACCTCGGCGATCAGGCCCTCGTCGACGACCGCGTGCGACGCGACGTCACCCGAGCGCCACTGCTTCTCGAGACGCAGGCGCTCGGCGAGCAGGGACTTCTCCTCGTCGCGGAACGCCGCGGCCTTCTCGAAGTCCTGCTCCTCGGAGGCGCGCTCCTTGTCCTCGCGGACCTTCGCGATCTTCTCGTCGAACTCGCGCAGCTCCGGCGGGCTCGACAGGATCGACAGCCGCAGGCGGGCGCCTGCCTCGTCGATCAGGTCGATCGCCTTGTCCGGCAGGAACCGGTCGCTGATGTAGCGGTCGGCGAGGTTCGCGGCGGCGACGATCGCGCCATCCGTGATCTGCACCTTGTGGTGCGCCTCGTAGCGGTCGCGCAGGCCCTTGAGGATGTTGATCGCGTGGGGCAGGCTCGGCTCGGCCACCTGGATCGGCTGGAAGCGGCGCTCCAGCGCGGCATCCTTCTCGAAGTGCTTGCGGTACTCGTCGAGCGTCGTCGCGCCGATCGTCTGCAGCTCGCCGCGAGCGAGGAGCGGCTTCAGGATCGAGGCCGCGTCGATCGCGCCCTCGGCCGCGCCCGCACCCACCAGCGTGTGGATCTCGTCGATGAAGACGATGATGTCGCCGCGGGTGCGGATCTCCTTCGTGACCTTCTTGAGGCGCTCCTCGAAGTCGCCGCGGTAGCGGGAACCGGCGATGAGCGAGCCGAGGTCGAGCGAGTAGAGCTGCTTGTCCTTCAGCGTCTCGGGGACGTCGTTCTTCACGATCGCCTGCGCGAGGCCCTCGACGACGGCGGTCTTGCCGACGCCGGGCTCGCCGATCAGCACGGGGTTGTTCTTCGAGCGGCGCGACAGGATCTGCATGACGCGCTCGATCTCCTTCTCGCGCCCGATCACCGGGTCGAGCTTGTTGTCGCGCGCGGCCTGCGTGAGGTTGCGGCCGAACTGGTCGAGCACCTGCGAGCCGCCCTGAGCGGTGGCCTGCTGGTTGTCGTGCGCGGCGCCGGAGACGGCGGCCGGCTCCTTGCCCTGGTAGCCGGACAGGAGCTGGATGACCTGCTGGCGCACCTTGTTGAGGTCGGCGCCGAGCTTGACGAGCACCTGGGCGGCGACGCCCTCGCCCTCGCGGATGAGGCCGAGGAGGATGTGCTCCGTGCCGATGTAGTTGTGGCCGAGCTGCAGCGCCTCGCGCAGCGACAGCTCCAGGACCTTCTTCGCGCGGGGCGTGAAGGGGATGTGACCGGTCGGCTGCTGCTGGCCCTGGCCGATGATGTCCTGCACCTGCTCACGCACGGCATCCAGCGAGATCCCCAGCGACTCGAGCGCCTTGGCGGCGACACCCTCGCCCTCGTGGATGAGGCCGAGCAGGATGTGCTCGGTCCCGATGTAGTTGTGGTTGAGCATCTTCGCCTCTTCTTGGGCGAGGACGACCACACGGCGGGCACGGTCCGTGAATCTCTCGAACATCGCAGCTCCTTGCGGCTCTGACTGCACCCCCAACACGGGGCGCGATACATCGAGGCTAACGACCCGCGCGCCCCCGCGGTCCCGTGTTCGCTCGCGGCGGACCCCCTCCCCCGCCCGCCTCCCCGCCCCCGAACCGCTCACCTGTCGCGATCCACCGTCCCGCCCGTCGGTAGCGACGGGCGAGTCGCGGGCGCGGCATCCTCCCCTGTCGCGAAACACGTCGCACTCAGCAACTCGCGACGGGGGAACGACGGGGGAATCAAGCGGCGCGCGTCGCGATCGCGACGCGCACGCGCGCGAGAACGGATCGCGGATCGTCGAAGAGGTCGGTGCGTGTGACGCGGATGACGAGCCAGCCCGCGGCAGCAAGGCGCTCGTACCGGCGAATGTCCCGCGCCCACTGCACGGGGTCCGAACGGTGGTGGTCGCCTTCGTACTCGATCGCGACACGGAGGCGCGGGTACGCGAGATCGACACAGCCGAGGTCTTCCCCCTCGGCAACGACGTCGTGGTTCAGCTCTGGCTCCGGCAGCCCGGCGTCGACGAGGGTCAGACGCATCCAGCTCTCCGGACGGGATGCGGATCGCGTGCGTATGAGCGGCAGCGCATCGCGCAACCGCTCGATCCCGACGCGTCTTCCCGCCCGGACCGCCGCGGTGAGCTCGGAGAGCGACGCGTGGGGGGCAGCTCGACGCCATTCCCGTACTGCGGCATCACCGACGGCGACGACGTCACGCGTATTCGGCAGCAGCGCCGCGAGCATGGCCCAGGTCGTCGCGGGGCTCGTCACCGGCAAGCCGAGGATCGGATCGGTGCGGATGCTCGTGAGGTGCGGCATCGCCTCGTGCCCTGCCACGCCGGTCGCTCGTCGAAGCCTGCGCGGAGGGAGGACGGACACATGCACGGGGGACTCGGCGACCAGCCAGGGCGGCACGGGGAGTCCGAGGATCACGGCGGCGGTCACGTGGCTGAAGAACTCGTGCTCCGTCAGCATCGGCGCGAAGGCCAGCGCAGATGCCAGATGACGACGATCGAGCCCGCCGGTGTCTCGATAGGCGTCGGGGAGGTCGGCATCCGCTCGCATCCGTGCGCCCCGGAAGGGGCGCGCAAGATCTGCTCGTCGCAACCGCGCGGGACCGACACCGGCGCGCAAGGCCTCCCGGACGCGGAATCGAGCGCCGAGCTCGCGGGGGAGGTCGTCGTTCAGCATCCCTCCACGGTGATCGTCCTCGCAGGCCCGTCGCCGCCGGCCCGAGCCCGTTGTGGATCGTTTCCCTCGCCGATCGCGCTGTGGAGAGCCCCGTTCACCTGTCGCATGCGTCGTTCGCGGCGGTCGAACGCGCCAGGTGAGCGAGATGGCCGTCCCATTCGCCCGTCGCGATCGACGACGCGAGTGGTCGGATGCGACGGGTGAGCGGGAAGGGCGAGGGCGCGACGGCGCGAGGGCCGGCGAGGGCGAAGGCGCGCGGGCCGGCGAGGGCGCGGGCGGGCAGGCGCGGCTCGGGGGGGGTCAGGGGGCGAGGCCGGCCACGGGGGTGTCGGTGGAGGGGCCCGTGGGGGGCACGAGGGTGAGGGTGTAGGACTGGCCCGACGAGACGGCGGGGACCTGGACCACGGTCGCGCGCGGGGCGAGGTCGGCGGTGCAGGCGCGGTCGGCGGGGAGCGCAGCCTCGGTGACCGTGATCCGGCCGGGGGCGGTCGCCGCGGCATCCGCGATCTGCGGCGGGCAGCTCGACGAGCCCCAGGTCAGGAGGACGAGCGTGCCCTCGATCCCGGTCCAGCCGGCAGACGGGGTGCCCTCAGCGGCGCTCCCGCCGGGCGGCATGCTCGACACCCCCGCGAGGACGGCCTCCCCCGTGACGTCGCCGGTCACGACGACCCGGACGTCCTTGGACGCGTCGATCCCGGCCGGCACGGACACCGGGGTCGCACGCGGCCCGTAGTCCATCGTGCACGCCGTCCCGGCCGGAGGCCCGACGAGCTCGACGGTCAGCACGCCGCCGGAATAGGCGACATCCCCCGCCGTCGGCACACAGCTCGAGCTGCCCCACGTGACGATCCCGACCATGGACCCGCCGTCGAGCCACGCGGCACCGACCTCGCTCGACGCGGATGGCGCCGGCGTCGACGGCGCAGTGCCGGGGCCGCTCGCGCATCCGGCGAGGAAGGCAACGGCCGCGGCGATCGCCGCCAGGAGAAGAGGACGACGAGCCATCGGATGCCTTCCGGTCGGGCGGCGCCGAGCTATTGCAGCGCCGAGGTGAGACGGGCGAGGTTGTCCAGCACTGTAGAGCGCAGCGGCTGCCGCATCCACTCCTCCAGCGTGAGCTCTCGGCTGAGGCTGCGGTAGGTGGCCTCGACCTCGCGCATCTGCTCGACGAATCCCTCGCCTCGCACGAGCATCGAGATCTCCATGTTGAGACCGAAGGAACGCATGTCCATGTTGCTCGACCCGATGACCGCGACGCCGTCATCGATCGTGAGGCTCTTGGAGTGGAGGATGAACGGCTTCCGGTACATCCAGATCTTCACGCCGGCCCGCAGCAGCGCCTCGTAGTAGCTGCGCTGGGCGTGGTAGACCATGGCCTGGTCGCCTTCTTCCGACACGAAGAGTTCAACCGTGACACCGCGCTGGCACGCGGTCGTGACCGCGAGGAGCAGCGACTCCTCGGGCACGAAGTAGGGGCTGACCATGATGATCTTGCGCTCGGCGGCGTAGAGCATCGAGAGGAACAGCTTGAGGTTGTTCTCGAACTCGAACCCGGGGCCGGACGGAACGATCTGGCATTCGAGGTCGCCGGCGCCGGGAGTGACGCTGAAGAGGTCGATCTCCTCGGTGAGCACCTGGTCCGTCTCGCTGTACCAGTCCGACAGGAAGACGGCGTTGATGCTCTGCACGATCGGACCCTCGACACGCGCCATGAGGTCGACCCAGTGCAGTCCGCGCCGGATGTTCTTCTTGAGGTTGTAGGTCGAGTCGGTGACGTTCTGCGATCCCATGTAGGCGACCATGCCGTCGACGACGAGGAGCTTGCGGTGGTTGCGCAGGTCGGGGCGCTGGTACTTCCCCTTGAACGGCTGCACGGGCAGCATCAGGTGCCACTGCGCGCCCATGGCGCTCAGCCGCGCGATCGTGCGGCGGTAGTTCGGCTTGCCGCGGTTGGCCCAGTGGTCGAGCAGCACGCGGACCGCGACTCCGCGTGCGGCGACCTCCTCGAGCGCCCGGAAGAAGTTGTCGGTCGAGGCATCCGACTGGAGGATGTAGAACTCGACGTGCACGTAGCTCTGAGCCCGACGGATGGCGGCGGCCATGGCGTCGAGGCTCTCCTGGTAGTCGGCGACGAGCTGCGCCGAGTTCTCCCCGATGAGCGGCAGAGCACCGAGCGTGCCGTTGAGCTCGACGATCTGCTGGAACCACATCGGCGCGTCCGGCGGGGCGACGTCGAGGCCGAGGCCGCGGCTCGTCTGCCGGATGTAGTCGTTGATGTCCTCCTGCTTCCGCCGGCGCTTGCGGGGGAGCTTCGGCGTGCCGATGACGAGGAAGAGGAGGACCCCGACGACGGGGATGAAGTAGATCGCCAGCAGCCACGCCATCGCGGCGGTGGGACGCCGGTTCCGCGGGACGACGATGATCGCCGTGACGCGGACGGTGACGTCCACGATGAAGACGAGGATCAGCCACCAGGTCGCGTCGAACGTGATCTGGAGCACTCGGCCTCCCCGCTGGACGTCACCCCAGCGTAGTGGTCGGTCGGCTCAGCGCTCGGTGGGCGCCGCCACCGGCGGCATGCCGCGCTTGACGCGCTCCTCGGCCTCGACCTTCGCGTAGGCCTTCCGCTCGGTGCGGTCGGCCCGGACGATCGAGCGGAGGATGAAGAAGAACATGCCCGTGACGACGATCGTCGGGATGATCGACCACAGCAGGGCGACCCAGTAGTTCTCCACCTGCTCATCGTACGCCGTCTCTCCCCAGCCCCGGAACGGCGACCGACCTTCCCCATCTGCCGCCGACAGCGGATGCCGGCACCTGGCGCGCAACGAGAGTCGAGGCATGACGTCGACGATCAAGGCCGCAGGCCCCGCGCACTTCCTCGCTCTCATCCCCGGGCTCCTCGGGTTCGTCCCCCGGCGCAGCGTCGTGCTCATGCCGTTCGACGGGAGGTCGAGCCTCGGCGCGATGCGGCTCGACCTCCCGTCCGCGGCCCTCGCCGACGAGACCGAGCGCATCGCGTCCGACTTCATCGGCCTCATCTGCCGGATCCCGGATGCCGACGGCTTCGCGATGGTCACGTACACGGATGCCGCGCTGCGGTCCGTCGGCGAGGACGCCCTCCCGTACCATGCCCTCGCCGACGCGCTGCTCGATCGGGCGGACGCCTGCGGGCTGCGCGTCGTCGATCTGCTCTGCGTCGCCCGCGACGGCTGGGGCTCGTACTACGACCCGGGCGACGCGCACCCGCTGGACGAGGTGGCAGGTCTGGCGAAGGACGCGGGCCTGCCGCCCGCGGCGGGGGATCAGACGACCGGGACCCGACTGCCGCGGGTCGCGGCCGCCGAGCGGGAGCAGGTCGCGCACGCGCTCGGGAGCATCCGCGCGGCGAGTCTCGCGCTCCTGCACGGCGAGGTGCCCGGGCATCCGCCCCGGGCGCGCGTCGACCCGCTCGCGATCGCGGCGCTCGAGGTGCTCGACGACTTGCCGGGCTTCCTGGAGCGATGCCTCGGGGAGGATCCGAGACGGCTCGACGCCTACGTCGCGGCGACGCTGTCGTGGTGTCTGTCGCAGCCCGGGCTGCGCGACGTGGCGCTCCTCGGCTGGACCGACGGACGCGCGACGGGCGAGCGCGCCCTCGACGCCCAGCTGCACTGGCGGGGCGGGGCGCCCTACCCGCCCGAGCTCGGCCTGCGGCTGTGGGGCGAGGGACCGCGCCCGGACCCCGATCGGCTGCGCCGCGCGCTGGACCTCACCCGGCGGGTCGCGGCCCTGACGCCGGCCGCGGACCGCGCACACGCCCTCGCGCTCTGCGGCTGGCTGTCCTGGGCGCTCGGCCGCTCCACCCACGCCGGGATCTACGTCGAGCGGGCGCTCCGGCTCGACCCGCGGCATGTCCTCGCGGAGATCGTCGGGTCGTTCGTCGTGGCCGGGCATCTCCCCGACTGGGCGTTCCAGCCGGCGCGCCGACCCACCGGGCAGCCCTCGGCGCCGGACACCGAGGGCCTTACTTGACGAGGGGGAAGAGGATCGTCTCGCGGATGCCGAGGCCCGTGATCGCCATGAGGAGCCGGTCGATGCCCATCCCCATGCCGCCCGTCGGGGGCATCCCGTGCTCGAGCGCGCGGAGGAACTCCTCGTCGAGGCGCATCGCCTCCGCGTCGCCCCGCGCCGCGAGCGCCGCCTGCTCGATGAACCGCTCGCGCTGGATGACGGGATCCACGAGCTCGGAGTACCCGGTGGCGAGCTCGAACCCGCGCACGTACAGGTCCCACTTCTCGACGACACCGGGGATCGAGCGGTGCTCCCGCACGAGCGGGCTGGTATCGACGGGGAAGTCGAGCACGAACGTGGGCCGGTCGAGGCCCGGCTTGACGAAGTGCTCCCACAGCTCTTCGACGAGCTTGCCGGGGGTCGCGTGCGGCGGCTCCTCGACGCCGGCCTCGGCGGCGAGGGCGCGGAGCTCGGCGATCGGCGTCTCCGGAGTGATCGCGCGCCCGGCGGCCTCCGAGAGCGAGTCGTACATCGAGAGGCGCGCCCATTCGCCGCCCAGCTCGTACACGGTGCCGTCGGCCCAGGTGACGGTCGTGCTACCGGTGACCGCGATCGCGGCGTTCTGGATCAACTCCTGCGTGAGATCGGCGATGCCGCGGTAATCGGTGTACGCCTGGTACGCCTCGAGCATCGCGAACTCGGGGCTGTGCGTGGAGTCCGCCCCCTCGTTGCGGAAGTTGCGGTTGATCTCGAACACCCGGTCGATGCCGCCGACCACGGCGCGCTTGAGGTAGAGCTCGGGGGCGATGCGCATGTAGAGCTCGGTGTCGAAGGCGTTCGAGTGCGTCACGAACGGGCGGGCGGTCGCGCCGCCGGGCTGCACCTGCAGCATCGGCGTCTCGACCTCGATGAAGTCGCGGGTCTCGAACGTGCGACGCAGGCTCGCGTTCACGGTCGCGCGGGCGCGCACGGTGTCGCGCGCGCGGTCGCGGACGATGAGATCGAGGTAGCGACTGCGGACCCGGGTCTCCTCGTTCAGCTCGTTGTGGAGGTTCGGCAGGGGGAGGATCGCCTTCGCCGCGATCTGCCAGCGCGTGACCATGATCGAGAGCTCGCCGCGGCGGCTGGAGATGACCTCGCCCTCGACGAAGACGTGGTCGCCGAGGTCGACGAGCTCCTTCCAGTCCTGCAGCGACTGCTCACCGACCGCGGCGAGGGAGACCATCGCCTGGATGCGGCTACCGTCGCCGGCCTGCAGCGTCGCGAAGCAGAGCTTGCCGGTGTTGCGGCTGAACACGATACGTCCGGCGACGGCGACGACGTCACCGGTCTCGGCGCCCGCCTCGAGGTCGCCATACCGCGCCCGGAGCGCGGGGATGGTCGCCGTGACCGGGACCGAGACGGGGTACGCGCCACCCGCGGCATCCGCGCGCTCGGCGATCAGTCGGGCGCGCTTGGCGAGACGGACGGCCTTCTGCTCGGAGACGTCCTCGACCTCGGTCGTGTCGGGCTCGCGGGCCTCGGGCTCGGCGGACATCGGGGCGTCGGGGGAGCCAGTCACCCGTCGATCGTATCCGGGTCGTCCGCGGCCAGCGGCTCGGCCAGGGCCTGGTCGACCGCGGAGCGGACGAGCGCGGAGAGGTATGCGCCGGCGTTGTCGAAGCCGATGCCGGCGAGGATGCTCGTCGACTGACGGACGATCGCGCGGGAGAACGCGGTCGCGGTCGCGATCGCCTCGGCGTACGCGGGACGGTCCGCCTCCTCGACCACGACCGGCTCGCAGCCGAGCTCCACCGCGAGCGCCTGCGCGATGGGGAGTACGGGCGCTGGCGCGGTGACCGCCGCGTACGACGCCGCGAGCTGACGGAGATCGATGCTCGTCCCCGTGAACGAGATCGCAGGATGCACCGCGAGCGGGATCGCGCCGCGCGCGGCCGCGGGCCCCAGGACCGCCGTGCCGTAAGCGGGATCGGTGTGCAGCACGAGCGTTCCCGGCTGCCAGGCCGCCACCTCAGCGAGCCCCTGGACGAGGCCGGGCAGCACGTCGTGCGGCACCGCAACGACCACGAGCTGGCTGAGGCGGGCGATCTCCACGGCATCCCGCACCGCGACGCCGGGGAGGATCGCCTCGACGCGGTCGTCGTCCGAGCCGTGCGTGATGCCGACCAGGCTGTGGCCCGCTCCCGCGAGCGCCGCCCCGAGGACGGGTCCGACGCGCCCCGCGCCGATGATCCCGACCTCGAGCCGGGCCGTGCGTGCGCCGTTCATCGCGCCCACCGGTGGGATCGGTCGGTGGCCGCGGCATCCAGCGCGGCGAGCTCCGCCCGATCGAACAGGTCCAGGGCGTCGTCGCGGTCGAGCGCGTCGATCCGACCGGACACGGGCCCCGCGATCGTATGCGCCTGCAGAGTGGCGACCCGAAGCGCGCGGTCGAGCGGATCCTGGTGGAGCGCGATGCTCTGCATCCGCGCGAGCGGCACCAGCACGATGCGCCGCCGGAGGATGCCGCGGCGGAGGACGAGCACGCCCGGCGCCAGCAGGCATCCGTTCCGTCGCCAGGAGAAGGGCCGCAGGATGCGGGCCCGCCGCGGGGTCGTCGTGAACGGATCCTCCGCCCCGCGCGCGAAGATCCCGCGGGCGAAGACGAGGTCGGCCGCGTCCAGGATGCCGGGCGTGAGCAGCGACACGACCCGCTCCGCATCGGCCACGCGGCCAACCGGCAGCACGGATGCCAGCTCCTCGCGGCCGCCCTCGACCCCGCGGCCGGAGAGCCGGTTGACCGAGACCCGCCACCAGCCCGCGGACCGCCACAGAAGGGGCTGATGCACCTCGATCGCGTGCACGCGTCCGGGCGGGAGGATCTCGGTGACGGTCGTGAAGAGTCCGAACGTGATCCGGACGCCGTCCGGAGTCCCCGCGATCGAGTAGCGCAGCGCGTGCGTGATACTGCGCACCCAGTACGCGGCGAAGCCCAGCACCGCCGGCACGATCGTGAACAGGAGCCAGGGCGTGCCCACGTTCGACAGGACGACGATCGCCGCGATCAGCACGACGAGCCAGACACTGCTGGTGCTCAGGAGGTGCGACGCGGCGACCCGCACGGTCGGGAGGGACACGACCGACTCGGGCGGCAGCTGCTCCTCCGCTCCCGCGATGATCCCGGTGATGCCGGCGCTCATCGCGGACGTCGCGGCGGCCACGCGCGAGGTCACGCCCGGCGTGGGGATCCCCTCCGCGAGCGCGTGCCCTGCGGCGAGGCGCAGGATGTCGGCGCGCACGGCCTCCGCGTGTGAGGTCGAGAGGTACTCCAGCCGGACGTTCGCGTCGAGGCCCGCGCCGACGACCTCGAGCTTCGCGAGGCCGAGGATCCGCGCGACGAGCGGACGGGTGAGGTTCACGCCCTGCACGCGGTCGAGCGGCGCCCGCCGATGCCGCCGGAACAGGACGCCGCTGCGGACCTCGACATCGTCGTCGGAGATGCGGAACGAGTGGAACCGCCACGCCACCGTGAACAGGACCACGAGCAGGACGACCACCACGAGCACGCCGACGCCGACGACCGGCAGGAGCCCGCGCGCGACCACGTAGTCGACGGGGTCGCCCGGCAGCGGCGCACCGTCCGGGAGCGTCGGCGTCGTCCACGGCAGCAGCCATTCGGCCAGCCGCTCCCGCAGGTTGGAGATCACGACGCCGGCCACGACGACGGCGAAGATGCCGCCGCGCAGCAGCGGCGTCAGCGGATGCATCCGATGCCACTCGCCGTCGCTGAGCCGCGATCGCGGCAGCTCGGTCGGAGCGACCGCCGCGCTCATAGCCCGGTCCGGCGGGATTCGGCGACCTGCACGAGCGTGTCACGCAGCAGCTCCGCGCCGGCCTGCGTGAGCCCGGGCAGCACCACTGCGCTCGTCGCGGCAGCGGTCACGAGCTTCAGCTGCGCGATGCCGAAGCCGCGGTCGAGCGGACCGTGCGCGACGTCCACGAGCTGCATCCGCCCGTACGGCACGGCGATCATGCGCTGCCAGAGGATGCCGCGGCGCATGAGCAGATCGTTTTCGCGGAGCTGATAGCCGAACGCGCGCACCTGACGCGGCGTGATCGCCAGCATCCACACGAGCACGAAGCCCGCGGTGCCGAGCGGGATCCAGGGCCACGGCGTGGACGTGAGGAACGTGATCCCGAGCCCCAGGGCCACGACGACGAGGAGCGCCGCGCTCGTCGTGATGAGTCGCACCCACACGTAGGACCGCGCCAGCTGGTGCCATTCGCCGGTCCCGAGCGGGAGCCTGGCGGCGGAGCGCGGCTCGGGGATGCCGTGGAACGTGCGCGCGTCGAGCCCCGAGAGCTCCGGGTCAGTGCCCGTGGGTGACCCCGGTCCCGCCGTCTCCGGGGTGTTCGTCATCGTCGTCGTCCTTCTTCCGGATCGTGCACAGATGCTCGGCCACCAGCCCCGCCGCGACGAGGACGGCGCCGCACCCGGCCGTCGCGATGATGGTCGCCATCGAGCCTACCGACGGGATCACGGGCCGCGTCAGGAGGAACAGGAGCAGGCCGAGCCCCAGGCCGCCGACCGCGGCGCCGACGATGCTCGACGCCTTCGCGAGCATCGCGATGCGCACGGCCCGGAACGGGTTGACCGGCGCGGCGCTGTGTCCCCGCGTCGCCCGTGCGATGGGGATGGCGAGCGCGATGTCGATCAGGCCGAGAAGCACGAGCAGGATCGGCAGCGTGACGACCGGCGTGAACGTCGAGCGCCCGCCCGCCGTGAGGAACTGGTCGATGAGGAAGCCCGCGCCGGCGCCGATGACGGCGGCGAGGAGGAGGATGCCCGGGCCGGTGCGCTTCATCGGTCCCCCCGCAGCCGCTCCAGGAGCGCATCCACCCGACCGCGGCCCACGAGCTCGGCGTCCGGATCGAGCGAGAGCCATGGAGCCAGGACGAAGTCGCGCTCGGCGGCGCGCGGATGCGGCAGCGTCAGCGCCGGGTCGGTGCTCACGACGTCGCCGTACGCGATGAGATCGAGGTCGAGCGTGCGATCCCCCCAGTGCTCGCGGCGGACGCGACCGTGCCGATCCTCGATCGCGTGCAGGTAGCTCAGGAGCACGGACGGCGCGAGCCGGGTGGTCACGAGCGCGACCGCGTTCAGGTACGCGGGCGCGTCCGGATCGGGCCCCTCCGGGCGGATCGCAACCGTCGAGATCGCGTCCGAGACCCGGACCTCGTCGACGAGCGGCAGTGCGCGGAGGTCCTCGGCCGCGGCGGCCAGGGTGGCGGCACGGTCGCCGAGGTTCGCGCCCAGCGCGACGACGGCGACGACGGGCGTGCGCTCCGATCGCGGAGGCACGGGGATGTCCTCGGTCAAGCGGCGGTTCACGCAGCGCCCTTCTCGCGCACGATCGTGACGCTCACGTCCGCGAACGCGAGCGGGATCGGCGCGTGCGGCTTGTGCACGGTCACGCGAACGCGCTGCGCACGGGCGTGCGCCAGCACGGCATCCGCGATGCGCTGGGCGAGCGTCTCGATGAGATCGACCGGATCGCCCGCGACGACCGCCGCGACCTCTTCCGCGAGCTCGCCGTAGTGCACCGTGTCGGCGACGTCGTCGGATGCCGCGGCCGGACGGGTGTCGAGGTGCAGGACGAGGTCGACGACGAAGTCCTGCCCCTCGCGCCGCTCGTGCTCGAACACCCCGTGGAAGCCGCGGACGCGCAACCCGGTCAGGGCGATCTCGTCTAGCCGGTCCACGCGGCCCCCGCCTCCCAGGCCGCGGCGGTGCGCAGCGCGTCGCGCGTCGCGAGCACGTCGTGCACGCGCACGGCCCAGGCGCCGTCGCGCGCTGCCAGCACGCTCGTGACCGCGGTCGCGAGGTCGCGGCGCGCGGTCGACGCATCCTCGCCGAGCACCTCCCCGAGGAAGCGCTTACGGCTCGTACCCACGAGCACCCGCGGACCGAGTCCGACGAGGCCCGGCAGGCCGCGGAGAGCCGCCCAGTTCTGGGCGCCGCGCTTGCCGAAGCCGATCCCCGGATCGAGGATCACCCGCCCCGGCGCGATGCCGGCCGCCGCGGCCGCCTCGAGGCGGCCGAGCAGCTCCGCCGCGATCTCGCGGGGGACGTCGGCATAGTCGGCGCGGTCGTACATCGCCGCCGACGGGCCGCGCCAGTGACCGAGCACGACGTCAGCGGCGGTGCCGGCGACCGCCGCGAGCATGTCCGGGTCGGCGAGGCCGCCCGAGACGTCGTTGACGATGCGCGCACCCGCGGCCACCGCCGCGACGGCGGTCTCCGCGTTCATGGTGTCGACGCTGACCAGGACACTCTCGCCCGCCAGCGCGTCGATCACCGGCAGCACGCGCTCGCGCTCGCGCGCGGGGTCGATCCGATCCGCACCCGGCCGCGTGGACTCACCGCCCACGTCGAGGATGTCGGCACCCTGGCCGCGCAGACGCAGGCCGTGCGCCACCGCGGCATCCGGATCCAGGAATCGGCCGCCGTCACTGAAGGAGTCCGGCGTCACGTTGACGACGCCCATGATCCGTGTCCTCATCGCCGCCCCGAGTTGATGAGGGAGATCAGCTCGCCCCGCGCGAAGGGATCCGCGAGCTCGCCGCGCGCCGCGATCGTCACCGTCGAGGCATCCGGCTGCCGTTCCCCGCGCATCGTGAGACAGGAGTGTTCCGCATCGAGCACGACGAGCACGCCCTTCGCCTCAAGGGACAGCATGAGCGTGTCGGCGATCTGCTCGCCGAGGCGCTCCTGCACCTGCGGGCGGGCCGACAGGATCTCGACGACGCGCGTCAGCGCACCGAGCCCGACCACCTTCTGGTCCGGGAGGTAGGCGAGGTGGGCCGTCCCGAGGAACGGGAGGAGGTGATGCTCGCAGATGGAGCGGAAGCGGACGTCGCGGATCATGACCGCGCCGGACGGGAGCGCCTCCGGCGCCGGCCCGCGCGCGACCGAGATCGTCCGTGCAAGCGGGGCGGAGGCATCCTGCCCCACCCCCGCGAAGAACTCGGTGTATGCGTCGGCGACGCGCTGCGGCGTCAGGGTCAGGCCGGGACGGTCGGGATCCTCGCCGATGGCGAGCAGCAACTCGTGGACGAGGGCCTTGACGCGTTCACGATCGACGGCCATGCGCCGAGCCTACGCGGTCGCCGGACGCGCCTGCCCCTGCGGGCGGCGAGGGCGCACCGCCTTCTTCTCCGCACCGGACTCGGCCTCCGTGTCCGCGGCCACGCCGGCGGGCTGCGCGTGATGCGGCACCTCGACGGGCGGGAGCAGGGACACCGGGCGATCGGAGCTGGAGAGCCACTGCGGGCGCTCCGGCAGCTTCTTCACGTCGCGGAAGAGCTTCTCGAGCTCGAGGTGGTCGAGCGTCTCCTTCTCGAGCAGCTCGAGCGCCAGCCGGTCGAGGATCTCCCGGTTGTCGTTGATGACCTGGTACGCCTCGTTGTGCGCCTGCTCGATGAGCTGCCGCACCTGCTTGTCGACGCGCTCCGCGATCGACTCGGAGTAGTCGCGGCCGTGACCCATGTCGCGGCCCATGAACACCTCGCCGGACGCGCTGCCGAGCTTGACCGGGCCGACGTCGGTGGTCATGCCGTACTCGGTGACCATCTTCCGCGCGATGCCGGTGGCCTTCTCGATGTCGTTCGACGCACCCGTGGTCGGGTCGTGGAAGACGATCTCCTCCGCGACGCGGCCGCCCATCGCGTACGTCATCTGGTCCTGCAGCTCGTTGCGGGTGATCGAGTACTTGTCGTCCACCGGCAGCACCATCGTGTAACCGAGCGCGCGACCGCGCGGAAGGATCGTCACCTTCGTCACGGGGTCGGTGTAGTTCATCGCCGCTGCCGCGAGCGCGTGACCGCCCTCGTGGTACGCCGTGATGAGCTTCTCCTTGTCCTTCATGACGCGGGTGCGACGCTGGGGCCCTGCGAGCACGCGGTCGATCGCCTCGTCGAGCGCGCGGTTGTCGATCAGCTGCGCGTTCGAGCGGGCGGTGAGGAGCGCGGCCTCGTTGAGGACGTTCGCCAGATCCGCGCCGGTGAACCCGGGCGTCTTGCGCGCGACGACCTCGAGGTCGACGCCGTCGGCGAGGGGCTTGCCGCGGCCGTGCACCTCGAGGATGCGCTTGCGGCCCTGCAGGTCGGGTGCGTCCACGCCGATCTGCCGGTCGAAGCGGCCGGGACGCAGGAGCGCCGGGTCGAGGATGTCGGGGCGGTTCGTCGCCGCGATGACGATCACGTTCGCCTTCGGGTCGAAGCCGTCCATCTCGACGAGCATCTGGTTCAGCGTCTGCTCGCGCTCGTCGTGACCGCCGCCGAGGCCGGCGCCGCGGTGACGGCCGACCGCGTCGATCTCGTCGATGAAGATGATCGCCGGGGCGCTCTCTTTGGCCTGGTTGAAGAGGTCGCGGACGCGGCTCGCGCCGACGCCGACGAACATCTCCACGAAGTCCGAGCCGGAGATCGAGTAGAACGGGACGCCCGCCTCCCCCGCGACGGCGCGGGCGAGCAGAGTCTTACCGGTGCCGGGAGGGCCGTAGAGGAGGACGCCCTTGGGGATCCGGGCGCCGACGGCCTGGAACTTCGCGGGCTCCTTCAGGAAGTCCTTGATCTCCTGGAGCTCCTCGATCGCCTCGTCGGAGCCGGCCACGTCCTGGAAGGTGACGGTCGGCGACTCCTTCGTGACGAGTTTCGCCCTCGACTTGCCGAACTGCATCACCTTGTTGCCCCCGCCCTGCGCGGACGACAGCAGGAACCAGAAGAGGAGGCCGAGCAGCAGGATCGGCAGGAGGAGCGAGAGGAAGCCGTCGAACCACGACGCCTTCGGGACCGCGTCGTTGTACCCGCCGGACGGGTTGGCGGCATCCACCGCCTGGACGACCTCGTTCGCGCGGGCACCGACATAGTAGAACTGCACGTCGGTCGAGCCCTGGTACGGCTGCGAGAGGGTCATGTCGACGCGCTGGTCGCCGTCCGTGTTGACGACCTTCGTGACCGTGCCGCCCTTGAGGAGCGTGAGGCCCTCCTGCGTCGAGATCTGCTTCGCGCCGCCCAGGCTCGAGATCAGGGAGAACCCCACCACGAGGAGGACCCCCACCATGATCACGTACACGATGGGGTTGCGGGCGATCTTCTTGAAGTCCATGTTGCGGGGGAAGCCCCCCACCCTTTCGTCGGCCAGTCCCTTCGGACAGTGGATTCAGGGTATCGCGGCCCCGCTATGCCGGGACTGTGCATTCGCCCACGGCGTACGCCCCCTCCCCAGGCCCCCCTCTTCGCGAGAACGCGCGTATGTCATGGAACCAGGCCCATTTCGTGACACAAGCGCGTTCTCGCGGGGTGGGGGCGCGGCTCCGGGGGCGGGGTCAGGCGTAGACGTGGCGGGAGAGGACGGCGACGTCGCGGAGGTTGCGGTAGCGCTCGGCGAAGTCCAGGCCGTAGCCGACGACGAACTCGTTCGGGATGTCGAAACCGACGTAGCGGCAGTCGACGTGCACCTTGGCGGCATCCGGCTTGCGCAGGAGCGCGAAGACCTCCACGGATGCCGCACCGCGCGACGCGAAGTTGTCGAGCAGCCACGAGAGGGTCAGCCCGGAGTCGATGATGTCCTCGACGATGAGCACGTGGCGGTCGTGGATGTCGGTGTCGAGGTCCTTCCGGATCTGCACGACACCGCTCGAGCGCGTGCCGGTGCCGTAGGACGACACCGCCATCCAGTCCATCGGCACGACCATCGGCAGCGCACGGGCGAAGTCGGCCATCACCATGACGGCGCCCTTCAGGACGCCGACGAGGAGGAGGTTCTGGCCGCGATAGTCGGCGGCGACCTGCTGCGCGATCTCCTCGAGCCGCGCGCGGATCTGCTCCTCCGTCACGAGCACGGTCGTCAGGTCGTCGGCGAGGTCCGCGGCGCGCATGGCCCCACCCTATTGCGGGGACAGCGGCGGCCGCGCTGCGCCCGAGGAGAACTCGATCCGGCCCGCGACGCGGCGCGCGGAGCATCCGGGCAGGTCGACCGGACCCTGCCCCGCCCAGTCGGTCGCGAGGCGGGCCACCTCGATCGTCTGCGCGCGACTGAGGCTCGTGCCGAACTCGCTGGCGACGACGTGGCGGATGATGCGGTGCCGTAGCGCCGGCGGGTTGGCGGCGAGCGCCGAGACGGAGACGGCGATGCCCGCCTCGGCGTGCTCGACGATGTCCTCGATCGTCTCCTCGATCATCGCCGCGAACGCGGCGTTGTCCTCGCGGAGCTGTTCGGCCGTGCGCGCGAGCGCCTCCGCCACGCCGGGGCCGAGCTCGCGCTCGAGGACCGGCAGCACGGCCTCGCGCACGCGCACGCGGGCGAAGCGCGGTTCGTGGTTGTGCGGGTCGTCCCAGGGGTCGAGTCCCGCCGCCCGGCACGCGGCGCGGGTGGTCGTCCGCCGTACGGCGAGGAGCGGGCGGATCCACCGGATGCCGTCCGCGTCGACGCGATCGGGGGCCATGCCAGCGAGGCTCGCGGCGCCGGAACCGCGCGCGAGCCCCAGCAGGACCGACTCGGCCTGGTCGTCGAGCGTGTGCGCGAGCAGGACGACAAAGGCGCCCGCGGCGCGGGCCGCGGCCCGGAGCGCCCCGTAGCGTGCCTCGCGCGCCGCCGCCTCGGGTCCGCCGGCGCCCGACACCTCGACGGCGACCACGCGCGCCGCGAGCCCGAGGCCCGCCGCCACGGCCGCCGCCCGGGCCGCGACCTCCGCGGATCCGGGCTGCAGTCCGTGGTCCACCGTGACCGACTCGACGCGGAGGCCGAGCTTCGGCGCCTCGAACGCGGCGGCGGCCGTGAGCGCGAGCGAGTCCGCGCCGCCGGACAGCGCGACCACGACGGTGGCATCCGCGGGCAGCCCCGCGAGGACCGCCCGGACGGCGCGGCGCACCTCCGCCACGGCGGGGTCGAGCGCGGGCCGGTGCTGCACGGGTCCACGCTATCCGCCCGGCCTTTCGCACAACTCCTGCGATCCGCTCCGGAACCGGCCGGATCGGGGCCTGCGCGGGCCTCGGCAGCCCGAGTTGCAGGAGTTGTGCGCGGCGGCAGGGGATCAGACGCGCGGATAGGCTGGTGCCGCATCCGTCCCGCGGTGGACGGGAATCCGTTCGCCTTCCGAAGGAGCACACGCATGGGCGCGTACGACGCCGTCATCGAGATCCCCCGCGGCAGCCGCGTGAAGTACGAGGTCGATCACGGCACGGGGCGCGTCTTCCTCGACCGCATCCTCTACACGGTCTTCGGGTACCCGGCGAACTACGGGTTCTTCGACAACACGCTCGGCGAGGACGGCGACCCGCTCGACGTGCTCGTGCTGCTCGACCGCGACCTGTACCCCGGCATCCACGCCAGCGTCCGGCCCGTCGCGGTGCTGAAGATGAGCGACGAGGCCGGTGGCGACGACAAGGTCGTCGCGGTGCTCGCGAAGGACCCGCGCTGGAACCACATCCAGGACGTCGATGACATCGACGAGTGGACGAAGAAGGAGATCGCGCACTTCTTCGAGCACTACAAGGACCTCGAGCCGAACAAGTGGGTCAAGGTCGACGAGTGGGCGGGCGCGGCCGAGGCCGAGCGCCTGGTCGGCGAGGCGTTCGCGCGCTTCGAGGGTTAGAGCCCGCGCGGCGCCGGTCCGACCGGATCGGCGCCGTCAGAGGTAGATGCCGCGGTCGGCCATGAACGGGTAGGGGTTCACGGTCGAGCCGTTGATGTAGACCTCGAAATGCAAGTGGCAACCGAAGGAGTTCCCGGTGTTGCCGACGGCGGCGATGTACTGCCCCGAGCCGACACTGTCCCCCCAGCCGACGGCGATCCCGCCGTCGCGGATGTGCGCGTACCCCGTGCCGACGCCGCCACCGTGGTCGATGTGGATGTAGTTGCCGTAGCCGCCGTTGTATCCCGCGTACACGACGCGGCCGCTGTTCGCGGCGTAGATCCCGGCGTTGCAACCGGCCTCGATGTCGTCACCCTCGTGGAACGACGTCGAGCAGTAGCTCGGGCCGCAGGTCTGGGCGCGCGGACCGTAGCCGTCGCCGAGGGGGCCATACGCGGGGCGGCTCCAGCCGGACGACGCGGGACCGCCGCCTCCGCCACCGCCTCCCCCGCCACCGCCGCCATCACCGTTGTCGCTGTTGTTGCGGGCGGCCTCCGCGGCGGCGGCTGCAGCAGCGGCTGCGGCGGCAGCCGCCGCGGCCTCCTGCTGCTTGCGGATTTCCTCGCCCTGCTGGTACTCGGCGGTGGTCTTCGCCGTCGTGTCCTGGAGCGCGGCGAGCTGCGCCTGCAGGTCGCCGAGGTGGGCGTTCTGCGCGTCGAGGGCGTTCTGCGCGTCGGTCGCGGCCTGCTGGGCGGCCTGCATCGCGGCATTCGCCACCTGCTGCAGCCGGTCGCGCTCGTCGCGGGCGGCCTGGGCCTGGTTGCTGAGGTTCTGGGCCGAGTCGCGCGCCGAGACCGCGGTCGCGTACACGGCCTTGTTGCGCTCCAGCAGCTTGTCCATCGTGCCGAGCCGCGCCAGGAGGTCATCGGCGCTCGCCGCAGATCCGGTCAGGAACAGCTCGAGCGACGCCTGATCGCCGCCGGACCGATAGAGCTGCGCGGCGACCCGGCCCGCCTCCTGCGCGGAGGCGAGCGCGGCTTTCGCCTGCGCGTCGGCCTGCGACTGGAGGTCGTCGGCGCGGTGGGCGGCGTCGAAGAACGCCTGCTGGGCGTCGTAGAACTCCTGGCCCTTCTGCTGGGCGACCTGCTTCGTGCGGTCGACCTCCGCGTTCAGCTGCTGGATCAGCCCCTGGATGTTGCTGACCTCGGCGGCCTTCGCCGCTTCGTTCGACCGCGCGGCCTGCACGTCATCCCACGAGGGATAGTCGGCGGCATACGCGCGGGTGACGAACGGAGAGACGGTCGCGGATGCCGTCGCAGCGCCGGCGGCGAGGACTCCGAGAACACTGAGTCCGATCATCCCGCGGCGGCTCATCGGACTCGGCCAGAGCTGGCTACGCTCCCGTTCGGAGGGCGCGCAGTCGCACTCTTCCTCGACCGGCACCTCTTCGCTGGGCACGCGCGTCTCCTTCCGATCGCGGCACAACTTCGTCCACATTAGCAACATGCGTCACACGCGCAACAGGTACCGTCTCACGCGCGAACCACCAAAGAGGACGCCGTCTCTCCCGCCGCGGCGAAGAGAGTCGGCCACGCCCATGATGCGGCGGCGACTCTCGCGCGCCGCGGAGACGCGCGGAGCGCGCCCGGATCGGGCCTCCGCTCGATTGGCGGATCTCCCAGCGAATGCGTATGCTTGAGCGTCGGCGAGTGAGCCCCCGGGTTCATACCGGCCCCATCGTTTAGTGGCCTAGGACGCCGCCCTTTCACGGCGGTAGCACGGGTTCGAATCCCGTTGGGGTCACACTCACGACAACATAACTCCACACATCATGGCCCTGTAGCGCAGTTGGTTAGCGTGCCGCCCTGTCACGGCGGAGGTCGCGGGTTCAAGTCCCGTCAGGGTCGCTTCCTCTTGGATGCGGCATCCGTGCCGTTCGGCTCTGTAGCTCAGTTGGTAGAGCGTTCGACTGAAAATCGAAAGGTCACCGGATCGATGCCGGTCGGAGCCACGGAAACCCCTGCGTAGCTTCTACATCGCAGGGGCTTCTTTATTTTGCACGGGAAGCCAGGACGTCCGCGGGCACGACTCAGCGGGGCAGCCCGCGTGTGCGAACTGCCCCGCTGAGTCCGGCATCCGAGCCGGCGGCGCTAGGAGTTCTGGCGTCGGCGCACGGTCACGACGATCAGCGCCGCGAAGCCGGCACCGAACAGCGTGAGCCCGGCGAAGATCCAGCCCCCGACGGCGCCACCGCCGGTGACGGCGAGGGCTGCGACCGGGTCGATCCGATGCTGGGTGCGGCAGTCCGGGTTCTGGTCCGGCGCGGGCACGCAGCTGCCGGCCGCCGAGACGACCTGGTTCGCGAGCTTCGCATCGCCGCCACCGGTGACGCGCACCGCATACGTGATGGTCACGGTCTGTCCGACCGCGAGATCACCGGTCCAGGTCAGGGTGTTTCCAGCCCGGGTGACGGCCCCGGACGACGCCGCCTGGTTGCCGACCCACGTGGCGTCGTCCAGGACGCCGGAGAGGTCATCGGTGACCGTCACGCCCGCCTGGGGCGCGCGACCGACCTGGGCGACCGCGACGGAGTACGTCACGGCGTCCCCCACCCGCACGGGCGTGCCGGATGCCGGGTTCGACGTCTTCGAGTAGGTGTAGCTGCCGACGTCGTGGTGGGTGAGGCAGTCCGCCGCGATGTCGCAGCCCGGGCTGGTGACCAGGTTGTCGATGCTGCTGTCGCCGAGGGATTGCGTCGCCTTCACCGTCACCGAGTACGTGACGTGTGCGACCCCGCCGACCGGGAGCGTGCCCGACCACGCGAGCGTGCTCCCCGTGACCGTGGCCGTGCCGACATCGGCGGTGACATCGCCGTTGTAGTCCGCGTCATCGAGCACCCGCGTGAGGGTGTCGGTGAAGACGGCGGCGGCCGGGACCGAGCCGCGCTGCGTCACGGTGACGGTGTACGTGATCTTCTGGCCGGGGGTGACGGCCGTGCCGGCCGCCGGATCGGACGTCTTCGCCACGTGGTACCCGACGATGTCGATGCCGGCCGGATCGCAGGGGATCGTCGCCGCGACCTGCGAGTCGGCGGGAAGATCCGCCGAGGCGCAGGCGGTGTTGACGATCGTGCCGCCGACGGACGGGTCCAGCACGATCGAGTACTCGTGCGACTGGGATGCCCCGGGGGCGAGCGACGCGATGTGGAACGCGCCGGCCGAGGGGTTCTTGTCATCGGTCACGTTCACGTTCGTGAGCGTGCCCTGGCCCGTGTTCGTCGCGGTGATGCGGTACTTCACCGTGTCGCCGTAGTGGAAGGTCGGGTAGTCGAGAGCGGTGTTGGCGTCGTGCCACACCCCGTTCACGTCCTGCACCTCCTTGAGGAGCGTCGCCGAGTAGTAGTTCGCGATCGTGATCGGCGCGGACGTGCGCATGACCAGGCCGGTGTGACCGGCGATGCCCTGGGCGCGGTTGACGAGCTGGTCGCCGCCTCTCGCCCCATCCGTGCCGATGTGCACCCCGAACTGCTGCGTCGCCCCGGGGGCGAGCGACCCGCCGATCACGCGGACCGCCGTCGCCGCCGCGGTGTAGGTGGTCGACCAGCCGACCGTGTTGCCGGTGATGTCACCGGCCGCGCCGTTGGAGCCGGCGGACGGATCGTCCGACAGGGTGGCCGGGTCGGCCGTCGTGTAGTAGACCTGCGCACCGCCGGGCGGCGTGACGGACGTGAGCGTGTAGCTCCCCGAGTACGACGTGCCGCGACCGTCGCCGCGGTACGGGAGGATGTCGATCGTGTCGGTGAACGGCTGCGGAAGCGGGTCGTAGGAGCGCGTCGTCACCGTCCACGACCCCGCGCCGCGCCCGTCTCCGGTCACGTTGGGGATGAACGGGGCATCCGCGGTCTTCAGGATGGTCGTGTACCCGTCGGTGGCGACGGTCACCTGTGCGGATGCCGTCTTGGTGATCCCGCCGTACGCCGCAGACACGGAGTTCGTGAGCGCGGCGCCCGGGGTCACCGTGTTGTCGGCGACGGCCTGGTAGGTCAGGGCGTGATCGGCGTTCGTCGTCACCCCGTTCACCGTCCAGGTGAGGACCTGTTGCCCGGAGCCGTTCGTGGCCACGGACGGCGCCGGCGCAGCGCTCCCCGGGACGTACGTGACACCGGCGGGCAGCGTGTCCACGAGCTGGTATCCGTCGACGGTGGCGGGAATCGCGCCGGCGCCGTTCGCGGAGTACGTGAGCGTGTAGACCGCCGGCGCACCGGGCGTGACTACGGAGCGGTCGACCGACTTGGCGATCGCGGGGGTCGCCGACACGATGCGGAGGACGTCGCGGAAGCCCGTCGTGTAGGGATAGCGAGAGCCCGGCGTGTTCGTGATCGGGCCGGCCGCGTTCCACCAGTTGTTCAGCGGCACATCCTCGATCCCGGAGAAGAAGGACCACACGTCGGTGCCGGCGGGCGTCGTCGGCTTGATGGTCTGGAAGACGACCGGCGTGATGAACGTGTTGGCGTAGACGCGGGCCTGGTCCTCGGTCATCATCACGCGGACCGCGCGAACCTGGGTCGGATCGACGGGCGGCGTCGTGCTCCAGCCGGTGTTCGGCGTGCAGTCGAAGCCGTTCGGGTCGTAGCTCGCGCTGTTCTCGTCGAGGTGGGCGTCGCTGCCGGTGTAGTACTCGACGGTGGATCCGGCGACGCCCCCCGGAGGCGAGCTCCACTGGAACCGGTTGAACGTCACGTACTTCGTGTCCAGGGCGGAGCACATTCCGACGAGGCGCGCTCCGGGTCGGTCCGCGAACCGCTGCCAGCCGGTATCCATGTACTGGCCGACCGTGGTCCCCGCCGAGACACGGTAGGTGTCATCCCACGTGGTCCCGCCGCTGTTCGTGTAGCCGCGGCCCCAGCCGGAGGAGTACGTTCCGGGGAGCGTCCACGACTTCGACTCGGCGTTGTTGGCGGGGTCGTCCTGCGCGGTCTGACCCGTCGTCGAGGTGTACGTGGGAGCGTTCGAGGTGACGGTCGCGGAGCCGGCGGCGGCCGTGAGCACGCGGATCCACACCGACCCGGAGGCGAGCGCGACCTGGTCGACGGGGAGCCGGTTGCCGGCGGAGTCGAGGGTCGGCGGCGACGCGGGCGCGTAGTCGATCCCGGTCAGGGTGAGCTGGAAGGTGTTCGCCCCGGTCTGGGTGATGCTGCACGTGCCGGGGAAGGCCGTCGTCTGGCTCGCCGGGTGGCTGCCGCCCGACCACGGGTGCCCGTCCGCCACGAGCGCGGTCGAGTACGGGGTGCATCCCTGCGGGTCGACCTGGATGCCGCTTCCCTGCGCCGATGCGATGTTCAGGTCGTAGGTCAGCGACTGCTGGCCGGGATCCGATCCGCGGAGCTTGCTCAGGGTCCACTCGTAGCTGACCAGGAAGTAGCCGCTGCCCTGGGCGTAGTTCGCGATGCCGGTGCCCCAGCGCATGTCCATTCCGAACTGGTTGACGATGTCGATGGGGCTCAGCGCCGCGTTCTGACCGCCGATGCTGCCGGTCGCCTGGATCTGGCTGCCCGTCGGCCCGCTCGCGGTGATCGGCGCCTGCAGGATGACGGAGGTGCCCTCGTCGTGGGTGCCGAGGTTGCACGTGAGGGTGCCGCCGTCGGCCGAGATGCCGGAGGCCGGGGTCACGCCGGAGGTGAGGCAGGCGTCCGGGACGCTGGTGAAGACGCCGTTCTGCGCGGCGACCGTGACGGTCACGTTCTGCACGGGGGCGTTGCCGGGGGCGGGCGCGTCGTCGTTGACGTTCACCCGCCACACACCGGTGACGACATCGCCGGATTTGACCGTTGAGGGGGTTCCGGGCGCCCACTCTCCGGTGATCTGATACTGCGGCGCCGCGACCGCGGGAGTCGCCACGGCGAGACCGGCGACCGCGAGCAGCACGCCGAGGCCTGCCGCCACGAACCGGTGCAGCCGTGTCCCCCACCGTTTCCGGTCCTGCCGTGCGATGGAGTGTTCTGACACGTGTGTCCCCTTATCCCGGCGCAGGCAGCGACCGACCCGAATCGACCGCGGGCTCTGAGGCCCGCCCTCACAGCGAATCGGGACGGGCGAACGCGCAGCAAGCGCGGGCGGGCGACTTCACCCCGGGATCACCCAGCCGGCTCAGCGGTCGGGACGCACCAGGAGATGCCGGTCCAGAGCGACCGCGATGGCCTCGTCTCTGCTGGACACACCGAGCTTGCGATAGATGCTGCGCAACTGCGTCTTCACGGTGTTCACCGACACGACGAGCTCGGACGCGATCTTCGCCGGCGACCCCTGACGCATGAGTGCGGCGAGGACGACGAGCTCACGTTCGCTCAGGACCGTGGCCGCGCCCGGATCGGGCAGAACCGATCGGATGTCGAGTCCGTCGAACAGCCGGCCGTATCCCTGCGCGACCAGGGCGCCACGCAACCGATCGAGGTCGGCGGGCGGGACGAATGCCAGCGGCGAGCGCAGCCCGGTGTGCTCCAGCACCGAACCGAGGTGCTCGATCGCCGCGGCGGCACGGACGCTGGACGGAAGACGAAGCAATGCGGCGGCCTCGATCGCGGCCGCCTCCGCGGTGAGGCGCGGGGCGACATCCTCGCCGGCGATCTTGCCGAGCTCGTGGAGCGCTGCGCCGTTGCGGCCGGCGACGAGCTCGACCCGGGCCTGAGCGACATGGCGCTGCGGCCCGGAAGGCGCGTCGCGTCGGAGGATGACCGCCGCCGCATCGCGTCCGCCCATCGCCAGCTGAAGCAGCGCCCGCGTCGACGCCAACTGGGCGCGGGCGCCCGCGGATCGCCCCTCGCTGCGGGTCGCGGCGTATGCGTCGAGCCCCGAGAGCCCGTCGCCCGGCTGGCCGGAGACGAGGGCGGTCCGGGCACGGGTCACGGCGATGGCGATCCAGTGCTCGATCGTGCGCGGGTCGTTGACCATGGCCGACAGCTGGTCGCGAGCCGTCATCGGGTCGAAACGCTCGAGAGCGACGAGCGCTTCAGCGAGCCGGTAGAACGTGCCGGTGTACATCGAGCGCTGCTCGTCCGACCACTCCGCGCCGCGCGCGAGCTCGATGTAGACGCGAGCCTCGGGGAGCTCCCCCCGCCACGCGTGGATGCCGGCGAGCATGGCGAGGCTGCTGAACCCGTCGGATGACTGCTGGTCCGACGCCTCGGACAGGCCCGTCCGGAATGCCGCCAGGGCGTCGTCGATCTCCCCCGCGTAGTACAGGCTGACCCCTGCCTGCGAGTAGATCCGAGGGAGCGAGCTGACGGTCTCGAGGTCGGACGCGGACATCGCATTCAGCATCCGGATCGCCGAGCGCGCCGGTCGGATCCCCATCGCGGGGCGTCCGATCAGCCGGTAGACGGCACTCTCGCTCACGAGGATCAACGCACGGTCCACCGTGTCGAGCGCCACCCGCTCGGAACGGGCGGCGCGGACCGCAGTGGCGAAGTGGCGCAGCGCCCGCATCCGCCGATGGGGAATGCCGTTGTAGCAGACCCCCAACATCATCGTGAGCAGCGGGTAGTCGCGCAGCCGGGCGGCGGGGATCGAGTCCAGGGCGACGCGGAGATCGTCCCCGTGCGATCGGAGCAGTTCGAACCACGACCGGCGGACCTGCGCGTTCGCCGCCGCCAGGTCGCCGGCGGCGACCGACGATGCGAACTCCGACCCCTGCCAATCGGCCGTGACCGCGTCCGGATCGTCCGGTCGGTCGCTCATCGATCGGTGCCGGCGCGGAGAAGCCGGCGGCCGGCGACACCCGCCAACCCCGACGCGGTCAACTGCCCCGCTACGCGGCCCGCGAAGACGGCGGCCAGCGCGAACGGGAGCTGGTGCACCGGCGACAGAAGCGGCAGGGAGACCACGAGCAGGACGAGTGCGGATGCCACCGCCGCGACCGCGTAGGCCCAGGCCGGCGTGCGCTGACCCCGGCGGATTCTCGCGACGGCCCACAGGACCGTGTCGTAGGCGGCTCCGCCGGCGACGAACGGAACGAGGACGAGGACGCCGATCGGGCTCAACGGCGCGGAGAGGGCGCCGGCGACGACCCCGGCCGCCGTCGCCGCCCACGGGTATCCGAGGACCCGGCGCACGAGAAACGGGAAGAAGCTGTACGCGCCGGCGAGGAGCGCATAGAGGGGCGGGGAGAAGGCCGCCGTCGCCGCGCTGAACGGCGAGAACGCCGCCACGACGACCGCACCCGCCGCACCCGCCGCGACCGTCCACAGCAGCATCGCGTGAAGCGAAAGTCGGCGATCAGGCGCCCGAACGCCCTGGTGCGTGGTCATGGAAGCTCCTTGCGAGTGGGGGGAACTTCACATCATGGCATCGTCACGACGCGGCTCGGGCTGCCCGTCCCCACTCGTCCATGCCGCCATCGAAGACGCGGACGTCCGTGTAACCCGTCTCGCGGAGGAGGGATGCGGCGGCACGTGCGCGGGGGCCGGCCTTGCAGTACAGGACGATCCGGCTCTCGCGCGGGATCCCGTCGAGCACGCCCTCGCGCCGGAGCCGGCTGAGCGGAACCGAGCGCGAGCCGGGGATGCGGGCGAGCGCGACCTCGTCGGGCTCCCGGACGTCGATGAGGTCGAACGCGGCCCGACCCTCGGTGCGCTCGTGGAGCAGCCCGGCGAGTTCGTGCACATCGAGCGAGCGCGGGGCCGCCTCAACCGCGCACGCATCCGGCGCGGGCTCGAGCCTCGACGCCGGCCGTCGCGCGGGATCCGGGACGACCCGCAGCTCCCGCCAGGTGGCGTCGGCCAGGTCGAAGACCGAGAGGCGGCCGAGCAGGGACCGACCCGACCCGGTGATGAGCTTCACGGCCTCGGCCGCCATCATCGACCCGGCCACGCCGCAGAGCATGCCGAGCACGCCTGCCTCACCGCACGAGGGGGCCGACTCCGGGGGTGGCGCATCCGGGTAGAGGTCGCGGTAGGTCGGACCGTGGGCGCTCCAGAACACGCTGACCTGGGCGCCGAACCGCAGGATCGAGCCCCACACCACCGGCTTCCCGGCGAGCTCCGCGGCATCCGACACCAGATAGCGGGTCGCGAAGTTGTCGGCGCCATCGACCACGAGGTCGTGCCGCGCGAAGAGCTCCCCGGCGTTGTCCGTGGTCAGCCGGACGGGATGCGTCTCCACGCGGACGAGCGGGTTGATCGCGCGCAGGGCATCGCGGGCGGACTCGACCTTGAGGCGTCCGACGTCCTCCACGCCGTGGACCACCTGACGCTGCAGGTTGCTCGCCTCCACGCGATCGTCGTCGACGATTCCGATCGTCCCGACGCCGGCCGCCGCGAGATAGAGCAGCACCGGGGAGCCCAGGCCGCCGGCCCCGACGACGAGCACGCGCGCGTTCTTCAGCCTCCGCTGCCCGATCTCACCCAGTTCCGGCAGGAGGATGTGCCGGGAGTACCGGTCGAGCTCCTGCGGCTCCAGCCCGGGTGCCGGTTCGACGAGAGGGCTCACAGATCCGGCCGTCCGGCCATCGCGGACGAGGCCAGCGCCCGGTCGCGCCGCGGGATCCGCCCGGACAGGGCCGCGAGCCGCCCCGCGATCACGGCGTGCCGGAACGCGGCGGCCATCCCGACCGGGTCCTGCGCGCGGGTGACCGCGGTCGCGAGGAGCACGGCGTCGCAGCCGAGCTCCATGGCGAGCGCGGCATCCGACGCGGTCCCGATGCCCGCGTCCAGCACGACCGGGACGCTCGCGCGCTCGACGATCAGGGAGATGTTGTGCGGATTGAGGATGCCGAGACCCGTGCCGATCGGCGCGCCGAGCGGCATGACCGCGGCCGCGCCGAGCTGCTCGAGCCGGAGCGCGAGCGCCGGATCGTCGTTGGTGTACGCGAAGACGACGAAGCCGCGGGCGACGAGCTGCTCCGTCGCGGCGGCGAGCTCCGCGCCATCCGGGAGCAGGGTGTCCTCGTCCGCGATCACCTCGAGCTTGATCCAGTTCGTCCCCAGCGCCTCGCGCGCGAGCTCCGCCGTGAGCACCGCCTCCCGGGCCGTGAGGCAGCCCGCGGTGTTGGGCAGCAGGCGGATGCCTTCGTCGACGATCGCCCGGAACAGGGAGCCGGCCGCGGAGGGATCGTGACGGCGCATCGCGACCGTCGTCAGCTGCGTCCCGGACGCGGTGAGGGCGTCGACGAGACCGACCTGGCTGGCCGCACCGCCCGTGCCCATGATGAGCCGCGAGGTGAGCTCGACGCCGTCGATACGGAGGGGGTCCGGGTTCACGTCAGCCTCCCTGCGTCGCGCTGACGATCTCGACGGCATCCCCGTCGGCGAGCACGGTCGCCGACCAGCCGCCGCGCGGGACGACGGCGGCGTTGACGGCGACGGCGATCCCCAGCGCCGCTCCCGCGAGGCCTCCGTCGGGGGCGACGCGGATGCCGGTGCGCTCCTCGACGAGGTCGGCGACGGTCGGTCGCGCGTCGATGCGTCGCGGCTCGCCGTTGACGGTGATGCGGATCATCGGAGGGTCCTTCCTGCCGTCGCGGCGGCGTCCGGTCGGGAGAAGCGGTCGGGCCGGAACGCGTCCCAGCGCGCGTCGCCGCGGTCCTCGAGGAGGCCGAGGCAGATGTCCGCGGCGGCCGGCGCGAGCAGCACACCGTGGCGGAAGAAGCCGGTCGCGACGACCAGGCCCGGGATGTCGCCACCCCCGTCCCGGCCGACCCGGCCGAGGAGCGGCGCGTTGTCCGGCGTCGCCGGCCGGGCGCGAGCGGTCGCCTCGATCAGCTCCAGCTCCGCGACCGCGGGCACGATCTCCTGCGCGTCCCGCAGCAGGTCGTGGACGCCGCCGACCGAGATGCCGGGCCGGCCGTCCTCGCGCTGGGTCGCACCGACCACGAGCGTGCCGTCGGTGCGCGGGACGAGATAGACGTTCTTGCCGTGGACGCGCCCGCGCACGGTCATCGTGAGCAGCGGACGGAGCGTGCCCGGGACGCGGAGCCGGAGGATGTCGCCGAAGACCGGGCGGAGCGGGAGGTCGAGCCGGTCCGGGAGCCCTTCGACCGCGGTCGCACCCAGGCCGTTCGCGACGACGACCTCCCCGGCCGCGAGGGTCGTGCCATCCGCGAGGCGAACCCCCACGACGCGCGACTCCGGATCGGCCGCGTCGCCGCGCACGAGTCCGATCACGTGCTCGTGCACCATCTCCGCGGCATCGCTGCGCGCCAGCTCGTCCAGCAGCCGGGCCGCGAGGATGCGCGGATCGATCTGGTGGTCGCCGCAGACGCGGTACGCGGACGTCACCTGCGGGCCGAGGAGCGGTTCCCGCAGCCGCGCCTCGCGCGTCGTCATCGGCTCGACCTCCAGCTCCCACCGGCGGTGGGCGAGGTGGACGTCGGCGAGCTCCTGCCGGTCGCCGTGGTCGACGCCGACCATCAGCGTCTCGTTGCGGACGTATCCGGTGGGCTCGCCCGAGGGCGAGAGCTCGCGCACGAACTCGGGGTACCGGGCGGCCGACGCGAGCATGAGCGGCAGCAGGTCGTGCTCCTGGTAGTGGTACTCGCCGACCGGGGCGAGCATCCCGGCCGCGGCGAACGTCGCGCCGCGCGCGGGCTCGGGGTCGATCACGCGCACGGACCGGCCGCTCTGCACCGCCCGCCACGCAATGCTCAGGCCGATGATCCCGGCCCCGATGACGGCGACGTCGACGGCCGTCCGATCGGAGCGCGGACGCACCGCGGATACGCTGACGTCATGCCCTTCGCCGCCGCCCAGCTCTACCTCTGCACGGATGCCCGCGGCCGCCAGGGCGACTTCGCCGACTTCGTCGACGCCGCCTTCACCGGCGGGGTCGACATCATCCAGCTGCGGGACAAGACGCTCGAAGGCGGCGAGGAGCTCGAGGTGCTGAGCACGCTCGCCGAGGCGGCCTCCCGGCACGGCGCGCTGTGGGCCGTCAACGACCGCGCCGACATCGCCCGCATCGCGGGGGCGCCGGTCCTCCACCTCGGTCAGAAGGACCTGCCCGCGCATCTCGCGCGCACTGTCGTCGGATCGCAGACGATCCTCGGACTGTCCACCCACACGACCGCCCAGGTGGATGCCGCGGTCGGCGCGGACGATCTGGACTACTTCTGCGTCGGACCCGTCTGGGCGACCCCGACCAAGCCCGGCCGGGCGGCGGTCGGCACGGACCTCGTCCGCTACGCCGCCGGCCAGGTCGCGCAGCGATCCTCGTCCCGCCCGTGGTTCGCCATCGGCGGCATCGACCACGCGACGATCGGCGAGGTCGTCGCCGCCGGCGCCGAGCGGGTCGTGGTGGTGCGGGCGATCACCGAGGCGGACGATCCCGCGGAGAGCGCGCGGCGGCTGCGCGCCGCCCTCCCGCCCCTCGAGATCGGTCACCGCTGGCCGAGCGTCGGCGTCGGGAGGTAGACCCGCCCGCCGGCTTCCGCGAACTCGGCCGACTTCGCGGCCATCCCCGCCACCCGCTGCTGCTCGGTGACGCCGCCGAACTGGTCGCGGATGTCCTGCGAGATCCGCATCGAGCAGAACTTCGGGCCGCACATCGAGCAGAAGTGCGCGGTCTTCGCTGGCTCGGCCGGCAGCGTCTCGTCGTGGAACTCCTCGGCCGTGTCCGGATCCAGCGACAGGGCGAACTGGTCCCGCCAGCGGAACTCGAACCGGGCCTTCGACAGCGCGTCGTCGCGGGCCTGAGCGCCGGGGTGGCCCTTCGCCAGGTCGGCGGCGTGCGCCGCGATCTTGTACGTGATGACGCCGGTCTTCACGTCGTCCCGGTCGGGGAGGCCGAGATGCTCCTTGGGGGTCACGTAGCAGAGCATCGCCGTGCCGTACCGGGCGATCTCGGTGGCGCCGATCGCCGAGGTGATGTGGTCGTACCCGGGCGCGACATCGGTCACCAGCGGCCCGAGCGTGTAGAACGGGGCGCCGTCGCAGAGCTCCTGCTGGCGCTCCACGTTCTCCCGCACGAGATGGAACGGCACATGCCCCGGACCCTCGACCATCACCTGCACGTCGTACCGCCACGCACGCTTCGTGAGCTCCGCGAGCGTGTCCAGTTCGGCGAACTGGGCGGCGTCGTTCGCGTCGGCGATCGACCCCGGCCGCAGGCCGTCGCCGAGCGAGAACGCGACGTCGTACTGCGCGAAGATCTCGCAGAGCTCGTCGAAGTGCGTGTAGAGGAAGTTCTCCTCGTGGTGGGCCAGGCACCATCCCGCCATGATCGATCCGCCGCGCGAGACGATCCCGGTCACGCGCTCCGCCGTCAGGGGCACGTACCGGAGCAGCACCCCGGCGTGGACGGTCATATAGTCGACGCCCTGCTCGCACTGCTCGATGACCGTGTCCCGGTACACCTCCCAGGTGAGCGCGGACGCGTCGCCGTTCACCTTCTCCAGCGCCTGGTAGATCGGCACGGTGCCGATCGGGACGGGCGAGTTGCGGAGGATCCACTCCCGTGTGGTGTGGATGTCGTCGCCGGTGGAGAGGTCCATCACGGTGTCCGCGCCCCACGTGGTCGCCCACTGCAGCTTCGCGACCTCCTCGGCGATCGAGCTCGTCACGGCCGAGTTGCCGATGTTCGCGTTGATCTTCACGAGGAACGCCTTGCCGATGATCATCGGCTCCGACTCCGGGTGGTTCACGTTGTTGGGGATGATCGCCCGGCCGGCGGCGACCTCCGCGCGGACCAGCTCGACGTCGCAGTTCTCCCGCAGGGCCACGAACCGCATCTCCGGCGTGATGACGCCGTCGCGGGCGTAGCGCATCTGAGTGATGGTGCGCCCCGGCTTCGCGCGGCGGATCGGGGGCTTCACGCCCTTCCACTCCGCGGATGCCGCGCCCCGGCGCAGCGCAGAACGCCCGTCGTCCTCGAGGTTGCGGTCGCGACCGGGGTAGGTCTCGGTGTCCGCGCGGGCGGCGATCCACCCCTCCCGCAGGGGCGGAAGCCCGCGGACCGGATCGCTGCCGGGCCCCTCCGTGCGGTACACGGTCAGCGGCTCGTTGACCGAGCCGTCGGGCGACGGCTCCAGTGCGATCCGACTGACGGGCACGTGGATGTCGTGCTCCGTGTCGTGCAGATGGGCCAGAGAGTGTGCAGAACGGGCAGATCCCATCGAGGGCTCCTACTTCCTTCGCCGGCATGACCCGGACAGGTTCGAACGGTCGCAGGCCGCGTCAGCCCGATCTCAGCCCTTGCGAGGGCACCCGTGTGGATACGCGAAACCCTACAACATCGCCTGTTATCGTGACGCTGCTCCCCCGACGGAAGGCCGCCCATGATCCCCCGCGTGCTCAGCATCGCCGGGACCGACCCCACGGGCGGTGCGGGGATCCACGCGGACCTGAAGAGCATCGCCGCGAACGGCGGCTACGGGATGGCGGTCGTCACCGCCCTCGTGGCGCAGAACACGACCGAAGTCCGCGCGATCCACACCCCGCCGGCGGGGTTCCTCGCCGAGCAGCTCGACGCCGTGAGCGACGACGTCACGATCGACGCGGTCAAGATCGGGATGCTGGGCTCCCGCGAGAACGCGGCCGTGGTGGCCGCGTGGCTCGCGCGCACCGTCCCGCCGGTCGTCGTGCTCGACCCGGTGCTGAAGGCCAGCACCGGCGGGGACCTGGGCTCCGGCGACCTCGTGGGCGCGCTCCGCGAACTCCTGTCCGGCTGCGACGTCATCACGCCCAACCTCGACGAGCTGGCCGTCCTCGCGGGCGAACCGCGCGCATCCGACTGGGAGTCCGCGGTCGGGCAGGCGCTGCGGCTCTCCGAGGCATCCGGGGTCGCGGTCCTCGTCACCGGAGGCCACCTCGCCGGCCCCGCCTCGCCCGACGCGCTCGTCGATGCCGGGAACAGGCTCGGGACCGGCCGGCGAATCCACGAGATCTCCGCCCCACGGGTCGCGACACGGAACACGCACGGCACCGGATGCTCGCTGTCGGCAGCGCTCGCGACGAACCGCGCCCGCCTGGGCGACTGGATCGCCGCACTCGACACGACGAAGGCCTGGCTCACGGACAGCCTCGCGTCGGCCGACGACCTCGACGTGGGAGCCGGCCCCGGCCCCCTCCACCACTTCCACACCTCCTGGCGCCTGCAGGGCCTCCATGGGCGAGGAAGCTCTGGACGCTCCAAGTGACGTTGCTCCCGCCTGTGGAAACTCCAACAAACAGGCGATCTGTGTTGTAGTTTCATCCCCATCCGACCTCGAACGCTCGGTGCACACGCACGAGGATGTGGAGATAACCATGCGTAGATCACGGGCCGTTCGCATCACGGGGTGGGTGGTGCTCGCCGTCGCGGTGCTGGCGGGAGGCGCCTATGTGGTCGCCAGCATCCTCGGCTTCTCGGCGCACGCGGCGTTCGTGGGGCAGTGGGTCTTCCCGGTCCTCGTGGTCGCCCTGGGCGTCTGGGTCGTCGCGGCGGCGGTGAGCCGCAGCGCTCGCTCGACGGCGCGCGCGAGCGCGAGCGGGGCCGGCGAGAGCGCGAACGCGATCTACCTCGGGCGGCCGTCGGCCACGATCTCGGAGAAGTCCGCCGACGAGTACTCGGCGTATCCTCCCGAACCGCCCGCAGCGGACGACGGGGACGAGACACCGCGGAGCGACTGACCGCGGTCGGTCAGGGGAGTTCGTCCGGCTCGCGAGCGCGCTCGGCGGCGAGGGCGGCGCGCAGATCGCGCAAGGCCTGCGCGACCGCGCGGGCGTCGGCATCCTCCGGCCAGCAGCGGGCGATGAGCTCGGCCCACGACGCGCGCAGGGCGGCGAGCGTCTCGTCGGCGAGCGGGGTCGCGGTGAGCCGCACCGAGCGCGCGTCATCCGGGTCGGGGGTGTCGCGCACGAACCCCATCCCGCGCAGCTGGGTCAGCACGGGGCTCACGTTCCCGCGGCGCAGCTCCGTGGCGGCGGCGATCTCCGACGGCGTGATGCCCGGATGCCGGTGCACGTAGCGCATGACCTGGATCTGCGTCGGCGTGAGCTTCGCGCGTCCGTGCTGGCGGATCTCGCGCGCGACGTCGGTCGCCAGATCCGCGAGCTCGGCGAACACGAAATCCGGATCGACCATGACGGCCATCATGCCGCATGATAGTCATGTCCTCATAACTATCGGGAGTCGTCATGACGCAGATCGAGACCGAGGTCCTCATCGTCGGCGCGGGCCTGACCGGCGCCACCGCCGCGGTCGCGCTCGCGCGGCACGGGATCGACACCATGATGGTGAGCCGCTCCGCCTGGGTGGCCGGCTCGCCGCGGGCACACATCACCAACCAGCGCACGATGGAGGTCCTGCGCTCGCTCGGGCTGGAGGAGGCATCCCGCGCCGTCGCGACGCCCGGGGAGCTCATGGCGAACCTCCCCATGATGACCTCGCTGGCCGGGCTCGAGTTCGGCCGGATGTGGACCTGGGGGAACGACCCCGCGCGCGCCGGCGAGTACGCGGCCGCGAGCCCCGGCACGGGCTGCGACCTCCCACAGAACCGTGTCGAGCCGATCCTCGTCGGGGAGGCGATGCGCCGCGGCGTCGAAGTGCGGTTCCACACGAGCTTCATCGCGCTCGAACAGGACGCCGAGGGCGTGACGACGACGCTGCACGACGCGCTCACCGACACCGAGATCACCGTGCGCTCCCGCTACGTGATCGGCGCGGACGGCGGCCGCAGCGCCGTCGCGGAGGCGCTCGGCCTGCCCATGAGCGGAACCGACGGGCTGAGCCCCGCGCTCAACGTCCACGTCCGCGCCGACCTGTCCCGGTACGTCGCCGACCGGCCCGGCTCGATCTTCTGGGTCCTGCAGCCCGGACGCGAGGGCGCGATGGGCAACGCCATCGTGCGCATGGTGCGCCCGTGGACGGAATGGATGATCGGCTTCGCCTACCTGGACGAGCGGATGGCCGACGGCGACCTCGCGCAGATCGAGGCCGAGGTCCGCGGGCTGATCGGCGACGACACGATCGACATCGAGATCCTCGACACGTTCGCCTGGCGCATCAACAACGTCGTCGCCGAGGAGTACCGCGACGCCCGCGTGCTCTGCGCCGGCGACGCCGTGCATCGGCATCCGCCCACCAGCGGACTCGGTGGCAACACGTGCGTGCAGGATGCCTTCAACCTGGCCTGGAAGCTCGCGGCGGTGCTCCGCTGGGGCGCGGGCGATGCGTTGCTGGACACCTTCACCGCCGAGCGGCAGCCGGTCGGTCGCGTCGTCGTGGATCGCTCGATCGCCAGCTGGCGTCACAACCCGGAGGTGGTCCGCTCGCTCGGAATCGACCCGACCGCACCCGCGGCCGAGCGGCAGGCCGCGTTCGAGGTGCTGTTCGAGGACTCGGACGCCGGGGAGCGCCGTCGCGCCGCGTTCCAGGCCGCGAAGCGGGCGCGCGACTACTCGTACCACGCGCACGGGACCGAGATGAACCACCACTACGCCTCCTCCGCCGTCATCGACGACGGCACACCGCCGGTCGACGACGGCCGGGACCCCGAGCTGCATTTCCAGATGTCGAGCCGGCCCGGCTCCCGTATCCCGCACGCGTGGGTCGGGCTTCGCGGCCGCACCGTCTCCACCCTCGACCTGTGCGGCGCCGAGCGCTTCACCCTCCTCGCGCGTGCGCGCGGCGCCGCGTGGCTGACCGCGGCCGAGGAGGTCTCGCGCGACCTCGGCGTGCCGATCGCCGCGCTCCGGATCGGCGCGGGCGGCGAGGTCGCCGACCTGTACGGCCGGTGGGGCGAGCTCGCCGAGATCGGTGAGACCGGTGCGCTGCTCGTGCGGCCGGATCAGCACGTCGGATGGCGGATCGCGCGCCTGTCGGAGGATCCCCGCGCCGCCCTCGACGAGGCGATGCGGGCGATTCTCTCGATCGACTTCGGTGAGGCCGCGCGCCTCGGTTGACCGAGCCGGCTCAGAGTTCGCCGGCGACCGCCGCCCGGACGCGCTCGGCAACCTCGTCCGGCGTCCCGGTCGCCGCGATCCGGACGATCGAGTCCTTCTCGTGCAGCATCTCGATCGCGAGCTCGTAGTCGGCGTACGCCCGCGTCAGGCGCTCCAGCTCCTCGAAGCGGTCCGGGATGCCCCGCCGCGTCTCGAGGCGCCGCAACGCCGCCGCCGGGGGGAGGTCGAGGTAGATCGTGAGGTCGGGCCGCAGCAGCCGGGTCGCGACCTCGTTCGCGTGCAGGACCCACTCCATCCCGACGTCCCCGGACTGATACGCCAGCGAGGACAGGACGTAGCGGTCGCTCACGACGTCGATCCCGCGCTCCAAGAAGCCGAGTACGCCGTCGCGCGCGTTCGTGAGGTGGTCGATGCGGTCGGCCACGAACAGCGCCGCGATGACCCGGTCGTCGAGTGGCACGCGGCCCGCGAAGGACTGACGGATGAGAGACCCGATCGGGCCGCTCGTCGGCTCGGCCGTGACGTGCACGTGCGATCCGCGCGTTTCGAGCCACGCGGCGAGCCGGTCGACCTGCGTGGACTTCCCGGACGCGTCGAGGCCTTCGAGCACGATGAAGCGCCCGCGGCGCGGTGCGCCCCCCTCGGAAACGGTGTCGACCATCGCGAGTGATGTTACCGAACCGGCTCGCCGCTCTCGGTGCCCGCCCGCGTCAGCCCTGCCTCAGCCGCAGCAGCTCCCGGCGCCAGTCCCCGGGCACGCGCCCCTCCGGTCCCGGCGTCGGCTGCGAGTCCGGGTGGCTCGACGGCGGCGTCAGCTCCGGACCCTCGAACAGCTCCTCGGCGACGTAGTCCCAGAACCAGGTCTCGCCGGGCTCGAAGCTGCGCATGAAGCGGTGCCCCGTCTCCTGGAAGTGCCCGGTCGCGTGACGGGCGGGCGAGTCGTCGCAGCATCCGATGTGACCGCACTCGACGCAGCGACGCAGGTGCACCCACCAGCCGTCGAGCGCGTCGCATTCCACGCACCCCGCGCCGGAGGGAGGGATCGTCACGTCGATCTCGCTGCGTTCCATGGATTCGCCCCGAACGTCCGCCGTCCTGTGAGCTGCCAGACTAACCCTCCCCCGCGATCAGGAGATCTCGCTGAATCAGGCCGAATTCCGGCCGGATCTTCCTGAATACGCCAGATCAGGAGTTCTCCCAGGCGGGAGACATCGCGGTGACAGGGATGCCGGGCGCCGCGCGCCTAGAATCGGGACCCGTGATGCATGCTTCGCGGCCGCCGCGCCACGCGCGAACGGGCCCCTCCCGCGGGCATCTGGTCGCGCTCTACGTCGTCATCGCGATCGAGACGGTTGCCCTGATCGTCGTGCTCGCCCTCCTCGTACAGCTGGGCGCTCGCGGTGCCGCAGCATCCGCCGACGCAGGCGTCGCGCAGAACCCGCCGCAGCTGTCCGACGCGCAGCAGCTCATCCTCGCCCAGGGCGGGGACGCGAACTCGTGCGCCGTGAGCTTCCGCGGGGACGGCATCACGGATACGCCCGTCCTCGAGCAGCAGGGCACGCTCTACCAGCATCTGCCGATCCCGCGCCGCGACGGCCAGGTCTTCGGCGGCTGGTATCGCAGCGCGGCGGACGCGGCCGCCTTCACGCAGACCGCACGCGTCAACGGCTCAGAGGCGGTCGCCTGCGCCGACCAGCAGGAGACCTTGTACGGCGCGTGGAAGAAGCCGGCGGATGTCGCAGCCGAGAACACCGGCGTCCCGATCCTGATGTACCACCAGTTCACGACCAACGCGAACGGCGAGAGCAACTCGCTGAGGGGGAACTACATCTACATCGGCGACTTCGAGAAGCAGATCGCATACCTCGCCGACCAGCACTTCTACCTGCCGACCTGGCCGGAGCTGAGCGCGTTCATCGACGGGGCCCTCTACCTGCCGAAGAAGTCCGTCATCGTCACGGACGACGACGCCGACAAGACCTGGCTCGAGCTCGCCGTGCCGATCGTCGACAAGTTCAAGGTGCTCACGACGTCGTTCGTCATCACGAAGTGGCGGCACGAGGGCACCCCGTCGCTGTACGTGCTGCAGCGCTCGCACACCGACGACATGCACGAGGCGGGAGCCAACGGCAAGGGCCGGATGGTGAACTACACGAAGGACCAGATCGTCGCCGACATGCTGCGGTCCGCGCAGATCCTCGGGGTGCGCGAGGTCATGGCGTATCCGTTCGGCCACTACAACGACACCGCCAAGGCGGCGCTGCGGGAGGCCGGGTTCGAGATGGCCCGGACGATCGAGCAGGGCTACGTGCGCCCCGGCGCCGACAAGCTCGCGCTCCCCTGCATCCGCGTCGACTACGGCGAGACGATGGCGGCGTTCACGAAGGCGGTCGGCTGAGCCCCCGCGATCTCGCGGATCAGAGCTCGCCGGGCGACATCGCCTCGCGGTCGAGCTCCTCCACGAACTCGCGCGCGGCGGACTTCTTGCCGCTGCGCCGCGGCGCGTAGACCACGAGCGAGTGGAACAGGAACCGCACGACGAACGCGGCGATGAGCGTGATCCCCGCGGCGATCACGGGAACGATGTGCCACGTGTTCACGAGGAGCGCGATGATCGGGATGCGGATGATCGCCTCGGCGCCGTTGAACGCGAACGACTTCGCGAATCGGGACCAGACGCCGGACGCCTCGCCCTTCATGTCCTGGAAGACATACCGCTCCTGCAGGACGAAGTTCCCGACGATCGTGAGAACCGAGGCGATGATGGCGGCGAGGATGTAGTTCATCCCATAGTGCTGCAGGACCCACATGATCGCGAGGTTCGCAAGCGCGCCGACCACACCGATCACGGCGAACAGCGACATCTTCCCGAAGCGCAGCAGCGCGAGCTGAGCGAGGAAGTGGAAGCCCTGCTTCATCGACGCCTTCGACTCGCCCGCGTGGCGGCCGGCGAACACGAACGGGATCTCGGCGACGCGCAGGGGCTTCCGCGCGAGGATCTCGAGGAGGATCTTGAAGCCGAGCGGCTTGAGGTTGTCGATATCGAGAGCCCGCCGGTCGACGAGGAAGAAGCCCGTCATCGGATCCGAGACATCCTTCAGGCGGATCGGAAACATCGCCTTCGTGAGCATCGTCGAGCCGCGCGAGACGAGGACGCGGGAGCCGCCGGACAGGCCTTCCGACGAGCCCTCCGCCACGTAGCGGGAGGCGACGACGACATCCACACCGCCCTCCTGGTACCGGTCGACGAGGTCGACGATCGTCTCGGGCGGATGCTGCAGATCGCCGTCCATGACGACGCAGACGTCCGAGTGCGCGTTCTGGAGGCCCACGACCACGGCGCCGCCGAGGCCGCCCGAGGCGTGGTTGCGGTGGATGAGCCGGACCGGCATCGCGGCGGTCTTGGCCACCTCGCGCACGGTGTCGGCGGTGTGGTCGGTGCTGTCGTCGACGAAGAGGATCTCGGCCTGGAGGCCACGGGTCGCGGTGGTGACCCGACGTACGAGTTCGGCGATGTTCGGTGCCTCGTTATACGTCGGCACGATTATCGTGACGTTCATGGATCGTGGTCCTTCGCGTCGGGGGGATCGGCCCCGCGCGGGGAACGATTATGTCCATGTTGCCATGCGGTATTCGCCGCGCGAAGTGGGGAGAGCGAACAATAGCGAGTTCTCAGGCAATCGAGACATGCCTGAGACCGCATCGACCCTCGCCTTTCGGGGCGGCCGTACGCTGGAAACATGACTTCAGCAGGAACCCCCGCGGAGGGGACGATCACGATGTTCGGCGCCGAGTGGTGCTCCGACTGCCGTCGCACGAAGGCCCAGCTGGACTCCCTCGGCGTCGACTACGCCTACGTCGACCTCGAGGCGGAGCCTGCTGCGGCCGATGTGGCGCGCGAGATCTCCGGCCGTACCAACATCCCCGTCGTGGTCTACCCGGACGCCACGCACCACGTCGAGCCCTCCAACGGCGACGTCGAGGCGAAGCTCCGCGAACTCGCTCTCATCTGAGGCAGCGATGTCCTCCGCGCTCGACGAGGCGATCGCTCGGCTCGCGGAGGGCTCAGCGCTCTGGTCGGGTCTGACGCTCGACCAGCGCGCGCGGCTCCTCGATCGCACGCACGCGAGCGCGGGTGCCGTCGCCGCCGAATGGGCGGAGACCGCGGCGCGGATCAAGGGCCTGGATCCCGGGCATCCCACCGCCGGCGAGGAGTGGCTCACCGGCCCCTACGCGTTCCTCACGGCGCTCGACGCCGTCGCTGCGTCGCTGCGCGCGCTCGCCGCGGGTCGATCGCCCGCCGGCCGGCTCCGCTCGCGGACGACGCGCGGCGGCCGCACGGTGTTCGACGTGTTCCCCCGCACGCGGCGGGAGCACCTGCTGCTCATGGGCTTCACGGGCGAGGTCTGGCTGCGGCCCGGAGTCTCCGCGAGCGCAGCGAAGGCCGCCGCGGGACTCGCGCAGCGCACGCCGGGCCGGCCCGGCGGGATCGGGCTCGTGCTCGGGGCGGGCAACGTCACCTCGATCCCCGTGCTCGACGTGCTGTCCGAGCTCGTGAGCGCGAACCGGGTGTCGCTCCTGAAGCTCAACCCCACGATGGATCCGCTGCTGCCGGTGTTCGAGCGCGCGCTCGCCCCGCTCGTCGAGCTCGGACTCGTGCGCATCGTGACGGGGGGTCCCGCGGAGGGCGCCGCCCTCACACGGCATCCGCGGATCGAACACGTCCACGTGACCGGTTCCGGCGCGACCTTCGACGCGATCGTGTGGGGCACCGGGAAGGATGCCGCGGGGCGGCGCGCGGCGGATCGTCCCGCACTCACGACGCCGATCACGGCCGAGCTCGGTGGAGTCTCCCCCGTCATCGTCGTGCCGGGGCCGTGGCGCGACGCCGACCTGCGCTTCCAGGCCCAGCACATCGCGACGATGCGCCTCAACAACAGCGGGCACAACTGCGTCGCGGGCCAGGTCGTGGTGGTGTCCGCGGACTGGGACCGGCGCGACGCGTTCCTCGCGGAGCTGCGCGCCGCGTACCGGCGCGCACCCGAGCGACCCGTCTGGTACCCGCGGGCGGACGAGCGGATCGCGGATGCCCGGGCCGCCCACCCCGACACCGCCCTCGCGCCCGACCGGCTGCTGGTCCCCCTGGCGGGCGACGACGACGTCGAGACGGTCGAGTACTTCGCGCCCGTGCTCGGCGTCCGCGAGCTGCCGGGGCTGGGGCGGGCGTTCCTCGACGCCGCGGTCGACTACGCCAACGACCGCCTCGCCGGCACGCTCGGCGCCGACGTCCTGATCGACCCGGACACGGAGCGCGAGCTCGGGGACGGGTTCGAGGACGCGATCGAGCGGCTGCGCTACGGCTCGATCGCAATCAACACGTGGACCGGAACCGCATTCGTCACCCCGACGCTGCCATGGGGTGCGTTCCCCGGCGGCACCCTCGAGGAGGTCGGCAGCGGGATCGGCACGGTGCACAACGCGTACCTCTTCGACGACGTCGAGCGGGGCGTCCTGCGCGGCCCGTTCCGCCCGTTCCCGCGGAACCTCACGGGCGGGCGGATGACGCTGCTGCCGACGCCGCCCTGGTTCGTGGGCGCGCGCACGGCCAACACGGTGAGCGAGGGCCTCACGCGCAACCTCGTGGACGGCGATCCGATCCGGCTCGCCGCCACCCTCGCCGCCGCCTACCGCGCCTGACCCCCCTCGCCCCCTCCCCCCGAGAACGCGCGTATGTCACGGAATCGGCACGATTCTGAGACACAAGCGCGTTCTCGCGGGCGGGTGGCGGGGGGTCGCGGGCGGGTGGTGCGGGCTCAGTGGTGGAAGGTCGGCTTCTGGCCCTCGACCGGCATCGGGCTCTCGAGCTTGTCAAGGTAGTCGACCTCCATGCGGATGTCCGCGAGGAGCTTGTCGGCCATGTCGATGCTGAGGTCGCGGCGGACCACGATCCGCTGCACGGTGACGTCCGCCAGATCGTCGGGCATCGGATACGCCGGCACGAGCCATCCGTGCATCCGCAGCCGGTCGCCCAGGTGGTACAGGTTCCAGTTCTCCGTGTAGCCGTCCTTGAGGCGCCACGCGAACACCGGGATGTCCGTGCCGTCGCTGACGAGCTCGAACGGGCCCATCTTCCCGATCGCGCGCGACAGGTGCACCGCGACGTCCTGGGCGCCCTGCTGCATCGCCGTATAGCCGGCGTTGCCGAGGCGGAGGAAGAGGTAATACTGCAGCAGCACCTGCGCGCCGGGCCGCGAGAAGTTGAGCCCGAACGTCGGCATGTCTCCGCCGAGGTAGGAGACGCGCATCACGAGGTCCTCCGGCAGCCACTTCGCATCGCGCCATACGACCCAGCCGAGGCCGGGATAGACGCCGCCGTATTTGTGCGCGGACGTGGAGATGGAGTGCACGCGCTCGAGGCGGAAGTCCCACTCGAGATCCGGTTGCAGGAACGGCGCGATCATGCCGCCGGAGGCGCCGTCGACGTGGATCGGGATGTCGAGACCGGTCTTCGCCTGGATCTCGTCGAGCTTGCTCGCGATCTCGCGCACCGGCTCGTACGCGCCGGTGTACGTCACGCCCATGATCGCGACGACGCCGATCGTGTTCTCGTCGACATACTTCTCGAGGTCGCTCCCGTCGAAGACGGGATGCTCGGCCGTGACCGGCACGAGGCGCATCTCGACGTCCCAGTAGTTGCAGAACTTCTCCCAGCAGACCTGCACGGCCGCGCTCATGACGAGGTTCGGCTTCTCGGTCGACTTCCCCGCCGCCCGTCGGGCGTGCTGCCAGCGCCGCTTGAACGCGAGGCCGCCGAGCATGCACGCCTCGCTGGATCCCGTCGTGGAGGTGCCGATCGCGTCGTCGACGCTGGGCGCGTTCCACAGGTCCGCGAGGATGCGCCAGCAGTGGTCCTCGACCGCGGCCGTGGACGGGTACTCGTCCTTGTCGATCATGTTCTTGTCGAACGTCTCCGCGTACAGACGCACGGAATGCTCGTCCATCCACGTCGTCACGAACGTGGCGAGGTTGAGACGCGCGTTCCCGTCGAGGAGCGCCTCGTCGTGGACGAGCTGATACGCCGTCGCCGGCAGCAGCGGCTCGGCACCGAGCCGATTTCGGCCCACCGCGCTCGAGGTCGTGCGGCGGTCGAAGACCTCGAGCAGTTCGTCGTCGGTCATGGTGTCCTCCCAGCGAGATAGGTCGGTCGTGCGGCTATTCGATCGGGCCTCGGAAACGGTCGGTGGCGGCGCGGAGCGCGCGGGCGATCCCCGGCTCGCTCGCGGCGTGGCCGGCATCCGCCACCATCACGAGCTCGGCCTCGGGCCAGGCGCGATGCAGATCCCACGCGGTCATCGCCGGCGTACACACGTCGTAGCGGCCCTGCACGATCACGCCCGGGATGCCGGCGACGGTGGGGGCCCGCTCGATGAGCTGTCCGTCCTCGAACCAGCCGCCGTGCACGAAGTAGTGGTTCTCGATCCGGGCGAACGCGGTCGCCGCGTTCAGCTCGGTCATCCCCGCGACGAGCTCCGCGTCCGGCTCGAGCGTCAGGGTCGACGCCTCCCACCGCGTCCAGGCGACGGCGGCCGGGAGGTGCACGTCGGGGTCCGGGTGGACGAGGCGCCGGCGGTACGCGTCGATGAGGTGCGAGCGCTCGAGCTCGGGGATCGGCGCGAGGTAGTTCTCCCACAGGTCCGGGAAGATCGCCGCGGCGCCGCCTTCGTAGAACCACTCGAGCTCGAACCAGCGCAGCGTGAAGATCCCACGGAGCACGAGCTCTGTCACGACATCAGGGTAGGTCTCGGCGTACGCGAGCGCGAGGGCGCTGCCCCAGGACCCCCCGAACACCTGCCACCGCTCGATCCCGAGCGTCGTGCGCAGCAGCTCGATGTCGGCGACGAGATGCCAGGTCGTGTTCGTGCTGAGATCCGCGTGCGGCTCGCTCGCGTGCGGGGTGCTGCGGCCGCAGCCGCGCTGGTCGAACAAGACGATCCGGTAGGCGGCGGGATCGAAGAACCGCCGGTGCCATCCGGAGGATCCGGCGCCGGGACCGCCGTGGAGGAACACGACCGGCTTGCCGTCGGGATTGCCGCACTGCTCCCAGTACACGCGATGGCCGTCGCCGACGGTGAGCATCCCGGTCGCGTAGGGCTCGATCGGCGGGTAGAGCACCTCGTCGAGTCCCGCGGGGTAGCCCATGCGATCACGCTAGCGTGACCTGACCCGAGGCGACGCGACAGGCCGCGGACCCGTGCCAACTAGGCTCGTCGCGTGGGTCCGGAGTCCTACATCCTCATCTTCATCGCCGTGATCGCCGGCGTCGCGCTCGTCGCCGCGGTCGGCCAGCGCCTCGGGATCGCGTCGCCGCTGCTGCTCGTCGCGATCGGGCTCACGGTGTCCGTGCTGCCGTTCTTCCCGGCCCTGCACGTGAACCCGGAGTGGATCCTCGCGGGCGTCCTGCCGCCGCTGCTGTACTCCTCCGCGGTGTCCGTTCCCGCCGTCGAGTTCCGGCGGGATCTCCGGCCCATCTCGCTGCTCGCGGTCGCGCTCGTGATCGTGAGCGCCGTGCTCCTCGGGCTCTTCTTCGCATGGGTGATCCCCGGCCTCGGCATCGCGATGGGCATCGCGCTCGGCGCGATCCTCAGCCCCACAGACGCCGTTGCGACGTCGATCGTGAAGCGGCTCGGGATCTCGTCCCGCGTCACGACACTGCTGGAGGGCGAAAGCCTCCTCAACGACGCGACCGCGCTCGTGCTGCTGCGCACGGCAATCGCCGCGGTGGCCGCCGGGTTCTCGTTCGGCGCGGCGGTCGGCGCGTTCCTCTGGAGCACCCTCATCGCGGTCGTGATCGGCAGCCTCGTCGGCTTCTTCAACCTGCGCGTCCGCGCGTGGATCCGCCATTCGCCGTCGCACACCGCCCTGAGCTTCGCCATTCCGTTCCTGGCATACTTCCCGACGGAGGCGCTGGGCGGCTCCGGGTTCGTCGCCGCGGTCGCCGCCGGCATCGTGACCGGCCAGGGCGCCGCGCGGTGGTTCACCCCCGATCAGCGCATCTCCGAGGAGCTCAACTGGCGCACGATCGAGCTCGTCCTGGAAGGCAGCGTCTTCCTGCTCATGGGCCTGGAGCTCAAGGAGGTCTTCACCGCGAACCTCCAGGAGCACGACGGCCTATGGCACGGCGGCTGGCTCGCGCTCAGTGCCGTCGGCATCATCATGGCGGTCCGCGTGATCTTCGTCGTCATCCTGGTCGCCCTGCAGGCGCGAAGAGCGAGGGGCTCCCGCGTCCGAAGGCAGGAGCGCCTCGAGCAGATCAGCACGGGGCTGGACGAACGGGACGCGGGGCCCCCGCCGGACCGGCGGATGAAGATCTTCCGCGTCCGCGTGACGAGCGCGCTCGCGGACCTGGACTACTACCGGGCCACCCCGCTCAACTGGCGGCACGGCGCGATCATCGTGTGGGCCGGCATGCGCGGCGTCGTGACCCTCGCGGCCGCGCAGACGCTTCCGGAGGATGCCGCCCAGCGGTCGCTGCTCATCTTCGTGGCGTTCCTCGTCGCGGTGGGGAGCCTCCTCGTGCAGGGGTTCTCGCTGCCGCTCGTCGTGCGCGCCGTCGGCCTGCAGGGGACCGGGGACGCGGGGCCCTCGCCGGAGGAGCACGCACGCCTGCTCGCCGAGCTGCGCACGGCCGCCGCCCGGGCGCTGGCGGATCCGCGCCTGCGCAAACCGGACGGCGAGCCGTACTCGGCCGACTTCCTCACGGCGATGAGCTCGCGGCTCACCGAGCCGCCGGACGACGACACGACCACGCGGGTGAAGGAGATGCGGTTCCTGCGCCTCGCGATGATCGACGCGATGCGCACGCGGCTCACGGAGCTGTCCGCATACGGCACGTACAGCACCGTGGTCCTCCGCCACACGCTCGCCGAGCTCGACGCCGACCAGATCAGCATCGAGCTCCGTTCGAGCGATGACGACGATCTCTGAGGCGGTACCCGCGGACGGCGCGGGCAGGCCACAATAGGAGGGATCTGAGGAGGCCCGCATGAGCGAGCTGACGACGGACGCGTCCGCGACCGCCGTGGACACGAGCCCCATCCACCTCCCGCACGTAGCGTCGGAGTGCCCGACGTGCTTCCGCGAGCTCCAGGCCGACCGCAACTGGTGGCGAGCCCGCCCCGCCGGCTCCCGCCTGGTCGGGCTCGTCGTGGCGCGGGACGGGATGCCGTCGGTCGTGGAGCAGCGCGACGACCTCACGCGCTTCGGGGTTCCGATCCACAACTTCCGGCACCCGGCTCCCGAGACGCTCGAGAGCTGGGAGGAGCGCCTCGTCCGGCTGATCGGCACGCTCCGGCGCGGAGACGTGCTCGTCATCGCGAACGTGCATGCCCTGGGGCGCGACCCCGAGGAGGAGACGCGCACGGTCACGGCCCTCCGCGAGCGCGGCGTGGTCGTGAAGGTGCTCAGCCACACGGGGCGTCACCTCTCCGACACCGGCCGGTAGCCCGGGTCAGGCGGCGGCGCGCCAGCAGCCGGCGAGGTGATCGTCGACCATCCCGGCGGACTGCATGAGCGCGTACATCGTGGTCGAGCCGACGAAGCGGAAGCCCCGGGCCCGCAGGCCCTTGCTCGCGGCATCCGATTCCGGCGTCATAGCGGGGATGTCGGCCATCGTGGCGGGACGCGGGCGCGGCCCGGCCGGCGCGAACGACCAGAGGAAGGCGTCGAGCTCTCCCGGCGCCATGGTGGTGAGGAGGCGCGCGTTCCCGATCGTGGCCTCGATCTTGGCGCGGTTGCGCACGATGCCGGCATCCGCGAGGAGCCGTGCGACGTCGGTCTCGTCGAAGGCAGCGACGACGGCGGGCTCGAAGTCCGCGAACGCGCGACGGAACGCCGGGCGCTTGCGGAGGATCGTGATCCAGGAGAGCCCCGCCTGGAACCCCTCGAGACTCAGCTTCTCGAAGAGAGGTCGGTCGCCGCGGAGCGGGCGGCCCCACTCCTCGTCGTGGTACCGGACGTAGTCGGGATCGTCCCCGACCCACGCGCACCGCGCCCTCCCGTCGGCACCCGTGCGGAGGTCGGTCACCCGCCGAGCCTAGAACCTCCCCCGTGAGAACGCGCTTGTGTCACGAAATCGGGCCGATTTCGTGACACAAGCGCGTTCTCAGGGTGGGGTGGCCGGGGGTCAGGGTGGGGTGGCCGGGGGTCAGGGGCGGCGGGGGAGGGTCTTCTCGGAGACCGGGGCCTCGCCGGAGGATTCCAGGGCCGCGTAGTAGTCGTGGGCCTCGGTCTGCCGGGCGAGCTCCGCGCCGCTCGCGATGGGGGCGCGCACGTGCTCCGGCTCGTACCCGAAGGCGTCCACGAGGTCCTGGGCGTGCGCCCGCAGCCGCGCGCACAGCCGGCCGATGTACTGCGAGACCGTCGCCGCCCGCTTGACCGACAGCCGGCCGTTGATGAGGTACCACGACAGGTGCTTCTCGATCAGCGTCAGGCCGAGCAGGTCCCGCAGCCACGTCAGCACCTCGCGGGTGTCCGGGTCGGCGACGCGCGCGATCCCGTCCGTGAACGCCTCCCACTGCAGGAGTTCGCCGTGCGCGCGGGCGGCCTCGATGAGGTCCGCCTGGTTCGCGCTGAACAGCGCCGCCGACTCGGCCGCGGGGAGCTTGGCCGCGGGACGAAGTCGCGCCGCGACATCCGCCACCATCTGCTGCACGCGGTCCGCGAGGAGCTCCTGCTGCTGGTCGCCGCGGAGCCCGCGAACGACGGACCGGGCCGAGGAGCCCAGGTCGCCGACGGTCTGGCCGAGCTGGCGCAGGCCTGCCCCATGGAACGCCTTGCCGGCGGCCTGCACGGCGGCGAAGCGCGCGAGGGCCGCGGCATCCTTGCCCTTGAACTGCTTCGCGTAGTCGGACAGCAGACGCTTGCCGACCAGCTGGAGCAGGACGTTGTTGTCGCCCTCGAACGTGACGTACACGTCGAGGTCGTGGTGGAGGCCGACGAGCCGGTTCTCCGCGAGGAAGCCGGCGCCGCCGCAGGCCTCGCGCGCCTCCTGGATCGTGTCCAGCGCGTTCCACGTCGAGAGGGGCTTCAACGCGGCGGCGAGCGTCTCCAGATCCTCGCGCTCCTCGCTCGTGTCGGTGCGCCCGCTGAAGACGCCATCGAACTTCTGCAGGAGCTCCTCGTGCGCGAACGCCTGCGCGTAGACCTGCGCGAGGCGCGGCAGGAGCCGGCGCTGGTGCTTGCCGTAGTCGAGCAGCACGACCTCCGGCGTCCCCGCACCGTTGTCGAACTGCCGGCGCTGGTTCGCGTACGTGATCGCGATGTCGAGCGCGAGCGCCGCACCCCAGGTCGCGGCGCCGTCGAGCGAGACGCGACCCTGCACGAGCTGGCCCAGCATCGTGAAGAAGCGGCGACCGGGGCTCGCGATCGGGCTCGTGTACGAGCCGTCCTCCGCGACGTCGCCGTACCGGTTGAGCAGGTTCTGCCGGGGGATGCGCACGTGATCGAAGTGCAGGCGCCCGTTGTCGATGCCGTTCAGTCCGCCCTTCACGCCGTCGTCCTCGCCGCCGATTCCCGGCAGGAACTCGCCCTGCTCGTCGCGGAGCGGGACGAAGAAGCAGTGCACGCCGTAGTTCACGCCGCCCGTGATGAGCTGCGCGAACACCGTCGCCGCCCGCCCGTGCAGCGCGGCGTTGCCGAGGTAGTCCTTCCATGCGCCCCGGAACGGGGTGTGGATGACGAACTCCTGCGTCTCGGGGTCGTACGTCGCGGTCGTGCCGATCGCCGCGACATCCGATCCGTGTCCGGTCTCGGTCATCGCGAACGCGCCGGGCAGCTCGAGGGAGATCACGTCGCGCAGCCAGGCGTCGTGGTGCACCTTGGTGCCGAGCTGCAGGATCGCCGCGCCGAACAGGCCCCACTGCACGCCCGACTTGATCTGCAGGCTGGGATCGGCCAGCACGAGCTCCTCGAAGCCGGCGAGGTTGGCGCCGTTGTCCTCCAGGCCGCCGTACTCCTTCGGCATCGCGCGGTTCGAGCCGCCGTTCTTGGCGAGCAGGTGCAGCTGCGTCAGGACGCGCTCACGCTGCTCGGCCAGCGAAAGGCCCTCGATACGCCAGAACGCGGGGTCCTTGATGAGCGCGCGCGACTGCCGGCGAGTGTCCGCCCAGGTGCCCAGGAGCGCGTCCGTCACCCGGGGGACGTCGATGCGCGGGCCGGTGCCGACGGCGGTCGATGGTACGGCGACGGCATCCTTCGGCTCAGGGGTGGCGGGGGTTCGGACAGCGGCGTCGGTCATGGCAACACCTTCCGGCGAGGGGATGGGGATCGATTCCGATGGTAGGTCGCCTACAAGTTGGAGCCAACATGTGTGGAGGGATGCCACATCCGCGTACCTGCGGGCGGCGCTCCGGTTGTGCCGACCTACAAGCTGGACCCCGCGTGCTGCGCGACCCAGCGCGCCGCATCCGCCGCGACCCGGTCGGCGTCCCCCGCCGAGACATCGAAGACCGCGCCCGGCTCGTCGACGGCGAGCGGCTCCAGGGTCGCGAGCTGCGAGACCAGGAGGCTCGCGGGCATGAAGTGGCCGGTGCGCGCCGTGGCGCGGCGAACGAGCGTCTCCGGGTCGGCCCACACGTGCACGAATACCGTCGTCGGGGCGGCCGCGCGCAGCCGGTCACGGTATGCGCGCTTGAGGGCCGAGCACGCGACGACGAGGCCGCCGTGCCCGGCCGCCTCCGCGAGGCGGGCGCCGATCGCGTCGAGCCACGGCATCCGGTCGGCATCGTCGAGGGGAACGCCCCGCGACATCTTCGCGACATTGGCCGCCGGGTGCAGGTCGTCGCCGTCGACGAACGGCACGCCCAGATCGCGCGCGAGCGCCGCGCCGACGGTGGACTTCCCGGATGCCGAGACGCCCATTACGACGACAGCGGGTGCGGGCACGCCCTCATCGTGCCACGGGTGGGTCGCGGGCGGTCGCTGTTGCGCGGCCCGCATGGCCGGGGCGCCGAGCCCGGGCCATGGCCCGCGTGCCGCGCTACCGTTTCTCGCACGCGCCGCTCGAATTCGAGTGGCGCGTGCGAGAAACAGGCGCGCGGGGTCGCGCGGGGTCGGGCGCGCGGGCGGGGTCAGGCGGCGGCGACGACCGCGAGCACGGCATCGCCGTAGGCGTCGCGCTTCTTCGCGCCGATGCCCGGGATGCCGTCGAGTTCGGCCAGGCTCGCGGGCCGCCGCTCCGCGACCGCCCGAAGGGTGGCATCGCCGAACACGATGTACGCGGGCACCGACTGCTCTCGGGCGACCTCGGCGCGCCAGGCGCGGAGCGCCTGGAACAGCGGCTCGTCCGCGGGCGCGACCGTCGCGGCCGCGGCGGACTTCGTGCGCGTGCCCGAGGTGCGCGTGAGCACGTCACGGCGCAGCGGCACCGGCGTCTCGCCCCGCAGCACGCCGACCGCGGCGTCGGCGATCGCGAGCGTGCCGTACTCGCCGCGAGCCACGAGGAAGCCCTGCGCGAGGAGCTGGCGGACGACACCGCGCCACTCCTGCTCGGACAGGTCGGCGCCGAGGCCGAACGTCGACAGCTGGTCGTGTCCCTGCTGACGCACGCGCTCGGTCGCGTTGCCGCGGAGGATGTCGATGAGCTGCCCGGCGCCGAACGCCTGGCCGCGCTCACGCTGGAGCCGCACGATCGTGGACAGGAGCTTCTGCGCGGCGACCAGCCCGTCCCACGTCTCGGGCGGCTCGAGGCACGTGTCGCAGTTGCCGCACGGCGCGGACTCCTGCCCGAAGTACGCGAGGAGGTTCTGCCGGCGGCATCCGACCGTCTCGCACAGCGCGAGCATCGCGTCGAGGTGCTGATGCTGGCGGCGCTTGCGGGCGAGATCGCCCTCGCCCCCGTCGATCAGGCGCCGCTGCTGGACCACGTCGGCGAGGCCGTAGGCCATCCACGCGAGCGACGGCTCCCCGTCGCGGCCCGCGCGGCCGGTCTCCTGGTAGTACCCCTCGACCGACTTCGGCAGGTCGATGTGCGCGACGAAGCGCACGTCGGGCTTGTCGATCCCCATCCCGAACGCGATCGTGGCCACCATGACCACGCCGTCCTCACGGAGGAAGCGCGACTGGTGACGGGCCCGGATGCCGGCATCCATCCCCGCGTGGTACGGGAGCGCGTCGATCCCCTGCGCGCGCAGGTGCTCGGCGGTCTGCTCGACGCTCTTGCGGCTCAGCGCGTACACGATGCCCGACGCGCCCTCGGGCTGCGAGCGGATGAACGCCACGAGCTGCTTCCGCGCCTCGGCCTTCGGCACGATCCGGTACTGGATGTTCGGCCGGTCGAAGCTCGCCACGAAGTGCCGCGCGTCGGGGAGGCGCAGCCGCTCGGTCATCTCGCGGTGGGTCTCCCGCGTCGCCGTCGCCGTGAGCGCGAGCCGCGGGACGCCGGGGAACCGCTCGCCGAGGTCGCCGAGCGCGAGGTAGTCGGGCCGGAAGTCGTGGCCCCACTGCGACACGCAGTGCGCCTCGTCGATCGCGATCACGCTCAGCCGCCCGCGCTGCAGAAGGCTCGTGGTCTGCGCCAGGTTGAGGCGCTCCGGGGCGACGTAGAGCAGATCGAGGTCGCCCGCGAGGTATGCGCGCTCGACCTCCTGCCGCTCCTGCGGCAGCTGCGTCGAGTTCAGGTACGCGGCGCGGACACCGTTCGCGCGCAGCGCCTCGACCTGGTCGTGCATGAGCGCGATGAGCGGGCTCACGACGAGCCCGGTGCCCGGCCGCACGAGGGCCGGGACCTGATACGTGACGCTCTTGCCGCCGCCGGTGGGCATGAGCACGACGGCGTCGCCGCCCGCGACGACGTGCTCGACGATCGCCGCCTGGTCGCCGCGGAACGCGTCGTACCCGTAGACCTCCTCGAGCACCGCGAGCGGCGCGGCGCCCGTGAAGTCGCGGGCCGGGGCGGCAGCGGATGCCGGAACCGCGGATGCCGCGGGCACCGACTCCGGCGGAGGCGGAGCATCCCACGCGTCCGCCGGGGGGAGCTCCTCCGGATCCCACGGCAGGTCGGCGTAGGGGTCGTCGAACGCGGGGGCGTCCTCGACCGGGTCACCGGGCCGCGAAGTCACGCGACCACCCTAACCGCGGCCGCCGACAGCGGGCGCCCCCGCCGGCGAGCGCGCCTGGCGGAACCCGGCGGGGCCGCCTACGTTGGGGGAGGACGACGGAGGGACGGGTATGACGGACGACACGACGGTCACGCGCAACGACGAGGCATCGCGGTACGAGATCCATGTGGGCGGCTCCTTCAGCGGGTTCTCGGAGTTCCGCATCGACGCGCGAGGACGCGTCGTCCTCCCGCACACCGTGATCTTTCCGCAGTTCTCCGGTCGCGGGCTGGGGACGGTGCTCATCAGCGACATGCTCGGCGACCTCGCGCGACGCGGGGAGACGATCGTGCCGTGGTGCCCGTTCGTGACCCGGTATCTGAAGGACAACGACGTCGCCGGCCTCGTCGTCGACTGGCCCGACGAGGCGGACGCGATGGATGCCGCGGCCGGGGGCGAGTCCACCGCGTGAGCCGTCTCGACGAGGCCGAGAACGCCGTCCGCGAGTCGCCCGTCGCGTGCGACGGCCCGCGGGCGGTGCTGCTGGAGGCGCGCGAAGTGCCGCTCGGCGGCGTGCGCGCGATGTCGGTGCACCGCGCGCTCCCGCAGCGCGACCTCCCGATGGTCGGGGCGTGGTGCTTCCTCGACCGTTTCGGCCCGCAGAAGACCCGGATGCGCGTCGAACCGCACCCCCACATCGGGCTGCAGACCGTGACGTGGCCGATCGTGGGCGAGGTCCGGCACCGGGATGCCGTCGGCAGCGACGTCACCGTGCGGCCGGGCGTGCTCAACCTCATGACGAGCGGCGAGGGGATCGCCCATTCCGAGTACTCCGTCGGCGAGGAGCCCGTCCCGCTCGACGCCCTGCAGCTCTGGGTCGCGCTGCCCGAATCGCGGCGACACGGTGCGCCGGCCTTCGAGCGGCACGAGGACCTGCCCGTCCTCCCGCTCACACCGGTGTCGGGGTCGGCGGGCGAGGCGACGGTCGTGCTCGGGGCGCTCGGCGGCGTGACGTCCTCGGCATCCGCGCACACTCCGATCGTCGGCGCGGAGCTGCGGCTGCCCGCCGGATCCCGCGTGCGCGTGCCGCTCGACGCGACGTGGGAGCACGCGATCGTCGGCGTCACGGGTGACCTCGTGGTGCACGCCGATCCGGCGGTCGACGTCGGCCCCCAGCATCTGCTGTACCTCGGGACTGGGCGCGACAGCGTCGAGATCGAGGCCACGACGGCATCCGTCGCCTTCCTCCTCGGCGGCGAGCCGTTCGAGGACGAGATCGTGATGTGGTGGAACTTCGTCGGCCGCTCGCACGAGGAGATCGCCGACGCGCGGGAAGCGTGGGAGTCCGGCGCCCCGCGCTTCGGGCACGTCGTGGGTCACGGCGCGGAGCGGGTGCCGGCCCCGCCGCTGCCCGCCGTGCGGCTGCGCCGGCGGCAGCGCCGGCTCTGACCCGCACCGGTTACCGGCGGCCGGTCACCTGCCGCGCCACGATCTCGCGCATGATCTCGTTCGTGCCGGCGTAGATCCGGTGGACGCGGGCGTCGAGGAAGGCGCGCGCGATCGGATACTCCGTGATGTACCCGTACCCGCCGTGCAACTGCACGCAGGTGTCGAGGATCTCCCACTCCCGCTCGGTCGACCAGAACTTGACCTTCGCCGCTTCCTCGGGCGTCAGCCTCGCCTCCTTGTACAGAAGCATCGCGCGGTCGATATACGCCCACAGCACGTCGACCGTCGTGGCGACGTCGGCGAGGCGGAAGCGCGTGTTCTGGAAGTCGACGATCGGCTGCCCGAACGCCTCGCGGCTCGTCGTGTACTCCAGCGTCCACTCCAGCGCGGCCTGGGATGCCGCGGCGGCGGCCACCCCGACGGACAGCCGCTCGAGCGGCAGGTTGCGCATGAGCTGCACGAAGCCGTGGCCGGCCTCGCCGCCGATGAGGTTCTCGTCCGGGACGAAGACGTCGTCGAAGGACAGCTCCGCGGTGTCGTGGCCGTGGAAGCCCATCTTGTTCAGCTTCTTGCCGTGGTCGAAGCCGGCCATGCCGTTCTCGAGCAGGATCAGGCTGAAGTCGTTGGCCTTGTCCCCCTCGCCGGTCTTCACGAACGTGACCACGAGGTCGGCGGTCTTGCCGCTGGAGATGAACGTCTTGGCACCGTTGACGAGGTATCCGCCGTCGACCTTCTTCGCCGTCGTCCGCGCACCCCGCAAGTCGCTGCCGGCGCCGGGCTCGGTCATCGCGAGCGCTCCGAGCACCTCGCCGGTCGCCATCCGGGGCAGCCACTTCTGCTGCTGCTCAGGTGTGCCGAAATGCGCGAGATAGGGGACGGCGAGGTCGTCCTGGATGCCGAGGGCGCCGGCGAGCGAGCCCGCGCCGGCGCGGATCGTCTCCTCCGTCACGACCGCTCGGAAGCGGTAGTCCTGCAGCATCCCCGCACCACCGAGCTCCTCCGGGACGGAGAGCCCGATGAGCCCGGCCTCGCCGGCCGCAAGCATCGTCGGGCGGTCGATCTCGCCGTCGGCATCCCACTGCTCGCGCTTCTCGTTCGTCGCGTAGCGGGCGACGAACTCCTTCACCACGTCGCGGAAGGCGTCCTGGTCCTCGTCATAGATGTCGCGCTCCATCGTGCCCCTGCCCTTTCGTGCACCCTGCGGTCGAGTGTCATCCTGGCACAGCCCCCGATGGGCGGATCAGTTTGCGTAGTCGGGAGCGGGCGGGAGCCCGAAGAACTGCTCGAGCGTGTGCCAGCCGCCGTCGTGGTACGCGCGGGCGAGCTCCGTGCCGATGTAGCGGAGGTGCCAGGGCTCGGGGGCGTATCCCGTGATCGGCGTCTCCCCGGCCTCGTAGCGGACGATGAAGCCGTACTCCCACGCGTGCGCCGCGACCCACTGCCCCTGCGGCGTCGGGCCGAAGTCCTCGATCGCGCTGCAGCCGCCGTTGCACGCGGCCAGGTCCACGGCGAGGCCCGACTGGTGCTCGCTGAAGCCGGGCCGTGCGCTCACGGCGTCCCCGCCGGCCTGACCGTTCTCTGCCACGTTCTGGGCGTAGGTCGACTGCTGCGTCGTGTAGGAGCGGTAAGCGCTGTCGATCGCGATGGCTCCGGCACCGGCGTTTCCGGCGCCCTGGACGAGCGCCTGCACCGCCGTCGCGGCATCCTGACGCATCGCGCCGCCGGGGATGTTGCGGACCCCGGCGGGGATCACGAGCGCCGCCGGCACGTAGTCGACCTGACCGTAGGGGCGCCGCTTGTTGACCACCGTCCACACGCGCGCGGGATCGTCGAGGCGGATGCAGGGGGCCGCGCCCGACGCGACAGCCGCACGGAACGCCTCCGCTCCGCCGGCCGCGGCGATCGTGGCGGCATCGTCTCCCGCCGCGAGCGCCGCCGTGAGAGCGGGCTGCGAGCACAGCGCCGTGCCCGCCGTCGTGGGCGTCGCCGTGACCGTGGGGAGCGCGCCGGCCACGAGCGGGACGGGGAGCGCATCGACGTACGGCGGCGGGGGATCCTGGACGGATGCGGTGGTCTCGGCCCGCGGGAACGCGGCCACCGCCCACGCGAGGACGAGCACCAGGAGCCCCACGAGGCCGCCCATCGCGACGACCGCGCCGCGCCGCCGCGAGATCCGGCTCGGTGCGACCGCCACGGAGGCCTCGGCCTCCGCTCGCGCCGCCCGCCGGGTGGCGGGCCGGTCATCAGGTCGCCCGTCGGTCACCCGTCCATTTTCCCGCCCGAACACCGGTTCTGCCGCCCTTGCCGTTTCATAGTATTTATGTTCGACTGAGTGCATGCGATGGCAGGGGCAGAGACTCGGACAGAGAGACGATGGGGCGCTGCCCGGCATGGAGCAGCTCGGCTCGCTCGTCCGCTCCGTGACCACGCCCGAGTTCGCCGACGTGGTCTTCCACGAAGTGCTGTGCAAGAGCGCCCTGAACCACGTGCCGGGCTCCTCCGCGATGCCGTTCGCCTGGACCATCAACCCGTACCGGGGCTGCACCCATGCTTGCAAATACTGCCTCTCTCCCGACACCCTGGTGCTCATGGCCGATGGGCGGCAGCGACCGATCGCCGAGCTGCGGATCGGCGATCAGATCGTCGGCACCGAGCGAGTCGGTGCCTACCGTCGTTACGTCCGCACGGTGGTGCGTGCGCGGTGGACGACCCGCAAGCGGGCTCACCGCATCACGCTCGCCGACGGCACGGAGATCGTCGCGAGCGGTGATCACCGCTTCCTCACCGACCGCGGGTGGAAGCACGTCACGGGAGCGATGACCGGTGCCTCGCAACGTCCGTACCTCACAGCGCGGAACCGGCTCCAGGGGTTCGGGATCAGCGGAGCAGCCACCGAACGCTCCACAACGACCGCCGGCTATCGTCGCGGATACCTGCTGGGGATGATCCGCGGAGACGGCATGATCTTCCACGGGTCATATGCCGCACCCGAACGTACGCGCGAGATCCACGCCTTTCGCCTCGCACTCGCGGACACGGAGGCACTCGAGCGCACGCGCGAATACCTTGCCGTCGAGGGGATCGTGACACAGACGCGGCCGTTCGCAACGGCATCGGCGACGCGACGAGCGATGACGGCGATCCATACGGCCCGTCGGGAGGCCGTCCACCGCGTCGAAGAACTGACCCGCACACCCCCGGTCCGTGGTCCTGAATGGCAGGCGGGTTTCCTCGCGGGCATCTTCGACGCTGAGGGGTCCTCGTCTCGGAACATCATCCGGATTCACAATGGCGACGAGGAGCTGATCAGCCTGACCGCGGAGGCGATGAGGGCCGCCGGCATACCGTTCATCGTCGAGCGCCCGCGTTCCGACGGCGTGTCCGCCGTCCGTGTCACCGGGGGTCTGCCTTCGGTCCGCCGGTTCTTCCACTGGGCCGAGCCGGCGATCAGCCGCAAGCGCTCGTTGCTCGGGACCGCCGTGAAGACCGTCGCCGATCTCCGCGTGGTCTCAATCGAAGATCTCCGAACGGAGATGGACCTCGTCGATATCACGACGGGAACCGGCGACTTCGTCGCCAATGGTGTGATCAGCCACAACTGTTTCGCGCGGGGGACGCACGAGTATCTCGACCTCGACGGCGGGCGGGACTTCGACTCGCAGATCGTCGTGAAGACCAACGTGGCGGACGTGCTCCGGCGGGAGCTGAGGCGCGGATCGTGGTCGCACGAGCACGTCGCACTCGGGACGAACACCGACCCCTACCAGCGGGCAGAGGGGCGCTACCGCCTCATGCCCGGGATCATCGCCGCGCTCACCGAATCGGGCACGCCGTTCTCGATCCTCACGAAGGGAACGCTGATCCGGCGGGATCTCCCGCAGCTGATGGATGCCGCGACGCGCGTCAACGTGTCGATCGCGACCTCGATCGCGGTCTTCGACGACGCCCTGCAGCGCCGCATCGAGCCGGGGACGCCGACCGCCACGGCCCGACTGGAGACCGTGCGCGCGGCATCCGATGCGGGCTTCCGCGTGACCGTCTTCCTGATGCCCGTCCTCCCCCACCTGACCGACGCGGTCCCGGCGCTCGACGAGGCGCTGGGCCGGATCCGCGAGGCCGGCGCGGCGCGGGTCGTGTTCGGCGCCCTGCACCTGCGCCCGGGGGTCAAGCGCTGGTTCCTGCAGTGGCTGTCGGCGGAGCATCCGGAGCTCGTGCGCGCGTACGCGCGCCTCTACCCCGGCGCCGCCGTCAACGCACCGAAAGAGTACCGGCAGTGGCTCGCGCGCCGGGTCCGTCCGCTTCTGCGCCGGCACGGTCTGGACGGGCGGGTCGAGGACGACACCCGCGCATGATCTCCGGGCCGGGCCCGATCCGGGCGACCGGCCCGACGGAGCCCGCACGTCTGTTCTGACGCCCGGCGTCTCAACCGCCCGCTCCGTCCCACTCTGCGAGATCAGGTGATCTCGCGGACTCAGGACGATCCGCGGGCGAAACGTCCTGAGTAGGCGAAATCACCTGATCTCAGAGGGGGGATTCGAGTCAGGCGGTGAGGGACTCCGCCGTCGGGCGGCCGGCCAGCTCCTCGATCGCGTCGTCGCCGGGACGGACGTCCTCGAAGGGCGCCTCGATCTCGGCGCGGCCCAGGAGCTCCGTCATCCGGCGCCGGCGCTGACGCGGGATGAGCGTCACGACCGTACCGGAGCGACCCGCACGGCCCGTGCGGCCGGAGCGGTGCAGGTAGGTCTTGAACTCATCCGGCGCGTCGGCCTGGATCACCAGGTCGATGTCGTCGACGTGGATGCCGCGCGCGGCGACATCCGTCGCGACGAGCACGCGCACCCGACCCGACGTCAGCCGCTCGAGGTTGCGCGTGCGCTTCGCCTGGTTGAGGTCGCCGTGGAGCGCGACGGCGGAGATGCCGGCACCGTCGAACTGCTCGGCCAACATCTCCGCGTACGCGCGCGTGCGGGCGAACACGAGCGTCTTGCCCTCGCGGTCGACGAGCTCGCCCAGGATCTCGGCCTTGTCACGGTGGTCGATGACGAAGACGCGGTGGTCGATCGTGCCCGAGTCCTGCGTCTCGCCGGCGACCTCGTAGACGGCCGGCTCGACCAGGAACTCGTCCACCAGCTCGGCGACCTCGCGGTCGAGCGTCGCGGAGAACAGGAGCTTCTGGCTGCCGTCGGCCGTGAGGCGCAGGATTCGCTGCACGGGCTCGAGGAAGCCGAGCTCGCACATGTGGTCGGCCTCGTCGAGGACCGCGACCTGCACCTGCGAGAGGTCGAGGTGCCCCTGACGCTCGAGATCCTCGATGCGGCCGGGGGTGCCGATGACGATGTCGACGCCCTTCTTCAGCGCGCCGACCTGGCGCGCCTGCGGGACGCCGCCGTAGATCTGCGTCGTGAACAGGCCGACGCTGCGCGCCAGACGCTGCACGGTGCGGTCGATCTGCAGCGCCAGCTCGCGCGTCGGCGCCATGATGAGCGCGCGCGGCGAGCGGCCGTACTCGCGCTTCTGGCCAGCCTGCGCGCGGAGTACCGCCTCGACGAGGGGCGCGCCGAACGCGATCGTCTTGCCGGAGCCGGTCCGGCCGCGGGCGAGCACGTCGCGGCCCTCGAGGATCGGCGCGACCGTGGCCGCCTGGATCGGGAACGGATGCGCCGCGCCCAGCTCGACGAGCTCGCGCACGATGTTCTCGCCGAGGCCGAGCTCGGCGAACCCGACGCCCTCGGTCGTAGTCGCCTCGACGGCCTCGGCCTGCAGCCGCTCGTGGACGACGTCGATGTGCTCTTCGTTCCGCGGCGCCCGGTCGTCACGACGAGGAGCGCGGTCGTCGCGGCGCGGCGCGCGGTCGTCCCGGTCGTACCGGCGCGGCGCGCGGTCATCCCGGTCGTACCGGCGCGGTGCGCGATCGTCCGAGCGCGGGGCGCGGGTGCGGTCGCCGCCGTCGTACCGGCGGGGGGCGCGGTCGTCCCGGTCGAACGAACGCGGCCGGCTCTCGCCGTCGAACGAACGCGGGCGGTCGTCCCGGTCGAAGGAGCGAGCCCGGTCGTTCTGGCCGTAGGCACGGGGAGCACGGTCGTCGCGACGGAGACCGCGGTCATCCCGGCGCGGAGCGCGGTCGTCCCGGTCGAAGGAACGCGGACGGCCGTCGCCGTCGAACGAGCGCGGGCGCTCGTTCCGGTCGAACGAGCGAGCCCGGTCGTTCTGACCGTTGGCGCGGGGAGCGCGGTCATCGCGCTCGGAGGCGCGAGGGGCACGGTCATCCCGGCCGTACGCGCGAGGAGCACGATCGTCGCGGTCGTACGAACGCGGACGCTCGTCGCGCGCGTAACCACGGTTCGCGCGGTCGTCGCGGGTCGGCCGGTCCGACCGAGCATCGCGGTCGTATGTACGGGGGGCGCGGTCGTCCCTGCCGTATCCGCGCGGGGCCCGGTCGTCGCGACCGTACGCGCGCGGCGCGCGGTCGTCACGGTCCGTGCGGCGCGGCGCGCGGTCGCCGTCGGTCCGCGAGCGGATGGCGCGAGCCTCGTCGCGGCCGGCCTTCTCCTGCGCCGTCCAGCGGCGCTTCACCGGCGCCTCGTCGGTCTCCGGGCGGTAGCCGCGGTGGCCGGGGCTCCGGCTGCCGGGCTTGTCGGCGCCGGTCGCGGGGCGCGCGTCACCGCGGCGCTTCGCGTCCTGGAAGTTCGGCTTCGCACCGCGGCGCGGGTCGAAGTTCTGGGCCGGGCGACCGCCGGCGGGCTTCTTGTTCTTCGGCATGATTCCTCGCAGACACGCGCGGACGGCCGTGATGACGGGCGTCAGCGCGAGGGGGTGGGATGGGCATGGGCGCCGAGCGGCGCGCACCATCGGCCCCGAGACTCACAAGCGACCGCATCGAGCGGTGTCCGTAGCCGACAGACCTACATTACGCGGTCGTGCCTGAGAGTTCTCCGCCCTAGGGTGGGAGCATGCGCGCCCCGGGGATCCTGGACCGATGAGCATCGCCGACCCGACCGGGGAACGGTTCGTTCTCACCGGGCCCCGCGGAACCGCCGAGATCGCACAGGTCGGGGCGGCGCTGCGGGCCCTCACGCTGGACGGGATCGACCTCTTCCCCCGGTATCCCGACGACCTGCCGACGCCCGCGGCCGCCGGCATCGTGCTGGTCCCGTGGCCCAACCGCATCCGCGGCGGGGTGTGGACGCACGGCGGCGAGACGTACCAGCTCGCGATCAGCGAGCCGAAGCTCGGCAACGCGTCGCACGGCCTGCTCCGGTTCGCGCCGTACCGCGCCGTCGCGCAGGACGACGCCTCCGTCACGCTGCAGCACGGCGTCTTCCCCCAGACCGGGTACCCGTTCCATCTCGACACCACGGTCACGTACACGCTCGAGGACGACGGACTCGTGGTGCGACACGAGATCGTCAACGTCGGCCCGGGCGCCGCCCCGGTCGCCGTCGGCGCGCACCCCTACCTTTGCGTCGGCGATGTCCCGACCGCGGATCTCACGATCGAGGTGGATGCCGAGACGTACCTCATCGTCGACGAGGCCCAGATCCCGACCGGCCAGGTGCCCGTGGACGCGCCACACGACCTCCGCACGCCGCGCCGACTCGGCGACGTCTCGCTCGACACGGCGTACGGCGACATCGGTCGCGATGAGGCCGGACGAATCCGCGCGATCCTCCGCACACCCGACGGACGGCGGCTGGATCTGTGGGCCGGCCCCGGCTACGACTACCTGCAGGTCTTCACGACGGACCGGCTTCCGGGGCATCCGCTCGCGGTCGCGGTCGAGCCGATGACGGCGCCCGCGAACGCCTTCAACTCCGGTCAGAGCCTGCGCTGGCTCGAGCCGGGCGAGTCGTGGGGGCTCGATTGGGGCATCAAATATCAGGTCGACGTCACGGCCCTGTAACGACACGCGGTGGCTCGTGACGCTATCGTGATCGTACGGCTTCGGCCGTGCGCGAAGCACGCGGTCTTCGCGTCGGCCCTTTCCGCGCATGAGCCCGGTCGGGGCGGGATTCCTTTGGGGTGAAGGGTACCCGGCATGAGCTCAACGGTCCTCTCCGGCCGAACCGTCGTCTGGCGGCTCCCCGACGTGTCTCCCACACGGTGGGGCGCAGCGGTGATGGCGATCGTCCTAATCGGTGTCAGTCTCGCGATCTTGACGACGTCCGACCCGATCTGGTGGCACCTGCACTTCAGCCGCCTCGGCATGTTCCCGGATGCGTCCGGGACCATCTTCAACGCGACGCTCACCCTCGCAGGCCTTACCGTACTCGCTTTCTCCACCCGTCTGCACATCGACCTCTCCCGCCTCGGCCGGGATGTCGCGCGCCGCGGTGCCGCCACCACCACGCGCACCTGCCTCACGGTGCTCGGCATCAACCTGTCGCTCGCGGGCTGCGTCCCGCTGACGGTCAACGAGGTCATGCACAACGTCGTCGCCTACGGCATGGTCGCGGGCTTCGGTGGGATGCTGCTGACCACGCCGTGGATGCTGCACGGGTTGTCGCGGCGCGTGCGCCGGATGACCGTCGGTGTCCTCTGCTATCTCGCCGTGGCCGGCACGCTCTTCGGCTTCGGCATCATCAACGCGGCCGCTTTCGAGGCCGTCGCGTTCACCGCGATGTTCGGCTGGTCCGGCGTCTTCGTGCGCGCACTCGCCGTCGCGGTGCGGGAGCTCAGCTCGGCTCGGCAGCCTGCCGAAGCCCCCGCCGCGATGCCGGCTCGAGCGCATCGGCCGCTCCGTCGCCGGCGGGTCCTGTGGTCGGTCCGCCCGACTTCGCGCGTCGACGTTCGCGCCGCTCACGCGCCCCTTCCACGAGGTTATACAGCGTCGGCAGCACGAGCAGGGTCAGCACGGTCGAGGACACCAATCCGCCGATGACCACGATCGCCAACGGCTGAGAGATGAACCCGCCGTGGCCCGTGATCCCGAGGGCCATGGGCGTCAGGGCGAAGATCGTCGCGAGCGCGGTCATGAGGATCGGCCGGAGACGGCGCGAGGCGCCGGTGAGCGTCGCGTCGTGCGCGTCCAGCCCCTTCCGCCGGTACTGGTTCACGAGGTCGACGAGGACGATCGCGTTCGTGACGACGATGCCGACGAGCATGAGCAGACCGATGATGGACGCGACCCCGAGCGGGACGCCCGTGACGATCTGCAGGAGAATCGCGCCGGTGGCGGCGAACGGCACGGAGACCAGGAGCTCCAACGGCTGGCGCAGCGAACGGAACATCGCGACCATCACGACGTAGACGATCAGGATCGCAGCCAGCACGGCGAGGAAGAGCTGACCGAACGCGTCGCCCTGCTGCGACAGGACTCCGCCGATCTGCGCGCTGGCCCCCGCCGGCAGTGCGGTGTCCCGTACCGCGGCGTTGACCGACGCGGATGCCGTCGTGAGGTTGTCCGTCGCCGGGGTGACCGTGATCGTCGCGATCCGGTGCGCCTTCTTCGTCGTGATCGAGGTCGGGCCCTCCGCCTGCTGGACCGTTGCGATCGAATCGAGACGCACGGGCCCCGCCGCCGTCGGGACCTGGATCGCCTTGACGGCATCGACGGTCGTGGGCGCATTCGCAGCCTGGATGTAGATGGTCTGGCTCGCCCCGTCGATCTCGACGGTCCCGGCCTGCTGCGGCTGCATCGTGCTGTTGACGATCGCACCGACGGCCGTCTCCGACAGACCGTGTCGGGCCGCGGCGTCCCGGTCCACGGTGACCGCGATGTACGGCAGTGACGCGGACAGGTTGTTCGTGGTCTGGCCGATGCCCGGCTTGCCCTGAAGAGCGGCGGTGAGCGTGTCCGTCGCGTCCTGGAGCGCCTGCTCGGTGGGTGCCGTGATGTCGATCGCGACGTTGCTGGACCCGAAGCCCCCGCCGGAGCTCGCGACCGTGATCGTCCCGGCGTCAGGCAACTGCGCGACGGCGTTCTGGATGTCCTGGCGCACGGCCGCCTGGTCCGCGTTCGTGTCCGTCGTGATCGAGTAGGTGATGCCCGAGCTGCCGCCAGTGAAGGCGTCGCGCAGCGCGGAACCGCTCGACCCGATCGAGACCTGCACGGTCTGCACGCCGCTGATCGGCTTGATCGCGGCCTCGACCTGCGCGGCCGCGGCATCCTTCGCGTCGAGGCTCGCTGCCGGCCCGAGGTCCTGCGTCATCGTGACCGTGTTCTGGCCCGAGTCACCGAGGAAGTTCGTCTTCATGAGCGGCGCGAGGAACACGGTTCCGACGAGGACGACGAGGGCCATCGCGAGAGTGATCCAGGAGTGCCGCAGCGTCCAGCGGATGATCGGCAGGTACGCGCGCTGCAGCAGGCTCGGCGGCGCGGTCGCCGATTCGGGGTCGACCTGCCGGCCCTCCGCGTCGAGCAGCGGCTTGCCAGGCTTCATGAACCAGTAGGCGAGCACCGGGACGATCGTGAGCGCGACGAACAGCGACGCGAGCATCGCGATCGTGACCGTGAGCGCGAACGGACGGAAGAGCTCGCCTGTGACATCGCCCACGAACGCGATCGGGAGGAAGACCGCGACAGTCGTGATCGTGGATGCGGTGACCGCGCCGGCGACCTCACGGACGGCGCGGAGGATCGACGCGGTCTTGTCCGCATCGCCGACGTAATGTCGTTTGATGTTCTCGATCACGACGATCGAGTCGTCCACCACGCGCCCGATCGCGATCGTCAGGGCGCCCAGCGTAAGGATGTTGAGCGAGTAGCCGAACGCCTGGATGCCGATGAACGTGATGAGCACGCTCGTCGGGATCGAGATCGCCGTGACCAGGGTCGCCCGCACCGACAGCAGGAAGATCAGGATGACGACGACCGCGAACAGCAGGCCGAGCAGGCCCTCCTGAGCGAGCGAGTCGATGGACTGCTGGATGTACGGCGCCTGGTCGAACACGATCGTGAACTGAGCGCCGTTGAGCCCCGCGGCGAGGCCCGGCAGCGCCGCCGTCACGGCGCGCGAGACGTCGACCGTGTTCGCGGACGGGAGTTTGGTGACGGCGATCGTGAGCGCGGGCTCGCCGTTGACCCGCGAGATGGTCGTGACGGGATCCTGCTCCTCGACGACCGAGGCGACGTCGGCGATCGTCTTCGTCCCCGCCTGCAGCTGCGCGGCAGTAGAGGGCACGAGTGGCAGCGCCGAGAGCTGATCGACCGAGGTGACCTTGCCCCCGGTCTGGACGGTGAGCGTCTGGTCGCCCTGGGTCACGGCCCCGCCCGGGAACAGCACGCCGTTCTGCTTCAGCGCGTCCGTGATCGCTTGCCGCGTGTAACCGGATGCCGCGAGCTTCGCGGCATCCGGCGTGATCGTCACGCGATTGCCGCGGCCGCCCACGATCTGTGCGGCGTTGACGCCCTGGATGTCCTGGAGCGCGGGCACGACCGTGTTCTCCAGCTGCGACTGAATCGTCGCCTCGTCGGAGTAGCCGGTCACCGCGACCTGGATGACCGGCAGGTCCGAAATGCTGGCCGTCACGACGTTCGGCTCGACCCCGGTCGGAAGCTGGCTCTTGATCCGGTTGATCGCGAGACTGATCTTCTGCTCCGCCGTCGTCAGGTCGGTGCCGTAGACGAACGACGCCTGCACGACCGAGGCGTTCGTCGTGCTCGTCGCGGACGTGTCCTTGAGACCCGGGATTCCCTGGATCGCCGACTCGATCGGCTCCGAGACGTCGTGGCTGACGACGTCGGGCGAGGCGCCCGGGTAGGTCGAGACGATCGACACCTGCGGGAAGTCGATCGACGGGATGAGCTCCTGCTTGAGGTTCACGAGCGCGAGAGCGCCGAACACCGCCACGACGATCGTGACGAGCGCGATCAGCGCGCGGTTCTTGAGGCTGAGGACGGCGAGGTTCGACACGGGCTGCCTTCGTGAAAGGGTGCGCAGAAATCGGATGCCGAGGCGCGCTCAGGCGTGCACAGTATCGCATGCGGACGTATGAGGAGCGGTGCCCTCAGCCGCCGAGGCGTCCTGTCAGGGCAAGACCGAACCCGGCCGCCAGGACGGTCGCGACGAGCGTCCCGGCGCCGTACGCGAACGCGACGAACCGGCGACGCTCCTCGGCCTGCAGCGCCGTCGTGACCGCGACCGTGCTGAACGTCGTGTACCCCCCGAGCAGACCCGATCCGACTACGAAGGCCAGGTCGGTCCCCGCCGCGACCCCCGTGACGATGCCGAGCGCGAAGGATCCCGTCACGTTGACGACGAAGATGCCCCACGGGAAGCGGACCCCGACGATCGCGCTGATCAGCACGTCGACCGCGTACCGGAGCGCGGCGCCGACCCCGCCGGCCACGACGGCCACGAGGAACACGACGACGGTCACGCGCTCCTCCGGGTCCGCGCGAGCATCAGCCCCGCCCAGCCCGCGAGCGTGCCGACGACCGCGGTCGCGAGCGTGAGCCAGATCGTCTGCGGCCCGACCGCGGCGACCGCGAACGCGCTGTACGTCGTGAAGCCGCCCATGACCCCGCCGCCGAAGAAGTGCCGGATGCGACGCGAGCGCTCCGTGTCGCCTCGGCGGACGGCGAGCGACGTGATCACGCCGAGCAGGAAGGCACCGACGACGTTGATGACGGGCACGACGTAGACCGTCGCGTCGCCCCACGGGGCGATCGTGATCGCGAGCCGGATCGCCGTGCCGACCGCTCCGCCTCCGGCGACGAGCCCCGCGTAGCGCCAGGAGAAGGCCGGAGCGGATGCCACGACCCGAGACTAGTGCGAGCGCCCCCCTCCGGATGAGCTCCGTTTCGCCCTAGGGCCATCGCGGGCCGTGCGCAAGCCCCTCGTCCCTCCCGGCCGGGGTCCCTAACGTATTGACACGTTCGGGGCCCGTCCGCCCGGCACCTGGGAGAAACGAGGAGGATCCCATGAACATCGCCCTGCTGATCATCATCATCGTCGCGATCGTGCTGGCGATCGTCGGCGGACTGAACGCCGCGCTCAACTGGCTGTTGTGGGTCGCGATCATCGTCGGCATCATCGCGCTGATCGTCTTCCTCTTCAGGGTCATGCGCCGCAACACCTGACGCGCGTTCCGGCCGCTTACAGCGACTCGGCGTAGTCCTGCAGTGCGTCGCGCACGAACTCCGCGCCGGTCAGGTCGCCGTAGTTGCGCGTGAACCGCGGATCGGCGACGTAGAGGTCGCCGAGGCCGCGCAGGTAGCCCGGGAAGTCCTCGCCTGCGGGCGTTCCGGGGATGCTGCGCAGCCACGCCGCGTGGCGTGCCGCCAGGGCACGCGCCTCGTCGGAATCGGGTGCGATGCCGCGCGCCGCGGCGTCCGCCCAGTCCCGCTGCAGCGCGGCACTGGCCTGCTGCCAGGCGGTCCGGTCGTCGGCCGTCATGCCCCGCCACCAGCGGTCGCCGGCGCGGTAGGCCTCGGCCCCCCAGCGCTGCGTGACCTCTTCGCGGTACTGCGTGTGGTCGAACCCGTCGAACATGTCCTCTGCCATCAGATGCTCACCTCCTCTCCTCGCCTCGATCGTCCGGCCGACGGCGGCGATCTGCCGCGTCAGCCGCTCCTGCTCGCGCCGGAGCCACACGAGGTGCGTCTCCAGGGCGGCGATCTCGTCGCCGTCGCGATCGAGCACCTCCGCGATCTGCGGAAGCCCGACGCCGAGCTCGCGCAGCAACAGGATCCGCTGCAGTCGCACGAGCTCGTCGGGGCCGTAGAACCGGTATCCGTTCGCGCCCAGCCGCGCGGGCGACAGCAGGCCCTCGGAGTCGTAGTGGCGCAGCGTGCGGCTCGTCGTCCCGGTCAGCCGGGCGAGCTGGTGGATCGTGTACTCCCCGGCATCCGTCGTCATGTCTTCGACGGTAGAGGTTGACGTTACGTCAAGGTCAAGCGGGATGCTCCCCCGCTCTTGTGATCGCGATATATCGTGTTACTCTATAAACGCGTTATATCGCGATCACGGAGGAATCAGCATGACACTCGAGAAGTGGATCGTCCACCCGGGCGAGACCCGTGTGATCGACCTCGAGCCGATCCGCAGTCTGAAGGTCGGCCTCGTCGGCGGGCAGATCGACATCGTCGCCCATGACGAGCCCGGTGTGCGGATCGAGGTCCACTCGGTCACCTCGAAGGACCTGCGCATCGAGGCGACCGACGACCACGTCGAGATCGATCACCCCCAGCTGCGCTGGGACAACTTCCTGGAGGTGTTCCAGAACTTCGGGCCCTCGAGCCGGAAGGCCGAGATCTCCGTCGCGGTGCCCCGCGACGTGGCTCTCACGCTCGGCGTGGTGAGCGCGAGCGCGCTCGTGTCCGGGCTCACGCGGAACGTCTCCCTCAACACCGTCTCGGGCGACCTCATCGTCGACGGCGTGACCGGCGACGTGACCGCCAACTCGGTGTCCGGCGACGTGCAGGTGCGCAACATGACGGGCAGCCTCAACGCGAACAGCGTGTCCGGCGACGTCGCCGTCACCGGCGAGCTGCACAAGGTCTCCGTCGACACCGTCTCGGGCAGCATGCTGGCGGACGCCCGCGGCGACGTGCACGAGATCTCGCTCAACACGGTGAGCGGCAACGCGACCATCCGGCTCGACGAGGGCGTTCCCGCCAACTACGTCGTGCGCAGCGTGAGCGGACGCGTGCTGATCGACGGCGTGGTGCAGTCCGGCCGCGGCTCCGGTCGCACGACCAACTACGCCGGGTCGTCGGGCGAGCTCAGCGGCTCGTTCGCAGACGTCCGCACGCACTCGGTCTCCGGCGACACCACGGTTCTCCGCCAGCCGGTGGATGCGACCACCGAGGAGCGGTGATGCCTCCCGTCTTCTCGCACGGCGACCTTCGCCTCTACCTCCTGAGCCTGCTCGACGAGGGCCCGCGGCACGGCTACGACATCATGCAGGCGCTGACCGACCGCACGGGCGGCACCTACACTCCGAGCGCGGGCACGATCTACCCTCGCCTCGCGAAGCTCGAGGAGGAGGGCCTCGTCACCAAGACGGTCGACGGCCGTAAGACGATCTACGCGATCACGGATGCCGGCCGCGCCGAGGTCGCCGCCCGGGCGGGCGACCTGGAGGGGATCGAAGCCGACCTGGCCGATTCCGTGCGCCTCATCGCGGACGAGGTCCGCGGCAGCGTGCGCGACGCGATGCGGAGCCTCCGCGCGGACCTGGCCGCGGCGGCGAAGTCCGAGGCGTCGCAGCCGTCGGCCTCGACGTCCGACGATCCCCGCGTCCGCGCGCGCGGAGAGGTGCAGCGCGCCGAGACGATCGTGGCGGAGTTCCGCGCGCGAATCCGCGCCGACCTTCGCATGCACGTGGCCCGTGGAGGCGACCTGCCGGCATCCGTCGTGGACACGCTCTCGTCCGCGCTCGACCTGGCCTCCCGCGAGGTCACCCGCGCGCTGCGCGGTTAGCTCGGCCAGAGCTCCTCGTCGTCGCGCGCCGGCTCGTCGGTCGGGACCACGAGGACCGGCCGGTGCTGACGGTGCGCGAGGCGGGCGGCGACCGACCCGGTGAAGAACTCGCGGACCGACTCGCCGAAGCCGCGGCGGCGCGTGCCGACCACGAGCAGACGCGCGTTCGTGCGGTCCGCGAGCTGCTTGATCGCCATCGCCGGATCGCCCACGAGCTGCCGGACCGTCCACTCGACGTCGACCCCGGCGAGCGCCGTGGAAACGGCCGCCTCGACGTCCGCGAGATCCTCGACCGCGCCCGTGATCGCGACGTCGATCGGAGCGGTGCGGACGTATCCGTCCGGATCCTCCGCGGCGACGAACCGCGTCACGTCGACCGAGACGACCACGAGAGGCGCCCGCAGCAGCGCGGCGTAGCGCGCGGCCTCGCGGACGACGCGCTCCGGCTGCTCCGGAATGACGCCGACGATCACGCAGCCCTGCGGCTCGTCCGGACGATTCTCGGAAGATGCCGGATCGGACATGTTCGCCGCCCTTCCGCGATCCTTGCCTCCGCCTGCGCGGAGGAGCGCCGTGTTATTCTGAATGCTACTCTTCCCGGTTCACGCCGGGCACGCGAACAGACGGGTCATCCTGAACCCGCAGGCCGGAAATGAGGGGGTCTCGCATGGGGCGTGGCCGTCAGAAGGCGAAGCACACGAAGATCGCTCGCGAGCTGAAGTCCTACAGCCCGAGCGTCAACTATGCGGCGCTCGAGCAGGAGCTCGGCCATTCGAGCACGGCTGTCGACGAGTTCGAGGACAAGTGGGCCGACATGTACGCCGACGAGGAAGACGAGAAGGCCTAGCCTCCCCCTCGCGGCGCCCGTCTCAGGACGTCTGGGTGCCCTCGACCCACTCCAGGTACTCCTCCGTCACCGTGCCGGTGACGTAACGGCCGTCGAAGCAGCTCATGTCGAGGTCCTCGATGTCGGAGCCCTCGAGGATCGCGTCCCGCAGGTCGTCGACCTCCTGGTAGACGAGGTAGTCGCAGCCGAGCTCCTCCGCGATCTCCGGGATCGTCCGCCCGTGGGCGACGAGCTCATGCCGCGAGGGCATGTTGATGCCGTACACGTGGGGGAAGCGCACGGGCGGTGCGGCCGAGGCGAACGTCACGGACTTGGCGCCGGCATCCCGCGCCATCTGGATGATCTCGCGGCTCGTCGTGCCGCGGACGATCGAGTCGTCGATGAGCAGCACGTTCTTGCCCTTGAACTCGCTCGACATCGCGTTGAGCTTCTGCCGCACGCTCTTCTTGCGCACCGACTGGCCGGGCATGATGAACGTCCGGCCGACGTAGCGGTTCTTGTAGAAACCCTCGCGGTACTCGAGACCGAGCTTCCGCGCCACCTGCATCGCCGCCGGCCGCGACGAGTCCGGGATCGGCATCACGACGTCGATGAAGCCCTCCGGCGTGTGCTGCGCGATCGTCTCGGCGAGACGCTCGCCCATCCGCAGGCGCGCCTCGTAGACCGAGATGCCGTTCATCACCGAGTCCGGCCGAGCGAGGTACACGTACTCGAACGAGCAGGGGAAGAGCTTCGGATCCACCGCGCACTGCCGGGTGTGCAGGTGCCCGTCGAGGTCGATGAAGACCGCCTCACCGGGGAGCAGGTCGCGAACGACCTCGAAGCCCGCATTCTCCATCACGAGCGACTCGGACGAGACGATCCACTCGTAGCGATCGGTCTCGCCGGACGGATCCTTGCGGGTGCCGAGGATGAGCGGACGGATGCCGAAGGGGTCGCGGAAGGCCAGCAGCCCGTAGCCCGCGATGAGCGCGATCGCCGCGTACGAGCCCTCCACCCGCTCGTGGACGCGCGTGACGGCCTCGAAGACCTGGTCGGCGTCGAGCCGTCCCCACGCGCCCCGCCCCACGCCGTCTCCGTCGGCGCACGGAGCCTCTGACGGGTGGGAGCCCAGCCCGGTGACGGACGTCTGCAGCTCGTTGGCGAGGACGTTGACGAGCAGCTCGGTGTCGGAGCTCGTGTTGAGGTGGCGACGGTCGCGGTGGAAGAGCTCGTCCGTGAGCTCCCGCGTGTTGGTGAGGTTCCCGTTGTGGACGAGGACGATGCCGTACGGCGCGTTCACGTAGAACGGCTGCGCCTCCTCCTCGCTGGAGGCCGTGCCCTTCGTCGCGTACCGGCAGTGGCCGAGCCCGATCGTCCCGAGAAGAGTGCGCATGTCGCGCGTGCGGAAGGCCTCGCGCACCATGCCGCGCGCCTTGTGCTGGTGGAAGACGCCGTTCGGCTCGGCGGTCGCGATGCCGGTCGAGTCCTGACCGCGGTGCTGGAGGAGGAGGAGAGCGTCGTAGATCTCCTGGTTGACCGGACCCTGCCCGACCATGCCGACGATGCCGCACATGACTTTCTAGCTCGCTCCATCCGCGTATGCGCCCACGAGACGCACCGCGCCGCCGTCGACTCCCTTTGCGCCCGCGACGAAGTCGCCGTCCGGGCGCGCGCCCTCCCCCACGATTCCCGCCTGCCAGGTCGCGATCCCCTCGCGCACGAGTGCGGTCTGCACCGCGGCCGCGCGCTCCGGCGCGACCACCGCGAGAAAGCCGATCCCGAGATTCCAGGTGCCCTCGGTCGCCGCCAGGTCGATGCCGCCGAGGTCCGCGAGGACCCGGAAGACCGGTGCCGGCGACCACGTCGACCGGTCGATCTCGGCCCACGTGCCCTCCGGCAGGACGCGCGCGAGGTTCGCCGCGATGCCGCCGCCGGTCACATGGCTGAGCGCGTGGATCCCCGGGCCCGCGGCCCCGTCGCCGAGCAGGCGCAGGAGCGGGCTCGTGTACAGCCGGGTGGGCTCGAGCAGGGCCTCGCCCCAGCTCGCGCCGAGCTCAGGGGCGGTATCCGTATAGGCCGTCCCGGCGTCGGCGAGGATGCGGCGCACGAGCGAGTACCCGTTCGAGTGCAGTCCGCTCGACGCGAGCGCGAGCACGACGTCGCCCGGACGCACGCGGTCGGCGCCGAGGACGGCATCCGCCTCGACCACGCCCGTCGCGGCGCCCGCCACGTCGTAGTCGTCGGGGCCGAGGAGACCCGGGTGCTCGGCGGTCTCGCCGCCGACGAGCGCCGTGCCCGTCTCCGCGCAGCCCCGCGCGATGCCGCCGACGATCTCGGCGATCCGCTCCGGGACCACACGACCGCACGCGATGTAGTCCGTGAAGAAGAGGGGGCGGGCGCCCACGACGACGATGTCGTCCACGACCATCCCGACGAGGTCGAGCCCGATCGTGTCGTGCTTGTCGATCGCCTGCGCGATCGCGACCTTCGTGCCGACGCCGTCGGTGCTGGTCGCCAGCAGCGGGTGCGCGTAGTCCCGCAGGGTGGACGCGTCGTACAGCCCGGCGAACCCGCCGACGCCGCCGAGGACCTCCGGGCCGTGCGTGCGGCGGACGGCGGACTTCATGAGCTCGACCGCGAGATCTCCCGCGGCCGTATCCACGCCTGCGGCGGCGTAGGGATCGGCGGGGGAGGCTGGCTGCGGCGTGGGGGCGGACGAGACCACCACGACAGCCTACCGGGGGCCGGGGAGGGCGGTTCTACAATGGCGGCATGCGCGGAGCATGGGTGATTCGCGAGGATGCGAGCAGACCCGTGCTCGTGGCGCTCTATCTGCGCCACGTCCTGGGCCTGCGCACGCCGGCGGACCTCCCCACCGTCCGCGGCCTTCCGATCCCGTCGATCGCGCGCGACGCCGCCGAGCAGGACCGGCTCGAGTCCGAGTGGGCGGAGCTGTGGGCCATGACGATCGAGCCGCAGGCGCATCCCTCGCCCGTCCCGCTCGAGCTCGTCGACGGGTTCGACACGCTGCTCGCGCTCCCCGAGGGCGCCGCGGCCGAGCTGCGCAGCGCGATCGCGCCGCACGCGCAGGACGCCCTCGCCTACGCGGACGCCGAACACCAGGCGTATCGGAAGCTGGCATCCGCCTCGACCGGGGCGTCGTACCGCGCCTACGCGAGCGCGATCGCCGAGCACGAGCGCCAGGTCGGCCGCCCCGCGCACGCGTTCGAGCTGAACGTCCAGGTGCTGCCGCTCGCCCAGCGCGGCGTGTGGTGGATCGGCGCCCTGACGGTCGCCGTCACGGACGGACTGCGCGGGGATGCCGCGCAGTTCGACTCCGCGATCCATCCGATCATCGCGGAGCTGGCCTGAGCGCTACGACCCCGGCGTGACCCGCGCGTGGTCGGCGCTGAAGCGCCGCCGGCGCCGGCCGACGGTGCGATCGAGGACGATCGCGAGCGCGCCGCCCAGCCCGAGGCCGATCGCCCCGCAGATGAGGGCGAGGAAGCCGAAGACCTGCGCGTCCGAGTAGACGATGCCCGTTGCACTCTGGTCGTTCCCGCTGACCGTGAACGTGAGGATCGCCGCGACGAGGACCCCGAGGGCGACCCCGAGTCCGAGGAACACTCCGTAGCGCGGGGAACGCCGAACCTCGACGACCTCGATCTCGTCGACGACGTCGGGGCGGGGAGTACGCGGCTGTTCGGACATCAATACATTCTCTCACCGCGCGAGGGCGGTCGCGCCGGACGGAAGCCCGAGTCGACCCCTCTCGCCGACTGACCGCCGGTCAGGGGCGGAGGGGCAGCAGGTCGGAGATGTCCGCGCGGGTGCCGGAGGCGTGGATGCGGCCGTCGGCCGCGGCATCCGCCCACTGCTCCCGGCCGGTCGCGAGGGCGATCCAGGTCGCGGCATCCGTCTCCACGACGTTCGGCGGCGTGCCCCGGGTGTGGCGCGGGCCCTCCAGCACCTGCACGGCGCCGAACGGCGGGACGCGCACCTCGACCGTGTGCCCCGGCGCCTTCTCCGCGAGCAACTGCAGGAGATAGCGCACAGCCGTCGCCGTCGCGGCCCGGGGCGCCTCCCCCGCGGCGACCTCCGCAAGGGCCGCGCGCCCGGCGTCGGTCGAGATCCGGGGAGGCATGCCCCCACGCTACCCGCGACCCCTCCGAGCCGCTCCGGTCACCCTAGGGGCGCTGGGTAGGCTGTCGGGGTGAGAATCCTCGTCCTCGGCTCGGGTGCACGCGAGCACGCCGTCATCCTCGCCCTCCGCTCGGAGGAGGTCTCGCACGAGATCTTCGCCGCGCCCGGCAACGCGGGGATCGCGCGCGACGCGGAGCTCGTCGACCTCGACCCGCTCGACCCGGTCGCGGTCACCGAGTTCGCCAAGGAACACGCGGTCGACCTCGTCGTGATCGGCCCCGAGGCGCCGCTCGTCGCCGGCGTCGCCGACGCGGTGCGCGAGCGCGGCATCCCGGTGTTCGGACCGGGGAAGGCCGCCGCGCGACTCGAGGGCTCGAAGGCGTTCGCGAAGCACGTGATGGATGCGGCGGGCGTGCCCACCGGGCGGGCCCTGCACGCCGCGTCGCTCGACGCCGTCGCCGAAGCGCTCGACGAGCTCGGCGCGCCGTATGTCGTGAAAGCCGACGGGCTCGCGTCCGGAAAGGGCGTCATCGTCACCCCGGACCGGGAGGCGGCCCTCGCGCACGCCGCGGCGTACCTGCCGAACGGACCCGTGCTCGTGGAGGAGTTCCTCGACGGGCCGGAGGTCTCGCTCTTCTTCCTGTCCGACGGCGACCGGGTGCTGCCGCTCTCGCCAGCGCAGGACTACAAGCGCCTGCGCGACGCGGACGAAGGTCCCAACACGGGCGGCATGGGGGCGTACTCGCCGCTCCCCTGGCTCGCGGACCGCTTCGGCTCGGAGGAGGCCTTCGTCGACCTCGTGTCGCGCGAGGTCGCGGAGCCGGTCGTCCGCCACCTCGACGCGGCGGGCACCCCGTTCGTGGGGCTGCTCTACGCCGGGCTCGTGCTCACGGCCACGGGCGTCAAGGTGATCGAGTTCAACGCGCGGTTCGGCGACCCCGAGACGCAGGTCGTGCTGCCCCGGCTTCGCGAGCCGCTCTCCGGCCTGCTGCTCGCCGCGGCATCCGGCACGCTCGAGGACCACGCGCGGGCGACGTTCCGCGACGATGCCGCCGTCGTGGTCGTGCTGGCAAGCGAGGGCTACCCCGAGCGTCCCGTGGTCGGCCGCCCCCTTCGCGGGCTCGCGGACGCCGAGGCGATCGAGGGCGTGCACATCGCGCACGCCGCGACCGCGACAGACGGCGCCGACCTCGTCTCGACCGGAGGCCGCGTGCTGGGCGTCGTCGGCACGGGCGCGGACCTCGAAGAGAGCCGCGCCCGCGCGTATCGCGCCCTGGAGCTGATCGAGCTCGAGGGCGGGCAGTACCGGCGCGACATCGCCGCGCTCCAGTAGCCCGGCCTCAGTCAGCGGAGGCGGCGGCCGCCGCCGCGAGCCGCGCCTCGGCCGCCCGCGCGCTGGCGTGGCGCATGAACAGCGCCGCCACGATGCCGATCAGGAGCACGGACGCGGACAGCAGCACGGTCTGCGACATCGCGGTCGAGAAGCCCGGGATCACGAACGCCGGCAGCTGCCCGGCGCCGAACCCGCCCTGCGTGGAGCTCCCCGCCCCGGGGAGGTTCGCCTCGAGGCGCGCCTGCATGAAGGCGGCGATCGCGGCCGACCCCATGACGGACCCGACCGTGCGCGTCGTGTTGTAGATCCCGGCGCCGGCACCCGCCTGGCGCGGCGAGAGGCTGCGTGTCGCCGTCGTCGCGAGCGGACCCCACATGCCGGCGCCGCCGATGCCCAGAAGCGCGGAGGGGAACAGCAGCATCCAGATCGGGGTGTCCGGCGTCATCAGCAGCGAGTACCAGAGCAGGGCGATCGCGGACAGCGTCATCCCCGGCACGAGGATTAGGCGCGCGTCCACCCGGTCGAGGAGGCGCCCCGCGAACGGCGCGAGCACCCCGACGAGCACCGCCATCGGGATCAGGAGGAGCGCCGCCTCGGTCGGCGTGAGGCCACGTGCGAGCTGGACGTAGAACATGAGCGGCAGCGCCATGCTCGTGAACGCGAAGCTGACGGTCGAGATGCCGATGTTGGCGGCGGCGAAGTTCCGGTCCTTGAAGAGCCCGAGCGGCACGAGCGCCTCGTTCTTCGTGACCGCCTGCTGCCAGAGGAACAGCCCCAGCACGACGATGCCGGCGATGATCAGGGCCCACACCGAGATCGGCCCCCAGATCTCGCCCCAGTCGTACTTCTGCCCCTCCTGGAGTCCGAAGACGATGAGGAACAGCGCGATCGCGCTCAGGATGACGCCGAGGATGTCGAACCGGTGCGGATGCGTCTGGAGCTTGGGGACGTAGATCATCGCCATCACGAAGCCGACGATGCCCACGGGGACGTTGACGAAGAAGATCCACTCCCAGCCGAGGCCGTCGACGAGGAAGCCGCCGGCGAGTGGGCCCACGAGCAGCGCCACGCCCGAGGTCGCGCCCCAGAGGCCCATCGCCGCTCCCCGACGGTCCGGCGGGAAGGTCCGCGTGATGACCGCCATGGTCTGCGGCGTCATCGCGGCGGCGCCCAGGCCCTGCACGGCGCGCATCGCGATCAGCAGCCCGAGGCTCGTGGAGAGGCCACAGCCGAGCGAGGCCAGCGTGAAGATCGCGAGGCCGATGAGGTAGATGTTCTTCGGCCCGAACCGATCGCCGAGCCGCCCCATGATGAGCAGGGGCACCGCGTACGCCAGCAGGTAGGCGCTCGTGACCCACACGACGTTGTCGAGATCGGTGGTCGAGGGATCGAGGGCGGCCTTGATGGCCGGATTGGCGACCGACACGATCGTCGTGTCGACGAGGATCATGAAGAAGCCGATCACGAGGGCGCCGAGACCGGCCCAGGGACTGTGCTTCAGCTCCGGGGGAGCCGAGGTCTGCGAGGTCATGAGCGAGACGCGTCCTTCCGTGCGGGATCGTGAGGGGAGAAGTCGGGGGGAAGCTCGTCGATGCCCCAGGCGACGGCGCCCGTGGCGAGCCCGTCGATGAAGGCGTCGAGCCATTCGAGGTCGGCGGTCAGCAGGGCGTCGTGACGGAGCGCCTCCACGAGGAACTGCTCCGGGACGCGACGGAGGCCCGCACCGGAGAGGTCGTCGCGCAGCCGCAGCAGCTCGGCCTGGAGCAGCACGCGTCGCGCGGACAGGAGAGCTGCCACCTCGTCGCGCGGGAGGTTGTGCGCCTCGGCGAGCGCGACCCGGAACTCCGCCGGCCGATCGGCCCGCGGCAGCTCGCGCCGCACCCAGTCCAGGACCGTCTCCGACCCCGCGGGCGTCAGGGTGTACGTCGTCCGCTCCGGGCGGTTGCCCTCGCGGTCGACCCCGACCTCGGCGATGAGTCCCGCCCGTTCCAGCCGCGCGACCGTGTGGTAGACCGTGCCGTTCGTCACCCGGAAGCGCCGGTCGTCCCGGCGCGCGCGCATGACCCGCATCATCTCGTACGGGTGCATGTCGCCCTCATGCAGCAGCGCGAGCACGCCGACGCCGAGGGGCGTGAGGCGATCGATCGACATGGTTACTCCGTTTCGATTAGTCCACACGGACTATATCCGGACTCGACGCTCGTGTCCAGGGCATCCCCGGGGATAGAGTGCCCGCCATGACCGACATCGACCCCCGCGCCGCTCGCGAAGAGGCCCGGCGACAGGGCCACCTGCTCTTCGACCCGATCGCCGAGGAGTACCTTCCCCTCGACGGCGTCGACATCGGGCGCATGTTCGGCTCCGACGGGCTGCGCATCCGCGGGAAGGTCTTCGCGTTCGTCGGGTTCGCCGGCGACCTGATGCTCAAGCTCCCGGCATCCCGCATCGACGCGCTCGCCGCCGAGGGCGTCGCCGCCCGCATGGTCATGCGGGGGCGCGAGATGCGCGAATGGCTCCGCGTCGAGCAGGACCGTCCCGAGCAGTGGGCGCCGCTCACGGCGGAGGCGTACGCCTTCCTCGACGAGATCACGCCGTGACCGCGCCCTCGGGATAATGGGCGGATGAACGCCCTCGAACTGCCCGGCTGGCGGCATGTCTACTCCGGCAAGGTCCGCGACCTCTACGTCCGCGACGACGAGGCGGACGAGCGGATGCTCGTGGTCGCGAGCGACCGCGTGAGCGCGTTCGACCACGTGCTCTCGCCCGGCATCCCGGGCAAGGGCGAGCTCCTCACGACGCTGAGCCTCTGGTGGTTCGACCGGCTCGCCGGCGCCGACGGCGGCCCCGGCATCCCGAACCATCTCGCCGCCGACCACGAGCTGGCGGGCGACGACGCCCGGTCGATCATCCCGGCCGCCGTGCGCGGACGCGCGATGGTCGTGCGCCGGCTCGACATGCTGCCGATCGAGTGCGTCGTGCGCGGCTACCTCACCGGCTCGGGCTGGGCCGAGTACACCGCCGCCGGGACGGTCTGCGGCATCCCGCTGCCTTCGGGGCTGCGCAACGGCGACCGGCTCCCGGAGCCCCTGTTCACGCCGGCGTTCAAAGCGCCGGTCGGCGAGCACGACGAGAACATCACGTTCGAGCGCACGGCCGAGATCGTCGGCGCCGCGGATGCCGCCGAGCTCCGCGACCTCTCGCTGGAGGTGTACCGGCGCGCGGCCGCAGCCGCCGAGGCGCGCGGCCTGATCCTGGCCGACACGAAGTTCGAGTTCGGTCGCGACGCCGAGGGCGTGCTCCGGCTGGCCGATGAGGTGCTCACGAGCGACTCCTCCCGGTACTGGGACGCGGAGGCGTGGCGCACCGGCACGACGCCGGACGAGCGGATGGCGAGCTTCGACAAGCAGATCGTGCGCGACTGGCTCGCGGCCCATTGGGACAAGCAGGGCGAGCCCCCGGAGCTCCCCGCGGACGTCATCGACCGCACGCGCGCCCGCTACGCCGAACTGCTCGAGCGCCTCACGGCCTGAGCGCGCCGAACGATCGAGAGGGGGACGGTCACGTGCCGATCTGGCGGATCCACGGGAACGGGCGCACGGTCGCGCCCGGCGCCGTCGTGCGCCCGGACGAGCGACTGAACTGGCCCGCGACGATCGCGATCGGCGTCCAGCACGTCATCGCGATGTTCGGCGCGACGTTCCTCGTGCCGATCCTCACCGGGTTCCCGGTGTCGACGACACTGCTGTTCTCCGGCATCGGGACGCTGCTGTTCCTCGTCATCACGCGGAACCGGCTCCCCAGCTACCTCGGCTCGTCCTTCGCCTTCATCGCCCCCGTCACCGCGGCGACCGCCACGGCGGGCACCGGCTCGGCCCTCGCCGGGATCGCCGCGGTCGGCATCCTGCTCGCCGCGGTGGGCGTCCTCGTGCAGGTCGTCGGCACGGGCTGGATCGACCGGCTCATGCCGCCCGTCGTCGCCGGCGCGATCGTGGCGCTGATCGGCTTCAACCTCGCCCCCGCGGCGTGGCAGAACTTCCAGCGGCAGCCGCTCACGGGCACGATCACGCTCGTCGCGGTCATCCTGTTCAGCGTGCTGTTCCGCGGATTCCTCGGGCGGATCTCGATCGTGCTCGGCGTGCTGGTGGGCTACCTCGCCACCGTGCTGATCCAGGTCGCCACGGGCGCGTCGCTCATCGACTTCCAGCCCATCGCGGATGCCGCGTGGATCGGGCTCCCGACCTTCCAGCTGGCGGACTTCACGAAGCCGGGCACGTGGTCGGTCATCGCGATGTTCCTGCCCGTCGTGCTCGTGCTGGTCGCCGAGAACGTCGGACACGTGCGGGGAGTGGCGACCATGACGGACGCCTCCGTGAACCGCTCCACGGGGCGCGCGCTGCTGGCGGACGGCCTCGCGACCACGCTCGCGGGTGCCTTCGGCGGCTCCGGAACCACCACGTACGGCGAGAACATCGGGGTCATGGCGGCCACGCGCGTGTACTCGACGGCCGCGTACTGGATCGCCGGCACGGTCGCGATCCTCCTGAGCCTCTCCCCGAAGGTCGGGGCCGTGTTCAACACCGTGCCGCCGGGCGTGCTCGGCGGCGTGACCACGGCGCTCTACGGGCTCATCGGCATCATCGGCATCAAGATCTGGGTCGACAACCGCGTCGACTTCTCCCGTCCGGTCAACCAGTACACCGCCGCGGTGTCGCTCGTGATCGCGATCGCCGGCTTCACGATGGTGTGGGGCGACATCCAGCTCGGCGCGATCGTGCTCGGCGCGGCCGCCGCCCTCGCCGTCTACCACGGCGGGAACCTCATCGCCCGCTGGCGGAAGACGGGCGCCGACGACGTCCGCGCGCCGCGCGAGACCGCCGGCTGACGGGACGGTCTGCTACGCGCTCTCGCGGACGACGAGCTCGGTCGGCATGATCGTGCTCCGCGCGGGGGAACGGCCCTCGAGGAGGTCGACGAGGGTCGCCGCCATCGCCTCGCCCTGCGCGAACGACGGCTGACGCATCGTCGTGAGGTGCGGCTCCGCGGATGTCGCGGCGGAGGAGTCGTCGAAGCCCATGACGGCGACGTCGTCGGGCACCCGGAGTCCGGCGGCGGCCAGCACGCCCAGAGCGCCTCGCGCCATGAGGTCGCTCGAGGCGAAGACGGCATCGAACTCGGCGCCCGTCGCGAGGATCCGCCGCATCGCGTCGGCACCGCCCGCGTGCGTGAAGAGGCCGTCCTCGATCGCGGCGGGCGCGAGGCCGGCATCCTCGAGCACGGTGCGGAACCCGGTCAGCCTGTCGACCCCCGCCGGCATCGAGGCGGGACCGGCGATCATGGCGATGCGACGGCATCCGCGGCCGATCAGGTACTCGGTCGCCGTGCGGGCCGCTGCCGCGTTGTCGACGTCGACGACATAGTCGCGGGAGCTCTCGTGCACCGGGCGTCCGCCCCACACGACCGGCACGGCGGACGCGATCCGATCCACGAACGTGTCGCTCGCGTGGTGCGACACGATGATGGCGCCGTCGATGCTGCCGGAGCTGAGGTAGCTCGTCATCTTGTCGCCCGGGTCGTCGCTCGCGATGAAGAGTGTGAGGACGTACTCCGACCGGCGCAGCCGGGCGTGGACGCCGGAGACGACGGACGCGAAGAACGGGTCGCCGAAGAACCGGCCGGTGTCCTCCGGAACGACGAGCGCGACCGCGAGCGTACGGCGCCGGGCGAGGGAGCGCGCGGCGCGGTTGGGCACGTAGTTGAGTTCCTGGATCGCGCGATGCACGGCCTCGAGGGCGGCCGGGCTGACGGCGGTCGAGCCGTTCACGACGCGGGAGACGGTGGAACGGGACACGCCGGCGGAGGCCGCGACCTCCTCGATCGTGATGTTGGCGCGCAGGTCGCCGCTCACTTCTTCGTCCTCTCCCCTCCGGTGGGATTCGGCACCACTGGCGGAAGCTATGAGCCCACGGGCGCCGCTTCGGGCACGACGCGCTCCGCGATGATGCGACTGTAGCCGATCGCACTGTCCTTCAGCGTGCGTCTCTGGGTGGAGAAATCGACGTGCACGATCCCGAATCGCTTGGCGTATCCCCAGGCCCACTCGAAGTTGTCGAGCAGCGACCAGGCGAAGTACCCGCGCACGTCGACGCCCTCCTCGATCGCGTCGAGGACGGCGTCGAGGTGTGCACGCAAGAACGCGTCCCGATCGGCGTCCGCGACGCGGAATCCCCCGTCCTCCGATGCGACGAGCACGTCGTCGTACGCGGCCCCGTTCTCGGTCACGTAAAGCGGGACGCCGCCCGCGTACTCGGTGGCGACGCGTCGGAGGATGCGGGTGAGACCCTCCGGCTGCACCTCCCAGTTCTGGCTCGTGCGCGCGAGTCCCCGCTCGTGCCAGAAGACGCCCTCGTGGGACGGGAACGGCGAGCCCGGCGGTCGCGGGGTCGGCGCATCGGTGCTCGGTGGAGCGACCGCGGGCGCGTGACCGCCGACGTACTCGCCGTGGTAGTAGTTCACGCCCAGCGTGTCGAGGGGTGCCGCGATCGTCTCGAGGTCGCCGTCCCGCACGGCCTCCTCGAGCAGCGCCACGGCCGCCGCATCCACCGTTCGGAAGTCGTCGAGGACGTCCGCGGGGTAAGCCCCACGGAAGAGCGGGTCGAGGAACCAGCGGTTGAACTGCCCGTCGATGCGCCGTGCCGCATCCGCGTCGGCCGGGTCCGCGGCATCCACCGGATCGGCGACGGTGAGGTTGATCGTGATGCCGAGCTCGAGCGACCGGTCGCGTGCGCGGAGGGCGCGCACCGCCTGACCGTGCCCCAGGAGGAGGTGGTGCGCCGCCAGCATCCCCTCGGCCGCGCTGCGGCGGCCCGGCGCGTGCGCGCCCGCGGTATAGCCGAGGAACGCCGCGCACCACGGCTCGTTCAGGGTCGTCCACACCGCGACGCGATCGCCGAGGGCGTCGTGCACGTCGAGCGCGTACTCGGTGAACCGGTCCGCGGTCTCCCGCACGGTCCAGCCGCCGCGCTCCTGCAGCGCCTGCGGGAGGTCCCAGTGGTAGAGGGTGAGCCACGGGCGGATGCCGGCGCCGAGGAGCTCGTCCACGAGCCGGCGGTAGAAGTCGAGGCCCTTCGGGTTCACGAGGCCGCCGTCCGGCCGGATCCGCGCCCAGGACGTGGAGAAGCGATAGGTCTCGAGGCCGATCTCGCGCATGAGCGCGACGTCCTCGCGGTAGCGGTGGTAGTGGTCGCACGCCACGGCGCCGTCGTGCCCGCCGACGACCGCGCCGGGCACGCGGCAGAACGCGTCCCACACGGAGTCGCGGCGTCCGTCCGCGTGAGCGGCACCCTCGATCTGGAACGCGGCCGTCGCCGCGCCGAACAGGAAGTCCGCGGGAAAGGCTCGAGACGTCGATGTCATGCCGGTTTCACCTCGCGCTGTCACGCTATGGGACCGCTCCCACACCTGTCAAGCCGCCGCATCCCCGCTCCCTGGTCCGTGACGCCCCGTGGCCGCGGCCGTCAGGCCCCCTCCTGCCGCGGCGGCCGCGCCGCCTCATCCCTGAGAACGCGCTTGTGTCACAGACACGCCGTAAGAACGTGACACAAGGGCGTTATCGCGGGGTGGGGGCGAAGGCCGGGGACGCGAGACCGGGGCGGGGCCGGGGGCGAGGGTGAGGGTGGGGGCGGGGGGAGGCCGGGGGAGGCGGGACGCGGGACGGGCCTACAATCGGGAGGGTGCCCACCATCGTCGTCGACGTCATGCCCAAGGCCGAGCTCCTCGACCCGCAGGGGAAGGCCGTCGGCGGCGCCCTCGCCCGGCTCGGGGTCGACATCGTCGACGGCGTGCGGATCGGCAAGCGGTTCGAGCTCACCGTGAACGGCGAGGTCGACGCGGCCGTGCTCGCGCGCATCGAGCAGGTCGCGGCCGACGTCCTGTCGAACTCCGTGATCGAGAACGTGGTCGGCATCGAGGTGCTTCCGTGACGGTGCGCATCGGCGTCGTCACCTTCCCCGGCTCGCTCGACGACCGCGACGCGCAGCGCGCGGTCCGCATCGCGGGGGCGGAGCCCGTGCCCCTGTGGCACGCGGCGCACGACCTCGAAGACGTGGACGCGCTCGTCCTGCCGGGCGGCTTCAGCTACGGCGACTACCTGCGTGCCGGCGCGATCGCGGCGCTGTCGCCGATCATGTCCGAGGTGAAGGACGCGGCCGAGCGCGGGATGCCGGTGCTCGGCATCTGCAACGGTTTCCAGACGCTCGTCGAGGCGCACCTCCTGCCGGGCGGTCTCATCCGCAACGCGCACCAGCAGTTCATCCGCCGCGACCAGCGCCTGCGCGTCGAGAACGCCACGACCGCGTGGACGAGCGACTTCACCGAGGGCCAGGAGATCGTCATCCCGCTGAAGAACGGTGATGGCGGCTACATCTGCTCGGACGAGACCCTGAAGCGCATCGACGGCGAGGGCCTCGTCGCGTTCCGCTACGTGGGCGTCAACCCGAACGGGTCGATCGACGACATCGCGGGCGTCACGAACGAGCGCGGCAACGTGGTGGGGCTCATGCCGCATCCCGAGCACGCGACGGAGCCGGGCTTCGGCCCCGACACCCCGGCGGCGATGAAGTCGGGCGTCGACGGCCTGGGCTTCTTCACCTCCGCGATCGCGAACGTCGTCCGCGCCGCCGCCTGACCGTGGCCGCGCGTCTCGTCGTCACGGCTCCGTCCCGGCTCGGCGACGAGCTCACGGGGCTCCCGTCGGGCGTCGAGCTCCTCGAGTGGGACCTGGACGGACCGGCGCCGCGGCCCCGGCTCGACATCGTCGTGCTGCCGTACCTCCGGGCATCCGGGATGCTGGCGAACCTCGCGAGCGTGCAGATCCGCCTCGCGCAGAGCCAGTCGATCGGATACGAGGGGGTCGAGCGGTCGCTCCCGTCCGGCATCCCGTTCGCGAACGCGTCGTCGGTGCACGAGACCTCGACGGCGGAGCTGGCGCTCACGCTCGTCCTCGCGGCGCAGCGGGAGCTGCCGCGGTTCCTCGACGCCGCCCGCGAGGGCCGGTGGAAGACCGGCTTCACGCGCAGCCTCGCCGATAGCCGGGTGCTCCTGATCGGGCACGGGGGCGTGGGCCGCGCGATCGCCGCGCGCCTCGCGCCGTTCGAGGTCGACCTCACGATCGTGGCGTCGCGCGCCCGGTTCGAGGGCGGCACCCTCGTGCACGGCGTCGACGAGCTCCCGGAGCTGCTGCCCCGCGCCGACGTCGTCGTGCTCGCGCTCCCCGGCGGCGACGCGACCCGGCACGTGCTCGACGATGCGGCGCTCACCGCGCTGCCGGAGGGCGCGCTGGTGGTGAACGTGGGCCGGGGCTCCGCGGTCGACACGGACGCGCTGGTGGAGCACGTGCGCCGCGGCCGCATCCGCGCCGCCCTGGACGTGGTCGACCCCGAGCCGCTGCCCGCCGGGCATCCGCTGTGGTCGCTGCCGGGCGTGATCCAGCTGCCGCACGTGGGCGGCGCCTCCGCCGCCATGACCCCGCGCATCGCCCGCCTCGTGCGCGAGCAGATCAACCGGATGCTGGCCGGCCGGCCGCCCCTGAACCTCGTGCTCGGCCCCGGCGCCTGAGCCGCCGCGGGCTGCTCCGGGGGCGGATCAGCCCGGGGCTACCACTCCTGCTTGATCGTGAAGTAGGAGCCGCGGATGGTGCCGGCGAGCTTCGAGCGCTGGCGCGCGAACTTGAAGCGCTCGGCGAGCTCGGCCGGGACCTCCATGCCGTCGGAGAGCTTGAAGCCGACCGCGCGCTTCCCGGCATCCTCGATCGTGTACATGACGTTGATCGACAGGCCGTCGGCGTAGAACACGTACGCGAAACGGATGCCGCCCGCCTCGAACCGGGCGGCCTCCAGCGGCGGCGCGGCGATGACGAGGTCGCGCTCCTCCTTCAGGATGCGGTGCACCCAGTCGATCGTGTCCTGCGCGTCAGCCGCGTCCTCGACCACGAACTCGTGGTCGTACTTGTTCTTGAAGTAGCGCGCCTCGTTGGCTCGCAGCCCCGCGAGCGCATCGGCGACCGGCGACGACTCGAGACCCTGGGTCGAGACGTTCACGAAATCCACGGTGTACGACATGCTCGTCAGAATAGCGGCGGGAAATCGGCGACGCGGATGCGAGCGTGCACGCCGCACACGATGTCGACCACCTGCGAGATGTCGATGTCGACCGCGGCCGAGAGGTACGCGTACGCGAGGTGCTCGTCCATCCCCCACCGCGCGCGCAGCAGGGACAGCGCCGCGCGCACGCAGGCACGCACGGCCTCGTCGAGGTCGGGATCCATCCCGGTCGGCACGAGGTACTCGCCGGTGGCCACGAGCGGGCCGGTCACCTCCCCGAAGGCCGCCCGCGCCTCGGCGCGCGGCACCACGTCGAAGCGCAGCGTCGCCCGCAGCGGCGCCTCGAACGCGGTGAGCGCGACCTCCCCGTCGCCCTGGGCGAAATGCGGATCGCCGACGTAGGCGAGCGCGCCGGGGACCTGCACCGGCAGGTAGAGGACCGCACCCTCGGTGAGGAGGTTGATGTCGAGGTTGCCGCCGTGCGGCCCGGGCGGCACGGAGTGCGGATGCTCCGAGCCGGCGACCGCGACGCCCATCATCCCGAGGAACGGCGCGAGCGGGATCTCCACGACCCGCGGGCCGCCCTCGACCAGCGGCAACAGCCCGACGAGGCGTCCGTCGCGGTCCTCGACCGGCGCGAAGACGCTCACATCGTGCTCGCCGCGGGGCAGCTCGCCCGCGAGCGCTCCCTTCCCGTGCCGGCTGGAGATCACGCCGTACGGCACCCGCGGCACCAGCCGCTCGACCGTGATCTTCAGCAGGTCGCCCGGCTCGGCGCCCGCGACCCGGATCGGGCCCGTCACGACGTGCGGCCCGTCGGCGGACGGATTGCGCGTCACCCCAGTCGCGATCTCCACGGCGTCCGACAGCACCGCAGATGCCGCGACCCCGTGACCCGCGAAGTAGGCGATCGGGTCTCCGCCCTGGTCCTCGAGCAGCCCCTCGTGGCTCACGGTGTCGATCGTGACGGTGTCGCCCGCGGCGATCGACAGCACCGCGGCATCGGTCCCGCAGGGGAGCCGCCCCCAGCGGACGGTGGCGGGTGTCGACCGCAGGTAGTGGTCGCCGGGGATCTCGCCGGTGCCCGGCTGCAGGATCTCGAACGCCATCGTTCTCCCCGGTAGGTCAGAGGCGGAAGACCGCGTGGAGGGCCTCGTCGCCCAGGATGCCGCGGCCGCCGAGGTCGAGCTCCAGCAGCACGGCCGTCCCCACCACGTCGCCCTGCACCCGGGCGAGGAGTTCACGCGCCGCGCCGAGCGTGCCGCCGGTCGCGAGCACGTCGTCGACGAGCAGCACGCGCGTGCCGGGGGCGATGTCGTCGTGCATCTCGAGCACGGCCTCGCCGTACTCGAGCGCGTAGGCGACGGATGCCGCGGGCCGGGGCAGCTTGCCGGCCTTGCGGATCGGAACCAGGCCCGCGCCGGTCGCGATCGCCGCGGCGCCGGCGAGGAGGAAGCCGCGCGCCTCGACCCCGGCGACGACGTCGAACCGGCCCGCGAACGGCGCGGTCAGAGCATCCACGACCGTGCGGAGGGCCGCCGCGTCGGCGAGGAGCGGCGCGATGTCGCGGAACAGGACGCCGGGCTGCGGATAGTCGGGCGTGACCGCGATGAGTGACTCGGCGCGCGCGAGCGCGGCGGCGTCGGGGGTCGGCACGAGACGACCTTATCGGCCGGCCGCCTGCCCGTAGGGTGGGTGGGTGACCGTCCCGACTTCGCCGTGGTGGCGCAGTGCCGTGATCTACCAGATCTATCCGCGATCGTTCGCGGACGCGACGGGCAACGGGGTCGGCGACCTCCCCGGCATCACGAGCCGGCTCGACGCCCTGGCAGAGCTCGGCGTCGACGCGATCTGGCTGAGCCCCTTCTACCGCTCCCCGCAGAACGACGCGGGATACGACGTGGCCGACTACTGCGACGTCGACCCGGTCTTCGGCACCCTCGCCGATGCCGACGACCTGCTGGCCGCCGCGCAAGCGCGCGGCATCCGGGTCGTGGTCGACCTCGTCCCGAACCACTCGTCGGACCAGCACGCGTGGTTCCAGGCGGCCCTGGCCGCGGGGCCGGGCAGCAGCGAGCGCGCCCGCTACCTCTTCCGCGACGGCCGCGGGGCGGACGGATCGCTCGCCCCGAACAACTGGGAGTCAGTGTTCGGCGGCCCCGCCTGGACCCGGGTGACGGAGCCCGACGGGACGCCCGGCCAGTGGTACCTGCACCTCTTCGACGCCACGCAGCCCGACTTCGACTGGACGAACCCCGAGGTCCGCGAGGAGTTCCGCCGCATCCTGCGCTTCTGGCTCGATCGAGGGGTCGACGGGTTCCGCGTCGACGTCGCCCACGGGCTCGTGAAGAAGGCGGGCCTCCCCGACTACACCCCGCCGCGCGACGCCGACTCGATGGGCGGCGGGCTCGACGACGTGCCGTACTGGGGACAGCCCGAGGTGCACGAGATCTATCGCGACTGGCACGAGCTCGTCTCGTCCTACCCGGGCGACCGCGCCCTGTGCGCTGAGGCGTGGCTCCCGACGATCGAGGCGACCGCGCTCTGGGTCCGCCCCGGCGAGATGCAGCAGGCGTTCAACTTCCACTACCTGCAGACGGACTGGGATGCCGCCGAGCTCCGCGCCGTCATTGCCGAGTCGCTCCGCGCGTATGCCGCCGTCGGCGCCCCCAGCACGTGGGTGCTGTCCAACCACGACGTCATCCGCCACGCGACGCGCCTCGCGCTGACCGAGCCGATCCCGCAGGGGTGGGGCATCGGCCCGAACACGCTCGAGCGGCCGAACCCGACGCTCGGCCTGCGGCGCGGCCGCGCGGCGACCGCGCTCATGCTCGCTCTTCCCGGCGGCGCGTACCTCTACCAGGGCGAGGAGCTCGGGCTCACCGAGGTCATCGACATCCCGGACGCCGACCGCCAGGACCCGACATGGTTCCGCACGGCGCACGAGCGCTACGGCCGGGACGGATGCCGGGTGCCCCTCCCCTGGACCGCCGACGCCCCCGCGTACGGGTTCAGCGAGACCGGCGCCTCCTGGCTCCCGCAGCCGCCGGAGTGGGCCGACCTCGCGCGCGCGACGCAGCGCGAGGATCCGGCATCCACGCTCTCCCTCTACACCCGCCTCCTCGCCGAACGCCACCGCCACGAGCTCGGCATCGGCGAGCTGGAATGGATCGACGGTCTCGGCGAGGACGTCGTGGCATTCCGCAACGGGAATGTCACGGTCGTGGCCAATACCGGGACGACGCCGGTGCCGCTTCCGGCGGGCGAGATCCTCGTCGCGAGCGAGCCCGGGGTCGTGGGCGTGCTCGCGCCCGACACCACCGTCTGGCTGCTCCCCACCTGACCTGCCGGAATCCGATACCCACCGTCCACCCGTCGTATGTTGCGATGGCCGAAGAGAAAGGCGTAGTGTCGCCCGCCGTGACCAGTGACAGTCGCGAGTCCGAGATCGAGCAGACGCCGATCGCGAAACGCATCCTGATCGGGGATCCGCTCGCCTCCACCAACGCCGACGAGCACCTCCTCCGCAAGCGCCTCGCGCTGCCCATCTTCGCCTCCGACGCGCTGTCGTCGGTCGCGTACGCACCGCAGGAGATGCTGATGATCCTGCTGGCCGGGGGCCTCGCGTTCCTCGCGTTCAGCCCCTGGGTCGCCGCGGCGGTCGTCCTCCTGCTCGTGGTCGTGGTGCTGTCGTACCGACAGCTGATCCGCGCCTACCCCTCCGGTGGCGGGGACTACGAGGTCGCCCGCGCCAACCTTGGCGAGGTGTCCGGTGTCGTGGTGGCTGCGGCGCTCCTCGTGGACTACGTGCTGACGGTCGCCGTGTCGATCGCATCCGGCGTCGACAACATCATCTCCGCGCTGCCGTTCCTGAACCCGTGGCGCGTCTGGCTCGCGATCGGCTTCGTGGTCCTCATCGTGCTCGTCAACCTGCGCGGCGTCCGCGAGGCGTCCCGCGCCTTCGCGATCCCGACGTACGTCTTCATCGGCTCGGTCGCCGTCATGATCGTGGTCGGGTTCATCGAGATGCTGCTCGGCAACGCGCCGGTGGCCTCGAGCGCGCAGTATCAGGTGCAGGGCGAGAGCCTCGCGCAAGCGGCTGTCATCCTTCTCGTCCTCCGCGCGTTCGCGAGCGGATGCTCCGCACTCACGGGCGTCGAGGCGGTGTCGAACGGGGTGCAGGCGTTCCGCCGGCCGAAGATCCGCAACGCGCAGAAGACTCTCGTGGCGATGGGGTCGGTCGCCATCCTGCTGTTCTCCGGCCTGACCGTGATCGCGCTGGTCAGCGGTGTGCACTACGCGGAGGACCCGTGCGCGCTGATCGGGTTCGATTGCGTCAACAACCCGCAGCCGAGCCTCATGGCGCAGGTGGCGTCGGCGGTGTTCGGGGCGAACTCGATCCCGTTCTTCATCATCCAGGCCGCAACGGCCACGGTCCTTCTGCTCGCGGCCAACACCGCGTTCAACGGCTTTCCCCTGCTGGGTGCGGTGCTCGCACGCGACGGCTACGCGCCGAAGGCGCTCAACACCCGCGGCGACCGTCTCGTCTACTCGAACGGCATGGTGCTGCTGGGGATCGGCGCGATCGTCATCCTGCTGATCTACCAGGCGAACCTGACGAACCTGATCCAGCTGTACATCATCGGCGTGTTCGTCTCGTTCTCGCTCGGACAGATCGGAATGGTCCGGCACTGGAAACGGGAGCTCAACAAGTTCCGGAGCCTGCCGCCGAACGCCCGCAGTCAGCAGAGCGGACGCTTCATGCGGCGCTCGATCACCTCCGGCATGATCATCAACGCCGCCGGCGCCGCCATGACGATCGTGGTCCTCGTCGTCGTGACGATCACCAAGTTCACGCACGGCGCGTGGATCGTGTTCCTCGCGATCCCGATCCTGTCGATGCTGATGATCGGCGTGAAGCGGTACTACCGCGACGTCGAGCATGAGATCACCGTGGACGACACGGTGCACTTCGGCTCGGCCGGCGACCTCGCGATCGTCCTCGTCAATCGGCTGCAGAAGCCCGTCATGAAGGCCCTGGACTACGCGCTGGCGGCGCGCCATGAGAAGACTCTCGCGGTGCACATCGCGGTGACGAAGGAGGACGTGAAGGCCCTCGAGAACGAGTGGCGTACACACGAGATCCCCATCCCCCTCGTGATCGTCGACTCGCCGTACCGCAGCTATGTCGGGCCTCTCGCCGAGTTCATCCGGCACTACCGCGAGACGCACGGCTCGTCGGTCGTGACCGTCTACCTGCCGCAGTACATCGTGGGCCACTGGTGGGAGAGCTTCCTCCATAACCAGCGAGCGCGCCGGATCGCGCAGCAGCTCATGCTGATCCACGGCGTCTCCATCACGCTCGTGCCCTGGCTGCTCGACTCCTCCGAGCTCATCTACGGACGCCGCTCGCGGCCGCTGCTCGGACAGGATCGCGCCGGTGTCGCGCGCCTCCCCGATCACCCGCGCGCCGCGCCCCCGCCCCCGCCGCCGGTCCGCTTCGACAGCTGACGCTCCGACCCCGGGGCAGGCGGCGACGCGTAGCCTGGAAGGCATGAGCACTGCCGTTCCGCGCACGCTGGATGCCGCTGCCCTGCGGTCGGACTTCCCGATCCTCGGCACCCAGGTCAACGGGCATCCGCTCGTCTACCTCGACTCCGGGGCGACGAGCCAGCGGCCGCAGGTCGTGCTCGACGCGGAACTCGACTTCCTGACCCGGACGAACTCGGCCGTGCACCGCGGCGCGCACACCCTCGCCGCGGAGGCGACCGAGCTGTTCGAGGACGCCCGCGCGACGGTCGCGGCCTTCGTCGGCACCGGTCCCGACGACCTCGTCTGGACGCACGGTGCCACCGAGGGCCTCAACCTCATCGCGTACGGGCTCGGCAACGCCTCGCTCGGGCGCGGCGGCGCCGCGGCCGCCCGGCTCGCGCTGCGGCCGGGGGACGAGATCGTCACGACCGAGGCGGAGCACCACGCCAACCTCATCCCGTGGCAGGAGCTCGCGGCCCGCACCGGCGCCATCCTGCGCCACATCCCCGTCCTCGACGACGGCCGGCTCGACCTCGCCGCCGCGGCGGACCTGATCGGTGAGCGCACGCGCATCCTCGCGTTCGCGCACGTGTCGAACGTGCTGGGGATCGTGAACCCGGTCGCGGAGCTCGTCGCGCTGGCCCGCGCCGTCGGCGCGCTCACCGTGCTCGATGCATGCCAGTCGGCCCCGCACCTTCCGCTCGACCTGCCCGCGCTCGGCGTCGACCTCGCGGTGTTCTCCGGTCACAAGATGCTCGGACCCTACGGGATCGGGGGCCTCTACGGCCGCGCCGAGGTGCTCGAGGCCCTGCCGCCGTTCCTCACCGGCGGCTCCATGATCACCACCGTCACGCTCGACGCGGCGGAGTACCTCCCGCCGCCGCAGCGGTTCGAGGCGGGCACGCAGCCGGTGTCGCAGGCGGTCGCACTCGCGACGGCGGCTCGCTACCTCGACGCGGTCGGCCGCGACGCCGTGCACGCGCACGAGCGGGCCCTGGAGCGCCGGCTCCGCGACGGCCTCCGCGACCTCCCCGGCGTGCGGATGCTCGGCGACACGGATGCCGCCGACCGCGTCGCGCTCGTCGCCTTCGACGTCGCCGGCGTGCACGCGCACGACGTGGGGCAGTTCCTCGATGCGCGCGGCGTCGCGGTGCGCGTGGGCCACCACTGCGCCCAGCCGCTCCACCGCCGGTTCGGTCTGACGGCATCCGTCCGCGCCTCGGCCGCGCTCTACACGACCGAGGACGATGTCGACGTCTTCCTCGACGCGGTCTCCGGCGTGCGCGCCTTCTTCGGGGCGGACGCATGAACGGGTTGGAGTCGCTCTACCAGGAGCTCATCCTCGACCACGCGAAGCACCCGCGCGGCCTGGGTCTCGCGCCGGACGGCGAGGGCGCCGCGAGCTCCCACCAGCGCAACCCGATCTGCGGCGACGACGTCACCCTGCGGGTCCGCGTCGAGGGCGACGTCATCCGCGACGTGACCTGGGAGGGCGCGGGCTGCTCGATCTCGCAGGCATCCGCCTCCATGCTCGCGGAGCTGGCCGAGGGGATGCCTCGGGATGAGGCATCCGCGATGATCGACCGCTTCCGCGAGGCGCTGCGCTCCCGCGGCGCCATCCCCCTCGACGAGGAGGAGTTCGGCGACGCCGCCGCCCTGTCCGGCGTCTCCCGCTACACCGCGCGCGTCAAGTGCGCGATGCTCGCCTGGGTCGCCCTGGAGGACGCCCTGACCCGCGCCTGACCCCCAGGGCACCCCCGGCCCGGCACCCCCGGGCACCCCCGGCCCAGCACTTCCCGGTTGCCGCCGGGCACGCTCCCGCGGGCACCCTCCCTCCCTTCCCCGAGCCCACCTCCTCCTCGCGAGACCCCCCTCTCACTGCGCTGGGAACAGGTGGCCTCGCGAGCAAGGGGTGGGCTGGGGGGGAGCGAGGGAGCCGGGAGCGGACCCGCGCATCGGCCCGGGTGGAGTGGATGGGGCGGGGGCGGTGGAGTGGATGGGGCGGGGGCAGGCGGGGGGGGTCAGGCGGTCAGGCGCTGGTCGGCGATGAGGCCCTCGAGGCGGGCGTAGCTGGCCTCCATGCCGTCCGTCATGCCGGTCGCGAGGACCATGTCGCGCGTCGCGCGGTCGGGGTACTCGACGAGGGTCGTGACGAGTGTGGCGCCGTCCTCCTCGTAGAGGTTGAGGTCGTTGAGCGTCGTCGGGTAGTCCGTCCCAGTCATGTGCTCGGTCGTGGCCGCGCGACGAGGTGCCTCCAGAACCAGGGTCTCGCCGTCGAACCCGAACGGCTGCCCTTCCGTGTCGCCGACCGGGGCCCACGCGTAGCGGTAGCGGCCGCCGACCCACGGCTCGACCTCGCAGACCGTCATCTCCCAGCCGTCCGGGCCGAGGAGCCACCGCTTCAGGAGCTCCGGCTCGTGGTAGGCGCGCCAGACGAGGTCGATCGGGCCCTCCACGAGCCGGGTGATGCGCACGTGCTGGTCGTCGAGGATCTCGGTGCGCGTGCCCTTGCCCTGCGCGTACTCGCGAAGGCCCTGCAGCACACGGTCGAGCTGATCCATCGCCATCCTCGAGCCCTCGGCCGCCCCCATCGCGAGGATCTGCTCTAGAGCCGTGGCCGAGTTCAGATGCGACGTGTTCGTGAGCCGGGTGCCGGACTCGGTCGGCTCGAAATGGAACACCATGCGCGAAGCAGGCATGCCCTCGATCGGCTGCCCGTCGTCGTCGGCGAACTCGTCGAGCACCTCGAAGCCGTTCGGCGCGTCGATCGCGAGGAACTGCCAGGCTCCGCCGAAGCGCTCCCCCTTCGGGCTCGTCATGTAGTAATTCGCGTGACCCCCGACGGCGAAATCGAACTCCGCGAACGTCGCGGGGTATCCAGGGGGACCCCAGAAGCGCTCGAGCTGGCGCGGATCCGTGAACGCCGCGAACACGCGCTCGACGGGCGCCGCGAACTCGGCGACGAGGGTCATCGTGAGGGCCTCGGCGTCGGTGGTGACGTCGGTGACAGGCATGTCAGTCTCCTTCGTTGGGGGGGTTCTTCTGCGTTTCGGCGAGGATGGCGTCGAGGCGGTCGATCCGCGCGCGCCAGAGATCTTCGTAGCGGGCCAGCAGCGCCCGGGCGCGGGCGATCATCGCCGGATCCGCCCGGACGAGCCGCTCGCGGCCCTCCGCGCGCTTGACGATGAGGTGCGCCTCCTCGAGCACGGCGACATGCTTCTGGACCGCCGCGAACGACATGTCGTAGTCGGCCGCGAGCGCCGACACCGACTGCTCGCGTTCGATCGTGCGACGAAGGATGTCGCGGCGCGTCGCCGCGGCGAGCGCATGGAAGACACGGTCGATCTCCGTCTCGCTGAGTTCCATTTCTACAACCATTTGGTTGCAAATTAGCGCGGTCCGCGCCCCTGCACAAGGCCCCCCGTGAGCGATCCGTGAGGGGCCGGCGGGCGGGCGCATGGATTCCGTGAGGACGCCGTTCGCAGCCGCCGCACAGGTGTTGCATCGGATGCCGTGCTGGACATCGTCTTCATCGTCGCGACCCTCGCGCTCTTCGGCCTCGTCGCCCTCATCGCCAAGGGGGTCGAGAAGCTGTGATCGTCTTCTCGATCGTTGCGGGCATCCTCGCCGCAGCATCCCTCGTCTATCTCGTGGTCGCGCTCGTGCGCCCGGAGAAGTTCTGATGGATGCGGGCACCATCTGGATGGGCGTCCTCCAGGCGCTGACACTCATCGCGATCCTTGCGATCCTTTACGTCCCGCTCGGCAACTACCTCGCGCGGGTGTACACGTCCCCGCGCGACATGGCCGTCGAGCGCGGAGCGTACCGGCTCCTCGGAGTCGACCCCCGCTCGGAGCAGACCTGGCAGGCCTACCTCCGCGGTGTCCTGCTCTTCTCCGTCGTGGGCGTGCTGATCGTCTACGGCCTGCAGCGCCTGCAGGAGTTCCTGCCGTACTCGCTCGGCCTCCCCGCGGTGTCCGAGCCGCTCTCCTTCAACACCGCGATCTCGTTCGTGACGAACACGAACTGGCAGTCGTACTCGCCCGAGGTCACGATGGGGTACACGGTGCAGCTTGCCGGCTTCGCCGTGCAGAACTTCGTGTCCGCCGCGGTGGGCATGGCCGTCGCGATCGCCCTCGTCCGCGGCTTCGCCGCCCGCCGATCCGGCACGATCGGCAACTTCTGGGTCGACCTCACCCGGTCTCTCTGGCGCGTCCTGCTGCCGGCATCGATCATCCTGGCCGTGGTGCTGATCGGCACCGGCGTGATCCAGAACTTCAACGGCTTCACCGACGTCACGACCCTCACCGGCGCGACGCAGAGCCTGCCCGGCGGGCCCGTCGCCAGCCAGGAAGCCATCAAGGAGCTCGGCACGAACGGCGGCGGGTTCTTCAACGCCAACTCCGCGCACCCGTTCGAGAACCCGACCCCGTTCACGAACGTCCTCCAGATCGTCATGCTTCTCGCGATCCCGTTCGCCCTCCCCCGCGCGTTCGGCCGAATGGTCGGCGACGACCGCCAGGGTTACGCGATCGTCAGCGTCATGGGCGGCATCTTCGTCGCCTCGGTCGTCGCGGTCAGCTGGCTGGAGGCCGCCGGCATGGGGGCGGCCCCGCAGCTCGCCGGCGCCGCGATGGAGGGGAAGGAGCAGCGCTTCGGCATCCTCGGCTCGACGCTGTTCGCGAGCGCGACGACGCTCACCTCCACCGGTGCCGTCAACTCCATGCACGATTCGTACACGGCGCTGGGCGGCATGGTGCCGATGATCGACATGATGCTCGGCGAGATCGCCCCGGGCGGCACGGGCTCGGGGCTGTACGGGATGCTGATCCTCGCAGTGATCGCGGTGTTCGTCGGCGGCCTCCTGATCGGCCGGACGCCCGAGTACCTGGGTAAGCGGATCGGGCCGCGCGAGATCAAGCTCGCCAGCCTCTACATCCTCGTCACCCCGACGCTCGCGCTGCTCGGAACCGCGCTGAGCTTCGCGATCCCCGGCGTCAAGGACAACGTCGAGAACGTCTCGATCCTGAACCCCGGTCCGCACGGCCTCAGCGAAGTGCTGTACGCGTTCACGTCGGCGGCGAACAACAACGGCTCGGCGTTCGCAGGGCTCACGGCCGACACCCCGTGGCTCGATTCGTCCCTCGCGGTCGTGATGCTGCTCGGACGCTTCGTCCCGATGGTCCTCGTCCTCGCCCTCGCCGGCTCGCTCGCGAAGCAGGACAAGGTCGTCACCACGGTCGGCACGCTGCCGACCCACCGGCCGCAGTTCGCGGGCCTGCTCGCGGGTGTGGCACTGATCGTGACCGCCCTCACCTACTTCCCGGTCCTCGCCCTCGGACCTCTCGCGGAAGGACTCTCCTGACATGGCCTCCCCCCTCGCCCCCCGCAGCAGCGGCGTCGCACCGGTCATCGCCGAGGCGCCCGCACCGGCCCCTCACCGCCCGCGGCAGGGTCAGCGCGCGTTCAGCGCCGCGCAGCTCTGGACGGCCCTCCCCGGGGCGCTGCGCAAGCTCAACCCGGCCGCGCAGTGGCGCAACCCGGTGATGATGATCGTCTGGGTCGGCGCCGCGCTTACGACCGCGATCGCGATCGCCGAGCCGTTCTTCGGCGACTACGCCGCGGGCATCGCGCCGCTGGGCTTCACGATCGGGATCGCCGTCTGGCTCTGGCTCACCGTCGTGTTCGCGAACCTGGCCGAGTCCGTCGCCGAGGGCCGCGGCAAGGCGCAGGCCGCGACCCTGCGCGCCACCCGCACGGGCACGATCGCGCACCGCGTGACGCGGTACGACGAGACCGGCGACCCCGGCGCCCAGCATGTCGAGCTGCAGGACGTCTCGTCCGCCGAGCTGCGGCTGGGCGATGTCGTCGTGGTCGAGGCGGGTCAGCTGATCCCGGGCGACGGCGACATCGTGCAGGGCATCGCCACGGTCGACGAGTCCGCGATCACGGGCGAGTCCGCGCCCGTGATCCGCGAGTCCGGCGGCGACCGGAGCGCGGTCACCGGCGGCACGCGCGTCCTCTCGGACCGGATCGTCGTACGCATCACGGCCAAGCCCGGCGAGACCTTCGTCGACCGCATGATCGCGCTCGTCGAGGGAGCGAGCCGGCAGAAGACCCCCAACGAGATCGCGCTCGGCATCCTGCTCGCGAGCCTGTCGATCGTGTTCGTGGTGGTGGTGCTCATCCTGAACCCGCTCGCCGGGTTCGTCGCCGAGCCGGTGCGCGTTCCCGTGCTCATCGCGCTCCTCGTGTGCCTCATCCCGACGACGATCGGGGCACTGCTGTCCGCGATCGGCATCGCGGGCATGGACCGGCTCGTGCAGCGCAACGTGCTCGCGATGTCGGGTCGTGCCGTGGAGGCCGCCGGCGACGTGACGACGCTCCTGCTCGACAAGACCGGCACGATCACGTACGGCAACCGCCGCGCGGTGGAGTTCGTGGGCCTCCCCGGCGTTCTGCCGTCGGAGCTCGCGAGCTCCGCCGCCCTCGCATCGCTCGCCGACCCGACGCCGGAGGGCGTGTCGGTGGTCGAACTCGCCGAGGCCGGCGGCTTCACCGCGACGCTGCCGACGGATGCGGTCATCGTGCCGTTCACGGCGCAGACGCGCATGAGCGGCGTCGACCTCGCGGACGGCACGATGGTGCGCAAGGGCGCGGGCTCGGCGGTCCTGGCCTGGTTGGAGGCCGCGGGCTCGCCGGTACCCGAACCCACCCGCACACAACTCCTGCAATCCACCGACGCGATCGGCGAGTCCGGCGGAACTCCGCTGGTGGTGGCGGTCCTCACCCCCGGGACTGCAGGAGTTGTGCTGGGGGTCGTGCACCTGAAGGACGTCGTGAAGCAGGGGCTGCGCGAGCGGTTCGCGGAACTGCGCTCCATGGGCATCCGCACGATCATGATCACGGGCGACAACCCGCTCACGGCGAAGGCGATCGCGGCCGAGGCGGGGGTGGACGACTTCCTCGCCGAGGCGACGCCAGAGGACAAGCTCGCGCTCATCCGCCGCGAGCAGGAGGGCGGCAACCTCGTCGCCATGACCGGCGACGGCACGAACGACGCCCCCGCGCTCGCGCAGGCGGACGTCGGCGTCGCGATGAACACGGGCACGTCGGCCGCGAAGGAGGCCGGCAACATGGTCGACCTCGACTCCGACCCGACGAAGCTCATCGACATCGTGCGCATCGGCAAGCAGCTGCTCATGACGCGCGGCGCGCTCACGACGTTCTCCCTCGCGAACGACATCGCGAAGTACTTCGCGATCATCCCGGCCATGTTCATGGTCGCGATCCCGGGCCTGGGCACGCTGAACATCATGGGCCTGCACTCACCGGCGTCCGCGGTCACGAGCGCGATCATCTTCAACGCGATCGTGATCGTGCTCCTCATCCCGCTGGCCCTCCGCGGCGTGCGGTTCCGCGCCGGCGGCGCCAGCAGCATCCTCGGCCGCAACCTGCTCGTCTACGGGCTCGGCGGCATCGTCGCGCCGTTCATCGGCATCAAGCTCATCGACCTCGTCGTCGCCCTGATCCCAGGATTCTGAGGAGACATCCGCATGTCCACCGCACGCACCACACTCCGCACGACGGGCGTCGCGATCCGCGCGATGCTCCTGTTCACGCTCGTCCTCGGCGTCCTCTACACGCTCGTGGTCACCGGACTCGGCCAGCTCATCTTCCCGGGACAGGCGAACGGGTCGACGGTCACCGGCGCCTCCGGGCAGGTCGTGGGCTCGGCGCTCATCGGGCAGGCGTTCACGGATGCCAGCGGCAACGCGCTCCCGCAGTACTTCCAGTCGCGTCCGTCCGCCGCGGGCGACGGGTACGACGCCGGCGCGTCGGGCGGCTCGAACCTCGGTCCGAACAACCCCGACCTCGTCGCCGCGATCGGGCAGCGCCAGCAGGCGATCGCGGACCTCGACGGCGTCCGGATCGCGGACATCCCCGCGGATGCGGTGACCGCCTCGGCCTCGGGGCTCGACCCGGACATCAGCGTCGCGAACGCCCTCCTCCAGGTCGACCGCGTCGCCACCGCGCGCGGCCTCACGCCCGACGTTGTCCGGCAGCTCGTGGAGTCCCACATCCAGCCCCGCGACCTGGGCTTCCTCGGCGAGCCGCGTGTGAACGTGCTGGCCCTGAACCTTGCCCTCGATGCCCGCTGACCCTGGCACAATCCACCCATGAGCCCTTCCGGTGTCACTCGCGCACAGTCTGCGCCCCCGGAAGTGTGCGCGAGCGACACCGGAGCGGCTCCGTGAGGCGGGGGAGGTTGCGGGTCCTGCTCGGCGCGGCCCCGGGCGTCGGGAAGACGTTCACGATGCTCGAGGAGGGGCGGCGGCTCCGGGACGAGGGCACCGACGTCGTGATCGGCATCCTCGAGACACACGGGCGCGCCGCGACGCTCGCGCAGGCCGTCGGCCTCGAGCAGGTTCCGCGGCGCGAGCTCGACCACCGCGGCGTCGTGCTCAGCGAGCTGGACACGGATGCCGTGATCGCGCGGCATCCGCAGCTCGCGCTCGTCGACGAGCTCGCCCACACGAACGCCCCCGGATCGCCCACGCAGAAGCGCTGGCAGGACGTGGAGATCCTGCTCGACGCGGGGGTCGACGTCATCACGACCGTCAACGTCCAGCACATCGAGTCTCTCGCCGACGTCGTCGCGCAGATCACCGGGGTCGTGCAGCGCGAGACGGTGCCGGATGCCTTCGTCCGCGCGGCGGATCAGATCGAGGTGATCGACCTCGCGCCGCAGGCGCTGCGCGACCGCCTCTCCGCGGGCCTCGTGTACCCGGCCGAGCGGATCGACGCGGCCCTCTCCAACTACTTCCGGCTCGGCAACCTGACCGCCCTCCGCGAGCTCGCGCTCCTCTGGCTCGCGGACGAGGTCGACAGCGCGCTCAACCTCTATCGCGAGGAGCACGGGATCGAGGGCGCCTGGCAGGCGCGCGAACGCGTCGTGGTCGCGCTCACCGGCGGCACCGAGGGTGAGACCCTCATCCGCCGTGGGGCCCGGATCGCGGCGCGCTCGGCCGGCGGCGAGCTGCTGGCCGTGCACGTCTCCGGGCACGACGGGCTCCGCACCGCGAACCCCGCGGCGCTCGTGCACCAGCGCGAGCTCGTGGAGTCGTTCGGCGGCACGTACCACCAGCTCGTCGGGGACGAGACGGCGCGCACGCTCGTGCAGTTCGCCCGCGGCGTCAACGCCAGCCAGCTCGTGCTCGGGGTCAGCCGCCGCGGCCGGCTCTCCGCGGCCCTCACCGGGCCGGGCGTCAGCGCGACGGTCATCCGCGAGGCATCCGACATCGACGTGCACATCGTGACACACCAGGCGGCCGGGGACCGGTTCGCCCTGCCGCGGCTGCGCGGCGGCGCGCTCAGCTGGCGACGGCGCCTACTCGGCTTCGCGGTCGCGCTCGTCGGCGGGCCGCTCCTGTCGTGGCTGCTGTTCGCGTTCCACACCCCCGACTCGATCACCTCCGACGTGCTCGCCTACCAGTTGCTCGTCATCGTCGTCGCGCTGATCGGCGGGATCTGGCCGGCTCTCTTCGCCGCGGTGCTGTCCGGCCTGACGCTCGACTTCCTCTTCGTGGATCCGATCTTCACGATCACGATCGACAAGCCGCCGCACGCGGTGGCGCTCGGACTCTACGTCGTGTCGGCCGTGCTCGTGAGCTGGATCGTGGACCAGGCCGCGCGCCGCGCGCGCATCGCCCGCCGCGCCGCCGCGGAGGCCGAGCTGCTCGCGACTGTGGCCGGCAGCGTCGTGCGCGGCGAGCGCGCCGTACCGGCGCTGGTCGCCCGCGCCCGCGAGGCGTTCGGGCTGGCCGGCATCCGCCTCGTGGATGCCGAGGGCACGGTCCTCGCGACCGACGGCGAGCCGGACGCCGACGGGCAGTTCCTCGCGATCCCGGTCGGGCGCGACGGCACGACCCGGGCCACGCTCGAGCTGCACGGCGGCGAGCTCGACGCAGCCGGCCGCCGCCTCCTCGAGGTGATCGTGACGCAGCTCGGCGCCGCCCTCGAGCACAGCGAGCTCCAGGCGACGGCGCGCGAGGCGGATGCCCTCGCCGAGACCGACCAGGTGCGCAGCGCCCTGCTCTCCGCGCTCAGCCACGACCTCCGCCGCCCCCTCGCAGCCGCCGTCGCCGCGATCGGCGGCCTCCGCGCCACCGGCACGTTGTCCGAAGAGGATCGCGCCGAGCTCCTCGCGACCGCGGACGAGAGCCTCGCGACCCTGTCCACCCTCGTCACGGACCTGCTCGACGTGAGCCGTGTGCAGGCGGGCGTCCTCGCCGTGTCGCTCGCGCCGACGGATGTCGCGGACGTCGTCCTCGCAGCGCTCGACGAGCTCGACCTCGGCCCCGGCAACGTCGACCTCGCACTCGACGCGGACCTGCCCGCGGTCGAGGCGGATGCCGTGCTGCTGCAGCGCGTGCTCGTGAACGTGCTCGCGAACGCGGCGCGCCACTCGCCCCCCGACCGGCCCGTGCACGTGTCGACGAGCCGGCTCGGCGATCGCGCCGAGATCCGCGTCGCCGACCACGGCGAGGGGGTCCCGCCGGAGCGGCGGGAGGGCATGTTCGCGCCGTTCCAGCGCCACGGCGACACCGACAACACGGTCGGGCTGGGGCTCGGGCTCGCACTCTCCCGCGGGTTCGCGGAGGGTATGGGCGGCACGCTCACCCCGGAGGACACGCCTGGCGGCGGCCTCACGATGGTCGTCGGCCTCCCGCTCGCACGGTCGGAGGAGGACGCATGAGGATCCTCGTCGCCGACGACGACCCGCAGCTCGTCCGCGCGCTGCGCATCACGCTCGCCGCGCACGGCTACGACGTCATCGCGGCTCCCGACGGCGCGAGCGCCGTGAGCCTCGCCGCGTCGCGGCATCCCGACCTCGTGCTGCTCGACCTCGGGATGCCGAAGCTCGACGGCGTACAGGTGATCCAGGCGCTCCGCGGCTGGACGAGCGCGCCGATCCTGGTCGTGTCCGGCCGCACGGGCTCCGCCGACAAGGTGGAGGCCCTCGACGCGGGCGCCGACGACTACGTGACGAAGCCGTTCCAGATCGACGAGCTGCTGGCGCGCCTGCGCGCCCTCGCGCGCCGCATCGGCGACGCGCCCGAGTCCGCGGTGGTGCGCTTCGGCGACGCGGTCGTGGATCTCGCCGCGCACGAGGTGACGCGCGCGGGCGTCCACGTGCGCCTCACGCCGACGGAGTGGCGGATGCTGGAGTTCCTCGCCCGGCACCCCGGCACGCTCGTCACGCGCGAGACGCTCCTCAAGGAGATCTGGGCGAGCGAAAGCGTCGGCGACTCCGGCTACCTGCGGCTGTACGTCTCGCAGCTGCGCAAGAAGCTCGAGCCCGACCCGGCGCACCCGCGCTTCCTCCTCACGGAGGCCGGCATGGGCTATCGCCTCGTCGTCGACGAGGCCTGAGCCCGTCGACGGCATCGGCCGGGACGGACACCACACGAATAGACTGGATCCATCCCCGGCATCCTCGATCCCTGGAGTCCAGCCGCGTGACCAGCACCCCTGTCATCGACACCGTCGAGAACGCCGCAGCGACGCCGGAGCGGGAGCAGCCGTACGCGGCGCTCGGGCTCAAGGACGACGAGTACGCGCGCATCCGCGAGATCCTCGGCCGGCGGCCCACGTCGGGCGAGCTGGCGATGTACTCCGTCATGTGGAGCGAGCACTGCTCCTACAAGTCGAGCAAGATCTACCTCCGCCAGTTCGGGCGCAAGGTCTCCGACGAGATGAAGACCCGGCTCATGGTCGGGATGGGCCAGAACGCCGGCGTGGTCGACATCGGCGAGGGCTGGGCGGTGACCTTCAAGGTCGAGTCGCACAACCACCCGAGCTTCGTCGAGCCGTTCCAGGGTGCCGCGACCGGCGTGGGCGGCATCGTCCGCGACATCATCTCGATGGGCGCGCGCCCGGTCGCCGTGATGGATCAGCTGCGCTTCGGCGCGATCGATCACCCGGACACGGCACGCGTCGTGCACGGCGTCGTGTCCGGCATCTCGTTCTACGGCAACTGCCTGGGCCTGCCGAACATCGGCGGCGAGACCGTGTTCGACGCGGTCTACCAGGGCAACCCGCTCGTCAACGCGCTCGCCGTCGGGGTCCTCCGCCACGAGGACCTGAAGCTCGCGAACGCGTCCGGCACGGGCAACAAGGTCGTGCTGTTCGGCGCGCGGACCGGCGGCGACGGCATCGGCGGGGCATCCATCCTCGCGTCCGACACGTTCTCCGAGGGCGGCCCCACGAAGCGCCCGTCCGTGCAGGTAGGCGATCCGTTCGCGGAGAAGGTGCTCATCGAGTGCTGCCTGGAGCTGTACCGCGACGAGCTCGTCGAGGCGATCCAGGACCTCGGCGCCGCCGGCATCTCTTGCGCCACGAGCGAGCTCGCCGCCAACGGCGGCAGCGGCATGCGCGTCGACCTCGACAACGTGCTCCTGCGCGACCCGACGCTGACGGCCGAGGAGATCCTCATGTCGGAGTCGCAGGAGCGCATGATGGCGATCGTCGCGCCCGACAAGCTCGACGCGTTCCTCGCGGTGACGACGAAGTGGGATGTCGAGACGAGCGTCCTCGGCGAGGTCACCGGCGACGGCCGCCTCGAGATCTTCTGGCACGGCGAGCAGATCGTCGACGTCGACCCCGCCACCGTCGCGGTGGACGGCCCCGTCTACGACCGGCCCGTCGCCTACCCCACGTGGATCGACGCGCTGCGCGAGGAGTCCGCGGAGACGCTGCCGCGCGCGACCGATCCGGAGACGCTCCGGGCCCAGTTCACGGCGCTCGTAGCGAGCCCGAACCTCGCGGACCCGTCCTGGGTCACGAACCAGTACGACACATACGTGCTCGGGAATACGGCCCTCGCGTTCCCCGACGATGCCGGTATGGTGCGCGTCGACGAGGAGTCCGGGCTCGGCTTCGCGATCGCGACGGACTGCAACGGCCGCTACTGCCAGCTCGACCCGTACGAGGGCGCGAAGCTGGCGCTCGCCGAGGCGTACCGGAACGTCGCCGTGACCGGCGCGACCCCGACCGCGGTGACAGACTGCCTCAACTTCGGCAGCCCGGAGAACCCCGAGGTCATGTGGCAGTTCTCGCAGGCGGTCGAGGGCCTGTCGGACGGATGCCTCGAGCTCGGCATCCCGGTCACCGGCGGCAACGTGTCGTTTTACAACCAGACCGCGGACGTCCCGATCCACCCGACGCCGGTCGTCGGCGTCCTCGGCATCATCGACGACGTCGCGACCCGCATCCCGAGCGGCTGGCAGGACGCCGGCGAGAACCTGTACCTCCTCGGCGTCACTGCGACCGAGCTGAGCGGATCCGCGTGGGCGCAGGTCGTGCACGACCACCTCGGCGGCCGCCCCCCGCGCGTGAACCTCGCGGCGGAGCGCCGGCTCGCCGAGCTCCTGCGCGCAGCATCCGACCAGGGCCTCGTCTCGAGCGCCCACGACCTGTCCACGGGCGGCCTCGCGCAGGCGCTGGCCGACGCGGTGCTGCGCTTCGGCGTCGGCGCGCGGGTCTGGCTGACCGAGCTCATCGAGCGCGACGGGGTGGATGCCGCGACCGCGCTGTTCTCCGAATCGACCGGCCGCGTGCTCGTGACCGTGCCCCGCGAGGAGGACGTGAAGTTCCGCGGCCTCTGCGAGGGCCGGGGCTACCCCGTCCTCCGGATCGGCGTGACCGACGCCGCCGCGCCCGATGCCGAGCCGGCGCTCGAGGTGCAGGACCTGTTCACGATCCCCGTGCCCGAGCTGCGCGCCCTGTCGTCGGCGACCCTCCCCGCGGTCTTCGGCGAGATCGTCCCCCGAGGCTGAACCGCCCGAGCCGCTCCGGTGTCACCCGCGCACAGTCCACGGGCCGGAGAAGCATGCGCGAGTGACACCGGAACGGCTCGTACACTGGGGGACGTGGCGGACGACGACGAGTACGGGGATCTCACCGCGCGGCGACAGAGCCGAATGAAGGTCGTGGCCTGGGTCGTGATCATCGCACTGATCCTGGTCGGCGGCGGAGCCACAGTTCTCTCCCTGCTCCTCGGCTGACGCACGCGGTTAGCATGGGTTCGTGGAACCCGTGTTCCAGTTCCTGGGCAGCTACTGGTGGCTCGTCTTCCCCCTCGGAGCGGGGATGGCGGCGATCGGCCGCGCCTGGGAGGGCGGCGCGCGGCGGCGCCACCGGCGGCGCCTCGAGATCCTCCGCGCGAAGAGCGAGTACCGGGTCGCCCGGGCCGAGGCCCGCGGGCGTCCGAACCCCGGCGGACTGACGGCGCCCGGCACCGCGCCGGCCGCGACCGAACGGCCGCTGACGCAGCCGCAGGAGCTCGAGCGCCTGTTCGCGACGCACGACGCCGTCACGAAGCGCTGGCTGGACTACGAGCTGGACGTCGCGAAGCTGATCGCGTACCCCGCCATGAGCGACGGCCGCCAGCCCCTGACCGCCGCGTTCCTCCGCGCGAAGAAGCTCGCCGACGGACTCCGTCCGGCATCCCCGAAGGTGCCCCTCACCCGCGACCAGTTCGTGGAGTACCGCAACGCGGTCACCGACTTCGAGGTCGCGTTCGACGTCGCCGAGCGCGACGCCAAGCGCGTGCGCGACTCCTCGTTCACCGAGACGGAGCGCAAGCGCCTCGACACGGCCAAGCAGCTCCTCACGGTCGCGATCGACCAGGCGGCCACCCCGGCCGAGCGCCAGCTCGCGTACCGGCGCGTGCGCGAGGAGCTCGACGGGCTCATCTCCCTATCGGACGGCGCGATCGAGGTGCTCGAGAACCGCGTCTCCCTCGAGCTCACCCCCGGGACCCCCGCCAGCCCCGGGACGCCCGGGACGGATACCGCGGCACCGGCCACCCCGGTTCCGGCAACCCCGGCTCCGGCAACCCCCGCCACCCCGGGAGAGGCCGCCCCTCCCGCACCCCCGACGGCATCCGCACCGCAGACCGGCGCGTGGCCGGTTCCGTCTCGCTCCACGGGCCCGGGCCGCGTCGTGCACCCGAAGCGCTGAGCCGGCGGCAGGTCAGCTCTGGGCGGCCTCGTGGTGGCGGATGACCTCCGCAACCACGAAGTTGAACCACTTCTCCGCGAACTCCGGGTCGAGGTCGGCATCCTCCGCGAGGCGGCGGAGGCGCTCGATCTGCCGGTCCTCGCGGGCCGGGTCGGACGGCGGCATCCCGTGCTCGGCCTTGAGGTACCCGACCTGCTTGGTCGCGCGGAACCGTTCGGCGAGCAGGTAGACGAGCGCGGCGTCGATGTTGTCGATGCTCGCGCGGTAGCGCTGCAGCACCGCCTGGGGGTCTTCGTCGCGGGTCATGTCGCCTCCTCCGCTCCGACCCTACCCGCCCCGCGCGCTCTGGAAGACTGTGCGGATGCGGCGCGCGGTGCGGTGGATGGAGCGGAACCAGGCCCCGCTCTACCTCGTCGCGCTGCTCGGGGGCGGGGTCGCGGGGCTCCTGCTGCCGGGGATCGGGCCGGCCCTGTCCGGCGCCGTGAACCCCGTGCTGGCGCTCGTCCTGTACGCGACATTCCTGGGGGTGCCGGCGCGCCGCTTCCCGGCCGCGTTTCGGGACGTCCGCTTCCTCGCGGCGGTGCTCGTGCTCGACTTCGTCGTCGCGCCGGTCGTCGTCTTCGTGCTCTCGCGCGTGGTCGCCGCGGATGCCGCGCTCCTTGCGGGTGTGCTGTTCGTGCTCCTGACCCCGTGCGTCGACTACGTCATCGTGTTCACGGGCCTCGCGGGCGGCGCCCGCGATCGGCTCCTCGCGGTGACGCCGCTGCTCATGGTGCTGCAGATCCTGCTCCTCGGGCCGCTGCTGTGGCTCATGGCGGGACCCGACCTCGTCGCGGCGGTCGATCCCGCGCCCTTCCTCGAGGCGTTCGTCCTCATCGTCGTGGTCCCGCTGGTCGCGGCGGTGCTCACGCAGGTCGCCGCCACTCGGTGGCGCGGCGCACGGCTCCTCCTCGCGGCCGCGACCGACGCGATGGTCCCGCTCACGATGCTGGCGCTCGCTCTCGTCGTGGGCTCGCAGATCCACGGGGTGGGCGCGCAGCTCGGCCGGCTCGCCGCCGTGATCCCCGTCTTCGTCGCGTTCGTCCTGGTCATGACCGCCGCCGGCTGGGCGACCGGACGGATCGCCCGCGTCGACGTCCCGGGGAGCCGGGCCGTCGTGTTCACGGGCGTCACGCGCAACTCGCTCGTCGTGCTGCCGGTCGTGCTGACGCTGCCTGCGGTCCTCGATCCCGCGCCGCTCGTCGTGGTCACGCAGACCCTGGTGGAGCTGGTGGTCCTCGTGGCGCTGGTACGGCTCGTCCCCAAGATCATCCCCGGCGGCGGGACCCGCCACCCCTAGAGTGTGACCATGACCGACACGCCCGCCGCTGCGCCGGAATCTGCCGCCGCACCGGAGCCCGCGACCGCCGCCTCCGAGCCCGCGGCCGCGGGTGCCCGCACGCAGAGCCGCGTGTTCTGGGCGAACCTCGAAAGCCCCTTCTCCGTCGGCTTCTTCCTGACGATCGGCGGCCTCGTCGCCTTCGCTCTCGGGATCGCCTTCTCGAACCTGTCGACCATCATCATCTACGTCGCCTTCGCGCTGTTCGCCGCGCTCGGACTCGACCCGGTGGTCCGGTTCCTCGAGCGGCGCAAGGTGAAGCGCGCGTGGGGCATCGTGATCGTCTACACCGCGTTCGCGCTCGTGCTCGTCGCGATCCTCTGGCTCATCATCCCGGCGGTCGTGAGCCAGATCGCGCAGTTCATCAACGGCATCCCGACGATGATCTCCGACTTCCAGCACTCGGACACCTACGCGTGGGCGCAGAGCACGTTCGGCGCCCAGATCGGCACGATCCTCTCGCAGGTTCAGAGCTTCCTGACCAACCCGTCGAACATCGCCGCGATCGGCGGCGGCGTCCTGGCCGTGGGCACCACGATCGCCACGACGATCTCCGGCATCATCATCGTGCTCGTCCTGAGTCTCTACTTCCTCGCGTCGCTGCCCACGATCAAGCGGTCGTTCGTGCGGCTCGTCCCGGCGCGCAACCGGCCGACCGTGGGCACCATGACGGAGCAGATCACCGACTCGGTCGGCGGCTACCTCATGGGCATGGTGATCCTGGCGTTCTGCAACTCGGTCGTCGCGTTCTTCCTGCACCTGTTCCTCGGTCTGCCGTTCCCGGCCCTGATGGCGGTCCTGGCGTTCGCCATCACCCTCATCCCCCTCATCGGATCGGTGCTGTACTGGATCATCGCGAGCTCGATCGCCCTGTTCACCAACCCGGTGGCGGCCCTGATCTTCGCGATCATCTACCTGATCTACATGCAGGTCGAGGCCTATGTCCTGACGCCCCGCGTCATGAACCGCACGATCTCCGTGCCGGGCTCGCTCGTCATCATCGGCGCGCTCGTCGGCGGCACCCTGCTAGGTCTCCTCGGGGCGCTCGTCGCGATCCCGATCACGGCGTCGATCCTGCTGATCATCAAGCAGATCCTGATCCCGCGGCAGGACGCGAAGCTCTAACCCCGCCGAGGCCCTCGCGGACACGCTCCGCCGCGCGATCTCGTAGCTACCGCGCCGGCAGCACGCAGGTCGGCGACGGCACCTGGGCCCGGTGCCGCACGCGGCCGGGCACGCCGGTGCGCGGGTCGAGGGTCAGGGACACGACCTCGTTCGAGCGCTGCCCCGACACGAGCAGGGTGTCGCGCACGACGACGTGGTGCCAGGGCCAGGCGACGCCGGCGTCGACGAGCGCCGCCGGCTCGAGGCTCGCCCCGTCGCCGCGGACCCGCAGCACCGCGAGCGTGTTCGAGCCGCGGAGCCCGGCGTAGAGAAAAGCACCGTCGCGAGAGGTCGCGAGCTCGGCGGCCGTATCGCCGGGCAGCGCGCCGGTCGGGACACCGCCGATGACCGACCATCGTCCGTCCGGCCCCGGTGCGAGCGTGAAGACCTCGCCGGTGTACTCCGTCAGCACGTGCAGGTGCCCGCTCGGGTGCACGACCGCGTGGCGCGGGCCGGATGCCGCGGGCAGTACGACCTCATGATCGAGCCGGAGCTCGCCGGCGACCGGGCGCCAGATCCGGACGAGGTCGTAGCCGAGGTCGGTCGTCGCGATCCGTCCGTCCGGGAGCAGCACAGCCTGGTGCGCGCGCGAGATACGGTCCGGCTGGCCGGGCACAACGACCGTGCCAGGATGCGGATCCTCCGCGGCCGCGGCGACGATGGGCGAGAGCGGCCGTCCGTCCGCCGCGAGCGCGATGCGGACGACGCGGCCGTCGCCCCAGCACGACGCGACGAGGGAGCCGCCACCGGGCGCGACGAGGAGGTGGCACACGGCCGCGCCGGCCTCGACCGTCTCGCCGAACGGCTCGAGCACGCCCTCCCCGGTCCGGAGGAACGCGCCGACCCGGCCCGAGCTCTCGAGCGAGGCGTACACGACGTCGAGGCTCGGGTGCGCCGCGAGCCACGTCGGCGAGCGGAACCACTCGTCCGCCTCACCCTCGCGACGGGGCGCGGCCAGTCCGGCGTAGGCGAGCGGGCCGCCCGCGGTCTCCTCGTCCGGCATCCCGGACAGGAGCACGCCGACGCCGTCGGCGCTGCCGCCCTCCAGCTCCGGCGTCCAGCCGCCGACCCAGAACCGCATCAGTCGACGAGGTCGTGGCGCACGATCACGGCGTCGCGGGCGGCGCCGACCCCGATCACGGAGATCCGCGTCCCGCTCATCTCCTCGAGCGCCAGGACGTAGTCGCGCGCCGCCGACGGCAGCTCCTCGAACGTGCGGGCGCCGGAGATGTCCTCCCGCCAGCCGGGAAGCTCCTCGTAGATGGGCCGCGCGTGGTGGAAGTCCGACTGGTTGACCGGGACCTCGTCGAAGCGCCGCCCGTCGACGTCGTAGGCGACGCAGACCGGGATGCGGTCGAAGCCCGTCAGGATGTCGAGCTTCGTCAGCACGAGGTCCGTGATCCCGTTGATGCGGTTGGCGTAGCGCGTGATGGGCGCGTCATACCAGCCGACGCGTCGCGGCCTGCCGGTCGTGGTGCCGAACTCGAAGCCGCGCGCGCGGAGCCGGTCGCCGTCCTCGTCGAACAGCTCGGTCGGGAACGGCCCCGACCCGACACGGGTCGTGTATGCCTTGACGATCCCGACCACGCGATCCAGGCGACGGGGCCCCACGCCGGAGCCGGTCGCCGCGCCGCCCGCGGTCGCCGACGAGGAGGTCACGAACGGGTACGTGCCGTGGTCCACGTCGAGCATGGTCGCCTGACCACCCTCGAACACGACCACGTCGCCGGCGTCCAGCGCCTCGTTCAGCAGGAGGGAGGTGTCGCAGACCATCGGGCGGATGCGCTCGACGTACGACAGCAGATCCTCGAGGATCTCCTCCACCGCGATCGCGCGGCGGTTGTAGACCTTCACGAGGAGGTGGTTCTTCTGGTCGAGAGCGCCCTCGATCTTCTGCCGCAGGATGTTCTCGTCGAAGAGGTCCTGCACACGGATCCCGACGCGGTTGATCTTGTCGGCGTACGCCGGGCCGATGCCGCGCCCGGTCGTGCCGATCTGACGCTTTCCGAGGAAGCGCTCGGTGACCTTGTCGAGGGTCCGGTGGTAGTGCGTGATAATGTGCGCGTTCGCGCTGATGCGCAGGCGCGACGTGTCGATCCCGCGGCTGCGCAGCGCGTCGAGCTCGTACATCAGCACCTCGAGGTCGATGACGACGCCGTTGCCGATCACCGGGTTCACCCCGGGGGTCAGGATGCCGCTGGGCAGCAAATGCAAGGCGTACTTCTCGTCGCCGATCACGACCGTGTGACCGGCGTTGTTGCCGCCGTTGAACTTGACCACCCAGTCGGTGCGCTCGCCCAGGAGGTCGGTGGCCTTGCCCTTGCCCTCGTCGCCCCACTGGACGCCCACGATGACGATGCCTGGCATGCACACTCCCTGGGTCGCGCCCGGCACCCGGCCGTGACGCTTTTCAGTCTAGCCGCGAGGCATCCCGGGGCCCGGGTACAGTGAGGCCGTGAGGCAATCCCGCTGGTGGGCGCCGACCTGGACGTCGTTCCGCATTCTCGCGGGGCTCGTGATCGTCGCCGCCATCACGACGCAGTTCGTGAACACCCTCGACCTCGCCGCGCACGAGAACCACAGCATGGCCGTGACCTCGGGGAACTTCTTCAGCTACTTCACGATCCTGTCGAACCTCGGCGCGGCGGTCGTCCTGCTGTGGGCGGGCCTGTGGTGGATCACGGTCGGCCGGCACGGCGACGGCGACGACCCCCGCCCGCTCGCGGTGACGCTCGCGTGCGTCACGACCTACATGCTCGTGACGGGCGTCGTCTACAACACGCTTCTGCGGGGCATGCCGGAGCCGGCCGGCGCGATCGTGCCGTGGGCGAACGAGATCATGCACGTCGTCGCGCCCCTCGTCCTGCTCGCCGACCTCTTTCTCGGGCCGCGGCGCCGCCCGCTGGCGTGGGGCACCGTCATCGGCATCCTCGTCTTCCCGCTCGTCTGGGTCGCGTACACGATGACCCGCGGGCCGTTGACCTACTCGCCGACGACCGGGATCCCGCCCTGGTACCCGTATCCGTTCCTGTACCCCGACAAGGTGCCCGGCGGCGCGCTCGGCGTGTCCGGCTACGTCGTCGCGATCGCGATCCTCATCGGGGTGTTCGGTGTGATCGTCGTGGCGGTCGGGCGCTGGCGCGGGCGGCGGGCCGCACGCGCGCGAAGCGCGTTGGCGCCGACCGGACGCCGGACGCTCGTCTGATCAGCCTCCCGCGATCAGGGCGACGCTCGGACTCAGCCATCCGATGATCTCGGCGTCGGCCGGCACGGGACGCACGGCGAAGTGGTGCGTGGCGACGTCGAGCACGACGCCGTTCGCACCGCACGCGAGCGCCCAGCCGCCCGGCACGCGACCGTTCGCGAGCAGACACGCCTCCCCGTCGGGCGAGAGCGCGAGGCGGACCGCGACCCCGTCGATCAGCGCGATGTATCGGACCGTGGCCGGCTGGATGCGCTGCAACAGGTCTGCGGGGATCGGAGCGATCAGGTCTTCGTCGGTGCGGATCGTGCTGAACTCGGGCAGACTCGCGGCGTCCGAGGCGGCTCCCTCGCGGATCGAGGACCACAGGTTGCCGAGCCCCACGCCCGCGGCGAGGAGTGCGACCACGGCGAGCCCGACCGCGATCGCGGTCCGGGCCCGGCGCCAGCGCCGCGCTGGACCGGTCTCGCCAGCCGGCTCGCCGCGCCCCAGGGCTGCGGGAGCCGTGGTGGCGCGGCGCGCGGCCGCGCGAGCCGAGGCATCCGGGCGGTGGAGCGGCGCCTCCCGCGCCGGCGGATCCGGATGCTCCATCCGTTCGAGCGACTCCAGGCGGCGCAACTCGGCCGCGGTCAGGCCTCGGCCGTCGTCGCGGTAGAGGCGCTCGCGCAATCGCTCGAGCTCCTCGGCATGACCCGAAGTGCTCATGCTTCATCGTCCCCGCGGGCGCCGTTCGGCGCCAGGGGGGCGTCAGTAAGCTGGAGGCCATGTCCAAAGTCCTCGAATCCCTCCCCGTCGGCGAGCGCGTCGGCATCGCCTTCTCGGGAGGGCTCGACACCTCCGTGGCCGTCGCGTGGATGCGCGACGCGGGCGCCGTCCCGTGCACCTACACCGGCGACCTCGGCCAGTACGACGAGGACGACATCGCCTCGATCCCGTCGCGCGCGCTCGAGTACGGCGCCGAGCTCTCGCGTCTCGTGGACTGCAAGACGGCGCTCGTCGAGGAGGGCTTCGGCGCGCTGGCGTGCGGCGCGTTCCACATCCGCTCGGGCGGGCGCACGTACTTCAACACGACGCCGCTGGGCCGCGCCGTCACCGGCACGCTGCTCGTGCGCGCCATGAAGGACGACGGCGTCGACATCTGGGGCGACGGCTCGACCTACAAGGGCAACGACATCGAGCGGTTCTACCGCTACGGCCTGCTCGCCAACCCGCGCCTGCGCATCTACAAGCCGTGGCTCGACCGCGACTTCGTGACGCAGCTCGGCGGCCGCACCGAGATGAGCCAGTGGCTCGTCGAACACGGCTTCCCCTACCGGGATGCCGCGGAGAAGGCGTACTCGACCGACGCGAACATCTGGGGCGCGACGCACGAGGCGAAGACGCTCGAGCACCTCGACGTGTCGCTGGAGACGGTCGATCCGATCATGGGCGTGCGGTTCTGGGATCCGGCGGTGGAGATCGCGACCGAGGACGTCACCGTCACGTTCGAGGCCGGTCGCCCGGTCGCGATCGACGGCGTCGAATACGGGGACCCGGTCGAGCTCGTCCGCGCCGCGAACGCGATCGGCGGCCGCCACGGCCTCGGCATGAGCGACCAGATCGAGAACCGCATCATCGAGGCCAAGAGCCGCGGCATCTACGAGGCGCCCGGCATGGCGCTGCTGTTCATCGCCTACGAGCGGCTCGTGAACGGCATCCTCAACGAGGACACGCTCGCGACCTATCACGAGCAGGGCCGCCGGCTCGGCCGCCTCATGTACGAGGGGCGCTGGCTGGAGCCGCAGTCGCTCATGCTGCGCGAGTCGATCCAGAAGTGGGTGGGCTCGTCGATCTCGGGCTCGGTCACCCTGCGGCTGCGTCGCGGCGAGGACTACACGGTGCTCGACACGACGAGCGCGAACCTCTCCTACGCGCCGGAGAAGCTCTCCATGGAGCGCGTCGGCGATGCGGCGTTCGGCCCGACCGACCGCATCGGGCAGCTCACGATGCGCAACCTCGACATCGCCGACTCGCGCGCCCGGCTGGAGCAGTATGCCGCGAAGGGCCTGATCGGCGGCGCGACCGGCGCGCTCGTGGGCCGCCTCGAACGGGGCGAGTCCGACGAGATCATCGAGCGCGCGGAGCCCCTGTCGGCTGCCGGCGAGGAGCTCGCCGAGGCGACGGATGCTGCTGCCGAGGGCGCTGCCTTCGACGCCGGCACCGACTGACCCCCTGCTGATCCCGCCGGGCCCCCGCCCCCTCCCCGTGAGAACGCGCGTATGTCACGAAAGAGGCCCGGTTTCATGACATACCTGCGTCAGGGGTGAGGAGGAGGGTCACGTGCACGTTCGACTGACCGCGGTGGCCAAGGGGCGACGCGAGCGCGCGCTCCCCCCGACCACCGTGGAGTACGAGACCGGACGCGCGACGCTCACGTGCGCGGAGACCGAGCAGCGGCCGACCGTGCTCGGGCTCATCGCGTCGGGGCGGATGCATCCGGATGCCGGCACCGTGACGATCGACGACGCCGCGGATGCCGCGCTCCTGCGCCGCCGCGTCGCGCTGATCGACGCTCCCGACGTGTGCGATCCGCACCCGGACGTCACCACGGCGGGCGTCGTCGCGGAGGAGCTCATGTTCGCGGGCCGGCGCCCGACCCCGCGCGCCTCGCGGACCTGGCTCACGGAACACGGGCTCGAGGAGGTCGCGAGCACGCCGATCGGCGCGGTCGAGCCCGCGCAGCGGATCCGCCTCCTGTGCGAGCTCGCGGCACAGCGCGAGGGGGTCCAGGGTCTCGTCCTGGTCTCGCCGGACCGGCACGGGGGCGAGCCGGACGTCTGGTGGCGCATCGCCGGCGAGTTCGCCGAGCGCGGCTTCGCGATGCTCGTGATCGCCGGACGGGCGTCGCAGTCCGCCCTCGCCGCGGGCGGAGCGGAGGTCGAGGCATGAGGTTCCCGGTCCGGATCCCCCACATCATCGCGGCCGAGCTGCGACGGCTCACCTCGACGCGCATGTCGGTCATCGCCCTGGTCGCGCTGGTGGCGGTGCCCGTCCTCTACGGCGGCCTCTACCTCTGGGCGAACCAGAACCCGTACGGGAGCCTGTCGGCCGTGCCCGTCGCGCTCGTCGTGGACGACCAGGGCGCGCAGCTCAATGGCCAGCAGCGCAACATCGGCCAGGAGGTCGCGCAGCAGCTCGTCGCGGGCCGCACGTTCGACTGGAACGAGGTGGATGCCGCCACCGCGGCAGCCGGCATCGATTCCGGCGCGTACGACTTCGCCGTCGAGATCCCGGCGGACTTCACGGCGGCGATCGCCTCGATCGGCACGTCGAGCCCGCGGCAGGCGGACATCGCCCTGCGCACGAATGACGCCAGCAACTACCTCGCCTCGACGATCGGGACGCAGGCCGTCACGCGGATCCAGACGACCGTGACCCAGACCGTCGTGAACCAGGCCGGGCTCACGCTCCTGAACGGACTGCAGACGATCCGCGTCCAGCTGCAGAGCGCCGCCGACGGCGCGACACAGCTCGCCGACGGCCTCGGCCAGGCCGCGACCGGCAGCAGCACGCTCGCCTCGGGCGCCGCGCAGCTCGCCGCCGGCACGCAGCAGCTCGCCGACGGCAGCTCCCAGCTCGCGGGCGGGGCCGCGCGGGTCGCCGACGGAACGGCGCGCCTCGACGACGCGGCGCAGCGGATCGCCTCCGCGGCCTCCTCCGTCGTGGACGCCCTGCCCACGGCCCGTGCCGACATCGTGCAAGCCCTGACGGATGCCGGGCTGAGTCCGGCGCAGATCGACACGGTCCTCGCGCGCCTCGATGCGGCAGCCGGCGACGTGCGCGCCGTGAACGGGCGCGTCCAGGATGCCGCGGGGCAGATCGCGACCCTCGACTCCGGGGCCCAGCAGGTCGCCTCCGGCGCGGCATCCCTGTCCGACGGCGCCGCCGCCGCTGCGTCCGGCGCCGCTCAGGTCGACTCGGGCGCAGCGCAGCTGAACTCCGCCCTCGGGCAGCTACGGTCCGGCGCGACGCAGCTGCGCGACGGCCTCGACTCCGGGGTCGACGCCATCCCGAACACGGACGCGGACACGCGCGCGGCCCAGGCGACGACGCTCGCCGATCCGGTCGCCGTGAACGCGAGCGCGCTCACGCAGGCGCAGAACTACGGCGCGGGCCTGGCGCCGTTCTTCGCGGCGCTGGCGGGCTGGATCGGCATCTACGCCCTCTTCCTCATCGTGAAGCCGGTCTCCCGCCGTGCCGTGACCGCGCTCCACTCGCCCGTCCGGGTCACGCTCGCGGGCTGGGCGACCCCCGCGCTCCTCGGCGGCGTGCAGATGACCGCGCTGTTCGGGGTGCTCGCGCTCGCCCTGGGCTTCTCCTTCGTGCATCCGCTCGCGACGTGGGGCATCCTGCTCCTCGCCTCGGCGACATACGCGGCGATCATCCTCGCGCTCAACGTGTGGCTGGGCTCGGTCGGGCAGTTCCTCGGGCTCGTGCTCATGGTGATGCAGCTCGTGACGGCGGGGGGCACCTTCCCGTGGCAGACGCTGCCCGCCCCGCTCGCGGGGCTGCATCACGTCCTGCCGATGGGCTTCGTCGTGGATGCGCTGCGGCAGGTCATGTACGGCGGCAGCGTCGCCCGCGTCTGGCCCGACCTCATCGTGCTGGGCGTGTGGGCGCTGGCCGCCGTGGTGCTGTCGGCCGTCGGCGTGGCCCGGATGACCCGCCACCGCACCCTCCGCGACCTCCAGCCGAGCCTCATCGGCTGACTGCCCCCCACCGCGCGAGATCCCACCACCGCGCGAGATCAGGTGATCTCGCCTATTCAGGACGATCGCCGCCCCATTCGTCCTGATTGCGCGAGATCACCTGATCTCGCGGGGCGGGGAGCGGGTCAGTCGCCGGCGGCCTCGTCGCGGGCGCGGGCCTCGGCGAGCTCGTCGACGAGCAGCGCGTCCCGGTCGAGCGTCCCGTTCCGGTAGGCCTGTCGCGACACCATGTGCGCCGACAGCGGCGCAGTCGCGAGCTGGATGAGCACGATCGGGATGACGAACGCGGTCACCTCGGCCGACCGTAGCGCGAGGGCGATGGCGAGGCAGATGAGGATGAACCCGAGCACCTGCGGCTTGGTCGCCGCGTGCAGGCGCGACGGCAGGTCGCGGAACCGCGCGATCCCGATCGCGGCGGTGAGGCAGAGGATCGCGCCCACCAGCACGAGGACGAGGGCGATCCCGTCGAGCCAGCTCTCGGTGCTCATCTAGCGTCCCTCCCTGCGCGCGACGAACCGCGCGATCGCGATGGAGCCGAAGACCGCGACCGCCGCGAGCACCAGCAGCACGGGCAGCGTCCGCGTGTGGTGGTTGATGACCATGTCCGCCCCGAGCACGCACATGACCTCGGTGAGGAGCACGTCGGCGGCGACGGCGCGATCGAGGATCGACGGACCGGCGATGATGCGCCACAGCGTGATGAGAGCCGCCACGGCGAAGACGACGTAGATGATCACGAGCACGACGGTCATACCGGGCTCCTCTCCGGGCCGGCGTCCTCCGCCAGCTGCCGCACCTGCGCGCGGGATCCGACGGCGAGCACGACCCGCCGTTCCCACTGCAGCACACTGCGCCGCTGCGCGTCGAGGTCGCGCTCCGAGCGCACGCCGATCACGTGCAGGTAGAGGATGCGCCGCTCCCGGTCGGCGTCCAGGACGAGCGACCCGGGGATGAGGGAGCACGTCACCGCCGTATGCGTCATGATCAGGTCGTCGTCGATCCGCAGGGGCACCGCGATGATCGCCGCCGCAGGCTGGCGCCGGAAGTCGAGCACCTGCCACGCCACGGTCAGCGAGCCGCGCACGAGCGCGACGGCGAACTCGCCGGCGAACAGCATGCCGTGCCACAGGTTGACCCGCCCGGATAGCTCGACCGGCGGCAGGCGGAACACACGCGTCACGAAGATCGCGGCGGCCACCCCGGTGAGGAGCGCGAGCACCGTGAACTGGCCCCACAGCAGCATCCAGAGCAGCACCAGCCAGATGAAGAACGGGAGCTGCCGCCACAGCCGGGCGAGGCGCTTCGACGGGGTCATCCCGGGCTCCCCTCGCCGTTCGTCACACCGACGGTGTCGTCGAGCTGCACGAGGTGCACCGGTTGCAGCAGCGAGGCGCCGATCTCGTCGCACAGGGCGAAGATGGGCCCCGCGAACACCGTGAGGGCGACCGTGGCCACGACCATGCCCGCCGTCGCGGCGGTCATGACGCGCGGGATGACGCGCCGGCGCGTCTGGACGGTGGCGGCGGGCGCGTCGCCGAGGTACGCGATGCGCGCCTCCGTCTCGCTCTCCGCCTGGTCGCTCTCCTCCTCGCGCCAGAACGAGAGGTTCCACGCGCGCATGAGCGCGTACAGGGTGAGCAGCGACGTGATGATGCCGGCCACGATGAGCGCGATGAGGAGCGGCGTGCCGACCTGTGCGGCGGCGTCGAAGAGCGCGAACTTGCCGAGGAAGCCGGAGAACGGCGGGATGCCGCCGAGGTTGAGCGCCGCGATGAGGTACAGCACCGCGATGACCGGCGCCGCGCGCATGAGTCCGCGCACCCGCAGGATCGAGGTGCTCCCCGCTCTTCGCTCGATCAGGCCGACGACGAGGAACAGCGTCGTCTGCACCACGATGTGGTGGACCATGTAGTAGATCGTGGCGCCCATCGCAGCCGGGGTGGCGATCGCGAGCCCGAAGATCATGTACCCGACGTGGCTCACGAGCGTGAACGAGAGGATGCGCTTCAGCTCCGCCTGCGCGAGCGCGCCCAGCACGCCGACGATGAGGGTCAGCCCGCCGACCACGAGCAGGAGCGTGTTGACGCTGGAGTCCGGGAAGATCTGCGTCTCCAGCCGGATGATCGCGTAGACGCCGACTTTCGTCAGCAGGCCCGCGAACACCGCCGTGACCGGCGCCGGCGCCGTCGGGTAGGAGTCCGGCAGCCAGAACGACAGCGGGAACACAGCGGCCTTGATCGCGAACGCCAGCAGCAGCATGAGGTGCAGCACGAGCTGCACGTTCTGGGGCAGCGCGGCGACGCGTTCGGCCAGCTGGGCCATGTTCACGGTGCCCACGGCGCCGTAGATCATCGCGATCGCCGCGAGGAAGAGGATCGACGACACGAGCGACACGACGATGTAGACGACGCCCGCGCGGATCCGCGACTCCGTGGCCCCCAGCGTGATGAGGACGTACGACGCGACGAGCAGGATCTCGAAGCCGACGTAGAGGTTGAACAGGTCGCCCGCGATGAACGCGTCGAAGATGCCCGCCGCGAGGATCAGGTACGACGGGTGGAAGATCGACACCGGCGTGTCCTCGTCGCCGTCCGCCGCACCCTGGCCGACCGAGAAGAGGAGGACCGCGAGCAGCACGACGCTCGAGACCAGCACGAGCAGCGCCGCGAGCCGATCAACGTACAGGACGATCCCGAACGGGATCGGCCACCCGCCGACGGACACCGCGAGCGGCCCGTCGCCGGTCGCGGCGAGGAGGATCCCGGAGATCACGAGCACGCTCGTGAGGGTCACGATGGACACGAGGATCTGCGCGCGCCGGTGACGGCCGGCGACGAGCGCGACCGCTGCGCCGAGGAGCGGCAGCGTGACCAGCAGGGGGACGAGACTCGTCATCCGGCACCCCCCTCGGGTCGATCCGCCGAGGCGTCCTCGGTGACATCGTCGAAGTCCGTGGTGGCGTCGTCGTCCTCCGCCGGGATCTCCCCCTCCAGGACCTCCTCCGGCTCGATTCCGCGCTCGCGCACGGCGAGGTCGGCCTCGTCGTCTTCGACCGTGTCCGCGCGACCCAGCTGCCAGGAGCGGTAGATGAGCGCGAGGAGGAACGCGGAGATCGCGAACGTGATGACGATCGCGGTCAGCGTGAGCGCCTGCGGCAGCGGGTCCGACGCGCCGTGCGCCTCGAAGAACGGAGCGCTGCCGGGCGCGCCCATCACGATGAGCAGCAGCAGGTTGACGGCGTTCCCCAGGAGCAGGAAGCCGATGAGCACGCGGGTCAGGCTGCGCTCGAGCATCGCGTAGACGCCGCACGCGAACAGCACGGCCATGATGATGACGAGCACGAGGGAGACAGTCACGAGCGCACCCCCTCGCGCTCGCGCTGGGCCTGCCGGTCGACTTCGGCGCCGAGGGTGCGCAGCACGTCGAGGACCAGGCCGATGACGACGAGGTACACGCCGATGTCGAAGATCGTCGAGCTCACGAGCTCGATGTGGCCGATCACCGGAATGTCGGCCTCCAGGTGCGTGCTCGTCAGCGGCGCGGCGCCGAAGAAGAGCGGCACGACGGCGCACCCGACCGCGAGGATCATCCCGACGCCCAGCAGGCGCCCGGCATCCGTCGGCGCCGCCGCCCCGAGCTCGTACCGACCGCCGGCGATGTACCGCATGACCAGGCCCATGCCCGCGACGAGGCCCGCCGCGAAGCCGCCGCCGGGCAGGTTGTGGCCCGCGAACAGGAGGTACAGCGACACGAGCATGATCGAGTGGAAGAGCACGCGAACGATCACCTCGAGGATGATCGAGCGCTCCTCGCGCCGCACGCGCTGCCCGCCGATGAGCCACGCGCGTGGGCGCTCCCGGTTCTGCGCGGAGAGGGGGGTGACGCCCGTGTCCGTCTCGACGAGGGGGGCGCGCGCCGATCCCTGCCGGGGAAGGGGACGCGTCTGCCGCGACAGCGAGTCGGTGCGGTCGGTGATGAAGACGAGGGATGCCACGCCCGTGGCGGCGAGGACGAGGACGGAGAGCTCGCCCATCGTGTCCCACCCCCGGAGATCGACGAGAGCGACGTTCACGACGTTGCGTCCGTACCCGAACTCGTACGCGAGCTGCGCGAAGTCGACCGACACCGGATCCGTCTGGCGCGCGCCCGTCGCGACGAGCGCGATGAAGCCCATCGTGATCCCGACCCCGATCGCGAGCACGGCGCGCGCGACCGGCTGCACGGAAGCGTTGTGCTCGCCCAGGCGCGAGGGGATGCGCCGCAGCACGAGCGCGAACGCGATGAGCGTGACGGTCTCGACGAGCACCTGGGTGAGGGCGAGGTCCGGGGCACCGCTCGTCGCGAACAGCACGACCATGCCGAGCCCCGTGACCGAGACGAGCACGACGCCGGTGTAGCGCTTGCGCGCGCGGACGGCCACCCAGCCTGCGACGATCATGACGGGCGCCACGAGGAGCTGGACGGGCGACTGCCAGGCGTCCAGCTGCGCGCGCCACTCGCCGCCGGCGACGAGCGACGTGCCCTCGGCTCCGACGAACACGATGAAGACGATGCCGACGTACAGGGGCAGCGAGCCGCGCTGCGTGAGGCTCGTCGTGACGACCGCGAGCCGGCCGAGGCCGCGGACGACCGCGTTGTACGCGTCGACCGCGGTGAACGGCAGGATCCGTCGCCGCCCCTCCCACCGGATGCCGAGCGCGAGCCAGAACACGAGCGCACCGACGACAAGGGTGCCGAGCGAGATCCACAGCTCCGCCCCGAGGCCGTGCCAGAGCTCGAGGTCGTACGGATATGCCGGCGGCGGTATGCCCGGCGTCGCATCGGGCGCCGCGTCCGCGTACGGGGCCAGCGCGGTGTCGAGCCACGAGGCCCCGAGGCCGCCCGCGATCGTCGCGAACGCCAGCACGACGGGCACCGCGAGGAAGCCGGCCGCCGGCTTCGGCCACGGGGTCGGCTTACGCCGCTCGCCCGCGTCACGCTTGGTCCAGAACGCGCCCCAGAGGAACCGGATGCCGTACGCCACGGTCAGGACCGACCCGGCCACCACGACCACGAACGCGACGATCCCCCACGGCGAGCCGCCCCCGGCCTCGTGCAGCAGCGCCGCGAGGACGCCCTCCTTCGCGACGAAGCCGACGAGGGGGAAGACGCCCGCCATCGACGCGACCGAGATGACGGCGACCGACGCGAGGACGGGCGCCTGGCGTCCGAGCCCGCTCAGCTCGCGGAGGTCGCGCGTCCCGAGCTGGCGGTCGATCACGCCCACCACGAGGAACAGCGCCGACTTGAACAGCGCGTGGCTGATCAGCAGGGCGAGGCCCGCGAACGCCGTGTCGCGGACGCCGAACCCGAGCACGACGGTCAACAGGCCCAGCTGGCTGACCGTGCCGAAGGCGAGGAGGCGCTTGAGGTCGGTCTCGCGGAGGGCCTGGATGCCGCCGAGCAGCATCGTGAACCCGCCGAGCACGACGACGATCGGGCGCCACGCGCCCGCGTCCGCGAAGAACGGCGCGAAGAGCGCGATGAGGTAGATCCCGGCCTTCACCATCGCGGCCGCGTGCAGGTACGCGCTCACCGGCGTGGGTGCGGCCATGGCGCCGGGCAGCCAGAAGTGGAACGGGAAGATCGCGGACTTGCTGAGCGCCCCGACCAGCAGGAGCACGAGGGCGGCGTTCACGACGGGCCCGGTCGGCGGGGCCGCGAGGATCGCGGAGATGCTCGACGTGCCCACCACCACCACGAGGAGGACGACGCCGACGAGCATCACGAGGCCGCCGAGGCTCGTGACCAGGAGCGCCTGGAGCGCCGCTCGTCGGCTGGCGCCGCGCGTGTGCGCGTAGCCGATGAGGAGGTACGAGAGGACGCTCGTGATCTCCCAGAACATGACCAGCACGACGAGGTCGTCGGTGAGCACCAGCCCGTACATCGCCCCCGCGAACGCGAGGAGGATGGCGCTGAACAGGCCGACGCCGTCGCGCGCGCCGCGGAAGTACCAGCGGCAGTAGAGCATCACGAGCGCCCCGACACCGGTGACGATGAGCGCCATGATCCAGTTCAGGTCGCCCATCCGCATCGAGAGCGAGATGCCGAGGCTCGGGATCCAGTCGTATGACTCGAACGGAATGTTCCCGGCCAGGACGGCCGGGCCCTGCCACGCGAGGTACCCGAAGGCGAGGGCCGGAAGCGCGGCCGCGAGGGAGAAGACGCGCGGCCCGAGCCACCGGAACAGCCACGGCAGCGGGAGCGGAAGGAGGGCGAACGCGGCGAGGAGGACCAGCACGGGACCTCCTCGGTGTCGTCGGGCGCGGGCGGGCTCAGGCGATCGGGGTTTCCCGGTCCATCCTACCGGCCGGGCTCGGAGGCCGACTCCGCTTCGTCACCGCCCGGCGGGGCGGGCCCGGTCGTGTTCCCCTCGCGGAACGTGCTCGTGAACCGGATCGAGGGCGCGTCCCGGCCCTCCAGGAGAGCGGCGATCAGGTCGCCGGCGGCCCGGCCGCGCTCCGCCGCGGGCTGCACCATGGTCGTCAACCGGTAGGGCGCGATCCCGTCGATGGCGACGCCGTCGAAACCCGCGACGCTGACGTCCTGCGGGACGCGGAGCCCGGCCTCCTCCGCCGCGCGGATGACGCCGGCGGCCAGCAGGTCGCTCTGGGCGATGACGGCCGTCGGCCGCCCCGCGGCGAAGATCGCGCGTCCCGCGCGCAGGCCCTCGTCGATGAGGCTCAGGCCGGCGGCATAGGCCGGCGCGTCGGGGAAGACCTCGCGCGCTCCGGCGAGACGCTCCGCTGTGACCGGCATCGCGATCCGCGCCTCGGTCCCGGCCGCGATCCACCCCGGCGCGTCCCCGGTGCCGAGCGAGAGCGTCACGATCGCGACGTCCCGGTGCCCGAACTCCGCGAGGTGACGCGCGATCTCCCGCTCGGCCTCGCGGTTGTCGAGCGCGATCGTCGGGATGTCGGACTCCGCCTCGCCCTCGATCGCGACCACGGGGATGCCGCGAGCGCGCACCGCGTCGACGGCGGCGTGGCGCGTCGAGCCCAGCAGGACGGCGGCGTCGATCGGGACGGAATCGAGGGTCGGTCCGCTCCCGCCTGGTGCGTCGGCCGGATCCGTCCGCAGCAGGAGCAGGCCCGCGCCGAGCGGGGCGAGGGCCGCCGCGAGTCCGTCCATGAGGACCGTGGCGACGGGGTCGAGGAAGACGCTGCCGATGCCGCCGTGCAGCACCACCGCGACGATCCCCGAGCGTCCGCGGCGGAGCGACGCCGCCAGCGGGTCCGGCCCGGTGTAGCCGAGTTCCGCGGCCGCCTCGCGGACGCGTGCCTGCGTCTCCGGCGCGACCCGGGACTTCCCGCTGAAGACGACCGATGCCGTCGACGGGGCGACGCCCGCGCGGCGGGCGACATCCGCGATCGTCGGGCGGCGCGAGCTCATGATCCTCGATGCTAGCCCTCGCCCCCGTTCCCGCTGCCGAATCGATTCGTTAGGCTGGACCGATGGAGACGATGCTTGCTCGCGCGCGGCTGGGCCGCTGGCGCATCGCCGTCTTCGCGATCTTCGCGGCGAGCGGCCTCAGCATCGCGACGTGGGCCTCGCGCGTCCCCGCCATCAAGTCGGATCTCGGAGTCGGCAACGCCGAGATCGGCGTGCTCCTGCTGTTCGCCGGCATCGCGTCGATCGCCGGCCTGTCGCTGAGCTCGGTCCTCCTCGCCCGCTTCGGCGCGCGGCGGAGCATGCTCGGCGCGATGATCGTGTTCTCCATGGGGGTCGTGCTCGTGGGCGTCGGCACGAACGCCGCGCACTCGTACGGGGTCGTGCTCGGCGGCCTCCTCCTGTTCGGGGTCGGCAACGGCTCCCTCGACGTCATGATGAACGTCGAGGGAGCCGCGATCGAGAAGCAGTACGGGAAGACCCTGCTGCCCCTGTTCCACGCGTTCTTCAGCGCGGGCACCGTGATCGGCGCCGGCTTCGGCGCGCTCGCCGTCGTGCTGGGCCTCAACGTCCTCGCCCACACCGCGATCGTGGCCGCGGTGATCCTCGCGGTCGCCGGAATCGCCTTCGCGAACGTCCCCGCGCGGGAGATCACGATGGACCCGGAGGCCCCGGCGCGGCCGTGGCGCGAGCGGCTGGGCGCCGCGCTGTCGGCGTGGCGTGAGCCCCGTACCTACACCCTGGGCGTCGTCATGCTCGGCATGGCGTTCGCGGAGGGCAGCGCGAACGACTGGCTCGCGCTCGGCGTCGTCGACGGGCACGGCGCCAGCGAGGCGCTGGGCGCCGCCGCACTCGCGGTGTTCTCGGTCGCGATGACCACGACGCGCGTCTTCGGCGGGCCGATGGTGGACCGCTTCGGCCGCGTCGCGACGCTGCGCGTCCTGGCCGGCACGGCCGCGGCCGGCATCCTCGTGTTCGTGCTCGCGCCGAACCTCCCGCTCGTGTTCGCGGGCGCGCTGCTGTGGGGGATCGGCGCCTCGATGGGCTTCCCGCTCGGGATGTCCGCTGCCGCCGACGACCCGGCCCACGCCGCGTCGCGCGTCGCCGCGGCATCCACGATCGGCTACATCGCGTTCCTCGCCGGTCCGCCGCTGCTCGGCGTGATCAGCGAGCACATCGGGCTCCTCAACACGCTCCTGATCATCGTCGCGCTGGTGATCGCGTCCGGCTTCGCGTCCTCCGCCGCCCGCCCGCTCCCCGGCACGCACCTCGGCGAGGGCCGCGCCCACTGACCGCGGGTAGGCTCGTGCCGTGCGTCTCGTGATCGCCCGGTGCTCCGTCGACTACACCGGCCGCCTCAACGCGCATCTCCCGCTCGCGACCCGCCTCCTCGTCCACAAGGGCGACGGCAGTCTCCTCGTCCACTCCGACGGCGGCAGCTACAAGCCCCTGAACTGGATGAGCCCGCCGTGCTCGCTGCGGGTCGCGGAGCCGGATGCCGATGCGCAGGCCGACGGCGTCGTCGAGCTGTGGCACGTGACCCACGCCAAGACCGGCGACGCGCTCGTCGTACGGATCCACGAGGTCATCCACGACTCCTCGCACGAGCTCGGTGTCGACCCGGGACTCGTGAAGGACGGCGTCGAGGCGGACCTGCAGCGCCTGCTCGCGGAGCAGGTCGACGTGATCGGCGAGGGCCTGACGCTCGTCCGGCGCGAGTTCCCGACCGCGATCGGCCCGGTCGACCTGCTGCTGCGGGATGCCGCGGGCGGCACGATCGCCGTGGAGGTCAAGCGCCGCGGCGACATCGACGGCGTCGAGCAGCTCACCCGCTACCTCGAGCTCCTGGGCCGCGACCCGCACCTCGCGCCGGTCGCGGGCGTGTTCGCGGCGCAGGAGATCAAGCCCCAGGCCCGCGTCCTGGCGGCCGACCGCGGCATCCGCTGCGTCACCCTCGACTACGACGGCATGAAGGGCACCGCCTCGGGCGCGCCGCGCCTCTTCTGACCCCCCCCCCCCCCCCCCCCCCCCGGGGGGGGGGGGGGGGCCGGCCCCCGCCGGGGCGGGGGGCGGGCGAGCC
>NZ_JBDHNI010000002.1:834807-1200862 GCF_039615055.1 Microbacterium sp. X-17
CCGGCAAGACGGGCCCGGCCGCGGGCGCCCCGCGCGTCTTGGGTCCCCCCCCCCCCCCCCCCCCCCGAGACTGCATCCGCGCTCCGAGACTGCAGGCGTGGTCCGCAGTCTCGGAGACCCCGTGCAGTCTCGCGGGAAGGTCGCCCGGTAGCGTGGGGGCATGCCCGTGCGATCCCCGTTCTCCTGCGTGCTCTGGGACGTCGACGGCACCCTCGTCGACGCGTCCGACGGGATCCTCCGCCGGCTGACGATCACGCTCGAGCACTTCGGCCGGCCCGCGCCCACGCGGGCGGAGCTCGTGCACTGGATCGGGCCGCCGATGTACGAGTCGTTCCAGGTGAACGTCGGGATGACGCCCGCGCAGGCGACCGAGGCCGTCGCGTTCTACCGCAGGCTCGGCAAGGCCGACGGCTACACGGCCGACGCGCGGCTCTACCCCGGCATGGACGGGATCGTCGCCGACCTGGCCGCGGCCGGCGTGCCGCAGGGCACCGCGAGCTCGAAGCCCGAGGTGCAGGTCGACGCCCTCATGGACCACTTCGGGCTCGCGCCGCACCTGACCGCGATCGTCGGTGCGACGCCAGACGAGCGGACCCTCGCGGGAAAAACGGAGATCGTCGCGGAGGCCCTGCGCCGACTCCGGGCCGCCGGCGTGGACACCGGCCGGCCCGTCCTCGTGGGCGACCGGCACCACGACGTCGAGGGCGGGAGCGCGAACGGCGTCGCGGTCGTGTTCGTCCGCTGGGGGTTCGGCTGGCCGCACGAGTCGGAGGGAGCGCAGGCCGTCGTCGACACGCCCGACGATCTCCGGAAGCTGCTCCTCGTCGGCGATGACTGACGCACTCGGCGCCTTTCTCGGCTGGTTCGTGCCGGCCGTCGTCGTCTTCGGCGTCACCGCGCTCGCGCTCGGCACGATCGGCTGGGCGATCCGCCGGGCGCGCCGCTCGCCGCGCGCGCTCGCCCGCGCGCAGGACGCGCGCACGGCCGCGGGCAGCCTGCTCGTGCGCCTCGACGACGCGGTCGGCGAGCTCGACCTCGAGGTCTCCCTGTCCGACGCCCTCTACGGCGGCACCGCGCCCGCCGAGCTCCGTCGCGCCCGGATGACGGCGCAGCACGCGCGCGACCGCGCGTTCGCGGACTACACCGAGCTGACGGATGCCTCGCCGGAGCCCGCGCCGGCCGAAGCGGTGCGCCGAGCCAACGTCGTCGAGGCTCGGGCGCGAGAGGCGCTCACCGCGATCGACCTCGCCCGCGGCCGCTACCGCGACTGGCTGCGCGCGCAGAGCGGCGCACCCGCGCACGTCGACACGCTTCGCGAGCGCGCCGAACGTCTGCACGCCGCGATCGGCGACCCGGATGCCCTCGTCGCCGAGCTCGTCGAGCGCTACGACGAGAGCGAGTGGCGTGCGGCGTCGGATGCCGCGGACGGCGCGCTCCGGTCCCTCCAGTCGGCCGAGGCCCACCTCGACGCCGCAGACACCGTGCGCGACGATCCCACCCGGACCGCGCTCCCCGACCTCGCGGAGGCGGAGCGCGCCCTCCGCACCGCGGAGGAGCAGGCGCGCGCGCTCGAGGAGTCGCACCGGCTCGTGACGCAGGCAGCGGCCGCGCTCCCGACGGAGTTCGAGGCGGCGCGCGAGGAGATCCGCGGGGCACTGGCCGGCCTTCCCGCCCTGCCCCCCGACGCGAGCGCGCGGCTCGGCGCCGAGCTGCGCCGCGCGCAGGATGGGCTCGACGCGCTGGAGCCGTCCTCGGCGCGGCATCCGACCGAGGCCGTCGCGCGGATCGCCCGCCTCCGCGACCGCCTCGACCTCGCGCAGGGCGACGCGCGCACGGCACAGGAACGCCTCCGCGGCGCACGCACCGCACTGCCGGGCACCCTCGCGTCCGCGCGGCGCGCGCTCGCGCAGGCCGAGGCCTCCGTCGCACGGCCCGGCACGGGGCCGAGTGCGCGCGTGCGCCTCGCGGCCGCGCGCGACGAACTGGCCCGCGCACGGCAAGCGAGCGACCCGGTAGAGGCGCTCGACGTCGGCCGCCGCGCGCTGCGGCACGCCGAGGATGCCGCGGCGCTCGCCGACTATGATCACCTTCCCGGGAGCGCTCGCTAGGGTGATCGCATGAGCATGCGGTACGAGCCCGGTGCGCGCCGGTTCTCGCCGCTCGCGATCGCTCGCCGCATCCCGGCCACGCTGATCGCGATCGCTGTGATCCTGGTCGCCGGCGTCATCAGCGGCGCCCTGTGGCGCCCGTTCGCCCACTCACCCGGGTGGGACGTACTCGCATACGGACTGCCGGCCCTCGAGGACGGCCGCTGGTGGACGCCCGTCACCGGCACCCTGTTCGCGTCGTACCCCGCGGTCTATGTGCCGCAGATTCTCGCGTTCGTCGGCATGGCGTACCTCGAGTTCCGTCGGGGCTGGCGGGCGGCGACCGGATACTTCGTCGCCGGTCAGCTCTTCGCAGTTCTGGGCACGTCACTGCTCCTCTGGGCCCTCAGCATGACCCCGTGGGCCTGGGCGCAAGTGCAGGCCATGCGGCTCGACGTCGGCCCCTCGGGCGGGACGCTGGCGTGCATCGCGGCGGCCATCGGACTGCTCTCGTCGCCGTGGCGCGTGCGGGCATGGCTCGTGCTGCTCGCCTACGTCTTCGTCACGATGCTGTTCTGGGGCGGCATCAGCGACATCGCGCACCTCCTCGCCGTGCTGCTCGTGCTGTTCTGGGACCGCAGCCTCCGGATCCAGCGGACCACGATCTCCGAGCAGCGGTTCGTGGCGTTCATCGCGATCGCGACGCTCGGCGCGGTCGAGATCATGACGCTCATCGCGCCCACGAGCGGGCCGTTCGGCAGCACGGAGCCGGCGAGCGGCCCGTTCCTCGACATCGCGATCGACCTCGTGGTCATCGCGCTCGTCGCGCACGGCATCCTCCGCGGCCGCCGGTGGGCGTGGATGGTCGCGGTCATCCTCGCCATCTTCAACGTGCTCGCGCTCGTGTTCCTCATCGTGGCGATCGCGGTCACGAGCTGGGGCACGGTCCGCGACGGGCTGTCCGGCGACCCCTCGCTCGCGCTCGCGACGAGCGTGCTGTGGCTCCTCATCTCGGTCTACCTCATCTGGGTCCGCCGCGCGTTCCGCGCGCACCGCCGCTCGAGCGTGGGGCCGCCGCCGACGCCCAGCACGGACGACGTCGCGCGCGCCATCCGGGACAACGGCGGCGGCACGCTGTCCTGGATGACGACGTGGGAGGGGAACTCGTACGCGCGCACGTCGACCGGCATCGTCGCCTACCAGCGGCGGATGGGCGTCGCGATCGCGCTCGCCGATCCGATCGGTCCCGAGGGCGGACGCGCTCAGTCGGTGCGGGAGTTCATCCACGAGGCCGAGCATGCCGGCCTCGTGCCCTGCTTCTTCAGTGCGAGCGACGAGACGCTCGCGGCCGTGCCCGACGACTGGCGGAACCTGATCGTCGCGGACGACACGATCGTCGACCTGCCCGACCTCGCGTTCACGGGAAAGCGCTGGAACTCGGTGCGCACGTCGCTGAACCGCGCGGCGCGCGAGGAGATGACGTTCCGGATGACGCGACTCAAGGACGAGCCGTGGGGTGTGCGGCAGCAGCTGCAGGCGATCTCGGAGGTCTGGGTTGGCGACCGGGATCTGCCCGAGATGGGCTTCACGCTCGGGACGCTGCTGGAGGCGGCCGATCCTGAGGTGCGGATGGCGATCGCGATCTCGCCGCGAGGCGATGTGGACGGCTTCCTCTCCTGGTTGCCGATCTACGCGCCGGGGGGGCGCATCCGCGGGTGGACCCTCGACCTCATGCGGCGTCGCGAAGAGGGCTTCGGCCCGGTCATGGAGTTCCTGATCGGGTCCTCCGCGATGCAGTTCTCGGAGGAGGGCGCCGAGATCATGTCGCTCTCGGGCGCGCCTCTCTCCCACACGTACCCGCCCGGAGCCGGCGTCATCGCCGACCTCAGCGAGCGCCTTGCGGAGTCGCTGGAGCCCGTCTATGGGTTCCGCTCGCTGCACCGCTTCAAGGAGAAGTTCCAGCCCCGGTACCAGACGATGTATCTGCTGTACCGCGACGAGAGCGACCTCACCCGCATCGGCGCAGCGCTCACACGAGCCATGCTCCCCACCGCCACCCTGCGGCAGCTGGCGGGAGCAGGACTCGGGCTCGTACGCGGCGGGTCCTGACCCGCCGCGTACGGCTCACTAGATCAGACCGCGCGGATGTTCGCCGCCTGCAGGCCCTTGGGGCCCTCGGCGATGTCGAACTCCACGCGCTGGTTCTCCTCGAGGGAACGGAACCCGTCCGACTGGATCGCCGAGAAGTGCGCGAACACGTCCGCGCTCCCATCATCGGGGGCGATGAAGCCGAAACCCTTGTCCGCGTTGAACCACTTGACCGTGCCAGTTGCCATCGAAATGCCTCTTCTTCTTCGCTGGCGCGACCTGCACCTGCTCGGCCTACGCTAGCGGCACTTAAGGCCTCACGTCAGGTCAATTTCAGATGTGACTCAAAAGTTGCACGACGCGTAACCCTCTGGGGCCTTAACCATTCGACGCCCGGGCCAGCATCAGATCAGCGGCCCGGGCGTCGACGGATCCCCCCGGATAAGCCACGCGAAGCGTGACAGCGATCACTCTACTGATGTCGTGACGCTGCAGAAACCGCGTCTTCCCGTGGCTCGGCGATCCGCTCGAATCGGGCCGGATCCGTATGATGGCGCATGGTCGCGCGGGCCGCCCGAGCCCGCGAACGCGGCCCGGGAGAGGAGATCCGGCGTGCCCCAGAACCCGGATCTCGTCGGCTTCGCGATCGCGCTCCCGCTGGTCCTCGCCGTCTCCTACCTCGTCGGCCTGGCGATGCGGATGCTGTTCCGCCGGCGTCTGCCGCTCTCCGCTTCGGTGATGACGATCATCTCGCTCGTCGGCGTGGGCGTCGGTCTGCTGCTCGCTGGACTCTTCCTCCCCGGCGCGCGCGTGTGGGCACCGGCCGCCATCCTCCTCGGCTTCGGCTCGAGCGTGGCGCTCGCCTTCCTCGTCGCGGGCACGGTCGCGAGCCTCCGCCGCGAACGCCCCGCGATCGACGTCGCGGCGCTGCTGGCGGCGGGCGAGTCGGATCACGTGGAGTTCAAGGAGACCGCGCGCTGGAACGTGCGGACGGAGCAGCGCGACACCCGGATGGAGACCGTCGTCGCGAAGACCGTCGCGGCGTTCCTCAACAGCCCCCACGGCGGCACGCTCGTGATCGGCGCGAACGACCACGGTGAGCCGACGGGGCTCGACCGCGACCTCGCGACCCTCCGCGAGCCGGACGTCGACCGCTACGAGCTGTGGCTGCGCGACATGATGTCGACCGTGCTCGGCCGCAACGCGGCATCACTCCCCGACGTGCGGTTCCTCGCCGCCCCGGGCGACGTCGTGGTGTGCTGCGTCGTGTGCCCGCCGTCGCCGCGACCCGTGTTCCTGACCCAGTCGAAGGACGGCGTCTCGACGGAGCTGTGGGTGCGCGTGGGCAACTCGACCCGCTCGTTCCCCGTCGACGAGGCCGTCGAGTACGTCGCGCGCCGCTGGCGGCCGAGCATCGGCGGCGCCGTCGCGAGCCGGCTGCCACGACGTCGCGCGGTGTATCAGGGTCGTCATGACGTGTCAACGGTTGCCCGTGATTCGGAGAGCACCCCCTAGCCTGGTCCCGCATCGCCTCGCGAACCGGATCTCTGGACGGTGTTCGGGTCACTGGTCCCCCGATCCCCGCGAGAAGACGGCCCCCGACGGCGCTTTGGGCTTCCGCCGCCGGGGGCCGTGTCCTCCGCCGCTAGGCTGCCGGCATGGAGGAGTGGGTAGACGGCGTCGCACAGCAGTTCGAGCGCGTGACGGGGAACCCGCTCGCGGATGCCGTGCGCGGCACCGTGCGGATCGTCGCGCTGTCCGAGCCCGAGGGCCGCGGCTCCTACCGACCGAGCCGCGTCGAGCTGCTCGCGCAGGCCGACGGCGTCCCGCCCCGTGTCGTGATCGTCGAGGCGGTCTTCCCCCGCAAGCACTGGCCGAAGGCCGGCACCGTGCTCCCCGCCCGGATCTCGCCCACTCACGCGGACGCGGTCGAGGTCGACTGGGACGCCCTTCCCCGCTGACGCAGGCCGCGCAACTGGCCGCGGTCCGCTGAATGGACCGCCTCCGTACCCCATTGGACGCTGGAGTACGGTCCCGACTCGTGGGACGGGCGCGCCTACGCGCCCGACCACGCCTCGAGAGCGGACGCGCCCGTCGCGCGTTCGCCAGATCAGCAAAGGAGCTGACCGGATGTACCCAGTACGTGAGGACTTGGCGGAAGCTATTCGCTCGGAGTGGGATCGGCTGAGCAGAGCCGGCCGTTGGTGGACGGGAGAAGAGCGCGTCGCCATTGCCGCGGAAGCTCGCGAGAGCCGGAACTGTCGGCTGTGCGCCGACCGCCGTGCCGCACTGACCCCGTATGCCGTCACCGGGCAGCACGCGACGAGCGCGATCGCCGCCGCTACGTTGCCGCCGGCTGTCATCGACGCCATCCACCGCATCGCGACCGATTCCGGCCGGATCACCGACCAGTGGTACCAGGACGTGATCGCGGGCGGTGCCAGCGAAGGCCAGTTCGTGGAGGCGGCCGGGATCATCGCCCTGGTCAGCACCGTCGACGCCTTCGCTCGCGGCATCGGTCGGGCTGAGCTCGCACTCCCCGCGCCGGCCGGCGGAACGCCGTCGCGCGAGACACCAGCCGGGACCGAGGTGAACGGCACCCGGGTCCCTACGGTCGCGGTCGAGAAGGCTGACGGCGACGTCGCGAGCTACTACCAGCAGAGCCTGGACGTGATGGGCATCGTCTCCAACCTCCAGAAGGCACTCACGCTCGTGCCCGAGGAGCAGTTCGGCTTCATCGAGCTGGCCTTCGTGATGAACTTCTCGTTCCTCACGAACGAATGGCTCCGCAGCATCACCCGGGCCCAGGCGGAGCTCCTCGCGGCGACGGTGTCCGCGGAGAACGACTGCTACTACTGCACGATGAACCACTCGACGATGCTCCGCGAGACCGGCCTGCTCGCCAACCCGAGCCGCGACCTCATCGAGGTCGTGAAGCGCGACGAGACCGCCGCCGATGCACTCCCCGCCGGCCCTGAGCTTCGACGCTTCGCCCGGGCAGTCCTCGCGGCGGGACGGCCGGGCGCGGCCGAGAGGTCCGAAGCGGCCGCGGAGCTCGATGAGGCGCGAGCCGCCCTGCGTGCGGCTGTCGGAGAGGACGGCCTCATCGACGCGGCCGCGATCCTCGCCAGCTACAACCAGTGCAATCTGATCGCCGACGCCTCGGGAATCCAGCCGGAGTTCTTCCACCTCGCCGCCGGCGCGGCGGACGCCACCGGCGACGCGACGCTGACGCTCGCGCAGTCGATGACCGAGCGCGTCCGATAGACGGAAAAGGCTGAGCCCCCGGTCACCCGGGGGCTCAGCCTTCCTGTGCGCGAGGGGGGAGTTGAACCCCCACGCCCTTGCGGGCACTGGCACCTGAAGCCAGCGCGTCTGCCTATTCCGCCACTCGCGCGAGACGCCGCTCTGCGGCGCTCAACCTCCCGAGGATATCACGCGCGCCGTGCCGCTTTGATGGCACGTACAGGCGAGCTGGCTACGATGTACCGACCGTTCTGCCTGCCTGAGGAGTCGCGTGGGACTACTTGACAGCTTCGAGAGAGGTCTCGAACGCGCCGTCAATGGCGCCTTCGCGAAGACCTTCCGCAGCGGGATCCAGCCGGTGGAGATCGCGGCGGCCCTCCGCGGCGAGCTCGACACGAAGGCCGCCATCGTCAGCCGCGAGCGCATCATCGTCCCCAACACGCTCACGGTGCGGCTCGCGCCGAACGACTACGACCGGATGTCGGCGCTCGGGCCGACGCTGACCGACGAGCTCACGTCGCTCGTGCAGAAGCACGCGCGAGCGCAGGGCTACTCTTTCGCGGGCCCGCTGTCGATCGACCTCGTCCGCGACACATCGCTCTCGACCGGCACGCTGCGCGCCGAGTCGCGCGCCGCCGAGGGCCGGGTGTCGTGGCAGGGCGTCCTCGACATCGCTGGGCGCCGCTATCCGCTCACGAAGTCGCGCACGGTCATCGGCCGCGGCAGCGACGCAGACATCACCGTCGCCGACTCCGGAACGAGCCGCCAGCACGTCGAGGTCCTGTGGGATGGCGAACACGCGATGGTCCGCGACCTCAAGTCCACGAACGGCACGAAGCTCGCCGGCCGGCCCGTGACGCAGGCCTCCCTGACGCCGGACTCGACGATCACGATCGGGCGCACCGACATCGTCTTCCGGGTCGTGGCGTCGGCCGCGGCCCCCGCGCCCCAGGTCTTCGCCGACGACGCCACGCGCGCGTACACCTACCGGGACGGGGGTCCCCTCGCGTGACCAGCGAGCTGACGCTGCTACTGCTGCGCATCGGGTTCCTGGTGCTGCTGTGGTTCTTCGTCTTCGCCGTCGTGTACGCCCTTCGCGCCGACCTCTTCGGCGTGCGCGTGCGCAAGCTCCCGGCTCCCGCGTCGGCCCCCGCACCCGCTCCCGCCCCTTCGGCCGCGCCTGCCCCGGCATCCGCCAGCCCCCGGTCCGCGACCGCGCCGGTCCCGCCCCCGCCCCTCCCCGCGCCGGCGCGCGCGGCGAAGGGCCGCAAGGCCACGACCGACTCGGCGTCCCGCATCGTCATCACGAGCGGGCCCAAGGCGGGGCTCGAGCTCGCCCTCGGCACGGAGCCGCTGTCGATCGGCCGGTCGAGCGAGTCCGGGCTCGTCATCCGCGACGACTACACATCCAGCCACCACGCGCGCCTCGTCCTCTGGGGCGACCAGTGGATGCTGCAGGACCTCGACTCGACCAACGGCACGTGGCTCGACGGCACGCGCGTCACGGCCCCCGTGCCGCTGACGATCGGCGGGACGATCAAGGTCGGCGCGACGACGTTCGAGCTGCGGTAACGGATCCTCTCCATGGTCTTTCAGGGATCGAGCGCCGCCCTCTCGCATACCGGCAAGGTGCGCGCCAATAACCAGGACTCGGGGTTCGCCGGCTCGAACCTCTTCGCCGTCGCCGACGGAATGGGCGGCCACGCCGGCGGCGACGTCGCTTCCAGCATCGCGGTGGAGCACCTGGAGCCGCTCGACACGAGCTATGCCGCGCCCTCCGACGCGGAGCGCGCGCTGCGGGATGCGATCGTGGAGACCGCCGGCGACATCATCGACACCGTTCGCGACCAGCCCGAGCTCGCCGGCATGGGCACGACCGTCTCGGCGATCGTCATGGTCGACGACTACGCCGTCATCGCGCACATCGGCGACTCGCGGATCTACCTGTTCCGCGACGACGATCTGACCCAGATCACGACCGACCACACGTTCGTGCAGCGGCTGGTCGACTCGGGCCGCATCACGCCGGAGGAGGCACGCTTCCACCCCCGCCGGTCGGTCCTCATGCGGGTACTCGGCGATATGGACGCGCACCCCGAGGTCGACACGTTCATCATGCCGACGCGGCCCGGGGACCGGTGGCTCCTCTGCTCCGACGGCCTGAGCGGCGTCGTCGACGACGCGCACACGGGCAAGGTGCTGGCGCAGGGACTGCCTCCCGGACGCACGGCCGACATCCTCCTCAAGCACGCGCTCGATGCGGGGGCACCCGACAACGTCACGATCGTTCTCGTCGACGTCGGCGGGCAGCATCCGGTGTTCTCCGGGACCCCGACGATCGTGGGATCCGCCTCGAACACGGGTGGCGTCGAGATCCCCGCCGCGCGCAGCGGACGATCGTCGTGGCTGCACCCCGCTCGGCAGGCGGCGAACGAGCCCACGCACTTCGAGCCCGCGCCGGAGTACCTCGAGGAAGTCATCGACGCGGATCGCCGCCGTGGCCGCCGGCGTCGCATCACCTGGATCGCGGGATTCCTCGTCGTGATCGCGCTGCTCGTCGGAGGCCTGTTCGCCGCCTACGCGTGGACTCAGACGCGCTACTTCGTGGGGGCCGACGACGACACCGTCGTGATCTACCGCGGCATCCAGCAGGGGATCGGGCCGTTCGGGCTCTCCTCGGTGTACGAGGACACCGGCATCCCGCTCACTCGGCTGAGCGACTTCGACCGGGCCGCGGTCGCGCGCACGATCTCCGCGCCGTCCCTGCAGGACGCGCAGCTCATCGTCGAGCGCCTCGCACCGCAGGGGGCCGGCGGATGACGGCGGCCCCGCAGTCCCCGGAGCTGAGCACCGACACCGCTGTGGTGCGGGCGCTCCGCCGCATCCGCGTGCCGCAGACGCAGCGCAACCGCGAGCTCGCCCTCCTCCTGTTCGCGATCGTCATCAACGCCGCGTCGGTCGCGCTCGTGCAGTTGGGCGCGCTGTCCACGATCCAGCCGGAGATCCTCTACTTCGTCGGCGGGCTCGCCCTGCTCGCGGTCGCGATCCACGTCCTCCTGCGCTTCGTCGCGCGCGACGCCGATCCGTTCCTCCTGCCGATCGCGACCCTGCTCACGGGGCTCGGCGTCGCGATGATCTATCGGATCGACATCGCACTGGGCCAGAGCGGCTGGGGCGCCCCGTCGACCCGTCAGATCGTGTGGACCGCGATCGCGATGGTCCTGGCGATCGTCGTCGTGGTCACACTGCGCAACTACCGGCAGCTGCAGCGCTACACCTACGTGTCCGGTTTCGTCGGGGTTCTCCTGCTTCTGCTGCCCCTGGTTCCGGGGCTCGGCAGTGACCAGAACGCCGACGTCTGGATCTCGATCGGCATCTTCTCCTTCCAGCCGGGCGAGCTTGCGAAGATCGCCCTCGCAATCTTCTTCGCCGGCTACCTCGCGCGCACGCGCGAGAGCCTCGCATCGGTCGGCACGCGGTTTCTCGGGATGACCTGGCCGCGCGCGCGCGACCTCGGCCCGATCCTCGTGTTCTGGCTTCTCTCGGTCGGCATCATCGTGCTGCAGCGCGACCTCGGCACCGGCCTGCTCCTGTTCGGCATGTTCGTGGCCATGCTCTACGTCGCGACCGGCAAGACGAGCTGGGTGCTCATCGGCGTCGGCCTCGCCGTGGCGGGCGCACTCATCGCCTCCCAGGTGCTGACGTACGTCGGCTGGCGGTTCGCGAACTGGCTGGACGCGTTCAACCCGGACATCATCAATCGAGACGGCGGCAGCTACCAGCTCGTCCAGGGCATTTTCGGGCTCGCCCAGGGGGGACTCCTCGGCACCGGTCTCGGCCGCGGCCGCCCGGACATCACGCCTCTGTCGCAGAGCGACTACATCTTCCCGAGCCTCGGGGAGGAGCTCGGGCTCATCGGCGTGTTCGCGATCCTGTGCCTCTACATGGTGCTGGTGAGCCGCGGCATCCGCGTCGGCGTCAACGGGCAGGACGACTTCGGCAAACTCCTGGCCGTGGGTCTCTCCTTCACGATCGCCCTTCAGGTGTTCATCATGGTCGGCGGCGTCACACGGCTCATCCCGCTGACGGGTCTCACCACGCCGTTCCTCACCGCGGGCGGTTCGTCCCTCATCGCGAACTGGATCATCGTCGCGCTCCTGCTGCGGATCTCGGATGCCGTGCGCACGCGCCCGCGGGCGGTGATCGGCTGATGACGAAAGAGCTTCGACGCCTCAGCATCCTCGTGCTGGCGATGTTCCTCCTGCTGTTCGGATCGACGACCTGGATCCAGGTGATCAGCGCCGACGCGCTCGCCGACAACCCGGCCAACAGCCGGACCCGGTACGACTCGTTCCAGGTGCAGCGCGGCTCGATCATCGTCGACGGGTCGGCGATCGCGTCGTCGGTGCCCTCCACCGATGTCTACGCGTGGCAGCGCGTCTACACCGACCCCGCGATGTGGGCGCCCGTCACGGGATACGTCAACCCCGCGCTCGGCTCGGCGACGGGCATCGAGCAGGCGATGAACCCGGAGCTGAGCGGCACCGGCAACGCCCAGTTCCTGTCGCGACTCGACGAGATCGTCACGGGCCAGCCACGACAGGGGGCGAACGTCGTGCTGACCCTCGACGCGAAGGTCCAGAAGGCCGCCTTCGACGCGCTCGGCGCGCAGCAGGGCGCCGTCGTCGCGATCGAGCCGAAGACGGGCCGGGTGCTCGCGATGGTGACGAGTCCCAGCTACGACACGAACTCGCTCGCCGTGCACGATCCCGACGCGGTCAACGCGACCTACGACGCCCTCAATGCGCAGGCGAACCATCCGCTCTACAACCGCGCCATCGCCGGCGACATGAACCCGCCCGGCTCGACGTTCAAGCTCGTCACGGCGTCCGCGGCGCTCGCATCCGGGAAGTACACCCCGCAGTCCACGCTCCCGAACCCGGCCGCCTACCAGTTGCCGCAGTCGTCGAGCTACGTGCACAACTCGTGGGGCGGCACGTGCGGCAGCGGGGACACTGTCACGATCGCTGACGCCATCCGCCTGAGCTGCAACATCCCGATGGCGGAGCTCGCGGTGCAGCTCGGCGACTCCGCGATCCGCGCGGAGGCGGAGAAGTACGGCTTCAACAAGTCCCTGTCGATCCCGCTCGACTCGGAGGCGTCGGTCTACCCCCCGGGGCTCGACGCCCCGCAGACCGCGCTCTCGGGTTTCGGCCAGGGCCAGGTGCGGGCGACACCGCTGCAGATGGCGATGGTGTCGGCGGGCATCGCGAACGGAGGCATGGTGATGAACCCACGGATGGTGGACCGGGTGATCGGGTCCGACCTATCGGTCCAGAGGACGTTCGACAACACGGAGTTCGGCCGGTCGCTGGACCCGAATCTCGCAGCGGAGATGACGCAGATGATGGTGTCCAGTGTCAGTGACGGCGCGGCGTCGAATGCAAGAATAGACGGCATCCAGGTGGCCGGTAAGACGGGCACCGCGGAGAACGGCGCGAGCGACCCGTATACGCTGTGGTTCACCGGCTTCGCCCCCGCGGATGACCCTCAGGTCGCCGTCGCGGTCGTGGTCGAGAACGGTGGCGGACAGGGCCAGTCCGGCAGCGGCAACGACATCGCCGCTCCCATTGCAAAGAAGGTCATGGAGGCGGTGCTAGGCAAATGAGACCGACGCAGGGTGTGACCTTCGGCGGCCGCTACGAGCTCGACTCGCGGATCGCGATCGGCGGGATGGGCGAGGTCTGGGAGGCGACCGACCACGTCATCGGACGCACGGTCGCCATCAAGATCCTCAAGGACGAGTACATGGGGGACCCCGGGTTCCTCGAGCGGTTCCGCGCCGAGGCCCGGCACGCCGCGCTCGTCAACCACGAGGGCATCGCGAGCGTGTTCGACTACGGCGAGGAGAACGGCAGCGCCTTCCTCGTCATGGAGCTCGTCCCCGGCGAGGCCCTCTCGACGATCCTCGAGCGCGAGGGCACCCTGTCGACGGACAAGAGCCTCGATGTCGTCGGCCAGACCGCGGCCGCGCTGCAGGCGGCCCACGCGGCCGGCCTCGTGCACCGCGACATCAAGCCCGGCAACCTCCTGATCACGCCGGACGGGCGGGTCAAGATCACCGACTTCGGCATCGCCCGCATCGCCGATCAGGTGCCGCTGACCGCCACCGGGCAGGTCATGGGCACCGTGCAGTACCTCTCGCCGGAGCAGGCGTCGGGGCATCCCGCGTCGCCCGCGACCGACATCTACTCGCTCGGCATCGTCGCGTACGAGTGCCTGGCGGGGAAGCGCCCGTTCACGGGCGAGTCTCAGGTCGCGATCGCGATGGCGCAGATCAACGACGAGCCACCGGCGCTCCCGCCGACCGTGGCCGTTCCGGTGCAGAACCTCGTGATGGCGATGATCGCCAAGAAGCCGGAGGAGCGTCCGGCGACGGCCGCCGCGGTTGCCCGCGCTGCCACGGCGCTGCGCCGCGGGGATGTCGCGGCAGCCGCTGCGGCCGTGCCCGCCGTCGCGACCGGCGATCCGGCGAGCGACGCCGCCACGCAGCTACTCACCGCGGGTGCCGCCGCCGCGGCGACCCAGCTCATGACGACCCCGACCGCGACCGCCGAGGAGCCGGAGAAGCGCAAGCGCAGCCCGTGGACGTGGCCGCTCATCGCGCTCATCGTGATCCTCGCGCTCGTGCTCGCGGGTGCCGTCTGGGCGCTCGTGGCGGCGAACAGCGGCGCGACGCCGGCCCCGTCTCAGTCCACGACAGCCGTGACGACGCCGACACCGACACCGACGCGGACCCCGTCGCCGACGCCCACACGCGTCAACATCGACGCCCTGAACCTCGTCGGGATGCAGTGCAACGACGCGATCTCGGCGGCCAAGCAGGCCGGTGTACTCGCCGTCACGTCCGACACGTCGACGCCCGCCCCGAATGCGAGCCAGGTGGGCACGGTGTGGCAGGTCTCGCCCACGGGTTCGATCCTGCCGACGGACACCCTCACGGTCCGCTGCTACGGCGATGTCACGCCGATCGGCGCGCCCACGAACGCGCCGGACGTGCAGGGCGGAGCGACGAAGGTCGTCGCCAACGCGACGATCACGTTGGAGTGGGCCCAGTTCAGCTGCCCCACCGGCACCGGCACGCTCAGTGGTTACACGGTGTCGATCTCGAACGCGATCTTCGTGGGCAGCTCGGGCGACCAGCAGAAGCAGAGCTTCCCGGCCGGCCAGCTGAACGCGTCGATCTCGGTGTCCAACCAGCCGGGCCAGAACGTGACGGCGACGTACGTGGCGCTCTGCTCCGGCACGGGCGGCCAGCGCGAGTCGAACCCGTCCCCGCAGATGTCCCTTCCGATCCGCCCCGCATCGACGAGCTCGCCGACCCCGTGACGGGCGACTCACGCGTCCTCTCGGGGCGCTACCGGGTCGACGAGCTCATCGGCCGCGGCGGCATGGCGAGCGTCTACCGCGGCTATGACCTGACGCTCGGGCGCGAGGTGGCGATCAAGATCCTCCTCGCGGACCTCGCACGCGACGGCGGTTTCCGCACCCGCTTCCGCCTGGAGGCCCAGGCGGCTTCGCGCATGGCGCATCCCGCCATCGTGCGGGTCTTCGACGCCGGCGAGGACGCGGAGACGGATGCCGACGGCACCGTCCGCGCCGTGCCGTACATCGTGATGGAGCTCGTGCAGGGCGAGCTGCTGAAGAAGGTGATCTCGCGCGGGCCCGTGCCGGTGGCCGACGCCGTGCGCTACACCGACGGCATCCTCGAAGCTCTCGAGTACTCGCACCGCGCCGGTGTCGTCCACCGCGACATCAAGCCGGGCAACGTCATGGTGACCCCGACCGGTCAGATCAAGGTGATGGACTTCGGCATCGCCCGGGCGGTGTCCGACTCGTCGTCGACGGTCGCCGAGACCACCACGATCCTGGGCACTGCCGCGTACTTCTCTCCCGAGCAGGCCAAGGGCGAGTCCGTCGACACTCGCGCCGACCTCTATTCGACGGGCGTCGTGCTGTACGAGCTGCTCACCGGGCGGCAGCCGTTCCGCGGCGACACCCCGGTCGCGGTCGCGTATCAGCACGTGAGCGAGACGCCGCTCCCGCCGTCCGAGGTCGACGAGAAGCTTCCGCGGGGCCTCGATGTCGTCGTGCTCCGGGCCCTCGCGAAAGATCCGTTCCAGCGCTATCAGGATGCCGCGACGTTCCGCGAAGCGCTCGACGCGGCCGGGCACGGCGGCGCGGCCCCCACGAAGCGCGAGCTCGGGGCCCTCACGAGCGAGCTCTACGGCCCGAACCCGCGACAGGCTGCGGAGACGGCCCGGTCCCTCCGGCAGCTGTCGGCAGACACGACGATGCGCCGCACGCAGTCCGGCCCGCCGGTCGCCTGGATCTGGGCGGGCGTGGCCGTCCTCGCCGTGCTGCTGATCTCGATCATGTTCTGGGTCGTGACGCTGCGCGCCGCGACCAACGTTCCGGCCGCCCCGCGAGTGGTTCCGGATGTCTCCGACATGACCTACGACCGCGCGAGCCAAGAGCTCGCGGGCCAGGACCTGCAGGCGGCGGAGCACGACGAGCCGAGCAACTCGGTGGCGCAGGGCCTCGTCATCCGTACGGATCCGGCCGCGGGCGTCTCGGTGACACCGGGGCAGACCGTCCAGGTTTACGTGTCCCAGGGTCAGAAGCTCGTGACCGTGCCCACGCTGGTCGGGCTGACCGAGACGAGCGCGCGCAGCGCCCTTCAGGCGGCGGGGCTCACGGTGGGCACCGTGACCCCGCAGACCGATCCGTCGCTCGCGAAGGGATCCGTGATCTCGTCCGATCCCGCGGCGCAGAAGTCCGTGCCGGTGGGGACGCCGGTGAACATGGTCGTCGCCACCGGGCTGGTGGTGCTCGTCGACGTGACCGGCTACACGGTCGACGCGGCGACGCGGCAGATCGATGCTCTGCAGCTGACCGTGCAGACGATGGACGACAAGTCGTGCAAGGCCACGAGTCCGAAGACCGTGCACGCCCAGTCGCTCGCGCCCGGCGACGTGCCGATCCACTCGGTCGTCACGCTCACGGTCTGCGCGGGCTGACCCGCGCCGTCAGCCGACCGTGACGTCCTGCGGGTTGACGATGTTGCTCACCCAGGGGAACACATAGAAGAAGAGCCCATAGACGATCGCGGCCGCGATCACCACGAGGATCAGGACCCGCAGCCACCACGGGCCGGGCAGCACCCGCCACAGCGCACCGTACATCAGCTCGTCACCCCTCCGGTCAGCGACGCCGGTGCTCCGGCGGCGCGTGGCGTGAACGACTCGAACACGCTGTATCCCACGATCCGCTCGGACATCGCGTACATCGGGCTGCAGCTCGTCATCGTGAGGTAGCGGCCGTTCGCGTCGACGCCGTCCGCCTGCGGAACCGGCGAGAGCACGTCGATCGAGTCGGGCGTGACGTACTCGAGCGTGCGGAACCGGTACGTGTACCAGCCGTCCGGCGTCTCGATCACGATCGCGTCGCCGACGTGGAGGTCGGCGATCCGGTTGAACGGCTTCCCATACGTCGTGCGGTGCGCCGCGAACCCCACGTTGCCGACGGCGCCCGGCATCGGCGTTCCCGGGTAGTGCCCCACGCCGATCGGATCGAGCGTGGTCGCGCGGGTGACCCCGCCGGCGATCTGGACGGCGTAGTCGCTGCCGAACCGGGGGATGTAGAGGTTGGCGAAGACCTGACCGTCGCCGGCCTGGGGCAGCACGACCGGCTCGACGGACGCCGGTCGCGGCGCCGGCGATGTCGTCGTCGCATCCGGGGTGGGGGACGGCGTGGCCGCGGCGGCCGCCCACTGCTCGGAGAGCGACTTCGCGACAGCCGACTTCTCGGCCGCGTAGATGACATCGCCGATCCAGAGCTGCCACGCGACGTAGAGCAGGGTCACGATGCCGAGCGTCAGCAGGATCTCGCCGACGACGCCGAGGACGGTGACCCGGCGGCGCGGACGCCCTGAGCTTCGACGGCCACGGCGCGTTTCGAGCAGCGGGTCGGCGGGCGTCACGTCGATGATCCTAACCCGACGCCAGATGCGCTGACCGTGACGGATAGGATGTCTCCATGGCCCGAGCCGACGACGACGAGAAGGTGCGCGACAGCACGGGCGGAGAACCCGCGCCCAACCCGGTCTGGTTCAAGCCCGTGATGATCGGGCTCATGCTCGTCGGCCTGCTCTGGGTGCTCATCTTCTACCTCAGCGGGATGCAGTACCCGATCCCCGGCATCGACGCGTGGAACCTCGTGATCGGGTTCGGCGTCGCGTTCGTCGGGTTCCTGATGACCACTCGGTGGCGGTGACGTGACGCGCGAGTAACGCGCGCCTCTCCCAGGAATTACACAGCTGTGATTCATCCCCACGTGTGGATGGATCTGTGGATAACTGCGGTCAGGTGTACAGGTACACCGGGATCAGCAGCAGCCCGAGCAGGATCACGGCCTCGATCACGAGCAGCACGATCTGCAGCGTCCGCTGACGGCGCTGGCGTGTGCGCGCGTAGACGAGCGCGGCGAGCGCGCCCGCCACGAGGCCCCCGACGTGGGCCTGCCACGCCACGTTCATGCCCGGCAGGAAGCCGATCGCCAGGTTGATTCCGAGGATGATCACGATGCCCGTGATCTCCGCGCCGATGTGGCGGCCGATGATGATGAGCGCGCCGAAGAGGCCGAAGATCGCCCCCGACGCCCCGACCGCGGACGTTCCCGGCGCGAGCAACGCCATCGCGACCGAGCCGCCGATCGCGCTGAGCAGGTACAGCACCAGGAACCGCGCGTGCCCGACGAGCGGCTCGAGGATCCGCCCCAGCATCCACAGCGCCAGCATGTTGAGCGCGAGGTGCCAGAAGCTCGCGTGCACGAGCGTCATGGTGAGGATGCGCCACGGCTCGAACGGCACCCCCGGGATGGGCAGCAGGTAGAGGCTGTTGAACATCAGCGCCGCGGAGATCCCGCTGCCGGGCAGGAGGAGCTGCAGGAGCGAGACGATCGACGTCACCGCGAGGGTGATGTACGTGACGATCGGCCGGCCGCCCGGCACCGCCGCGACCGCGGCGGCGCGCGGACGCCGCCAACGCCGTTCAGCGGTCCGCTGCGCCGGGGTGCTCGCGGCGCGCTGCTCTGCCATGCACTCGGGACAGATGACGCCGACGGCCGCCTGCGTCTGGCACTCGGGGCAGATCGTCCGCAGGCACCGCTGACACAGCACGAAGCTCACCCGGTCGGGGTGGCGGTAGCAGAAGTTGTCGCGGTTGCGGGCGAAGTCGGCCGTGGTCACGGGCTCAGATCACGCGTGGACGATGTCGATCGACGCGATCACGACGGGCTCGACCGGGCGGTCGCCCGCCGCGGTCGCGACGCCCGCGATCGTGTCGACGACGCGGCGCGAGTCGTCGTCGGCCACCTCGCCGAAGATCGTGTGCTTGCCCTGCAGCCACGGCGTCGGGTCGGTCGTGATGAAGAACTGCGAGCCGTTCGTGCCCTCGGCGGCGCCCGTGATGGCGTTGCGACGGAGGCCCGCGTTAGCCATCGCGAGCTTGTAGGGCTCGGCGAACGTGAGCTCCGGGTGGATCTCGTCGTTGAACGTGTAGCCCGGGCCGCCCGTGCCGGTGCCCAGCGGGTCGCCGCCCTGGATCATGAAGCCGGGGATGATGCGGTGGAAGATCACATCGGTGTAGAGCGGGCCGGTGCCGGCGGCGCCCGTCTTCGGGTCGGTCCACTCGGTGGAGCCGTCGGCGAGGCCGACGAAGTTCCCGACCGTGCGCGGAGCGTGGTCTCCGAAGAGGTTGACGACGATGTCGCCGTAGTTGGTGTGCAGGGTCGCGACCGACGTGGGGTGTGCCATGTACGCCATTGTCTCAGAGTTCGCCACCACTCTTCCGGCGGTGCAGCCCTTCTCTGGCAAGATGGGGACATCACTCACTACCCCGAGAGGGAGGACGTGGCATGAGCCTCAGCCGGAAGCGCAAGAAGGAACTCCGTCAGCTCCAGAACCAGGCCGCCAGGCTTTGGGAGGCGCAGCAGGTCATCGCGGGCGAGGCCGGGGGGGTCGCGCGGGAGGCCGGGCGTCAGCTCGGAAACTACCACCGCGAGCACGTCGTCCCCGCCGCGCAAGCCGCGTACGACCGTTACGCCGCCCCGCACGTCGACCGGGGGGTGCGGTACTCGCAGCAGGTGCTCACGGAAAAGGTCATCCCGACCGCCGGTGTCCTCATGGGCTCGGCCCTCTCGGCATGGGATGCCGCGGGCGAGACCCGCGCACGCCTGGCCGCAGGCCGCGGCATCGAGCTCCCCGACGCGAAGAAGTACGCCAAGAAGGCGGAGAAGTATGGCGCGAAGGCAGCGTCGCGATTCGCGCAGTACGTCCCGGTCCCCGTCGAGAAGAAGGGGATCGGCGCCGGCGGCGTGATCGCCATCATCCTCGGTGTGGCCGCCGCGGTCGGCATCCTCTACGCCGCCTGGCAGACGCTGCGGGCCGACGACGAGCTGTGGGTCGCCGACGACCCGCTGAGCGCCCCCGACGCCTGACATGACCGAGGACCCGACGTCGGACTCGAGTCTTCTCGAACGAGGTATGCGCGTTCGCCGAGAGGTTCTCGGTGCCGCGTACGTCGATGCCGCGATCGCGCCCGAAGACGAGCTGACCTCGGCCTTCCAGCCGTTCATGACCGAGCGCTGCTGGGGTGAGATCTGGACCGACGAGACGCTGGCGCGCCGCGAGCGCAGCCTGATCGTCCTCGGGATGACGGCCGCGTCCGGGCACATGGGCGAGGTCGAGACGCACACGCGCGGCGCTCTACGCAACGGCATCACTGTGCCGGAGCTCCTCGCCGTGCTGAAGCAGATCACGATCTACTGCGGCGTCCCCACCGGCGTGAACACCCTGAAGGCCATGCGGAAGGCGATCGCAGACTTCGACCCCGCCGCTCCCTAAGTCCCCTCACAGCTCCCAGGGGTTGAGCAGCCGCACGCCGGTGCGCACGAAATCCCCGGTGTTTCGAGTGACGAGCGTGAGATCGTGCACCATCGCGGTCGCAGCGATGAGGGCGTCCATCTCCGGCAGCGGGTCGGGGATATGCAGCGCCGCCGCCGCGACGGCGGTCCGCTCGTCGACGGGAAGCACACGGCCGCCGACCATCGGCCGAACGTCCTCGTCGAGCCAAAGGCGCAACGGTAGCGCGCCGCCCGGATCAGCACGTTCTTTTCTTTGGACTCCCCGCTCGAGCTCCAACATCGTGATGGCGCTGAGTGCGAGGTCCCCGATCTCTTGGCCCCGGAGCCAGGTCATGAGCGCCGTCGACCGCTTCCGCCGGGCATCACTGATGATGTTCGTGTCGAGCAGGTACCTCACAGTTCGAGCTCGCGGGGCGCCTCGACACGACGCTCCGGAAGCTCGAGCTCGCTGGCCTCCGTGCCCCGAGCCCATAGCCGGTCGCCCACGAGCTCACGCTCGCCGGAGAGGCGATCGAACTCCTCCGCCGTCAACAGCACGTGCGAGGGGCGCCCGTGATCGGTGATCGTCACCGGGCCACGCTCGGCCGCCCTCTTGGCAGCCGAGACGTCGCGGTTGAACTCACGGCTCGTGATCGTTGTCCTCATCGTGACCCCCCGAGTGCGTACCTATTATAGGCACAATAGGTACACGGGTGGCTCTCGACAATGGCGGCAGGTGTGGAGCCTAGGAGATTCGAACTCCTGACATCCTGCTTGCAAAGCAGGCGCTCTACCAACTGAGCTAAGGCCCCGGAAGGGTCGCGTCAGTTTATCAGCGACTCTCGCTCAGAGCCGCCCAAGGTCGGCCAGGAAACGCTGCGTGTAGCCGAGGACCGGCACGTCCGGCATCGAACTGCAGGAGCGCGAGATCGCACCGGCCGCGCACGGCGTGTCCCGGTCGATCGACCAGGGATGGAGTCCCGCGAGACCGTTCTGTACGGCATACGCCGTCATCTCGTCGACATCCTGCAGCGTGAACAGTTGGCTGTCCCACTCGTTCTTACCGATCATCGGTGTCAGCTCGATGCGATCGAGGGGCACCACCGGGTACGTGTGACGAAGGTTCTCCACCGCCTGGATGGCGGTGGCTCCCAGGTCACAAGAATCGCCGGCCACGACGCAGCCACTCGGCATCGCACCCCCGACGTTCATGACCATGAGGTTGATCGTGTAGTTACGCAAGCCCGAGGCGATCACGTTCCGGATGACGGCATCGCCGGTCGGGTTCACGCCGGCGAAGCTGCCGTCGGTCGCGCCGAGGGACGCGACCGTGAAGGAGAACCGCAGGTCCGGGTACCGGTCCTGCACCGCGGCGACCGACTGCTGCAGCGCCCGGATCTGCTCCTCGGATTCCCCGCGCTCGATGTCGAAGTCGATACCGATGAGGTCGTCGCTCACGTACCGATCGATGAACTCGCTCATGCCCGCGGCCGAGGAGCAGAGGAAGCTGTCGGTCGCGCCCCCCGCGCTGATGATGTACTGATATCCGGCGGCGGCGAGGGCGGGGACATTGGCATCCGCGAAGACCTGCCCGGGGATGCCGTTCCAGCTCTCCGATCCGCACTCGCCGGTAGCGAAGGAGAGCGTCACCGTCTTCAGCTGCGGCAGCGCGGACTGGAGCGTGAGGCCCGGGCCCACCAGCGGACGGGGTGTTCCATCGAGGACGGTCGTCTGCGCCACAGCATCGCCATCCCCGGACAGTCCCACCTCGACGTCCTTGTACGGACTGAACACCAGCCCCGACGACTTCCCGGTCTTCGGACTACTGGTCGGAGCCGGGGACGGTGCCGCCGCGGTAGGCGAGACGGCGACACGCGCCGAGTCCGCGGGAGCATTCGTTGCGCAGGCGACGAGGACGGCGGCCGTGACGCTCAGGGCGGCGATCACAGTCGGCAGACGACGAATCCCGCGGCCCGCGGACATAGCTCACGGTACCTCCGGCCCGCCTCCCGCAGAAGGGGGTCGGGCGCGCGGGTCAGAGGCGTCCGAGGGCGGTGAGGAACCGCTTCGTGTAGCCGAGCGCGGGCACCGACGGCGTCGAGTTGCACGTGTTCGAAAGCGCGGTCGAGCCGCACGGCACGTCGCGGTCGAGCGACCAGTAGTGCAGGCCGGCGAGGTTGTTCGCCACCGCGTACGCGGTCATCTCGTCGATGTCCTGCAAGGTGAACGTCTCGTCCGGGATGTCGTTGAGCGCGATCATCGGCGTCAGCTCGATGTGGCTGAGCGGCACCGACGGATAGGTGTGGCGGAGGTTCGCCACGGCCTGGATCGCCGACGCGCCCATGTCGCAGACGGAACCGGACAGGACGCACGTGGACGACGCCGCCGGGCCGTAGTCCATGACCATGAGGTTGATCGTGTAGTTGCGCAGCCCCGAGGCGAGCACCGCCTGCACGACAGCGTCACCCGTCGAGTTCACGCCGCCGTAGCTGCCATCGGAGGCCGCGAGCGTCGCGATCGTGAACGAGAACCGCAGGTCCGGGTAGAGGTCCTGCACGGCGGCCGCGGCGTTCACCTGGTTCTGGATGTCGGTCGGCGACTGGCCGCGCTCGATGTCGAAGTCGACGCCGATCAGGTTGTCGCTCGCGTAGCGGTCGATGAACGCCCGCATCCCGGCCGCAGACGAGCACGTGAAGCTGCCCGCCGCGCCGCCGGTGCTGAGGATGTAGTTCTCGTTCGCGGCATCCAGACCCGGGACGTTCGCTGCGGCGAACGCCGGACCGGACACACCCGCCCAGTTCTCCGAACCGCACTCGCCCGTGGCGAACGCGAGCGTGATCGTGTTCAGCGCCGGAAGCGTCGACTGCAGCGTCGTGCCCGTGCCGACGAGCGGGGTCGGGCTCCCGTTCACCGCGGTCGTGCCCATCGTGTAGCCCGTGCTCCAGAACATGGCCTGCGCGATGTCCTTATAGGGGCTGAACACCAGGCCGCTGGCCGTGCCCACGGTCGGCGGGGTGGTGGAGGTCGGCGTCGGGGTCGGACTCGGCGTCACGGTGGGCGTCGGAGTGGGAGTGGGCGTCGGAGTGGATCCGTCGCACGTCGTCACCGACCAGTACGCCGGTGCGGTGCTCGGCGACCACCAGTTCGGCGCGAACGTCGAGACGTACGCCGTCCCATTGAAGAGGACCTTGTCGCCCACCGCGTACGCGGGGTCACCGGCATACGGCTGCCGGAACGGCGCGCACGCCGCACCCGTCGGCGTGGGCGTCGGAGTGGGGGTGGGCGACGGCGTAACGGTGGGGGTCGGCGTCGGGCTCGGGCTGTCGCACGTGGTCACCGACCAATACGCCGGTGCGGCGCTCGGCGACCACCAGTTCGGCGCGAACGTCGAGACGTACGCCGTCCCATTGAAGAGGACCTTGTCGCCCACCGCGTACGCGGGGTCGCCCGCATACGGCTGCTTGAACGGCGCACACGCCGAGGGCGTGTCCGCGGCGGAGGCGATCGCCGGCGCCGCGAGCAGTGCTGCGACGACGCCTACGACGGCGAGAAGAACGGGGAGGCGGCGGGCCCTGCGCGGCGTCGTCATGACGGTCAGGCTAACAGCAGGGTGATACCGGAGGTGAACCGTGGGGGTACCAGGACTTGAACCTGGGACCTCTTCATTATCAGTGAAGCGCTCTAACCGCCTGAGCTATACCCCCGTGAGACGCGACATCGCGTCGTCAACCTCCAAGACTTTACCCGAACGACGGGCGCCTGGCCAATCGTCGGGGGCCTCGGAAACCTGCTTGACTGTCGGGGTGAGCACGGACATCACTCCCCACGACGGAGAACGGCACGACTCCGGTGTCGGGAATCGCCTGAACTGGCTGCGCGCCGGCGTGCTCGGCGCGAACGACGGCATCGTCTCCGTGGCGTCCCTCGTCGTCGGCGTCGCCGGCGCGACGACCGATACCCCCGCGCTGCTGACCGCAGGCCTGGCCGGCCTCGTGGGCGGCGCGGTTTCGATGGCCCTCGGCGAGTATGTGTCGGTCTCGAGCCAGCGGGACAGCGAGCGGGCCCTGATCGCCAAGGAGCGCCAGGAGCTCGCGGAGATGCCGGAGCAGGAGTTCGACGAGCTGGTGGGGCTCTACCGCGCACGCGGCCTTTCCGAGGCGACCGCGCAGAAGGTCGCCGAGGAGCTGACCGCGCGCGACGCGCTCGCCGCGCACCTCGAGGTCGAGCTCCACATCGATCAGGACGACCTGGTGAACCCGTGGCACGCGGCCTTCTCGTCCGCGGTGGCGTTCGTCATCGGCGCGCTGCTGCCGCTGCTCGCGATCCTGCTCCCGCCGCCGGCCTGGCGAGTGCCCGTGACGTTCCTCGCCGTCATCGTCGCCCTCGCGCTGACGGGCACGATCTCGGCGCGGTTCGGCGGTTCGTCGAAGCGGCGCTCCGCGCTCCGCCTCGTGCTGGGCGGCACGCTCGCGCTTCTGGCGACGTGGCTCCTCGGCACCCTGCTGGGCGCGACGGTCGGCTGAGGCGGCCGGGCCGGCTCAGTTGGAGGTGAAGCCGACGAGCAGGCCGCCGGTCACCTTGACCGCGAGGTTGTAGATGCCCGCGATGACAGCGCCGAGCACCGTCACGACGACGAGGTTCAGGATCGCCACGACCGCCGCAAAGGCCATCACTTGGGGGAGGCCGGCGAAGTCGGTGAGCGAGGTCGCCCCGTCCGTGAAGCTCTGGAAGAACTCATTGCCCTTCGCGATCAGACCCGTCGTCAGCACGATCATGTAGACCAGGAAGAACGTGACGATCGTCACGACCGCGAGCGCGACCGCCGCGAGGAACGAGAGCTTGACCGCCGACCAGAAGTCGACGTAGACGAGACGCAAACGGACCTGCTTTGCGCTGGTCCTGCTGCTCGACTTCTTGGCCAGCTTGTCGGCTACCGTGCTCATGCGTCAGTACTTTCTTCGGGCGTCGCGTCCGATTCCTGGGCCGCCTCTTCGGCGAGCCCGCGCTCGGAGTTGCGCGCGATGGCGATGATCCGGTCACCCTCGTCCGGCCGGGCGAATACCACGCCCATCGTGTCGCGTCCCTTCGCCGGGACCTCGGCCACGGCAGAGCGTACCACCTTGCCACTGGCAAGAACCACCAGGACCTCGTCGTCGTCCGCGACGATCAGACCGCCCGCCAGATCGCCCCGATCCTCGTTCAGACGGGCAACCTTGATGCCCAGTCCGCCGCGTCCCTGGAGCCGGTATTGGGAGCTCGACGTGCGCTTCGCGTACCCGCCCTCGGTCACGACGAAGACATATCCGTCCTCGTTCGCGACGGAGGCGGACAGGAGGCTGTCGCCCTCGCGGAACGCCATGCCCTTCACGCCCTCGGTCGCGCGGCCCATCGGGCGCAGGGTGTCGTCGGACGCCGTGAAGCGCAGCGACATTCCGTGCCGGCTGATGAGCAGGATGTCGTCGCCCTCGCTGACGAGCAGTGCGCTCGTCACCTCGTCGCCCTCCCGGAGGCGGATGCCGATGACCCCGCCCTGCCGGTTCGTGTCGTACTCGGCGAGCCGCGTCTTCTTCACGAGACCGCCGCGGGTCGCGAGGACGAGGTATGGCGCCACCTGGTAGTCGCGGATGTCGAGGATCTGCGCGATCTCCTCGTCGGGCTGCAGTGCCAGGAGGTTCGCGACGTGCTGGCCCTTCGCATCCCGTCCGGACTCGGGAACCTCGTAGGTCTTGGCGCGGTAGACGCGACCCATGTTCGTGAAGAAGAGGAGCCAGTGGTGCGTCGTCGTGACGAAGAAGTGCTCGACGACGTCGTCGGCGCGCAGCTGCGCACCCTTGACACCCTTCCCACCGCGGTGCTGCGAGCGGTAGTTGTCGCTGCGCGTGCGCTTGATGTAGCCGTCGCGCGTGACCGTGACGACCATCTCCTCCTCAGGAATGAGGTCCTCGACGGACATGTCCCCGTCGAAGCCGTGGAGGATCTCCGTGCGGCGGTCGTCGCCATACTTCGCGACGATCTCGCCCAGCTCGTCGTGCACAATGCCGCGCTGGCGCGCCGGGTCGGCGAGGATCGCCTGGAACTCGGCGATCTGGGTCTGGAGCTCGGTCGCCTCGTCGATGATCTTCTGCCGCTCGAGCGCCGCGAGGCGGCGCAGCTGCATCGCGAGGATCGCGTCCGCCTGCACGTCGTCGATCTCGAGGAGGTCCTTCAGCCCCTCCCGCGCGACCTCGACCGTGTCGGAGCGGCGGATGAGCGCGATGACCTCGTCGAGCGCGTCGAGCGCCTTGAGGTAGCCGCGCAGGATGTGCATCCGCTCCTCCGCCTTGCGGAGCCGGAACTGCGTTCGGCGGACGATCACCTCGATCTGGTGCGCGATCCAGTACGTGACGAAGCCGTCGATCGCGAGCGTGCGCGGCACACCGTCGACGATCGCGAGCATGTTCGCGCCGAAGTTGTCCTGCAGCTGCGTGTGCTTGTACAGGTTGTTGAGCACGACCTTCGCGACGGCGTCGCGCTTCAGCACGATTACGAGGCGCTGGCCGGTGCGGTCGCTCGACTCGTCGCGGATGTCGGCGATGCCCTGGATCTTGCCGTCCCGCGCGAGATCGCGGATCTTGATCGCGACGTTGTCCGGGTTCACCTGGTACGGGAGCTCGGTGACCACGAGGCACGTGCGCCCCTGGATCTCCTCGACGTTCACGACGGCGCGCATCGTGATCGAGCCCCGGCCGGTCCGGTACGCGTCGCGGATGCCGCGGGTGCCGAGGATCTGCGCGGCGGTCGGAAAGTCCGGCCCCGGGATCCGCGCCATGAGCGCTTCGAGGAGCTCCTCGCGCGGGGCCTCGGGATTCTCCAGCGCCCAGAGGACGCCGGATGCCACCTCGCGCAGGTTGTGCGGCGGGATGTTGGTGGCCATGCCGACCGCGATGCCGACCGAGCCGTTGACGAGGAGGTTCGGGAAGCGGCTGGGGAGGACCGTGGGCTCCTGCGTGTGGCCGTCGTAGTTGTCCTCGAAGTCGACGGTCTCCTCGTCGATGTCGCGGACCATCTCCATCGCCAGCGGCGACATCTTCGTCTCGGTGTATCGCGGGGCGGCCGCGCCCTGGTTGCCGGGGGAGCCGAAGTTCCCCTGGCCGAGAGCGAGCGGGTAGCGCAGCGACCACGGCTGCACGAGACGCACGAGCGCGTCGTAAATCGGGGCGTCGCCGTGTGGGTGGAACTGTCCCATGACCTCGCCGACGACGCGGGCGCACTTCGAGAACGCCTTGTCGGGACGGTATCCGCCGTCGTACATGCCGTAGATCACTCGGCGGTGCACGGGCTTCAGCCCGTCGCGCACGTCCGGCAGCGCGCGGCCGACGATGACGCTCATCGCGTAGTCGAGGTAACTGCGCTGCATCTCGACCTGGAGGTCGACCTGCTCGATGTTGCCGTGGTTGTGCTCGGTGCGCGTCTCGTCGCTCATGCGTCTCTTCTTGTTCGGCTCAGATATCGAGGAAGCGGACGTCCTTCGCGTTGCGCTGGATGAATCCGCGCCGCGACTCGACGTCCTCTCCCATGAGGATGGCGAAGACCTCGTCCGCGGCGGCCGCGTCGTCGATCGTCACCTGCTTGAGCGTGCGCGTCTCGGGATCCATCGTCGTCTCCCACAGCTCGCTGGGGTTCATCTCGCCGAGACCCTTGTAGCGCTGGACCGCGTTCTCCTTGGGGATCCGCTTCCCCGACGCGACGCCCTCCGCGAGGAGCGCATCGCGCTCGCGGTCGCTGAACACGTACTCGTGGTCGGCGTTCGACCACTTCAGCCGGTACAGCGGCGGCTGCGCGAGGTAGACGTAGCCCGCCTCGATGAGCCCGCGCATGTAGCGGAAGAGGAGCGTCAGCAGGAGGGTCGCGATGTGCTGCCCATCGACATCGGCATCCGCCATCAGCACGATCTTGTGATACCGCGCCTTGTCGATCGTGAAGTCCTCGCCGATGCCCGTGCCGAACGCGGAGATCATCGCCTGGATCTCGTTGTTGCCGAGCGCGCGGTCGAGGCGCGCCTTCTCGACGTTGAGGATCTTGCCGCGCAGCGCGAGGATCGCCTGCGTCTCCGGGTCGCGGCCGCGCACCGCGGAGCCGCCGGCCGAGTCGCCCTCGACGAGGAAGATCTCGCTGATCGACGCGTCCTTGCTGGTGCAGTCCTTCAGCTTGTCGGGCATCGAGGCCGACTCAAAGACGCTCTTGCGCCGCGCGGTCTCGCGCGCCTTGCGCGCCGCGAGCCGAGCGGTCGCCGCGTCGATCGCCTTGCGGACGACGCTCTTGGCCTGCGCCGGGTTGCGGTCGAACCAGTCGCCGAGCCGGTCGCCGACGACCTTCTGGACAAAGGCCTTCGCCTCGGTGTTGCCGAGCTTGGTCTTCGTCTGACCTTCGAACTGGGGCTCGGCGAGCTTGACCGAGATCACGGCGGTGAGCCCCTCGCGCACGTCGTCGCCGGAGAGGTTCTCGTCCTTCTCCTTGAGGAGGCCCTGCGCACGCGCGTACCGGTTGACGAGCGCCGTCAGCGCGGCCCGGAAGCCCTCCTCGTGCGTGCCACCCTCGTGCGTGTTGATCGTGTTCGCGAACGTGAAGACGTTCTCCGTGTACGTCGTCGTCCACTGCATCGCCATCTCCAGCGCGATATTGCGGTCGGTGTCTTCGGACTCGAAGTCGATGATCTCCTCGTGCACGACCTCGGCCTTGCGCACCTTGTTGAGGTACTCGACGTAGTCGACCAGGCCGCGCTCATAGAGGAAGGTGTCGTGCGGGTGCACGATCTCGCCCTCGCCCTCATGGTCCTCGACGTACTCGGACCCGGTCCGTTCGTCGCGGAGCGCGATCGTGAGGCCCTTGTTGAGGAACGCCATCTGCTGGAACCTCGTGCGCAGCGTGTCGTAGTCGAAGTCGACGGTGTCGAAGATCGTCTCGTCCGGCCAGAACGTGATCGTCGTGCCGGTCTCGTCGCTCGCCTCGCCCTGCTCGAGGGGCCCCACCGGAGCACCGCCGGCCCGGTACGACTGACGCCAGACATGGCCCTGGCGCTTGACCTCGACCTCGAGGCGGCTGGAGAGCGCGTTCACGACGGAGGAGCCCACGCCGTGGAGACCGCCGGAGACCGCGTATCCGCCGCCGCCGAACTTTCCGCCGGCGTGGAGGACCGTCAGCACGACCTCGACGGTCGACTTCCCCTCAGTCGGGTGCATGTCCACCGGGATGCCACGACCGTTGTCGATCACGCGGATGGCGCCGTCGGGCAGGATCGTGACATCGATGAGGTCGCAGAACCCGGCGAGCGCCTCGTCCACGGAGTTGTCGACGATCTCGTAGACCAGGTGATGGAGTCCGCGCTCACCGGTCGAGCCGATGTACATGCCCGGACGCTTCCGGACCGCCTCGAGCCCCTCGAGCACCTGGATCGCGTCGGCCCCGTAGTCTCCCTGGTGACGTTCCGGCGCGCGGGATCCGGACTCTTCGGGAACGCTGGCGGGGTTCGGCGACGTCATAGGTGTACGCGCTCCAGGTCGGGGACGGGACGTGGATATTCTACCCGTCCGACCTGAGCATCCGGGCTTCAGCGCGCCTCTGACGCCACGAAATCGGTCGGCTGACTCCGGAACCTTTCTCAGCCGTAGGTATCCCGCGGACCGCGGCCTGGAACCGTCCTGGGACCCCATTTCCACGAGGGGACGTCCGGTCCAATGAAACGGATGTCGGAAACGCCCGCTTCCGGGTATCGGCGGATGATCTCGGACAGCAGGTGCGCGCGAAGGCTCCGCAGCTGCGTCGCCCACGCCGTGGAGGTGCACTGCACCGTCAGCAGGCCGTCCGTGAACGCGATCGGGGTGGCGTTCCGCGCGGTGTCGGGGCCCGCGACCTCGGCCCAGCGGAGCACGACGTCCTCCCGCGCGAGCTGCGCGTCCCACCCCGACTCCCGGGTGAAGGCCGCGAGCACGTCGCCCACGCCGTGCGGATCGCGGCCCGGCGCGAACGGCGCGTCCTCGTCGTCCACCGGTCGGCGGCGCCGGCGGCGCTGCGCGCCCGCGGAAGGCTGCAGGCCGCGCAAGCGGAGATAAGTCGCGACCGTCTCGGGCAGACCGTCCGGCTCAGGCATCCGCCGGCTCCCGGATCGTGCCGGCCTCGATCCGCACCGTGCGCGCGCGGAGCGCGACCGGGACGTCCTCCTCCACGGCCGCCGTGACGATCGTCTGCTCGTACGAGCCCGCCACTTCCGCGAGGCGCACGCGGCGATCGGCGTCGAGTTCGGCGAACACGTCGTCCAGCACCAGCACCGGGTCTCCGAGGGTCGACTGCGCTCGGAGCAGCTCCGCGGAGGCGAGTCGCAGAGCTAGCGCGGTCGACCACGACTCCCCATGCGACGCGTACCCGCGGACCGGGAGGCCCTTGATGCGCACGACGAGATCGTCGCGGTGGGGACCGACGAGCGTCACCCCCCGCTCGAGCTCGGCGGTGCGCGCCGCGGCGAGCGCCGCGCGGAACTGGTCCGCCGCGGGAGCTGCGGTCCCCTCGGGCGCGCTCGCCGGATCGGCCTCGGGATCGGCGCTGCGGATCGAGAGCGCCCAGTCGAGACGCGGGTCGTGGTCGGCCCCGGCGATCGAAGCGTACGCGTGGGCGAGCGGCCGGGAGAGCTCGTCCGTCAACCGGATCCGCGCCTCGAGGATTTCGGTGCCGAGCGCGCAGAGCTTGTCGTCCCAGACGTCGAGCGTGGCGAGCGCGTCACCGCGGACACCGCGCGCGCGCGCCGACTTCAGGAGCGCGTTGCGCTGCCGGAGCACGCGGTCGTAGTCCGCGAGCACTCCGGCGAGCCGCGGCGAGCGCTGGACGAGGAGCGTGTCCGCGAAGCGTCGGCGCGCGGACGGGTCGCCGCGGACGATCTGCAGATCCTCGGGCGCGAACAGCACGACCTGCGCGTAGCGGGCGAGTTCCGCGGTCTTGATGGCGGCGCCGTTCACCCGGGCGCGGTTGGCGCCCTGCTTGTTGATCTGCACCTCGAGCTGCACACGGCGATCGCCGTGGGCGAGGCGCGCGCGGACGATCGCGGCATCGGCGCCCTCGCGCACGAGCGGAGCATCCGTCGAGACGCGGTGGGAACCGACGGCGGACAGGTACACGATCGCCTCGGCGAGATTTGTCTTCCCCTGTCCGTTGCGACCCACGAGGACCGTCGGACCGGCTCCGAACGAGACGTCGGCACGCATGTAGTTGCGGAAGTCCGCGAGACTCACCTGCTCGACGATCACGCGACCACCCTAACCGCGGCCTCCCCCAACGGGGCGGCGTCAGCGCAGGAGCAGGTTCGGCTGCAGGAGGTAGCGGAACGAATCCTCGCCGGAGCGGTCCACCGAGGTCTGCGGCGTCACCAGAACCGGGCTGAGCTTGTTCGCGTTGTCGCTCGAGGTGAACGTGATGCGCGTGAACTCGCTGCGCACCGCCGACAGGGCCTCGAGGAGATACTGCGGGTTGAGCCCGAGCGTGACGTCCTCGCCGGTGAGCGTCGCGTCGACGGATTCGGACGCCCGCGCCTGCTCCGTGCCGGAGGCATCCATCGACACACCCTCGCCCGTGAACGTGAAACGGAGCGGCGCCGAACGGTCGAGCACGAGGGCGACACGACGCACCGCCTCGGTGAGCTCGGCGGTGTTGACGACGGCGTGGTGTTGCGTCTCCTCCGGGAACAGGCGACGGACAGGCGGGAAGTTGCCCTTGATGAGGAGCGAGGTCACCGTCTTGTTGCCCGAGGTGAAGGCGATGATCTCGCGGTCACCGGAGCCAGTGAACGCGATCGAGATGTTGCCGCCGTGCGAGAAGGTCTTGCCGACCTCCTGCAGCGTGCGCGCCGGGACGAGTGCGGTCGCGCTGTCGACGTCCGCGCCGTCCCACGGGATCTCGCGGAGCGCCACACGGTAGCGGTCGGTCGCGACGAGGCTCAGACGCGTGCCGCTCACCTCGAGCTGGACACCGGTGAGGACCGGCGTGACGTCGTCGCGGGAGGCCGCGAAGGCCACCTGGGCGATCGCGGTCGCGAAGTCCTCGGCCGGGACGAGGCCGGCGTCGCCGTCGACCTCGGGGATCGCGGGATATTCCTGCACCGGCATCGACGCGAGCGTGAAGCGGGCCGACCCGCAGCTGAGCACGATGCCGTCGTCATCGACGACGACCTGAACCGGCGCGTTGGGGAGCCGGCTCGCGATGTCGGACAGCAAACGACCATGCACCAGGATCGTGCCGGCCTCGTCGACGGTCGCCTCGATCGTCGTGCGCGCGGATGCCTCGTAGTCGAAGGCCGCGAGCGAGAGTCCGTTGTCGTCCGCCGTGATGAGCACGCCCGCGAGGATCGGCTGAGGGTTGCGCTGCGGCAGGAGCTTCACGACGAAGGACACAGCCTCGCTGAACACATCGCGATTGACGTGGAACTTCACGGGCTCTCCCTGGTCGTCGGGCTGGGCTCTCCCATGCTAGTCCCCGGCGCGTGTCCGACCGGAAGCATCCATTCCCTCCCGGGAAGGTGATCGAATCACTTTCTCAATGGGAGATCTCTGTCATCTTCTTAACCGCTGTGGAAACTGGGGATAACGAGCGCGTCGCCCGTCGTCTGTTGGGAACTACAACGGTGTGAGATGTGGAGCGGCTGCGGATGGGTCCTCGAAGTCCGGTCGCCTCGGCGCGCGGTCCGACGTGGAGATCGACGGGCTGCACAGCCTTGTCCTCAGCGGACGCGGGTTATCCACAAGTTATCCACAATGTGAAAAACAGATGATGGCGGCATCCGCGGGGCCCTGTCAAGAAGGATTTCCCGCGGATGTCGGCGAAAGACGTCAGCGGGTGGTGCGGCCGAGCTGAGAGGTGATCTCGGAGACCTGGTTGTAGATGGAGCGACGCTCCTTCATGAGGTCGCTGATCTTCTTGTAGGCGTACATCACGGTGGTGTGATCGCGGTTGCCGAAGAGCTGACCGATCTTCGGCAACGAGAGGCTCGTCCGCTCGCGGCATAGGTACATCGCGATCTGCCGTGCTGTGGCGACCGCCTGCGACCGGCTCGATCCGTAGAGGTCGTCGACCGACAGCTTGAAGTACGCGGCGGTGGCCGTGATGATGTCCGTCGGCGAGATGACGTTGGCATCGTCCTGATCCACGATGTCGCGGAGCACCGTCTGCGCGAGCGACATGTCGAGGGACGAGCGGTTGAGGCTCGCGAACGCCGATACCCGGATGAGCGCGCCCTCGAGCTCGCGGATGTTCGACGAGACCACCGTGGCGATGTACTCGAGCACCTCGTCCGGGATCTGCATCCGCTCGCTCTGTGCCTTTTTGCGGAGGATCGCGATGCGCGTCTCGAGGTCGGGCGCCTGCACGTCGGTGATGAGGCCCCACTCGAACCGGCTGCGCATGCGGTCCTCGAACCCGGTGAGGTGCTTCGGCGGCACGTCGCTCGTGATCACGACCTGCTTGTCGTGATCGTGCAGCGTGTTGAACGTGTGGAAGAAGGCCTCCTGCGTCTCCGCGCGGCCCTGGAGGAACTGGATGTCGTCGATCAACAGGATGTCGACGTCGCGGTAGCGCGCCTGGAACGCGGCGCCGCGGTTGTTCGCGATCGAGTTGATGAAGTCGTTCGTGAACTCCTCGCTCGACACGTAGCGGACGCGGATGCCGGTGTAGAGGCTGAGCGCGTAGTCGCCGATCGCATGGAGGAGGTGCGTCTTACCGAGGCCGGAGTCGCCGTAGATGAAGAGCGGGTTGTAGGCCTTCGCCGGCGCCTCGGCCACGGCGACCGCCGCGGCGTGGGCGAACCGGTTGGACTGCCCGATGACGAAGTTGTCGAACGTGTACTTCGGGTTGAGGCGTGTGTCGATGCGCGTCGGCGCGGGTGCGACCTCGATCGGATCCGGATCGACGGACGGCGCGGGCGCCGCCGCGGGCTGTACGGCGATCGGGATAGTCAGGGGCGTGTCGGCGAGATCGGGATTGACGACGACGCGGAACGTCGCGATCGCGGGGTCGCTGTCGACGTGCGCGAGGGCCTCCATGATCGAGGCCCGCATGCGCTTGTTGATCTGGGCAGCGGTCAGGTCATTCGGCACGTCGAGGTAGAGCGTTCCGCTCATGACGCCCTGGGGTACCGCGAGGTTCAGGAAGCCCTGCAGTTGGGGCGTGATGCGGTCGTCGGCGGTGAGGATGTCGAGCACGTCGGCCCAGACCGGGACGTCTGGGGTTTCGTGCGAAGTCATCGTGCTCCCGGTCGTGCTCGAAGGTCGCCGAGCGGTGGATGCCGGCCCCTGTGGATAACTGCCCGAGTCACGCTAGTGAGCGCGTGCTTCCAGGGCAACCTCCACTGTAGGGGCCGTAGCGTGTCACTTCCACGGTGCCGAGTGGCACCGGTGGATAATGCCCGCCGCGCATCCGGTTTGAGATATCGGGATGCTCGTCGTAGCCTTAATCGGTTGACTTGTGCCTTCGCGGCAATTGTCCCGTCGTCCCGTCCCCGGATCCGTCATCTCCGGAGACTCCTGATCCGGAGTGATCTTCATGAGCAAGCGTACTTTCCAGCCGAACAACCGCCGTCGCGCCAAGAAGCACGGCTTCCGCGCCCGCATGCGCACGCGCGCGGGCCGTAGCATCCTCTCCGCTCGTCGCGCCAAGGGGCGCACCGAGCTCTCGGCCTGATCTGACCCCGTGCTCCCGAAGCCGAACCGCATCACCGACGGCACGGACTACAGGGCCGTCGTACGTCGCGGTGCGCGGTGCTCGGGAGCGAACACGGTCGTCTACGTCCTGAGCTCCGACGATGAGCGAGCCGCGCGCTTCGGGTTCATCGTCGCGAAGAACGTCGGCAACGCGGTGCGGCGGAACGCGGTGCGGCGCCGGCTCAAGGCGGTCTGCGCCGGCGCGTTGCCGGGCGTCCGCGCGGGCAGCGACATCGTGATCCGCGCGCTGCCGGCCTCGGCCTCGGCATCCTTCCCCGCGCTGCGCGCGGAGGTCGAGCGCTGTCTCGAGCGGAGGGCCTCATGAGCACGTCGACGCTCCCCTCCTACGCGCTCGGTCACGGACACCTCGCGGGCTCGTCCGTGCTCGCGGCCATTCCGCTGCTTCCGCGGAACGCGCTCCTGGCGCTCCTCCACGGCTACCGCGCCACGATCTCGCACACCTATGGCGACGTCTGCAAGTACTACCCGTCCTGCTCGGCCTACGCGGTCGGCGCGGTCCAGCAGCACGGGGCGGTGAAGGGCGCGGTCCTCGCAGCCCTCCGTCTCGCGCGCTGCCACCCGTGGGCCGTGGGCGGTATCGACGACGTTCCGCCGCACGCGCACTTCCGTCACGACCTGACCCCGCACGGTTTCGTCGTGCCTTCCCGAAAGGACTGATCCGTGCCGGACATCATCGGTACCATCCTCTGGCCGCTGAAGTGGCTGGTCGAGCTCGTGCTCGTCAGCTGGCACGGGCTGTTCTCGTTCCTCGGACTCCCGCCGAGCGAGGGCATCACGTGGGTGCTCGCGATCGTCGGCCTCGTGGTCGTGGTGCGCGCCGCGATGATCCCGCTGTTCGTGAGGCAGATCAAGAGCCAGCGCAAGATGATGGAGATCGCGCCCGAGCTCAAGAAGGTCCAGGAGAAGTACCGCGGCAAACGAGATCAGTTGTCGCGCGAGGCGATGAGCCGCGAGACGATGGCGCTCTATAAGAAGCACGGCACTTCGCCGGTCTCGAGCTGTATCCCTCTGCTCGTGCAGATGCCGGTGTTCTTCTCGCTCTACTCCGTGCTGAACGATGTCGCGAAGCACGCCCAGAGCGGCGTCGGCGGAGTTGGCCTCCTGAACGCAGATCTGACGACCTCCTTCTACAACGCGAAGCTCTTCGGTGTCGCGTCCTTGCACGACACGCTCGTCGGGTCGATCCAGAACCAGCAGCCCGGCTGGCAGGCGACCGTCGCGATCCTCATCGTGCTCGTGGTGCTGATGATCTCGTCGCAGTTCTACACCCAGCTGCAGATCATCTCGAAGAACCTCTCCCCCGAGGCCAAGACCGGCCAGGCCTACCAGATGCAGCGCATCATGCTGTTCATCCTCCCGCTCGGCTTCGTGTTCTCGGGTGTCTTCTTCCCGCTCGGCGTCGTCATCTACTGGTTCGTCAGCAACATCTGGACCGGCGTGCAGCAGTTCATCGTCATCCGCGAGATGCCGACTCCAGGGTCGGAGGCAGCCAAGGCCCGGGAGGAACGACTGGCGCGGCGCGGTAAGGCGATCGACGCGAAGGGCCGCGTGGTCGCCGTGGAAAAGTACGAGGCCGAACAGGAGCGCCTCTACGAGGAGGCGGAACGGCAGAAGGCCGCCGCCCCGAAGCGCCAGCAGCCCATGAGCAAGCAGCGGGCGAAGCGCCAGGGCCAGGGTCGCGGCGGCTCGCAGCCGCAGTCCACGAAACCGTCGTCGGACGGCGCCTCCGCGTCGTCGGATGCGAACTGAGCGACAGGAACCGAGATGAGCACGACGCCGGAGCAGAACACCATCGAGCCCGTCGAGACCCTGTCGGATCTCGAGCGGCAGGGCGACATCGCCGCAGACTTCCTCGAGGGGCTGCTGGACATCGCCGACATCGACGGCGACCTCGCCCTCGATGTGCGGAACGAACGACCCTACGTGTCGGTGGAGTCGGGTGACGGATCCCTGCGCACGCTGGCAGACCCGGACACCGTGCAGGCTCTGCAGGAGCTGACGCGGCTCGCGGTCCAGGTGAAGGTGGGGCGCCCGTCGCGCGTCATCCTCGATGTCAGCGGCTCGCGCGACGCGCGTCAACAGGAGCTCGCTGATCTCGTGGATCGCGCCATCGTCCGTCTCGACGAGGGTGCGTCGCAGGCGTCGCTCCCCGCGATGTCGAGCTACGAGCGCAAGCTCGTGCACGACCTGGTGTCCGAGCGTGGGTACGTCTCCGAGTCCTACGGCGAGGGCGCGGACCGGCACACCGTTATCCGTCGCGCGTGAGATGTTTCACGTGAAACATCGATGACCGTCGCAGAACTGGAGCCCGAGCCGCCCGCCGCGGAGGTGGTCTTCGGAGATCGACTGCCGCTTGCACGGCGATTCACGCGATCCCTTGCTGAGGAAGGCGAAGCTCGGGGCCTGATCGGCCCGCTGGAACTTCCCCGGCTCTGGACCCGGCACATCCTCAACAGCGCGGTCGTCGCGCCGCTCTTCTCCGGTCGCGTCGGCGACGTCGGATCCGGCGCCGGTCTCCCCGGCATCCCGCTGGCGATCGCGCGGCCGGATGTCGAGTGGGTCCTCATCGAGCCGATGGAGCGACGCACCACGTGGCTGCGCGAGCAGGCGGGAGCGCTCGGGCTCGATAACGTGGAGGTCGTGCGTGGTCGTGCGGAGGACTGGTCGGAGGGGCCGGTGCTGGATGCCGTGACCGCGCGGGCGGTGAGCGCACTCAAAGGTCTTCTTCCCGTGGTGGCACCGCTCGTGCGTGACGGCGGTGAGCTCGTGCTGCTCAAGGGAGCGAGTGCGCCCGCGGAGGTTGACGCGGCGCGCAAGCAAATTCGCGCACTCGGGCTGACGGACGTTCGCGTCGAGACGATCGGCGACGTCCTGGAGCAGCCCACGACTCTCGTCCGCGCCACGGTCCACCACGACGCGATCTGACCGATCCCCGAGGAGAGTGTTTCACGTGAAACATCCGGAGTCCCCGACGGCCACCGGCTTCTACGACGACACCCCGCTCGCGCGCGAGCTGGCCGACCTCGTATCACGGCGGCGCGCCCTGGAGACCGCGGATGTCGTGCTGCCGGAGGGGACGCGGATCATCACGATCTCCAACCAGAAGGGCGGCGTCGGAAAGACGACGACGACGGTGAACTTCGCTGCGGCTCTCGCGTCGGTGGGAGCACGCGTGCTCGTGATCGACCTGGATCCGCAGGGGAATGCGTCGACAGCCCTCGGCATCCCGCACTCGGCGGACACCCCGAGCGTCTACGACGTCATCATCGAGGGGGCCCCGCTCGACGGGGTCGTCCAGCAGAGCCCGGAGTCGAAGAAGCTCACGTGCGCGCCCAGCACGATCCACCTCGCCGGAGCGGAGATCGAGCTCGTGTCGCAGGTCGCGCGCGAGCACCGGCTCCGCACCGCGATTGAGGCCTACCTCGACACCGTCGAGAAGAAGCCGCACTTCGTGCTCATCGACTGCCCGCCGTCGCTGGGTCTTCTGACGATCAACGCGTTCACCGCCGCGCACGAGGTGCTCATCCCGATCCAGTGCGAGTACTACGCGCTGGAGGGGCTCAGCCAGCTGCTCGGCAGTGTCGGCATGATCCAGACGCACCTCAACCCCTCGCTGCGGGTGTCGACGATCGTCCTGACGATGTACGACGGGCGGACCAGGCTGTCGCAGCAGGTGGCGGAGGAGGTGCGGAGTCATTTCCCCGGCGAGGTCCTCGACACCGTCATCCCGCGATCCGTCCGAGTGTCGGAGGCGCCGAGCTTCGGACAGACCGTGATCGCTTACGATGGGCAGTCGGCGGGCGCCGTGGCGTACCGCGAGGCGGCGGTCGAGCTGCTCCGTCGGGGAGCGCAGCCTGCCGCGACGGATCGGAGAGATTGATGGCGAAGCGGACAGGCCTGGGGCGCGGGATCGGCGCCCTCATCCCGACGACGGAGGCGACCCAGACGCGCCCCGTCGATGTCTTCTTCCCCGAGTCCCCCTCCGAGACCGACCTCGTCGAGGTCCCCGGCGCCCGGCTCGTGCAGCTGGATCCGCACACGATCGTGCCGAACCCGCGGCAGCCGCGGTCGATCTTCGACGCGGACGAGCTGACGGAGCTCGTGCACAGCGTGCGCGAGTTCGGCGTCTTGCAGCCGGTCGTGGTGCGGCAGCTCTCCGACGGCACGCACGAGCTCATCATGGGCGAGCGCCGCACGCGCGCGGCGCGCGAGGCCGGGCTCGCCACGATCCCCGCGATCGTGCGCGACACCGCCGACGAGGACCTGCTCCGCGACGCGCTGCTGGAGAACCTGCACCGTTCGCAGCTGAATCCCTTGGAGGAGGCATCCGCGTATCAGCAGCTCCTCGAGGACTTCGGCATCACGCAGGAGCAGCTCGCGACGCGTATCGGACGGTCGCGTCCGCAGATCTCGAACACCATCCGGCTGCTGCGGCTGCCGGTCCCTGTGCAGCAGCGCGTGGCGGCGGGAGTTCTCAGCGCCGGCCACGCCCGAGCGCTGCTGTCCCTCGACGACATCGAGGAGATGCAGCGCCTCGCGGACAAGATCGTGAACGAGGAGCTGTCGGTCCGGCAGGCGGAGGCGGCGGTGAAGGCCGCGCCGACGCGTCGCGTCGCGCCGAAGGCGGGGGTACGCCGCGGTCACCTGGACGAGATCGCGCAGCGACTCGGAGACCGCCTCAACACCCGCGTCCGCGTGTCCCTCAGCGCGAAAAAAGGCCAGATCAGCATAGATTTTGCGACGATTGATGACCTGAATCGCATCCTCGCCGATCTCGGCGAGGATGGCTTCGGCGCCGCCTGACCCGCGCCATCCGCTCCCCGCCGCGTCGTTTCGAGCGGAGGAGATGTGACGAGCGGAGGGTCAGATCGCGCGGATCCATCCTCCCTTGGCTCCATCTCCTCCGCTCGTCGCGGGCGGGAGGGGAGGGAGGATACGGGGGCGGGACGACCCCTTCCGGTGTGGAAGCTCTTAGGCTGGATCGGTGACCTCGGACTACGTACCCCGCCGCCGCGCCAGCCTCGAGCTGCTGCGGGCCGAGGCGTCGGACGAGCTCGCCGCCCTCATCGCGGAGCGCCTCCGCGAGGGCGAGGATCCGTGGGACTTCATGGAGGATCTGCCCTCCGTCGACGAGCTCGTCGTGTTCCTGCTACGGGCGGAGAACATCGCGGCGAACGGCGGGGTGCGGCCGACCGCCGCGCGGCACTACCGCGTGCTGCGCCAGATCGCGCTCGACTACCCGCCGCTCACGCGCGCGGTGTGGAGACTCCTCGGAGACGCGAACACGCACCGACGGTGGGATGCCGTGGTGCGTGTCGACGGGGTGTGAGCGAGGCTCAGCCGAGGTAGGGCGCGAGGTCCTGCTCGAGGGCGAACTTCGGCTTGGCGCCGATGATCGTGGTCGTGACCTCGCCCTTCTGGAAGACCTTCATTGCCGGGATCGACGTGATCTGGTACTTCATCGCGAGCTGCGGGTTCTCGTCGACGTTGAGCTTCAGGATCGTGATCTTGCCGGGGTTCTCGGTCTGGATCTCGTCGAGGATCGGCGCGACCATCCGGCACGGCCCGCACCAGGCGGCCCAGAAGTCGACGAGGACCGGCCCCTCCGCGTTGAGGACGTCCTCATCCCAGGTGCTCTCGCTGGTGGCCTTGGCGGTCATGGTTTCTCCTTAGAAGATTGTCTTCGTTCCGTAACGCGGGGCTGCCGCGCAATGTTCCTCAGATCGCGGCAGCCTCGGCGAGGCCCTGGATCTGGTCGGTGTCCGGAGCGGGCTCGCCCGCGTCGTCGAGCGCGGCCAGGTAGTGCTCGGCGTCGAGGGCCGCCGCCGCACCGCTGCCGGCCGCGGTGATCGCCTGCCGGTAGGTGGGGTCGATGACGTCGCCGGCCGCGAACACCCCGGGGATCGAGGTCCGCGACGAGCGGCCCTCGACCTGCACCGTGCCCTCCGAGGTGAGCTGCAGCTGGTCGTGCACGAGGTGCGTGCGCGGGTCGTTCCCGATCGCGACGAACAGCCCGTCGAGCGGGAGCTCGCGCGTCGATCCGTCGATCGTCGAGCGCACGACGACGCCCGTGACCGCGTCACCGCCGAGGATCTCCGCGATCTCGCTGTTCCAGACGAACTCGATCTTCTCGTTCGCCTCGGCGCGGGCCTGCATGATCTTCGAGGCGCGCAGCTCGCCGCGGCGGTGGATGACGTAGACCTTCGAGGCGAACTTCGTGAGGAAGGTCGCCTCCTCCATCGCCGAGTCGCCGCCCCCGGCGACCGCGATCACGCGATCGCGGAAGAAGAAGCCGTCGCATGTCGCGCACCACGAGACGCCGCGGCCGGCCAGGCGCTCCTCGCCGTCGACGCCGAGCTTGCGGTACGCGGAGCCCGTCGCGAAGATGACCGCTTCGGCCTCCTCCACGGTGCCGCTGCCCAGGGTGACGCGCTTGACCGGCCCGTCCAGCTCGAGCGCGGTGACGTCGTCGTACCGGATCTCGGCGCCGAAGCGCTCGGCCTGCTCCTGCATCTTCGTCATGAGGTCGGGGCCCATGACCGCCTCGGGGAAGCCCGGGAAGTTCTCCACCTCGGTGGTGTTCATGAGCTCTCCGCCGGCCTCCACCGAACTCGCGATGACGAGCGGTGAGAGGTTTGCACGAGCCGCGTAGATGGCCGCCGTGTAGCCGGCAGGCCCCGATCCGATCACGATGAGCTGACGCATCGCACCCTTCCTTGTGGTCCCGAATGGCTGAAACACATGGTATCCGTGCCCTATTCCCCCGCTCCGCGGCGCAGCCGGCGGCGCACGAGGTCCACGGCCGGCCGCAACTCGGGCGAGCGCAGGAGCCACAGGAACACGACGTAGACCGCCACGCAGACGATCCCGATGACGGCGGCGCCGAGCGCACCGAGGATCTTGTCGGACGCCATCCATCCGGCGTCCGCTCCGAACAGGAGGTACACGCCCCAGCCGACGAAGCCCGCCGGCACGGCCGCGATCGCGTAGCGCACGAGCGACCGCATCCATAGCCCGACGCCGGTGCGGCCCAGTCGCCGCTCGAGGAGCCACGTCGCGACGATGACCTGCACGATCGTCGCGACCGACTGGGCGAGCGCGACGGCCGCGGCCAGGTGGTCGACATCGACGAAGGCGCCGACCGCGTAGGTGAGCGCGACCACGATGATCGTCTGCAGCAGCGTGAAGAAGAACGGCGTGCGCGTGTCGTCGTAGGCGTAGAACGTGCGCTGCACGACGAACAGAACCGCGAGCGGCACGAGGCTCACGAGGTAGCAGAGGAGCACGCCCGCCGCGGCGCTCGCGCTCTCGGCGGAGTCGGTGAAGATCCGCGAGGCCGGGATCGCCGCCGCGGCCAGACCGGCGGTGGCGACCATGACGAACAGCCCCAGGATGCGGATGCTGCTGACCAGGTCGCGCCGCACGTCGTCGTCGCGTCCGGCCGCGGCGTGCTCGCTCAGGCGCGTGAAGTACGGGGTGCCGATGGAGAGCACGATGATCGAGTACGGCAGCATGAACAGGAGCCACGCATTCTGGCTCGCGAAGATCGCGGGACCGAAGCCGGAGGCCGCGGACAGCACGCGCGACTGCACGAGCCCGGCGAGCTGCCCCGCGAGCACCATGAGGAACGTCCAGCCGGCGAGCCGGCCGACCTGGCCGAGCCCGACGCCGCGCCAGCGGAAGTCCGGACGCACGTGCAGACCGGTCCGCCGCCAGTACACCAGCAGGATCGCGGCCTGCGCGACGATCCCGAGCGTCGCCGTGCCACCCAGCAGCGCGACCATCGCGGGCGTCCATCCGGTGACGATCTCGACCGGGCTGCCGAACAGCACGATGAAGGCGCCGAAGCCCACGATCGAGACGACGTTGTTGACGATCGGCGCCCACGTGAACGGGCCGAAGATACTGCGCGCGTTGAGGGCCTCGCCGATGAGGGCGTAGAGGCCGTAGAAGAAGATCTGCGGCAGGCACCAGTACGCGAACGCGATCGCGAGGGCGAGCTGCGCCTCGGTGAAGTCCGGGCCGTAGAGCGTCACGAGCCACGGCGCGATGAGCATCGCGATCGCCGTCGTCGCGAGGAGCACGACCGTGCCGAGGGTGAACAGCTTCGAGACGAACGCGCGGCCCTGGTCGGCATCCCTGCTCGCCTTGACGATCTGCGGCACGAGGACGGCCGTGAGGATGCCGGTGGAGATGATCGCGAAGATGTTGTTCGGCAGCTGGTTCGCGGTCGCGAAGGCGTCGCCCGCCCGGCTCTGCACGGATCCGACCGCCGAGACGAGCACGACCGTGCGGAGGAACCCAGTCACGCGGGACACGATCGTGCCCGCCCCGATGACGACGCTCGCGCGGCCGATGCTGCTCACGGGGCGGGGTCCTCTCCGGCGGGGTCTGCGGCCTCGCGGGCGCGACGGCGACGGCGCAGGACCGTCCGCACGACGCCGAGGACGAGGAGCACCGCCACGATCGCCGCGAGGATGACGATGCCGATGCTCTCCCAGTCGGCGCGAACCGTCACCGAGACGGCCGTCGGGGTGCCGATCGCTTCGCCGCTCGGGCTCTTGAGCGCGAGGCGCAGTCCGACCTCGCCGCTGCCCACCCGCGACGTGACGGGCACCTCGGCGGGGGTGTTGCTCGAGGCCTCGATCCGCACGGTGGTGGCGCGCTGCACGTCGAGCCGCAGATCCTCGGGCTCGGCGCGCAGGACCACGTTGACCGGATACGGGAGGTCGTTGCGCAGCCACACGCGCAGGCCGGTGTCGGCGCTGAGGAGCGTAATGGTGGTCGGCGGGACGATGCTCACCGACGCCACGGTCGTCGCCACTTGGTCGCGATGCCCGGCGAGGGCGGTGTCCCATGTCGAACCGGCGCCCATCCAGGACACGCCGAGCAGCTGCAGGTCGGTCGCCCGCTCGGGTCCGGTGAGCAGCGTCGGGTCGTCGAGGACCGTCGCGAAGCGGGCGACGCGGTCCGCGCCCGCGAGCAGCGTGCCCGCGGCGTCGACGCGGCTCTGGTCGATCGCGGCGTTCGTGATGGACATCGGCGCCGAGGTCGCCGCCGCGAGCGCGGGCAGCGTCGCGGGCGTTGTGCCCGGGATGCTCGCAACATCCGCGATCGCGGCGCGCAGCGCCGTCTGCGACACCCCGGCATCCGTCGCCGCGCGGTCGATGACGGCGAGGACGGGTCCGCCACCGGCGGTGGCCAGCACGCCGTAGGCGGTCGCGGCGGCGAGGGAGGAGGCGCGGGCGACGGCGTCGGTCTCGGCTGCCGCGGTCGTGAGCGCGGCGGACAGGTCGGAGTCGTACACGAGGAGCTCGGCGCCGTCGGCGGTGCCCCGCACCGGGATCGCCGGAGCCGCCGCGACGGAGGTGGTCCCCGACGGGACGAGGGTGAGGGCCGGGGTGGTCGCCGTGCCCAGCGCCCCGAGTTTGGCGACGACGTCGGGCGTCGCGGATCCGCTCGGCGGCCAGTAGACCGCGTCGCGCGAGGTGTCGAGCGCGAGCAGGTCGTCGGTGGACGGGAGGGATGTCGTCGATCGGGGCGTCGCGGCCGGGGCGGGGGTCGCCGCGGGGGCCGGGGTCGCGACCGTGGCGGCGGACACGAAGTTCGCGGCGGAGAGATAGCTCGCGAACGACGTGGGCTGGAGCGGGGCGGAGAGTCCCGCGGCGATCTGCGTGGTGACGTCCGCATCCCCGAACTGGAGGGTGAAGCGGGTGTTGGGAAGGGCTTGGAGGCGCGTGAGCCAGGCCGTCGCGGAGGCTGGCGCCGCGGTACCGAGCGCGCGGATCGACGCGGCGATCGCGGGATCCAGCGCGAGGATCGCGGTCGTGCCGTCCACCGCGCCGAGGAGAGAGGTGAGCGCGCCGCCGTCGGCCGTGAGGGCGCCAAGGTCGGCCGCGGTGAGCAGTCCGGTCGCGACGCGTCCGGCGGTGATCGGGACGACGACGCCGACCGGCGCGATGCCGCCCACCGCGGGGATGACCACGGCGCTGCGGGCCGTGAGCGTACCCCCGGCGAGCGGCAGTGTCGCCTCGAGCGGGTAGACACCCGGCGTCCGTCCGGCGAGGGCGGGATCATCCGCCGCGAGGACGATCGGTGCCGAGACGTTCGCGCCCGAGGCGGTGACGGGCAGGCTCGCGGCCCCGAAGGGTGACATCGCCGGGGCGGCACCCGTGCCGGAGAGCCACGCGGTGAGGCCCGCGCGGTCGGTGATCGCGGGGCCGATCGCGAGGCTCGCGGATCCGCCGGCCACGGCCTCCGGCGTCCCGTTCTCGACCTCCACCGTCGCGACGAACGGCTGGCCCGCGGGGAGGATGCCCCCGGTCGGAGGCGCGAGACGGAACGCGACCCGGCCGCTGAGGGCGGATGCCGAGGGCGTCGGTGTCGGGGTGGCCGCGGACGTGGGTGCGGGGACGAGCAGCACCGCGAACACGAGAAGGGCGGCGAGTAGCGCACCCCATCGCGTTCGCGCGGACGGTCCCGGCGCGACGTTCAGGGTCATGTATCAGCGGCTTCCCGTGCGAATCCTGCCCGCACGATCTGCAGCGATTGTACGGTGCGGCTCGTTCGCGCCCGCTGAGCGCGGGGCGTTTAGATGGAGAGCGTGCCCTCCCTGACTCCCGCGCTCGCCCAGGCTCTCGCCGCGGACCTCGACGCTGCGGGCTACCGCGAAGAGCGACTCTCCGAGCTGTGGGGCAGGTCTGCGTTCGCGGCCCTGCGCGCGGGCGATGCGGCCGCCGCGCGCTGGCGTGCGGGCGCGGATCCCGCGAGTGTCATGGCGCGCCTCCTCTGGTGGGGCGAGACCGTGCCGGCCGAGGAGGCGGAGCGCGCCTTCCCGCGCACGGGGGTCGACGGACTCGTCGCCGCCGGATGCGCGGTGCGGACCGAGGGTGGGGTGCGGGCGACCCTGACCCTCCGCCCCGTGCCGTACCGGGACGAGCGCGGTTCGGGTGAGTGGTGGATCGCGAGCGACCTCGACGAGGTCGCGGGGATCGCGCCGCTCCCGCCCGAGCACGTGCTCGGGGTCGGCGGTGCGAGCCGCACGCTCGCGGCCCTGCTGCCGCCGGGCGAGGTCGACCGCGCGCTCGATCTCGGCTGCGGCTGCGGAATCCTGAGCCTGCACGCGAGCCGCCGGAGCCGGGTCGTCGTCGCGACGGACGTCTCGGCACGGGCGCTCGCGTTCACGGAGTTCAACGCGCGCCTCAACGGCGTGACGAACATCGAGACCCGCCGGGGCAGCCTGTACGAGCCGGTGGCGGGCGAGCGCTTCGGGCTGATCGCGGCGAATCCGCCCTTCGTGGTGACGCCGCGCGCCGAGGGCGTGCCGGTCTTCGAGTACCGCGATGGCGGCGAGGTGGGCGACGCGCTCATGCGGCGGGTCATCGAGGGCCTGGGTGCGCACCTCGAGCCCGGGGGCATGGCGGTGGTGCTCGGCAATTGGGAGTACCGGTCGGGCGCTGCCGGCCTCGAGGCCGCGCGCAGCTGGCTGGAGGGCCTCGACGCGTGGGTCATCGAGCGCGAGCGGCTCGATCCGGTGGAGTACGCGCGGCTCTGGGTGCGCGACGGCGGGTTGCGGCCCGGCATGGCCGAGTACGACCGGATGCTGGCGGCCTGGCTCGACGACTTCGCGCTGCGCGGCGTCGACGCCCTCGGTCTCGGCTGGGTGCTCGCGCGGCGTCCGTGGTCCGAGGCATCCGGCGCGGGCCGGACCGAGCGTATCGGGCACGCGGTGGGCGAGGAGGGGCTCGGGGCCCAGGTCGCGGCGTTCTTCGCGGCCGAGGATGCGCCCGCGCTGCACGACGACGCAGTGCTGCTGGCGACCGCGCTCACGACCTCGCCGGACGTGACGGAGGCGCGGCACCTCGTCCCGGGCGCGGACGACCCGAGCGTGATCGAGCTGCGCCAAGGCGGCGGCCTGCGCCGCACGGTCGAGGTCGATCCCGCGCTCGCCGCCCTCGTCGGCGCGAGCGACGGCGAGCTTGCGGTGGGCGCGCTCGTGGCGGCGATCGCGGAGCTGCTCGAGGTCGATCCCGCCGACCTGCGTGCGGATCTCCTCCCGCGCGTGCGCGACCTGATCCGCACGGGCTTCCTCCGCCTCCCCTGACCCCTGCGCGTGCCCGGGCGCCTGCGAGGCCCCGGGGACTCGCCCCACCCTCGCGATAACGCGCGTATGTCACGAAATGGGCCCGATTCCGTGACATGCGCGCGTTCTCACGGAGGGGGTGACCGGCCGGGGCGGCGTGAGAGGGGTGGGTGGGGCGGAGGGGGCGGGGTGGGGCGGTCGGTAGGCTCGAAGGATGCTGAACATGGCTGAGGGTGTCGCGCGCCTGGGCGCCCTCGCCGAACATCCTTCGGTCGCCGTGCTCGGCCGGGCGTTCGCGGCGGCGGGCCGCGAGCTCGCGATCGTCGGAGGACCCGTCCGCGATGCGCTGCTCGGGCGTCCGACGCACGACCTCGACTTCACGACGGACGCACGACCCGACGACATCCTCCAGATCGTGCGACCGCTCGCCTCCGCGCACTGGGACATCGGGCGCGAGTTCGGCACGATCGGCGCGCGGATCGGCGCCGATCAGGTCGAGATCACGACGTACCGCGCCGACAGCTACGACGGCGTCACCCGCAAGCCGGACGTCCTGTTCGGCGACTCCCTCGAGGCCGACCTCGTCCGCCGCGACTTCACCGTCAACGCGATGGCGCTGCGGGTCACCGAGCGCCGGCTCGTCGATCCGTCCGGCGGTGTGGAAGACCTCGTCGCGCACGTCCTGCGCACGCCCAGCGATCCGGACGTGAGCTTCGGCGACGACCCGCTCCGGATGCTACGGGCCGCGCGATTCGCGGCGCAGCTCGGGTTCGACGTCGATCCCGCCGCCGTCGACGCGATCGAGCGGTTGCGCGCGACGATCGGGATCGTGAGCCCGGAGCGGATCCAGGGCGAGATCGTGCGGATGCTGCAGAGCGAGGATCCCGTCCGCGGCATCCGTCTGCTCGTGGACACGGGGCTCATGGCGGAGTTCCTGCCGGAGGTGCCCGCGCTCCGCCTCGAGGTCGACGAGCACCACCATCACAAGGACGTGTACGAGCACTCGCTCACCGTGCTGCGCCAGGCGATCACGCTCGAGCGCGAGCGGCATCCGGGCGCGGCGCCGGATATCGCGCTGCGACTCGCGGCGCTCCTGCACGACATCGGCAAGCCGTCGACGCGCAAGCTCGAGCCGGGTGGCGGGGTGACGTTCCATCACCACGACGTGACCGGCGCCCGGATGGCGCAGCGGCGCCTCCGCGAGCTGCGGTTCGACAGCGCCACGATCGACACGGTCGCGCGGCTCATCGAGCTGCACCTGCGCTTCTTCGGCTACGCCGAGGGCGCGTGGACCGACTCGGCGGTGCGGCGCTACGTCCGCGACGCGGGTGGGGAGCTGGAGCGGCTGCACATTCTCACGCGCGCCGACGTCACGACGCGCAACAAGCGGAAGGCCGCGCGGCTGCGCACGGCGTACGACGACATCGAGGAGCGCATCGCGCGGCTGCGCGACCAGGAGGAGATCGACGCGATCCGCCCCGACCTGGATGGCAACCGGATCCAGGAGATCCTGGGCATCGGCCCCGGCCGCGAGGTCGGCGAGGCCTACCGCTTCCTGCTGGAGCTCCGGCTGGACGAGGGCGTCCTGGGCCCCGACGAGGCAGAGGCCCGCCTGCGCGCCTGGTGGGCCGCCCGCTCCTGAGCCGCTCCGCCGCTCCCGAGCGGCTCCGGTGTCAGTCCCGCACAGTCCCGCGGTCGGGAAGGTATGCGCGAGTGACACCGGAGCGGCTCAAAGGGCCGACCCCGGGGGGTCAGGCGGCGCGGGAGCTCGCGATCTCCTGGCCGTGGGTGCGGGCGAGGTGCTCGGCATCCGCCTTCAGCTCGGCCGCGAGGTCGGCGAAGTCGTCGAGCGCGGGGTTCACGCCCACGAGCGTGAAGTGGCGCTGCACGACGCGGAGCTCGAGGCCCCACACGTCCTCGAGCACGCGGCGGAGCCAGCCGGTCGAGTGGTCCCAGCCCTCGCGCGGGGTGCCGGGGCCGTAGTTGCCGCCGAGCACGGTCGCGAGCACGGCCGGCTTGCCCTGCAGCGTGGTCGAGCCCATGCTCGTGCGCGGGTCGGTGTAGGCGAGGTCGAACCAGGTCTTGACGTGCTGCGAGATGCCGTAGTTGTACAGCGGCACGGTGAACAGGAGCGCGTCGGCGGCGATCAGCTCGTCCGCGTACGTGGCGGCGAGGGCGTGGGCGGCTCGCTGCGCGGGCGTCCGCTCGGCCTCCGGCACCCCGCCGGACGTGACGGCGTCGACCCAGGCGGTCGCGGGGACGGGGTCGGCGGCGACGTCGCGACGGACGATCGTGTCACCGGGGTGGGCCGCGGCCCACTCGGCTTCGACGAGGTCGCCGAGCGAGCGGCTCGCCGAGGTGGCGGGAAAGATGCTGGCATCCAGGCGGAACAGGGACATGGATCCTCCGAATCGGAACAGAGTTGCTCAGAAAAACAAAGCGACTCTGGCGAGCGTAGCATGGCTACACTGGAGCGATGGACGAGACCGAGGCCACGCGGGGCCCGCAGTGCGACGGTGCCGTCACGCTCGCGTTCTCGATCCTCGGCAAGCGCTGGAACGGCATGATCCTCGATGCTCTCGGTGCAGACGCGGCCTCCTTCGTCCGTCTCCGCCGCGCGGTCACGGGCATCAGCGACGCGGTCCTCTCCGACCGGCTCGCGGAGCTGACGGATGCCGGCCTGGTGGTGCGCGACGTGGATCCCGGCCCGCCGATCGCGGTGAGCTACACGCTGACGGATGCCGGACGACAGATCGTCCCGGTGCTGCGTCAGCTCGGGCGCTGGGCCGAGGAGAACCTCGTCGTGCAGCACGCGTCCGGCTGAGGCGCACGCTACCGTAGCGGCCATGAGCCAAACGCCGCGGGGGATGTCGGAGGTCCTGAGCGCCGAGCGGCTGAAGATGTTCGTGGACGCGGTCGTTGCGATCGCGATGACGCTCCTCATCCTCCCGCTCATGGACAGCGTCGGCGAGGCGGCCACGCACGACCTCTCGACGGGCGACTGGATCGTCGAGGAGCGGCAGTCGCTGTTCGCGTTCACGCTGAGCTTCGTGCTCATCGCCAACTTCTGGCTCAGCCATCACCGCCTGTTCCGGCGGATCGAGCACGCCACGGGCGCGCTCGTCTGGCTCACGTTCGCGTGGATGTTCACGATCGTGTGGCTGCCGGTCGCGACCGCCGTGCTCTCGAGCCTTGCGACGGACGACCTGCAGGCGCTCGTGTACATCGGCAGCCTGTCGGTCACGAGCCTCCTGACGCTCGCCACCGTCATCTACGTCATCCGGCACCCGGAGCTGCACGAGATCGACCCGCAGCGGCTGCGGGAGACCCTCGCCGCGGACATCGCCGTCCTCACGCTGTTCCTCGTGGCCCTCGCGCTGACGCTCGCGGTGCCGGTCCTCAGCTACTGGACGATGTTCCTGCTGCTCCTCTCGCCCTTCCTCGGGCGTCTCGTCGCGCGGATCCTCCGCGGGCGGAGCGGGCTCAGCTAGGAGCCGCTGTCCGGGACGCGTCCATCCGGGCGTCTTCGATCAGGGCCGCGATGAGCGCCTCCGGGCCCGCGACGACCGTCGTATCCGCGTCCGGATCGGTCACGAGGACCCACGCCCGGTCGTCCGGCCAGAGGAGGCTCGGCGAGGCCGTCCACTCGGTGACGCGCTCGGCCCACGGGACCCGCTCGGCCCACGCGGCATCCGTCAGCTCGGCGAGTCCGCCCCGGAACAGGACGTGGTCGTGGCCGCCCGCCTCGAGCCGGGGGCCGCGCGAGATCTCGTCGGAGAGGATGCCGGACTGCCAGACCGGCTTGCGGAAGACGTTGTTGACGGGGTCGTGGATGCTGCGCTGGAGCATCTGGCGGTGACGGGCCTCGACGGCGTCGTCCGGCTCCTCGTCCGCGAACGCGAGGAACGTGCGCGCGGGCGTGTCGCCGAAGAAGCCGAGGACGCCGCCCCATCCGTCCCAGATCGCGATCCACGCACGGTCGGGCGTCCGCGTGTGGGCGGCGGCGATCGTCACGATCGCCGCGAGGGTCGCGGCATCCAGCTGCCCCTCCGTGCCGTCGGCGTGCGGGATACGGGCGTACGCGCGATAGCCGCGCGGCACGCCATCGGCGCTCTGCTGCAGCCAGGCCCCGGCGCTGACGTCGTCGCTCCACTCCACCCTCCTCACGGTAGCGGCCGGATGCGGCGGGCGAGCGTATCCGTTACACTACGAAGGTTGTCCGGCTGCGGCTCCGCGCCGCGTTTCGTCCGGACACGTGCACACACCCTCCTGTCGCCGGGAAATGCCCGGCGACCGTTCTAGTCCGAAGGAGGTGGGTCAGTGACGCACACGCACCAGTACGAACTCATGGTCATCTTCGACCCCGAGCTCGATGAGCGCATCGTCGCCCCGAACCTGGACAAGTTCCTCGCCGTCATCACGGGTGACGGGGGCACGATCGACAGCATCGACATCTGGGGCCGTCGCCGCCTGGCGTACGAGATCAAGAAGAAGAACGAGGGCATCTACGCCGTCGTGAACTTCACCGCCACGAGCGAGGCCACGCAGGAGCTCGACCGTCAGCTGGGTCTGTCGGAGCAGGTCTTCCGCACGAAGGTCCTGCGGGCCGAGGAGGCCATCGCGCAGGTCGCTTCCGAGCGCAAGCGCCAGGACGAGAAGGCTGCCCGCAAGGCGGCCGCCCCCCGGGTGAAGAAGGACGCATAACGGCCATGGCCGGCGAGACCGTCATCACCGTCGTGGGCAACCTCACGGCCGACCCCGAGCTGCGATACACGCAGAACGGGCTTCCCGTCGCGAACTTCACGATCGCGTCGACGCCTCGCACGTTCGACCGTCAGGCGAACGAGTGGAAGGACGGCGAAGCGCTGTTCCTCCGTGCGAGCGTCTGGCGTGAGTTCGCCGAGCACGTCGCAGGGTCCCTCACCAAGGGCATGCGCGTCGTCGCGACCGGTCGTCTGCGCCAGCGTTCCTACCAGGACCGCGAGGGCAACAACCGCACCGCGATCGAGCTCGAGGTCGACGAGATCGGCCCGTCGCTGCGCTACGCCACCGCTCAGGTGACGCGCGCCGCGGGAGGCGGCGGCGCGAGCCGCGGCCAGGTCGCCGACGAGCCGTGGGCGACCCCCGGGTCATCGAACGGCGGCGGTGGTGGAGCCGACGCGTGGAGCGCCCCGGGCGCCTACGGCGACGACACCCCGTTCTAACAACTGCTTATCCCGAAGGAAATCATCATGGCTGGAAAGTCGAGCGGCGACCGCCGCAAGCCGCGGAAGGGCGCGAAGAACGCGGCCCCCGCGAAGGCGATCCGCGTGGGCGTCATTGACTACAAGGACGTCGCCACGCTGCGCAAGTTCATCTCGGAGCGCGGCAAGATCCGTGCCCGTCGTATCACCGGTGTCTCCGTGCAGGAGCAGCGCCTCATCGCCCGCGCGATCAAGAACGCGCGTGAGATGGCGCTCCTGCCCTACTCCGGCGCCGGCCGGTAAGGAGCCCCCATGTCGAAGCTGATTCTCACGAACGAGGTCGCCGGGCTCGGTAGCGCCGGCGACGTGGTCGAGGTCAAGGACGGGTACGCCCGCAACTACCTCATCCCGCAGGGGTTCGCCGTCGCGTGGTCGCGCGGTGGCGAGAAGGAGGTCGCGTCGATTCGCGCGGCCCGTGAGGCCCGTGCGATCCACGACCACGAAGAGGCCGTGACCCTCAAGGGCACGCTCGAGTCGAACAAGGTCCGTCTCGCCGTCAAGGCGGGCAAGGAGGGCCGTCTGTTCGGCTCCGTCAAGAACGACGACGTGGCCGACGCCGTCAAGGCCGCCGGACTCGGTGACCTGGACAAGCGGAAGATCCACATCACCTCGCCGATCAAGTCGGTGGGCGAGCACGAGGCGACCGTCCGTCTTCGCGACGACGTCACCGCCGTCATCACGCTGCAGGTCGTCGCCGCCAAGTAAGGCGACGCCGGACGGATGCCGCGGACCCGAGAGGGCCCGCGGCATCCGTCGTTTCCGGCGGGGTCAGCGCTGGTGCGCGTACCGCCGGCTCGCGGCGTAGGCCGCGCCGCCCAGGACGAGCAGCACGAGCCCGAGCGCCCACGGGATCGCGCCCGCGCCGCCCGTCAGCGCGAGCGCTCCCGAGCGGAACGGCACGACCGTGCCGACCGCGGCCAGCGCTCCGACGCCGGCCGTGACGCCGCCGGAGATGCCGGGCGTGCCCGGGTCGCCGGGGTTGCTCGGCGTGCCGGGGGTGCCGGGTGTGCCCGGGGTTCCGGGGTTACCCGGGTTACCGGGGGTGCCCGGGGTGCCAGGGTTACCGGGGGTGCTCGGCGTGCCGGTGGTCGGGTCGGCCGTCGTGCTGTCACCGACGACCGAGACGGCGTTGCCGCCCAGCGTCACCGGGATCGCCAGCGGCAGGCCGAGCTGCGTTCCGCCGAGGACGGCACCACCGCCCGACGTCACTGGGGCTCCGGTGCCGGTGCTGGGGGCCACCGGCGCCTTCGTCGTGGCGCCGGAGGTCCAGCTGTCACCCAGCACCGAGATGCTGTTGCCGCCCACGGTGAGCGGAACACCGATCGGCGCGAGCACCTGCGTGCCCGCGGCGATCCCGCCCTCGCCGGAGGTCGTGGCCCCGGAGCCTGCCGTGCTCCCCGCGGACGGACCGGCCGTGGTGGCCGCGGCCGACGACGCGCTGTCACCGAGGACCGAGACGGCGTTCCCGCCGACGGTCACGGGGAGGGCCGCGCCGACGAGCGCCTGCGTGCCGGCGGCGATGCCGCTGTCGCCGGACGTCGACGGCGCGCTCCCGGCGGGAGCCGACGGTGCCGGGGCGGACGATGCCGGAGTAGCCGTCTTCGCATCGCTGGACGCGCTGTCGCCCAGCACAGAAACCGAGTTGCCGGACAGTGTCACCGGCAGGCCGAGGTCGACGAGGGCCTGTGTGCCCGAGCCGACGCTGGCCTCGCCGCTGGTCGTCGGGGCCGCGGCGTCCGCCCCGGTGGGGGTCACCGCGGTGGCTGCTCCCGTGCTGGACGAGTCGCCGAGCACGGACACGGCGGTGCCGCCGACCGTGACCGGGAGATCGACGTGGACGAGGGCCTGAGTGCCGGACAGCAGACCGGTGTCGCCGGAGGTCTCCGCCGCTTGCGCGGCGGCCGTCCCGAAGACGACGAGTCCGCCGCCGATGAGCGCACCCCAGAGGGCGCGCTTGACGAATGTACGCATGATGTTTCTCTCCTAGGACTGAGTGGATGTGCGCGCAACGCGCGCGGAACCGTCTGCGCGCGTCGGGCGCGCGCGGCGGCATCCGTCAGTCGGGAGAGACGTCGGCCGGGAAGACCGGGGAGCCCGGCAGGGCGTCGTTCACGCGCCCCGGAGCGAAGCCGGCCGCGTGCGGGAGCGGCACGTCGGCGTCGGAGACGAGGCCGGCCGCGCCCGCGGCGCCGGAGGGGGCGCCGCCCAGGCTGCCGGTGCCCGGCGCGCTGGCGGGCGGGTCGAACGGGCGCAGCGGGGCTTCGGACGGCGCGGGGGCGCCGACGGGTGCAGACGCGGAGGATGCGCCGGGGTCGGGCCCGGCACGGCCCTGGGCGGTCGCCGCGGTCGCCAGAGACGCAGTGGTCCCTTGCGCGCCGGGCACGAGGGTGCTCGCACCGAGACCGGGCGGAGTCGTCGCCGCAGGCCCGGTGACGCCGCCGGGGATACCGGATGCCGGGGGCACGGGGACGCCGACGGTCCCTGCGCCGCCGACGACCGTTGCGAGCAGGTCGTCGATGCCGGTCGCCACGCCGCCCAAGAGCGGCGGAACGGGTGTCGCCGCGACGACGGATCCGACCAGGGGAAGACCCGTGAGCGCGTCGAGGACGGGGCTCACGACGGTCGACGCGACGCGCGCGTCCGCGAGGTCGGCGACCGGCTGCACGAGGGAACTGGTCGTACGGGCGACCACGTCGGTCGTGGCGTCGAGCGTGCTCGACACGGTCTCCGCCACGCCGTTCACGCCCGCGTCGATCGCGGTCACGGGTGCGGGGGCGGAGGGCTCGGCTGGGCCAGCGGGCGGCGAGCTCGGGGTCTGCGCGGGAGGAACGGTCGCAGCATCCGTGACGGCATCGAGCGTGCCGTCGACAGCGCCGAGCACGCCGTCGGTCACGTGATCCACCGCGGTGACCGTCTGCGAGACGACCCCGAGGAGGCCGCCGTCGGGGACCTCGGCGGCGGATGCCGAGGCCGCGGACGAGAGCACGCTGAGGGCGCACCAGAGGGCGCCGGCACCCAGGCCGACGAGCAGCAGGTTCCGCGGTCGGAACCTCTGCACCCCTGCTCTCACGTTCCTCACCCCTGCCTGCACTCATGAGGTAGCGACGTATTGACGGCGAGTATAGGAATGCGAGCAGACACCGCAACACCTGTTGCGTGAAGCAGGAAACGGTGGTACTCCTTTGGGCCTCGATCGCCCGTTCACCCACAGCGTTTTGCACATATCACGCCGACGGTCCGCGCACCTTCAAGTGTCAGTTGAGATCCGAAGCTATCCACAAGCTGTGAGATGGAGAATGCCCGATCAAGGGCAAGAAATCGAGCAAAATTCATCCTCCTCACACCCACTCTCCACAGGCACTCTGCACAGACATCGCGGCGTTTCGCGCAGGTCCTCCACAGAGTTATCCACAGGCATGGTTGCGGTGGAGAACAGGGCTCTCTACGGTGAGGGGAACGTTGCGGGGAGAGCCCACCGCACGACGATGTCGGAGGCTCGCGCTGTCATGGAGTATGCGACGGCGAGACCACGCGCGGGTGTCGATCGGAGCTGATCGGTGCGCGCCGTCCGGGGGCGTGATTCGGGATTTGTAGCGTGATTCGGGGAAGGGGCATGCATGTCGATTGCGGACATCGCGGAGCAGCGGCTGGGGCCGCGCGAGCCGGAGCGCACCCCGCCGCATGACTTCCTCGCCGAGCAGAGCACGCTCGGCGGGATGCTTCTCTCGAAGGATGCGGTGGCCGACGTCATCGAGACGTTGCGCGGCGGCGACTTCTACATCCCGAAGCACGAGGTCATCTTCGAGGCGGTCCTCTCCCTCTACTCGCACGGTGAGCCAACGGATGTCGTCGCCGTCACCGATGAGCTGATCAAGACCGGCGAGCTGCAGCGCGCGGGCGGCGCCGACTATCTCCACACGCTGACCTCGATCGTCCCGACCGCGGCCAACGCGGGCTACTACGCGACGATCGTCTCCGAGCGGGCGCTGCTGCGCCGCCTCGTCGAGGCCGGCACGCGGATCGTGCAGATGGGCTACTCCGGTCAGGGCGACGCGGTCGATCTCGTCAACACCGCGCAGGCGGAGATCTACGGGGTCACCGGTGCCGAGGCGGCGGAGGACTACGTGCCGCTCACGATCGCGGTGGATGCCGCGGTCGACGAGATCGAGGCGGCGCGGGGTCGCGACGGCCAGATGACCGGCATCCCGACCGGGTTCGCGGGGCTCGACCAGCTGACGAACGGGCTCCACCCCGGGCAGATGATCGTCGTGGCCGCCCGTCCCGCGATGGGAAAGTCGACCCTCGCGCTCGACTTCGCGCGGGCCGCCGCGATCAAGCACGACATGCCGACGATCTTCTTCTCGCTCGAGATGGGCCGCAGCGAGATCGCGATGCGTCTCATGAGCGCCGAGGCGGCGGTTCCGCTGCAGAGTATGCGCAAGGGCACGCTGGACTCCCGGGACTGGACGACGATCGCGTCGACGCGCGGCCGCATCAACGACGCTCCGCTGTACATCGACGACAGCCCGAACATGACGCTCGTCGAGATCCGCGCGAAGTGCCGCCGACTCAAGCAACGGGTGGGCCTCAAGATGGTCGTGATCGACTACCTGCAGCTCATGACGAGCGGCAAGCGCGTCGAGTCACGCCAGCAGGAGGTCAGCGAGTTCTCGCGCGCGCTGAAGCTCCTCGCCAAGGAGCTCGGTGTCCCGGTCATCGCGCTGTCGCAGCTGAACCGTGGTCCCGAGCAGCGCGCGGACAAGAAGCCCGCGCTCTCCGACCTCCGCGAGTCGGGTTCGATCGAGCAGGATGCCGACATGGTGATCCTGCTGCATCGCGAGTCGGCCTACGAGAAGGACAGCCCGCGCGCGGGCGAGGCCGACCTCATCGTCGCGAAGCACCGCAACGGCCCGACCGACACCGTGACCGTCGCCTTCCAGGGCCACTTCTCCCGCTTCGCCGACATGGCCGTGGGGATCTAGCGACAGTGTATGTATATTTTTAGTCGGAAATTGACACCAGCATGTCTGATCATAAGTGTGTCAAAAGTATGCATATGCTGGGTCGGTGAATGCTGACGAAGCGGCCGCACTGATTGCGGGGCGCGAAACACTCACCGTCGAATTCAAGCGTGCGCGCCGCAAGGACCTCAGCGACGAGGAGATCGTAGAGGCAGCTGCGTGCCTAGCCAACGCCGAGGGAGGGGTCCTCTTCCTGGGCGTAACGAACGATGGGCAGATCGAAGGACTACACCCCCGGCACGGAGCTGTGACGGAGCCACACTTGCTTCGCGCGATGTTGATGAACCGCACAGAGCCGCCTCTTGATGCCAACGTCGAACTGCTGAAGCTCGATGGCGTAGAGATCGCGGCAATCACTATCCCCCGGTCGGTGTTCCCGGTCGGAACGACTGGTGGCAAGTACCTGCGCCGGACCCTTCAGCCCAACGGTGAACCGCAATGCAAGCCACTCATGCTTCACGCCATGCTTGCTCAGGGACTTGCCGCTCAGGGCAGCGACTACGCGGGGCTGGCTGCCCGCGGTGTGAGTCTTGAAGATCTCGATCCCTTGGAGTTCGAGCGATTCCGACGCTTGTGCGCTGTCGGCAAGGGCGACCGTGCGCTCGCCGATGCCTCCGCCGACGAGATCTTGCGCGCACTTCGCCTTATCCGGCCCGAGGAGCCGACACAGGTGACGCTCGGGGCCTCGCTGCTGTTCGGCGCCCGGTCAACGATCGAGCGCAGCGTTCCCACTCATGAGGTCCTCTTCCAAGAGTTCCGTGCGGGCGAGGTCACCTTCTCCGAGACGATGCGCGGCCCATTGATCGCCACCGCGGAGCGGTTGACGGACCTCCTCCAAGCCCGCAACAACGAGCAGGAACTCATGCTCGGCATACATCGAGTGGGCATACCGCGAATCCCCGGCGAGGTGATCCGCGAGTCGATCGCCAACGCCCTGACACATCGTGACTACGCCGCACTGGGCCCGGTCGTGGTGCAGTTGGACGAACAGCAGTTGCGTGTGACGAGTCCGGGAGGTCTTCCTCACGGGGTCACGTTGACCAACCTCTTGGACACCTCGGTGCCGCGCAGTCCCATCCTGGTTGACGCGTTCAAGCGCGCCGGCATCGTCGATCGCGCTGGACGCGGCATTCGCGAGATGTACGCGTTCCTGTTGCGTGCGGGTCGCGGCGAACCGGACTACACGCAGACCACCGCGGATCACGTGGTCGTTCGCATTCCTACCGCTGACTCGGATCTTGAACTCGTGCGCTTCCTCGTCGAGTTCGAGGACCAGAACCGTGTCGTCTTCTCGCTCCCCGCGCTGCGGATCCTCCACGACCTCAAGGAGGCGGGTCCTCAGAGCCCGAGCGAGCTTGCGGACGCACTCGGATCCACGGCGTCGGTGCTTCGGGGCGAACTCACTCGACTCGCCGGTTGGGGCGTCGTCGAGGTGGCCGGGAGTGGTCGAAGCCGACAATACGGACTCACGGCGAGCTTCTACCGCCTCGCAGAATCAGACGCCTATGCGCGCCTCAAGGGGATGGACCCGCTGCAGCAAGAGCAGCTGATACTCCGGTACGTCGGCGAGTTCGGGAGTATCACGCGGTCTCAAGCTGCCAGCCTCTGTCATCTCAGCTCCGTGCAGGCGAGCCATCTTCTCCAGAGGATGCGCAACCGGGGTGCACTCGAATTGCATGGAGAGAAGCGAGGCGCACGGTACCTCCTGCCAAAGGGTTGAGCGCTTCGTGAGTCGTAGGAGCTGCCGCAGGACTCCGGACCGACGGGTTGATCCCTGCAGTGGTCGACCGATGAGAGTCGGAACGCGCCAGGAACTCTCCTGCCCCGCTAGAGGGCATTGCATCTGGGGCTGAGAACAACTATCCTTCAAAAGGTCAACTATTGGCCGTACGGACCCTCGTATGGACCTCGGCAGTCATTTCACGCAATGGAGCGTTATCGGAGATGAGAAACCTCGTGGGCGGCGATGCCGCATCCCCTCGAATCAGCACCCTTGAACCGCCTCTTCGGCGGCGGCCGGGGAGGCTCCTGACCGCGAAGCGCGCGCTCGCGGCCCTGTCCCTGGCAGCGGCCGCGATGGTGGCGCTCTCGGCGTGTGCGGCCGGCGCCGCCGCGGCGCCGACAGCCGGCGCGTCGGGTGCAGCGAACGGCGCGAACGCGCAGGTCGTCGCCGACGCGCAGGCACGGCTGGAGCCCTACCTCGACGCGAGCAAGCTCGACTGGCCGAAGCCGTCGCAGCCCTTCGCCGTCGGGACCGGTCGCGTGGCGATCATCACGTGCGGTGTGGCGGGCGTCGCCTGCGCGGTCGCGGCGGACAACGCGGTCGAAGCGGCGACGGCCGCCGGCTGGACGCCGTCGCCGGTCTTCGACGGCAAGTTCTCGCCGTCGGTGCAGGCCGGCTATATCGAGCAGGCCGTGCAGCAGGGTTACGACGCCATCATCCTGATGGCCATCGAGCCGAGCTCGGTGCAGGCGGCCATCCTCGACGCGAACCGCGCCGGCATCCCTATCGCCTGCATGAACTGCAAGGGCGACCTGGACGGCAAGGTGATCACGATCCACTCCGACAGCGCCGCGGCTGGCGCGGCGATCGCCGACCAGGCCATCGTCGACTCCGGCGGCGCGGTCAAGGGGACCGTCTTCCAGGATCCGGCGTACCCGGCGAACTCCGCGGTCAACCAAGCGCAGCTCGACCAGTTCAAGAAGTACTGCCCCGGATGTGATGTGAAGGGGCCCATCGACACGTCGACGGCGGATATCACCGGACCGAACCCCAAGATCTTCACGGGAGCGCTCGCGGCCAACCCGCCGGGCTCGCTGCCCTACGTGTTCGCGCCCTACGACCCGGCTGCGCTGCAGTTCATCAAGACGCTCCAGTCGCAGGGCCGAACGGATGTGAAGGTCGCGGGCAACGACGCCGTGCCGCAGACGCTCGCCGGAATGGCCGGCTGCGACTGCTTCCTCGCGTCGACCGCGGGGCCGTTCTCCTACGAGGCCTGGGCGGCGATGGACGAGGTGGCGCGCGCGAAGGCCGGAGTTCCGACCTGGGACGCCACCACGCTGCCGTTCGTCCTGGTGACGAAGGACAACATCGCCAAGTACAGCACCGACTTCGTCACGCCGGAGTTCGACTTCAAGGCGATGTTCAAGGAGCAGTGGGGTAAGTAGGCCATGCTCGAGACGACCGACGACTCCCCGGACCAGCCGGGTGGCGGGACCCTCCTGGCGCCACGACTGACGATCCGCGAACTGCGCAAGGTCTTCGGCGGCGTCACGGTGCTCCATGACGTCTCCCTGACGATCGAGCCGGGGACGTTCGTCGGTCTTCTCGGGCCCAACGGCGCGGGCAAGTCGACGATGATCAAGGTTCTCGACGGCATCTACGCCGCCGACGGCGGAGCCATCGAGGTGGGCGGCAAGCGGGTCGGCAGTCTCGCGGGTCGTGCCGACGTCGGCTTCGTGCATCAGGATCTCGGACTCATCAACGACCTGTCGGTCGTCGACAACCTCCGCTTGGGCCTGCGTCTTCTCGGCTGGTTCGGGGTGATCATCGATCGCTCGAAGGAGCGGCGGGCCGCTGAGAAGGCGCTGGCGAGAGTCGGCCTGGAGCACGTCATCGACAAGCAGGTGGGCGCGCTCTCACCGGGTGAGAAGACGCTGGTCGCTGTGGCGAAGGCACTTCAGCGCGGCGCGCGGATCCTCGTCATGGACGAGAGCACCTCGACTCTCCCGCCACGGGATGCCGAGAGGCTGATCACACAGCTCCGACGGATCGTCGAGGCGGGCGGAATCGTGATCATGGTCACCCACAAGCTGCAGGAGGTGTTCGGCGCGGCCGACCGGTTCGTCGTCCTCGTCGACGGATCGGTCGCGGTGGACACGGATCGGTCCGGGCTGGAATCGGGCGAGATCGTCCGAGCGCTGAACGGCACGCCCATGGATCTCGCGCCGGACGAGCAGGGGGCGGCCCGGCCCGATTCCGGGGGGCCTGGCCGGGTCATCGTGGAGCTGCAGGCCGCGCAGGCGCGCCTCGCCGGACCGATCGATCTCACCATCCGCGCCGGGGACATCCTCGGCGTCACCGGTATCCCGGGCTCCGGGCTCCACGACTTCGCGCTCATGGTGCATGGCAGTCTCGCGCCCGAGCGAGGGCGCGTGATCTCGGCATCCGGCACCCGCCGGGCACTGGTGCCGCCGGACCGGGAGAGCCAGGGCGGGTTCGAGATGCTCACGATCCGTGAGAACCTCTCGATCTCGGCGCTGCGCAAGTGGACGAGCTTCGGGTTCTGGCTGCGCAACGATCGCGAGCTCGACGCCGTTCGCGCCGCGGTGGACGCCCTCGACGTCCGGCCGCCCTCACCGCTGCGGGCTTTCGGGGGGATCTCCGGCGGCAACAAGCAGAAGGTCATCTTCGGCCGGGCGCTCGAGCAGGGCGCGCACCTGTACGTGCTGTGCGAGCCCACGCGCGGCGTCGACGTCCAGACGCGGGCCGAGATCTACCGACTCATCCGGCGGCTCGCGAACAGCGACGTCGCGGTGGTCGTGGTCAGTTCGGATGTCGAGGACATTCGCGCCGTCTGCGATCGCGTCGCCGTCGTCGAGGCCGGAACGCTGAGCCCGCTGCGCACGGCCGCAGACATGACTACTCAAGAGTGGAGCGTTTTCGTATGACCAGGTTGTCCCCGCCCGAACCGGCGACGAAGCCGCGACTCGAGGCGGACCGTCGCCCGGAGACGGCGCCCGTGCGCACGTCGTCCGCGTCGAAACAGGAGTTCGTGTCGGATCTGCTGCGGATCTCGATCACGCCCGCCGCGTTCGTCGTCATCTTCCTCATCTACGGCCTGTGGCTGGGCAGCACGTTCGCGAACGTGCAGCTGCGGATGCTCGACATCCACCAGCAGGCGCCCGTCCTGCTGCTGGTGCTCGCGGTCCTGCCGACGATCACCGTCGGGATGTTCGACCTCTCGGTGGCGTCGATGGCGAGCCTCACCGCGACGCTCACGATCAGCCTGGTGATCAACAATGACCTGCCCTTCCCGCTCGTGCTCGCCATCTGCCTCGTCGTCGGCCTCGCCGGCGGGCTGCTGAACGGCATCCTGGTCGAGCAGTTCGGTATGCACACGTTCATCGCGACGCTGGGCACCGGCGGCCTCTTCCTCGGGATCTCGAACGTCATCTCCGGCGCAGCCCAGCTCAGCCCGGTCCCCGGTGGGCTGGCGCCGCCGGCATGGTTCTCCGGCGAGGCGACGTCGTTCGGCAACTACAGCTCCCAGATCCCAGCGTGGCTGGGGTGGTGCCTGATCGTCGCCACCGCCGTCTTCCTGGCTCACCGGCTCGCGCACGTGCTGCCGCTCGCGCGCCGCACGTCGTGGATCATCGGCATTGCCGTCTCCGCAGCGATGCTGGTCGTCCTCGCCGCCGTGGGCTGGCTGACGCAGATCGCCAACGGCATCTCCTGGATGATCTTCTTCCTCATCGTGGTCGCGCTGCTGTTGTGGATCGCGTTCGAGCACACCCCCTACGGTCGGTACGCGCGGGCGCTCGGGAGCAATCGCGACGCCTCGCGCCTCGCCGGCGTCAAGGTGCGGCGAGTCGGCATCGGCTCGTTCGTCCTCGGCGGACTGCTCGCGGCGATCGCGGGCATCGTCCTCGCCGCAGCGCAGGACGGCGCGGCGCCGGATGCGGCGGGCTCGTTCCTGCTCCCCGCGTTCGCGGCGGTCTTCCTCTCGACCGTGATCTTCTCGCGGGGGCGATTCACGGTGTGGGGCGCGCTGACCGGCGGGATCTTCCTCGTGTGGGTGGGCCAGGGCCTCGCGGTCGGCGGCTTCCCCTACACCTGGACGCAGGTCGTCAACGGAGCGGTCCTGATCCTCGCGGTCGGCGCCTCGCTCCTGATGGGACGCCGCTTCGTCTTCCGACGCCGTTCCCCCAAGAGCTGAAAGGGACTCGACACCAGATGACCGGACGAATGAGCGGCCGAATCGCTCTCATCACGGGAGCCGCCCGAGGCCAGGGCCGGAGCCACGCCGTACGTCTCGCGGAGGAGGGCGCCGACATCATCGCGGTCGACTCCTGCCGGGATTTCGCGACGGTGCCCTACGCCATGGCCACGCCCGACGACCTGACGACGACCGTCCAAGCCGTCGAAGCGACGGGACGGCGGATCGTCGCCCTCGAGATCGACGTCCGCGACCAGGCGGCCCTCTCGGCCGGTGTGAGCGAGGCCGCCGCTCGGCTCGGGGGCCTCGACACGGTCGTTGCCAACGCCGGCGTGATCAGCTTCGGTGCGCTCGAGAGCCTGGCCGAGGACGCGTGGCAGGACGTCATCGACATCAACCTCACCGGCGCCTGGCACACCGCCAAGGCGGCGATCCCGCATCTTCGGGCGCGCGGCGGCGGCGCGATCACGATCACGAGTTCCGTCATGGGGTTGATGCCGGCGCCGGGGATCGGCCACTACGTGACGACCAAGCACGGCGTGATCGGGCTGATGCGCACGCTCGCCGTCGAACTGGCCCAGGACATGATCCGCGTCAATTGCGTGAATCCCACCAACGTCGACACCGAGATGCTGATCAACCCGGTGTCGTACGAGAAGTTCGCGCCGGACCTCGCGATCGAGGATCGCACGGACGAGGCGCTCATCGAGCGGTTCACGCGCTCCAACCTGCTCCCCATCCCGTGGGTCGAATCCGTCGACGTCTCGAACGCCGTGCTGTGGCTGTCGTCGGACGAGGCGAGGTATGTGACCGGAGTCGCGCTGCCCGTCGATGCCGGTTGCACCATCAAGTAGAGGCGGACGGACATGAAGACACGAGCGGCCATCGTCCGCGAGCGGGCGAGCCCCCTGGAGATCGTCGAGCTCGACCTCGAGGAGCCCCGCCAGGACGAGCTCTTGATCCGCCTGGTGGCGACGGGGCTCTGCCACTCCGACGATCACGTCCAGACCGGCGACCTGATCGTCGAGCACTACCCGATCATCCCGGGACACGAGGGTGCCGGCGTCGTCGAGCAGGTCGGACCGAACACCTCGGGTTGGGAGGTCGGCGACCACGTGGTGTTCTCCTTCGTACCCAGCTGCGGTCGCTGCCGCTGGTGCGCCGAAGGGATGTCCAACCTCTGCGACATCGGGGCCCACACCCTGGTGGGCTCCCGGTTCGACGACCCGGAGAGCTTCCGGTTCTCCCTCGACGGATCCCCCGTGGGACAGCTGTCGGGCCTCGGTGCGTTCGCGGAGCGGACCGTCATCTCGACGGCATCCGCGATCAAGATCGACAAGGATCTCCCCCTCGAGACGGCGTGCCTGCTGGGGTGCGGGGTGGGCACCGGCTGGGGGTCCGCGGTGTACGCCGGCGAGGTGAACCCCGGCGACGTCGTCATCGTGATGGGGATCGGCGGGATCGGCATCAACGCCGTCCAGGGCGCCCGACATGCCGGGGCGAGCACGGTCATCGCGGTCGACCCCGTCCGCTTCAAGCTCGAGGCGGCAGAGCGGATGGGGGCCACCCACGCCTACGTCACGATCGCGGAGGCGGATGCGTTCGCGAAGTCGATCACGAACGGACAGGGCGCCGACGTCGTCATCGTCACGACCGGCGTCACGACCGGCGAGCACATCGCGCAGGGCTTCGCCGCGATCCGCAAGGCCGGCACGGTCGTGGTCACGGGCGCTGCCAAGATGCAGGAGATCGGGATCCCGGTGAGCCCGTGGGAGCTCACGATGATGCAGAAGCGTCTCCAGGGAGCCCTGTTCGGCGCGAGCAACCCGGCCTCCGACATCCCCCGGCAGATCCGGATGTACCGGGGCGGTCAGCTGCAGCTCGACGGGATCGTGACGGCCAGGTACGCGCTCGACGACATCGCGCAGGGGTACGCGGACATGCACGCGGGCGCGAACCTCCGCGGCATCATCGTGTTCGATCCCTCATGATCGACAAGAGCGTGCCGGACGCGGCGGCCGCGATCGACGGTGTCCCGGACGGGGCGACCATTATGATCGGGGGCTTCGGCCGCGCGGGCCAGCCCGTCGAGCTGATCGACGCGCTCATCGCGCAGGGCGCCACGGGCCTCACGATCGTGAACAACAACGCGGGCAACGGCGATGTCGGTCTGGCGGCTCTGCTGGCGACGAAGCGGGTGCGGAAGATCATCTGCTCGTTCCCGAGGCAGACCGACTCCTGGGTGTTCGATCGGCTGTACCACGCGGGCGAGATCGAGCTGGAGCTCGTCCCGCAGGGGAATCTCGCGGAGCGGATCCGCGCGGCGGGCGCCGGCATCGGCGCATTCTTCTCTCCGACCGGGGCGGGCACGCAGCTGGCGGAGGGGCGGGAGTCCCGCGAGATCGGCGGCCGGCCCCACGTGCTGGAGTACCCGATCTTCGCGGACTTCGCGCTCATCTCGGCGCTGAAGGCCGACCGCTGGGGGAACCTCGTGTACCGGCGGACAGCCCGCAACTTCGGGCCGATCATGGCGGCGGCGGCGACGACCGCGATCGCGCAGGTCGACGAGATCGTCCCGTTGGGGGAACTGGATCCGGAGGCGGTGGTGACGCCGGGCATCTTCGTGGACCGGGTCGTCGCGGTGGGCGCGCGGGGCTGGCTGCAGGACGGCGCCTTCGTCGGCGGAGTGGACCTGGCGGGGAACCCGCGATGACCGCGACGATCGACCGGCACGAGCTTGCGCAGCGCATCGCCGCCGACATCCCCGAGGGCTCCTACGTGAACCTCGGGATCGGTGCCCCCACGCTCGTCGCCGACTACCTGCCCGCGGATCAGGAGATCATCCTCCACACCGAGAACGGCCTGCTGGGCATGGGCCCGACGCCGGATCCGACGCACATCGACCCCGACCTGATCAATGCGGGCAAGCAGGCGGTCACGGCCGTCCCGGGGGCGGCGTACTTCCATCACGCAGACTCGTTCGGGATGATGCGCGGCGGCCACCTGGACGTCTGCGTCCTCGGCGCGTTCCAGGTCTCCGAGCGCGGGGACCTCGCGAACTGGTCCACCGGCGGGTCCGATGCGATCCCCGCCGTCGGCGGTGCCATGGATCTCGCGATCGGCGCGAAGAGCGTCTACGTCATGACCGATCTGCTGACAAAGACGGGCGAGCCGAAGCTCGTCGTGTCGTGCACCTACCCGCTCACCGGCGTCGGCTGCGTCACCCGCGTCTACACCGACCACGCGATCTTCGACGTCACGCCCGACGGCCTCGCCGTCCGCGAAGCGTTCGGCGACAACACGGTCGCCTCCCTCTCCGCGCTCACCGGCCTCACTCTCCGGGAGGCGGGGACATGACGACCTTCGTGTACGACGCGGTCCGGACCCCGTTCGGCCGCGCCGGCGGTGCCCTGTCCGGCATCCGCCCGGACGATCTCGCCGCGGTCGTGATGAAGGCGACCGTGGAGCGCGCCGGGCTCGATCCCGCCCGGATCGATGACGTGATCCTCGGGGACGCCAACCAGGCCGGCGAGGACAACCGCAACGTGGCGCGCATGGCCGCGCTGCTGGCAGGGTTCCCGACTTCGGTGACCGGCGTCACGGTGAACAGGCTCTGCGCATCGGGCGTCGAGGCTGTCATCCAGGGCTCCCGGGCGATCGAGGCGGGCGATGCCGACATCGTCCTGGCCGGTGGCGTCGAGTCGATGAGCCGGGCGCCGTTCGTGATGGAGAAGTCGCCGAGGTCGTGGCCGTCGGTCGGCAACCAGACGCTGTGGAACACGTCGATCGGATGGCGGATGACCAATCGTGCGCTGCCGCCTGGCTGGACGATCTCGAACGGCGAGTCGGCGGAGAAGGTCGCTCGCGAGGGCGGCATCAGCCGGGAGGAGCAGGATGCCTTCGCGGTGCGCTCGCATCGGCGAGCGGCGCAGGCGTGGGCGGACGGTGTCTACGACGCCGAGATCGTCCAGGTCCCCGGAGCCGAGCTTGCCCGCGACGAGGGCATCCGCGACGACACGTCTCCGGAGAAGCTCGCGGCTCTGACGGCGCTGTTCGCGCCCCGCGGCGACGGCACCGTGACCGCGGGCAACTCGTCGCCCATCAACGACGGCGCCTCCGCCGTGCTGCTCGGGCGGGAGGGCGTGCTGGAGCGGGAGCCGCTCGCGCGCATCACCGGCCGCGCCGCCCACGGCGTCGATCCCGACGTTTTCCCCCTCGCGCCGATCGAGGCGGCGAACAAGGCGCTCGCCCGTGCCGGGCGCACGTGGGCGGACGTGGATCTCGTCGAGCTCAACGAGGCGTTCGCCTCGCAGGCGCTCGCGTGCCTCGCCGGCTGGCCCGACCTCGATCCCGAAAGGCTGAACGTCCACGGCGGCGCCCTGGCGATCGGACATCCCCTGGGTGCGTCCGGCGGCCGCATCATCGGCCATGCCGCGCACGAGCTCGCCCGCCGCGGCGGAGGCGTCGCGCTCGCCGCGATCTGTATCGGCGTCGGCCAGGGCGTCGCGATCGTCCTCGAACGCTGAGGCAACCCCCACCCCCCTCGCACGAAGGAGTGCTTCACCACATGAGCGCTGAGAAGACCACCACCACCGCCACGCGGATCTGGGGCCTTCACGGTCCGACCATCACCCTCGATCTCGGCGAGCTCGTCGTCGGGGGGAGCGGCGAGATCACGATCCCGGTGCCGAGCTTCGTCATCGAGCATCCGCGCGGGATCGTGCTCTTCGACACCGGATTCACGCCGGAGGCCTTCGGCGACCCGATGTCGGTGTATTCCCTCCTCGTGGACGTCGTCACGATCCGGATCACGGAGAGCCAGCTGCTCGTGAATCAGCTCGAGGCGATCGGGTTCTCTCCCACGCAGGTGACCCACGTCGTGGTCTCGCACGCGCATCAGGATCACACGGGCGGGCTCTTCCTCTTCCCGGACGCCAAGTTCTACATCGGGGCGGGCGATCTGCAGTACGCGTTCTGGCCGAACGCGTCGGACGAGGGCATCATCCGGCGCCCCGATCTGGAGAAGACCCGGGGCTTCGCCTGGCATCAGGTGCCGGGCGATCTGGATCTCTTCGGCGACGGGTCGGTCGTCATCCTCGACATGCCCGGCCACACGCCCGGGAACAAGTCGCTGCTCGTGCGTCTCCCGGACAGGACGATGATCCTCGCCGGCGACACCGTGCATGTGCGATCGGCGCTCGAAACGGGGATGCCGACCCCGTACGACTACTCGTCGAAGGACGCGCGCTTGTCGATCGAACGTCTGGTGATGCTGCGCGATGCGCACGACGCGGAGGTCTGGGTGAACCACGACCCGGCCGATGGCGAGCACTTCGGCTTCGCCGCGGGGGCCGAGTGACGCCATGGCGATCGTCGTCGACTATCGCTGCGCCGGCTGCCGGTGCACCTTCGAGAGCTGGGAGGCCACGCCCGTTCCCTCGTCCAGCTCGTGCGTCTCGTGCGGTGGCACCGCGCGGCGCGTGTACACGGTCGGTCGGGTCCCCGGACCCCGCGCCGAGAGTCGTGCTGCGCATTCGTCGCTGTCCACGGAACAGCTCCGCGGCGCGCTCCCGGGCGGATGCCATCTCCCGCCGACAGCGCTGAGACGGCTCGCCGCGCGCGCTGCCGGCGACCGCGCCGGCGAAGAGCGGGAGATGAGACGCCAGGAATGCGCCATCGAGGCGGGCACGCTCACGCCCGACACGCTGACAGGCCACGACCACGGACACTGAAAGGAACGCGCGAATGCCCGAGTCCATGCGCGGGTACGTCCTCCACGGCAAGGACGATGCCTCATGGAGCGACGTCCCGATCCCCCCGCTGGGTCCGTACGACGCGCTCGTCCGGCCGACCGCGGTCGCGACGTGCACGACGGACGTGCACCTGATCGCCGCGGCATCGTTCCCGAACGCGATCGGGAAGCCGATCGGTCACGAGGCCGTGGGTGTGATCGCGCGCGTGGGCGACCGGGTGAAGGACTTCGCACCGGGCGACCGGGTCGTGATGTCCGCGGGAGGGCCGGATTGGCGGATACCACAGGCGCAGCGCGGCGAGGCGAAGTACCACCCGAACAACATGGCGTACTTCTCGGAGGATCCCCTTCAGGGTGGGATGTTCGGCGAGTACGTGCGCGCACCCGACGCTGACCTGTCGCTCGCGCACATCCCGGATGCGGTGACCGACGAGCAGGCGCTCATGGTGCCCGACATGGTTGCGACGGGGTTCACGGGTGTGGAGCGGATGCACATCGACTTCGGCGACACCATCGTCATCCTGGGCATCGGACCGGTCGGGCTCATGGCGGTGGCGGCCGCGTCGATGCGCGGCGCCGCGCGCATCGTCGTGGTCGGGTCCCGTCCGAACACCGTCGAACTGGCGCGCGCCTATGGTGCGACGCACGTCGTCGACTACACGAAGGGCCCGGTGACCGACGCGGTCCTGGCGGCGACCGAGGGCGCGCTGGCCGATTCCGTGCTCGTCGCGTCCGGCGGTGGGGCGAGCGAGCAGTTCAGCACGGCGATGCGGATCGTCAAGCCCGGCGGACACGTCGCGGTGGTCTCGCTGTTCTTCGAGGAGGAGGTCAGCATCCCGCTCGACGTGTGGGCCTACGGTGGCCTCGAGCGCTTTCTCACGGGCGTGTTCGTGCTCACGGGCCGCGAGTTCTACACCCGACTGCTCCGGCTCATCGAGGTCGGCCGGCTGGATCCTTCGCCATTGGTCACCCATCGGTTCCAGGGGTGGGATCGCCTCGAGGACGCCCTTGATCTGATGCGCTCCCGCGCTCCGGAGGTCATCAAGCCGATCGTCGTCGTCTGATAGGTTGACCAAAGGAGGAAGCTATGCACGCATGGGCCGTCGTCGAGGCCAAGCAGCCGCTCGAATGGGTGGAGCTGGAGACCCCTGAGCCGCAAGGCACCGAGGTCGTCGTCGATGTCACGCACTGCGGGGTGTGTCACTCCGACGTGCACTTCTGGGAGGGCGAGTACAACCTCGGCTACGGCAAGGTCGTCAAGCTGCTCGATCGCGGGGTGACGCTTCCGCGTGCACCCGGCCACGAGGTGGTCGGCGTCGTCTCCGCCGTCGGGCCGGACGCCGAGGGTGTGAGTGTCGGCGATCAGCGCATCGTGTTCCCCTGGATCGGCTGCGGTCACTGTGCCCGCTGTCTCGCCGGCGACGACAACATGTGCGCCAGCGCTGCGAACCTCGGCGTCGTGCGCCACGGCGGGTTCGCCACGCAGGTGACCGTTCCGCATCCGCGCTACCTCGTGGATTTCGGCGGCATCGACCCCTCGGTCGCCGCGACCTACGCCTGCTCCGGCGTCACGGTGTTCTCCTCGATCCGAAAGCTCGAGATCGCGGATCCGGATGCGCCGGTGCTCCTGATCGGGGCCGGCGGCCTGGGCCGGTCGGCGGTGGCGATGCTGCGCGGAATCGGACACCGCAACATCATCGTGAGCGACATCGACCCGACGAAGGAGCGGGACCTTCTCGCGGCCGGGGTCTCCGCCTACGTCGACGCGCGCACCGAGGACCTGAGCGGCGCGATCATCGCCGCCGCCGGCGGACCGCTGATGTACGCGATCGACTTCGTCAACCGGACCTCGACCGCCAACGCGGCATTCAACGCCCTGGCGCAGGGGGGCCGGCTCGTGCTCGTCGGCCTCGCTGGGGGCGAGATGGAGCTCCCGCTCGCCCAGATGGTCTTCACCCGGCGGGCGATCCTCGGAAACGGCGTGGGGACGCTGCGCGACCTGGAGCAGGTGCTCTCTCTCGCTCATGCCGGCGCGCTCGAGCCCATTCCGATCGTCCATATGGGCCACGACAAGGCCAACGAAGCTCTCCAGCTGGTGCGGCAGGGCGCCGTCGCCGGGCGCATCGTGCTCACCCAGACAGGCAAGGAGTCGTAGACATGAGCGAACAGACCGCACTGCAGACCGCGTACCCCGCGATCGTGACCCGCGGAGACCTCGGGCACTTCATCGACGGTGGGTGGCACGTCTCGGACGGAGAACGTCTCGACACCTGGAATCCGGCCACCGGCGAGGTGTTGACGACGCTCGCGCGGGGGACGAGCGCGGACGTCGACCGCGCCGTCGCCTCGTCCCGCCGCGCGTTCGAAGGCCCGTGGAGCAGGTTCACGCCGTATCAGCGGCAGATGGCGCTGCACCGGCTGCACGATCTCGTGGACGCCCACTGGGAGGAGCTCTGCCTCATCGAGTCGCTCGACGTCGGGGTTCCGCTGGCGCGGATGCACGCGACCAAGGACTGGACGCTGCGCCTGATCGCCTACTTCGCGAGCCAGGCCACCGCCGGCGCGGGTGAGACGCTGCCGAACTCGATGCCGGGCAACTTCACGACCATGACCCTCAAGGCCCCGGTCGGCGTCGTCGGCGGGATCATCCCGTGGAACGGTCCTCTGATGAGCGAGTGGTGGATCGTCGCGGCGGCGCTGGCGACGGGGTGCACCGCCGTGATGAAGCCTGCCGAGGATGCCTCGCTCAGCGTCCTCCGGACGGCCGAGCTCGTCATGGAGGCCGGCGTCCCCGCCGGCGTCGTCAACGTCGTCACCGGACTCGGCCGCGAGGCCGGGGCCGCGCTGGCCGCCCATCCGGATGTCGACCGCATCGCCTTCACGGGATCCACCGAGACCGGGCGCGAGATCATCCGGGCGTCCGCGGTCAACATGAAGCGGCTGCAGCTGGAGCTCGGCGGCAAGTCGCCCGACATCGTGTTCGCGGACGCCGACCTCGACGTCGCCGTGCCCGGCGCGGCCATGGGCGTGTTCGCCAACTCCGGGCAGGTCTGCTTCGCGGGCACGCGCGTCTTCGTGCAGCGCTCGATCCAGGACGAGTTCGTGGCCCGGATGGCCGAGTTCACCCGTCAGATCCGCGTCGGCGACCCGCTCGACCTCGACACCCAGCTCGGCCCGCTCATCTCCGACAAGCAGCTCGAGCGCGTGATGGGCTACGTCGACATCGGCGGGCGGGAAGGCGCGGAGCTCGTGGTCGGCGGCCGGCGCATGGGGGGCGCGCATGCGAACGGCTTCTTCGTCGAACCCACGATCTTCAGCCAGGTCAGCAACGACATGCGGATCGCCCGCGAGGAAATCTTCGGCCCGGTGATCTCCGTCATCCCGTTCGACACGGCCGAGGACGCGCTCCGGCTCGCGAACGACACCGTCTACGGCCTCGGCGGGGCCGTGTGGTCGCGGGACGTCGGCACGGTCAACACGATGGTGCGCGGCATCCAGGCCGGGATGGTGTGGGTGAACTGCTACGGCATCACCGATCCGTCGATCGGCTTCGGCGGCTATAAGCAGAGCGGCTACGGCTGGAAGGGCGGGCCCCAGCACATCGAGGGCTTCCTCTATCAGAAGGCCGTCTACATCAACGGCGACTGATGCGCCGGGCCGCCGCCCCTATCGGTGCAGCGTGCTGACCGTGCGGGTGTTGAGGTAACACTCCATGGCCTCGGGCCCGCCCTCGGACCCGTAGCCGGACTCCTTCACGCCGCCGAACGGCAGCTCGGCCGAGGGCGTCGAGGGCATGTTGATCCACATCATGCCGACCTCCACCCCGCGGGTCAGTGCATCCGCGTGGGCGAGCGAGCGGGTGAACCCGTAGCCGGCCAGGCCGAACGACAGCCGATTCGCCTCGACGATCGCCTCGTCCAGATCGCGGAACGAGCGGATAGCCGCCACGGGGCCGAACGGCTCGTCGTTGAAGACGTCCGCATGCACTGGAACGTCGGTGAGCACCGTCGGCTCCCAGAAGTACCCGGATCCGGCCATCTGCCGGCCGCCGGCGAGGACCGTCGCGCCCTTCTCCTCGGCGTCCGCCTGGAGGGCCTTCATCGAGTCCAGCCGGCGGGCGTTCGCGAGCGGACCCATCTCGGTGGTCTCCGCGAGCCCGTTCCCTACGGTCAGAGCTTTCGCGGCGCGGGCCATCCCGTCGCTGAACTCGTCGACGACCTTCTCGTCCACGAGGAATCGAGTCGGGGAGACGCAGACCTGGCCGGCGTTGCGGAACTTCGCGCGACTCATCGTCGCGATCGCGAGCTCGAGATCGGCGTCGTCGCAGACGATGACGGGCGCGTGACCACCGAGCTCCATCGAGCTGCGCTTCATATGGAGGCCGGCCAGCGCCGCGAGCTGCTTGCCCACCTCGGTCGATCCGGTGAAGGTGATCTTGCGGATCACGGGGTGCGGGATGACGTACGCGGAGATCTCCCGCGACGTGCCGTAGACCAGCGACAGCACGCCGTCGGGGATGCCCGCGTCGTGGAAGGCGCGGATCAGCTCCGCCGGGCTCGCCGGGGTCTCGTCAGGCGCCTTGACGAGCATCGAGCAACCCGACGCGAGTGCGGGCGCGAGCTTCCGCACGACCTGGTTGATGGGGAAGTTCCACGGCGCGAAGGCCGCCACGGGCCCGACCGGATCCTTCACGACGAGCTGCCGGACGGCGAGATCGTGGCGGGACGGTACCGTCCGGCCGTAGACGCGGAAGCCCTCCTCGGCGAACCAGTCGATGATGTCGGCCGCAGCCAGCGTCTCGCCGAGCGACTCGCTCAGCGGCTTGCCCTGCTCCATCGTCATCAGACGTGCGATCGTGTCGGCGCGTTCGCGCACGAGCTCGGCCGCCCGGCGCATGATCCTGCTGCGGGCGGCCGGCGTCATCGCCCGCCAGACGTCGAAGCCGCGCTCGACCGCGGCCAGGGCGCGGTCGAGATCCGGGCGGCTCGCGTGCGCGACGGTGCCGATCTCTTCGCCTGTCGCCGGGTTCAGGACGGGGCGGGTGCGCTCGTCCTGCGCGGCCGTCCATTCGCCGTCGATGAGCAGCTGGGTGTCCGTGTAGTGCACGAGGTTCCCTTCGTGGTGGCTCAGTGGGTGATCGCGAGTGCGACGAGGAGGCGGGAGACCATGTTGTAGGCCGCGACGATCGCGACGACCTCGACGACCTCCTGGTCCGTGTACCGGGCGCCGACGGCGTTCATGACCGCGGGATCCACCGTGACGCCGCGGGTCATCTGGTCGGTGAGCGTCAGGAGCAGCCGTTCCTCGTCGGTGAAGAGCTCCGGTCGTGTGGTCCAGTCCGAGACCGCGTCGATCTGCCCTTCGCTCAGTCCGGCGGCCCGTCCGTGCGGGACGTGAGCGGCGAACTCGTACGGCGCATCGTTCACGACGGCGACACGGAGGATGATCAGCTCGCGCAGCCTCGCCTCGACGACCGTCTGGTTGCGGACGGCGGTAAGCATGCGCTCCCAGCCCCCGGCGACGGCCGGGCTGTTCAGCAGGATCTCGTAGAGCAGCGGGATCTCGCCGCCGCGCTCACGCCGGATCGTGGCTTCGAGGTCCGCGAGGGAGGGCACGGTTCCCGGGGTGACGGGGCTGACGCGGGGGCCGCTCACGAGGCCTCCCCCGCGGTGTCCCGGCCCGCGACGAGGACCAGTCGGCCCGAGACCCGCCCGGCGCGCAGCCGGGTGAGCGCATCATTGGCCGCGTCGAGCGGAAGCGCCTCGACCGGAAGCGGCGGCAGGTCGCCGCGCTTGACCAGCTCGACCAGCTCGACCAGCTCCTGCAGCGTACCGACGTAGGAGCCGCGCAGGGTCGTCGACCGCTGGACGAGGGGCGGCAACGGGATCGTGACGTCGCCGCCGAAGAGACCTACGACGATGCAGGCGCCCCCCTTCCGCAGGGCCGCGAGCCCGAACTCGACGGTGCGGGTCGTACCGACGAAGTCCACGGCCGAGGCGACGCCGCCGAGCTCGGCGAGGACCGTGAGCGCGGTGGGGTCGCCGGGGTCGAGCGCCGTGATCCCGTCGAGCTCCTGCGCCATGGTGCGCTTCTGAGGATCGATGTCGGCGACGACGATCCGTTCGTACCCGAGGGCGCGCGCGATGAGGAGCCCGCTGTAGCCGACGCCGCCGAGGCCGATGATGAGGAGGACATCGCGCTCGCGGTCCGCGGTGACCTTGCGGAGTGCGCTGTACGCCGTCAGCCCGGAGCACGCGTAGGTGGCGCCGAGGGTGGGGTCGATGCCCGTGGCATCGACGAGGTAGCGCGGGTGGGGGACGAGGCACTCGTCGGCGTAGCCGCCGGGTCGAGCCACCCCGATGGAGTTGGGGGTGGCGCAGAGCTGCTCGTCGCCGTCGAGGCACGGAGCGCACGTCCCGCAGCCGAGCCAGGGGTACACGATGTAGGTCTTGTCCCAGTCCGAGGGCGCGATCGGCGCGTCTGGGCCGACCCGCTCGAGCGTGCCCGCGATCTCGTGCCCCAGGGTGAGGGGGGGCAGGATTCCGCGGTCCGCGAGGCGGAGGCGCTTGCCGCCGCCGAGATCGTAGAACCCGTCCTGCAGGTGCAGATCCGTGTGGCAGACCCCGGAGCCCGCGACGCGGACGATCACCTCCGTGCCGGTGGGCTCGAGCGGCGGCTGCTCCCGCGTGACGAGCCGTTCGGTGAAGTTCTCGACGACATAGCTGCGCATCAGCGGCTGCTCTCTGTGTAGGCGGCGGGCGTGAGTCCGACGAGCTCGTACCCGCTGTCGCCCCACCGCCGGAGGTGTCCCATGCTCGGCCGGGGGAGGTGGCCGGTGCAGATCAGCGTGTCGGTGTCGCAGTAGCGCTCCAGCACGGTTCGGCGGGCGCGCGCGGATTGATCCTGGTCCAGGTCGCGGACGAATGACAGGTCGGGATACCGGAGCTGGAGCTCGACGTGGAGCAGGTCTCCGGTGAGCACGGCGAGATCCTCGTCGCGTCCGGCCGCGATCACCCCGTGTCCCGCTGTGTGACCGGTCGAGGGCACGATGCGGACGTATTCGTCGATCTCGTGTTCACCCGTCACGACGCGGGCACGGCCGGCCTCCAGGACCGGAAGGATGCTGTCCGTGAACGGGGGGAAGCCGTCGGCGGAGTCGGACTTCGCGCGCGCCTCTGCCAGCTCGGATTCCGTGAACACGTAGGTCGCGTTCGGGAACGTCGGCACCCACTCGCCGTCGCGGAGGACTGTGTTCCATCCGACGTGATCGGGGTGGAAGTGCGTGCAGACGACGTAGTCGACGTCGCGCGGCTCGACGCCGACCGACCGGAGCTCCGCGAGGTACTGACCGCGGGTGCGCCGGTGCCATTCCGGGCGATCGCGAGGCTTGTCATTGCCGACGCCGGTGTCGACGAGGACGATGCCCCGGGGAGTGCGCACGATGTAGGACTGGTACACGAGCATCACCTGGTCGTCACCGTCCAGGCTCTCGCCCAACCACGAACGGTTCTCCTCGAGGACCTCGTCCGACAGCGCCGGCAGCATCTCCCGCACCGGCATGTACGGGGCGGTGAACTCGTGGAGCTGATGGATCGTGACGTCGCGGAGCCGGGTGGTGATGCTCATCGGTCAGTCGTCAGAGGACAACGGCACGTTCGTCGTGTCGACGTCGGTCGCGCGGGCGTGGGTGGCGCCCAGGTGGTGGCGCATGTGACGTTCGGCGGCATCCGGGTCGCGATCCTCGATGGCCTGGATGATGCGCTCATGGACGCGGATCACCTGGAGGCGCGTCTCGTCGGAGTCGTACTCGTCGACGGTGGTGGAGACCGCGACACCGAAGGAGATCGCTTCGAGGACCGCGCTCAGCAGGTCGTTTCCGCTGGCCTGCGCCACGGCGTTGTGCCACTTGATGTTCAGCTTCGAGAAGCGCTGGAAGTTGGCGGCCGCGTCGACCAGCTCCTGATGGAGGAGCTTGATCCGCTCCAGGTCCTCCTCGGTGCGATAGCTGGCAGCGAGCCGTGCGAGCGCAGGTTCCAGGACCTCGCGCGTCTCGTTCAGGGTGCGGAGCGGGATCCGCCGGCCGCGCACGAACTGGTTCAGGCTGTTGGTGACGAGATCCTTGCCGGGCAGGGTCACGGTGTTCCCGCCGAACCGTCCGGGACGGGTCTGCACCAGCCCTTCGGCGGCCAGCTGTTTGAGCGCCTCCCGGACCGAGCCCCGCGTCAAGCCGGTCTGCTCGACCAGCTCCCGCTCGGGCGGCAGGGAGTCCCCTTCGGCGATGTCGCCGCCGAGGATCGCCTCGCGCAGCTGATCGGCAAGGAGGTCGTACGGCTTGGGCGCCAGCACCTTCTCGACGATCACCGGCTTGTTGGACGGGTTGTTGGTCACCATTGCCATCACGCTGCCTTCTCGACACGGCGATGCACGGCGACGAGCTGTTTTCCGATGTTCTCGCCGCGCATCATTCTCACGAACGCCACCGGAGCGGAGGCGATACCGTCCATGACATCTTCACGGACGTGGAGCTGGCGCCCCTCGCGCCACTGCCGAAGCCTCGTCACCGCCTCCTGGCGACGATGCCACCAGTCGTAGACGGTGAATCCCTGGATCGTCGCCCTCGTGTCGATCAGACGGGAGCTCGCCCGCGTTCCGACGTCCGCGGCGCCGCTGCCGGCGACCGCGATCCGCCCGACGATCGCCACCCGCGCGCGGGGCGCGAGACGCGTCAGGACGGCGTCGTGGACCGCGCCGCCCGTCCCGTCGAAGAAGACGTCGACCCCCTGCGGGCAGGCGGCGCCGATCTCGGCGCTCAGGTCCTCGGACGCGCGGTAGTTGATGCCCTCGTCGAAGCCGATCGAGCGGCAGTGTGCGAGCTTCTCGTCCGAACCGGCGATGCCGATCACGCGCGCTCCCGCGAGGTGCGCGATCTGTCCGGCGATCTGACCGACGCCGCCGCCCGCCGCCGAGACGACGACGGTGTCCCCGGGCGCGGGGCGGGCCACCTTCGTCATCGCGAAGTACGCCGTGAATCCCACCATGCCCAACCAGGAGAGGGCGGCCTGGGGCTCCGGGTCGTCGTGGTGGATCCGCTCGCACGTCACGATCCCGGGAGCGTCGGGGTCGACACTGGCGAACTCCTGCCAGCCGAGGTCCGGCACCGAGATCAGGTCACCCGCGGCCCAGTCGGCGTGACGCGACTCGACGACCTCGCCGATGCCTGACGAACTCATGACCTCACCCAGTGGAAGCCCGCGCCCCGGGTTCAAGCGCGCGCGAAGGTAGGGGTCCATCGACAGCCACAGGGTCCGCACCAGCACCTCGCCGGGCGCGATCGCGGGGATCGCGGCGTCCTCGAGCGTCCAAAGAGACTCGTCCGGCGCTCCCTGCGCGTAGGACGTCAGAACCCATCGACGGTTGATCATCACGCTCCCACCTCCCCGCGCTCCGGGGATTCTCCCTCATCGTAGGACTGGCACGGTCAATTATCAACCAAGTGTCATGTTTCCCGGGCACGTAGTTCACTTCTACTGTAGTGTCGGCGTGTAGACCATATGGCTAACCATTGACAGAGAGCAGCACGACGGCGATGTTCAACCTCACAGAAGACCAGCTGGCTATTCGGGACGGTGTCGCCGCAGTGTGCAAGACGTTCGACGACAACTACTGGAGCGCCTGCGAGGACGAGCATCGGTTCCCGACCGAGTTCTACCGGGTGATGGCCGACGACGGCTGGCTCGGCGTGACGATGCCCGAGGAGTACGGCGGCGCGGGTCTCGGCATCAAGGAGGCGGCTGTCATCATGCACGCCGTCGCGTCGAGCGGCGGCGGGATGGCGGCGACGTCGTCCATCCACATGAACATGTTCGGCCCCCACCCGATGGTGGTCCACGGGACCGCGGAGCAGAAGGCGCGCTGGATCCCTCGTCTGATCGAGGGCAAAGACCAGGTCTGCTTCGGGGTCACCGAGCCGGATGCCGGTCTCGACACGACGAGCATCCGCACGTTCGCGCGGAAGGTCGACGGGGGCTACCTCGTCACCGGTCGCAAAATGTGGATCTCGACCGCTCAGGTGGCCAACAAGATCCTGCTGCTCGCCCGGACGGCGCCGAAGGCGGAGAAAGGCGAGGGGAAGCCGACCGCCGGGATGTCGCTGTTCTACACCGACCTGGACCGGTCGAAGGTCGAGGTGCGGGTCATCCCGAAGCACGGGCGTGCCGCGGTCGACTCCAACGCGCTCTTCATCGACGAGCTCTTCATCCCGGACGAGGACCTGATCGGCGAGGAGGGCCGCGGCTTCTACTACCTCCTCGACGGCCTCAATCCGGAGCGGGTCCTCATCTCGGTCGAGGCGATCGGCATCGGCCAGGACGCGCTCCGCCGCGCGGTCGCCTACGCCGGGGAGCGGGTCGTGTTCGATCGACCCATCGGGACGAACCAGGGCATCCAGCATCCGCTCGCCGAGTCGTGGATCGCCCTGGAGTCCGCGCTCCTGATGGCCGAGCGGGCAGCGGACCTCTACGACGCCGGTCAGGCCTGCGGGGCCGAGGCGAACAGCGCAAAGCTGCTCGGATCGCGAGCCGGATACGAAGCGTGTCAGCAGGCCGTCCTCACGATGGGCGGCATGGGGTACTCGAAGGAGTACCAGGTCGAGCGTCTCCTGCGGGAGGTCCTCGTGACACGGATCGGTCCGATCACCGACCAGATGATCCTCAACTTCATCGGGGAGAAGGTCCTCGGACTCCCCAAGTCCTACTGATCAGGAGACAGCAGTGCCCGGCCTCTACTACGAAGAGCTCACCCTCGGCCAGACGTTCGACCACGTGGTGAGACGCACCGTCACCGAGATGGACAACGTCCTGTTCTCGGCGCTCACTCATAACCCCGCCCCGCTGCACATCGACGAGGAGTACTGCCGGGAGCACAGCGAGTTCGGGCAGCGCATCGTCAACAGCGCGTTCACCCTCGGGCTCATGGTGGGTGTCACGGTCGAGGACACCACTCTTGGCACGACCGTGGGGAACCTGGGGTGGAACGAGGTGCGCTTCCCCCGACCCGTCTTCCACGGCGACACGCTCCACGTGCGCACGACGGTCGCCGCCCGGCGCGAGAGCGCGTCGCGACCCGATGCGGGCATCGTCACGTTCCGCCACGAGGCCTTCAATCAACGCGACGAACTGGTGGGGACCTGCGAACGGGTCGCCCTGATGCAGAAGAGGCCGACCGAATGAGCACGCTTCCGCTGTCCGGCATCCGCGTCCTCGATTTCACCAAGACGCTCGCCGGCCCCCTCTGCACGCAGTACCTCGGGGACCTGGGTGCGGACGTCATCAAGATCGAACCGCTCGGCGTGGGGGACGACACCCGGGGCTGGCCGCCGTTCCGCGCCCCGGGCCTGAGCGCGGTGTTCCTCAGCGTGAACCGCAACAAGCGGAGCGTGGCCATCAACCTCAAGACCGAGGAGGGGCGGGCCGTCGTCCGCGACCTCGCGGCCGGTGCCGACGTCGCCATCGAGAGCTTCGGGACCGGCGTCGCCGAGCGCCTCGGGATCGACGCCCCGTCGCTCCGCGAGATCAATCCCCGGCTGGTCCACTGCAGCATCTCGGGGTATGGGCGGTCGGGGCCGCTGAAGGACCTCCTCGGCTACGACGTCATCCTGCAGGCCTTCAGCGGCATGATGTCGCTCACCGGGGAAGAGGGGACGGACTACATCCGCAGCCCGATCTCGCCGATCGATCAGGTGACCGGGATGCACGCGCTCACGGGCATCATGGCCGCACTGTTCGAGCGCCAGCGGACCGGCGAAGGCACGACAGTGCAGGTCAACCTCTTCGAGACCTCGCTCGGGCTGCTGCGCTACAACTTGCAGAGCTTCTGGGAGCAGGGGGCGCAGCCTGCGCGCTGCGGGTCGACCCACGAGGGCCTCTGCCCGTACCGCGTGTTCGACGCCGCCGACGGGCCCGTGCTGGTTGGCGTCGCCAACGACCATCTGTGGCGCAAGTTCACCGCGGTGGCGGGCCTCGACGAGTTCGTCGACGACCCGCGGTTCCGCACCAACGCCGACCGCGTGCGCAATCGGACCGAGACCGACGCTCTCGTGCAGGCCGTCATCGAACGGCAGACCGTGGAGTGGTGGAGCGACCAGCTCGCGATCGCCGGGGTGCCCTGTGCCCCGGTCAACACACTCCGCGACGTGCTCGATCACCCGCACACCGAGGCGAGCGGAATCATCTTCGACTACGAGCACCCCGCGGGCGGTGCCATGAAGGGGGTCGGCCTGCCCTTCCTCCTCGGCGGGGAACGCCGCGACAGCGGATCGCCGCCTCCGCTGCCGGGCGAGCACACCCGGACCGTGCTCGACGAACTCGGCTACACGGACGAGCGGGTGGCGGGCCTCCGCGCGACGGGGGCGATCGCATGAGCGGGTCGAGCTCGGGCGGCAAGCCCACCCCGTATCTCCGGTCGATGCTGTACGTTCCGGGCGACAGCGACCGCAAGCTCGCGAAAGCAGACGACAGCGGCGCGGATGCCGTGGTCCTCGACCTCGAGGACTCGGTCGCGGAGGGAAACCGGCCCGCGGCCCGGCGCAAGGTGCGCGAGTTCCTCGACGCTCGTCCGCCGGGGGCGCGACGACCCCAGCTGTGGGTGCGCATCAACGCGCTCGACGACGCTGCGCTCGGCGACCTCGTTGCGGTGGTCGGCGGCGGGCCGGACGGCATCGTGCTGCCGAAGATCGACGGGCCGGCCGAGGTGGAGACCCTCTCCCACTACCTCGACGCGCTGGAGGCGCGCGAGGGGATCCCGACCGGGCGTACCAGCATCTGCGCCGTCGCGACCGAGACCCCGCGGGCGGTGCTGCGCCTCCACGAGTTCGCGACCGCGAACCTCCCGCGTCTCGTCGCCCTGAACTGGGGGGCAGAGGACCTCAGCGCGGCGATCGGCGCCTCGACCAACACCGATTCCGCGGGTGAGTGGACGCTCACCTACCGGACCGCCCGGACGAGCGTGCTGCTCGCGGCGAAGGCGGCGGGCGTGCAGGCGATCGAGACGGTGTACGTCGACTACCGTGACACCGACGGACTGATCCGGGCCTCGCGCGCCGCGGCGAGCGAGGGATTCACCGGCCGCGTGGCGATCCATCCCGACCAGGTCGCACCGATCAACAGCCAGTTCGCACCCTCGGACGACGAGGTGCGGCTCGCCCGCCGGATCGTCGACGCCTTCGCGGGCGCGGGCGGGGTGGGCACGGTCGGCATCGACGGCAAGATGTTCGACATCCCGCACCTGAAGCGCGCGCGCACGACGCTCGAGCTGCATTCGCGCTTCGCCGATGCCGAGCTCTGACGACGAACGGGCGGAGCCGAGACCCGGACTGCATCTGCTCCGGGTGCCTCTGGCCGGCCACACGATCGGGCACGTCAACGTCTATGCGCTCGAGGCGGACGACGGCATCCTCCTCGTCGACTGCGCGTGGGCGACGGAGGAGACGCGGCGGCAGCTCGCGCGCCTGATCGCAAGACTCGGCTACCGGCCCAGCGATGTCAGCCGGGTCCTCCTCACGCACGAGCACGCCGACCACTCCGGGCAGTCGGGCTGGCTCCAGGACCTGGGCGCGCGTATCGGGCTCCACCCTGCCGGGTGGGGTCCGAGCGCACCGCGCTCTGCCGATGTGATGCTCGCGGAGACCACCGCCTGGTTGGAAGCGGCGGGGGTGCCGCGAGACGTCTGGCCGGTGGCCGTCGAGAACGCGACGCATCTCCATGAGCGCGCGTGGCAGGGAGCGCCGGACTTCGGCCTGGTCGACGGGCAGATCATCGAGCACGGGCCGTTCCTGCTCGAGGTCCTGCACGTCGCCGGCCACACGCCGGGAAGCGTCGTGTTCCACGAGCGGAGCCATCGGGTCCTCTTCACCGGCGACTTCCTCTACGCGCGCTCGCCGTTCAGCCCGCTCCTGCGCGCCGTGGGCGACGCAGATCCGATGACGGAGTATCTCGGATCCCTCTCCCGGATCGCCGAGCTCGATGTCGACGTCGCGCTCGCGGGCCACTACGAGGGATTCGCCGACGTGCGGGGGCGGGTGGCGACGGTTGAGCGACACCATCTGGGGCGGGCCGCGCTCGTCGCCGAGCTGGCAGAGGAGACCGGACCCGTCGCGTGGCGGATCGCGGCCCGGATCCCGCGGCGTCGGCCGTGGGCCGCGCTCTCGGTCGCGCAGCAGGTGTCCGCGACCGCCGAGGTCTTCGCGCATCTCGCGCGCCTGAACACGATCGCGGCCGATCGGTACGCGGGTTAGCCGCGGTCGGGTTCCGCGCCGCCGGGCTGGAGCGCGTCGACGAGTGCGAGGCCGCGCCGGGCCCAGGCGATCTCCTGGTCGGCGCGTTCGACGAATCCCTCGTACGTGAACTCCTTGAACGCGGCGATCGCCTCGGCGGAGTGGCGGGTGTCGGTCTGGATGCGCCGCGCGAGGATCGGATGCGTGCGGTCCCGGATCGCGTCGAGCTGCCCCTGCCACTGGGCGCGCCGCTCGGTGTAGTGCACGATGTGCTCGCGAAGCCGCGCGCGAGCCGAGTCCGGGTCCGCCCACTCGAAGTACGCGGCGCGCAGATGCGCGGGGTCGCGGTCGTACGGATACTCCACCGGTTCGTCCAGCCAGCGCGTGAACGCCTCGATCCCCGCCGCGGAAATGGAGTACCGCGTCTTGGTGGACTTCGGCCCCCAGGCGACGGCTTCGCCCTCAATGACCCCGTCCGCGACCATGCGCTTCAGCTCGGGGTAGATCTGCGAGTCGGGCGCGTGCCACACGTGCCCGACGGAGACGTGGAAGGCCTTGGCCAGGTCGTAGCCCGTCATGGGCTGCGCCGTGAGGAGCGCGAGGAGGGCGTAACGCAGGCTCACCGGGAGCGCCGATCGAGGTTTGCGCGTCGCATCCGTTCACACTATCTTTCTCATAATACCTATCTACATAGGTATTGGTCTTCGAGACGAAGGAGTCCTCGATGCGCGAGACCATGGCGGCGAAGCTGCTCGACTATCCGCGGAACGCCTGGTACGCGGCCGCGTGGGATCACGAAGTCGGCCGGAAGAGAGTGCTCGCGCGCACGGTGGCCGGCCGCCCTCTCGCCCTCTACCGCACGGAGGCGGGGCATCCGGTCGCCCTGGCCGACGCGTGCTGGCACCGGCTCGCGCCCCTCTCGAAGGGCGTGCTCGTCGGACCGGAGGACATCCGCTGCCCGTATCACGGCATCACGTACGATTCCGCCGGCCGGTGCACCTCCATGCCCGCGCAGGAGACCGTCAATCCCAGCGCTCTGGTGCCGTCGTTCCCGGTCGTCGACCGGTATCGCTACGTGTGGGTCTGGCCGGGGGATCCGGCGCTGGCGGACCCGGCCACCATCCCCGACATGCACCAGATGACGGATCCGTCCTGGACGGGCGACGGGCTGACGATCCATGCGCCCTGCAACTACCAGCTGATCCTCGACAACCTGATGGACCTCACGCACGAGGAGTTCGTGCACACGTCGAGCATCGGCCAGAAGGAGCTCAGCGGGTCGGAGTTCGTGACGAGCCACACCGAAACGACCGCGACGGTGGAGCGGTGGATGCTCGACATCGAGCCGCCGCCGTTCTGGCTGAAGAACATGCGGGACCGGTTCCCCGGGTTCGCGGGCCGCGTCGACCGCTGGCAGATCATCCACTTCGAGGCGCCCGGCACCATCTGCATCGACGTGGGCGTCGCCCGTGCCGGGACGGGCGCCCCGGAGGGCGACCGTTCGCAGGGCGTGAACGGGTTCGTCATGAACACGATCAGCCCGGAGACCGACCGCACCAGCCACTACTTCTGGTCGTTCCAGCGCAACTATCGCCTGGACAGCCAGCTCATCACGACGCAGCTGCGCGACGGCGTGCACGGCGTGTTCGGCGAGGACGAGGCGATGCTCGCGGCGCAGCAGGCCGCGATCGACGCCAACCCCGACTACGAGTTCTGCAGCCTGAACATCGACGCCGGCGGCATGTGGGTGCGCCGCATCCTGGAGCGGATGCTCGCCGCCGAGGGCCGCGCGCGCACCCCGCAGCCGGTGGGCTGAGAGATGGCCTCCGCGCATCGGGAGGTCTGGCAGGGCGGCACCGTCGCGGCCGTCCGGCAGCTGACGGCCGAGATCCGCCGCATCGAGATCGACGTGGATTCTCCCGCCCGCGTCGACCCCGGAGCGCACGTCGACCTCCGCCTGACCATCGGCGGGGCGCCGGACCGCCGGTCGTACTCCATCGTCGACGCCAGCCCCGACGGCGGCCGCATCGCGGTCAGCGTCTACGCCTCGCCCGTCAGCCGCGGAGGCGCCGCCGTCGTGAACGCCCTCGCGCCGGGCGACCGCGTGCAGCTGACGCAGCCGCTCAACGACTTCCCGCTGCGGCTGGGCGCCCCGAGCTACGTGCTCCTCGCGGGTGGGGTCGGAATCACCGCGATGGTGGGCATGGCCGACCGTCTCCAGCGGATCGGCGCGGACTACCGCCTCGTCTACGCGGGACGCAGCCGGCCGCTCATGGCGTACGTCGACGACCTCGGTCGGCGACACGGCGACCGTCTCGTCGTGCACGCGCGCGACGAGGGCGCCACGATGTCAGTGCCGGCGCTCGTCGGCGGACTGGACCCGTCGACCGAGATGTACGTGTGCGGCCCGATCCGCCTCATGGATGCCGTGCGCCGCGCCTGGATCGAACGCGAACTACCGGTCGCCAACCTGCGCATGGAGACGTTCGGGAACAGCGGCTGGTTCGACGCGCAGGAGTTCACCGTCCGCATCCCTGCGATCGGCCTCGAGACGCGGGTCGCGCCCCACCAGTCCATGCTGGAGGCGCTCGAAGCCGCCGGCGCCGACATGCTCTACGACTGCCGCAAGGGCGAGTGCGGACTCTGCGAGGTGCGCGTCACGAGCCTCGCGGGCGACATCGATCACCGCGACGTCTTCTACAGCGAGCGTCAGCGCAACGCCCGCGCGAAGATGTGCTGCTGCGTCTCCCGCGTGGTCGCCCCCGCCGGGACCGACGCCGTGGTGACGATCATCACGACCTGACCTCCGGGGCCGGGCCGGCCGCGCAGGCCGACCCGGGGGAGGGATCACGCGCCGAGGACGCGCTTGTCGTTGATGGAGAAGTGGGAGATGCGCTTCGCGATGAGCCACGCGCCGTCGCGGCGGACGTACTCGTCGTCGTAGCGGATGCTGCTGTCCTGAACGACCTCGCGGCCGTCCTCGTCGCTCACGAGCTTCACCTGGCAGTAGGCGATGCCCTTCGCGGTGTCGCCGTCGACCTCGACGGTCTGCTGGCCGGACATGTGGTACGAGCGCTTCACGTTCGCGGTGAAGCTCGTGAAGACCTCGAAGAGCTGCTCGGTGCCGTCGATGTCGAAGAGGAGATCCTCGCCCATGTAGACCTGCACCTTGGTGTCCGGCGTGAACAGCGGCATCTGGTCGGCGATGCGCTTCTCATCGGCGAGGTTGGCGAACGTGTCGACCAGCTCGCGGAGCGCGACCTTGGCCTCGAGGACTTCCAGGGACATCTCTCTCTTCTTTCGTTGGGGAGGTCTCGTGGCAGCCGGTGCTGCCGGGAACGATCGACCTGGAATCAGTGTGGGCGGCGCCGCAAGGCCGCACGAGTGCCTGCTCTTCCTGGTACTGCGAGGGCCTGGTTGAGGAACGCAGTGTCAGCGGGCGGTCGCGACCTTCCACAGGAGGACGCGCAGCTCGGCGGTGCCCTCGTCGCCGAGGCGCGCCATCGTGTCGGCGATCAACTCGTCGCGCTTCGCCACCGCGTGCTCGAGCGCGTCGCGGCCCGCCGCGGTGGTGACGGGGATCTTCGTGCGCCGGTTCGCCGGGTCCTCGCCGCGCTCCAGGAAGCCCTGGCGCTCCAGTCGGTCGATGATGGCGCTGAGCGTGGTCTTGTCGAGGCCGAGGGTGCTCGCGATCTCGATCTGCGTGCGCGCGATGCCGTCGCCGGCGACGGCGAGCACGAGGGTGTCGCGCAGATCCTTCAGGCCGACCGCCCGGCACGCCGCGTCGAAGTCCCGGCTGAGCACGCGCTCCGCGCGGTGCATCAGCCACGTGAGATCGGATGTCGCGGGATCGTCGACCGCCGCGCACGGCTTGATGCCAGGGGCATCCAGGTCGACGTCGGGCAGCATGCGCCTACAGTAGCCCTCGCCGCCTCCATCCGAACTCGGATAGTCTGTTCTCGGACGATTCGCCAAGGTCGGAGGAGAAGCATGAAGGTCGAGCTCTGGGAAGACATCGTGTGCTCGTGGTGCGGGATCATGAACGAGCGCGTGAACACGGCCGTCGCCCGATTCGCGCATCGGGACGAACTCGAGCTGCAGCATCGCTCGTTCCGCCTCCTGCCGGAGCTCCCGGACGGGGTCGGCTACGACTTCGCTGAGTTCTTCGCCGCGCAGCGGGGCACGCCCCGTGCGGAGTCCGAGCGGATGGCCGCGCAGATCGAGGAGATCGCGCACGCCGACGGCATCCCGCGGTATCACGTCGCCGGCAACAGCATCGGCAACACGACCCTGGCCCACGAGTTCCTCGCCTACGCAAGCGCCGAAGGCGCGCACCAGCGCGCGTGGGACACCCTCTTCCGTGCGAACTTCGGCGACAAGGCGGAGCTCTGGACCGTCGACGACCTCCTCGCCTTCGCCGCTCCTCTCGACCTCGACGAGGCCGGAGCGCGCGAGGCGCTCGAGTCCCGCCGGTTCCGCGCGCAGGTCGAGGCGGATCACGCCGAGGCCCAGGCGCTCGGCGCTCGCGGCGTCCCCTTCCTCGTGGTCGACCGGAAGTACGGCATGAGCGGTGCGCAGAGCGTCGACACCATCCTCGAGCTGCTCGACCAGGCCTGGGCCGAGCGCGACGCGACCGTCGGGGCGAGCCGATGACCGAGCGCGCGCAGCCCTTGACCCTCGTCCCGACCGACGGCGACGGACTCTGCGGGCCGGACGGCTGCGTCCTCCCCTCCGCCGTATCCGGAATCGCGCACGACCTCCCGACCATCCCCGAGGAGGAGCGCTCGTCGTGAGGTGAGGTCTCCGCGCCGCCACCTTTTCTCGCACGCGCGGCTCATGTTGGAGTGGCGCGGGCGGGAAAGAGTGGCGCGGGCGGATCAGCCGCGCCAGTCGGATCCGACCAGGGTCGCGCGGACGGAATCGGCGCTGAGGTCCGCGAGGGCCTCGCGAAGCCGGGTGTGCAGCAGGACGAGGTCCGCGGGGGCTCCCACGGCGATGCGGCGCTCCGGACCGGGCAGGTCGGCCGGGGCGAGGTAGCCGGACAGGGCCGTCCTCGCGGAGACCCGGTCGGCCGGGCCGACCGTGGTCCCCGCCGTGGTGCGGCGCTCCACGGCGGACCTCATGACGCGCCACGGATCCAGCTCGCCGAACGGCGCGTCGCTGGAGGCCACCGTCGAGATGCCCGCGTCGAGCAGACTCCCGTGCCGATAGAGGCCGGCGACGTCCTCGGCGTCGACGTCGCGGAGGTAGCCGTCGCCCTTCAGCCGCAGGAAGTCGGGCTGGGTGACGACGCACACGCCGAGGGCGCGCAGCGCGGGAATCACCTCCGTCGGCACGATCGCGGCGTGCTCGATCCGGTCGCCGGGGAGCGACCCGATCTCCTCCAGAACGGCGAGCGTGAGGACGAGCGATTCGCGCGTCACGCAGTGCACGGCGACCGGCCGGAGCCCGTCGTGGTGGAGGCGCACCGCCTCCCGCAGCCGGTCGAAGGACGGCAGGTCGTGGTCGCGGAGGAGGATCTTGGCCGGCCCCACCCGCAGCGGCGCCGGTGCGGTCGCGGCGCCGAGGAGCGTGATCCCGAGCGGCAGACGGCCGTCGGTTGCGGCCGCCGCGAGGAGCTCGACCGTGGCGGGGGCGAGGTCGGGCGTCGCGTCGGTGACGCTCGTGATGCCGTATCCGCGGAGCCGGGCGCCGAGGGCGCCGAGATCGAGAGGATGCGCCGGCACGAGCGAGGCGAGGAGCGCGTCCTGCCGCCAGAGCCGCCCGGTGGCCCGGCCGGCGCCGTCGCGCTCCAGGTCGTGCGGCGCATCCGCGCCGAGGCGATCGGTCAGCGCCGCCTCGACCTGCCGGAGCGCGGCCGAGTTGAGCATCCAGAGCGCGCCGCCGCGATGCTGCACCCGCACCGGGACGTCCGCCACGATGCGGTCGAGCGCATCCCGATCGAGCGGACCGGCGACGGACTCGTGGTAGTTCACGGCGCGGACCCACTCGCCCGCGCCGGCCTGCCGCGCCGCGCTCTGCAGCCGATCGCGCAGGTCGTCCGCGGTCGAGGTGGCGGGGGGACCGCAGTCCACGGAACCGATCCGCGCCGCGGCGGACATCAGGTGCAGGTGGTGGTCGTGCAGGCCGGGGAGGAGCGCGCCGCCACGGCCGGCCACGACCATGGCGTCCGGCGCCACCGCGGGCCGTGACGGCCCGATCGCCGTCACCCGGCCGTGAGCGACCTCCACGTCGCACCGGACGCCGTCGACCTCCACGTCGGCGAAACGCAGGGCGCGCACCCGATCGTTCACGTCAGCAGTCTCGCGTTCCCCGACCCGATCGCGGGACCGTGTCCCGCCGGCCGGGGCGCCCGCGGCAGCTGGACGGGATAGCGCTCGCCCTCGCTGTGCACGATCCAGCCGTCGTCCCCGGCCGTCACCTCGTGGGTTCCGGGTCCGGGCAGCGACCGCGCCGCGCGCATCGCGTCGCGCATCGACACCTCCACGAGGGTCGCCCGACCCGCGATGAGCGCGCGAGCGGCGGCATCCGCGGCGATCGCGCCGCTGACAGGGTCGGCGAGCGCGTCTCCGCACAGGCGCGGCTCGTCGTCCTCCCACGCCAGCATCCCGGCATCCGCCGCGACGTCGTCGCCGTACCCGATGGCGTCGGAGGAGCGGCCGTACGCGGTGATCGACACCCACGCGGTGCCGTCGTCGACGACCGCTTCCGCGTCGAGGCCCCACCGGCGCAGCGCGCGCGGGCGGGATCCCTCGATCACCAGGTCCGCGCGGGCCACGAGCGCCCGGAGCCGCGCGAGCTCCTCGGCGTCGTCGAGGTCGACTGCGACAGCGGACGTGCCCTGGTGCAGCAGGTCGAAGAAGGCCGACGGCCCTCGGCGCGCCCCGTCGGGGCGGGCGCGGCTCTCCACCTTCACGACCTCCGCGCCGGTCGCCGCCAGCAGGCGCGCACAGAGCGGGCCCGCCCACAGGGAGCTGAAGTCGAGGATCAGCGGGCGCTCCGTCACGGTCCGCGCGGATCCCGTCCGGACCACGCGCGCGGGCGGCGGCGCGTCTCCCGGCGGGAGGGCGGCCGCGTCCGCGTCGGGGACCTCCGCGCACGCCAGTCCGAGCAGGCGAATCCGCTCGATCACGGCGGCCGTGCGTTCGCGTGCGGCCCATTCGGCCAGCGCACGCCAGAGCGCCGGCGTCGGGATGCCGCTCTCCTCGCGCACGCCCTCGGACTCCACGAGGGCGGGGACGAGGTCGACGTCCTCGGGCCGGACGAGCGAGAGACCGGCGTAGCCATCGACCGTGGGCAGGAACCGGAACCGTCCGCCGCACGACCCCGGCGCGTTCCGGTGAAGGCCGGCGAGGGCGGCCCGCTCCCCCAGGATCTCGATGCCGGGAAGGGCGGGCTCCCGCCCGGTGCGCGCGACGGTGCCCTCCGCGAAGGAGCGCAGCGCGGCCGAGACGAGTCCGGCAGGATCGCCCGGCGCGGCCAGCGGTGGACCGTCCGGACGCCCGGTGAGCGCCATCGCTCCGGACCAGGCCCAGCCCGCGAGCGGGCCGAGGTCAGGCACGGTCGTCCGCCAGGCCCCAGGCCAGGGCGCGGTCGAGCGACACGGATTCGCCGGTGAGTGCCATCCAGGCCGTGCGGTGCCGCCCGATCCGCCGCGGGATGCTGACGGTTCCGCCCGCGCCGGGGACCAGCCCCATCGACACCTCGGGAAGCCGGAACCAGGCGTCCTCGGCCGCGACGATCCGCGAGGCGAACGCCGCTACCTCGATGCCGGCGCCGATCACCGCGCCGTGGACGCGCACCTCCGTGCGATCGGCGATCCGGTGGAGGGCGTACCCGGGACTGTTGAGAGTGCGGATCGCGTGCGCGGTCGCGACGTCGTCGAAGGTGCCGAACTCGTCGAGGTCGCCGCCGCTGCAGAACGACGGCCCGGCGCCGCGGAGCACGACGTGCGAGACCGAACGGTCGGCCGCCGCGAGCTCCAGCGCCTCGAGGAGGCGCGCGCGCACGGCGTTGCCGAGGGCATTGCGACGGGCCGGGACGTTCAGCGTCACGGAGAGGGTGCCGCCGTCCCGTTCCACGAGGACCGGGTCGGGGACCTCGGGCACGGGCCGGCGGGGGGTGATGGTCCGCCAGGCCTGGAACTCCGGTCCCGCCAGCAGCATCGAGTAGGCGAAGGACTCCGCCAGCAGCGCCTCGGCGACCGGTCCCGCCGCGGTGATCCGCAGCAGCCCGGCGAGAGTGGCCGCGGCCACGGGGGCGCGGGCCACCGCGTCCTCGATCGCCGCGACCCCGTTCGCCGGATCCTCGTCCACCCACATCCGGCCAGGACCCTGCGGCGCGAGCGTATAGGTGAGGCGGTCGAGCAGCGGAGCGGCCGTGTCGGGCACGGCCCGATCCGTCACCCCGACCAGGACGGGGCCCGGAGCGGTCAGGTGCTCGAGCACTCTCCGCTGGGGCTCGGCGTCCCAGTCGAGGTCGATGCGATGATCGAGGTCGACGACCACGAGGGCATCGTGCCGGATCCGGTCGACGGAGCGCCAGGGCGCGCGTCCGTCGACGCTCAGCTCCATCAGCTCGGCGAGCGAACACCTCATCAACGGTCCCTCCGCGACGGGACCACTCTACGCGGGCGCGAAAGCGGCCTCAGAAGCGTCCCTGGCGGGCGGCTCCGAGGGTCAGCGCCCGTGCGATGCGCACCGTCGCGGTGCGGAGCGGGAGCTGGATGGAGGCGGGCGCGACGCGGTCGACGCCCGCGGTGATCGAGATCGCGCCGATGAGCCCGATCGACGGGTCCAGGATCGGCGCGGCGATCACATACGTGTCCCCGCGGGGGGCGCGCTCCTGTGCGTACGCGATCCCCGTGGACTCGATGCGCTCCAGCTCGGTGCGGAGGCTCTCCGAGCTCGCGACGCTGTTCTTCATCGCGCGGGACAGGGCCTCGGGGTGCCCGTAGTCGCGGTTGAGGTGGGCCAGCATGACCTTGCCGATGGGGCCGCGGTTCAGGGGGACGCGCGCGCCGATCGCGGGTGTCGACTTCGCGCAGAAGTGTCCGTAGAGCTTCTCCACGTACAGCGCGTCGCCGCGGTCGGGGACCGCGAGGTGCACGATCCCGTGCGTGAGCTCGTAGAGGTCCTGGAGATGGGGCAGCGCGACGTCGCGCAGCAGCCGGTTGCCCGCGAACGTGGACAGCTCCACGAGCTTCGACCCGAGCATGTAGAGGTTGCCGTCGCGGCTCAGCATCCCCCACTGCACCAGCACGCCCAGCAGCCGGTGCGCCGTCGACTTCGCGATGCCCGCTCGCCGGGCCAGCTGCGACACGCCCATGACGTCGTGATCGGCGTCGAACGCGTCCAGCAGCGCGAGCACCTTGTCCGCCGAGCTCAGCCCTGCGGGGATGTCGAGCTGCGGGATCCGCTCGTCGATCGTGCTGAGAGCCATCGTTCCTCCAACCACACGAATTGACTTCCCATTTCCGACATGTTGACACACCAATCCCCGTGATGCCAGTATCTGGGCAGGAAAATCAAATCTTGATTCGCCTCAGGTGGAGGAGCAGTGGCAATGAAGGGCAAGGCGTACGTCGGCGGTGTCGGGATGATCCCGTTCACCAAGCCCGGGCGCAGCGAGACGTACGACGTGATGGCCGAGCAGGCCGTCCGCGCCGCGCTGGCGGACAGCGGCGTGACGTTCGATCAGGTGCAGCAGGCCTACGCCGGGCACGTGTACGGCGACTCGACGTGCGGGCAGCGCGGGCTCTACCGCGTGGGCATGTCGGGCATCCCGGTCGTCAACGTCAACAACAACTGCGCGACCGGATCGTCCGCGCTCTGGCTCGCCCGGCAGGCCGTGGAGAGCGGCGCGGTCGACTGCGCGCTCGCGTTCGGGTTCGAGCAGATGGTCCCGGGTCCCCTGCCCAGCAAGTGGGACGATCGCCCCCGCGCGCTCGGCCGGTTCAACGACGTGCTCGCCGACCTCGGCGTCGTCGACGAGAACGCCCCCAAGGCGGCGCTCTTCTTCGGGGCCGCCGGCGCCGCGTACGCCGAGAAGTACGACGTCTCGCCGGACTTCTTCGCCCGCGTCTCCGTGAAGGCCCGTAAACACGCCGCGCAGAACCCGTACGCGGTGTTCCGCGACCTCGTCACGTACGAGCAGGTGCTCGAATCCCCCCGGCTCTACGGCCCGGTGACCCGCCTGCAGGCATGTCCCCCCACGTGCGGCGCGGCGGCGGCCATCGTCTACAGCGAGGCGTTCGCGAAGCGCCACGGGCTGCGCACGGACGTGCGGATCGCCGCGCAGGCGCTGACCACGGACTACCCGGACACCTTCGACCACGACCCGCTCGACCTCGTCGGTCGCGAGCTCACGGTCACCGCAGCCCAGCGGGTCTATGAGGAGGCCGGCGTCAGCCCGTCCGACATCCGCGTCGTCGAACTCCACGACTGCTTCACGGTCAACGAGGTCCTCGTCGCCGAGCAGCTCGGCCTCACCCCCGAGGGCGGCAGCGAGAAGTTCATCCTCGAGGGCGACAACACGTACGGCGGCAAGGTCGTGATCAACCCGAGCGGCGGCCTGCTGTCGAAGGGCCACCCGCTCGGGGCCACGGGTCTCGCGCAGTGCACCGAGCTGGTGTGGCAGCTGCGCGGCCAGGCCGACGCGCGCCAGGTCGACGACGTCACGCTCGCGCTGCAGCACAACCTCGGGCTCGGCGGCGCGTGCGTCGTCACGCTCTACGAGAAGGTCGCCTGACGTGACTCTGGACACCGCGGCGATCGGGACCCGGTTTCCGTCGCACACCGTCGAGGTGGAGCGGGGCCGGCTGCGCTTCTTCGCGAAGGCGACCGGCCAGACCGATCCGGTCTACACGGACCTCGACGCCGCGCGGGCCGCGGGCCACCCCGACCTGGTCGTCCCGCTGACGTTCCTCTTCTGCCTGAACATGGAGCGGCCGGACGGATCGACGCAGCTGGAAGGCCTCGGCATCGATCCGCGCAGCATCCTCCACGGCGAACAGGCCTTCGACTACGACGCGCTGGCGTACGCCGGCGACGCGCTCACGTTCACGACGGAGATCAGCGACGTCTACAGCAAGAAGAACGGTCAGCTCGACTTCGTCGAGCGGATCACCGAGGTCACGCGGGGCGGCGAGCGGATCGCCCGGCTCACGGCGACGATCGTCGTGCCGAACCGGGGGCAGGCGGCATGAAGGCCGGCGACGTGCTGCCCGCGATCACGATCGATCCCATCTCGCGGAAGACGCTGGCGCTCTACGCGGGCGCGTCCGGCGACCACAATCCAATGCACATCGATCTCGACGAGGCTCGGGCGTTCGGGTTCGACGACGTCTTCGTCCACGGGATGCTGTCGATGGCGTACCTCGGCCGCGTGCTCACGGACCGCTTCCCGCAGGACCGCATCCGCTCGTTCTCGGTCCGCTTCACATCCATCACCCCCGTGCACGGCCAGCCGACATGCGTCGCCCGCGTCACGGAGGTGGCCGACGGGCTCGCTCGGCTCGAGCTCGAAAGCACCCTTCCCGACGGCACCGTCACCCTCCGGGGCACGGCTGTCGTCGCCACCGAATAGAGAGGTACATCAGCAATGGGAAATCTTGACGGCCGCGTCGCCATCGTCAGCGGCTCCGGACGCGGAATCGGGCGGGAGATCGCCCTCAAGCTCGCCCGGGAGGGCGCGAAGGTCGTCGTCAACGACCTCGACCCGGAGCCGGCCGCGGAGACCGTGCGCGACATCGAGGTCGCGGGCGGCGCGGCGGTCGCGTGCGCGGGCAGCGTCACGGCCGACGGGTTCGCGGAGCGTTTCGTGCAGACGGCCGTGGATGCCTTCGGCGGGCTGGACATCGTCGTCAACAACGCCGGCTACACGTGGGACTCCGTCATCCAGAAGATGACGGACGAGCAGTGGGACGCGATCCTCGACGTGCACCTCAAGGCGCCGTTCCAGATCATGCGGGCCGCCCTTCCGGTCCTCAAGGCGAACCCGGTGGACTACAACCGCAAGGTCGTCAACATCAGCTCCGTCTCGGGCGTCTTCGGCAACTCCGGTCAGGCGAACTACGCCGCGGCGAAGTCCGGCGTGGTGGGTCTCACGAAGGCGATGGCGAAGGAGTGGGGCCGGTACCGGGTCAACGTCAACGCTGTCGCGTTCGGATTCATCCTCACGCGCATGACCGAGGTGACGGCGGAGGACGAGGCGTTCGTCGAGATCGAGGGACGCAAGATCAAGGTCGGCGTGCGGCCCGAGGTCCTCGCCAACGCGTCCAAGGTCATCCCGCTCGGCCGGCCCGGTACGCCGTCGGAGGCCGCGGGCGCCGTGTACCTGCTGACCACCCCCGAGTCGGACTACATCAGCGGACAGTGCCTCGTCTGCGACGCGGCCCGGCACTGAGCGTTCCCTCGATCCGCGAAAGGGCCGTCCGGTGAAGCGCACCATCTACGACGCCGACCACGAGGCGTTCCGGGCCACGATCCGGGACTTCATCGCGAGCGAGGTCGTCCCCGACTTCCCGCAGTGGGAGAAGGACCGGCAGGCCCCGCGCGAGTTCTTCCGAAAGCTCGGCGAGCTCGGCGTGCTCGGCTTCGGCATCCCGGAGGAGTACGGCGGCGCGGGTGAGGCCAGCTTCAAGTACATGGCGGTCATCATCGAGGAGACCAACCGGGCGGGGGTGACGTTCGGGCACTTCAACGTCAACACAGGCGTCGTGCTGCCCTACCTCCTCCGGCTCGCGAACGAGGAGCAGCGTCAGCGGTGGCTCCCGGGCCTGGCTTCCGGGGACCTGCTGCTGGCGATCGCGATGACGGAGCCGGGGACCGGATCGGACCTCGCCGGCATCCGCACGAGCGCCCGCCGCGACGGCGACCACTACGTGCTGAACGGCACCAAGACGTTCATCACCGGCGGGGTCAACTCCGAGCTCGTCGTCGTCGTGTGCCGCACGTCGCCGCCCGAGCCCGGCGACCGCCGCGCGGGGCTGTCGCTCCTCGTGGTGGAGCAAGGCACCCCCGGGTTCGACGTGGGCCGCAAGCTCGACAAGATCGGGCAGAAGAGCCTGGAGGCCGTCGAGCTCTCCTTCGCCGACGTCCGCGTGCCGGTGGCGAACCTGCTGGGCGAGGAGGGGAAGGCGTTCGGATACCTCTCGGCGAACCTTCCCCGGGAGCGGCTCACGATCGGGGTCGGGGCGACCGCGGCGGCACAGACCGCGATCGACATCACGACCGCGTACGTGAAGGATCGCCAGCTGTTCGGCAAGCACCTCGCCGACTTCCAGAACACGAAGTTCGAGCTCGCGGCGTGCGCCGCCGAGGTCGAGGCGGCGTGGGCGATGGTCGATCGCGGCATCGAGCTCGACGACTCGGGCGAGCTCGGCGCGGCGGACGCCGCGAAGATCAAGCTCTTCTGCACCGAGACGGCCGGCCGGGTGATTGACCGCTGTCTCCAGCTGTTCGGGGGCTACGGCTACATCCTCGAGTACCAGATCGCCCGCCTGTACACCGACATCCGCGTGCAGCGGATCTTCGGCGGCACCAGCGAGGTGATGAAGACGATCATCGCCAAGTCGCTCGGCCTGTAACCGGAAGGGGCACCGTGTCTGCAGAGGACTCGCGACCGCGGACGACGCTGGAGTATCCCGCGGCCGGCGTCGACGCGATCCTCGCCGGCGCGGCGCGAGCCTGGCCGGATCGCGTGGCCCTGCGAGAGGGCGACCGCGAGCTGACGTACGGGATGCTGCACGAGCGCTCCCTGCGCGTCGCGGCCGGGCTCCGTGCGCGCGGGGTGACGGACGGCGACGTGGTCGCGATCCGGATGCCGAACTCGGTCGAGTTCGTCGTCGCCTACTTCGGGATCCTGGCGGCGGGCGCCACGGTCACGGCCGTGAGCCCGGCCCAGCCCGAGGACGCGCTCGCGCGGATGCTGGCGGAGGTGGGCGCCTCCCTCCTCCTGACCGACGGAGCCGCGGGGTCCCTCCTCGACGAGCTCGCCGCGCACGATCCCCTGCCGCAGGGCCGCGGCCGCCCCGATGGGGTCGCGCATCTCCAGTTCACGGGCGGCACCACCGGCCACCCGAAGGCCGTGCGGGTGCTGCATCGCAACGTGGTCGGCAACATCGTGCAGGTCGTCGACCGTCGCGCCGCGGTGCGGGTCCGCGCGGACGGGGCGGGCGGACTCGCCCTCGTCCCCGCCGGGCCGCCCACGCCGCACCACCTGCGACCGGGCGAGGGGGTCACGGTCGCCGTTGCGCCGTTCTTCCACGTCCTCGGCATCGTGAACCTCGACATCAGCCTCCTGCTCGGCGCCACCGTGGTGCTCGGCGGGCGGTTCGATCCCGCGCGGCTGCTGGCCGAGGTCGAGCGCTTCGGGGTCACGCATCTGAACGGGACCCCGGCGATGTACCACGCGCTGCTGCGCAGCCCCGCGCTGCGCGCGCACGACCTGTCGTCGGTGCGACAGCTCACGTCCGGCGGCGCCGCGCTCGCCCCGGCCGTCCTCGACGGCCTGCGTGAGGCGTTCACCGGGGCGTGGATCGCGGAGGGATACGGCCTGAGCGAGGCCACGAGCGCGGTGACGAGCGTCCCGATCGGCGCCGATCGGCGGCACGCCGCGGGGACCGTCGGGATCCCGCTCGCGGACACCTTGGTGGAGATCCGCTCGCCGGAAACCGGGATTCCGGAGCCTCCGGGCGGGACCGGCGAGCTCTGGGCGCGCGGCCCGCAGATCGCCGACGGCTATCATCGGGAACCGGAGCTCACCGCGGACCACTTCCGTGACGGCTGGCTGCGTACCGGTGATCTCGCCCACGTCGACGACCGCGGATACGTCCATCTCGTCGGGCGCCTGAAGGAAATGCTGATCTACAAGGGATACAACGTGTACCCACGTCCTCTCGAAGAGTTGCTCAGCGCCCACCCCGCCGTCGCGGAGGCGGTCGTGCTCGGTGCCCCGGATCCGTCGGTCGGGGAGATCCCGGTGGCCTTCGTCGTGCTGGCGCCGGGGTTCCGGTCGAGCCGCGCGCTGACCGACGACATCCTCGGCTCCGTCGCCCGGAGCGTCGTCTCGTACCAGAAGGTGCGCGAGCTGCACGTGGTCGACGTCCTCCCGCTCAGCCCGGCCGGCAAGGTCGACCGAAGGGCGCTGCGAGACCGGCTGCGGGAGGGGGTCCGATGACGACCGCGACGAGCACCACGCGCCCGAAGGACCGCAAGCAGCAGATCGCCCGCGCGGCGTCGCTGCTGTTCCAGAACCGCGGATACCACGCCGTGTCGATGGCCGACATCGCCGCGGAGGTGGGGATCACGTCGGGTGCGCTGTACTGGCACTTCGGCAGCAAGGAGGAGCTCCTCTTCCACTCCGTCGTCGTGGGTCTCGACCGGCTGGACGAGCTCATGGCGAGCGCGACCGATCTCGACGACTACCTCCGCGCGTCCGGAGAGCTCGCGCTCCACCGGCGCGGGCTGGCGTCGCTGTGGCTGCGCGAGGCCCGGCATCTCCCCGACGATCGCCGGCTGGTGCTGCGTCGTCGCCTCGTCACGATCGCGGAGCAGCTCGTGTCGCTGCTCCGTCCGGAGCGCCCCGACCTCTCCGAGGAGGATGCCGAGTTCCTCGTCTGGACCCTTCTTGCCGTCTTCGCGAGCTTCGGCGTGCACCGCATCACGCTGTCGCAGGCGGACTACCTCGAGGTCCACTTCGATCTCGCGCGGGTGGTCGTGGACTGCCGGCTGGAGACTCCCGCGGTGATCGCCCACGCGCCATCCGGCACCGAGCGGGTGGCTTTCGACGTGGAGCTGCCCCGGCGCGAGCGGCTGATCGCGGAGGCGACCCGCCTGTTCGGCCGCCGCGGCTTCAACTCCGTGAGCATGGCCGAGATCGGCGCGGCCGCCGGCATCACGGGCTCCACGATCTACAAGCACTTCGCGAGCAAGCAGGATCTGCTCTCGGCCGTCCTGGGCCGGGGCAACGAGCGGCTGCAGGCCGGTATGGCGCAGGCCATGGCGTCGGGCGCGAACCCGGCCGAGGTGCTGGAGGAGCTCCTGGTCTCGCAGGTGGATTTCGCGCTGTCGCAGCGGCACCTGCTCGAGATCCTCATCAGCGAGCGTGCGGAGCTGCCGGAGAAGCAGCGCCGCTCGATCGAGCTCGCGCAACGGCAGTACGGGGAGGTCTGGCTGAAGCTGGTCGGCGCGGTCCGGCCGGATCTGGAGGCGCCGGTCGTCAAGATCGTCACCGACACCGTCTTCTCGATCATCAACAATCTCGTGCGAACGCGGCAGGTGGCCCGTCGGCCCGACCTCCGCGACCGGATCCTCGAGGTCACGACGGCGGTCCTCGACTTCCCGCTGAGCGGCACGCTCGGCGGCGCCGAGCCGGATGGCGCGACTCAGCGCGTCTGAGGGGCGTGCCGCTCCGTCACGAGGGCGACGAGGGATCGGCGCAGGAGCTTGCCGGTGGCGCTGACCGGCAGCGACTCCACGAAGAGCACCTCGTCCGGCGTCTTCGAGCCGCGGAGGCGGCTCCGGACGTACTGCCGGAGCGCGTCGGCGTCGGCGGCGCGGCCGGGGGCCGGCACGACGAACGCCGCGATCCGCTGGCCCCACTCCTCGTCGGGGATCCCCGCCACGGCGCTGACCGCGACGTCGGGGTGCTCGTCGAGCACCGCCTCGATCTCGGACGGCGCGATGTTCTCGCCGCCCCGGATGATCGTGTCGTCTGACCGGCCCTGGACGAACAGGTAGCCGTCCTCGTCCAGGTAGCCGAGGTCGCGCGTCGGGAACCAGCCGTCGGCGTCGACCGCGCTGCCGGCCTCGACGTACTCGCCGGCGACCTGCGGGCCGCGGACGACGATGCTGCCCACGACCCCCGCCGCGCACACGGCGCCGTCCTCGTCATGGATCTCGATCTCGACGTTGGGGAGCGCGCGGCCCACGGAGCCGAGGCGCGCCCGGATCGCCGGATCGGTGCTGGCAACCGCGGTGCGATGGTCCTCCGGTCCGAGCAGCGCGATGGTCGACGCCGTCTCGGTCAGGCCGTACGCGTTGACGAAGCCGGTCCGCGGGAACAGCCGCAGCGCCTCGGTGAGCACGGGCTGGGCGATCTTCGCGCCGCCGTACGACAGCGCCCGCAGCGACGCGGGGGCGGGCCGGTCGCTCGCGGAGAGCTCGTCCACGATCCGGACGAGCATCGTCGGCACGACCATGGCGTGCGAGACACCCTGGTCCTCGACCTCGCGGAGCCATCCGTCCGCCGTGAAGTGGTCGAGGTAGACGATCCGCCGCCCCGCGTAGAGGTTGGAGAGCAGGTTCGCGACCGCGGCGATGTGGTACGGCGGGACGCTGACGATCGTCGCGTCCGTCTCGGCGGCGTCCATGAACTCGACCGAGCCGATCACGTACGACGAGAGGTGTCGATGCCGGAGCACGGCGCTCTTGGGTGCGGCCGTGGTCCCGCTCGTCATGAGCAGCACGGCGACGGCATCCGGGTCGGTGTCGGGCTCGTCCAGGAGGGCCGCTCCGTCCGCGCTGACGCGCTGGAGGAACTCCTCCGACGAGAGGGCCGCGCGGCCGCCGGCCAGGGCCGGGTCGTCCGCGATGATCAGCGGCGCCGCGCGTCGCCCCAGCACGTCGTCCAGCTGCTCGGCGCTGAGCCGGTAGTTGACCGGCAGGAATGGGATCCCCGCGTAGGCCGCCGCGAACAGCGCGACGGGGAACACGACACCGTTCTCCCCGATGTGGACGACCGTGTCCGCGTCGAGGTCTCGGGCCAGACGAGCGCCCGCCTGGGCGCGCCGCCGGAGCTCGGCCGGCGTGAGTCCGCGGGCGCGGTCGCCGAGGAGCACCCGGTCGGGCATCCCCTCGGCCATCATCTCCAGCAACGTGGTCAGGTTCACGGGCAGGCTCCTCTGCGGAAGGTCGGGTCCGTCGCGGCTCAGTCGGAGGACGGCAGCTGGCTGGTCGCCTTGACGGTCAGCGTGCGCCCGTCGATGGTGAGCGGACCGAGCCCCGCCTTCGTGCAGAGGACTTCCGCCCCGGACGCCTCGTCCGTGTAGCGCTTGCCGATCTGGATCGCCGGCCCGTCGGCCAGCTGCGGCGCATCCGCCGCCGCTCCGCCGGACGTCATCTCGACTCCGCCGCAGGCCAGTGCGCCGCTCTCCGCGCCCTTCACGACGAGCACCTCGCACGCCGAGTTCTGCGCCCGCAGCCTGCTTCCGATTGTTATCGCCACGTCTCAGGTCTCCTTTTCCGAACGATCTTCACCGAGGCTTCGCGGAGGGGAACCCCGTTGTTCCAAGGTGCAGAACGGCTCATTGATCCGCCCTCCGGGCGCCACCAGCATCAAAGCGCAGCGGCGCCACCGGCGCGTCACTTCGAGAGGACGAAAGCATGGATCTGGAACTCACCGACAAGCGCGCCCTGGTGACCGGCGGCAGCCGGGGCATCGGCAAGCAGGTGGCGCGTGCGCTGGCGGCGGAGGGCTGTGACGTCGTGATCTCGGCGCGCGGCGAGGAGGCCCTGACCGCGACGGCGGAGGAGATCGCCGCCGAGACCGGGCGGAAGGTGACCGGGATCGTGGCCGACGCGACGTCGCGCGAGTCCATCGAGGCGCTCGTCGCCGGCGCGGTCGAGACGCTCGGCGGTCTCGACATCCTCGTGAACTGCGCCGCGCCGGCCGCCGGTCAGTCCGGTCCGCCGCCGAAGCTCAAGGCCATCACCGACGACTTCTTCTGGAACGAGATCAACACCAAGGTGCTCGGCTACCTGCGCACCGCGCAGGCCGCGGCGCCGCACATGGCCGCGAACGGATGGGGCCGGATCGTCAACATCGCGGGCCTCTCCGCGCGCACGTCGATGGGCCCGGTGGGCTCGATCCGCAACGTCTCGATCGCCGCGCTCACCAAGACCCTGGCCGACGAGCTGGCCCGCAGCGGTATCAACGTGACCGCCGTCCACCCCGGCCTGACCCGCACCGAGGCGACGCCCGGGATGATCAGCCGGATCGCCCAGTTCCAGTCGATCTCGGAGGAGGACGCCGAGAAGAGCCTGGTGGGCAACTCGATCCGTCGCCTCGTGGATGCCGCGGAGGTCGCGAACGTCGTCGTCTTCCTCGCCTCGCCTCGCAGCGTCGCGATCACGGGCGACGCCGTGGCCGTCGGCGGCGGTGTGCCCGGACCCATCCACTACTGAACGGAGAGACGATGACTGCGATCTCGGCGATCGTCGCGACCGAGCCCGGGCCCGCGCAGTTGCGCGACCTCACCGAGGCGGACCTGCCGGACGGCGATGTCACCGTCGCCGTCAGCCACTCGTCCCTGAACTACAAGGACGGCCTCGCCGTCACCGGCAAGGGCAAGGTCATCCGCTCGTACCCGATGGTGTGCGGCATCGACCTCGCGGGCACCGTCGTCGAGTCGTCGTCGGACACCTGGCGGGCGGGCGACGAGGTCGTGCTCACCGGCTGGGGTCTCGGCGAGACGTGGCCGGGCGGTTACACCCAGCGCCAGCGGGTGCGGTCGGAATGGCTCGTGCGCCGGCCGGCGGGACTCACCCCCGCGCAGACCATGGCCGTCGGCACCGCGGGGCTCACCGCGATGCTCTGCGTGATCGCGCTCGAGAAGGCCGGCCTCACTCCCGACACCGACCTCGAGGTGCTCGTCACCGGCGCGGGCGGAGGCGTCGGCAGCGTCGCCGTGGCGGTCCTGGCCGGCCTCGGCTACCGCGTGGCGGCATCGACCGGACGGGCCGAGATCCACGACCACCTGCGTTCGCTCGGCGCATCCACGATCGTTGCGCGCGAGGAGCTGGCGACCGCCGGCCGTCCGCTCGACAAGGAGCGCTGGGCCGGCGCCGTCGACACCGTCGGCAGCCAGACGCTCGCCACGGCGCTCGCCCAGACCCGTTACGGCGGGTCGGTGGCCGCGTGCGGGCTGGTCGGCGGCAGCGACCTGCCGACGACCGTGCTGCCCTTCATCCTGCGCGGGGTCAGCCTGCTCGGGGTCGACTCCGTGATGTGCCCGACACCGCGTCGCGCCGAGGCCTGGGAACGGCTCGGCCGGGATCTGCCGGTGGACGTGCTCGACCGGATCACCACGATCGAACCGCTGACGCGCGTGCCGGAGCTCGCGGAGGAGATTCTCGCGGGAGCGACGCAGGGCCGCGTGGTCATCGACACCGCGCGATGACGGAGTACGCGCACCTCTACATCGACGGCGCGTGGGTGCCGGCGTCGGGGGACTTCCTCGACGTGATCGAGCCCGCGACGGAGCAGGTCGCGGCGACGATCCGCCTGGGCGACGAGGGCGACGTCGACCGGGCCGTGGCCGCGGCACGTGCGGCGCTGCCCGCCTGGAGCGCCACGCCGCTCTCCCGGCGCGTCGAGTACCTGCTCGCGCTGGCGGCGGGGATGCGCGCGGCGCGCGACGAGCTCGCGGACCTCATCGCGACCGAGATGGGCGCGCCGATCGGACTCGGACGGGCGGTGCACGTCGGCCTGCCGGCATCCGTCCTGGAGTCGCACGCCGACGTCGCCCGCGAGCTCGAGCTGGAGCGCCGGGTCGGCACGTCGATCGTGACGAAGGAGCCGCGCGGCGTGGTCGCCGCGATCACCCCGTGGAACTATCCGCTGCACCAGATCGTCGCGAAGCTCGCCCCGGCCCTCGCCGCGGGCTGCACGGTCGTGCTCAAGCCGAGCGTCGAGGCCCCGCTGTCGACGTATCGGTTCTTCCGGCTGCTGGAGGAGATCGGGCTCCCGCGCGGGGTCGTGAACCTCGTCACGGGCCGGGGTCGCGAGGTCGGCGAGGCGCTCGTCCGGCATCCGGGCGTGGACATGGTGTCATTCACCGGCTCGACCGAGGCGGGGCGGCGGATCGGCACGATCGCCGCGGACCTCGTCCGCCCGGTGACGCTGGAGCTCGGCGGCAAGTCCGCCAACGTCATCCTCGACGACGCGGACCTTCCCGCGGCGATCCAGGCCGGGGTCGCCAACGCGTTCCTCAACGCGGGTCAGACCTGCAGCGCCTGGACGCGGATGATCGTCCCCGCGAGCCGCCGCGACGAGGCCGTGGACCTCGTGCGCGCGGAGGTCGCGGCGCTCGCAGTCGGGGATCCGAAGGACCGGTCGACGCGGATCGGGCCCCTTGTCTCCGAGGCGCAGCGGGCATCCGTGCGCCGGTACATCGACGGGGCGATCGCCGACGGGCACACCCTGGTGGCCGGCGGCAGCACCGCGCCTGACGACATGCCGCGCGGGTGGTACGTCCGCCCGACGGTGTTCGCGGACGTCGACCGCGCGTCGGCGCTCGCGCAGGAGGAGGTCTTCGGACCCGTGCTCGCGATGATCAGCGCCCGCGACGAGGACGAGGCGGTCGCGATCGCCAACGACTCGGCCTTCGGCCTCGCCGGCGCGGTGTGGTCCGCGGACGAGGATCGGGCGCATCGCGTCGCCGCGCGGATGCAGACCGGGCAGATCGACGTCAACGGCGCCCGGTTCAATCCCCTCGCGCCGTTCGGGGGCTACAAGCAGTCGGGCATCGGCCGAGAGTTCGGCACGTACGGCGTGGAGGAATACCTCCAGGTCAAGTCCGTGCAGCTCTGACCCCCTCCCCACGACGGTTCGCGCCTCTCCACGAACCCACCTCCTCCTCGCGAGACCACGTGCTCACGACGCCATGAGCGGGTGCGCTCGCGAGCAAGAGGTGGGTTGGGCGGGGGTGGGGTCAGCTGGGGTCAGCGGGGGGACTGCTCCAGGAACCAGTCGCAGATCTGCTCGCCGGTCATCACGATCGTGTCGGGGCGGGCGAGGAGCAGCTCGAGCGACGCGCGGAGGTATCCGAGCCGGTGGCGCACCCCGATCAGGTGGGGATGCAGCGGCAGCGTGAGGACCATGAGCTTGTCGTCGTCCTCGGCATCCCACGTCTGCAACGTGTCGGTGACCCGCCGCAGGAGCTCCGCCGACTCGTGGTGCTCGACCGCGTAGAGGACGCTGTCGTTGAGCTCCAGCGAGTACGGGACCGCCACGAGGGGGCGCGGCGACGCGTCGAGCCACACCGGGATCTCGTCCACGACCCAGTCCGTGACGTAGTCGACCCCGAGCGCGGAGAGCACGTCCGGCGTCGCGCCGGTCTCCTGCAGTCCCGGGCCGAGCCAGCCGCGCACCTTCCGGCCGGAGAACGCCTCGATCTTCTCGAGCGTCTCGCGGATGACGGCCGGCTCGTCGTCGACGCGGTGCAGCGACCGCTGGTCGAGCCCGTGGCCGACGAGCTCCCACCCGGTCTCGAGGAGCCGGTCCGCGGCTTCCGGGTAGGAGTCGATCACGCTCGCGTTGAGGTTGACGCTGGCGGGCACGTCCATCGACTCGAGGAGACGGATGATGCGCGGCAGGCCCAGGCGCATCCCCCAGGCCGCCCAGCTGAAGTTGGGGACATCGGGCACGAAGGACGTGCCGTGCGGCGGCGGCAGGATCGAGCGCGGCATGGGTGCGTCGAAGCGCCAGTCCTCGACGTTCAGGACGACGCTGACGATGAGCCGCTTGCCGGGCGCGGGGGGGCGCAGACCGGGCGCGGCGTCCGCGAGTCGGTAGGGGACACGAGACCTGAGCACGGTCATTCCTCTCCGAGGGCCAGGGCGGTCAGCTCCCACCGGTCGCCGAGCCCGTCGACGATCGGGGTGGGATCCGCGTCCTTCGAGGTGGTGACGAGCAGCCCGCGCACGCCCTCGATCGCGGTCCTCGCCGACGTGAAACCGGCCGAGGCGAGCAGGGCTGCCTCCACGCCGTCGTAGGCGGCCTTGCCGGCGTGGTAGTCCCCCGTCATCGAATCGGCCGCGCGCAGGAGCCCCGCCGCCTCGGTCGTGGCGATGCCGAGCGCGTGGGTCGTCTGCTCGGCGCCGAGCCCCAGCAGTCGCGCGCACGCCGCGGCGGCGCCGATGCGGCCGGTCGTGCCGGTGACGTCCCAGCCGCGCTCGCGGTGCCACGCGCCGAGCGCGACGCCCACGCGCAGCGCGACCTCCGCGCCGAACCCGACGGCCTCGACGATCGCGTCCTCGGTACGGCCGAGATGCGCGCCGAGCGCGCGGGCCGCGGGCACGATCGGGGCGCCGACGTCCGCGCCGGTCGCGGGATGCGCCGGGCCGTCGCCGCCGGCGCGGGCCGCGAGCCCACCGAGGAGCGCCGCGAGGGTGACCGCGTCCGAACCGAGCGCGGCGCGGGCGATGCGGACCGCGGGCGCGTCGGCGCCGGCGGTCATTCGGGCGAGGGTCCCGGCCGTGAGGGCGCGGGCGGCGGCGAGGACGTGCGGCGGGAGCGGGTCCGTGCGGACGGCGAACTCGGCGAGTTCGACCGTCACGCCGGTGACGGATGCCGGGGCGTTCATCGTGCTCCTCCCTGCGGGCGGGCCGCGCCGGCGAGAGCGGTGACATCCGGCCGCCGGCGCAGCGCCCGCACCTCCTCGATGACCGCCTGACGGTCCACGCCCGGGGCTCGGTCGAGAAGCGCCTCGACCTTGCCGAGGGCCTCCCCGGGCGTGAGCTGGCGGTCGAGGCTGCCGCGCGAGGCGGTGACGACGACCTCCGTCACGCTCCCGTCCGTGAGCTCGGCGACGACGCGGACCGCATCGCGCCCGCGGTCGGCCTCGGGGATGAGCTCGGTCGCCTCGCGCAGCCGAGCGAGGACCGGATCGCCCGCGCGCACGTCTTCGTACGAGCCGAGCCCGACGATCGGGTCGGCGATCCCGGCCGCGAGTCCGTGGACCGCGGAGAAGCGGGCCTGCAGGCCGTCGGTGGGCGTGCGGATCCCCATGAGGTCGGGCACGAGCGGATTGCAGTGGACGCGCAGGGCGGCGACCGCGTCGGGGGTGATCCCGCGCTCCCGCAGCTCGCGGCCCGCGTCGATCAGCGGGTGCGCGACGACGCCGCAGGGGTAGGGCTTGACCGTGTTGTGGAACAGCTCCCAGTGCGTGCCGAACCGGTCGAGGACGCTCTCGGGGTCGGAGCGATCCGCGAGGACGGCGAAGTAGCCGTGCTCCCCCTCCAGCGCGTCGGCGGGACCGGTGAAGCCGTGGGCCGCGAGTCGGGCCGCGACGATGCCGTTCGCCGCCGCCTTGCCGGCGTGCAGGGGCTTGGACATCGTCCCGAACGCTTCACGCTGGCCGACGGTCGAGGAGGCGGCGATGCCGAGCGCGGAGTGCAGCTGCGGAGCGTCGAGCCCGAGCAGGAGACCCGCGGTCGCGGCTGCGCCGATCACCCCCGCCGTGCCCGTGATGTGCCATCCGGCGTCGTAGTGCGCGGGTGTCATCGCGAGGCCGACGCGCAGCTGCACCTCGCAGCCGATCGCGAAGGCGCGCAGGGCCGTCTCCCCGCTCGCGCCGGTGCTCTCCGCGATCGGCAGCATCGTGGCCAGGCCGGATGCCGACGGGTGGATCACGGTCGCGAGATGCGTGTCGTCGAAGTCGTCCAGATGGGCCGCGACGCCGATCGCCAGCGCGGCCAGCTCCGGATCGAGGCGTTCGTCGCGACCCGGGATCGACGCCGGACCGGACCGGCCGGTGAGCAGCGCCGTCGCCACGACGGCGTCGACGGCGTCGCTGCGGGCAGCCGAGGCGGCGAGGGCGATCACATTGAGCAGATGCATCTCGGCGTGGTGGGCGACGTCGTCCGGCAGCTCGCGATCGAACTGCTCCCGGACCGCGTCGGCCAGGCGGCCGGTCAGCGTCGACGGGATGGGTTCCACGGAACCTTCCTTCGGTCGTACGAGCGGGTCGGGCCCAGGCTGGCGCGTGGAGCGGCCTGCGTCGAGGGGTTGTTCCGTCCCGCAGAACCCGGACCCGCCGCGGATCGGCGCGGTGGAAGGCTGAGCGCACGGACAGGGGCTGTCCGCGATTCGACGAGGAATGAGAACGTGGCGACGATCCCACTGACGACGCTGGCCGAGAAGGTCTCGCCCGAACACTGCGCGGTGCTGGTCATCGACATGCAGAACGACTACCTCCACCCGGAGGGCAAGGCGCGCCAGGAGGGCGGGCGGGAGCTCGGCCCGATCGCCGAGATGATCCCGCGTCAGGCGGACCTGCTGCGCGCCGCGCGTGCCGCCGGCGTCCCCGTGATCTACGTGCTGAACACCACGCTGCCCGACGGGGCGAGCTCGTCCGACGTGTGGCTCGAGGCGCGGTCGCGCGCACGATATTCCGGAACCGACATGTGCCTGGAGGGCACCTGGGGTCAGGAGGTGATCACCGAGGTCGCGCCCGAGCCGGGCGACCTGGAGGTCCGCAAGTACCGGTACAGCGGATTCGTCGGCACCGACCTCGAGCTCGTGCTCCGCAGTCTCGGCCGGCGCTCCGTGCTGTGCGTCGGGACGTCGACGAACGTCTGCGTCGAGGCGACCGCCCGCGACGCGTTCCACCGGGAGTTCTACGTCACGTATGCCGCCGACGCGTGCGCCTCGTGGGACATGACGCTCCACGACGCGGCGCTGAAGACCGCCGAGACGCGGTACGCGACCGTCGCGACCGTGCGCGAGATCGAGGAGCAGTGGCTCGTTCCGGCGCGCGGAACGGGCCATTGACCGGCCTCTGACCCCGTCGAAAAGTGGGCTCGTCACCGATGTCGAGCCCCTGCCGAAAGGAAGGTCCTGCATGAGCAGCCCCTACGAGACGATCACCTACGTGGTCGAGGATCACGTCGCCGTCCTCACGCTCAACCGGCCGGCGAAGCTCAACGCGATGAGCACCGAGCTGATGGCCGAGCTCCGGGACTGCTTCGCCGAGATCAACGCCGACACCGACGTGCGGGTCCTCGTCATCACGGGTGCCGGCGAGAAGGCGTTCTCGACCGGTTTCGACCTCGACCTCGGCGAGACGGACCCGGCGAGCCCCGAGTACGCGGCCTATATCAAGGGCAACTTCGACACCCTCATGCAGCTGTGGAACCTCCGCGTGCCGTCGGTCGCCGCCGTCAACGGATACGCGCTCGCCGCGGGATCGACCCTCGCGCTGACCTGCGACATCACGGTGGCCGCCGAGCACGCCCAGTTCGGAGAGCCCGAGATCCGGCACTACGCCCTCTCGCCGATGCTGCCGATGCTGTACTTCAGCGGCAACCCGCGCATGGCGCACTACCTGTATTACACGGGCGACATGTTCACCGCGCAGGAGGCGAAGGAGTACGGCATCATCGCGAAGGCCGTGCCGAGCGAGTCGCTGATGGACGAGGCGCTGCGGATCGCGCGCCGCATCAGCATGGTCGCGCCCTACTCCGTGCAGCTGACCAAGGACAGCATCCGCAACACCTACGAGAACATGGGCTTCTCGCGGGCCATGAACTACCACCGCCTCGCCGACACGCTGTCGCTGACCGCGCACGGCATCCCCGAGAAGGACGAGCTGCGCGAAGCGCGCCGCGCCGACGTGCGCACCTTCCTCCAGATGCGCGACGGCCCCTTCCGGGCCTGAGACGACGAGCAGCCACGACGACCGGAGGTCCTCCCGCATGACGACGCCCATCGAACCGATGCCGAGCACCCTGAGCTCGTTCGACGACCCCGGGGTCGAGGAGTTCGTCGCCACCGTCCGGGAGCGGCTCGCGGCGGCCATCCCGGAGGGCTGGGCGGAGGCCAAGCACCTCCTGGAGTTCCACCCGCGCGCGCTGGAGGTCCGCAAGGAGTGGGACCGCAATCGCACCGCCGCGGGGTTCGGCGCCATCTCCTGGCCGCGCGAATACGGCGGCAACGGGTTCAGCCCCGTCGAGCAGGTGCTGTTCAACGAGACCTGGGGCGAGCTCGAGGCGCCGCAGCCGTTCAACCTCGTGGGCTACTTCCTCGCGGGCCGCGCGATCTCCGGCTGGGGGACGCCGGAGCAGAAGGAGCGCTTCCTGCCGCGGATCCTCAGCGGCGAGGACCTCTGGTGCGAGGGCTTCTCCGAGCCGGCCGCCGGCTCGGACATGGCGGGCATCCAGACGCGCGCCACGAAGACCGCGAACGGATGGCGCATCCAGGGCCAGAAGATCTGGACCACGTACTCGCCGTACGCCGATCGCATGTACTGCCTCACCCGGTCCTCCGAGACCGCGCCGAAGCGCCACAACCTGAGCGTGTTCCTCCTCGACATGCACAATCCCGGCGTCGAGGTCCAGGCGATCAAGGACATCAACGGGCTGTCCGAGTTCGGCCAGGTGTTCATCGACGCCGAGGTCGACGAGGCCGACATGCTCGGCGCGGAAGGCGACGGCTGGAAGCTGTCGTCGCTCGTCGGCGCGAACCGGCAGAAGGCCGCGTTCGGGGCGATGGATGCCGTGTCCACGCGGGCGGCCGAGATGGGGGCGTGGGCGCGGGCGCTCTCGCACTGCTTCGACGCGGCCAAGCCCGGCATCCGCGAGCTGCGGCGGGCGCGCTACGAGGAGATCATGCTCCGGGCCCGCGCGTATCGGTGGCAGATCCGCCGCGGGGTCTCGCTGGCGCTCGCCGACCGCGACCCGATGCCGACGATGGCGACCCTCAAGCTCTACTCGACCCAGCTCGCCCAGGACCTCACCGAACTGGCCGTGGACCTCGGCTGCGAGGAGCACGCGGAGTACTGGCGCAGCCGCCACATCGAGTTCCGCAAGCTGACGATCGCGGGCGGACCCAGCGAGATCCACCGCAACATCATCGCCAACCGGGTGCTCGGACTGGGCCCCCGATGAACCCGAGGACGGCCCCGATGCCCCCCACCACGTCCGCGGTCTCCCGCTTCATCGCCTCCGACGAGGCCGTCGCGGCGGCGCAGGAGTTCGACCGGTTCCTCGGCCAGATCGCGCCCGAGTACCTCGATCGCTTCGACCCCCGGGTCTGGCAGCAGGTCGTCGACGGCGGATGGCTGGAGATCGGCACCGCGGACGACGAGTCCGCGTTCACCCTGATCGACCTCGCCGAGTTCGCCGAGGTCTGGGGCGCCCGCCTCGTGCCCGGCCCCTTCACGACCTCGGTCCTCGCCCTCTCCGCCGCGGGGGCCGCGGAATCCGCGGCCGGCATCGGCCACACCTACGCGCTCGCGGGAGCTGCGGGGCTCGTGCCGTTCGGGCACGTCCCCGGTGTCGTTCACCTCGGCGGAGGTCCGGTGGCGGACGCGGCGCCGGACGACTTCGCGCCCTCGCTCCCGGTCAGCCCGGCGGGGCCGGACGCAGGCGTCTCGGACGCCTTCGTCGCGCAGACGCTCGTGCTGTACGGGGCGGAGAGCATCGGCGCGGCGCGCGCGTGTCTCGAGCAGACGATCCCCTTCACGACGATGCGGGAGGCCTACGGCCAGCCGCTCTCGAGCTTCCAGGCCGTCCGGCACCGCCTAGCGGACATGCACAAGACCATCGAGGCCGCCCGGTCGCTGCTGCTGCTGGCTGTCCTCGATCCCGCCGACGCGCTCGGCGCCGTCGAGATCATCGCGCGCGACGCCCGCACCGTGATCGAGGGGACGATCCAGGTCCACGGCGGCATGGGGTTCACGTGGGACATGCCGATGCACCGCTACCTTCGGCACGTGATGACGATCGAGCGGATCCTGCGTTCGCTCCGCGGATGATGCGCCAGGCACTGAGCGATCTCACCGTGTGGGAGCTCACCGACGATGTCGCCGGCTCCTACTGCGGGAAGCTGTTCGCCGACCTCGGCGCGACCGTCACGAAGATCGCCGCCTCCTTCCCGGATCTGGAGGAGGGCGTCGACGCGCGGGCGCTGTCGCTGAGCCTGAACACGAGCAAGCGGACGGCGGCCCTGCGCCCCGATCTCGACGAGGATCGCGCCGCGCTGCGCGGGCTCCTTGCCGAGGCCGACCTCGTGATCGATTCGCCGGGCCCGCTGTCGCTCGCCGCGTGGGGACTCGACGCGGATGCCCTGCGCGAGCAGAACCCGCGGCTGACCGTGGTGACGGTGAGCGGATTCGGCCTCGACGGACCGTACCGCGACCTCCTGCACAGCGACCTCATCATCCAGGCGATGTCGGGCTCGATGGTCGGCGGGGACACCGGGCAGCCGTTCCGGCTCCCGGGCCGCTCCAGCCAGTTCTTCGTCGGCAGCATGGCCGCGGTCGGAGCGCTCGGCGCCGTGATCGGCGCAGCACGGTCGGGGCTGGGCAGCCACGTCGACATCGCGTCGCGGGAGGCGCTGGCGACCATGCCGCCGTACGCCCGCGACATCCTCCGGTTCCAGTACGCCAGGGATCGTGTCCGGCCGGACGGCGAGAAGGTCGTGGCACGTCGCTCGCGCGGCAGCGTGCTGCCGTGGGCGCTGATGCCGTGCGCGGACGGCTTCGTATCGTTCCTCGTGATGACCCCGGCGCTGCCCCGGATGCTGGATCTCCTCGACAGCGACGACCTGCGCGCGGCGCTCGCGGACGAGGAGGCGATCTACCAGCCCGAGAACCAGGAGATCGTCGACGCGGTGCTCTACCCGTGGCTGCTGGAGCGCACGAAGGACGAGGTGGTCCGCGCCGCGCAGGCGCACCGGGTGACCGTCACGCCGCTCAACACGCTGCAGGACGTGCTCGACGCCGACCACCTGCACCAGCGCGGGTTCTGGCAGCAGATCGAGACGCCCGAGACCGGACCCGTGCTCGTGCCCGGAGCGCCGTACCGTCACACGGAGGGCGGCTGGAGCCTGCACCCGCAGCCTCGCCCGGCGGACCGGGATCCGTTCCTCGACACGGCCGGGACGGATGCCGACGGGACGGAGGGCGACCTCCCGCTCGCGGGCGTGCGCGTCGTCGACCTGACGACGGTCTGGGCCGGGCCGTACGGCACGATGCTGCTCGCCGACCTCGGCGCCGAGGTGATCCGCGTCGAGAACCCGCTCGTGTTCCCGTCCGCGGGCAAGGGCGACGCGCCGCGGCCGACCCGGCTCGACGCCACCTACGGCCCGGCGGCCCCCGATCAGCCCGACCGTCCGTACAACCGCTGCGCCGACAACAACGCCGTGTCGCGGAACAAGCTGTCGTGCACGATCGACTTCACCGAGCCGGAGGGCCTCGCGCTGCTCAAGCGGCTCATCGCCGGTGCCGACGTGCTCGTGGAGAACATCGCCGCGAACGGCCTGCCCAAGCTGGGGCTCGTCCCCGAGGAGCTGCGGGTGCAGAACCCGGGGCTGATCGTCCTGCGGCTGCCGCCGACCGGGCTCACCGGCGACTGGTCGAGCTGGCGCGGGTTCGGACCCCAGTTCGACGCGCTCTCCGGGTTCGCGTCGCTGTGCGGTCATCGCGGCAGCTCGCCGATGGAGACGCGCACCACGGTCTACATGGACAGCGCGACCGGCCCTGCCGGCGCGTTCGCCGTGCTCTCCGCGTTGCGCTACCGGAGCCGCACGGGCCGGGGCCAGGTGATCGAGCTGAGCCAGACCGAGAACCTGATCAACCACCTCGCGGACCAGTTCGTCGGCTTCCAGCTCAGCGGGACGGAGCCGGAGCTCCTCGGCAATCGCGATCCGCACCGCGCTCCGCAGGGTCTCTATCCGTGCCGCGACGGCCGCTGGCTGGCGGTCTCGGTCGGTGACGACGCGCAGTGGGCGGCCCTGGCCGGCCGGCTCGGGTCGGGGCTCGCCGACGACCCCGAGCTCGCGACGGCGGCCGGCCGGATGCGCCAGCACGACCGGCTCGACGCGCTCATCGCCGCGTGGTCGGCGGACCGGGACGTCGACGAGGCGTTCGGGGAACTCCAGCGCGCCGGGGTCGCGGCGGGTCCCGTGCAGGACGCCGCGAGCTTCGACGCCGACGCGGGGATCGCGGGTCGCGGATGGCTGCGGCCGCTCGAGGTCCGGGACGTAGGCACGCACCTCCACGCCTCCCACCCTTACCGGGGCGTGCCCCAGGCCTGGCGACGCGGGTCGCCCGGTCTCGGCGAGGACAACGACTACGTGTACCGCACGGTCATGGGCCTGAGCGAGGACGAATACCGCAGGGCGTTGAGGAATCGGATCGCGGCAGAGGACTATGTGAGATCAGACGGGACGGCCTACTGATGGCCGGCACGGAGAGAGGGAGCGGACGATGACCTACGACTTCGACACGATCGTGTGCACCCTGTCCGACGACGGCGTGCTCGACATCGTGCTCAACCGCCCCGAGCAGCGGAACGCCGTCTCGCACCTGATGGACGCCGAGCTGGTCGCCGCGCTCGATCGGGCGGAGGAGGACGACGCCGTCGGTGCGGTCATGCTCACCGGCGCCGGCGTGATGTTCTCCTCGGGGCACGACCTCAAGGAGCAGACCTCGGGGCGCGTGTTCGCCGAGACGCTGTATCCGCTCGCCTCGCCGTCCGTTGCGCCGGTGCTCCCGCGGGCCTGGTACTTCCGCAAGCCTCTGATCGCGGGCGTGCACGGCTTCGTCGGGCCGTACGCGCTCGCCATCCTCAGCTGGTGCGATTGGGTGATCGCCGCCGAGGGCACGCGTTTCAGCTTCGAGATCTCGCGGTCGAGCGCCCCCCAGTTGCCGTTCGTGCCCCTCTACGAGCTCCTGCCGATCCGCGTGCTCAAGAAGCTCTTCCTGTTCGGCGGATGGATGGATGCCGACCAGGCGCACGACCTCCACCTCGTGCAGCGCGTCGTGCCGGAGGCGGAGCTGCGCGACGTCACGGCGCGATGGGCGAGCCAGGCGGCGCTCATCCCGAGCGAGTCCTTCGGGCACGCCAAGGAGACCATGCACCGGACATATGAACTGATGGGCATGCAATTGACGCCCACCGTCATGAAGCGCTGGGGACCGCCCCCGTCGCCCGCGTCGAAGCGCTTCGCGGAGAACGTCGTCGCGAGGGGACTGCGCGATGCCGTCCGGGAGCGCGACGCGAAGTTCGATCCGGAGATCACCCGGATCTGACGCCGGATCCCGACCAGTGGGGAGATTCCAAAATGGCAGAAGCCTTCATCGTCGAGGCCGTGCGCACGCCCGTCGGCACCCGGAAGGGGCGGCTCGCCGGGATACACCCGGCAGACCTCGCCGCGCACGTCCTGCGGGAGCTGATCGCGCGCGCCGGGATGGACCCGGTCGCGGTGGACGACGTGATCCTGGGCTGCGTGAACCAAGTGGGGCCGCAGTCCGCGAACATCGCCCGCACCGCGTGGCTCTCCGCGGGCCTGCCGCAGAGCGTTCCCGGGGTGACGGTGGAGCGCCAGTGCGGTTCGTCGCAGCAGGCGCTGCAGTTCGCCGCGCAGGCCGTGATGTCCGGCACGCAGGATCTCGTGGTCGCCGCCGGCGTCGAGCAGATGGCGATGGTCCCCATGACCCTGAACCGGGAGGTCAGCGAGGAGCGCGGCCTGCCGCTCCGCAGCGAGGGGTGGCTGGCGCGTTTCGGGGATCAGGAGATCACCCAGTTCCGGGGCGCGCAGCTCATCGCGGAGAAGTGGGGTCTGAGCCGCGAGGAGCTGGACGCGTTCTCGTTGGAGAGCCACCACCGCGCCATCGCCGCGATCGACGCGGGCCGGTTCCGTGACCAGACGGCGCCGATCGCCGGTCTCGAAGAGGACGAGGGACCGCGTCGCGACACCTCGCTCGAGCGTCTCGCCGCCCTGGAGCCCCTCCGCGAGGGCGGGGTGATCACGGCCGGCGGCTCGAGCCAGCTCTCGATCGGAGCCGGCGCGATGCTCGTCGCCTCGGAGCAGGCGGTGCGCGACCACGGCCTCGTCCCGATCGCCCGCGTGCACGCCATGAGCGTCATCGGCGACGATCCGGTCTACATGCTCACGGGGCCCATCGCTGGAACTCGCGCGGCGCTGAACCGCGGCGGGCTCACGATCGCGGACATCGACACCTTCGAGGTCAACGAGGCGTTCGCGTCCGTGGTGCTGGCGTGGGCGCGCGAGACCGGCGCGGACCTCGCCCGCACCAACCCGAACGGCGGCGCGATCGCGCTCGGGCATCCGCTCGGCGCGACCGGCGTCATCCTGGCCACGAAGCTCATCCACGAGCTGCGGCGCACGAGTGGCCGGTACGGCCTGCAGAGCATGTGCGAGGGCGGCGGCCAGGCCAACACGATGATCCTGGAGCGACTGTGAGCGACGACGGGGAGGCAGAGGTCCTGACGGACCTCGCCGGCGGCGTGCTCACCGTCACGATCAACCGGCCGCACCGCAAGAACGCGCTCAGCCCGGGCGTGCGCACCGGCCTCATCGCGGCGATCGACCGGGCCGAGCAGGACCCGGACGTGCGCGTCCTCGTCCTGACCGGCGCCGGCGGCGACTTCTGCGCCGGGGCGGACATGGCCGGGGATTCCACCGGCCGGCATCCGCTCCGCCGCATGCAGGTCGCCAACGAGATCGCGCTCACCCTCCACCACGTCTCGGTCCCGACGATCGCGAAGGTGCAGGGCGTCGCGATCGGGGCGGGCTGCAACCTCGCGCTCGGCTGCGACTTCGTCGTCGCAGCCCGGAGCGCCCGCTTCTCGGAGATGTTCGGGGCACGGGGGCTGTCGATCGACTTCGCCGGCTCCTGGCTGCTGCCGAAGATCGTCGGGCTCCAGCGGGCGAAGCGGCTCGTGATGCTGGGCGAGATCATCGGCGGCGAGGAGGCCGAGCGGCTCGGCCTCGCGACCTACGTCACCGACGACGACGCCCTCGACGAGACCGTTGCGCGGCTGACCGAGTCCCTCCTGAAGCAGGCGCCGGTGGCGCTGGCGCAGTCGAAGGCGCTGCTCCACGAGGGCGCCACGCGGACGCTGCAGGAGGCGCTCGAGAGCGAGGCGCGCGCGCAGACGATCAACTTCGGGGGCACGGACGCCAGCGCCGCGCTCGACGCGTTCCGCGAGAAGCGGGATGCGGAGTTCACCGGCGGTTGGAGGGTGCCCTGATGTTCGCCATCCCGAGCCGCGCCGACATCATCGCGGTCGCGGCGCAGTACGGCTTCCACGTCGACGACGACTCGGTGGCCGAATGGCAGGCGTTCCTCGCCGCGCGGCTGGAGACGCTCGATCGCTTCGTGCAGGAGCGCACCGATGGCGACCGGCCGCCGCTCCTGTTCCCGGAGCGCGGTCCGGGGCATCGGCCGTCCGCCGCCGAGGACCCGTCCAACGCGTGGCTCTGGAAGTGCGCGATCGGCGGCAAGGACACGGGTCTCCTCGCGGGGCGGACCGTGAGCTTCAAAGACCACGTCGCCGTGGCCGGCATCCCGATCACGTTCAACGCCTTCGCGCTGAACGGGCTCATCTCCGACATCGACGCCACCGTCGTGACGCGGATCCTGGACGCGGGTGCGACCGTGATCGGGAAGAACACGATGTTCGGCCTGTCCGGCGGCCGGAGCCTCGGCGGGTACGTCGGCGACTACTGGGAGGCGATCAACCCGCACGACCCCGAGCGGACCACGGGCGGATCCTCCTCCGGCTCCGCCGTCGCGGTGGCGACGGGAGAGGTGGACATCGCGATCGCCGGGGACCAGGGCGGATCGATCCGGCTCCCCGCCGCGTACTGCGGCATCGTCGGTCTGAAGCCGACTTTCGGGCTCGTCCCGCACATGGGCGCGACCTTCGGGTCCGAGCCGAGCATCGACCACCTCGGGCCGATGGCGCGGACCATCGAGGATGTCGCCGCGGCCCTGCAGGCCATCGCCGGCCATGACGACTACGACCCGCGGCAGGGCTGGGAGGTGCCCGCGTCGGTGGACGCGCTCAGCGGCCTGGGCGACGGCGTCCGCGGGCTCCGGATCGGCCTGCTCGAGGAGGGGTTCGAGGACCCGATCGACGCCGAGGTGCGGGACGGCGTGCTCGCCGCCCTGGATGCGCTGTCGGCGGCGGGAGCCGTCGTCACCCGGGTCTCGGTGCCCGAGCACCGGTCCGTGCACCTCGCGGCCGGCACGCTCGCGGTCGAGGGGGCCTGGGCGATCCGGACCCTCGGTCCGTTCGGCGCGGGCGCGCGGAACTACTACCCGGAGACCATCACCGCCGCGGTGAACCGCATGTGGGCGACCGAGGGCGACCTCATCTCGACCCACACGAAGGCGAACGTCCTGCTCACGGAGTTCTCCCGCCGCAACTTCCACGGCGCGACGTACGCGAAGGCGCAGAATCTGCGCGCGGGCTTCGTCCGCGCGTACGATCGCGCCCTGGCGGACGTCGACATCCTCGCGCTCCCGACGTCGGCGACCGTGGCGCCCCTGCTGCCGGAGCGCGTGAGCCACCGCGAGGGACTGGCGCGCGAGCTCGAGGACCTCCGCGGCGGATACGCGGACACCGTCCGCCACACGCGCCCGTTCAGCTACACGGGCCATCCCGCGCTGGCGGTGCCGTGCGGGAAGGTCGGGGGGCTGCCGATCAGCCTGCAGCTGGTCGGGCGCCGCTTCGAGGACCCGGTCCTCCTGCGCGCCGGCTACGCGCTCCAGCAGGCGATCGGCCGGGAGCCGGAGCCGCGGTGACGGACATCCGGGATGCCGCCGGGGCCGCGGAGACCGTCGTCGTGCGGTCGGACGGGATCGACCTCGTCGGCGACCGCTGGCCGGCGTGGGGCGGGGCGGAGCCGGGGCGCGGCAGCGTCCTGCTCCTGCACGGCGGAGGCCAGCGGCGGTACTCCTGGCACCGCACCGGCGAGCGGCTCGCGCGCGCCGGATGGACGGCGTACGCGTTCGACGCGCGCGGCCACGGGGACAGCGGATGGGCGGACGACGGCGACTACTCGATCGCCGCGATGGTCGACGACACCCTCGCCGTGATCGACGCCATCGGCGAGCCGCCGGTGCTCGTGGGCGCCTCGATGGGCGGCATGACCGCGCTCGTCGCGGAGGGCACGCGCGGGCCGCTCGCACGGGGCCTCGTGCTCGTCGACATCGTCGCCAGCCCGGCGCCCGCCGGCTCGAAGCGGATCCAGGCGTTCATGACGGGCGCGCCGAACGGGTTCGCGAGCCTCCAGGAGGCATCCGACGCGATCGCCGCGTACAACCCCCATCGCCCGCGTCCGCGGTCGCTCGACGGCCTCCGCAAGAACCTCGTCCAGCGGGACGACGGCCGCTGGCACTGGCACTGGGACCCGCGCTACCTCAGCCTGCGGGACGAGCCCGAGCGCGAGCTTCGCCAGGGTCAGGCGCAGGCGGCGGCGCGGAACGTCCGCGTGCCGACGCTCCTCGTGCGCGGCGCGGAGTCCGACATCGTCAGCGCGGAGGGGCTCCGCGAGATGCGGGAGCTGATCCCCCACGCGGCGTTCGTCGAGGTGCGCGCCGCCGGTCACATGATCGCCGGCGACGACAACGACGTGTTCACGGCCCAGCTGACCCGATTCCTCGAATCAACGCCGGTCTCGACGGAGCGCTGAGCGCGCCGCCCGCGGGGCCGGGCGGGATCAGGCGATCTCGCCGGCGGAGATGGTCTCCGCCAGAGAGTGCACGCGGGACAGGTGGTGGCTCCCGTAGAAGTCCGCCGAGCGCAGGCGGGCGGCATCCGTCTCCGACAGCGCCGGGTGCGCGAGGACCGCGGCGACCGCGAGCCCGTGCATCCAGCCGCCGGCGAGCGTGCCGAGCAGGAGGAGGTAGGGGACGCTCACGGCGTAGGCGTCACGGCCGGCGCCGAACGCGAGCAGGTCCGCGGTCGCGCGACGGGCGGCCTCGACCGCGCGGTCGAGCCGATCCGCGGTGCGGGCCGCGTGCGCGTCGTCGAAGCCGCGCAGCTGCGCGACGGTCTCGCCGATCCGCCGGTAGAGCTCCTCCGCGACGGCGCCGTTGTCGCGGATCACCTTGCGGCCGATGAGGTCGTTGGACTGGATCGCGGTCGTGCCCTCGTAGATCGGCGCGATGCGGATGTCGCGGTAGTGCTGCGCGACGCCGGTCTCCTCGATGAAGCCCATGCCGCCGAAGACCTGGATCGCCTCGCTCGTCACCGTGAGCGCGTCCTCGGTCGTCCAGCCCTTGAGGATCGGCACGAAGAAGTCGGCGAGCTTCGCGTCGACGCCGCCCTCCTCGACCCGGCTGAGCAGGTCGCCGACGTACACGCCGAGGGCGCGCATCGCGAAGACCTTGCTCGACATCGACAGGAGCAGGCGGCGCACGTCGGGGTGCTCGGCGATCGGCGTCCCCGCCGGACGGTCGAGCACGGCGCCCTGCAGGCGCTCCGCCGCGTAGGCCGCGGCCTTCTGCGACGCGCGCTCGGCGATGCCGGTCGCCTGGAAGCCCATGCCCGCGCGGGCGGAGTTCATCATGACGAACATGCCCGCCAGGCCCCCGCCGACCTCGCCGACGAGGTAGCCGGTGGCGTCGTCGTAGGCGAGTACGCACGTGGGGCTGCCGTGGATGCCGAGCTTGTGCTCGATCGCGACCGTCGTGACGGCGTTGCGCTCGCCGACCGAGCCGTCCTCGTTCACGAGGTACTTCGGGGCGACGAACAGCGAGAGGCCCTTCGCGCCGGCGGGCGCGTCCGGCGTGCGGGCGAGCACGAGGTGCACGATGTTCTCCGCGACGTCGTGGTCGCCCCACGTGATGAAGATCTTCTGCCCGCGGATCGACCAGCTGCCGTCCCCGCGCGGGGTCGCGATCGTGCGGATGGCGCCGAGGTCGGTGCCGGCATCCGGCTCCGTGAGGTTCATCGTGCCGGTCCACTCGCCCGAGACGAGGCGCGTGAGGTACGTCTCGCGGATCTCGTCGGATGCCGCGGCATCCAGCGCGTGGATCTGCCCCGCCGTCAGCAGCCAGGAGAGCGCGAACGCCGCGTTCGATCCGTTCCAGATCTCGCCCAGCGCGGCGCGCACGGCGCCGGGGAGGCCGTCGCCGCCCGCCGACACGGGCGCCTCGGCCGTGATCCAGCCGGCCTCGACGAAGGCCTGGTACGCCTCCGCGAAGCCCTCGGGCATCCGCACCTGGCCGTCCTCCAGGCGGGGACCGACCCGGTCTCCGACGTTCTGCAGCGGCGCGAGCACGGATGCCGCGAAGTCGCCGGCCGCAGCCACGATCTCCGTCGCGTCCTCCGCGCTGATCTCGCCGCCGGTCGCCCGACCCACGAGGTCGAGCCCGAACGCCTCACCGAAGAGGAACGCGTAGTCGGCGACGGGGGGCTGGTACGGGGATGCGTCGGTCATGACGGCTCCTGAGCCTCGAGGGATGGAACTGAGACGCAGTATACGCGACACTCAGTTCCGCATCGACGCCCTATCGGGCGTCACCGGCGGCTCGAAAGGCGGCTTTCGTTCGCAGGTCCTGCTCCAGTTGCTCGCCGAGACGGCGCCCCCAGGCGGTGGCGCGGTCGAGCTCACCGTCTGCGAGCGGCCCCTCGTAGCCCTCGACGAGGAAGCTCTCCGGGTCGGCGACGGTGAAGCCGCGCTTCCGGGCCTGGCGGGAGGCGCTGCGGGCGGCGGCCCCCGGCACGAGGGGCAGGTCCACGCGCGTGTCGAACGCGACGAAGGTCTGGGGATGGTCGCCGTCGGGCAGCTCCCGCAGCCACTCGCGGATGCCCGCCGGCACGTCGGTGTGGGCGCCCCCGCGGCGGGCGGCGTCCTGGCGGGTGGCCTCCCGCGACATGGAGAACGCGTGCGTCGGACCGCCGACGACGAGCACGTCCACCTCGGGGGGCACCTCGGCCGGGGCGTCGACGACGTCCGTCACCCTCACCTTCGCCCGCGTGGACATGCCCTTCGCGATCGCCTCGGCGATCGCACGGGTGTTGCCGAACATGGACTCGTAGACGACGAGCGCGTGCATCGATGACTCCTGGCCTCTCGCCGGTGCTCCCAGCGTCAGGTCATCCTCGTCGGGTGTCGGTGCGTCGTGTCGGGTCCTTGGTCCCACCGGTCGCCGGAAGTGTCGTTCGTCCTCCCGCACCGACGTCCCGCTCGCGGCCCCCGCGAGGAGACCGGGCGGTGAATCGCGCGGATCGGCGCTGCAGCCGACGGTGGTCGTGACGGGCCTGCGGAAGCGGGCGTGCCGGCTGCCGCTGGGCGGCACGGCGGAAGAACCACATCTTGGCGACCTCGACGCAGGCGAGGTAGGCGATGACCATGGCGATCAGAGCCAGGAAGAAGGGGGCGGGGAGCGGCTGGAACCCGAGCACGCCGGAGACCGGAGAGTACGGCAGCCAGATTCCGGTCCCGACGACGGCGAGCGAGGCGACGGTGAGCCCCAGCGAGGGTCGGCTGCGGAAGAAGGGGGTTCGCCGGGTGCGGATGGCGAAGATGACCAGAGACTGCGTGGCGATGGATTCGATGAACCAGCCGGCCTGGAACTCACCCTCCGCGGCGTGGAAGACGAACATCATCAGTGCGAAGGTCGCGAAGTCGAACAGCGAGCTGATGGGCCCGAACAGCAGCATGAAACGGCGGATGAAGCCGATGTCCCAGTGTGCCGGCGCGCGCAGTTGCTCCGCGTCGACCCGGTCGCCGGGGATCGCGAGCTGCCCGCTGTCGTAGAGCAGGTTGTTCAGCAGGATCTGCCCCGGAAGCATCGGCAGGAACGGGAGGACCACCGAGGCGACCGACGCGCTGAACATGTTCCCGAAGTTGCTGGACGTCCCCATCAACACGTACTTGATGGTGTTCGCGAAGATCCGCCGGCCCTCGGTGACCCCGTCGGCGAGCACGCCGAGGTCCTTGTCGAGCAGCAGAACGTCCGCGGCGTCCTTCGCCACGTCGGCGGCGGTCTCCACCGAGATGCCGATGTCGGCCTGGTGCAGGGCGAGGGCGTCGTTGACTCCGTCGCCGAGGAACCCCACGCCACGGCCGGAGTGGCGTAGGGACCGGATGACGCGTGCCTTCTGCTCCGGCGACACTCGAGCGAACACCGTGGCGGTCGCGGCCGCCTCGCGGAGCGCCACATCGCTCAGCGCGTCGAGCTCGGCGCCGGTCAGGGTGCCGCCCGAGGCGAGGCCGAGGTCGGCGAGCACCTTTTCCGCGACCACCGCGTTGTCGCCGGTGGCGATCTTCACCGTCACCCCGAGTCCCGCGAGCCTCTCCAGCGACTCGCGGGCGTCGGCTTTGGGGCGGTCCAGGAACACGAGGAAGCCGACCAGGGCGAATCCGGTCTCGGCCGCGGGTGTGAGCCGGCGTACCTCGCCCGCGGGCCGCATCGCCACCGCCACCACTCTTCCGCCCGCGGCGTACTGAGCGTCCAGAATCCGGTCGGCCTCGGACGGGATGTGCGCGCATGCGCGGATCACGTCCTCTGGCGATCCCTTCGTGACGATCCACCGTTCGTGATCGGGTGTCTCCACGAGAACGGTGGTGCGGCGCCTCTCATGGTCGAATGCGAGGAGGTCGATGCGTCGGTAGGGGCCGGGGCCGGCTGCGGGGGGAGGCGCGTCCCAGAGCGCCGCGTCCAGGGGATTGAGACCGAGCGCCTCGCCCGACGCTGCGGCGTAATCGGCTTCGGTGGCGAGCATCCCCAGCAGCTGCACCCGAGCGGGGGTGGTGGTTCCGTCCGCGGACAGTGCGGCGGTGAAGCCGATGCGGCCCTCGGTGAGCGTGCCGGTCTTGTCGGTGACGAGCAGGTCCATGTCGCCGAGATCTTCGATGCAGACCATCCGCTTCACCAGCACCCGACGTTTCGCGAGGGCCCGGGACCCGGCGGCGAGGCTCGTGCTCACGACCGCCGGGAGCAGCTGCGGGGTGATCCCGACCGCGATCGCGAGCGAGAACAGCAGCGAGTCAAGGAGCGGACGCTGCAGGAGCACGTTCGCGACGAAGATCACCGTCGTCAGGACCACCGCGACCTCGAGCAGCAGCACGGAGAATCTTCCGAGGCCGCGCTGGAACTCGGTCTGCGGGGGCTCGGTTCCCAGCCGGCCGGCGATCTGTCCGAATTCCGTGCGCAGACCGGTCTCCACGACGACGCCGGTGCCGGTGCCGGCCTGGACGACCGTGCCCATCAACGCGCAGGAGGTGAGGTCTCCGACTCCCGCGGCCTCGCCCACGGGGTCGGGTGTCTTGGAGACGGGCAGCGACTCCCCGGTGATGATGCTCTCGTCGCAGGAGAGGTTCTGCGTGGAGAGCAGTCGCATGTCGGCCGGCACGACCGTGCCGACCTTGAGCTGCACGATGTCCCCCGGCACGAGATCCGTGACGTCGACGACGGTCGGGCGTCCGTCGCGCAGCACGACGACGGTGTGCCGGATCCGATCGTGCATGGCGTCGGCGGTCAGCTCCGCACGGAACTCGTTGACGAAGCCGAGGCCGATGCTCGCGAGGAGGATCACGCCGATGATGATCGCGTCCGCGGCCTCTCCGAGGAACATCGACACTGCGGCGGTCACGAACAGGAGGATGAGGATCGGGCTCTTCAACTGGCGCCCCAGCACCCGCCAAGGCCGCGCCCGGTGAACGCGAAGCACGTTCGATCCCGCGATGGCGCGCCGCGCCGTCGCCTCCGCCGTGCTCAGCCCTGCCGATGTCACCGCCAGCCGGGCGAGCGTGCTGCTCACATCCTGCGCCGCGATCGTTCGCAGGTCACCCGCATCGTGCAGCTCCCCGACGGATGTCCCTCCGGACATCTAGGGCGTCGCGGAAGAGGTCGCGAGACGCCGCGTGACGATTCCCGTGATGTCGATCGGTTGCGTGGGCGGGAGAAGGATGTCCGCGGGGTCGATCGGCGCGGGCGCCTCCGATCCTCGGACATCGCCCCGCGGGGTGTCGATGCTGTCCATGCCGCCACCGTGTCCGTCCCGACGACGGGAGGTCGGGACGAAGGTCACACGGGGATTGCAACCGGTGAGCGGCGTGGGACTTAGGGCCCAGCAGCAGCGAGAGGGGAGGGGGACCGTGGGCGGTGTGCAGACTTCTGCACACCACACAGGAAGGAACGTTGTTCATCATGACTCGGAGCATTGTCCGATTCGACCCGTTCTCCGGCTTGGAGGCGTTGCGCAGAGACCTGTTCGACGACGGTCTCCTCCGCGGCCTTCGCGGCGTCAGCCTGCCGACGACCGACGTGTACACGGAGGATGACAAAGCCCTCATCGTGGAAGCCCATCTCCCCAACTTCGAGGAGAAGGACATCACGGTCAATGTCGACGGCGGTCAGCTGATCATCCAGGCCGACCGTCATGAGAAGGAGGAGGACAAGAAGAAGAACTACGTGGTCCGGGAGAGCAGCAGCAGCTTCTACCGCAGCATCGCCCTTCCGGACCAGGCCGACGATGCCGGCATCACCGCCGCCTTCGAGAACGGGCTGCTGAAAGTCACGGTCCCGCTCACCCAGGCAGCGACGCCTCGGAAGATCGCCATCACCGGAGCGTGACGAGGAGCCCATGTTCGCCGATCGGGAAGATGCCGGTCGCCGGCTGGGAGCGCACCTCCGCGACGTCGGGATCACAGCATCCGTCGTCCTCGGGCTCCCCCGGGGCGGAGTTCCGGTCGCGGCTGCGGTCGCGGCGGTGCTGAACCTGCCGTTGGACGTGATCATCGTCCGCAAGCTCGGACTCCCCACCTACCCGGAGGTCGCGATGGGCTCGATCGGGGAAGGCGACGTCCGCCTGCTCGACCTCACGCTGATCGGTGAGGTCGGCGTGACGCTGGCGGAACTCGCGGCCGTGGAACGGCGCGAGCGCGAGACGCTGGAGCGGCGCGCGGTGACGTTGCGCGGGGGACGTCCGAGGCGTGACCTCACCGGCCAGACGGTTCTCATCGTCGACGACGGCATCGCCACGGGCGCGACCGCCTCCGCCGCGTGCCTCGTCGCCCGTCGCCTCGGCGCCGCGCACGTGATCGTGGCGGCGCCCGTCGGCGGTCCGGACGCCGGAGTCCGGGTCAGTGGCGCCGACCGGGTGGTCTGCCTGGAGCAGCCGGCTGGATTCCAGGCGGTCGGGGCCTTCTACCGCGTCTTCGATCAGACCACCGAAGACGAGGTCGTGCGTCTTCTGAGCGAATCGAGAGAACGACCGTGATCCCGTCCGACATGATCGCCGACATCCGCGCTCTGGCGCGACCGCTCGACCATCCGGCTCTCGGCGTACTGGTGGACCGTGCCCGGTCCCGGCGCCTCATCGCGATCGGGGAGGCGTCACACGGCACCCACGAGTTCTATCAATGGCGGGCACGGCTCACGCGGCGCCTCATCGAGGAGGCCGGTGCCACCTGGATCGGCGTGGAGGGGGACTGGCCGGACTGCTGGCGCATCGACCGGTGGGTGCGAGGCCTCGCCGACGTCGATCTCGACGCCCGCGGCGTACTCGCCGGGTTCCAGCGGTGGCCGACGTGGATGTGGGCGAACGCCGATGTGGCCGAGTTCCTCGACTGGCTGCGCGCCCACAACCGTGCTCGGCCCGCGTCGTCGCGGGTCGGCTTCTACGGCCTCGACGTGTATTCGCTGTGGGACTCACTGCACCGCACGATGACCTGGCTGGCGGAGAAGGAGCCGAACGCCCTGCCTCTCGCGTCACGGGCGTGGCGGTGTTTCGCGCCGTTCGACGAGGATCCGCACCGCTACGCATGGAGCACCCGCCTGGTGCCCACGTCGTGCGAGGACGACGTCGTGAGTCTCCTGGTCGAGGTGCGCCGGCGCGCGATCGCCGACGGGGAGGACGCGTTCGACGCGGTGCAGAACGCGACCATCGCGGTCGAGGCGGAGAAGTACTACCGCGCGATGGTGCGCACCGACCGCGGATCCTGGAACATCCGCGACACCCACATGGTGGACACCGTCGACCGGCTCGCCGCGCACCTCGGGCCGGCATCGAAAGGGGTCCTGTGGGCGCACAACACCCACGTCGGGGACGCCCGCGCCACCACCATGGCCGCCGAGGGCCTCCTCAACCTCGGTCAGCTGATCCGACAGCGCCACGGCGCCGATCAGGTCCTTCTCGTCGGGATGGCCTCGTACGCCGGCGAGGTCACCGCCGCGCGGGCGTGGGGCGAGGAGGAGGAGAGGATGACGGTACCCGCCGCGCGCGACGACAGTCACGAGGGACTTCTCCACCGGGCATTGGGAGCGCCGGCGGTGCTCGAGTTCGGGACGGATCGGGAACGCCCGTGGCTCCGCCATCGTGCGGGACACCGAGCGATCGGGGTGGTCTACGACCCCTCCCGCGGGCATCGCAATGACGTGCCGACCGTGATGGGCGGCCGTTATGACGCGCTTCTCTGGTTCGAAGAGACGCACGCCCTGCGTCCGCTGCATCACGAGAGGTCGCCCGAGGAGGCGGAGTTCGAGACCGAGCCGACCGGCTTCTAGGATGCGGGCATGACAGGTCTGTTCGGGTGGGTCGTGCAGTCCGGCGTCGTGCAGGGCGTCATCATCGGTGCGACGCTGGCGTTCCTGACCGCGATTCTGATCATGAACGTCGTGATCCGCGGTCTGACGACGGAGGTGAACGGCTGGAGCGTGATCCCCCGGGCCGGGCGCCCCGGGAACGGCTTCCTCGTCCGCGCCGCCTGCGCGAAGGCGCTGCCGGTCGTCAACGTCTTCGAAGAGGCGGCGTACTGGAAGAGCACCAAGGATGGCGCCGGCCGCCGGCTCCATGGGCGGCATGACTACGTCCTGCGCTTCCCGAAGGGCGGGTTCCCGCCGAACGATGCGTTCTGGTCGCTGACCGTGGCGGATCTCGTGGGATACGCCACGCGCAACCCCGTCGCGCGGTCGAGCGTCAATGACCGGTCCGAGTTCGTGACGAACCCTGACGGTTCCGTCGAGATTCACCTTCAGCACACGGCCCCGTCCGGGCAGGAGCAGAACTGGCTGCCGGTGCCCGGCCGCCGGTTCACGCTCATGCTCCGCGCCTACCTGCCCGCTGCGACCGTGCTCGATGGCACGTATCGCGTGCCGCGGATCGAAAGGGTGCGGTGACATGAATCGGCTGATCCTGAGATTCGCGTACCCGTTGACGGCCGTCATCCTGGCGATCTTCGCGTGGGTGGTCGTCCAGCGGATCGTCCGCGGCGACGACCTCACCGTCCTCGCGGTGACCGCGGCGGTCGTGTGGATCGCCGGAGTGCCAGTGTTCATCTGGCTCTGGCCGCGCATCACGGTCGGCGGCTTCAAGCGGGCCATCCTGCGGCGCGGGTTCGGGGGCGGACCGATCCCGGTCAACACCCTTTACGCCGTGCCCGAGTCGTCGTCCTCCGCGGCAGCGGCCGGCAGTGTTCTGGCGACCGGGGCCGACGACGTGCTCTATGTCGGCGGCTGGCTCGACCTGACGGATGGTCCCCAGGTCCTGCATGTCCCGGATTCGGCGGGTCGGTACTACTCCGTGCAGCTGACGGATCCCGCGGACGGCGCCGATTTCGCCTACGTCGGAAAGCGCACGACGGGAACGGCGGCCGGTGACTTCCTCATCACCGGGCGACGTTGGGCGGGGACGGTCCCCGAGGGCATGACCCGCGTCGCCTCGCCGACCGACTCCGTGCTGGTGATCGGTCGTGTCTTCGTCGCGGACGAGAGCGACCAGCAGGCCGCGTACGACGTCGCGCGCTGCATCCGGCTCACCCCGCTCGACGCCTCGCCTCGGTGAGCGCGACCCGCGTCAGGAGCGCCCGATGAAGACGAGGTAGACGACCGCGAACACGGCGACGATCGCGACATTGACGATCAGGCGCAGCACGAATCGGTGTCGGAGGAATGCGACGTCGAGGACGACGATCAGCGTCACCATGATCAACAGGCCGAGAAGCGCCACTGCGGTGTGTCCCACGCGTCGATTCTCTCACCGCCGGTCTTGGTCGCGGCGGGGGATGAGCGGGAACGACGCGACCGGGGCAAGCGCGGCGATCGCGAACGAGAGCGGGAAGCCGACGAGAGTGATGAGCGCGCCCATGCCGGGGCCGACCGCCGAGGCGGCGAGGAACTGGCCCGTGTTCTGGATGCCGAGGGCCCGGCCGGCCCACGCGCTGCCGGCGGCCTCGGCGACGGACGTGAACGCGAGGCCGTTGTCGGCGACGCTGACGGTCGTCGCGATCACGAGCAGGATCGCTCCGGGGATCGCCCACTGCGCGGCGCCCGTGAGCGCCAGGGCCAGCATCGTGGCGATGCCCGCGAGCGCGACCCACCGCAGCACCCGCACGCGGCTGCCCACGCGGTCGCTCAGGTCCCCGACCGCGATGCGGCCGAGCGCCCCGACGAGCTGGGCGGAGCCGACGACGATGCCGGCGGTCGTCTCGCTCCACCCGAGTCCCGTGATGAGCCACAGCATCCCGAACGTGGAGAGGGTGAACTGCGGCACGACGAGCAGCGCCGACACGATGTGGATGCGCACGAGGAAGCCATCGCGCCGGTAGGGGTTCGCGGCCGCGCCGTCGGAGAGGCCGACGGGCGACCGTGGCGGGTTGCGGATGCCGAGGGCGCACGCGATCCCGAGGAAGGCGAGGACGACGCCGGCCACGACGAAGGGCGCGGCGAGCCCCGCGCCCGCCGCGAGCGGGGGCACGACCAGTGCCGCGATCGCGACGCCCAGCGGCTGCGAGATCTGGCGCACGCCCATCGCGAAGCCGCGCCGTCGCCGCGGGAACCAGCCGATCACGACCCGCCCGCTGGCGGCGCTTGCGCTCGCCGCGGCGGCCCCGCCGAGACCCAGCAGGAGCGCCGCGCCCACGAGGTCTCCGACGAGGAACGCGGTCGCGAACGCGATCGTGGCCGCCAGGACCTGCCCGAGCGCGATCACGCCGCGCTCGCCGAACCGGTCGGCCGCGGCGCCCCACGCGACGAGCGTCAGTACCGTGCCGATCGTCGGCGCCGCCGCGAGCGCGCCGGCGGACGTGAGGGGCACTCCTTGCTGCAGGTGCAGCAGCGGGATGAGGTACACGGGGATGCTGATGAGGAACGAGCCGGATGCCTGCGCGGCCACGCCGAGTGCGAGCATCCGCCACGCCTTCGCCGGCGTGCGTTCCGCCGAGACCACGCCCTCCGTCATCCGCCGCTCCTTTGGTGTACCGTGATGGTATACCAAAGCGGGAGGCCGGGATGACCACGGGACCACGGTCGGCGCACGAGAACCTGCGTGCCGCGATCCTCTCGTTCGAGCTGCTCCCCGGCGAGCCCCTGTCCGAGCGCGGTCTCGAGGATGCGCTCGGCGCCTCGCGGACGCCGATCCGGGCGGCGCTGCTCCGGCTGGAGGCGGAGGGGCTCACGCAGCGCGCGGGACGCGGGTGGCGCGTGGCGCCGATCGACCTCGCCGAGGTCCGCGCGGTCCTGGAGTACCGGGAGGCGATCGAGGCCGGCGCCGTCGCGCTCGCGGTCGAGCGCGCGGCCGACGACGAGCTGGAGGCGCTCCGGGGCCTCGTGGAGGAGGGCCGCCGGGACGACGACGAGGCCACGGGGCTCCGCGACGGCAGCGACTTCCACGTGACGGTGGCGCAGCTGTCCGGCAACGCGTTCTTCGCCGAGGCCATGCGCGGTGTGCTCACGCGCCTGTCCCGGACCCGCTGGCTCGAGGTCCGCACCCCGGAGGCCCGCGCCCACGCGCGCGACGAGCACCTCGGCATCCTCGACGCGATCCGGGAGCGCGACGCCGCGCGGGCCGTGGCGCTCGCGACGGCCCACAGCCGCGGCACGCGCGACCGGCTGCTGGCCCTCCTCGCCGACGAACGGCGGCGCCTCCGCGGCCGCGGCATCGCGATCGTCGAGACAGCCCCGCAACGAGCGGAGGGGATGTCGGCAGCGGAGGAGTGATTCGCGCCCGCGCGTCCTCCGCTCGTCCCATCTCCTCCGCTCGCGACGGCGGGTCGAGGGTGCGGATCGGCACGATCTACACTGGAAGCTCCCCGAGCTGTTCAGGACCTGCCGTGCCGTCTTCGCCCTCTGCCCGCACCTTCGCCGTGCGGCACCTGCAGATGGCCCGCGCGGCGTTCGCGGCTCTGGCGGCCCTGATGATCACGTTCTCGCCGGATCACTCCGCGGCCGTCGGGCTCTCGGTCTTCAGCGGCTTCGCGATCGCGACGGCTGTCGTGCTGCTCATCGCCGCCTGGCTCGTCTACCGGGCGGATCACCGCTGGCCGGCCGTCGTGCTCGGCGTGCTGACGGTCCTGGCGGGCATGGCCGGCGGCATCGTCGCGTGGCGGTCGACGACCCTCTTCTTCGTGATCGTGATCGCGTGGGCGCTTGCGACGGGCTTCTTCGAGCTGCTGTCCGGCATCCTCGCTCGCCGCAGCGGCAGCGAGCCGCGAGCCGACGCACGGGACGCGATCGTGGTCGGCGCGATCACGCTGATCCTCGGTGTCGGCCTGATGCTCGTGCCCGGAGGGTACGCGCTGAACTACTACATCGACGAGGCTCACCAGACCTTCACGCTGACGGGCATCGCGATCGGCGTCGGCGTCTTCGGCGGCTACGCCGCCGTCATCGCCGTCTATCTGGGGATCGCGGCGTTCTCGCCCCGAGCCAAGCCCACCCCGGCCGCGACCGCGGCATCGGGCACGCCGTCGGAAGGTGACCGCGGATGAACGAACGTCCACGGCGTCGTGAACTCATGAAGCCAGTGCAGCTGCTCGGACTCGCGTTCGCGGCCGCCGCCTTCGCGTTCCTCGTCACGCTCCTGTCGATGGGGATCCTCCAGGACATCCCGGACGCCGCGAAGATGCAGGCGCTGATCGTCGCGTCGGTCCTCGGCGGCAGCGTCTTCGTCGTGACCCTGATCGGGATCGCGCTGCTCCTGCTCGCGGTCGACCCGGCCGACGTCACGAAGACGATCGACCGTCCGGTGCTCCTGCCGCGCGACTCGTCCGAGAAGCCCGAAGAGAAGCCCGAGGGCCGGGAGCCCGGCTCGACCGACTGAGGCTCAGGGCAGGTCGTCGACGAGGTCGGCGGCCAGGCCCGTGTAGGTCGCGGGCGTCAGGGCGCGCAGGCGTTCCTTCGCCTCGTTGCCGATGTCGAGCCCCGACACGAACGCGGCGAGGTCGGCCGGGCCGACGCGGTGCCCGCGCGTGAGGTCCTTCAGCAGCGCGTAGGGGTCGCTGATCGAGGACCGCCCCGCGACGATCTCGGCGCGGACGACCGTCTGGATCGCCTCCGCGAGCACCTCCCAGTTGCCGTCGAGGTCGGCGCGCAGCACGTCCTCGGCGAGGGCGATCTCGCCGAGACCGCGCCGGAGGTTGTCGAGCGCGAGGAGCGAGTGCCCGAACGCGACACCGATGTTGCGCTGCGTCGTCGAGTCGGTCAGGTCACGCTGGAGCCGCGAGGTCACGAGGGTCTGCGAGAGCGACGCGAACAGCGCCCCCGCGATCTCGAGGTTCGCCTCCGCGTTCTCGAAGCGGATCGGGTTGATCTTGTGCGGCATCGTCGAGGAGCCCGTGGCGCCCGGCACCGGGATCTGCGAGAAGTACCCGAGCGAGATGTAGGTCCAGATGTCGGTCGCGAGGTTGTGCAGGATGCCACCCGCGTGCCGCGCGCGGTCGTAGAGCTCGACCTGCCAGTCGTGCGGCTCGATCTGGGTCGTGAGGGGGTTCACGTCGAGCCCGAGGCTCTCGACGAACTCGCGCGTCACGGTCGGCCACGACACGTCCGGCGCCGCCGCGACGTGCGCCGACCACGTACCGGTCGCACCCGAGAACTTCGCGAGGAACTCGGATGCCGCGAGCTGGCGCTCGACGCGGGCCAGCCGGGCGACGAACACCGCCAGCTCCTTGCCCATCGTCGTGGGTGTGGCGGGCTGTCCGTGCGTGCGGGCGAGCATCGCGGCATCCCGGTGCTGATGCGCGAGCGCGCGCACGGCCTCGATCACCCGCTGCAGCGCGGGGAGCCAGACATCGTGGACGGCGCGCTTGACGGTGAGCGCATACGCGACGGAGTTGATGTCCTCGCTCGTGCACGCGAAGTGGGTGAGCTCGGCGACGGCTCCGAGGCCGATCTCGGCGAGCCGGTCGCGGACGAGGTACTCGACCGCCTTCACGTCGTGGCGGGTGACGGCCTCGCGTTCGGCCAGGGCGTCGATCTCCTTCTGCCCGAAGTCGAGGTACAGGAGGCGCAGGCGGTCGCACTCGACCTCGCTGAGCGGACGCGTGCCGAACAGCGAGCGCGAGGTGAGCGCGATGATCCACTCGACCTCGACCTCGACCCGGGCGCGGTTGAGGCCGGCCTCGGAGAGGTACTCGCCGAGCGGCGCGACGACCGGCCGGTACCTTCCGTCGAGAGGGCTGAGCGGCTGCACGGGGAAGGACGACACGATGCTCCCGTCGATGGCGGTCAATGCGCGGGCCGGATGGCGGGCTCGAGCTGCCGGAACAGTCCACGGCACGCGCTCTCGATCATACCGAGCACGTCGTCGAACATCGCCGGCCCCGCGTAGTACGGGTCGGGCACGTCCAGCACGCCGCGATGCGCGACGTCGAAGGCGAGGAGCAGCACGATCTTGTCGATGTCCGGCTCGGTGGGGGCCCAGCCGCGGAGGATCCGCTCGTGGGTGCGATCGAGCGCGACGACGAGGTCGTTGCCCGCGAAGTCCGCCGAGGTGAACTGGCGCGCGCGGTGCGCGCTGCCGTCATATCCGCGCCGTTCCAGGGCAGTGAGCGTGCGGTGGTCGGCGCGCTCGCCGACGTGCCAATCGCCGGTGCTGGCGCTCGTCGACACGATCTGCTCGCCGAGGCCGACCGATTGGGCGAAGGCGCGGAAGACGACTTCCGCCATGGGCGAGCGGCAGATGTTGCCCGTGCACACGAACACGACCCGGAACGGCTCGGTCGCGGGCAACGTCATCGTTCCATTGTGGAGGTCGGCGCGTCGCCTGCACAGCGTGGATTTTCGCGGCTCCTGCCCACAGGACGTGCCCGGGGTCGCCGTACCTCCGGTCTGGGCGTGAGGCTGGTCGCATGCTCTCGCCGCCCTCCGACGACACGCTGATGCTGCGCACGGCCGCGCGTGCCGCGGTGGATGCGGCGGCCGAGGCCGCGTGCCGGGCGGCGGCCCGCGCGTCCGGGCTGGTGGCGGACGTCCGGTGGCGCTCCCGCGCGTTCGACGCGTTCCGTGCCCGCGTCGAGGCGTGGCAGACCGAGGTGTCGGCCCTCGCGGCGGCGCTCGAGAACGCGCCCGAGCACCTGCCGGGCGGCCCGCAGTTCTGGCCGTGGCGCGAGCCGTGAGCGACCTCGAGATCCGCAGCGGCGGTGCGATCGCGGTGGACGCCGCCTCCCTCGAGTCCGCCGCGGACGAGGCATCCGCGCTCGCGGCGCTGCTCCAGGACGCGGCGGCGGACGTAGAGCGGGCGGTCGCGCTGTTCGGCCTCGCCGACCTCGCGTGGCCGACCGGGCCGTCGCTCGTGCGGTGGGCGGAGGCGTGCGCGGAGGAGGCCCGGGCGTTGGAGCGCGCGCTCCGCGAGGCCGCAGCCGGGTACGAGCGCGTCGAGGCGCGCGCGGCGCGCGGGGCGGACGCCCGCGGGACGGGCGATTGGGCCGGCGAGTTCGTCCGGCAGACGGTGCTCGGGCTGCTCCCGTTCGGGTTCCTCCCGACCCCGACGGCGCTCGTGCTCGCCGGCACGACCGTCCTTGCCGTCCGGCAGGCGGCGCGGGGCCGGATCCCGGCCGGCGCGGTGCTCGAGGGCGAGGCCGCGCCGCCGCCGATGCGCGCGACGGCCGTCGCGCCGTCCGGGCGGCCGGCGTCGCTTGCGGAGCTGGCCGGGCGGATCCCGGCGAGTCCGGATCGCGTGCGCGTCGAGCGCTACGCGATGCCCGACGGCGCGCGCCGGTTCGCGGTGTACGTGGGCGGCACGCAGGGGTGGGCGGGGGCGGAGCCGTGGGACATGTCGTCGAACCTGCGGCTGTACACGGGCACGCGCTCCGACTCGTACGCGGCGACCGAGGCCGCGCTCGCCGCATCCGGCGCGCGGCAGGGCGACGCGGTCTACGCTGTCGGCCACTCGCAGGGCGCCATGATCGCGTCCCGCCTGGCGCTCGAGGGCGGCTACGACACTCGGGCGCTCGTCACGTTCGGCTCACCGGTCGAGGCGGAGGTCGGGGCGGGGACGCTGAGCGTGCAGGTGCGGCATCGCGACGATCCGGTCGCACTTCTCGCGGGTGGCGGCAGCCCCGCGCCCGTCGGGGCACCCGGCGGTTTCGTCGCGGAGCGGACGGCGGATCCGCAGCCGTCGATCGGCGATCTCGCGCTCGGCGCGCACCAGCTGTCCGCCTACGAGGAGACCGCCCGGCTCGTGGACGCCTCGGCCGATCCGCGCGTCGCGCACCTCCGCGACGTGCTCGGCGAGCTGGCCGACGCTCCCGCGGAGGTCACGACGTGGGCGCCGGTCGTCAGCGGTCCCGGTTCCGCGGCCGGAGGATGAGCCCGAACACCCAGTTGATGAGGGAGATGATCAGGGCGGCGAGGATGCCCCACCAGAAGTCCTCGACGCGCAGCCCCCACGACCAGAACGACGTGAGCCACGCGGTCAGCCACAGGAGGAACCCGTTGATGACGAGGGAGATGAGGCCGAGCGTGAGGATGTAGATCGGGAAGGCCAGCACCTTGATGACGGTCCCGATGATCGTGTTCACGAGCGCGAAGATCACGGCCACGATCAGGAGCGTCAGCACGAACTGCAGCGTCTCCCCCGGCGGGAACGCGATCACAGAGACCTGCAGTGCGGGGATCAGGGTCACGACCCAGATCGCGAACGCGTTGACGACCACGCGGATGAGGAAGCCCATGCGAGCAGTCTCCCATCGGTGTCGTCCCGAGGTCACGCCTCCACGACGTAGCGGCGCAGCGCGTCGGCGATCTCCGGGATGTCGAGTTGGCTCTGGGCCGTGCCGAGGACGAGAGCGAACGCGTCGTCGATCGGCATGTCCACCCGACTTCCGTTCAGCTCGAGGAACGTCAGGGTCGCCACCCAGGAGAACCGCTTGTTGCCGTCGAAGAACGGATGGTTCTGCGCGAGCGACGACAACAGCGCGGCAGCCTTCTCATGCAGGTCGGAATACGCCTCGACCCCGAACATCGCGGCCCCTGGCCGGGCGAGCGCGGAGGAGAGAAGCCCGAGGTCGCGGACGTGCAGACCCATCTCCGAGGCGATCGCGGCCGCGAGCGGCAGATCGAGGTACTCGGTCATGCGTCTTCGAGACGCCGCATGAGCTCCGCGTAACGCTCGCGCACGTCGGCGGCGATACCGGTCACGCGCGCGGTCCGTTGGCTGGCATCCACGAGCATGGAGACGCCTTCGATGAGCAGGGCGTGCTTCGAGGTGTGGCGGGCGGCGGCGAGCGCCTCGAGCTGGGCGTCGAGTTCCTCGGGGAGACGAACGGTCATAGCCATACCAAAACGGTATCACACCAGATTGGTATCACGCCCCCGCTCCTAGACTGAGCGGGTGACCGACGACATCCCCGTGCGCGTGCGCCCGGAGATCGCGTCGCTGGCCCCCTACCGTCAAGGACGACAGGCGGACGACGACGCGTTCAAGCTCTCCAGCAACGAGAACCCCAACGCGCCGCTGCCGAGCGTGCTGGCCTCGATCCATGCCGCCGCGGAGCACGTCAACCGCTATCCGGATGCCACGGCCGCGCGCCTGCGCGAACGCCTCGCGGCGCGGTTCGGCGTCACCGCGGACGAGGTCCACATCGGTGCGGGGAGCGTCGCGATCCTCGCCCAGCTGATCCTCGCGGCCGCGGCGCCCGGAGACGAGGTCGTCTACGCCTGGCGGTCGTTCGAGGCCTATCCCGGCCTCGTTCGCGTCGCCGGCGCGACGCCTGTCGAGGTCCCGCTGACGTCCGACGGCCGGCACGACCTCGACGCGATGGCGGCGGCGGTGACCGAGCGCACGCGGGTCGTCCTCGTCTGCTCGCCCAACAACCCGACGGGTCCGGTCGTCGGCCACGCCGCGTTCACCGCGTTCCTGGAGCGCATCCCTGGCGACGTCCTCGTCGTCCTGGACGAGGCGTACGGCGAGTTCGTGACCGCGCCGGAGCCGGCGGACGGGCTGCGCGTCGTCGGCGCGAAGGGGCATCCGAACGTCGTCTCGCTCCGGACGTTCTCGAAGGCGTACGGCCTCGCCGGCCTTCGCGTGGGCTACGCGATCGGCCACCGGCGGATCCTCGACGCGGCGCGTTCCACCGCGATCCCGCTGTCGGTGACGGCGACCGCCGAGCACGCGGCACTCGCGAGCCTCGACGCGGAGGACGAGCTCCTCATCCGCGTGCGCGAGATCGCGCAGCGCCGCGACCGGCTCGCGGCGGGTCTCCGCGAGCTCGGCTGGAAGGTGCCCGAAGCGCAGGGGAACTTCGTCTGGCTTCCCGCGGGAGCGGAGACGACGGTCGTCGCGGATGCCTTCGAGGCGGCCGGCCTGATCGTGCGGGGGTTCGCGGGGGACGGCATCCGCGTCTCCGTCGGCGAGGAGGAGTCTGTGGAGAGGATCCTAGGGATCGCGGCATCCGTTGTCCGGAACCTCCCAGAAGCCCACCCGGGCCGCACGTTAGCGTAGAACGGTGATCCCGGTCGACGATCCCTCGCTCGTGCGCATCCTGGGTGCGGACGGGACGCTGTCCCCCACCCCCGCCGCCGAACCGTACCTCGCCGCCGCCGAGGCGGTGACGGATGCCGAGCTCGAGCAGTTCTACCGCGACATGCTCGCGGTGCGGGCGTTCGACCGCGAGGCGACGCTCCTCCAGCGGCAGGGCCAGCTGGCGCTGTGGCCGCCGAGCCTCGGCCAGGAGGCGGCGCAGGTGGGCTCCGCGCGCGCCGCGCGGCCGCAGGACCACCTCTTCCCCTCGTACCGCGAGCACGTCGTGTGCATGGTGCGCGGCGTCGACCCGGTGCACATCATTCGCCTCATGCGCGGGCTGACGCACGGCGGGTGGGACCCGGCCGACCCCGCCAACGGCAACATGCACATCTACACGATGGTGCTCGGGTCGCAGACGCTGCACGCGACGGGCTACGCGATGGGGCTCGCGTTCGACGGCAGATCCGGCACGGGCGACGCCGAGCGCGACCAGGCCGTCATGGTCTACTACGGCGATGGCGCGTCCAGCCAGGGCGACGTGCACGAGTCGATGGTCTTCGCGGCGAGTTACCGCACGCCCGAGGTCTTCTTCCTCCAGAACAACCAGTGGGCGATCTCCGTCCCGGTCGCGACCCAGTCCCGCGCGCCGCTCTTCCAGCGCGGCGCCGGCTACGGGATGCCGAGCATCCAGATCGACGGGAACGACGTGATCGCCAGCTACGTCGTGACGAAGCAGGCGCTGGACGAGGCGCGCGCCGGGCTCGGGCCGCGGGCGATCGAGGCCGTGACGTACCGCATGGGCGCGCACACGACGAGCGACGACCCGACCAAGTACCGCACCTCCGACGAGGAGCAGGCGTGGACGCAGCGCGATCCCGTCGTGCGGCTGCGCACCTTCCTCGAGTCCCGCGGCGCGTCGGCCGCGTTCTTCGCGGACGCCGAGGCCGCCGCGGCCGCCATCGCCGAGGACGCGCGGACGCGCACGATCGCGCTCGGCGGTCTCCCGGCCGACATGATCTTCCAGCACGTCTACAGCGAGCCGCATCCGCTCCTCGAGGAGCAGGCGGCGTGGCTCGCGGAGTACGAGCGCGCGTTCGAGGGGGGCCAGGCATGAGCACGACCGAGACGATGCCCCTGGCGAAGGCGCTCAACGCGGGTCTGCGCCGCGCGCTCGCGACGAACGATCGGGTCCTCCTCATGGGCGAGGACATCGGCGCGCTGGGCGGCGTGTTCCGGGTGACGGAGGGCCTGCAGGCCGAGTTCGGCGACCGCCGCGTGCTTGACACCCCGCTCGCCGAGTCGGGCATCGTGGGCACCGCGATCGGCCTCGCGATGTCCGGCTACCGGCCGGTGTGCGAGATCCAGTTCGACGGGTTCGTGTTCCCCGCGTTCGACCAGATCACGACGCAGCTCGCGAAGCTGACGAACCGGCACGAAGGCACGATCAGCATGCCGGTCGTCATCCGCATCCCCTACGGCGGGCACATCGGCGCGGTCGAGCACCACCAGGAGAGCCCTGAGACGTACTTCGCGCACACGGCGGGCCTGCGCGTCGTGAGCCCGTCGACGCCGAACGACGCGTACTGGATGATCCAGGACGCGATCGCGTCGTCCGACCCGGTGATCTTCCTCGAACCGAAGAGCAAGTACTGGCAGAAGGGCGAGGTGGATCTCGCCGAGCGCGCCCTGCCGCTGCACGCCAGCCGGCTCGTCCGGCGCGGCACAGACGTGACGCTCGTCGGTCACGGCGCCATGGTCACGACGCTGCTCCAGGCCGCCGCGCTCGCCGAGGCCGAGGGCACGAGCTGCGAGGTCATCGACCTGCGGTCGCTCTCCCCCATCGACTACGGCCCGATCCTCGACTCCGTGCGTCGCACGGGTCGTATGGTCTACGCGCAGGAGGCGCCGGGCAACGTGAGCGTGGGGAGCGAGGTCGCCGCCACCGTCATGGAGCGGGCGTTCTACGCGCTCGAAGCGCCCGTGCTCCGCGTGTCCGGCTTCGACGCGCCGTTCCCGCCCGCCAAGCTCGAGTCGCTCTATCTGCCCGACCCGGACCGCATCCTCGAGGCCGTCGACCGCGCTCTCGCCTATTGAAGGGATCCCCGATGAGCACTCAGACCTTCCAGCTCCCCGACGTCGGGGAGGGTCTCACCGAGGCCGAGATCGTGACGTGGCGCGTCGCCCCCGGCGACACCGTCGCGATCAACGACGTGCTCGTCGAGATCGAGACGGCGAAGTCGCTCGTCGAGCTGCCGTCGCCCTTCGCGGGCGTCGTCGGCGAGCTGCTCGCTGCCGAGGGTGACACGGTCGAGGTCGGCGCGCCGATCATCACGATCGCGGGCGAGGCGGATGCCGCGTCCCCCGCCGTCGTGCCGTCGGAGCCCGCGTCCGCCGACGCCTCCGGCAGCGGCTCGGTCCTCGTCGGCTACGGCACCGGCGGCGAGGCGGTCTCGCGGCGCCGGAAGCCGGCCGAGCGCCCGGTCGCGGCATCCGTCGGGGTCGTCGCGAAGCCGCCGATCCGCAAGCTCGCGCGCGACCTCGGGGTCGACCTCGCCCACGTCGTGCCGAGCGGCCCGGCCGGCGAGGTGACGCGCGACGACGTGCTGCGCCACGCGTCGCAGGCGAGCGTGTTCCGGAACATCGAGACGCCCGCGTGGCCCGAGGAGCGCGAGGAGACGATCACGGTCGCCGAGCCGGCGCCCGCGGCTGCCGTGGTCTCCCCCGACGCGCGGTCGGAGTCGATCCCGGTCCGCGGGGTGCGCAAGGCCGTCGCGAGCGGGATGGTGCAGTCCGCGCACGAGGCGCCCCACGTGTCGGTGTGGACCGACGTCGACGCGTCGCGCACCATGGAGCTCGTCAAGCGCCTGAAGGCCTCGCCCGACTTCGCCGACGTCCGTGTCTCGCCGCTGCTCATCATGGCGCGGGCCGTCATCTGGGCCGTCCGCCGCACGCCGATGGTGAACGCCGCGTGGGTCGACGGGGAGGACGGCGCGCAGATCCGGGTCCACCACTACGTGAACCTCGGCATCGCCGCGGCCACCCCGCGCGGCCTGCTCGTGCCCAACATCAAGGACGCGCAGGACCTCAGCATGCGCGACCTCGCCCGCGCCCTGGAGAAGCTCACGCTCACGGCGCGCGAGGGCAAGACCAGCCCCGCCGACCAGCAGGGCGGCACGATCACGATCACGAACATCGGCGTGTTCGGGATGGACGCCGGGACCCCGATCCTCAACGCCGGCGAGGCGGGGATCGTGGCGCTCGGCACGATCCGCCAGAAGCCGTGGGTCGTCGACGGCGAGGTGCGGCCCCGCTACGTGACGACGGTCGCCGGGTCGTTCGACCACCGCGTGATCGACGGCGACGGCATGAGCCGATTCATCGCCGACGTGGCCTCGATCCTGGAAGAGCCCGCCCTCCTCCTCGACTGATCCGCCCGCGCGGCCGCCGTCCCCGGCGGATTTGAGAACGATTCTCAATACCCGTAGAGTCGGGGGCATGCCCAAACGTCTGCTCCTCGGGGGCCTCGTCGCCCTGGCCGCCCTCGTTCTCACCGGATGCTCGGGCGGAGCATCCGGCACGAGCACCGGCGACGGACGCATCTCGGTCGTCACCTCGACGAACGTGTACGGGCAGATCGCGCAGCAGATCGGCGGCGACGCCGTGACGGTCACCGCCCTCATCGACTCGCCGAGCCAGGACCCGCACGAGTACGAGGCCACCGCGAGCAACCAACTCGCGGTGCGGAGCGCGGACCTCCTCGTCGAGAACGGCGGCGGCTACGACACGTTCTTCGACTCCCTCGTCCAGGCGAGCGGGTCGAGCGCTCCGGTCGTCGTCGCGGCAGAGCACTCGCCCGCGTGGAAGGGCGCCGACCACCTCGAGGGCTTCAACGAGCACGTCTGGTACGACCCGGCCACGACCGCCCAGGTCGCCGACGCGATCGCGACGCAGCTCTCGACGCTGGACCCGTCGCGCGCCGACGCGTTCGCCGCGAACGCGCAGGCCTTCACGACGCAGGTCGCGGGGCTGGAGAGCGCGCTCGCGGCGATCGCGACGCAGCATCGGGGCGCGCAGGTCTTCGTGACGGAGCCGGTGCCCGGGTACCTGATCGCCGCGGCGGCGCTCGACAGCGTGACCCCGGATGCCTTCAGCCAGGCGGTCGAGGAGGGCCACGACGTGCCGCCCGCGACGCTGCTCGACGCGATCGGACTGCTCCGGGCGGGCACCGTGAAGCTCGTGATCGTGAACGCGCAGGCGGGGGGTGCCGAGACGACGCAGGTCGTCGACACCGCGACCGCGGCCGGCATCCCGGTCCTCGAGTTCACGGAGACCCTGCCGGCCGGACAGACTTACGTCCAATGGATGCAGCAGAACATCGACCAGATCGCGCAGGCGCTGGGGAAGTGACGGCCGTTCCGCCCCTCCGGATTACGGGCGCCGCGCTGCGCCGCGGCGACCGCGAGCTGTGGAGCGGACTCGACCTGGACGTGGCGCCGGGCGAGTTCGTGGCCGTGCTGGGGCCGAGCGGAACGGGCAAGACGAGCCTGCTGCGCGCGATCCTCGGCCTCGACCGGCTGTCGGAGGGGACGATCACGGCGCTCGGCGAGCCCGTGCGCCGCGCGGGGAACCGCCGCATCGGGTACGTGCCGCAGCAGCGCCCGCTCCCCCGCGACACCACGATGCGGGCGCGCGACCTCGTCGGGCTGGGCGTCGCGGGGCACCGGTTCGGACTGCCGATCCCGCGCCGCGGCGACCGGGCGCGGATCGACCGGCTCCTCGACGCCGTCGGCGCGCGCGACTACGCGGAGCGGCCCGTCGGGCTCCTCTCCGGCGGCGAGCAGCAGCGGCTGCGGGTCGGGCAGGCTCTCGCGGACGCGCCCCGCCTGGTCCTCTGCGACGAGCCGCTCACGAGCCTCGACCTCGCCAACCAGCGCGCGGTGATCCAGCTCATCGACCAGCACCGGCGCGCGGCGGGCGCCGCGGTGCTGTTCGTCACGCACGACATCAACCCCGTGCTGGGCAGCGTGGACCGCATCCTGTACCTCGCGGGCGGCCGCTTCATGCTCGGCACCCCGGACGAGGTGCTCGACTCCCGGGTGCTCTCCGACCTCTACGGCGCGCCCGTCTATGTGCTGCGCGCCGGCGGCCGGCTCGTCGTCGTGGGCGCGCCGGATGCCGAGGAGTCCCAGCACTACCACGACGGGGCTCCGTCGTGAGCTGGGCCGACGTGTGGTCCGCGATGTTCGGCGGCCTGTCGCAGTACGGGGCGATCCTCGACCTCGTGCAGAACTCCGTCTGGGCGGGGGCGGTCCTCGGTCTCGCCGGAGGTCTCGTCGGCGTGTTCGTCATGCAGCGCGACATGGCGTTCGCCGTGCACGGCATTTCGGAGCTGTCGTTCGCGGGGGCGGCCGCGGCGCTCTTCCTGGGCGTCGACGTCGTGACCGGCTCGATCGTCGGCTCCCTCCTCGCGGCGGCGATCATCGGATGGCTCGGCGCCCGCGCGCGCGACCGCAACTCGATCATCGGCGTGCTCATGCCGTTCGGCCTGGGCCTCGGCATCCTGTTCCTGTCGCTCTACAACGGCCGCAGCGCGAACCGCTTCAGCCTCCTGACCGGGCAGATCGTGTCGGTGCAGTCGTCGCAGCTCGGCTGGCTCATCGGCATCAGCGCCGTTGTCGTGGTCGCGCTGCTGCTGTTCTGGCGTCCGCTCCGCTTCGACTCGCTCGACCCGCAGGCGGCCGCGGCGCGCGGGGTCCCGGGCCGGTTCGTCTCGCTCGCGTTCATGCTGCTGCTCGGCCTCATCGTCGCGGTGGCGGTCCACATCATCGGGGCGCTGCTCGTGATGGCGCTGCTCGTGACCCCCGCGGCGGCGGCGATGCGGATCGCGACGGGCCCCGTGGCGGTGCCGCTGCTCGCCGCGGTCTTCGGCGTGGTGTCCGCGGTCGGCGGCATCCTCCTCGCGATCGCGGGCACGCTCCCGGTGAGCCCGTACATCACGACCCTGTCCTTCCTCATCTACGTCGTCTGCCGGCTGGTGGGCGCCCGCCGCGACCGCCAGACCCGCGTAGCCTGACCCCCCGGACGTGAGAACGCGCTTGTGTCTCAAAATGGACCCCATTTTGAGACACAAGCGCGTTCTCACGGTGGGGTGGGCCGGCCGGGGGCGCCTGACCCGGCCGGTTGCCAGAGACCGTCGGTAGACTCCCGCGCATGGCCCAGCGCAACACGTGGCAGCGCGAGCGCGTCAAGGAGGCGCTCGCGCACACCCGAGGCTTCGTGAGCGCGCAGACCTTGCACGCGCAGCTGCGCGACGAGAACACGGGCATCGGGCTCGCCACGGTCTACCGAGCCCTCGCCGGGCTCGCGGCCGACGGCTCGGCCGACTCCCTGCAGAGCCCGGAGGGCGAGAGCCTGTATCGCGCCTGCACCACCCCCGGCCACCACCATCACCTGATCTGCCGCTCGTGCGGCCTCACGGTCGAGATCGAGGCCACCGCCGTCGAGCAGTGGGCGCGCACGACCGCGTCCCAGCACGGCTTCACCGACGCGGAGCACATCGTGGACATCTTCGGGTTGTGCCGCTCGTGCGCCCTGGCCCGCGACCGAGCGTGACGGCCCCTCGCACCACGACGCGCCCGCGGGGCGCGACCCCGCCGCGGACGACACGCTCGCGCACGGCGATCGCGGGCATCGGCGTCGGGCTCGCCGCGATCGCGGTCCTCGTCGGCCTCCGGTTCTTCGCGCCGGACGTCATCCCGGACATGCCGACCCGCCTGCAGGACGGGATCACGCTGTCCCTGTCGGTCCTCGTCGAGTCGCTGCCGTTCGTGGTCCTCGGCGTCGTGCTGTCGATCGTCATCCAGGTGTGGGTGCCGCCGGCGTCGATCGAGCGATGGATGCCGCGGCAGGCCTGGGCCCGCCGCCTCGTGCTGTCGCTGCTGGGCATGATCGTCCCGGTGTGCGAGTGCGGCAACGTGCCGTTCGCCCGCGGCCTGCTGATCCGCGGGTTCGGGGTCGCGGAGACGATGACGTTCCTCATCGCCGCCCCCATCGTCAACCCGATCGTCATCATCACGACCCACCAGGCGTTCGGGTTCAGCGACGGCATCCTGGTCGCGCGGCTCGTCGGCGGGTTCCTCATCGCGAACCTCATCGGATGGCTGTACAGCCGGCATCCGGATCCGGACGGCCTGCTGACCGCGCGTTTCGCGCGCTCGCGCGAGATCGTCGCGCACGAGCAGGGGAGCCGCGGCCGCCGCAGCATCGCGCAGTTCATCGTCGAGCTCCGCGCCGTCATGCCGGCGCTCGTGATCGGCTCGGCGCTCGCGGGCGCCGTCCAGGTCGTCGTACCCCGCGAGGCGCTGCTCGCGATCGGCTCCAACCCGGTCTACTCGATCGTCGCGATGGCGGCGCTCGCGATCGTCGTGTCGATCTGCTCCAACGTCGACGCGTTCTTCGCGCTGTCGTTCGCCTCGACGTTCACGCCGGGCTCGATCGTCGCGTTCCTCCTGATCGGCCCGATCGTGGACGTCAAGATGATCGCGCTGCTGCGCACCACGTTCACGACCCGGACGATCGCGGGGATCGTCGTGGTCGTCCTCCTGTCCGCCTTCGCGATCGCGATCGGGGTGAACCTCCTTGCGTAAGGGGCGGTGGATCGCGGTGCGCCTGCTGGGCGTGGGCCTGGCGGCGGTGCTCGCCGTCGTCACGCTCTCCCTCGCGGTCACGGGGCAGATCGGCCTGTACATCAACCCCGACTCGGCGTGGTTCGCGGTCGGGATGTCGGTCGTGCTGCTGATCGGCGCGGCTCTCACGTTCACCCTGCCGCTGGGGGCCGAGGCCGACGACGGGCACGGTCACGACCACGGGCACGCCCACGACGACCACGAGCACGAGGGAGAGGTGCGCGGCGCGTCGATCGCGGGCATCGCCGCCGTCGCCGGGGGCGTGCTGTCCACCGCGCTCGTGGCCACGATGCTCGTCGTGCCGCCCACCGCGCTGTCCACGCAGCTCGCGCTGGAGCGCGGCGCGAACGCGCCCCCGCTGTTCGGCGGCGCCGACCGGGTCGCGCTCGCGACGACGGGCGACACCGCCGCGTTCGGCGTCGGCGACTGGGCGAGCGTGTTCGCGAGCGCGACCGATCCGGACCAGTTCGTCGGCAAGGCCGTCACGCTCACCGGCTTCGTCGGCCCGTCGAAGCAGAGCGGCGGCTTCGGGCTCACGCGCCTCGTCATCACGCACTGCGTCGTCGACGCCCAGGCCGCATCGGTCCCCATCGCGACGGACGACCTCGGTCTGCCGGCCGGCCAATGGGTCACGGTGACCGGCACGATCCGCGCCGACGCCGACGGTCGCCTGCGCGTGGACGCCGCTCAGGTCGCGACGATCGCGGCGCCCAAGGATCCGTATGAGTACTGAGCGCTCCTCGTCCCGCCGCGGGCGGTCGCGCCGACGCCGGCTGCGCCTGTTCCTGGCCGGGTTCGGGATCGCGATCCTCACGCTCGCGATCGTGGGGGCCGCGGGCGCGGCCGTGAGCGCGATGCAGGGTCCGCGGACGACCGACGTGCAGGTGGATCCCGCCGCCGCGGTCTCGTCCTCGGGCTCCCGGCTCATCCTCACGACCAACCAGTCGCTGCAGACCGTGCGGCCCGAGCAGGTGACCGTCACGCCCGCGGCTCCGTTCACCGTCGACACGTCCGGCCGGAGCATCGGCATCCGCTTCACGCTCCCGCTGTACGACGCGACGCAGTACACGGTCCAGATCGCGAACGTGACCGGGGTCGGCGGGGGTCCCGCCTCGACCCTCTCGGAGACGTTCCAGACGCCCGATCTCGAGGTCTTCCTGCTCCAGCGCGCGACCGACGGGGACACGATCTTCCGCACCGGTCTCGCCGGCACCGCGGCCGTCCCGGTCTTCCGCGACGCGCACATCGAGGACTTCCGCGCGACCTCCGGTCACCTCGTGATCTCGTTGCGCCACGACAACGTGCCGGAGCTCGTGGTGACCGATCGCGACGGCCAGAACCGGCGCGACCTGCCCCTTCCCGGCACCGGGAACGTCAGCGGGCTCGAATCCGCCGATCGTGGCGAGACGATCGGCTTCGTCTACTCCGACCGGGATCCGGCCACCGGGGCCGGCGCGGACAGCGTGCTCTACACGGTGTCGCTGTCGGATCCGACCGCGCAGCCGGTCGCGGTCCAGCCCGCGGGGGCGGATGCGCGTGTCGCGCAGTGGCGGTTCGTGCCCGACACCGACCGGGTGCTGATCGCGAACTTCGCCGGCCGCCTGCTCCTGACCGCGCCGGGCGGCACGACGGCGACCGACCTCGGCACGGCGGCCGCGATCGAGGGCATCGCCCGCGGGTCGCAGCTCGCGATCATCGAGCGGATCGACGGCATGGTCGTGGTCAACCTCGCGGACGGCTCGACCACCCCGCTCCCGGTCGCGACCGGCGTGCCCGGCTCGGAGGGCATCCTCACCCCGCTGCCAGGCTCCGCGAACGAGGCTCTCCGCCCGTTCGCCGTCGTGACGGGCGGCGTCGCGCAGGGGACGACCGTCTACCGCGTGAGCGCCGACGGCACGACGTCGAAGCCAGTCTTCACGATCGCCGCGTCGGCCGCGTTCCTCCAGACGTGCATCTCGCCGAACGGCCGCTACGGCGCGTTCCTGCTCGCCCCGGACATCGTGTCCAACCCCTACGACACGTACCTGCGGCCCCTCCCCGGCCGGGTCGAGACGCACATCGTCGACCTCGACACGGGGCAGGAGGTCGTGGCCCTCGCCGGCTCCGACATCTCGTGGTGCCAGGCAGCGACCCAGTGAGGGGGATGCCGCCGGGCCTGCACCCCGCGACGCGCGCGGAGCTGTCCGGGTTCCCGCGCGAGGTCGCACCGCGCCTGCTCGGCGGGGTGCTCGAGACCCGCGTCGCGGGCGAGCGCGTCGCGGTGCGCCTCACCGAGGTCGAGGCGTACCACGGCCGCGGGACCGGCGACGTGCCCGATCCCGGCTCCCACGCCCGGATGGGTCCGACCGCGCGGAACGCCACGATGTGGGGCGAGCCCGGCCACCTGTACGTGTACCTGAGCCACGGCATCCACTCCTGCGTCAACGTCGTGTGCGGCCCGGCCGGCGTCGCGGGCGGAGTGCTGCTGCGCGCCGGCGAAGTCGTCGACGGGGCGGATGCCGCGCGCCGGCGCCGCCCCGCGGCGCGGATCGCGCGGGACCTGGCCCGCGGTCCCGGCCGGCTCGGCGACGCGGTCGGGCTGCGGCATCCGGTCCACGACGGGATCGACGCGGTCGGCGGCGGGCGGCAGGCGGATGCCGAGGCGCGCCTGCTGCTGCGCGACGAACCCCTCCCCAGCGTCGCGTCCGGCCCCCGCGTCGGGGTGGCCGGCGTCGCCGGCACGGCCGTGTTCCCGTGGCGGTTCTGGATCGCGGGCGATCCGACGGTCTCAGCCTTCCGCTGGGGACGGGGCGCGCAAGCCGCCGTGCTAGAGTAGGCGTTTGTCTGCGTGCACTCCTGCGCGCAGTTCGTGCCGCTCCGGCGGTGCAGACAAGGGATCTTGGGTGGAACCGTCCGGTTCCACGGTAATGAAGGAGACATCACCATGGCTGCTGTGTGCCAGGTGACTGGAGCGGTTCCCGGCTTCGGTCACAACATCTCGCACTCGCACCGACGGACGAAGCGCCGCTTCGACCCGAACGTGCAGAAGAAGACCTACTACGTGCCGTCGCTCGGCCGTAAGGTCACGCTCAACGTGTCCGCCAAGGGCATCAAGGTCATCGATGCCCGTGGCATCGAGGCCGTCGTCAAGGACCTCCTCGCGAAGGGTGTGAAGCTCTGATGGCGAAGAAGGCTCAGGACGTCCGTCCGATCATCAAGCTGCGTTCGACCGCCGGCACGGGGTACACCTACGTGACGCGCAAGAACCGCCGCAACAACCCCGACCGCATCGTGCTGAAGAAGTACGACCCCATCGTGCGCAAGCACGTCGAGTTCCGAGAGGAGCGCTGACCCATGGCCAAGAAGAGCAAGATCGCCCGCAACGAGCAGCGCAAGGTGGTCGTCGACCGCTACGCCGCGAAGCGCGCCGAGCTGAAGAAGCAGCTCGTCAACCCGCAGGCCTCCGACGAGGAGCGCGAGGCCGCCCGCGTCGGCCTGCAGAAGCTGCCCCGTAACGCGTCGCCCGTGCGCCTGCGCAGCCGCGACGTCATCGACGGCCGTCCCCGCGGTGTCCTCACGAAGTTCGGCATCTCGCGTGTCCGCTTCCGTGACATGGCCCACCGTGGCGAGCTGCCCGGTGTGACCAAGTCGAGCTGGTAACCACCTGCTTCGCCCGAAGCCCTCGAGGATCCGTCCTCGGGGGCTTCGTGCTTTCTGGTCGGAAATCCGCGGAAATCCGCGGGATGCCAGCTAATATTCGAGTCGGTTGCACACACCAGCCGGAAGCTCCCGCTCCCGGTCCGAGAAACGAAGGACGGCATCGTCCGTCCGTGGAGGACAAACCACATGGCCGACAAGTCCATCACCAAGACCGAGCTCGTCGCGAGCATCGCCAGCGCGACGGGCCAGAGCCAGTCCGCTGTCTCGGGCGTGCTCGACTCGCTCTTCGCCACGGTCGCCGACGCGGTCGCCAAGGGCAACAAGGTCTCGATCCCGGGCTGGCTCTCGTTCGAGCAGGTCTCCACCGCCGCCCGCACGGGCCGCAACCCGCAGACGGGTGCGGAGATCAAGATCCCCGCGGGCAAGCGCGTCAAGGTGACGGCGGGCTCGAAGCTCAAGGGCGCCGTCAAGTAAGTCGTCGTCAGAGAGGGGGAGGCGGATCGCCTCCCCCTCTCTGCGTTTCTGGAAGGAACACGCGCCTAGGCTTGAGGGATGCACCCCCGCGCGCTTCGTGCCGCCGGCCCCCTCGTTCTGGGCGTCGCGGCCGTCGTCGCACTCCTCGTGCTGCTGGCCTACGGCGGCGGCGCGGCGCCGCTCGTGATCGCCGATCCCGGCCCCGTCGTCCGGTGGGGCCTCCCGATCTCGACGGTCGCGGTCAACCTCGGCGCCGCGGGGATGGCGGGCTCTCTCGTGCTCGCGCTGTTCGGGCTGAAGGCGGGGGAGCGCGCCTTCGACGTCGCGCTGGACACGGCATCCGTCTCCGCCGCGGTGTTCACGGTCGCCGCCGGAGTGACCGGGTTCTTCACGTTCGTGAACGTCTCCAACGCCGCACCGAGCGGCGACATGCTCTTCGGCGAGCAGCTGGGCAGCTTCCTCGTGCAGCAGGAGCTCGGCCGCACGTGGCTCTTCACGACGGTCGGCGGGGCGGCGCTCACCGTGCTGACGTTCGCGGTGAGGGGCTGGACCTCGACGTTCCTCGTCGCGATCCTCGCCCTCGTCGTGATCGTGCCGATGGGCACGCAGGGTCACTCGGGCGAGCTGTCCACCCACGACGTCGCGATGACGTCGCTGATCCTGCACATGCTCGCCGCGGCCGTCTGGGTCGGCGGGCTGCTGCTGCTCGTCGTGGTCCGACCGCTGCTTGCGAAACGGGAGGTGCCGGATCTCCTCCGCCGGTACTCGACGATCGCGCTGTTCGCGTTCGTCGTGGTGGCGTACTCGGGCACCGCCCGTGCGATCGTTGCGGTCGGCGACTGGTCGGGCCTGCTGACCCCGTACGGCGCGATCCTCGGGGTCAAGATCGTCGTGCTCATCGGCCTCGGGGCGCTCGGCGCCTGGTACCGGCTGCGGCTGATCGGGCGGATGGACCAGGATCGGCGGGCGCGCCGGTTCTGGGGCCTCGTCGTGCTCGAGCTCGCCCTCATGGGGATCGCGAGCGGCGCCGGCGTCGCCCTCGCGCGGACACCGCCGCCGGTGGGCGAGGCGGTGCCGACCGTGCGCACGCCCGCGGAGATCCTCTCCGGCTCGCCGCTTCCGCCGGAGCTCGACATCTCGCGCTGGTTCACGTCGTGGAACATCGACCCGGTGTGGGTCGTCATCGTCGCGGCGGGCGTCTTCTTCTACCTCGCCGGCGTGTGGCGCCTGCACCGTCGCGGCGACCGCTGGCCCGTGTACCGCACGATCCTCTGGCTGGGCGGGATGCTGCTGCTCCTGTGGGTGACGTGCGGACCGGTCAACGTCTACCAGGAGTACCTCTTCAGCGTGCACATGGCCGGGCACATGCTGCTGACCATGGCAATCCCCCTGCTGCTCGTGCCTGGTGCGCCGATCACGCTCGCGCTCCGGGCCATCCGAAAGCGCGACGACGGCACGCGCGGCGGCCGGGAGTGGATCCTCTGGGCGTTGCACTCGCCGTTCGGCCGCATCATCACGAACCCGTTCTTCACCGCGGGCCTGTTCGTCGCCTCGCTCTTCGTCTTCTACTACACGGACCTCTTCCGCTGGTCGCTGTACGACCACGCGGGGCACGAGTGGATGACGGCCCACTTCCTCATCACCGGTTACCTCTTCGTGCTGTCCCTGATCGGGATCGACCCGGTGCCGTACCGCCTGCCGTATCCGGGGCGGCTCGTGACGCTTCTCGCGGTCATGGGCATGCACGCGTTCTTCGGTGTCGCGATCATGGAGCAGTCCGGCCTCATGGTGGCCGAGTGGTTCGGGTCGATGGGGCGCACGTGGGGCGGGACACCGCTCGAGGACCAGTACGTCGGCGGAGGTGTCGCGTGGTCGATCGGCGAGATCCCGTCGCTCATCCTCGCGCTGACCGTCGCGATCCAGTGGAGTCGCAGCGACACCCGGCGCAATCGGGTCCGCGACCGGCATGCGGATCGCACGGGCGACGCCGAGCTCGAGGCGTACAACGCGCAGCTGCAGGAGCTCGCCGACCGCGACGCCCGCACTGGCGGCCGCTGAGCCGCCGCCGGCTTCAGTCGGTCGCGGATGGTGAGACGACGATCGTGGCCGACCAGACATGGGCCGGCCACGATCGTCGTCGCCGAATTCGCCCAACTAGCTGCGCGTCACCCGCGTGTAGTACCGGTTGGGAACGAATGCCGTGCTTCCCGCTGAGACGAAATCGCCTGAGCCGCCGTACCAGAAGGTCGTGGTGTTCGACCCTGCGGAGATCCTCGTCACATTCGGGATGCCGACCGAAAGCAACCCCGTCCCGTAGAAGCCGAATGGCGTGCTGCCACCATTTGCCAAGGCGCAGGCGTCGCCGGCAGCGCACCCTGGCCCTCTCTGGCTAAGCAGCGGTGTGATGCCGGGAGACGGAAGGTAGACGGCGATGATGTCGCCGGCTCCGTTCCGCAGGCTGACGTTCGGGAGTCCGGTGTTGACGATTGCGGCGATGTCTGCGGCCGTCTGTGTCTGTGCCAGCGCTTCCAGCCGCGCCAACGCCTGAGCATCCGAGAACGGGTTCACGTCAACCGTGACCGGTGCGGATGATGCGAGACTTCCGCTGTCGGCGAATGCCGGTGACGCTCCGAGCGCAAGTGCCCCAGCGACACTCAACGAGATCGCGAATTTCACGACAGAACTACGCTTCATTTTGAATTCCCCTTCGGTCGACCCCTTCGACCGTCACGAGCACCATAACAATCTGTCAACGATCTGCACAGCAAATCTCGTCGCAGACCCTCAGCCGGTCGCGGAGCCGCCGAGCTGGATCGACAGCGATCCGTCGCTCTGGGTCGTGATCGAGCCGTCCAAGAGGAACGGCACGTCCTCGCTCACGTGGTGCAACGAGCCGTTCGAGACCGAGCGGATGTCGACCTCGATGTGCGCGGTCGCGGGAGTCCCCGGAATGCGCCAGTTCGCCCCGTCTGGGACGATCGACACCGTCGGCTGCTTCACCATCGACCACGTCGGCAGGCCGTCGATCCGGTTGTAGACGACGTAGCCGAACGGGCACCCGGTCGGCTGGAGCACCCGCTGGGTGGTGCAGTCGGTGAGGAACTGCTCGACGCGGGACTGCACGGTCGAGACGAACTGCGCCGTCGGTTGCGCCTGCACGTCCACCGGCACCTGGGTGAGCGGGGCGTCGGCGAGCACCGCGACCCCGTCGGCGGTTGCCACCGGCGTGTCGACCGTCACCGAGTAAAGGCCGGGGGAGAACACGAGGAGCGGGACCGCGCTCGCCTGATCCGCCGCCGCGGACACCTGGTTCTTGTCGACGTCGAAGCCGTTGACCCGGAAGTCCGCCGATCCGAGCACCGTGAGGTCGACGATCGCGAGCGGGCTCGTATCGAACCGCCACGCGGGCAGGACGCCCGCCGTGCCGTCGCGGCGGACGGCGAAGGTCGTCTGCGCCGGATATCCGCCGGCCGAGTAGCCGACCGTGACGCGCGTGAGGTCGCCGTCGGCCTGTTCCGCGATCGGGTGCACGTCGCTCAGATGGCCGAGCGCCGCCTGACGGAGGAGCGCCGTCGAGGCCGTGGACGGCAGCCCGCGGGCCGTGAGGACGGTCGGATCGACCGCGACGCCGGGGAGGGCCAGCGCGTCCGCGGCGCGTCCGTCGCCGAGGAGACCCAGGTAGTGCAGCACGAACGCGGTGGGGCTGTAGAACTGCCGGTACACCGTGACTCCGCCGGCGACGGTGGCGCCGACGAGCAGCACGCCGACGATGCCGAGGATCGACAGATCCACCGCGAGACGGCGAGACCGTCGCCGACGTCGCGGCGACACCGGAGTGTCGGCGATCGCCCCCTCGGTCGGCCCGCTCACGGCCCCAGTCTAGGAAGCGCCCGGGCGAATCGCCTGGGAAGCGGCCGGAGGGCCGTCCGAGGCTGACTACCATGTCACGGTGAGCACGCCTCTGTCCGCCGAGCAGGAGTCGCTGTTCCAGCAGATCGAGAACACGCGCGACCACGTGTTCGTCACGGGCCGCGCGGGCACCGGCAAGTCGACCCTCCTGCGGCACCTCGCGTGGAACACGAGCAAGCAGCTCGCGATCTGCGCGCCGACGGGCGTCGCGGCGCTGAACGTCGAGGGCCAGACGATCCACTCGCTCTTCCGCCTGCCGATCGGGCTCATCGCGGACAGCGAGCTGGATCAGTCGGATGCGACGCGGCGCATCCTCAACGCGATCGACACGCTCGTGATCGACGAGATCTCGATGGTGGGCGCCGACCTCATGGACGCGATCGACCGCTCCCTCCGGCAGGCCCGCGGGCGCCGCGGCGAGCCGTTCGGGGGCGTGCAGGTCGTCATGTTCGGCGATCCGTACCAGCTGGCGCCCGTGCCGCCGCGCGGCGACGAGCTCCGCTACATCCAGGACCACTACCGCTCCTCGTGGTTCTTCGACGCGCGTGTGTGGGCCGGGGACGAGCCGGATGCCGCCGGGATCCTCGACCTCGGACGCTACGGCGCGGATCTCCGCATCGAGGAGCTGCGGCAGATCCACCGCCAGTCCGATCCGCGGTTCACAGCGCTGCTCAACGCGGTGCGGCACGGCCACGTCACCGCCGACATGGCGCAGGTGCTCAACGATGTCGGCGCGCGGCCTGCGCCCGAGCCGGTCGACGGCGAGCCCCCGGTCATCACGCTCGCGACGCGCAACGACATCGTCACCTCGATCAACCGGCGCCATCTCGACGCCCTGAAGGGCCGGGCGCAGACCGCGCTCGCCGAGATCAACGGCGACTTCGGGCGCGGCGACATCTATCCCGCCGACGTGGAGCTGCAGTTGAAGATCGGCGCGCAGGTCATGTTCCTGCGCAACGACGTCGGTGGGTATCCGGAGCCGCCGCGGTGGGTCAACGGGACGATCGGCACCGTCACCCGGATCGCGGGGGGCACGGTGCGCGTCGAGGTCGACGGCGTCGAGCACGAGGTCGAGCCCGCGGTCTGGGAGAGGTTCCGGTACTCGTACGACGCCGGCACGAAGGCGCTTTCGCGCGATGTCGTGGCGGAGTTCACGCAGTTCCCGCTGCGGCTCGCGTGGGCCGTGACGATCCACAAGTCGCAGGGCAAGACCTACCAGCGCGCCGTCATCGACCTCGGCTCGGGTGCGTTCGCCCCGGGGCAGACGTACGTGGCGCTCAGCCGGCTGACCTCGCTCGACGGGCTCTACCTGTCGCGGCCGCTCCGGCCCCGCGACGTCCGGGTCGATCCCGACGTCCAGCGCTTCATGAGCGCGGTCCGCGCGGCCTGAGTCAGGCGGCGGCTTCGGCCTTCGCGCGGGCGAGGTCCTCGAACAGCTCCGTGTTGAAGCGGTACGCGAGGAGGACCTCGTCGATCACGCGGGCCTTCTCCGCCTCGTCCCACGGCGCGGCATCCAGCTGCTCGCGGTACGCGTCCTTGAATGCGGCGGGGTCGGCGATGTCGTCGAAGACGTAGAAGCCGATCCCGTTGGTCTCGAAGCCGAACCGCCGCGCCATGACCTTGCCGATGAACTGGCCGCCGGACAGGTCGCCGAGATAGCGCGTGTAGTGGTGGGCGACGAAGCCGCCCGGCCAGGTCGCGCCGACGGCGTCGATGCGGTCGACGTAGCGCTGGGTCGTCGGCAACGACTCGATCCGGTCGCGCCAGTCCGGGCCGATCAGGAACTCGAGGTCGGCCTCCAGCGCGGGCAGGCGCGTGAGCCGGTCGGTGATGAACGCGGCGGCCACGGGGTCCTGCCGCATCGCCTCCGCCGCGCTCTCGAGCGCCGCGTAGATGAACCAGTGCTGGGCGACGAGGGCGACATAGTCCTCGCGCGAGCCCTCGCCCTGCATGAGATCGGACATGAAGCCGCTCGTCTCGCTGGACGAGTGAGCGGCGGTCGAGCGCTCGCGGAGCGCCGTGGAGAACGGGATCGGCTCGGGCATGCGCTCAGTGTAGCGGGCGAGGTTAGGTCCACCTAACCTCGATCAGTGCGGGCGCGGCTCGATCCCCAGCCGGCCGCACGCCTCGTCGTAGAGCGCGACGACCTCGCGCCGGACCTCGGCGCGTTCGGTGACCGGACCGCCCGGCCACGGCACGCGGACGTGCTGCGTCTCGCCGGCCGCGGTGGTGGCATCCCAGTCGGCGCCGTCGCCGTCGAACCCGGTCATCACGGCGGAGGTCGCCTCGACTCCGGCGAATGCCCGCACGATCAGCACGTTGTCACCCGTGTGGTCGGCGTTCATGTGGCCCAGGACACCGGAGCGCACGGCATCGTCGAAGGTATGCGGCATCCTCTCAGCGTAGGGGGCGCGGTCGTGATGGCTCCGAGACCTTCGTGTGTTTGAATCGTGAGCGGAGGTTCAGGGGTGAGGATGAGTTCCCGTCGGGGTGGACGGCGACTCGGCGCGATCGTGGTCGGCGTCGTTGCCGTGGCGGTGCTGGTTGCGGGCTGCTCCGGGGGCAGTGTGCGTCCGAACGTGCCGTCGCAGGCGTCGGGCGCGCTGGCCGCCGACATGCAGTCGCAGCTTCAGGACGCCGCCGAGTTCGCCATGAAGGCATCCGGGTCGTCCGGGGCGCTGGTCGGCGTGTGGGCGCCGTGGAGCGGCACGTGGGTGGTCGGGCTGGGTGTCGCGGACACCGCGACCGGAGCCGCGGCAGATCCGGCTATGAGCTTCCGCGCGACGACGTTGACCCGGCCGATGACGTGCGACGTGCTCTATGCGCTCGTCGCGAACGGGACGGTGTCACCGAGCGATCTGGTGTCGAAGTACGTGCCCACGGTCATCGGTCTGAACGGCGTGACGCTGGGGGAGCTGTGCGATGGCACGTCCGGCGTCGGCTCGTACCGTCCGTCGGTGGAGAGCATGTGGCTGCAGAACCCGGGCCGGGTGTGGGATCCGCGTGAGCTCGTCTCCTACGGCATCGGCCGCCTGGCGGCATCCGCACCGGGGACCGCGTGGGTCGACTCGGATGCCGGCTACCAGCTGCTCGGCCTCGCTCTGGAGGCCGCGTCCGGCCGCAAGGCGGCCGATCTCTACGGGATGTACGTGACCGGGCCCCTGGGGCTGTCGCAGACCGCGCTGCCGGATCCGGCGCCGGCCGACCCCGGCCGCGATCCGCTGCACGGATACGTCTCCGCCCGGGGGGCGGACGGCGCGGTCGCGTGTACGGCGCCGACCGACGTGACCGACCTCTCCTCGAGCATCGGGTTCACGGACTCCGGGGTGGTGTCGACCCTCGACGACGCGAAGACCTACACGCAGGCCCTCGCCGCGGGATCCCTGCTGCCGTCCGGTGTCGACCGCTTCGCCTCCGCCAAGTCCCCGAGCGCGGACGCGCCGACGTGGTTCACCACGGGCGGCGGCGCGTTCCGGGCCGGGTCGCTCGTCGGGCAGTACGGCTCGGTGCCCGGGTACCTGACGGCCTCGTTCGCCGACCCCGGCACGGGCCTGACCGTGGTCGTGGTGCTGAACGACTCCGCGGCACCTGCTCAGCTCGCGGGCGACCTCGCGTGGCAGCTGGCGGCGATCGCGTCGAAGGCGACCCCCGCCGCGGGGCGCGATGCCGCGACCTCGGGCCTCCCCTGGACCGCCCCGCAGCTCCACGACGCGATAGCCAAGTCCGCGGTCTGCCCCGTCTCCTGACCTCGTCTGCCCCCCGGCCCCGCGCCCACGGGCCCTGGCCCGGCGCGCGAGCCGCGCGAGCCCAGCCCCCTGGGCCCGTCGTTCCGCGCGCCGGGGCCCCTCGCCCTCTCCGGTCCGTCCCCGAGCCCACCTCCTCCTCGCGAGACCACCCGCATAGGGCCCCACGAGCACGTGGGCTCGCGAGGAAGAGGTGGGTTCGACGAGAGGGAGGGAGGGAGGGAGGGAGGGGAGGGAGGGAGGGAGCGGGCTCGGGCGAGAGAAGGGGTACGGGCTAGAGGAGGGTGGCGAGGAGATGGGGGGCCAGGGGGGTGGCCGTCTCCAGGACCACGGTCGTACGGACTCCCTCGTGATGCCGGGGCGCGAGCCGCTGGCCGCGGAGGTCCACGATCGTCTGCCCGCGCCCGGGGCCATCGGTCGTATCGACCACGACTGGGACGCGCAGCGCGCGCGTCGGATGGACGCCGCCCACCGCGATCGCGGCGGCGAGTGGATCGTGGAGGGCACTCGCCCGCATCCCGTACAGGCCGGTGTAGAAGTCGAAGTAGTGGTCGAGGATGCCGCCGATCACGCGGGCGAGGGGATCCTCCGCGTGCAGGAGGGCCTCGCGGCCGGGCTCGTCCAGGACGTGCTCGTGCGTCACGTCGAGCGGCACGATCACGACATCCCAGTCCGCCTCGAAGACCGCGGCCGCCGCCTCCGGATCGCAGAAGACGTTCGCCTCGGCGACGGGCGTGACGTTGCCCGGCACGAGGGCCGCGCCGCCCATGACCGTGATCTCGGTGACGCGCTGCGTGAGCGTGGGGTCGGCGCGGAGCGCGAGCGCGATGTTCGTGAGGGGGCCGACCGCGATGATCCGCAGCCGGCCGGGGTACCAGCGCGACAGGTCGAGGAGGAGCTCGACGGCCGAGCGCGCGTCCGGTTCGGCATCCGCCCGCGGCAGCTCGACGCCGCCGATCCCGTTCGCCCCGTGGACGCGGGTCGCGCCGCCGGCGAATGGCTGCGCGAGGTGGTCGTGCGCTCCGATCGCGACGGGGATGCTGGTGCGCCCGGCGATCCCGAGGAGGTCCAGCGTGTTGCGCGCCGCTTGCTCGGCCGAGGTGTTGCCGCTCACCGTACCGACGCCGACGACCTCGACTCCGGATCGGGCGAGCAGGTAGGCGAGGGCCAGAGCGTCGTCCACGCCCGTGTCGCAGTCGAGGTAGACCGGGATCGGCGCGGCGTAGGTCATCTCACGGTTCTACCGCATGGAATGTCCCCGTGGATCTCGCTCCTCTCCGGCCGCTCGCCGTCGTCGGCAGCATCAACGTGGATGTCGTGGCCCGGGTGGCCCGCCTCCCCGGTCCCGGCGAGACCGTACTCGGCGGCGCGCTGACCCGCAGCCCTGGCGGGAAGGGCGCGAACCAGGCCGTCGCGGCGGCGCGCCTCGGCGCCCGGGTGCGGATGGTCGGCTGCGTCGGGGACGACTCCGACGGACGCTGGATGATCGACGCCCTCCGGGATGCCGGCGTCGACACGGGCGGCATCTGGCTCGGCGACACCCCGACGGGGACCGCGCTAATCGCGGTCGACGCGAACGGCGAGAACCAGATCGTGGTCTGTCCGGGCGCGAACGCCGCGGTGGAGGCTCCGGACGACCTCGGCGACGACGAGGCGGTGCTGGCGCAGCTGGAGATCCCGCTCGCCACGGTCGCGGCGCTTGCAACCGCCCCCGGGTTCCTCGCGCTCAACGCCGCGCCGGCGGCGGAGCTGCCGGCATCCGTCGTGGAACGCGCCGATCTCGTGATCGTCAACGAGACCGAGTACGCGCTGCAGCCGGCGCTCGCGGCCGCGCGGCTGGTCGCGGTGACGCACGGCGCCGCCGGCGCCGTGCTGCTCTCGCGCGGCACGGAGGTGGCGCGCGCGTCCGCGCCGCCGGTCACCGCCGTCGACTCGGTCGGCGCCGGCGATGCCTTCGCCGCGGCCCTGACCTTGGGCCTGCACGCGGGCTGGCCGCCCGAGCTCGCGCTCCGCGCCGCCTGCGCCGTGGGCGCCGATGCGGTCACGATGCCGGGCGCCCAGCCGCCGCTCCGCCCGCTCGCGTCCTACGCCTGGGAGGTTCCGTGACTCATCCGTACGAGGTGCGACCGGTGGGGGCCGCTCCCCGCCGCGGCGTGGACATCCTCGGCCTGACCGCCGTGATCGTGGGGGCGGTCGGCCTCGTTCCCGGTCTGCTCGTGTTCCTGGTGGGGTTGATCCCGTCGATGAACGCGATCTGGTGGCTGGGGCTGATCATTCTCCCCTTGATGGCGGTCGTCGGGATCGTCACGCTCCTGCTGGGTCTGATCGGGATCTGGATCGCGAGCGTCCGCCGTGGTCGCTGGGTCCTGTCGGCCATCGGCGTGGTCCTCGGGATCATCCAGGTGCTGCCCGTGGCATGGATGTACCTCGACGCGCTGTCGTAGTGCCCTGCGGCATCCCATACGAAAGCCCTCCCGCGCGGCCGATGGCCGCCCGTGAGGGCTGTGGAGGGGATGACGGGAATCGAACCCGCGCTGTCTGCTTGGGAAGCAGAAGTTCTGCCATTGAACTACATCCCCGGGAGAACCACGCAAGCATAGCAAAGGCGGCCCGGGGCCTAGGCTGGTGGCGTGCTGCTCTCCGATCGCGACATCCGCCAGGAGTGGTCCGCGGGACGCATCGGGCTCGAGCCCTCGGACGCCTCGATGGTGCAGCCGTCGAGCGTCGATGTGCGCCTGGACCGGTACTTCCGGCTGTTCGACAACCACAAGTACCCGTTCATCGACCCGGCGGTGGATCAGCCCGACCTCACGCGGCTCATCGAGGTCGCGCCGGACGAGCCGTTCATCCTGCACCCCGGCGAGTTCGCGCTCGGTTCGACGTTCGAGCGCATCACCCTCCCGGATGACATCGCCGCGCGCCTCGAGGGCAAGTCGTCGCTCGGCCGCCTCGGCCTGCTCACGCACTCCACCGCGGGATTCATCGACCCGGGCTTCTCCGGGCACGTGACGCTCGAGCTGTCGAACGTGGCGACCCTGCCGATCACGCTCTGGCCGGGCATGAAGATCGGCCAGCTGTGCTTCTTCCGGCTGAGCTCGCCGGCGGAGAACCCTTACGGCTCCGGCCCCTACGGGAACCGGTACCAGGGGCAGCGCGGTCCGACGGCGTCCCGCTCGTTCCTGAACTTCCATCGCACCGACGTCGGCGTGACCGACGCCGGCAGCGCCGGGCACTGACTCGACGCCGCGCCCGGCGCGATCCTCAGTGCTCGCCCTGTGGGGGGAGCGCCGCGATCAAGGGGTGGTCCTTGTGGATCACACCCACCTTCGCCGCCCCACCCGGGGAACCCACGTCCTGGAAGAACTCCACATTCGCGGTGTAGTAGTCCGCCCACTCCTCCGGAACATCGTCCTCGTAGTAGATCGCCTCCACCGGACACACCGGCTCACACGCCCCACAATCCACACACTCATCCGGATGGATGTACAACGACCGCTCACCCTCGTAGATGCAATCCACAGGACACTCGTCGATACACGCCCGATCCTTCACATCCACACACGGAAGGGCGATCACATACGTCACGAGATCAGCGCTCCGGCCCGGGAGATCTCGACCTGCTCGTCACGCGGCACGACCTTGACGCGCTCGCGGGTGTGCACGTGCGCGGCGCCGAGCGCGCGCTCGTGCGCGTCCAGCGCGAGCCATCCGTCCCACGTCGTGAACGCGACGGTCCGCTCGTCGAGCAGCTCCGTGATGTCGCCCGTCGCGACCGGCGCCGTGAGCAGGCCCGCGCTCGCGTCGGCGACGAGGTGCTCGATCGTCTCCATGGCGTCCGACTTGGTGTGACCGATAAGCCCGACGGGACCCCGCTTGATCCATCCGGTCGCGTACAGGCCGCCGATCGGGGTGCCGGATGCCGCGACCACGCGTCCGCCGGCGTTCGGGATGACGCCCGCGGCGGCGTCGAACGGCGCGCCCGGGACGGGGGAGCCATAGTAGCCGACGGCGCGGTACACCTGCTGCACCGCGATCTCGCGGTACTCGCCGGTGCCGCGGACGGAGCCGTTCCCGTCCGGCTCGGTGCGCTCGAAGCGCACGGACTCGACGCGGTCCTCGCCCCGGACCTCGAGCGGGAGGTGGTAGAAGTGCAGGTGCAGGCGGCGGGTGGCGCCCGTCTCCTCGCGGGTGCGCCACGAGTTCAGGATCCGCAGCATCACCTTCAGCTGGTTGTTGCTCGCGTTCGCGGGGTCCGCGTCGGCGAAGTCCTCCTCGTGCACGATGATGTCGACATTCGGCACCTCGCCGAGCTCGCGCAGCTCGATCGGAGTGAACTTGATGTCGGCGGGGCCGCGGCGTCCGAAGAGGTGCACGTCGGTGACCGCGGAGGCCTCGAGGCCGGCCAGCACGTTGTCCGGGATCTCGGTCGGGCGGAGGTCCACCGCGTGCTTGGCGAGCACGCGCGCGACGTCGAGCGCCACGTTGCCGTTGCCGATGACCGCGACCTCGCGGGCGTCGAGCGTCCAGTCCGACGGCGCCTCGGGGTGGCCGTCGTACCAGGCCACGAACTCCGCCGCCCCGTGCGAGCCGGGCAGGTCGATGCCGGGGATGTTCAGCGCCGCGTCGCGGATCGCGCCCGTGGCGAGGATGACGGCGTCGTAGCGCTCCTGCAGCTCGTCGATCGTCACGTCGCGACCGATCTCGACGTTGCCGAGGAAACGGATGGTGCCGGCATCGAGCATCTCGTGCAGCGAGTTCACGATGCCCTTGATGCGGGGGTGGTCGGGGGCGACGCCGTATCGGATCAGCCCGTAGGGGGCCGGGAGCGAGTCGAACAGGTCGATCGCGACCGTGCCGCCGGCCTCGCCGACCGCGTTCGCGAGGATGTTGCCGGCGTACACGCCGGCGGGGCCGGCTCCGACGATGGCGACGCGGAGGTTCAGGTCAGTCACTTCATTGGCCTTTCTGACGGGTCTGCTCCGCCGCCAGGCGCGCGGAGAGCTTCTCGGAGACCTCCAGGGCGTCCACCGCGAGCTCGGCGGGCGCGAAGGGGCTCAGCCGGACCACGTCGCCGACGACGACGACCGCGGGGGAGCGGACGTCGCGCGAGGCGGCCTGGCCGGCGATGGTGGCGAGCGTGCCGATCGTGACGCGCTGGCCGGGACCGTAGCCGTCCTCGACGATCGCGACGGGGCAGTCGCCGCCGCGCTCGCCGCGGCCGAGCACGTGCGCGGAGTGCGCCAACGTGCCGATCCCCATGACGAGGACGACCGTGTGGTCGCGACCGCCGGCGAGCTGCTCGATCTGGTCGTGGCCGCTGACGACGGTGAACGCCGTCGCGAGACCGCGGTGGGTCAGCGGGATGCCGGCGAGCGCCGGAACGGCGATGGGGCTCGTGATGCCCGCGACGACCTCGACCTCGACGCCCGCCGCACGGCAGAACTCGAGCTCCTCGCCGCCGCGGCCGAACACGTACGGGTCGCCGCCCTTGAGGCGCACGACCACGGACCCCGTGCGGGCGAGCTCGACCAGCAGCGCGTTGATGGCGTCCTGGGGCACGGCGTGGTGCCCGGGCCGCTTGCCGACGTCGACGACCTCGGCGGTCAGCTCGATCCCCTCCGCGGCGAGGCCCTCTAGGACCCCGCGCGCCCCGAGCCGGTCGGCGACGATCACGTCGGCCTGCTGCAGGGCGCGCAGCCCACGGATGGTCAGCAGCCCGGCATCCCCGGGTCCGGCCCCGACGAGCCACACCTTCCCGGTCGCGGTCATCGCGCGGTCCCCGCCAGCAGAAGGCCGCGTCGGCGCAGCACCCGCCGCTCGAGCGGGCCGAAGAACACGAGCTCGATCAGGATGCCGATCACGAGGATGAGCAGGATCGTGGCGAGCACGCCCGCCAGGTCGGCGAGCTGGCGCGACTGGTCCAGCATCGAGCCGAGACCGAACCCGATCGATCCGCCGACCGCGATGATCTCCGCCGCCATGAGGGAGCGCCACGCGAACGCCCAGCCCTGCTTGATGCCCGCGAGGTAGCCGGGGAGGGCCGCCGGGAGGATCACGGTCGTGGCGAGCTGCCAGCGCGAAGCGCCCAGGACGGTGCCCACGCGGCGCAGCTGCGGCGGCACCTGCTGGACGCCGGCGATGAGCCCGTTGACGATCGAGGGGATCGCGCCCATGAGGATCACGAAGTACACGGTGGCGTCGGAGAGGCCGAACCAGATGATCGCGGCGGGCACCCACGCGACCGAGGGGAGGACCTGGAGCCCCGAGATGATCGGGCCGACCGCGCGGCGGATGGGGCGCACCTCGGCGAGGAGGAGGCCGATGGGCGTGCCGACCGCGATCGCGATCGCGAACCCGACGAGGCCCCGCTCGAGGCTCGTGGTCACGGCGATCTGCAGCCGGCCGGTGTCCCACGCGTGCGCGAGCGCGCCGGCGACGTCGAGCGGCGAGGGGACGATGTCGGGGCGCGGGTGGGCGATCACCACGTACAGCTGCCACGCGGCGACCAGCAGCACGACGAAGATGATCGGCGGGAGGACGCTGGCGGCGAGCCGGCGCCACAGGCTGGGGCGGCGCTCGACGTCGGTCTGCAGGCGGTCCAGGCCCGCGGCGAGGCTGCGCAGGTCGTCGGCCTGGCCGGCGTCCGCGCGGTCGAGGACGGTGGTGTCACGCGGCATTCCGGCGGATCTCCTTCCGCAGCTGCTCGGTGATCTCGATGGACAGGGCGGCGACCTCGGGGGACTCGATGCGGCGGTCCGTGGTCTTGCCGATCCGCCACTCCTGCACGATGCGTCCCGGCCGGCTCCCCATCAGCACGACGCGCTGCCCGAGGCGGGCGGCCTCGCGCACGTTGTGCGTGACGAAGACGATCGTGCGCCCGGTGGCCCGCCACACGCGCTCGAGCTCCTCGTGCAGCAGGTCGCGGGTGATCGCGTCCAGCGCCGCGAACGGCTCGTCCATGAGGAGCACGGGGCGGTCCTGGGCGAGGGCGCGCGCGAGCGCGACGCGCTGGCGCATGCCGCCGGAGAGCTCGTGCGGCCGCTTGTCGCCGGCGTCCGCGAGGTTCACGGTCGCGAGCAGCGCGAGCGCCTGCTCGCGACGCTGGGCGCGCGGCACGCCGCGCAGCCGCAGCGCCAGCTCGACGTTGCGTCGCGCGGTGAGCCACGGCATGAGCGCGGCCTCCTGGAACATCACCGCGGATCCCCCGTCGGGGGACTCGATGCGGCCGGAGGTCGGCCGATCGAGTCCCGCGATGAGGTTGAGGAGGGTCGACTTGCCGCAGCCCGACGCGCCCAGCAGGCACACGAACTCCCCGGGCGCGATGTCGAGGTCGATGCCCTCCAGCACGATCGGTCCGCTGCCGAAGCGCTTCGTGACCTGCTCGATGCGCACCGCCGGCTCGGCGGGGACCGGGGTGGCGCGCGGCGGCGCCACCCCGTCGAAGCTGGGCCCGAGGGGGCTCGGCTGCGTCGACGCGGCTGCGCCGATCCCCTGGATGCCGGCGAGCGTGCTCACGGAGCGTCCTGCCCGAGTCCGTCTGCGGAGACCGTCGCGGCGCCCGATGCCTTCAGCAGGCCGTTGAGGATGCGCAGGTCGAACAGGCCGTCGATCGAGCCGTCGCGCTGCGTGCCCGCCGTGACCCCGTTGGAGACGAGGGTCTTGAAGGCCTCCGCGTGCGGGTCGATCGAGAAGCTCACGTTCTGCAGGGACCGCTGGATGACGGCATCCGAGAGCGGCTTGCCGGTCAGTGCGGCGAGCGAGGCGTTCACCGCGGCCGGCGCCTGGGTCGGGTTGTCGGTGAGCCACTGGACGGCGGCGGCGTTCCCCTTCACGAGGTTCGCGACGATGCCGGGATTCGCCTTCAGGTAGTCGGCGTTCACGAGGAGCACCGTGGTCGGGAAGGCGCCGTTCGGCCACAGGCTGGCCTCGTTGACGAGGACGTGCGCGCCCGCGTCCAGCACGAGGCGCGACACCCACGGCTCGGGGAGCCAGGCGCCGTCGAGCTTGCCCTGCTGGAAGAGCGTCAGGGTCTGCGCGTTGTCCGTCGGGGTGATGTTGACGTCACCGCCGCCGGAGGGGTCCGTCTTGAAGCCCTGTTCGGACAGCCAGGCGCGGAGCGCGACGTCCTGCGTGTTGCCGAGCTGCGGCGTCGCGAGCGTCTTCCCCTTGAGGTCCGCCGGGGAGTTGATGCCGTCGCGCACGACGAGCGCGGCACCGCCGACGGCGGCCCCCGCGACGATCACGGCCGACTGGCCGCCGGACTGGATGAACGAGTTGATCGCCGGGCTCGGGCCGATGTACGCCGCGTCGATGGCGCCCGCCGTGAGCGCCTCGATCTCCGCCGGACCGGCGTTGAAGACCTGCGTGCTGAGCTTCACGTCGCCGAGCGCGTTCTGGATCAGTCCCTGGTCGACCCCCACGAGGGCGGGGGCGTGCGTCACGTTGGCGAAGTAGCCGAGACGGAGCTCCGTGGCCTGGTCCGTCCCCTGAGGCTGGGCGCTTGCGGAGGCGCAGCCCGCCATCATCGCCGCAACGAGTCCAAGCGTGGTGATCGCGGTCGCAATGCGGGTGATTTTCACGGTTCGCCTCCTTAGTGGCGTTGTTGCGGGTAGGGGTGGGTGTGCGCGTCAGTCGCGCACGATGCCGGCGGCGAGAGTCGCGCCGTCGGACGGATGGATGACCAGGAACGAGCCGCCATGGCGGTTCTGCGCGTACGGCTCGAGCGGCAGGTCGGAGGCGAGGCGCAGCTGCGCGATGCCGATGTCGTTGGTCTCGAGCGCCTCCGCGGGCTCGTGGGCGAGCGCGTCGAGGTCGTAGCGCGAGTCGATGCGCTGCACGATCGCCTGCACGGTCGCGGTGCCGTGCTTGACGAGCACACGGGCGCCGGCGGTGAGCGGGCGGGCGTCGAGCTGGAACACCTCGGCGGAGAACTCGCGTCGTCCCGCCGGCAGCGTGCCGGTCGCCGCGACGACGGCGCCGCGCGCGGCATCCACGTCGTCGCCGAGCTGCAGGGAGACCGACTGCGGGGCGACCGCCTCGTCGACGTCGACGCCGGCGAGCTGGATGCCCGTCACCGTCGTCGTGATCCCGGAGGGGAAGATGTCCACGCGATCGCCGACGCGCACCGAGCCGGAGGCGATCCGGCCCGCGGCGGCGCGGTAGTCGCGCAGCCGTTCGGCGGCGTCCGGATCCGCGGCGAGCTCGGGGGCGAGCCCGCCCTGCGGGCGGAGCACGAGCTGCACCGGCAGGCGGAAGGGCTCCAGGGCCTGGTCGAGCTCGTCCGCCGCGGGCAGCGACTCCAGCAGCTCCAGAAGCGCGGGGCCGGTGTACCAGGGGGTGCGCGGAGAGCGCTCGACGATGTTGTCGCCCGCCAGCGCGGAGACCGGCAGCACGTGGAGACCGGTGATGCCGAGCTCGGCGGCGACCTCGGCCGCGTCGCGCGCGACCGGTGCGAACGCCGTCTCGGAGTAGTCGAGGAGGTCCACCTTGTTGACCGCGACGATCACGTGCGGCACGCGCAGGAGCGCGACGACGGCGAGGTGCCGACGGGTCTGCTCGACCACGCCCTTGCGCCCGTCGATGAGCACGATCACAGCATCCGCCGTGGTGGCGCCGGTGACCATGTTCCGCGTGTACTGCACGTGTCCGGGGCAGTCGGCGAGGATGAAGCTCCGCGTGCCGGTCGTGAAGTAGCGGTAGGCGACGTCGATCGTGATGCCCTGCTCACGCTCGGCGCGGAGACCGTCGGTGAGCAGCGCGAAGTCGAACTCGCCGTGCGCGAAGCCGCGCTCGGCGGAGGTGCGGGCGACCTGCTCCAGCTGGTCGGAGAGGATCGCCTTGGAGTCGTGCAGCATCCGGCCCACGAGCGTGGACTTGCCGTCGTCGACGGAGCCCGCGGTCGCGAAGCGGAACAGCGTGCCGGTGGCCAGGGTCGTCATCAGAAGTACCCGTCCTTCTTGCGATCCTCCATGGCCGCCTCCGAGAGGCGGTCGTCGGCGCGGGTGGCGCCGCGCTCGGTGAGGGTGGACAGCGCGACCTCCGCGACGATCGCGGCGAGGTCCGCGGCATCCGAGTCCACGGCGCCGGTGCAGCTCATGTCGCCGACCGTGCGGTACCGCACGCGCCGGACCTCGACGGCCTCCTCGGGCGTCGGCGGCGAGAACTCGCCCACCGGGCGCCACATGCCGTCGCGGGAATACACCTCGCGGTCGTGTGCGAAGTACAGCGGCGGGAGCTCGATGCCCTCCCGCTCGATGTAGCGCCACACGTCGAGCTCGGTCCAGTTCGAGATCGGAAACGCGCGCACGTGCTGACCGGGCGTGTGTCGCCCGTTGTACAGCGTCCACAGCTCGGGGCGCTGGTTGCGGGGATCCCACTGGCCGAACTCGTCGCGCAGGGAGATGATCCGCTCCTTGGCGCGGGCCTTGTCCTCGTCGCGTCGCGCCCCGCCGAAGACGGCGTCGTGGCGGCCCGCGGTGATCGCGTCCAGCAGCGGAAGCGTCTGCAGCGGGTTCCGCGTGCCGTCGGCCCGCTCGTGCAGCCGGCCGTCGTCGATGTAGTCCTGCACGCGGGCGACCTCGAGGCGGATGCCGAGGCGCGCCACGGTCTCGTCGCGGAAGCGGATCACCTCGGGGAAGTTGTGACCCGTGTCGACGTGGAGGACGGGGAACGGCACGCGCCCGGGCGCGAACGCCTTCGTGGCGAGGTGCAGCACCACCACGGAGTCCTTGCCGCCGGAGAACAGCAGGACCGGTCGCTCGAATTCGGCCACCACCTCGCGGATGACGTGGATCGCCTCGGCCTCGAGGAGGTCGAGGGTCGACAGCGCCGTCGCGCGCGTCGTGGTTCCGGCGCCGCTCACAGGTGCAGCCCGCATTCCGTCTTGGACAGCCCGGCCCAGCGGCCCGACCGCGGGTCCTCGCCCGGCGCGACCTTGGACGTGCAGGGCTCGCAGCCGATCGAGGGGTAGCCGTTGGAGACGAGCAGGTTCACCGGCACCTGGTGCGTGCCCGCGTAGTCGAGCAGGTCGTCGAACGTCCACGCCGCGACGGGGTTGACCTTCACGAGGCCGTTGCGCTCGTCCCACGTGATGAGCGGGGTCTCGGCGCGCGTCGGCGCCTCCTCGCGGCGCACGCCCGTGAACCAGACCTCGTATCCGGCGAGGGCCTCCTGCAGCGGCGCGACCTTGCGGCGCGCGCAGCACAGCCCGGGGTCGCGCTCGTACAGCCGGGCGCCGAACTCGGCATCCTGCTCGGCGACCGTCTGCTCCGGCAGCACGTCGACGATCCGCACGTCGAGCGACCGCTCCACCTCGTCCCGCGTGTGGCGGGTCTCGGCGAAGTGGTATCCGGTGTCGAGGAACAGCACGTCGACGCCGGGCAGCTGTTCCGCGACGAGGTGGGGGAGGGCGGCGTCGGCCATCGAGCAGGCGACGGCGGCGGTTCCGACGGGGAAGTTCTCGGCGACCCAGCGGACGACCTCGGCGGGGGACGCCTCGTCGGGCTGGCGGCTGCGCAGGATCCGCGCGCCTTCCTCCGCGAGCGCACGCAGCTCGTCGTGCGTCCGCGTGATGGCGGCGCGAGGGGCGATCGACACGCTCATTGCAGGGCCTCCTCCTCGGCTCGGTGCGCCCACTGGGCGAAGGTCTCGTCGGTGGCGGCGTCCCGCTCCGCGAGGAAGCGGCGCACGACGCGCTCCGTGTAGTCGGCGATGCCGTCGGCGGCCACCTTCAGCCCGCGGACGGTGCGGCCGAGGCCGGCCTCGTCGCGGTCCTGGGAGGCGAGCCCGCCGCCGAGGTGCACCTGGTAGCCGGGGACCTGCTCGCCGTCGATCGTGACGAGCTGGCCCTTCAGGCCGATGTCCGCGGTCTGGATGCGCGCGCAGGAGTTGGGGCATCCGTTGACGTGCAGGCTGAGCGGGTGCGGCAGGTCGAGGTCGGCGAGGCGTTCCTCCAGGTCGAGCACCGCCGCCGTCGCGTTGGCCTTGGTCTCGACGATCGCGAGCTTGCAGAACTCGATCCCGGTGCAGGCGATCGTGCCGCGGCGGATGAGGCTGGGCCGCGCGGACAGGCCGAGCTCGTCGAGTCCGGCGATGAGGGACTCGACCTTGTCCTCGGGGATGTCGAGGATGACGAGCTTCTGGTGCGGCGTCGTGCGGAGGCGCGTGGAGCCGTGCGCCTCGATCAGGTCGGCGAGCCGAGACAGGATCGGGCCGGACACGCGGCCGACGATCGGCGTGACGCCGACGTAGAACCGGCCGTCCTTCTGCCGGTGGACGCCCACGTGGTCGCCCGCGGTGAGCGGCGCGGGGGCGGCGGGGCCGTCCGGAAGCGCGTAGCCGAGGTACTCGGTCTCCAGCACCTCGCGGAAGCGGGCGGGGCCCCACTCGGCGAGGAGGAACTTCAGGCGCGCCTTGTTGCGCAGCCGCCGGTATCCGTAGTCGCGGAAGATCTGCGCGACGCCGTGCCAGGCCTCGGCCACCCGCTCCGGCGCGACGAAGACGCCGAGGCGCTCCGCGAGGCGCGGCGCCGTGGACAGGCCGCCGCCGACCCACAGGTCGTATCCGATCCCGTGCTCCGGGTGCTCGACGGCGACGAAGGCGACGTCGTTGATCTCGTGGACGACGTCCTGGCTGGGGTGACCGGTGATGGCCGACTTGAACTTGCGGGGGAGGTTCGCGAGCGACTCGTCGCCGATGAACCGCGAGGTGATCTCGTCGATCTGCGGCGTGGGGTCGATGAGCTCGTCGGCGGCGATGCCGGCGACCGGCGAGCCGAGCACGACGCGCGGCACGTCGCCGCAGGCCTCCGTCGTCCCGAGGCCGACGCCCTCGAGGCGGCGCCAGATCTCCGGCATGGCCTCGACCTGGATCCAGTGCAGCTGGATGTTCTGCCGGTCGGTGAGGTCGGCGGTGTCCCGCCCGAACTCCTCGGAGATGCCCGCGATCACGCGGAGCTGCTCGGTCGTGAGCTGGCCGCCGTCGATCCGGACGCGCAGCATGAAGTACTCGTCCTCGAGCTCGTGCGGCTCCAGGGTGGCGGTGCGCCCGCCGTCGATGCCGGGCTTGCGCTGCGTGTAGAGGCCCCACCAGCGGAAGCGGCCGTGCAGATCCGTCTTGTCGATCGAGGCGAACCCGCCCTCGGCGTAGACGTTCTCGATGCGCTCGCGGACGGCGAGGCCGCCGTCCTCCTGCTTCCACTCCTCGTTGGCGTTGAGGGGCGTCGTGCCGTCGATCTTCCACTGCCCGTTCGGCTTCGACGACGCGCGCCGCGTCCCCGGGCTCTGGACCGTCTCGCTCATGTTCGCGTGCCTCCGACTGGCGCGGATTTCCTCACGGACCCCGTCGAGCCCACTCGGGCGAGCGTAGGGGCGCGAACGTGTCGCCGCGACTTCGCGCGTCACCGGGCGTAACAGTCGACGCCATCCGGTGACGTGCGGAGCGTCACGCGGTGGCGGGTTCGGCGAGGGCGCGGTAGCGATCCACGACGAGGTCCACCAGGCCGGGGAACGGCGGATCCGCGTCGAGCAGCGGACGCGCGACGCGGGCCGTGCCGGCCAGGCGCTCCGCCAGATCGTGGAAGTGGCCGGGCGCGAGGAGGTAGGTCGCGACGACGACCTGGCCGCCGCCCGCCCGTTCGCTCGCGTGCGCGACGGCGTCGCCGAGTCGGGGCTCGGCCGCGGCGAGGAACCCGACGGTCACCTCGCGGCCCAGCCGGCGCTCCAGCAGCGCGCCGACCTCGACGCAGTCCGCGTTGGCGCGCGCGTCGCTGGATCCCGCCACGGCGAGCACGATCGCGTCCGCGTCGCCCGGAGCCAGGTCGTGGATCCGCGCGACCAGCGCGTCGACGAGCCGCGGATCGGGCCCGAGCGCCGGGGAGATCACGGTGCCAGCGCGGGCCCGGGCCTGCGCCACGAGGTCCACCCGCACGTGGTAACCGGCCGACAGGAGCAGCGGCACGATCACGACGGGACCGGGCGGCAGCGCGGCGAGCCCGGCCGCCACGTCGGGCTGCTGCACGTCGACGTGCGCGAGCCGCACCGTGACCTCGGGCAGCGCCGCCGCGACCGCGTCCACGAGCGCCGAGACCGCGGCCCGGCCGGCGGCCGAGCTGGTCCCGTGCGAGACGGCGAGGAGCGCGGGCAGGGCCATGGGGCCATTCTGCCCGCGCTCCGCGTCGGGTCGGTTCAGGCGGCGTCGCTCGGGCGCTCGCCGGTCGCGCCGCGGGCCGCGGCGAAGCCGGCCGCGAAGCCGCGCTCGTACGCGCGCTCCTTGCCCTTGCCGCCGTGGCCGTGGTGGCCGTGGTGGTGCGGGCCGAACCCGGGGCCGTAGCCCGCGCCGAACCCGGGGCCGTATCCGCCCCAGGGGCCGAAGCCCCGTCCCGGTCCGAAGCCGCGACGGGGTCCGAAGCCGCGACCCGGCCCGAACCCGCGGAGCTTGCCCGCGGCCTCCGCCTCGTCCCAGCCCAGGGCCCGCGCCATCGCCTGCAGTGAGGCGCGTGTCGTCTCGAGGTCCTCGGGGCTGACGGCCGCGGCGAGCTTCGCCGAGACCTCGTCCGCGAGTTCCTGCCACGAGCGCTCGTCGCCCTCGTGAACGGAGTGCATGACTTCGCGCGCCGCGCCGAAGCCGACCGCGCGCAGCCAGTAGAGCAGCGAGTGCTCCGCGGGGGATCCGTCGTTCTGTGTGTCCTTGTCTTCCATGATCTGTCCTCTCCCGCCGGAGTCTCCGGCGATGCATGTCAAGTGACAACTACATGCACTGTGACATGCACTGTGATGGATGTCAAGCGACATGTAAATTCGAGGCATGACCGATGTCCCCGACGACGTCCTCGAGGCGATCACGCGCGCGCTCGGGCGGATGCGCATGTCGCGAGGTCCGTTCGGTCCCGGCATCCCGGGTCCGCCGTTCGGGCCGTTCGGGCCGGGCGGTCCGCATCCGCCGTGGCACCGCGGCCGGCACCGCCACGAGGACAAGGGCGAGGGCCCGTGGGAAGGCCCGCGCGCCGCGGGTCTCGCCCGCTTCCGGCTCCTCGACGCGCTCGCCGGCACGACGCAGCCGCTGTCGGTGAGCGAGCTCGCCGAGCGCATCGGCGTGGATCAGCCGCGCGCCTCGCGGCTCGTGCAGCAGGGCGTCGACCACGGGTTCCTCCGCCGCGAGGCGGATCCCGCCGACGCGCGCCGCACCCTCATCGCGCTGACGGATGCCGGGCGCACGATGATCGACCGCTTCCGCGGCCACCGCCGCGACCAGATCTCCCAGGCGCTCGCGGCCCTGACCCCGGCCGAGCAGGCCGAGCTCGCCCGCCTCCTGACCCGCGTGGCCGACGCCTGGCCCGCCCCCTGACCCCCGCCCCCCGGCCCCGCGTCCGCCACCCGCCCACACCCACCGCGCCCGCCCGCACCCACCGCGCCAGATCAGGTGATCTCGCGTATTCAGGGGATTCCGGCCCGAAACCGTCCTGACTACGCGAAATCACCTGATCTCGTGCGGGTGGGAGCGTCTCGTTCGAGGGGTCAGGGCTGCTTCGGGAGGCGCACGAAGAGCAGGAGCACCAGCCCCACGAGGAGCACGAGGGCGATCCCGACCACGCCCCAGATGACCGCGCCGAACCATCCGATGAAGAGGGCCCACATGAGCGGCGAGATGAAGCTCGCCACGCGGCCGGTCGTGGCGTAGAGGCCGAAGATCTCGCCCTGCATGCCTTCCGGCGTGACGCGGGCCAGCAGCGAGCGGCTCGCCGCCTGCGCGGGGCCCACGAACGCCGACAACAGCAGGCCGCCGATCCAGAACACGCTCGTGCCGCCGGCGTAGCCGAAGAACACGAAAAGCGCGAACACCACGAGGCCCGTGAGCGCCGCGATGATGACCGCGCGGGCGCCGAAGCGGTCGTCCAGACGCCCGGCGAGGATCGTCGAGATGCCGGCCACGACGTTCGCCGCGATCCCGAACACGATCACCTGCGTGTCCGAGAAGCCGAAGGCGGCCGCGGCGAGGATGCCGCCGAACGCGAACACGCCCGCGAGACCGTCGCGGTAGATCGCGCTCGCGAGGAGGAACCAGAACGTCGAGCGGTGTGTGCGGTAGAGGCGGACGATGTCCTTCACGAGCACCACGTAGCTCCGGAAGAAAGAGACGCGCGGCGCATCCGCGCGGAACGCCGGCTGCTCGGGCACGTTGAGGAACAGCGGGATCGCGAACACGACGGTCCACACGCCGCATCCGACGGCGATGAGGCGGTAGACGAGACCGTTCGAGGTGTCCATCCCGAACCAGTTCGCGAAGTTGAGCGCGACGACGATCGTGAGCGCGACGATCCCGCCGATATAGCCGAGGCCCCAGCCGAGACCGCTCACCTTGCCGATCGTCTTCGGCGTCGAGACCTGCACGAGCATCGCGTTGTAGTTGACGCCCGCGATCTCCGAGACCACGGCCCCGAACGCGAGAACGAGCGCGCCGTACCAGAAGAAGACCGGATCGGCCTGCGTGAAGAACAGCGCGAACTCGAGCAGCGCGAGCAGCGCCGTGAAGACGAGCAGCCACCGCTTCTTGCGGCCGGTCCGGTCGGCCTGCTGTCCGAGCACGGGCGCGAGGAGCAGGATCAGGATGCCGGCGGCCGCGGTGGCCCAGCCGTATCCGCTGGACAGCTGCGCGAGCGCGCTCACCTTCGCCGGAGCGTCGTCGGGGAGGACCGCGACGTCGGGTGGCAGCATCCACTTCGACGTCAGGAACAGCGGCGCGAACACGAAGGTGAGCAGCACCGAGTTGAACGGCTGCGTCGCCCAGTCCCAGAACGCCCACGAGACGACCTGCTTGCGCGGGATGACCCGGTCGTCGGTCGACTCCTGGAACAGTCCGCCCATGGCGGAGAGGGCGCCGGTGTTGCTCACCCCCGTCACGGTAGGGCCACAGGGTAAACGAACGGTACCCCCAATAACTTGAGCGTATTCATATCAAGTTCACTTGACGGATCTCTCGGGTCTCGAATAGTGTTGAGCCATCGCGACTCAACCTTTGGTGTGTCGCCTCGGACTTCACAACGAACCGCAACACACAAGGAGAGACACATGCCCCGTGCAGTGGGAATCGACCTCGGTACGACGAACTCCGTCGTCTCGGTCCTCGAGGGCGGCGAGCCCTACGTCATCGCGAACGCCGAGGGCTTCCGCACCACCCCGTCGGTGGTCGCCTTCACGAAAGACGGCGAGGTGCTCGTCGGCGAGACGGCCAAGCGTCAGGCCGTGACCAACATCGACCGCACGATCGTCTCCGTCAAGCGCCACATGGGCACCGACTGGAAGACGCAGGAGATCGACGGCAAGCGCTACACCCCGCAGGAGGTGTCGGCGCGCATCCTGCAGAAGCTCAAGCGCGACGCCGAGCAGTACCTCGGCGACTCGGTGGCGGATGCCGTCATCACGGTCCCCGCGTACTTCAACGACGCCGAGCGCCAGGCGACGAAGGAGGCCGGCGAGATCGCGGGCCTCAACGTGCTGCGCATCATCAACGAGCCCACCGCGGCGGCGCTCGCGTACGGCCTCGACAAGGGCAAGGAGGACGAGCTCATCCTCGTCTTCGACCTCGGCGGCGGCACGTTCGACGTGTCCCTCCTCGAGGTGGGCAAGGACGACGACTTCTCCACGATCCAGGTGCGCGCGACGTCCGGCGACAACCGCCTCGGCGGCGACGACTGGGACCAGCGCGTCGTCGACTACCTGATCACGCAGTTCCGCCAGACCACCGGCGTCGACGTCTCGGGCGACAAGATCGCGCTGCAGCGCCTCAAGGAGGCGGCCGAGCAGGCGAAGAAGGAGCTCTCGAGCTCGACCTCGACGAGCATCAACCTCCCGTACCTGTCGCTCACCGACTCCGGCCCGGTGTCGCTGTCGGAGACGCTCACGCGCGCGAAGTTCGAGGACCTGACGAAGGACCTGCTCGACCGCACGAAGAAGCCGTTCGAGGACGTCATCCGCGAGGCCGGCATCAAGGTCGCCGACATCGACCACGTCGTGCTCGTCGGCGGCTCGACCCGCATGCCGCAGGTCACCGAGCTCGTGAAGACGCTCACCGGCGGCAAGGAGCCCAACAAGGGCGTGAACCCGGACGAGGTCGTCGCCGTCGGCGCCGCCCTGCAGGCCGGTGTCCTCAAGGGCGAGCGCAAGGACGTGCTCCTGATCGACGTCACCCCGCTGAGCCTCGGCATCGAGACCAAGGGCGGCATCATGACGAAGCTCATCGAGCGCAACACCGCCATCCCGACCAAGCGCTCGGAGACGTTCACGACCGCCGACGACAACCAGCCGTCGGTCGCGATCCAGGTGTTCCAGGGCGAGCGCGAGTTCACGCGCGACAACAAGCCGCTCGGCACCTTCGAGCTCACCGGTATCGCGCCGGCGCCCCGCGGCATCCCGCAGGTCGAGGTCACGTTCGACATCGACGCGAACGGCATCGTGCACGTGTCCGCTAAGGACAAGGGCACGGGCAAGGAGCAGTCGATGACGATCACCGGCGGCTCGTCGCTGCCGAAGGACGACATCGAGCGCATGGTGCGCGAGGCCGAGGAGCACGCGGCGGAGGACAAGAAGCGCCGCGAGTCCGCGGAGACGCGCAACCAGGCCGAGACGCTCTCGTACTCGATCGAGAAGCTCATCAAGGACAACGAGGACAAGATCCCCGCCGAGGTGAAGAGCTCGGTGCAGGCCGACGTCGACGCGCTGAAGACCGCGCTCGCGGGCGAGGACGACGACGCCGTCAAGGCGGCGTTCGACAAGCTCAACCAGAGCCAGGGTCAGCTCGGCGAGGCGATCTACGCGTCCCAGCAGGCCGCGGGCCAGCCGGCCGACCCCACGGTGACCGACCCGGGCAACGGCTCGGTGCCGAACCCCGAGGAGGACGTCATCGACGCCGAGGTCGTCGACGACGAGGACGAGAAGAAGAACGAGACGAAGTAGCTGATGGCTGACAAGGACTTCGAAGAGCCGCAGGACGGCGACGGAGCCCTGCCCGGCGAGGAGGGGTCGGGGGCGCAGGCTCCCGACCCCGACACGCTGGAGCCGGAGCTGACGGTCGACGACATCCTCGGCGCGACCCAGAACGTGGATGCCGCGGCGGAGGATGCGAAGCTCGCCGACCTCGAGTCGGCGCTGCTCGGCGACCTCAAGCGCCTGCAGGCGGAGTACGCGAATTACCGCCGACGCACGGAGGAGCAGCGCGAGGTCGAGATCGACCGCGCGAAGGGCGCCGTCGCGAAGAGCCTGCTGCCCGTCCTCGACGACCTCGACCGCGCCGAGAAGCACGGCGACCTCGTCGAGGGGAGCCCGTTCGCCGCGATCGCGGAGAAGCTCCGGGGCACGGCCGCGCGCATGGGCCTCACCGCCTACGGCGCCGTCGGCGAGGTCTTCGACCCGCAGCAGCACGAGGCGATCTTCCAGCAGCCGACACCGGGGGCGACCCAGACGACGGTGCTCGAGGTCGTGGAGGCCGGCTACCGGATCGGCGACGTCGAGCTGCGGCCGGCGAAGGTCGTCGTCGCCGTCCCGGCGGAGTAGGGGATCCGATGGCGAGCCAGGACTGGTTCGACAAGGACTTCTATCAGGTGCTCGGCGTCGACAAGGGCGTGAGCGCGGCCGACCTCAAGAAGACGTACCGGAAGCTCGCGCGGCAATACCACCCGGATTCGAACCAGGGGGATACCGCCGCCGAGGCGCGCTTCAAGGAGATCAGCGAGGCGTACGCCGTGCTGAGCGATCCGGAGCAGCGGGAGGAGTACGACCAGATCCGCGCCATGGGCTCGGGTGCACGCTTCACGGCGGGCGGCCCGGGTGCGGGCGGCTTCGAGGACGTGTTCAGCCAGTTCGGCCAGGGCCGTGGCGGTCGCACGTACTCCGCCCAGGACTTCGACGACATCTTCACGATGTTCGGGCAGGGCGGCGGGGGCCGGTTCGGCTCCGGCACGTTCGGGCAGACCACCGGCGGCTTCCGCGGATACGGCGGTCCGACGCGCGGAGCGGATGTCACGGCCCGTACGACGCTCGACTTCACGACCGCGGCGAAGGGCGAGACGATCTCGCTGCAGTCCGAGGACGGGAAGCCGTTCAAGGTGAAGATCCCCGCCGGCGTCGCGGACGGTCAGAAGATCCGCCTGCCCGGCCGCGGCCGGCCCTCGCCGGACGGCGGGGAGAACGGCGACATCGTCGTGCAGGTGACCGTGCGTCCGCATCCCGTGTTCACGCGCGACGGGCTCAACCTGCGCGTCGTCGTGCCGGTGACCTTCACGGAGGCAGCGCTCGGCGCGACGATCGAGGTGCCGACCCTCGGTGAGGATCCCGTGCGGCTGCGCGTCGCGCCGGGGACGCCGTCCGGTCGCATCTTGCGCGTGAAGGGTCGTGGCATCCAGACGCAGAAGGGCACCGGCGACCTCCTCGCGGAAGTGCAGGTGGCCGTGCCCTCGCACCTGGATGCGGCGGCGAAGGAGGCGCTGGAGCGGTTCCAGGACCTCGAGCCCAAGGAGAACCCGCGCGCCGAGCTGATGGCGAAGGCCCGCGGCTGAGACAGTCGTGACGGAGGTGGGACGGATGCCGGAGGAGGAGCCCGACGAGGACGCGCCGGTCTACGCGATCGCGGTGGCGGCGGAGCTCGCCGGCATGCACCCGCAGACCCTGCGCCAGTACGACCGTCTCGGCCTCGTGGTCCCGGGCCGCACGAAGGGCGGCTCGCGCCGGTACTCCGTCCGTCACGTCGAGCAGCTGCGGGAGGTCTCGCGCCTGTCCGGCGACGGCGTGAGCCTCATGGCGATCGCGCGGATCCTCGCGCTCGAGGAGCACGTGCGCGAGCTGCACGCCCGCGTGCAGGACCTGGAGTCCCGCATGCGCGTGGAGCTGCAGAGCCGCCCCGGCGCGCGCGTCTTCGCCGCGGGGGTCAGCGGCTCGGTCGTGACGCTCCGCCAGGGCACGCGCGTGCGCCGCGCGACCGAGGTCGTGCTGTGGCGCCCCGACGAGCCCCCGCCCGGTGCCGCCACCCGTCCTGACCTGGGGACGAACCCGTCCGGAGCGGAGGGGCGGCCGTAGCTAGCGGCTCGCGGGGACCTCGGCGAGCCGGGGGCCGCCGATGGCCTCGGTCTCGGGCGCGAGCATCTCGGGCGCCCGGGCGACGAGCAGCCAGGCCGGCAGCAGCGCCACGCACAGGATCGGCAGCAGGTGGATGTCGCCCGTGATGGCGACCGCGACGAACAGGGCGATCCAGCCGTCGCGCGCGACCGCGAGTGTGAAGCCGAGGACGCCCGCGGCGAGCGCGAGGGCCTCGGGGATGCCGGGGAACAGGGCGTGCGCGACGAGCCCGGCGGCGATCCCCAGGAACACGGACGGGAACACGCGGCCGCCGCGGAAGCCGGATCCCGCCGAGACGACCAGTGCGGCGAGCTTCACCACCAGCACGATCACGAGCGCGCCGAGCGTCATCCCCGGCGCCGCCTGCACGAGCTGCTCCCCCTGCTCGAGCCCCTTGAACAGGGTGACCGGCCCGCCGATCGCGCCGAGGATGCCGAGCACCAGGCCGCCGATCGTCGTGGCCAGGATCGGCCATCGCAGGCCGTGCATGAGCCGGTGCACGGGCGGGAGGAGGAACACCGCCACGAGCCCGAGGAGCGCGGCGCCCGCCGCGACGAGCATGCCCCACAGGAGGTCCCAGGCTTCCACCCCCGGGTAGGGGGTGATGCCGGTCATCGCCCCCATCCCGCCGCCGAGCAGGTAGGTGACGATCGACCCCGTGGAGGCGGAGACGAGCGGCAGGAAGAGCTTGTCCCACAGGGACCCGCCCCCGGGCCGCGCGGCGACCGTGCCGGTGAACACGAGCGCGGCGGCCACCGGCGTGCCGAACAGCGCGCCGATCGTGCCGGCGGCGGTGAGGATCAGCGCGAGCTCGGTCGGGAAGCCCTTCCACAAACGCGTGAGGCCCCAGACCGCGAGCGCCGTGTTGATCGCGATGATCGGGCTCTCCGGGCCGAGGCTCACGCCGCCGACGAGGGTCAGCACGACGGCGAGCAGGATGCTGGGCACGGCCGCGATCGGCTGCGGCGGCGCGATGAGCTCGACCGTGGCCGAGTCCCGTCCGCCGCGGCCCGGCACGAACTGGAGCACGAGGCCGACGAGCACGCCGATCACGGTCAGCATCCCGATGATCCACCACGGTGACGAGGGGTCGATGCCCCACGCGTTCGGGAGGGTGGTCCACAGCGTGTCCTGCACGCCGTGCGCGACGGTGTCGAGGGCCCAGAGCACGAGCCCGGAGAGGAGCCCGACGAGAGCTGCCGGCGCGGACAGGACGAGGAGCCGCACGGGCGTCGGGCCGCCGTGCTCGATCGAGGAGGCGCTCACATCCCAAACTGTAGAGTGCGATGCGTGACGGGCCGCGGAATGACCATCGAGCGCTGGCAGGACATCGCCTACTGGCCGCTGCTCATCGCCTCGCTCGCGTTCGTCGTCGCCTATTCCTGGCAGGTGATCGCCGACCTCCCCTACCCGCACCGGGGCTGGACGGTCGCGGTCCTGCTCGTGACGTGGCTGATCTTCGTCGTCGACTATCTCGCCCGGTTCTGGCTCGCCCCCGCGCGCGGGCACTGGTTCCGCACGCACCTCTTCGATCTGCTGATCGTCCTCCTCCCGCCGCTGCGGCCCTTGCGGCTGCTGCGCACGCTCGGCGTCGCCCGCCACCGCAGGCAGACGAAGGGCGACGAGCTCCGCAGCCGCATCGCGGTCTACGGTGCGCTGAGCGCGGCGATCATCATCTGGTTCGCGGCTCTCGCGGAGCTCGAGGCGGAGCGCCACGCGCCGGGAGCCACGATCGTCAGCATGGGCGACGCGATCTGGTGGGCGTTCGTCACGATCACGACCGTCGGATACGGCGACTACACGCCCGTCACGATCGCGGGGCGCGTCATCGCGGTCGGCCTCATGGCCGGCGGCGTCGCGATCGTCGGTGTCACGGCGGCCTCGATCTCGTCGTGGATCATCGAGCGCGCCGCCGGTGGTCGCGACGACAACGAGGCGGCCACGCGCGGCCAGATCCGCGCGCTCGCGCGGCAGATCGACGCGTTCGGGGAGCGCATGGGGATGCCGCCGGCGGACGACCCCACGCCCCCGGCCGACGACATCCCGGACGGCGGCGACCCGCGGCGATAGCATCCGGTGTCATGGTCGCTCACGCCACGCCCGCCCGTCGCCTCGAGTCCATCGCTCTCGGGCTCGGCACCCTCGCGTTCGTCGTCACCGCCCTGGTCGCGCTGCCGGTCTTCCGGCTCGAGTCCGCGCCGATCTCGGGCCCGGGATCGGTCGGGCAGTACGCCGCGATCGCCTCGGCCGTCGCGGCGCTGCTCGCCTTCGTGGCGGGGCGCTACGTCGTCCGCGCGCGCAGCGGGCGGCGGGTGACGTTCCTCGACGTCCTCGACATCGCGGCGCTCGCGATCGCGCACGGGATCATCGCCCTCCTGTCCTGGACGCTCATCGCCGTCATCCTCGAGCAGTCGTTCCTGGACGCGCAGGTGTTCGCAGTGCCGCTCCTGGTCGTCGCCGGCGCGGCGGCGGCCGTGACCGCCTACGCCGCGTTCCTGTCGTCGGCGCACATGAACCTCGACCTGCTCGCGATCGTGCTCGCGGTGTTCCTCGTCGAGGGGATCCTCGCGAGCATGCTCACCGCGAGCGACCCGCACTGGTGGCGGATCAACCTCAGCGCGCTCGGCGCGACCGACGACCTGTCCGCGCTCGCGTTCAACATCACCCTGATCGTCGCCGGCTTCATCGTGACGACGCTCACGCGGTACGCCACCCGCGGCATCCCCGGTGCCCGCACGGGCGGCGGCATCGTCGCGGTGCGCATCTGCCTCGTGCTGGTGGGCGTCTTCCTTGCGTGCGTCGGGATCTTCCCGGTCGACGAGTTCCTCGCGGTGCACAACACCGTGGCGTCCGGGATGGCGGTGACGTTCGGCGTCCTCGTGATCGGGCTGGCGCGGTGGATCCCCGGCCTGTCGCGCGCGTTCCTCGGCGTGGGCTACGTGTTCCTCGGCGTGGTCGTCGCGCTCGCCATCGCGTTCTTCGTCGGTTACTACACGCTGACCGCGGTCGAGCTCGTGGCGGGCATCCTCGTGTTCGCGTGGATCATCCTGTTCATCCGCAGCGCTGCGGCCCTCGCCGCCGACGCCGCCCCGGCGGATGCCGAGCCGGAGCCTGTCCCCATTCCCACTCGCTAGCCGCCTTTCACCCCCGCGTTCGCCCGTCGCGGTCGACGCCTGGCGCGGTCGCTGGCGACGGGTGAGCCCACGCAACACAAAGCTCGCCTGTCGCGAACGACGCCGGGGGTGGTCGATCGCGACAGGCGAGCTCAGGTTGCGGGAGGGCGGTCAGGCGAGGAGCTTGGCCTTCGCGGCCGCGAACTCCGCGTCGCTCAGGACGCCGGAATCCTTCAGCGCCGCGAGCTTCTGCAGCTCCCCGACCATGTCCACCGTGGGAGCCGCGGCCGGAGCGGGGGCTGCGGCCTGCTGCTGCGCGACCGCCTGCTGGGCGGCCTGCTGCATCGCAGCCTGCTGCTGCGCGGCCTCGTACTGCTCCTGCTCGTACTGCGACTGCGCCTTCTTCTCCTGGTTGTTGCGCATCGCGCCGCTCACCGCCGTGGCAGTGCCGGCGACGACGGCCGTGCGCGCGGCGAGACCGATGAGGCCCGGGCGTCCGACTCTTCTCAACATGGCTTACTCTCCTTCGATTTCGTCGACGGCATCGACGAGGGCATTGACGACGGGGGCGGGGATGCGCTCGGTGGCCAGGACGACGCCGCCGCCCGCCGCGAGGCGGGTCGCGAGGGTCCGCGCGAAGACGAGCTCCAGGGCGATGACGGCGGCGGAGCTGCCCGGCTCGACGAGCTCCGCGAGCTCCGCGACATCCTCTTCGCCCGTGAGGCCGGCGCCGTCGAGCACGAGCTCGCCGAACCCGAACCCGTCCTCGTCGTCCTCGATCTCGGTGAGGATCACGTCGCCGGCGAGGTCCTTCGTCACCAGCACGAAGTCCAGAAGGCGCACGACGCCGGACTCGACGAGCTCCAGGAGGGCGGTGATGGCGCCGGGGTCCGGGCGGTCACCGGCGAACCCGACGAGATAGAGCTCGACGGGGCCGTATCGGAAATCGACCATGGGAGGTACTTCCTTTCGAACGCGGGGTGGGGGCTGCAGGGTTAGAGGAGGCTCGCGATGCCCTTTCCGACGATCACGGCGCCGAGGACGAGGAAGAGGATCGACATGATGACCGCGTTCTCGCGCACGAGCCACGCGTGGAGCGCGCGCAGCGGCCGCTCCATCCGCTTCGCGGCGAATAGGTAGCCGATGACGGGGATCGCGATCGTCAGGGACGAGATGAGCGTGAAGATCCCGATCGTCCCGACGGTCTCCCCGACGTTCAGGTTCGTGACGCCGATGATCGCGCCGGCGCTCGCGGCGAGCACGAGGTTCTTCGGGTTGACCGCGGAAAGGAGGATCCCCAGACCGAGAGACGTGCCGAACGTGAGGCGGTCGACGGCCTTCAGCCACGCCGGCAGTTCGGGCTCCACGCCCGGGCGGGGGCGCTTGCGCCACTGCCGCACGGCGAGGAGGAGCAGGAGCAGGCCGAGCAGCAGCTGCACGACGCCGAGGATCGGCCGCGCGCCCGACGGGGCCGTCGTCGAGACCGCCGCGGCGAGTACGGCGAACACGAGCGTCGCGACGAAGACGCCGACCAGCCAGCCGACGAGGAAGCCGACGCTCGTCGCCTTCGCCCGGCGGGAGAGCAGCATGAGGATCGCCGCGATGATCGGGACCGGACTGATCGCGATGCCGACTGCATGCGGCAGGATCGCACCGATCACTGCGCCCATGGCATCACAGTATCGTCGCGCCGCCGCGCCGCCAGGGCCCGGTGCCGGATTCACCCGGGGAGGGTGATGCGCGTGCGCGGCACGGATCGGGAGGGTAGGGCATCGGACGCGAATCGTCGCGTCCTCACCTGGAAAGGACCACCCCGATGAACTTCTGGGATTTCATCGTCTGGATGCTGTGGGTGTACGTCTTCATCGCGTACCTGTTCCTGCTGTTCTCGATCTTCAGCGACCTGTTCCGTGACCACAAGCTCAACGGCTGGTGGAAGGCGCTCTGGATCATCTTCCTGATCTTCTTCCCGATCATCGGGGCGCTCGTCTACCTGATCGCCCGCGGGCGGGGGATGGCGGAGCGCGGGCACGCGCAGGCCGTCCAGGCGCAGCAGCAGACCGACGCGTACATCCGGCAGACGGCAGGGACGAGCGCGAGCGACGAGATCGCGAAGGCCGCGCAGCTGCGCGACGCCGGCACGATCACGCAGGCGGAATACGAGCAGATCAAGGCCAAAGCCCTCTCCTGAGCGGCGGCGCGCTCCCGGGCGGGCCGGGGACCCTCGGTTACAGTGGATCGACCGCGACCGCCCGAGAGAGGCAGCCACTTCTTCGTGACTCCCGCGCCCGATCCCGCTCCCCAGGCGGAACCCGACCGGCGGCCGTTGACGATCCTCATCGGGGCGGACACCTTCGCTCCCGACGTCAACGGCGCCGCCCGCTTCGCCGAGCGGCTCGCCGCGGGGCTCGTCGCGCGCGGGCACGACGTGCACGTCACGGCCCCCAGCGTCCGACACCGTGACGGCGGCACATTCGTGGAGGAGATCGAGGGCGAGCGGATGACGGTGCACCGCATCCCCTCGTGGCGCTGGTATCCGCACGACTGGCTGCGGTTCGTGCTGCCGTGGCGCTCGAAGCACTACGCGCGGAAGGTGCTGGACGAGGTGCGTCCGGACGTCGTGCACAGCCAGTCGCACATCGTGATCGGCCGCGGCCTCACGCGGATGGCGCGCAAGCGCCGCATCCCGGTGATCGCGACGAACCACGTCATGGCCGAGAACATCCTCGACTTCACGACGCTGCCGCCGCTCCTGGACAAGCTGTTCGTGAAGCTCGCGTGGGACGACGCGGCGCGCACGCTCGGGATGAGCCGCGCCGTCACCACCCCGACGCGCAAGGCCGCGGACTTCCTCGAGGCGACGATCGATGTCACGGACGTGATCCCGGTCAGCTGCGGCATCGACCGTCGCAACTACCGGCCCGACCTGGAGCCGCGCGACGCGAACCGCATCCTGTTCGTCGGGCGGCTTACGACCGAGAAGAACATCGACGTCGTGCTTCGCGCGCTGGCGGCGCTGGATCCCGCGCTCGACGTGACGTTCGACGTGGTCGGCGACGGCGACCAGCGCAAGAGCCTCGACGCGCTGACGCACGAGCTCGGTCTCGACGGGCGCGTGCGCTTCCACGGGCACACGTCCGAGGAGGAGCTGCGCGAGCTGTACTCGCGGGCGAGTGTGTTCGCGATCGCGTCGGTCGCGGAGCTGCAGTCGATCGCGACGATGGAGGCGATGGCCTCGGGACTTCCGATCGTGGCGGCGAACGCCGTCGCCCTGCCCCACCTCGTGCACGACGGCCAGAACGGGTACCTCTTCGAGCCCGGCGACGTCGACGCGCTCGCGGCGCGGCTCACCGACGTGCTCACCGCGGATGCCGCGGAGCGGCGCCGGATGCAGCAGGCCTCGCTCGACGGCGTAGTCCCGCACGACATCACCCGCACCCTCGACACGTTCGAGGCGCTGTACCGCGGCGAGCCCCTGCCGGAGTAGCGCGTGCACGTCGTGATGTTCGCGGACCAGCACCTCGAGTCGCTGGGCGGGGCGCAGGTCTCGATGCGACTGCAGCGGCGCTTCCTCGAACGCGCCGGTCACACGGTCACGGTCGTCGCACCGCGGATGCACAGCGCGACGCATATGTCGGATGCCGCATACCTCGACACCCCTTCGATCCCGATCACGGTGGACCGCGAGTACGCGCTCACGTGGCCGGGCCGTCGCGCCGACCGGTTCATCGACGCGGCCCTCGTGTCGCGCCCCCCGGTCGACGTCGTCCATGTGCAGGCCGACTTCTGGGGCGCGTTCCTCGGGCACCGCCTCGCGCGGCGGCGCGGGCTCCCCGTCGTGCACACGATGCACAACCGCGTCGACGTCGGGATCGAGGCGACGAGCCCGCTCCCGGGCCTCACGATGCGCGCGCTCAACCTCTGGCAGCGGCGTGCGCTGCCGCCGATCGAGGTCGTTCCGCGTGGCACCGACGGCTGGTCGTACCTCGCCGGGCTCGCCGCCGGCGCTGCCGCGGTGACCGCGCCGTCCGCGCACTTCGCTCGCCGGCTCGAGCAGCACGGGGTGTTCCCGCGCGTCGATGTGGTGTGGAACGGCATCGACGACGACGCTCTTGACGCGGCGCTCGCCGCGCGCAGGCCCCGCCTCCCGGGGCTGCCGCGGTTCGTCTGGGTCGGCCGAATGAGCCCGGAGAAGCGCCTGCTGCCGTTCCTCCGCGCGCTCGCGGAGTCCGGGGTGCGGGCCGAGGTCGAGGTGATCGGCGGAGGCGGCGAGCTCCGCGCCGCGCGCCGCATCGTCGAGACCGCGCGGCCCGCGGCATCCGTCTCCTTCGCCGGACGCCTGCCGTACGCGACGACGCTGGAGCGCATCGCCGCGGCCGACGCGGTCGTGCAGACCTCCGTCGGCTTCGAGACGCAGGGGATGACGGTGTTCGAGGCGGCGTCGCTCGGGACGCCGTCGATCGTGAGCGACCCGGACATCGCCGCCGAGCTCGGCGCCGGCACCTGGCCCGTCGACGGCGGGGCCTCGGTGGCCGGGCTCGCCGCCGCCCTGCGTACCGCCGCGGCCGCGATCGAGTCCGGCTCGACCCCGGCGCCCGACCCCGGGGTAGCGGAGCGGTTCCGCCAGTCCTCCCGCACGGCCGCGATGATCGAGGTCTACGAGCGCGCGATCGCCCGCTGATCCCGACCTCTTGTGAGCCGGGACCACGGCTGATAAAGTTGAGCGCATTCGACTCAAGTTTGTCGGACGTTCACGAGACCTCAGGGGAGAGAGCATGTCCATGCCGCAGGCCGCCGGGCAGGAGGAGCAGCAGAGCGCCCTCGAGCAGTTCGGTGTCAACCTCACGGAGCGCGCCCAGCAGGGCAAGCTCGATCCCGTCATCGGGCGCGACAGCGAGATCCGCCGCGTCAGCCAGGTGCTCACGCGCCGGACGAAGAACAACCCCGTCCTCATCGGCGAGCCCGGCGTCGGCAAGACGGCCGTCGTCGAGGGACTCGCGCAGCGCATCGTCGCCGGCGACGTCGCGGAGAGCCTCAAGGACAAGCAGCTCATCGCGCTCGACATCTCCGCCCTCGTGGCCGGGGCCATGTACCGCGGCCAGTTCGAGGAGCGGCTGAAGAGCGTCCTGAAGGAGATCACCGAGTCCGAGGGACGCATCATCACGTTCATCGACGAGCTCCACGTGCTCATGGGCGCGGGCGGCGGCGAGGGCTCGGTCGCGGCATCCAACATGCTGAAGCCGATGCTCGCCCGCGGTGAGCTGCGGCTCATCGGCGCGACGACGCTCGACGAGTACCGCGAGTTCATCGAGAAGGATGCCGCGCTGGAGCGCCGCTTCCAGCAGGTCTATGTCGGCGAGCCGAGCGTGGAGGACACGATCGCGATCCTCCGCGGGCTCAAGGAGCGCTACGAGGCCCACCACAAGGTGGCGATCGCCGACGGCGCGCTCGTGGCCGCGGCATCCCTGTCCAACCGGTACATCCCCGGCCGGCAGCTGCCGGACAAGGCGATCGACCTCATCGACGAGGCGGCGTCGCGGCTGCGGATGGAGATCGACTCCGCGCCGCTCGAGATCGACGAGCTGCGCCGGCACGTCGACCGCCTCAAGCTGGAGGAGCTCGCGCTCAAGAAGGAGAAGGACGACGCCTCGAAGGAGCGGCTCGCGAAGCTGCGCGAGGACCTCTCCGTCGAACAGGCGCGCCTGGGCGAGCTGCAGTCCCGCTGGGACCGGGAGCGCGCCTCCCTCAACCGCGTCGGCGACCTCAAGACCCGGCTCGACGCCGCGCGGATCGAGGCCGAGCGCGCGCAGCGCGAGGGCAACCTCGAGAAGGCGTCGCGCCTGCTGTACGCCGAGATCCCGCAGCTCGAGCGCGAGCTCGCGCTCGTCGAGCGGGAGGACGCCTCCGCCGCGGGCGAGGGCCGGATGGTGAACGAGCAGGTCACCGACGAGGACATCGCCGGGGTCATCGCCGCGTGGACCGGCATCCCCGTCGGTCGCCTGCTGCAGGGCGAGACGGAGAAGCTCGTGCACCTCGAGGCCGAGCTCGGCAAGCGCCTCATCGGGCAGAAGGATGCCGTCAAGGCCGTGGCGGATGCCGTGCGCCGCTCGCGCGCGGGGATCTCCGACCCCGGACGCCCGACCGGCTCGTTCCTCTTCCTCGGCCCGACCGGTGTCGGCAAGACCGAACTCGCGAAGGCGCTCGCGGAGTTCCTCTTCGACGACGAGCACGCCATGATCCGCATCGACATGTCGGAGTACGGCGAGAAGCACTCGGTCGCCCGTCTCGTCGGTGCGCCCCCGGGATACATCGGGTACGAGCAGGGTGGTCAGCTCACGGAGGCCGTCCGGCGGCGACCGTACAGTGTCGTGCTGCTCGATGAGGTGGAGAAGGCGCATCCGGAGGTGTTCGACCTCCTGCTGCAGGTCATGGACGACGGCCGTCTGACCGACGGACAGGGCCGCACGGTCGACTTCTCGAACGTCATCCTGATCCTGACGTCGAACCTGGGCTCGCCGATCCTCATCGACCCGATGCTGACGACCGCGCAGAAGCGCGAGCAGGTGTCGGCGCTCGTTCGCCAGGCGTTCCGCCCCGAGTTCGTGAACCGCCTCGACGACATCGTGATCTTCCAGGCGCTCACCCAGGACGACCTCGCGCAGATCGTGGAGCTCGCGGTCGACGCTCTGCAGCGCCGGCTGCACGAGCGCCGGCTCACCCTCGCGGTGACGCCCGAAGCCCGGACCTGGCTCGCCGAGCGCGGGTACGACCCCGTGTTCGGCGCGCGGCCGCTGCGCCGCCTCATCCAGTCCGAGATCCAGGACAGGCTTGCGATGGCGATCCTCTCCGGCGGTGTGCGCGACGGCGACATCGTCCGCGTGGAGGTCGCCGCGGATGGCTCGTCCCTGGTGCTGACCAGCGCAGGCCCGTCGGGCCTCCCCGACGACGACGTGGTGGAGGCGGTCCTGGAGGAGGACTGACCCGCGCCATCCGTGCTGCTCCAGCCCGCAGGCCGCCGCGCGACCGTCCGCTCACCTGTCGCGATCGCCTGCGGGCGTGGTCGCAAGTGACGGGCGAGCGGCGGTCACGCGCGGCTCGCCTGTCGCGAAATGCGGACGCGCCCGCGGAAAGCGACGGGTGAGCGGAGCGCGCCGGGTGCGGGCGCGCGGGGTGGGAGGGGCGCTGGGCGGGGCGGGGGGCTACGGTCGGAGCATGACGAGCGTCCGCGGGCTGTGGGGCGCGTCGCACCCGGGGCCGACGCTGGTCGTGACCGTGCTCGCGATCGCGCTCGGGGTGGCGGCGGGGCTCGATCCGTGGCGGATCGTCCTGCTCGGGCTCGCGGTACTCGCGGGGCAGGTGTCGGTCGGCATCTCGAACGACGCGATCGACGCCGAGCGCGACCGAGCCGTCGGACGGAGCGACAAGCCGCTGGCCCGCGGTGACGTGAGCGTGCGCGCCGCCTGGATCGCCGCGATCTCGGCCCTCGTGGTCGCGCTCGCGCTGAGCGCGGTCCTCGGACTCGGGATGCTGGCGGCTCACGCGATCGCGCTCGCCTCGGCGTGGGCGTACAACGCGGGGCTGAAGGCGACGCCCTTCTCGCTGCTCCCGTTCCTCGTCAGCTTCGGGCTGTTCCCCTCGTTCGCGACGCTCTCCGCGTCCGATCCGCACCTCGCCCCGCTCTGGGCGACGATCGCCGGCGCGGCGCTCGGCGCGGCGGTGCATCTGACGAACGTGCTTCCCGACCTCGACGACGACCGGCGCACCGGCATCCGGGGTCTGCCGCATCGGCTCGGTCCGCGCGTGTCGGCGATCCTTGCGGCGGTCGCGGTCGTCGGCGGGGCGATCGCGGTTCTGCTCGGACCGGTCGCGGGCGACCTCGCCGCCGTCGCTCCGGTGTCGTGGGTCTTCTTCGTGGCCGCCGTGGTGGCCGCGGTGCTGGCGGCCGTTCTCGTGCTGAGCGGATCCTCCGGCCGTGTGGTGTTCCGGCTCGTGATGCTCGCGGCGCTCCTGTTGGCCGCAGAGCTCGTTGCCACCGGTGGCGCCCTCACCCCCTGACCCGGGTCAGGCCTCCGTCGATTCTCCGCCAGGCCCCGCGCCGCGACGCGCCACCGCGCGGGATCAGGTGATCTCGCGGAGACAGGATGTTTGCGCTCCGGAAACTCCTGCGTACGCGGAATCACCTGATCTCGCGCGGGTGGAACCGCGCGGGCGGGAGCGGGCGGGCGGGAGCGGGCGGGCGGGAGCGGGCGGGCGGGTCGTGACCGGGGTCAGGCGTCGCGGTCGAAGCCCATGGCGTAGGCGTGGGCGAAGAGGCGCGCGCCGGGCGGGGCCAGGAGGATCCGCAGGGCGCGGCGCCGGCCGGCATCCCCGGCCGCACCGAGCGGGCGGCCGAGCGCGGTGTTCAGGGTCGCGATGGCCGCCGCCCGCCGGGCCGAGGTCACGCGACGGCGCTCCCAGGTGGCGAGCGCCGCCTCGGGCGCGCGTCCGCGGCGGACCCACTCCGCGAGGATCGGCGCGAGCGTCGCCGCGTCCAGGATGCCGAGGTTCATGCCCTGCCCCCCGATCGGGCTGATCTCGTGCGCGGCGTCCCCGATCACGAGGAGCGCGCCGCGGCGCAGGCGCGGCGCGACGGCCCGCCGCACGCGGAAGCCGGTCGCGCTCGCGACGTGCGCCGCCTCGCGGTCGAGCCCGTGCGCGGCGATCGCGGCGCGCAGCCGCTCCCGCCGGTGCGCGGGGTCGGCATCCTCCGGCGCCGGATCCCACGCGACGAACCGCCGCCCGCCCCCGGGAAGGGGGAACGACTCGAGCACGCCGTGCCGCCCGAGCCGCACGATCGCGGTCGGGTCCTCGTCGCCCACCGCGGCGTCGGTCATGAGGTACCGGTCGCGGTACTCCCGCACGCCGATCGCGCCGGTCCGGTACGCGAGCCCGCGCGCCGCGGCCCCGCCGGCGAGCACCGCGATCCGCGCGAGCACGTCGCCGCGGTCCGTGCGCACGAGCATCCGATCGCCGTGGGGCGCGACGCCGAGCACGGTCGTGCCCCGCCGCGGCTGCGGCGCGCCGTGCGACACCGCGGCCTCGGTCTCGGCCTGGGGGACCGTCGCCACGAACGGGAACCGCGTGTCGAGGCGGTCGAAGCGGATCGTGCCGAGCACGCGCGTGCCCGCGCGCGCCTCGCCGCGCTGCACACGGACGGCCGCAGCGAGCAGGCGCTCCGCCGCGCCCGACGGCTCGAGCGCCCGGAGCGCGGGCGCGTGCACCCCGATCGCGCGCGTGCCGGCGGCCGCGGTCTCGCGCCGCTCCACGACGAGCGCGTCGATGCCGCGCCGGTGCAGTTCCGCGCCCAGCAGCAGCCCGACCGGGCCCGCGCCGATCACAACGACCTCGGCCTGCTTCGGGAGCGGCGCCTCAGGCATGGCCCGTGCTCCGTGCGAGCAGGCGGAAGGGCGCGGGGCGGGAGACGCGCCACCCGGGCAGCGCGGCGGCGAGCTCCACGGCACGGTAGCTGCGACGGATCGAGCGCAGCCCGTCCGTGCGGAGGAACGTGCCGGGCGCGAACGGGGTGATGCCGATGCCGTACAGGGCATACGCGAGGGCGCCGCGCTCGATGTCGGCGTGCAGGACGGCGCCGCGGGAGAGCGCGAGCGAGTCGGCGGCGAAGCGCGCGAGCTCGGCGTCGTCGAGGTGGTGCAGCACGTGGTTCGAGAGCACGAGGTCGAAGCGCTCGCCGGCCGCGAGCAGAGCGCCCGAGTCGGCCGCGACGAACGTCACGCCGGGGCGGCTCCGACGCTGCGCGACCGGAAGCGCCCGGGGGTCCGGATCCGCGCCGACCCACTCCGCCGCGAGTCCGTCGCGCGTCGCCAGCGCCGCGAGCCGGACGAGCACGTCGCCGCCCCCGCAGCCGAGGTCGAGCACGCGCGCGGGCCGTCCCCGACCTTGCAGCGCAGGCCGCACGTGCCGGCGGTAGACACTGCCCCACCCCGAGATCAGGCGGTTGATCGTGCCGAACCGCCGCAGGGTGCGGGCGAGGCGCGCGCGATCGCAGTCCGGATCGTCCATGAGCTCCCGCAGCGTCGCGTCGCGCTCGCGCAGGTTCACGCCGCGGTCCCCGCGCGGTGCCGCAGGCGCGCGGACTCGACCGTGAGTCCGGGACCGAACGCGAGCGCGCCGATGGTCGCGCCGTCCGGCAGGGTGGCATCCGCGAGCAGGTCCCGCAGGATGAAGAGGATCGTCGCGCTCGACATGTTCCCGTACTCGCGCAGCACGCGTCGCGACGGCGCCATCGCGGCCTCGTCGAGGTCGAGCGCCCCGGCGACGCGATCGAGGATGCTGCGGCCGCCCGGATGCACCGCCCAGGCATCCGCGCCGAGCAGCCGCGCCGCCGCCGCGCGGACCTCGCGACCGACGATCTTCGGCACCTCCGCGGTGAGCACCATCTCGAAGCCGTGGTCGCCGACGGTCCAGGTCATCTCGGCTTCGCCCTCGGCCACGAGCGCGGTGCCGAAGTCCGCGAGCTCGAGGCTCGCGGCATCCGTCGGCGCATCCCGCACGATCGCGGCGGCCGCCCCGTCCGCGAAGAGGGAGGACGCCACGATCTGCTCGGGATCCGGGGAGACGCGCAGGTGCAGCGAGCACAGCTCCGCGCACACGACGAGCACGATCGCCTCGGGCTCCGCGCGCACGAGCCGCTGCGCGAGGCGCAGCGCGGGCATCGCCGCCGCACACCCAACGAACCCGAGGTGGTAGCGCTCCACGCCCGGATCGAGGCCGAGGTCGCCGACGAGCAGCGCGTCGGGACCGGGCGCGAACAGGCCCGTGCACGACACCGTGATCAGGTGCGTGACCGCGGGCGCGGGCACGTCCGCCTCGGCGAGCGCCCGCCGCGCCGCCTCCGCGAACAGGGCCGGCGCGAGGCGCCGATACTCCGCGTTGCGCGCCGCCGTCGACGGCGAGAGCAGGATGCCGTCCGCGGTGCGCACGGGGAGGTCATCGGGGCCGCGACGATCGGGAGCGAGGTCGCGCAGGACCGTGTGCCGATGCTCGATCGCCGCGCCGTCGAACGCCGCGTGCACGAGGCGTCGGGCGAGGCGATCGAGCTCCGGCTGCGCGTCGAAGAGGTCGCGGATCCACTCCTGCGCCAGGCGCGTGGGCGGGACGACCGTGCCGATCGCGACAACGCTGGGCGCAGCAGGCATGCTTCAGGGTATGCCCGCCGACCCGGCGCCTGGGCCGTCAGGCGTCGAGGAGGACGAGCTCCGAGACCGGGCGGCGGGTGCGCGGCGCCGTCTCGCGCTCGCGCAGGTCGTCCGACGCCGTGTCCGCGTCGCCCAGCGCGCCGACCGCGATCACGGTCAGGGGCGTGAGATCGTCGTCGAGCGCGAACGCGTCGGCGACCGCGGCGTGGTCGTACCCGCCGATCTGGTGCGCGAACAGGCCGGACGCGTGCGCCTGCGCGATGAAGAAGGCGGCGGCCTGACCGGCGTCGTACTCGGCCCAGCGGAGGGGGGTGCCGTCGTCGCGCGTCTTCTGCGCGAGCACGACCACCAGCGCTCCCGCACGCGGGGCCCACTGCTGGTTGAAGCCGGCCAGGGTCGACACGACCGCCGCATGCGCGGGCGTGCCGCGACGGGCGACGATGAAGCGCCACGGCTGCGAGTTGTTCGCCGACGGCGCCCAGCGCGCGGCCTCGAGGGCGCTCGTGAGCGCCTCCTCGTCGAGCGGGGCATCGCCGTCGAAGAGGCGCGTGCTCCAGCGTTCGGCAAGGATGTCGAGAACGGGGGCATCGACGATGGTGCGGTCATGGATGAGCGGCATGTGTGTCCTTTGAGGGGGTGCGGGACGGCAACGGTCCGTATGACGCAACAGCGTCCGGCCCGCAAATGTTCCCGCCCGGCTGCGGCTATCGTCGGGGGGATGACCGATGCCCTGACGCAGCTCACGCAGCTGCCCGATCCACGGTACGTCATGGCCGAAGACGGCATGCGGATCGCGACATATACGTGGGGCGAGGAGGAGGCACCGGTCGTGGTCCTCGTCCACGGCTTCGCCTCGAACGCGCGGGACAACTGGGTCGAGACCGGCTGGGTCCGCGATCTGCTGCGGGCCGGGTATCGCGTGCTTGCCCTGGACCAGCGCGGGCACGGCGCGAGCGACAAGCCCCGGGATCCGCGGGCGTACGAGCTCCGCCTCCTGGCGCGCGACGTCGAGATCGTGCTCGACACGTACCTCGTCGACACGGCACGCTACGTCGGCTACTCGCTCGGCGCGCGCGTCGGTTGGGAGGTGACGCTCGACCTCACCGACCGGATCGAGCGCGCGGTCCTCGGCGGCGTGCCGGACGGTGTGCCCCTCGCGCGGCTGGACCTCGCGCAGGTGCGCGCGTATGTCGACGACGGCATACCGGTGCAGGATCCCGTGACGCAGAACTACATCCGTCTGACCGAGCGCGTCCGCGGCAACGACACCCGCGCGCTGCTGGCGATCGCCGAGGGGATGCGGTCCTCCGGCACTGCGGACCCCGACCCGCGCCGCGCGCCGGCGCAGCCGGTGCTGTTCGCGACCGGATCCCGGGATGCCATCATCGAGGGCTCGCGGGCCCTCGCCGCGGCGTGCCCGCGGGGCCGCTTCCTGGAGATCCCGGACCGGCACCACTTCAACGCGCCCGGCTCGCGGGTCTTCCGCCAGGGTGCGGTGGAGTTCCTCGCCGAGCCCTGACCCCGGCACGAAGGGGCACATGACGCAGAGGCAGAAGATCGGCCGATCTTCGTCGCCGCGCGGGCGATCGGGCGGACGACCGCGCCGCTAGCGTGAGGGCATGGCGATCGCAACGGCAGACCTCTACGACGAGCGCGGCGACGAGCTCGACTCGCTCGGCGTCCAGTTCCACGACCTCGGCGGACGCCGCGCGTTCGACGGCCCGGTCCGCACGATCCGCTGCCACCGCGACAACGCGCTGGTGAAGGCGACGCTCGGGACGCCCGGCGACGGCGCGGTGCTCGTGGTCGACGGCGGCGGATCGCTGGAGTCCGCGCTCGTCGGGGATCTCATCGCGGCATCCGCCGTCGAGAACGGGTGGAGCGGTGTCATCGTGTTCGGCGCCATCCGCGACCGCGAGGCGATCGCGGACCTCGACCTGGGCGTGAAGGCGCTGGGCTCGAACCCGCGCAAGAGCGCGAAGGCCGGCGCCGGCGAGGTCGACGTCCCCGTCACGATCGCCGGTGTCGTCTTCCAGCCCGGCCGTCACGTCTGGGCCGACCCCGACGGCATCCTGGTCGAGCGCCCCTAGCCCCCGCCCCCCTAGCGGCCCCTAGCCCCCCGCCGCGCCCGCCCGAGGCTTCCGCCCGCCCGGAGCCTTCTCGCGCCCTCCCTCCCCTCTCCCTCGAGCCCACCTCCTCCTCGCGAGCGCACGTCCTCCTCGCGCCGCGAGCGGGTGGGTTCGCGAGGAGGAGGTGTGCTCGCGGATGCGGGCCCGGGCGCGGGCGCAGGGCGCGGGCCCGAGGCGGGCCCCCGCCCCCGGTCAGCGGGGCCAGGTGGCGGGGCCGGACGAGCCGGCGGGGTAGTCCTCCAGGGGGACCTGGTCGGCGGCCCAGGCGTCGAGCACGGGCTGGACGATGCGCCAGCACTCCTCGGCCGCGTCGCCGCGCACCGAGAGGGAGGCGTCGCCGTCGAGGATCTCGGACAGCACTTCGGCGTAGGCGCGGATCGAGCCCTCGCCGAGGTCGGCCTCCATCGTCGCGCGGTGCAGATCGAACGGGTTGTCCCCGCCGTTCACGTTGAGGTCGAGGGCCATGATGTCGGGGCCGAGCGTGAACCGCAGCTGCGACCCCGGGGCGTCGCCGTTGAAGCCGGCAGGCAGGTGCCGGACGGGACGGAAGGTGAGCACGATGTCCGCATTGCGGGCGGTGATGGCCTTGCCGGAGCGGAGCGTGATCGGCACGCCCTCCCACCGCGCGGTGCGGATCTCGAACGTGACCTCGGCGAGCGTCTCGGTCTCGCGCGCGGGGTCGACGCCCGGCTCGTTCACGTACGACGGCAGATCGCGCGAGTCCACCCGGCCGGCCGTGTAGCGCCCGCGGCGCGACGAGGCCACCGGATCGTCGCCCCACACGTGCGTCGCCCGCAGGACCGCGGTCGTGGCGTCCCGCAGATCCTGCTCGTCGAGGGTCGCCGGCGGCGTCATGGCGACGATCGCGAGCACCTGCAGCAGGTGGCTCTGGATCATGTCGCGGAGCGCGCCGGAGTTGTCGTAGTAGCCCGCGCGTCCCTCGAGGCCCAGCGACTCGTCGTAGCGGATCACGATCGACTCGATGTGCTCGGCCGACCAGACCGGCTCGAACACGCGGTTCGCGAACCGCACCCCGATCACGTTCAGCAGCGTCGACCGGCCGAGGAAGTGGTCGACGCGGAAGACCTGCTTCTCGGGCACGAGCTTCTCGAGCAGCTGGTTGAGGCGGCGCGCGCTCTCCTCGTCGGTGCCGAACGGCTTCTCGAGCGCGAGCACCAGTCCCTCGGGCAGCTCGATGGATGCCAGTGCCTCGCACGCCCGCTCCGCGATCGACGGCGGCACGGCGAAGTACAGCGCGACCCGGCCGTTCGTCGTCTTGAGGAGGGCCTTCAGATCCGCCGGATTCGTGATGTCCGCCCGATGGTAGGTCGTGTCGGACACCGTCGCGTAGGCCGCGTCCGCGTCGGCCGAATCGAACGCGTTGCGCACAGTCTGGCGCCAGTGGTCGTCGGTCCAGTCGTCCATCCCGGCGCCGAGCAGCCGCACGTCGCGGTCGGGCTGGCGGGAGAGGAGCTGACCGAGGGCCGGCAGGAGGAGGCGCGAAGTCAGGTCGCCTGACGCGCCGAGGATCAGAAGCGTGGTCTCATCGGCCATAGGCCACACCCTAGCGATCAGCCGTGTCCGCCGGTCGAGCTGACACAATCGGGGCATGTCCGCGCCCATCGAGGACTATGCGATCCTCAGCAACTGCCGCACGGCCGCGCTCGTCTCCCGGCACGGCAGCATCGACTGGCTCTCCCTGCCGCGCTACGACTCCCCGTCGATCTTCGCGGCGCTCCTCGGCGAGAAGCACCACGGTCACTGGAGTCTGCGCCCGGCGAGCCTGGACGCGATACCGAATCGCTCGTACGACGGCGACACGTTCGTGCTCGTCACACGCTGGGAAACCCCGACGGGTGTCGCGGAGGTGCACGAGTTCATGCCCGTGGACGGCGGCCGTGTCGAGCTCGTCCGGCGCGTCGTCGGGATCTCCGGCGAGGTGGAGTTCCGGAGCGCGCTGCGCCTCCGGTTCGACTACGCGCGCACGATCCCGTGGCTCCAGCAGGCGGGCGGCGAGGGCGCCCCGGCGCTCCTCGCGGTCGCGGGACCGGATGCCGTGCTCGTGCGCGGCGCCGCGTACACGGCCGACGACCACGTGCACCGCACACGGTTCACGGTCGCCGCGGGGCAGCAGCGCGGCCTGACGCTCACGTGGTTCCCCTCGCATGAGGACACCCCGCACATGGTGGACGTGGACGAGATGCTCGCGCAGACGCGGGAGTGGTGGCAGGACTGGGCGGCCCGGATCGACCACGATGGCCCCTTCCAGGCCGAGGTCGTGCGCTCGCTGCTCGTGCTCCGCGCCCTCACGCACGAGGACACCGGCGGCGTCGTCGCGGCGGCGACGACCTCGCTTCCGGAGGACTTCGGCGGCGTCCGCAACTGGGACTACCGGTACGTGTGGCTGCGGGATGCCGCGCTCACGATCGAGGCGCTGATCTCGCACGGGTTCCTGCGCGTCACCGAGCGGTGGCGGCAGTGGCTGCTGCGCGCGCTCGCGGGGGATCCGGGCCAGATGCAGATCATGTACGGGCTCTCCGGCGAGCGCGATCTCGTCGAGCGCGAGATGACGAACCTCCCCGGCTACCAGGGCGCGGCCCCGGTGCGGATCGGGAACGCGGCATCCGACCAGTACCAGGGCGACGTCATCGGCGAAGTGATGATGGCCCTGGAGGCCGCGCGCGCGGCGGGCATCGCGGAGAGCCGGTTCTCCTGGCGGCTGCAGGTGGCGCTGCTGGAGCAGATGGAGCGGAGCCTGGATCGCCCGGACAACGGCATCTGGGAGATCCGCGGGGAACCGCAGAAGTTCACCCAGTCGCGAGCCATGATCTGGGCGGCGTTCGACCGCGGCGCGCGTGCCGTCCGGGAGTTCGGTCTGGATGGGCCGGCCGAGCGCTGGGAGCGGCTGCGCGACGACGTCGGCGCCGAGATCGACGCGCACGGGTACGACGCCGAGCGCGGGCACTTCGTGCAGTACTACGGCTCGACGGAGGTGGATGCCTCCCTGCTCCTGCTCGCGCAGGTCGGCTACTGCGCGCACGACGACCCGCGGATGCTCGGCACGGTCGCGGAGCTCGAGCGGGTCCTGATGCATGACGGCCTGCTCATGCGCTACCGGAACACGAGCGGTGTCGACGGGCTGCCCGGCCCGGAGCATCCGTTCCTCGCGTGCTCGTTCTGGCTCGTCGAGCAGTACGCCGGCAGCGGGCGGATCGAGGACGCGACCGCGCTCATGGAGCGCGTGTGCGCGCTCGCGAACGATGTCGGTCTCCTGTCCGAGGAGTACGACACCGAGGGTGCGCGGCAGGCGGGCAACACCCCGCAGGCGTTTTCCCACCTCGCGCTCGTGCGCGCCGCGGACGCCCTCGCCGGCCACACCGGACGCGCCGCCCGCCGTTCCTGACTCGCTCTTGACAAGCTTGCTTGTCTTTTGCAAGCGTGGACGCATGGCAACCAACATCTTCGTCAACCTGCCCACGACCGACCTCGAGCGCGCCAAGGCGTTCTACACCGCCCTCGGCTGCAGCATCAACCCCGATTTCACCGACGACAACGCGGCGTGCATCGTGTGGGACGACAACGTCTACTTCATGGTCCTGACGCGCGAGTACCTCGGCACGTTCACCGACAAGCCGATCATCGATCCCGCCACGAGCGCGCAGGTCGCGATCGCGTTCACCCGCGACTCCCGGGCGGAGGTCGACGCGGTCATGGCCGCCGGGCTCGGCGCGGGTGGCACCGAGCCGCGGCCGGCGCAGGACTTCGGCTTCATGTACTCCCGCGACCTCGACGACCCGGACGGGAACGCGATCGGGTTCCTCTTCATGGAGCCGCGTGCCGCCGAGATCGGTCCCGAGGCGTACCTGGCGGAGCAGGCGCAGGCGTAAGTGACCTCGCGCAGCTACGGGCAGTACTGCGGGGTTACGACCGCCGTCGAGCTGGTCGGGGAGCGGTGGGCGCTGCTCATCATCCGCGATCTGCTGGTCGGCCCGCACCGCTACACCGACCTGAAGCAGGGCCTGCCCCGCATCCCCACGAACATCCTGTCGACGCGGCTGAAGGAGCTGCAGGAGAACGGGATCGTGCGACGCGTGCCCCTGAAGAACTGCGGGCTCGTGTACGAGCTCACCCCCTATGGCCGTGCGCTCGAACCGATCGTGCTCGCGCTCGGCCGCTGGGGCTTCGCCGCGATGGGGGAGCCCGGACCGGATGACGTCGTGACCGCCGACTCGCTCACGATGGCGCTGCGCACCGCGTTCCGGCCCGAGATCGCGGCATCCCTCCCGCCGGCCGACTACGAGGTGCACGTCGGGGATGTCGCGCTGCGCGTGCAGGTCGGCGCGGACGGGCTCCGGATCGCGCAGCTCGCGCCGCGGGCCGCGCCCGTCGGTGGCGTCCTCCCGGCCGGCGAGGCCGAGCTCGTCTTCGCGGCGGGTCCCGGCATCCGGCGGGTCATCTCGGGCGAGCTCGCGCCCGCCGCGGCGATCGACGCGGGCGAGCTGCACGTGCTCGCGGGCGACGCGACGCTCCTCGAGCGCTTCGCCAGCACCTTCCACATCGAGGCGGGCGTGCCGACCACGACCGCCGCCACCGCGACGTCCGTCGCCTGAACCGAAGACGTCCGTCGCCTGAACCGAGGAGGATCCCATGACCGGACGCATCACGATCGACCTGTTCACCACGCTCGACGGCGTCGCCCAGGCGCCGGGCGGCCCGGAGGAGGATCCCTCCGGCGCGTTCCCGTTCGGCGGCTGGCAGGCGCCGTTCTTCGACGACGTCGTCGGCGGGGAGATCCTGAGCGGCATCGAGGCGATGGACGCGCTCCTGCTCGGCCGCCGCACGTACGACATCTTCGCGGGCTACTGGCCGCAGCACACCGACGGCCCGGACGGTGCGGTCGGGCGGCGGTTCGACGCGATCCCGAAGTACGTCGCCTCCCGCGGCACCCCCGCGCTCGACTGGCCCGGGACGACGCAGCTCGGCCCCGACCTCGTCGCCGAGATCGACGGATTGCGGGCGCGACACGAGGACGTGCACGTGATCGGCAGCATCGACTTCGCGCAGACCCTGCTCGCCCGCGGCCTGTACGACGTGCTCGCCCTGTGGGTGTACCCGCTCGTGCTCGGGCAGGGGAAGAAGGTCTTCCCGGATGGCGCGGTACCGACATCCCTGTCGCTCGTGGGGCCGCCGATCCAGGGATCGACCGGCGCGGTGCTGCTGCGCTACGCACCCGGCGGACCGGTCCGCACCGGGAACATGGACGAGCCGAATCGCGGCGTCTGACCTCGGGGCGGGGGAATGCGAGAGGGCCGGGACCTCGCGGTCCCGGCCCTCTCGCAGAAGGTCACTTCTTCTTGCCCTTCTTGCCCTTCTTCTTCTTGTCCTTCTTCTTAGCCATGGGTGCACCCCCTTCGCCGTCAAGTCTGTGTTGACTAGGAAGTCAACCGTGTATTGACGACATTGTCAACTGTTCGTTGTCGATGTGTCGCGCCCCTACGATGGAGCCATGTCCAAACCGGGCCGCGATCTCGCCCACGCCGTCAAGGCGCTGCAGGGCGCGCGCGATCCGCTGGAGTCGCTCGCCGCGGCCCGCGATCTGCGGGAGGCCGCGGAGCTCGCCGAGCGAGACGCCGTGTCCGCGGCGCGCGCGGGCGGCGCCTCCTGGGCCACGATCGGCAAGGTCTACGGTCTGACGAAGCAGGGCGCGCAGCAGCGGTTCAAGTCCCCGCCTGCCGCCGAGGCTGCGCCCGCCGACTGACCGGCGCGGGATGCCGCGGGCGCGGTCAGCCGAAGATCATCGGGCGGTCGTCGGCGTCCGGGCCCGTGAGGTCCAGGTCGACGACGACCGGGACGTGGTCGCTGGGGGACTCGCCCTTGCGCTCGTCGCGGTGGATCCGCGCGCCGCGCGTCGCGTCGGCCAGCGCGTGGGAGCCGAGGATGAAGTCGATCCGCATGCCCTGGTTGCGGGGGAAGCGCAGCTGCTTGTAGTCCCAGTAGGTGAAGCCCGCCGGCACGAGGGGGCGCACGACGTCTTGCAGGCCGCTGGCCTCGAGCGCGGCGAACGCCTCCCGCTCGGGGCCTGAGACGTGCGTCGCGAAGCCCTCCACGACCGCGGGATCGCCGTTGTCGGCCGCGGTCGGCGCGATGTTGTAGTCGCCCACGAGCGCGAGTGCGCGGTCCGGATCCGCCGTCAGGGTCTCACGCGTGTAGTCGGCAAGCGCGCCCAGCCAGTCGAGCTTGTAGAAGTAGTGCGGATCGTTGAGCGCCCGGCCGTTGGGCACGTAGAGGCTCCAGACCCGGACCCCCGCGACGGTGCCGCCGATCGCGCGCGCCTCCAGCGGCGCATCCGGGCCGTTGTGCCCCTTCTCGAACCCCGGCATCCCGGGGAAACCGTGCTCGACGTCGGCGATCGGCTCGCGGCTCGCGATCGCGACCCCGTTCCACTGGCTGAAGCCGTGCGCCGCGACGTGGTAGCCGGCATCCTCGAACTCCGCGTACGGGAACTGCTCGGCCTTGCACTTGATCTCCTGCATCGCGAGGACGTCGACGCTCTCGCGGACGGCGAAGTCCACGATCCTGCCGACGCGGGCGCGGATCGAGTTCACGTTCCAGGTGGCCAGGCGCATGACGACCAGCCTAGGGCGGCCCTCCGACCCGTCCCTCCTCCCAACCCTCCCCCTCCGGCCCTCCTCCTCCGGCCCTCCTCCTCCTGCCCCACCTCCGCGAGAACGCGCTCGTGTCACGTTTTTGTGGCGTTTCCGTGACATAAGTGCGTTCTCGCGGGGTGGGGGATCGGGGCGTACGCGCGTGAGCGGGGCGGAGGACCCGGAGTGCGCCGCCTAGACTCGGGGGCATGACGGTCGCAGGAACGCCTGAGCTCGAGTCGGAACGCCAGGCGCTCATCGCGCTGATCGGGGCGGAGGCCGTCTTCCACGGCGACTTCACGCTCTCCAGCGGCAAGAAGGCGGCGTACTACGTCGATATGCGCAAGCTCACGCTCGACCACCGTGCGGCTCCGTCGATCGGACGGATCATGCTCGACCTGATCCGCGACGTCGACGGCATCGTCGCCGTCGGCGGGCTGACGCTCGGCGCCGATCCGATCGCGAACGCGGTGCTCCACGCGTCCGTCGGCACGGACCGGCCGCTCGACGCGTTCGTCGTCCGCAAGGAGCCCAAGGACCACGGCCGCGGCCGCCAGGTCGAGGGCGCCGAGGTCGCCGGCAAGCGCGTCGTCGTCGTCGAGGACACCTCCACGACCGGCCAGTCCGCGCTCAAGGCCGTCGAGGCCCTCCGCCGCGAGGGCGCCGAGGTCGTGGCCGTCGCCGTGATCGTCGATCGCAAGACCGGTGCGCAGGCCGCGGTCGAGGCCGCCGGCCTCGCGTGGCTCGCCGCGATCGACCTCGACGACCTCGGCCTCGCCCCCCAGTAGCCCATCTCCGCGCGCGAGCACAGGGATTGGCGCGCGCTCGGCGGGGAAGCGCTCAGGTCGTGGGGCGGATGCCGGCCGCGGCATCCGCGACGAGCTTCGCGATCCGCGCCGTGCGCGTCTCGGGCCGCTTCGCCATCGCCACCGTCGTGAGCCCGAGCTTGCGGGCCGAGGGCGGGAAGGCGTCCCACGCAGCGCGCGCCTCCGGCACCGCGTCGAGCGCGGCCGTGAGCTCCGGCGGCTCGATCCCCGATTCGGGGCCCATCAGCACGCTCCACGCGCCGTTCGCCTTCGCCGCCGCGATGACGCGGCGTCCGGCATCCGTCATGAGCCCCGCCGCCTCCAGGCGCTCGACGCGCTCGCGGTTCGACGCCGCCCACGCGCTCTGCGGCCGCCGTGGCGCGAACCACAGGCCCCCGCTCAGCTCGTCGAACGTCCGCGTCGGCCCGTCGACCCAGCCGAAGCACAGTGCGTGCTCGACCGCGGTCTCGTACTCCACCAGCACCTCAGTCGATCCGGGCCGCGCGCGCACGAGCCACGCCCCGGTCGAGCGGGCGTGGTGCTCCTCGAGCCACGCGCGCCAGGCCGCGGCATCCGGCATGCGCAGACGGATGCCGTCGTCGAGCGCGCCCACGTCAGCTCACCTCCGGCAGGTCCGACTCGACGGGCGCCGCCGCGACGAGGTCGGCCACCGAGTTCACGATCTCGTCGGGACGGAAGGGGTAGCGCTCGATCTCGGCACGGTCGCTGATGCCGCTCAGCACGAGCACGGTGTGCAGGCCCGCCTCGATGCCGGCCACGATGTCCGTGTCCATGCGGTCGCCGATCATGCCCGTCGACTCGGAGTGCGCGCCGATCCGGTTGAGCGCGGAGCGGAACATCATCGGGTTCGGCTTCCCGACGACGTAGGGCTCCTTGCCCGTGGCCTTCGTGATGAGCGCCGCGAACGCCCCGGTCGCGGGCACGATCCCGTGCGGCGTCGGGCCCGTGGCATCCGGGTTCGTGACGATGAACCGCGCGCCCGCGTTGATGAAGCGGATGGCGGTCGTGATCGCCTCGAACGAGTACTGGCGGGTCTCGCCGACGACGACGTAGTCGGGCTGCGTCTCGGTCATCACGTAGCCGGCCTCGTGCAGCGCGGTCGTGAGGCCCGCCTCGCCGATGACGAACGCCGTGCCGCCGGGCAGCTGCGACCGGAGGAACTCGGCGGTCGCGAGCGCGGACGTCCAGATGTTGTCCTCCGGCACGTCCAGGCCGGATCGGGCCAGGCGCGCGCTGAGGTCTCGGGGCGTGAAGATCGGGTTGTTGGTCAGGACGAGGAACGGGGTGCCGGTGTCGCGCCACTGCGTGAGCAGCTCCGCGGCGCCCGGGATCGGCCGGTTCTCATGGACGAGCACGCCGTCCATGTCCGTCAGCCAGCAGTCGACGTCCGCATGGGTCCGCATGGGGTCAGCCTATTCACCGCGTGCGACGAGGACCGCGGGTAAGGTCGTTCTCGTGACCGCTCGCGCGACGGACTGGGATCCGCGCCACCTGCCGGATCTGACCGGGAGACGGTACCTCGTGACCGGCTCCACCGCGGGCATCGGATACTTCGCGTGCGAGCAGCTCGCCCGCGCCGGTGCGCACGTCATCGCGACCGGCCGCAATCCGAACCGGCTCGCCGCGACGAAGCGCGCGCTGCTCGGCCGCGTGCCCGGGGCATCCGTCGAGACCCTCCTCATCGACACGAGCAACCTCGGCTCGGTGCGCGCGGCGGCCGCCACCGTGCGCGCGTCGGACGGGCTCGACGGCCTGCTCCTGAACGCAGGCATCGTGCACCCGCCGAAGCGCCGCGAGACCACGCTCGACGGCAACGAGGTCGTCTTCGCCACCAACGCCCTCGGCCACTTCGCCCTCGCGGGCGAGCTGCTCGTCCCGCTCGCGCAGCGCTCGGGCCGGATGGTGTGGGTCGGCAGCATGGCCACGACCATCGCGCCCTACGACCCGGTCGATCCGCAGCTGAAGGAGAACTACTCGCCGTGGCGCGCGTACGCGCAGTCCAAGGTCGCGACGACGGCGCTGGGGCTGGAGGCGGCCCGCCGCCTGGCCGATGCGCACGTGCCGGTCGCGAGCCTCGTGGCGCATCCGGGGTACTCGATCGGCGGGCGCACGCCCGGAATCGAGGGCGTCCACGAGCCGACGCGGCTCACCCGCTTCGCCGACAACCTCCAGGCGCCGTTCACGCAGTCGAAGGAGCGCGGCGCGTGGCCCCTCGTCCGGGCGCTCGCCGATCCGGCGGCGGCCAGCGGCGACTTCTGGGGGCCGCGGGGGCTCGTCAAGGGCACGCCGCGACGCGCGCGCCCGTCGCGCATCACGCGCGATCCGGAGATCGGCGCACGGCTGTGGAGCTTCTGCGAGGAGTCCGCGCGCGTGGAGTGGCCCTTCGCCCGCGCGGCGCGGGTCAGCGGCTGAGGAAGAGGATCACTGCTCGTCCTCCTCAAGGTCGTCCGCGTCGCTGAGGACGTTGCCGACCAAGGCGGTCACGTCGAACGCGTAAGCGCCGGGTCGGGGTCGGCCCTCCGCATACGCCAATCGTGCGGCGGCGAGGTCGGCTAGCCTCACAGCTTGGATGACGATCACTCGCCGCAGGCCAGCCGACACCTCCCCGCGCTCGTGTGCGACAGCGGCAACGCGGGCGAGCGTCTCAGCACGTCGCGCGATTCGCACATCCGGATGCTCGCGGTCCTCGCGTAGTTCATCCGGGATCAGAGGGAAGCGGAACGAGGCTGGAATCTCTGCTTCCGGGGAAACGGGCGGAATCTTCTCGTTCAAGATCGCCTTGTATTTTGAGTCGCGGATAGCGCGCCGATAGACCGAGTATTCGGCGGCATCCAGCTTTGCTCGCTTCTCGGGGTCCTTTCGCAACTCCTCAAGAGGGAACAATTCCATCTCTGCTACCTCGAAAGGGTCCAGTATTCGGTAGGCAAGCGTGTCGGACCGTTGGCCGCGAAGGTGTCGGCCGATGCGAGTCGCGAAGTTCTCGGAGGTCTGCCCCACGTATATTGGTTCTCCGTCGTAGTCGTAGAACGCATACACGCCGATGCAGCGCCCTAGCTTCTTCCCGCTTCGGGTGTCCATCGAGTCCAACGCGTCTGTCAGTCGCGCCCGAAAGCCCTGCACGAAGCGCGTCGGCATCGACTTCTTCGGCGGCACAGCGTCTGTTGCGTTGTACGACGCCACACCTCGGCTAGCCAATTGCGCGCAGCTCTCTGGCGTCGATCCTGGTCAACCGTCCGGTTGCCAGAGGCTCCAGGTAGTGCTCGGCCAACCACGCCACTGCGGGCACGGCAACCGCGTCGCCGAAGCCGAAGAGGGCTTGGTTTGTTCGCGCACCGCTCAGGTCGTAATCGGCTGCGCCCATGAGGCGCGCATACTCGCGCGGTGTCATCCAGCGCACCTGCAGTCGCTTGTTGCCGAGCTTCACGACAGCCTGTTTTGAAGAGCCGCCGCGGGCCGTTCGGAGGCAACCTGAAATATCGTCCGGACGCACCTCCCAGACAGCCTCGCCCCGACGAGTGCGCCGATACGCCGTTCGGTGTTTCACGCCGGGTGTGCGTCGCATCGCTGTCACTCGCTCGCGCTGAATGGGTGAGAGCGAAGCCACGAACGCCGCCGTGCGATCGGCGTCCCACCAGAGTCCATCGCTTGGAGGAATATCCTCGACGAGCGCGCCAAAACCCTCGATCATCGGTGCTGGAGGCGCCGGAAGCTTCGCCCGGTGAGTGCGTAGAGAACTGTCGGTGAAGATGCCGCTCAGCCAATCTGGCCTCAAGTCGGAGACGAACTCGTCGGTTTCCTCCGGTGCGTCTTGGGCTGCGACAAGGAAAAGGCGCGGACGGGACTGAGGCACGAAGCGTCGGGCATCGATTGCGAGAACGTCAACGGAGTAGCCCAGATCATTGAACGCCATGATGGCCGCCGCGAGGTCGTCGCCCCCATGCGAAGTCGCAAGCCCGGTGACGTTTTCGAGGACTGCGACGGGCGGACGTCGGTCGCCCAGTTCGCGCAGGAGGCGGATGAACTGCCAGAAAGCGCTGGACTGGCGGCCTGCCAGGCCTGCCCGGGCACCCGCAAGCGACAAATCGGTGCAAGGGGACGACGCCCACGCGAGGGAGGCATCCTGCGGCAACTCAGACGCGTCGATCGCGGCCACGTCGCCGAGCGTGAACTGGTGGTCTGCACGGTCGCCGAACTGGGCGTCGTACATCGCCTTCTTGTCTGGTTCGTAGTCGTTGGCCCACGCAACCCGGAAGCCTCCGGCTTCCAGCCCCATTCGCGCTAGCCCGATGCCAGCGAAGAACTCGAGGGCCTTTGGGCGGGCGGCCTCAATCGGGGTGAGTGCGGGCATGACGACAGGGTAGCCGTGCGCATACAAGCCTCGCGGCTTACCATCGCGGTGTGGCGGATTCATGGGCCTCCAGTGATCAGGCTCGTCGCGCGATGACGGCCAATCGCTCGAAGGACACAGGCCCCGAAAGGGCCGTGAGGTCGCTCCTGCATCAACGCGGTCTGCGCTATCGAACTCATCTTCGTCCGGTCTCCAGTATCCGCAGGACGGCGGACATCGTGTTCACACGGTGGCGAGTCGCCGTCTTCATTGATGGCTGTTTCTGGCACGGGTGTCCGGAGCACTTTGTGATGCCTCGAGCGAATGCCGACTACTGGCAACCGAAGATCGCGCGAAATCGAGAACGCGACGTGAACACTGATGAACTGTTGCGGGCCGCCGGCTGGACAGTCTTGAGATTCTGGGAGCACCAGGAGCCGGAGAGGGTTGCCACAGCGATTGAGGGGGCTGTCCGCGCGGCGCGGGTCAGCGGCTGAGGAAGACCGCCTCGTCCGCGTGAGCGGGCAGCGCGACCGCGCGGCCCGCGAGCTCGAGGGTCTGCGCGTCGCGCACCACGACGTCCGCGCCGACCGTGATCCCGCCGTCGTCGAGGAGCCGCAGGAGCGAGGGATCCCGGTCGCTCACGCGCACGACCCGCCCGCGGTGGCCGGGGTCCGCCTCCCGCAGCCGCACGTAGGGAACGCGTTCGACACGGCCCGCGGCATCCGGGATCGCGTCGCCGTGCGGGTCGAAGCGCGGACGCCCGAGGCGCGCGTCGATCCCCTCGAGGAGGCGGTCGCTGATGGCGTGCTCGAGGATCTCGGCCTCGTTGTGCACCTCGTCCCACGCGTAGCCGAACTCGCGCACGAGCCACGTCTCGATGAGGCGATGCCGCCGCGTGATCGCGGCCGCGCGCTCGCCACCGGCATCCGTCAACGCGATCGGCCCGTACGGGCGGTGGGAGACGAGGTCCATCGCGGCGAGCTTGCGCACCATCTCCGTGACGCTGGACGGCGCGAGACCCAGCTCCGCCGCCAGCTGCGACGGTGTGATGGGCGCGTCCTGCCACTCGGTGTGGTGATAGATCGTCTTCAGGTAGTCGTCGATCGCGGGCGAGGGGGCCACCCCGACAGGCTACCCGCCGGTGATGAGCAGTCCGAGCAGCACCCCGTTCAGCGCGATGAGGAAGACGGATGCCGCGATCCCCGCGACCGTCGTGATCACGCGGTTGCGGAACGGTCCCAGCACCGCGCGCTGCGCGGTGAGACGCACGAGGGGGATGAGCGCGAACGGGATCCCGAACGACAGCACGACCTGGCTCAGCACGAGCGCGAGCGTGGGGTCGACGCCGAGCGCGAGGATCGCGAGCGCGGGGACGAGCGTGACGAGCCGCCGCGCGAGCATCGGCACGCGCACGTGGAGCAGCCCGTGCATGATCTCGGCGCCCGCGTACGCGCCGACCGAGGTGCTCGCGAGGCCGCTCGCGAGCAGGCCCACTGCGAAGAGGGTCGCGACGACCGGGCCGATCCCGTCGCGGAGGGCGGCGTACGCGCCCTCGAGCGTCTCGGTGCCGGCCACGCCCTGGAGGTTCGCGGCCGCGAGCAGGAGGATGCAGAGGTTCACGGTGCCAGCGATCGCCATCGCGATCGTGACGTCCCAGCGGGTCGCGCGCAGCAGACGCGCGGTGCCGATGCCGCGCCCTGCCTCCAGATCCTCGTGCGGGAGGTGCGGCGCGAACCGATCCCGGGCGAGCGCGCTGTGCGCGTAGATCGCGTGGGGCATGATCGTCGCGCCGAGGATCGAGGCGGCCAGCAGCACCGAGTCGGTGCCCTGGAAGCGGGGGACGAGACCGCCGAGGACGCCGCCCGGGTCGGGCGGGGCTACGAACACGCCGACCGTGAAGCCGACCGCGATGACGACGACGAGCGCGATGACGACGGACTCGAACGTGCGCGGCCCGCGCTTCGACTGCAGCATCAGGACGCCGACCGAGACGAGGCCCGTGATGACTCCGCCCCACACGAGCGGCAGCGCGAAGAGGAGGTTCAGCGCGACGGCGCCGCCGATCACCTCGGCGATGTCCGTCGCCATCGCGACGAGCTCGGCCTGCAGCCAATACGCGCGGCGAGCCCAGCGGTTCCGGATGCGGCGGCCGAGCGTCTCCGGCAGGCTCTGGCCGGTCACGATCCCGAGCTTCGCGGACAGGTACTGGATGAGCCACGCCATGACGTTCGCGAGCACGACGACCCACACGAGCAGGTAGCCGTAGCCGGCGCCCGCGGTCATGTTGCTGGCGACGTTGCCGGGGTCGAGGTACGCGACGCCCGCGACGAGCGCCGGCCCCACGAGCCACGCCACACGGGGTCCGGGTGCCGCCGCGCGCGCCGCGCTGCGCGCCACCACATCCCTGGTCATCCCTCGACCGTACCCCCTTTTTCGGCACACCGAAAACCCGCCCCCCGACGCCGAAACCCCGGCTGCCCGACGCCGAGAACGCGCTTGTGTCACGAAATGGACCCCATTTCGTGACACAAGCGCGTTCTCGCGGGGAGGTGGCACGGGGAGGTGGCACGGGGAGGTGGCCGGGGGTGGCGGGCGGCGCGGGGCCGTAGCGTGGGGGGATGGATGTCGCGGGGGAAGCCGGATGACGGGGGTGCCGCCGTGGGCGGGCCCGCTCCCGGACGATCCGCGCTACGACCCCGAGTTGCTTGCGGAGGGCGACGCGCGCAACGTCGTCGACCGGTACCGCTACTGGACGATGGACGCGATCGTCGCTGACCTCGACGCGCGGCGGCATCCGTTTCACGTCGCGATCGAGAACTGGCAGCACGACCTCAACATCGGCTCGATCGTGCGCAGCGCCAACGCGTTCCTCGCCGCGAAGGTGCACATCGTCGGCCGGCGGCGCTGGAACAAGCGGGGTGCGATGGTGACCGACCGCTACCAGCACGTGCGCTACCACGAGGACGTGCCGGCGCTGGCCCGGTGGGCCGCCGAGCACGCACTGCCGATCGTCGCCGTCGACAACGTCGCCGGCTCCGTCCCGCTCCCGGCGGCCGAGCTGCCCGAGCGCTGCGTCCTCCTGTTCGGGCAGGAGGGTCCCGGGCTGTCCGAGGAGGCGCTCGCCGCGGCATCCGGTGCCGTGGAGATCGCCCAGTACGGCTCGACGCGCTCGATCAATGCCGCCGCGGCGGCCGCGGTCGTGATGTACGAATGGTGCCGCCGCTGGGCCTGAGGGGTCAGGCGGGGCGGTGCAGCCAGGCGCTGCCGCGGATGCGCCAGCCGAGCGTCGCGATGCGGGCGAGCATGTACACGCCGAAGAACGCGACCGAGAGCCCCGCGAGACCTGCGGCGCCGGCGGGATGCAGGAGCGCGAGCACGAGCAGACACGGCACGAACGGCACGAGGTTCAGGCCGCCCGTGATCGCGAGGTAGCGGCCGTCGTTCGCGCCGATGAGCACGCCGTCGAGCACGAACACCACGCCGCACAGCGGCTGCGCGACCGCGAGCACGAGGAGCGCGGGCTGGATCATCGCGGCGAGAGCCGCGTCGCCCGTGAACAGCAGCCCGATGACCCCGGAGAGCCCGCCGACGACGACCCCCACGATCGCGCCGAACCACGCGCCCCAGGCGATCATGCGGCGCAGCACGTGGCGCGCGGTCTCGAGGTCCGCCGCGCCGATGCTCTTCCCCACGAGGGCCTGCGCCGCGATCGAGAGCGCGTCGAGCGCGAACGCGGCGGTGGAGAAGATCGTGAACACGATCTGCCAGCCCGCGAGCTCCGGCGCTCCGAGCGTGGTCGCGACGGCGACCGTGGCGAGCAGGGCCGCGCGGAGGCTCACGGTGCGCAGGAACATCCATCCGCCCGATCGCGCGGAGCCGCCGAGCCCGGCCGCGCGCGGACCGACGGATGCCGCGTGCCGGCGCGCGAGACGCCCGACCACGATCGCGTACGCGGCCACCATGCCCCACTGGGCGACCACGGTGCCGGCGGCGGAGCCGGCGATGCCCCAGCCGAGCCCGTAGATGAAGGCGAGGTTGAGGAGCGCGTTCAGGCCGAAGCCGGTGCCGGCGATCCATAGCGGCGTGACCGTGTCCTGCATCCCGCGCAGGAGCCCGGTCGCGGCGAACACGAGCAGCATCGCGGGCAGGCCCCACATCGAGATCGCGAGGTACGTCTCGGCATCCCGCGCGACGTCCGGTCCGGCGCCGAAGAGCCCCACGACGAACGGGGTCGCGAGGAAGCCCGCGATCGCCAGGGCGAGCCCGAGCCCGAGGGCGAGCCACATCCCGTCGATGCCGGCCCGCACCGCGCCCGACGGATCGCCCGCGCCCACGCGGCGCGCCACCGACGGCGTGGTCGAGTAGGCGAGGAAGACCATGAGCCCGACGATCGTCTGGAGCACTGCGGAGGCGAGGCCGAGCGCGGCGAGGGGCACGACCCCGAGATGGCCGACGAGGGCGGCATCCACGATGAGGAACAGCGGCTCCGCGACGAGAGCACCGAGGGCGGGGACGGCGAGCCGGAGGATGTCGCGGCTCAGGGTGTCCGCACGCGTCACCCGGAAAGCCTACGGCGCGCACGCCCAGCGGTCCGCGCAGAGCGGGGTGGGGGTGCCCGATGCCTATTGTGGAGGAATGACCACACAGCTTCCTCCCGGTCTGGCGGTGGACGACTTCGACGACGAGGTCCGTCCGCAGGATGACCTGTACCTGCACGTCAACGGCAAATGGCTCGAGCGCACGGAGATCCCCGACGACAAGGCGCGCTGGGGCTCGTTCCACCTCCTCGCCGAGCAGGCGGAGAAGGACGTCCACGCGATCGTCGAGGAGTCGCAGGGTGCCGCGGAGGGCACCGAGGAGCGCAAGATCGGCGACCTCTACGCCAGCTTCACCGACACGGCCGTCGTCGCGGCGCTCGGGTCGGGTCCCCTCGCGCCGCAGCTGGCGACGGTCGACGCCGTCGAGTCGATCCCCGCGCTCCTGCGGACGATCGGCGAACTCGAGCGCGACGGCATCTCCGGCCTCATCGAGCTCTACGTCGAGCCCGACCCGGGCAACCCGCAGCGCTACGTCCCGTTCCTGATCCAGGGCGGCCTCTCGATGCCGGACGAGAGCTACTACCGGCTCGACACGTTCCACGAGACGCGGATCGCGCTGCGCGAGCACATCGAGCGCATCCTCGGGCTCGCCGGCATCCCGGATGCCGGGGCGAACGCCGACCGGATCGTCACGCTGGAGAGCGAGATCGCGGCCCACCACTGGGACAACGTGCGCAGCCGCGACGCCGTGCAGACCTACAACCTCCGCACGTGGGACGAGGTCTCGGCGCTCGCCGGCGTCGACCTGCAGCCCTGGCTGGAGGGTGTGGCCGCGGGTCGCGAGGCCGCGTTCGCCGAGGTCGTGGTCTACCAGCCGAGCTTCGTCGAGGGCCTGGGTGCGCTGCTCGTGCCCGAGCGGCTCGAGGACTGGAAGGCCTGGCTCCGGTTCAAGGTCGTGCACGCGGCCGCGGCTTTCCTGTCGGACGACTTCGTCGACGAGAACTTCTCGTTCTACGGCACGCAGCTCACGGGCGTGCCGGTCAACCGCGAGCGCTGGAAGCGCGGCGTCAGCCTCGTGGAGGCGGCGCTCGGCGAGGCCGTCGGGCGCGTGTACGTCGAGCGGCACTTCCCGCCGGCCGCGAAGCAGGCGATGGACGAGCTCGTCGGGAACCTCATCGCGGCCTACCGCGAGAGCATCTCGGAGCTCGAGTGGATGAGCCCGGAGACCCGCGAGCGCGCGCTCGCGAAGCTCGAGGCGTTCACGCCCAAGATCGGGTTCCCCGTGACCTGGCGCGACTACTCCGGCCTCGAGATCGACCGCGACGACCTCGTCGGCAACGTCCGGCGTGCGCACGTCCACGAGCACGACCGGCAGCTCGCCAAGATCGGCGGGCCGATCGACCGCGACGAGTGGCACATGACGCCGCAGACCGTGAACGCGTACTACAACCCGCTCATGAACGAGATCGTGTTTCCCGCGGCGATCCTGCAGTACCCGTTCTTCGACGCGGACCGTGACGCGGCCGCGAACTACGGCGGGATCGGCGCGGTCATCGGGCACGAGGTCGGCCACGGCTTCGACGACCAGGGCAGTCGCTTCGACGGCGACGGGACCCTCCGCGACTGGTGGACGGACGAGGACCGCGCCGCTTTCGAGGAGCGCACCGCGAGCCTCATCGCGCAGTACGCGGAGCTGACGCCTCGGGGTCTATCCGATGAACACAAGGTCAACGGCGCACTGACGATCGGTGAGAACATCGGCGACCTCGGCGGCCTCGGCATCGCGATCCGCGCGTACGAGCTGTCGCTCGCGGGCGGCGAGGACCCCGAGATCGGCGGTCTGACGGGCATCCAGCGGCTCTTGCTGAGCTGGGCGCAGATCTGGCAGCAGAAGGGCCGGGATGCCGAGACGATCCGCCTGCTGACGATCGACCCGCACTCGCCGAACGAGTTCCGCTGCAACCAGATCGTTCGCAACATCGACGCGTTCTATGATGCCTTCGGCGTCACACAGAACGACGCGTTGTGGCTGGATCCGGAGCAGCGCGTCAGCATCTGGTAGCGCCTCCTCCGTCCGACTCTCCGACGCGGAAGGAGCGTTGCCGATGGGCGCGCCCGCCGAGCTCCCGCGAGACCTGGTGCCGACGCGCGCGAGTCGGAGAGGGGGGCGGCGGATCGCGCCGCGGCCGGTCACGACGCGGACGTTCGCGTCGTCGCTGAGGGGGCTCGAGGCGCTCGCCGAGGCGGGCGCGCAGGTGTCGCTGCGGGTCGACGACCTCGACCGGCGCACCTCGATCCTCGCCGGCGACGACCACCTCGTGCTGCCGGTCGCGGGGCTCGGGGTCGTGCCGCTGCTGATCGAGGTGGCGGCGCGCTTCGAGGACGGATCCCTCGACCCGTTCGAGCGGGTCGATCGGCAGGCCGTCGCGAGCGTCCATACGGCGGGCACGTGGCAGCACCTCGCGACCTCGAGCCTCCCGCTCGTCGACCTCGCCGTTCTCGCGGCGTCGACGGGCGACACGCTCGCCGCCAACGCGCTGCTCGGCCGGGTCGGGCTCGACGGGGTCCGCGCGCGCATCGAGGGGCTCGGCCTGACGCGTACGGCGATCATGGACCACTTCCGCGACAGCCGCGGCCCAGACGACGCCCCGCATCCCGCGCTCGGGTCGGCGCGGGAGTACGCGACGCTGTTCTCGGTGCTCGTAGGGGCGCAGGCGGTGTCGGTGCGGGTGAGCGAGCGGATCGCCGGATGGCTCAGCCTCAATCATGACCTCGGCCTCGTGGGGGCCGCGACCGGTCTGGATCCGTTCGCGCACGCGTCGGATCCGAGCGGGCTGGTCCTCGTCAACAAGACGGGGCGCGAGCCGGGGGTGCGGGCCGAGGCGGGCGTGCTCGCCGGGCCCCGCGCCGGCCTGTCCTACGCGCTGATCGTCCGCTTCGACGAGCGGGTGATCACGCACGGCGTGCAGATCGACGAGTGCTTCCGCGCGCTCGGCGTCGACCTCATGGAGTACGTCTACTGAGACGCCCGCGCGGCTACCGCGGCAGCGACGGACGTTGCTCGCGCGGGTCGCGGGCGCGCGGGACGAACAGGGCGAGCACGAGGGCCACGGTCGCCGCGATTGCGCCGAGGCCGAACGAGAGCTCGAACGCGGCGGGCGTCGGGATCTGCTGCGTGCCGACGGTGAACGACATGCTCGCGAGGATCGCGGCCACGACGGCCGCCGCCGTGCTCGATCCGACCTGCCGGAACAGCGTGTTGAGGCCGTTCGAGGCGCCCGTCTCGCTCTGCGGGACCGAGCGCATGATGAGCATCGGCATCGACGCGTAGCCGAACCCGATGCCGACGCCGATCATGATGTTGGTGACGAGCAGGTGCCACACCTCGGAGTGGAACAGGAGCACGAAGAGGTAGGCGACGATGAGCGCTGTCGATCCCAGCACGAGCAGCAGCCGGGGGCCGAACGTGCGCGCGAGCCGCCCCGAGAACGGCGAGAGCACCATCATCACGAGCCCCGCCGGCATCACGATGAGGCTCGCGTGCAGCAGCGAGAGGCCGAAGCCGACGCTGAGCCCGGCCTGCAGCTCGAGCATCTGCGGGATGAGGACGTTTGAGGAGAACAGTGCGAACCCGAGCGCGACCGAGGCGAGGTTCGTCAGCAGCACGGGCCGGCGCGCCGCGATCCGCAGGTCGAGCAGCGCGTGCGGGGTCCGCAGCTCGTACCAGCCCCACACCAGCAGGACGACCACGCCGCCGAGGCCGCAGGCGAGGGTCGCGGGCGATCCCCAGCCCCACTCGCTCCCGCGCGAGACCGCGAGCAGGATGCCGACGAGGCCGGCGGCGAGGCCCACGACACCGAGGTAGTCGAACCGGCCGGCGGTGCGCAGGACGCTGACCGGGATGATCCACAGGACGAGCACGAACATGATCGCCCCGAGCGCCCCCGCGAGCCAGAACAGCGCGTGCCAATCCAGGTTCTCCGTGACGAACGCGCTGATCGGCAGCCCGATCGCGGAGCCCACGCCGAGCGTGGCGCTGATGAGGGCGATCGCGGGCTCGACGCGGTCGGTGTGCAGCACGTCGCGGAGGATCGAGATGCCCAGGGGGATGACGCCGACCGCGGCTCCCTGCAGGACGCGGCCCACGATGATCCCGATGACCCCGGCGGAGAGCGCAGCGATGATCGAGCCGACGATGAGCGCCGCCAGCAGCGCCAGGACGATGCGCCGCTTGCCGTACATGTCGCCGAGCCGGCCGGCGATCGGGGTCACCACGGCGGCGGACAGGAGCGTGGCGGTGACGACCCAGGCGGTGTCGTCCCGGGTCGCGTTCAGGAGCTCGGGAAGTTTCGCCTGGATCGGCACGACGAGCGTGAACATGAACGACGCGGACACGCCGGCGAGGGCCAGAACCGCGATGATCGCGTTCTGCGACGGCATCCTGCTGAGTCGTCTCCGCGCAGCATCCGTCACGTCCTCCACCCTACCCGCGGCGGATCGGAGGCCGGCTCCGGAAGACCTCCCGCGTCGCCGTCGGGGGCGGGCGCGCGCTCACGGCAAGCGCATAGGCGCGCTGCGGATACCCTATGTACTATGCCGATGTCTGTGCGGGGGGACGGATGATACGTCCGCGATACGCCCTGCGCGCCTCGTTCGCGGTCGTCGCCGTCGCCGCGGCCGCTGTTCTGCTCGCCGGCTGCAACGGCCTGCCGGCGCCCGCGCCGTCGGCGACGGCCCTCCCCGAGGGCATCCGCGCCACGCTCGTCGCGACCGATCAGAACGAGCTCGCGATGACGATCAGCAACACGACGGATGAGCCGGTCGACGTCTCGCGCGTCCGGCTGCGGGCGCCGGCGCTCGGCAGCATCCTCGTCGGCTCCACGATCACCGAGGTTCCCGCGCACGCGACGCGTCAGGTGCGCGTGCCGGTGGCGCACCTCGACTGCCAGGCTGCGACGACGTCCGTCCCGACCGCGACGGTCCAGTTCGCGTGGGGCGCGGCATCCGGTGTCGCCGCCATCACGCTGAACGGCGCGCAGGGAGCGGTGCAGACGCTCGTCTCGGCGCAGTGCCCCTCGTCCGCGGCCGGCTGAACGGCTCCGACTAGACTCATCAGGGCCGCGCCCGCGGCCGCTCGACGCATCCGACCGTGGGAGCCGCCGTGGCCGAACAGTCCCGTCTGGACAAAGTCATCGCCCTCGCCCGCCATCGCGGGTTCGTCTTCCAGGCGGGCGAGATCTACGGCGGATCCCGCTCGGCGTGGGACTACGGCCCGCTCGGGACGGAGCTGAAGGAGAACATCCGCCGCGAGTGGTGGCAGACGTTCGTCCGCGGCCGCGGGGACATGGTCGGCCTCGACTCGTCCGTCGTGCTCCCGAAGCGCGTGTGGGAGGCGTCCGGTCACGTCGCGACGTTCACGGACCCGCTCGTGGAGTGCCTCAGCTGCCACCGCCGGTTCCGCGCCGACACGCTCGTCGAGGACTTCGAGGCGCGCAAGGGGCGCGCGCCGGAGAACGGGCTCGCCGACGTCCCGTGCCCGAACTGCGGCACGAAGGGGCAGTACACCGAGCCGAAGGCGTTCTCCGGCCTCATGAAGACCTACCTCGGCGTCGTCGACGACGAGTCCGGCCTGCACTTCCTGCGCCCCGAAACCGCGCAGGGCATCTTCGTCAACTTCGGGAACGTGCTCACCGCGTCGCGCCGCAAGCCGCCGTTCGGTGTCGGCCAGATCGGCAAGTCGTTCCGCAACGAGATCACGCCCGGCAACTTCATCTTCCGCACGCGCGAGTTCGAGCAGATGGAGATCGAATACTTCGTCCCGCCGGCGGATGCCCAGGAGTGGTTCGAGCACTGGGTCGAGGAGTGCTGGAACTGGTTCATCGACCTCGGGATCGACCCCGCCCACATGCGGCGCTTCGAGGTCCCGGACGACGAGCGCGCGCACTACTCCGACGGCACGATCGACATCGAATACGAGTTCGGGTTCCCGGGGAAGGCGTGGGGCGAGCTCATGGGCATCGCCAACCGCACCGACTACGACCTGAAGAGCCACTCCGAGGCATCCGGTCAGAAGCTCCACTACTTCGATCAGGCCTCCGGATCGACGTACGTGCCGTACGTGATCGAGCCCTCGTTCGGCCTCACCCGGTCGATGATGGCGTTCCTCATCGACGCGTACGAGGAAGAGGAGGTGCCGAACGCGAAGGGCGGCACCGACGTCCGGACCGTCCTGCACCTCGACCCGCGCCTCGCGCCCGTCAAGATCGCGGTGCTGCCGCTGTCGCGCAACGAGAACCTGTCGCCGCTGGCCCGCGAGGTCGCGGACACCCTCCGCGGCCGCTGGAACGTCGACTTCGACGATGCCGGCGCGATCGGTCGCCGCTACCGCCGCCAGGACGAGATCGGCACGCCATTCTGCGTCACGGTCGACTTCGACTCCCTCGAGGACCGCGCCGTCACCGTGCGCGACCGCGACTCGATGGCCCAGGAGCGTGTCCCCCTGGACGCGCTGACCTCGTACCTCGCCGAGCGCCTCCGCGGCGCCTGACCCCGGCTCCGCGGCGCCTGACCCCGGGGCGCGTCAGGCCGCGCCGCCCCTCGCCACCCCTCGCCGAGAACGCGCTTGTGTCACGAAAACGGGACGTTTTCGTGACACAAGCGCGTTCTCAGGGGGAGGTGGACCGGGGGAGGGTGTGGAGGAGCTGCCGGGTCTCGGCGGGATCCGTGTGATGGTGCGCACGCCAGCCGACCGCGCGCGCGGCGCGGCAGTTCTCCGCACTGTCGTCGATCAGTAGCGTCGGGCCGGGGAGGAGCGACGCGGCGTGCGCGAAGATCCGCGGATCGGGCTTCGCGAGCGCCACCTCGTGGGAGCGGACGACCGCCTGGAAGACATCCGCGTAGCCCCGGAGCAGGCGGGCGCGATGCGGCTCCCATTCGCGCACGCTGTTGGTCAGGAGGCCGACGCCGATACCGCGGCGGCGCAGGCCCGCCAGCACGTCCAGCAGCGCCGCGTCCACCGGCCGGTCGCGGTACCAGTGCCGGTCCCATTCGCGCAGGTCGATCGCCGGCCGCACGCCGAGCGCCTCCTCCACGCGGGCGCCCCAGGCTGCCTGACTCAGCACGCCGAGTTCGAGCGGCTGCATGCCGTGCAGGCCCTCGGCAGCCGCGACCTCGTCGATGGCGCGCCAGATGCGATCCCAAGGAACGCCGGCAGCGCGCGCGACCTCCGCCGCCGCGTCGGCGATCGGGGGCGTGAGCACGCCGCCGAAGTCGCACCATACGGATGCGACGCTCACGGGCTCAGTCATCGATCCGTGTTCCATCGGGCCGGAACCGGTGCAGTGCCCGCCCCGGCACGAACCCCCGGATGGCGTCGCCGGGCCGTAGCCAGGGTTCGCCATCGTGCTGCACGAGCGTGAACACCTCTCCGTCGGCCGCGCGGCAGACCACCTCCTGCCCGGAGCCCGTGAACTCGCAGACGTCGACGACGCCGGCGATCAGCAGCCCCGGCGGTTCGGGAACGCCCCCCGAATCGACGATCCGGGCGTCCTGCGGACGCCACCCGAGGCTCCCGCCGTCCGCCGTCGGGAACAGGTTCATCGCGGGGGAGCCGACGAACCCGGCCACGAAGCGCGTCCTCGGGGTGCGATATACCTCCGTGGGGTGGCCGGCCTGCACGACCCGCCCCCTCTCCATCACGACGAGCTCGGTGGCCATCGACATCGCCTCCTGCTGATCGTGCGTGACGAGCACGAGCGTCGCGCCGAGATCCCGGTGCAGCCGGAGAATCTCGGCGCGTGCGCTGGCGCGCAGCGCGACGTCGAGTGCGGAAAGCGGCTCGTCGAGCAGAAGGAGGGACGGGCGTCGCACGACGGCGCGCGCCAGGGCGACCCGCTGCCGCTGACCGCCGCTGAGCTGGTGCGGGCGACGCGACAGGAGGGTCCCGAGCCCGAAGAGCTCGGCCATCCGCTCCACCTCGGTCGCGATGTACCGCGTGTCCGGGCCGTTCCGGCGATCGTGCCGGCGTTGCAGGCGGAGGCCGAACGAGATGTTCTGAGCCACCGACATGTGCGGAAACAGCGCGTAGTCCTGGAACACCATGGCGACGTCGCGCGTGCCGAGCGGCGCGGCGGTGAGGTCACTGCCGTCGGCGAGGAGCCGCCCGCCGTCCGGCTGCTCGAGGCCCGCGAGCAGCCGCAGCAGCGTCGACTTCCCGCAGCCGGACGGGCCGACGATCGCGGTGAGCGAGCCGCCGGGGATCGTCAGGTCTATCGCATCGATCGCCGTCGTCGCACCGAAGGTGCGGGTGACGCCCTCGAGCGAGAGGGCGGCGCCGCGGACCGGGGTGAGGAGGCCGGCGGCGGGTGATGAGGTCATGAGCGGGTCCCGGGGGTCATGTGCGGAGTCCTGAGTGGAGGAAGGCGTCGGTCACGCGACGCGACGCGAGGACGTAGACGGCGACGATGGGGAGGCTGGTGAGGGTGGCGGCCGCCATCAGCGCTCCGTAGTCGGTGCCGCCTTCGGTGCGGAACTGTGCGAGGCCGATCTGGACTGTCGCGTGCTCGGGCCGAGGGGCGATGAGCAGCGGCCAGAGGTACTCGTTCCAGGTCGTGATGAACACGAGGATCCCGACCGCCACGAGTGCGGGCCGCAAGGCCGGGAGCACGATGTGCCAGAGGACCTCCGCGGGCCGGGCGGCTTCCATCCGAGCCGCCTCGACCTGGGTGCCCGGTATCGCGGCGATGTGTTGCACGAGCAGCAGCACGGCGAGCGCGGCCGCACCCAGCTGCGGAACGATGAGGCCCGCGGGCGAGTTGAGCCACCCGAGCCGGGTGGTGAGGAGGAACTGCGGGATGACGATCGCCTGAGGGGGGATCGCCAGTGCGACCGTCGACGCGACGAGGATGACAGGGCGCAGGCGCGGCGAGAGCAGGACGATCGCATACGCGGCCAGCACCGCGATCGCGAGCTGACCCGCGGCGACGCCGGCCGACATGACGAAGCTGTTCCAGACCAGAGTCGGCAGGGGCCAGCTCGCCAGCACGGCGGCGTAGTTCTCCAGGGTCGGCGGAGCGGGCACCGGGCTCGGCGAGAAGACGTCCCCGGGCGTCTTGAACGAGGTGATGACCGCCCAGAGCACGGGGAAGGACATCAGCAGGCAGCATCCGGCGAGGATCAGGTGCCACGAGATCCGTCGCGCTCGGGCGAGGAGGCGGGACTCAGGCCGCACGTGCGGATCTCCTTCGGATGAGGTGCCAGACGCCGGCGACCACGGCGAACGCGACGAGGACCATCACGGCGGCCGCGGATGCGCCTCCGACGTCGAAGAACGAGAAGCCCAGCGTGTAGATCCGGTAGTAGACGCTGTCGGTCGTCCCGTCGGGGTTGCCCTGCGTCAGCACGGAGATGTTCGCGAACGTCCACTGCCCGGCGAGGACGAGATTCAGGAGCGCCAGCACCACTGTCGTGCGAGCGACGTGCGGGAGGACGACGAACCGCGCGACCTCACCGCCCGTCGCCCCTGCGAGCCGGGCAGCCTCGACGACCCGCCGATCGATGGCGGCGAGGGAGGCGCCGTACAGAAGCATGTTGAACGCGACGACCTTCGCCGCCGTAATGACCGCGATCACCGGAAGCGCCGTCGATGGATCGCCGAGCCAGTTGATCGCGGGCACCCCGACCACGCCGAGCAGCTCGTTCACCAGTCCCTGCAGCGGGTTGAGCAGGAATCGCCACGACAGCGCGATGGCGACGGGCGCCAGCACGACCGGAAGGAACAGGATCGCCCGGTAGGCATCCGCCGCGCGCCCGGGTCGGAGCCACAGCATGACGGCGAGAAGCAGCGGGACCACGGTGGAGAACGGAAGGAGAAGCAGGGCGTAGAGGACGGTCTGCCAGACGGAGCGGATGAACTCCGGGTGACGCAAGAGATCGACGTAGTTGTTCCCGCCGACGAAGCCGGCCGGCGGGGTGGTCAGGTTCCAATCGAGGAAGGACAGGACGACGCTCGCCACCGCGGGGCCGTACACCCACACCGCCAGGACGAGCAGCAGCGGGGTGAGGTACGGCCATCCGCGGGTGCGGGCGCTCATGGTGCCGTCAACTCCCGGATGCGCGCGGCGACGTCCGTCAGGGTCTGGCGCGGATCGGCGCCGCGTAGGACGATCGGCTCGACCGCGTTGTCCTGCAGCAGGACGACGGCCTGGTTGGCCTTCGACCCGGGGAAGAAGCGGTACGGGGAGACGTCGGCGAGCTGCTTCATGGCGGGCAGCAGCAGGTGGTTGGCGGCGAAGTAGTCCTTCAGATAGGCGGGGTCGTCTGCGAGGCCGGCGCGCAGCGGAAGGTAGCCGATCTGCTTCGTGACGATCGTGTTCCCTTCAGCGCTCGTCAGGAACTTCACGAGCTGCCAGGCGGCCGCCTGCTTGACCGGATCGTCGCTGAGCACGATGAGCCCCGCTCCCGAGAACGTCGGCTTCGCCGTCCCCGCGCCGAAACTCGGGAACGCGCTCGAGCGCAGGTCGAACTTCGCCGCCTTCTGCAGGCTGCCGGCGACGGCGGTGCTCACGACCAGCATCCCGAGGTTCCCCGAGGAGAACGCCGCCACGGCGTCCTCGACCCCGACGGCCGGCTGGAGGCCGGCGGTCGTGAGCGCCTGGACCGCGGTGAGCCCGCGTACCGCTGCGTCCGAGGCGACGGTGACGTCTCCGGAGTCGGAGACGACCGCCCCGCCGGCGCTGTCGATCACGGACTGCGTGAGGTAGTCGGATTTTCCGGAGTCGACGATGCCGAAGTACGCGCCCTGGTGACCGGCCTGGACGATGGCCTGCGCATCCTGCCGGACCGCGTCGATCGTCGTGGGGGGCGCATCGGGGTCCAGGCCCGCCGCGCGGAAGAGGTCGGCGTTGTAGAACAGGGTGGGCACCGAGATGGTGTACGGCAGGGCGGCGATCGATCCCTTGTTCTCGCCCGTCTGCACGAGCGACGGGTTGATCCCGTCGACGTGGGCGGCCCATTCACCGCCCGCGATGTCCTGAAGCGACCTCACCGGCAGGGTCTGGAACGCCTCGGCGAGCTTGCTGTAGCCGATCTGGACCACGTCCGGGGCGTTGCCCGCCGCGACATCCGTCTTGGCCTTCGTCAGCACGTCCGCGGTGGGGACGGACTGCGGCTGGACCGTGATGTTGGGGTGCTCGGCGGCGAAGGCGTCGAGGAGCGCCTGCGTGCCCGCGCCCGCCGCGCCGGGGGTGCCGTAGTTGTAAGAGCTGAAGGTGATCGTGACGGGCTGGTCGGAGGCCAGCGAGGTGGAGGGACCGGCGCTGGAGCACGCCGAGAGGGCGCCCATCGCGACGGCGACGATGCCGGCGAGCATCGTGCGGGAGCGGTTCATGCGTGGACCTTTCGGGGGAGGGAGACGGGATGCGGGATTCCCGGTCGCGCGGTCGCGACCGGGCCGTCGAAGACCGTGGCCGCGCGGTCGCGGTGCCAGCGATGCTCGACGGGATCGGGTGAGGAGAAGTGGGTGAGGACGAGGTCCGTGACGCCGGCATCGACGGCGGCGCGCGCCGCGTCGAGCGAGCTCAGATGCCCGTGCCCGCTGCGGTCGGTCTCACGGAGAGTGCTCTCGGCCAGCAGCGTGCCGGCGCCCTCGGCGAGGCCGACCAGCGCATCGGTCACCCCCGTGTCGCCGGTGTAGACGAAGGCCTCGCCACCGGCTTCGAGCCGGATGCCGCAGTTCGGGGCGGTGTGCGCCAGCAGGGCCGTGGTCGCCTCGATGTCACCGATCCGCATCCGCTCGCCCGGCTCGTATTCGCGGCAGTCGAACCCGAGGTCGAAGGCCCGGTCGAGCAGGGGGTGGGTCGTCACCGGGTACAGTCCCGCGAGCGCGCGGAGGGTCGCGAGCGCACCCCGGGGCACATAGAGCGGCACCGGCGGCACGCTCTCGTCCAGCACCAGCGGGCCGTCCGGCTCGGGTCGGCGGAGCCGATCCGCCAGCACGGTCTTGCCGATCACCAGGAGATCCAGGATGTGATCGGTGTGCTCGTGAGTGATGTAGACGGCGCTGAGGCGGGCGCCGGGCAGCGCGGACAGGTGTGCAGCGATGCCGGGGCCCGCGTCGAGGAGAACGCGCGTCTCGCCCTCCTCGACGACGTAGCCCGAGCTGGCCAATCCGGCGGCGGGCATGCCCGCGAGACAGCCGAGGGGGATCAGTCGCATGTGCCCATGCTCAGCCGGCGAGCTCGGCCGGATCAACGAGAGGTCGCCTGTCGATCGATAGGCGCAGCCGATCGACGAAAGCCGGCACTATCGCTGCTCGCGCCGCAGCCGGGCAAGCCCGCGGAGCTCGTCGAGAGAAGTGTTCACCAAGGGTTCATCCCCGTCTGCGCGCCAGACCGCGTGGATCGCGACGGACGGCTCGGGGGCGAGGCGCAGCATCCGCATCCCCTGTCCGGCGCTCTGCTCTCCACGGGGGAGGGAGCTGAAGCCGATGGTGTCGGTCGTCTCGAGCTCGAGGAGGTAACCGGACAGGTCCGTCGTGCTGGGTCGCGGGCGTATCCGGACCCCGGCGTGGAGAGCCGCGTCGACGAGTGCGTCCTCGATGCGGCTCGTCGCCCCGGCGTGCGTCGTGATGTAGCGGAGGGCGGGGAGATCGCGAAGCGGGATCGAGCCGGCAGCGGCGAGCGGATGGCTCGCTCGAACGACCGCGACCACCGGGACGTCGAGGAGGTGCTCGCTGCCGAGGTCGGCACGGTCGATGGGGCCGTACGCGAGCCCGAGGTCGAGTTCACCGCGTTCCAGCTCGCGAATCTGGTCCGTGGACGACAGCTCGCGCGGGACGATCGTCACGTCCGGAACGACCGCGGCCATCCGCTCGAGAAGGGGCAAGAGCAGCATCCGGCTCGCGGGGTAGTTCGCGGCCATGCGCAGCGCGCCGCGCCGACCCGCGCCGGCGGCGCGGACGAGCTGCACGACGCGCTCACGGCGGGCGAGGAGCTCTCGCGCCTCCGTGAGCAGGACGCCCCCGGCGGGGGTGAGCCGGACCGATCGCGACGACCGATGCAGCAGGACGGTTCCGAGCTCCGACTCGAGGCGTCGGATCTGTTCGCTGACGGATGCCTGCGCGATGAACAGCCGACGCGCAGCCCGGCCGAAGTGCAGTTCCTCCGCGGTGGCGCAGAAGACCTCGAGCTGGCGGAAGTCCATGTCCCCATGCAAGCCCGCCAACGTTAACGTCTGGCGCGGTCCACCCCACCCCCCCGCGAGAACGCGCCTATGTCACAGACACGCCGCAAGAACATGACACAAGCGCGTTCTCGCGTGGAGGGGGACTGGGGAGGGGGCAGGGGATGACGGCGGGATGACAGAGGTCCGGGGGACGTGACAGCGGCGTGACAGTGCTCGGGGCGCATCGTGGGTGTCGGCGAAAGGCAGACAACCATGACGCAATCCACTTATGCCGTCGAGGCCGAAGGGCTCGTGAAGTCGTTCGGTGCGAACCGGGCCGTCGACGGGGTCGACCTCGTGGTCGGCGCGGGCACGGTATACGGCGTGCTCGGGCCGAACGGCGCGGGCAAGACCACCACCATCAGCATGCTGACGACGCTCCTGCGTCCGGATGCCGGCACCGGCCGGATCTTCGGACACGACGTCGTCCGCGAGCCGCAGATCGTGCGACAGCTCATCGGGCTGACCGGGCAGTTCGCCTCGGTCGACGAGAAGCTGTCCGCGACCGAGAACCTCATGATCTTCGCGCGCCTGCTCGGGCTCTCCCGCGCCGACGCGAAGAAGCGCTCGACCGACCTCCTGGAGGAGTTCGCGCTGGCGGATGCCGCGACCCGGCCGCTCGAGAAGTTCTCCGGCGGCATGCGCCGCCGGCTCGACCTCGCGGCATCCCTGATCGCGCAGCCGCCTCTCATCTTCCTCGACGAGCCGACCACGGGCCTGGACCCGCGCACGCGCGGGCAGATGTGGGACACGATCCGCCGGCTCGTCTCGAGCGGCTCCACGGTCGTCCTCACGACGCAGTACCTCGACGAGGCGGACCAGCTCGCCGACCGCATCGCCGTCATCGACCGCGGCAAGGTCGTCGCGGAGGGGACGGCGCTCGAGCTGAAGGCATCGGTCGGGCAGGCCTCGCTCATCCTGCGGCTCCACGACAACGCGGACGTGCCGCTCGCCCGCGAGGTGATCGCGCGCGAGCTCGGCGTCGAGGCGGTCGTCTCGCCGGAGGCCGCGCGCCTCACCGCCCCGATGAGCGACCCCGACCGGGTCACCGACCTGCTGATCGCGTTCCGCGCCGAGGGCCTGCACCTCGCCGAGTTCAGCGTCCAGCAGCCCACGCTCGACGAGGTCTTCCTCGCCATCACGGGCGAGGGCGTCCCCGCGGGCGACGCCGCGGCCCACGAGAACCCCGCAGCCACCTCATCCCTGGAAGGAGCGACGGCATGACCGCGATCGCCACCCCCACCCTCACCGGCCCCGGCGGCCGGCCCCTCCGCAACCACGCCGGTATCGGGCAGACGCTGGCGAACACGTTCACGATGGCGGGCCGCGGCCTGCTCAAGATCCGCCGCACGCCGGAGCAGCTCATCGACGTGACGCTGCAGCCGATCCTGTTCACGCTGATGTTCACGTTCCTGTTCGGCGGCGCGATCGCCGGCAGCATCCAGGACTACCTGCCGACGATCATCCCGGGCATCCTCGTCCAGACCGTCATCACGGCGTCCGTCGTGACGGGCGTGCAGCTGCGGGAGGACATGGACAAGGGCGTGTTCGACCGGTTCCGGTCCCTCCCCATCGCGCGGATCGCGCCGCTGTCCGGGGCGCTGCTGGCGGATGTCGTCCGCTATGCGATCGCGACGACCCTGACGTTCGCGATGGGCTTCATCCTCGGGCTGCGCGCGGGCGGCGGCGCGGGCGGCGTGATCGCCGCGGCCGTCCTCGTGATCGTGTGCGCGTGGGCGCTCAGCTGGATCTTCGCCTACTTCGGCGTGGTCGCGCGCTCCGCATCCTCCGTGCAAGGCATCTCGTTCCTCGTCCTGTTCCCGCTCACGTTCCTGTCCAACGCGTTCGTGAACCCGAGCACGATGCCGGACTGGCTCGCGTGGTTCGCGAACGTCAACCCGGTGTCGCACCTCATCACCGCGGTGCGCGACCTCGTGAACAACGGCGCCGTGACCGGCGATCTCTGGCTCGCGCTCCTCGGGGCGGCGGTCGTGGTCGCGATCTTCGCCCCGCTGACCGTGCGCGCCTACATGCGGAAGGCCTGAGCTCACTCCACGAGCGCGAGCAGCGCCGCCGTGTCGCCGGGATCCGGATCGGGTCCCGGCGATGCCGCGTCCGCGGGAAGCGATGCGCGCAGCCGGAGCTGGTACGGATCGGTCCGGTCCTGGGCTCCGCGGAACGCGTCGGAGAGCGCGAGCGCCTGCCAGGCCCGGGCGGCGTCCCCGGATGCCGCGAACCAGGCCGCGACCGCGACCGCGGTGTCGGCGAGGATCGGCTTGTCGCCGCTGCGGACGGCGAGCGGGGCAGCGATCCGGACCGCGTCGCCGGCCTCCTCGGAGCGGCCGAGCAGCGCGAGCGCCTGCGCGCGCTTGGAAAAGGTCCAGGCCGTGACCTGGGCGGGGAAGTTCTGCGGCTGGTCGCGCGGCACCGCATCCAGCGCGGCGAGGGCCGCCCCACCGTCGCCGGCGGCAAGCTCGAGAGCGGCGAGCGAGCCCGCCAGCTGCTGATTCGTGCGGTCCGAGCCCTCGGTCTGCCCGAGCTCCTGCAACTCGCCGAGGCGTTCGCGCGCCTCCTCGACCCGCCCGAGGCGCATGAGGATGCTGATCCCCTGGGCCCGCTGCTGGAGCAGGTCCGCCACCGAGGCGAGGCCGGCCATCCCGGGCGCCGCATCGTCGGTCACGGCCAGCGCCTCGTCGAGCCGGCCCTCCAGCACGAGCCACTCCGAGCGCATCTGGCTCGCCAGGGCGATCCCCCACGGATCTCCCACGTCGACGAACATCGCCAGGGCGCGTTCGCTCTGCGCGCCGAGGGTCGACTGATGCCCCTCGTTCTGCGCGAGCGCGGCGCTCATGACCGCGACGAACGCCCGCGTCCACGGGGGTGCGCCCTCGACGGCGGTCTCGTCGACCACGAAGCTCGCCGACCACGCGCTCGCGTCGCCCCCCGTCGCGAGCGCCTGCAGGACGCCCCGCAGGATCACCGGGATCGCCTGCGTGAGCTCCGAGGGATGCCGCTCCGCCGCATCCGCGATCTCGGTGCTGCGCACGGTGAACTCCGCGAGCCGGTCGTCGTCGACTTCGCCCTGCGCGGCGGTGCCCATCGCGGCGATAACGAACGCGACGGTCGAGACCGTCACACTCGCCTCCGAGTCCAGCGCGCTCGCGGCTTCCCCGAACGCCCCGAGCGCAGCCTGCGCCTCGACGAACCGCTCGCGGATGAGCCAGATCCACAGCTGCGCGCGCGTGAGGAGGACGCCGAGCGCGGGGTCGCCGTCCTCGCTCGCGCACCACCGCGTCGCCGCCGTGAGGTTGTCCTCGTTCGCGTCGAACCAGCGCACGACCTCCCGCACCCGCGGGCCGCGCGAACGGCGGTCGCGGGCGAGCGCGATCTCGGCGATGACCGCGGCCTGGCGGCCCTGCGCGGCCGCGAGCCGGCCGGTCTCGCGAAGGCGCTCCCGGCCGTATTCGCGCACGGTCTCCAGCATCCGGAACCGTCCCGCCGCGCGGCGCAGCAGCGAGCGGTCGACGAGCGCGTCGAAGTCGGCGGCAGCCACGCCGAAGGCGCCCGCGATGACGTCCGCGTCGTCGGCGCCCACGCCATCCGGGAAGACCGCGACGGCGAGGAGGGCGTCGCGCTCGTGGTCGGTGAGCGTGTCCCAGCTCCAGTCGATGAGCGCGCGGAGGGTCTGATGCCGCGCGTCGCCGACGCGAGCGGGCGCACGCAGGAGCCGGAAGCGGTCGTCGAGGCCGGCCTCGATCTCGGCGAGCGTCAGCGTCCGCGCCTTCGCGGCGGCGAGCTCGATCGCGAGCGGCAGCCCGTCGAGGCGCCGGACGATCCGCGCGACGGTCTCCTCCTCCGCGGCATCCGGCGGGGTGCCGCGCGCGGCGCGCACGCGGCGGGCCAGGAGCTCCGCGGCGTCGTCCTCCGAGAGCGGGCCGAGGTCGATGAACGCCTCCCCGGGCACGGCCAGCGGCTCGCGGCTCGTCGTGAGGATGCGCACTCCGGGGAGGCCGCGGAGGATCTCGACCACGACCCCGGCGGCTTCGTCCACCACGTGCTCGCAGTTGTCGAGCACGAGCAGGACCGCGCGGCCGCCCAGGGCGGCGAGGGCTTTCTCCCGCGGCGAGGTCGCCACCGCCACGGTCTCGACCACGCGCAGGCGCCGCCCGATCGAGCCGTCGATCGCGCTCCAGACCTCGCCCGCGCTGACCGGCGCGAGCTCGACCACGACGACGTTCGGCTCGTGGCGCGCCGTCTCCAGCGCGAGCGTCGTCTTCCCCGCGCCGCCCGGACCGAGGAGCGTCACGAGCCGTTCGGCGGCGAGCTGCGTGCGCAGCAGCTCGAGCTCGCGCTCGCGGCCGACGAGCGAGGTAAGCGCCGCCGGCACGTCAGGCTCGGTGAGCGCGGCCGGCACGTCCGGCTCGGCGATTGCGACGGGCCCGGTGGGTGCCCGCTCGGCGCCGCGCGCGAGTCGCTCCGCGTGCCCGCGGTCCTCCCACAGGTCGCGGCCGACCCAGTCGAAGCCGTCCGGGAGCCAGGGATCGGCGGTCCACAGGTCGAGCGCGTCGCGCGCGAGAGCCGTCGCGGCCGCGGCATCCGTCTCCCGCCGCGCCGCGGCGACGAGGTCCTGGAACCGCACGACGTCGACGTCCTCCCGCGGCAGGGCGAGCCGGTACCCGCCGGCGACCGCGTCGATCCCGGTGCCCGGCAGCGCGCGGCGTAGGCGCGACGCGAGCGACTGCAGGGCCGCCTTGGGGTCCTCGGGCGGGTCGTCCGGCCACACGTCCTCGGCGAGCGCGCGATAGCCGACCGTCGTGCCGGCGTCGAGCGCGAGGCGGAACAGGAGCGCCTCCTGTCCCCGCCCGCGCACCTCGACGGGAACGCCGTCGGCCTCGACCGCGAGGCCGCCGAAGAACCGGAGCCGCATCAGCTCTTCTTCGCGGCGGCCTTCATCGCCCGCTTGTGCTCGCGCACGCGAGTGAGCGACTCGGGGCTCGTGATGTCGGCGACGCTGCGGAACGAGCCGTCCTCACCGTAGGGAGCGGATGCCTCGCGCCAGCCCGCGCCGCCGAACCCGCACTGCTTCCCGAGCAGCGCGAGGAAGATCCTGGCCTTCTGCTCCCCGAAGCCGGGCAGCGCCTTCAGGCGGCGGAGCACCTCGGGCCCGTCCGGGTTATCGCGGGTCCAGATCGCGGCCGCGTCGCCGCCCCACTGGTCCTCGACGATGCGGCACAGCGCCTGCACGCGCGCGGCCATCGATCCGGGGAAACGGTGCACGGCCGGCGTCTGCGCGAACACAGCCGCGAACGACTCGGGGTCGTCGTCCGCGATTCTTCGCGGGTCCAGCCCGCCGGTGCGCTGCGCGATCTTGAGGGGGCCGGCGAACGCGGTCTCCATCGCGACCTGCTGGTCCAGCAGCATCCCGATCAGCAGCGCGAGCGGGTCGCGCGTGAGGAGATCGTCCGCGGCCTCGTCCGCCGTGATATGGAGCGACATGAGCACAGTCTCCCACCGCGCCTGGTCGATCCCGCACCGGGAACCGTCGCGGAGCGTGGGTCGTGCCGTCACGGCTCGTGATGAGCGGAGGAGATGTGACCGAGGGAGGACCGTGCGCCCGCGATTCATCCTCCGCTCGCCCCATCTCCTCCGCACGTCACGGCGATCGCCGCGGTCGCGCGGGCTGGGGCGGTGCGAGACTGAGGCGATGTCCGATGCGCCCGATCCCCGCCCGCTCGACGCTCTCGCCGGACGCGCGAGGGCCCGGCACGTCGCCGTCGTGGGCGGCGGGATGGCCGGCCTCGTGGTCGCGATCGAGTGCGCGAAGGTCGGCCTGCGCGTCACCCTGATCGAGCGCGAGGAGCGGTTCGGCGGGATCGTCCGCCGCGGCGAGCTGGACCGGATGCCGGTGGAGCTCGGCGCCACGGCGGTGCGCGGGGGCGTGGTGCGCGCGCTCGCCGACGACGCCGGGCTCGGCGCGCTCGTCGTGTCGCCGGACACCGACGCGACCTGGATCGGCGGGATCCCGGGCGCGGGGGCGGCGCCGTTCCCGGCCGAGACGGTGCTCGGCATCCCGGTCAACCCGTGGAGCGACGACGTCCGCCGGGTCATCGGCTGGAGCGGCGTGTGGCGCGCGTACCTCGACCGCCTGCGACCTCCGCTCACGATCGGCCGCGAGCGGAGCCTCGGCCGCCTCGTCTCGAGCCGGATGGGCGCGCGCGTGCGGGACCGGCTCGTCGCGCCGCCGGCGCAGGCGGTGCACGGGATCCCGCCGGAGCTCGTCGACGTCGACACCGCGGTGCCGGGCCTCAGCCCCGCGCTGACCCGCGCGGGCTCGCTCTCGGGCGCCGCCGGCGAGCTCGCCGCGCCGCGCGGCCCGCTGGAGACGATCGTCGGCGGGATGTCGCGACTCGTCGACGGCATGGTGGAGCAGCTGCGGACCCTCGACGCGGACCTCCGCCCGGGCACCGAGGTGGTCGGGCTCGACCGCGCGGAGCGCGGATGGAGCGTGCGCCTCGCGGGCGGGCCGGCGGTGGGCGACGCGGATGCCGCGGGGTCCGATGCCCCGGGGGAAACGACGGTCGCGGCGGACGGGGAGCCGGCGACGGTCGCGGCGGACGTCGTCGTCGTGGCGCTGCCGCCGAGCGCGGCCCGGGCGCTGCTCGCGCCCGTCGTTCCAGAGCTGCCCGCGGAGGAGCTGCCCGCGGTCGAGGTCGACCAGGTCGCGCTCGCGGTCGACGCGCCCGGGCTCGACGCGGCGGCCCGCGGTGCGCGGGTGCTGCGCGTGCCGGGGTCGGGTCCGGCCGCGATGGCGGAGCACGAGTCGGCCCGCTGGCGGTGGCTCCGGGCCGGCGGATTCCACGTCGTGCGCGTCACCTTCCCGGCCACGGTGACGGCCGACCTCTCCGACGCGGATGCCGTGGACCTCGCCCGTCGGGAGGCATCCGTCCTGCTCGGCGTGGAGCTCCCGGCATCCGCGGTCCGCGCCGCGCAGCGCGTGCGCTTCGCCTCGGCACCGCCGGCGACGACGCTCGGCCACGGCGCGTTCGCCGACGCCGTGCGCGCCGCGGTCGCCCGCATTCCGGGGCTCGCGATCGCGGGCGGATGGGTCGCCGGATCCGGCCTCGGCTCGGTCGTCTCGGACGCCCGCGAACAGGCCGAGCGGGTGCGGAGAGTACTGCTGTGGGGCGCCGTGCCGCCAGCGGGCTGAGGCTTCCGCGGCAGTGGATGCCGCGACCGGAATACAGCGATACGCTGGTGACGACCGCACCGCCCCGCACGTGTGAGGAGATCCCATGAAGTTCAGGACCGGACTTGTCGTCGGATTGGCGATCGGCTACGTGCTGGGGACCCGGGCGGGTCGCGAGCGCTACGAGCAGATCAAGGCGGCGGCGGTCCGGGTGTGGAACCTCGATCCGGTGCAGCGGCAGGTCGAGAAGGCGAAGCAGGCGGCCGGCTCGGCCGCGATGGCCCTCCCGCGGGCGGTCTGGAACGGCGCCGTCAAGGTGACGCGGTCCGTCCAGGAGCAGAACGGCACCCCCGGGCAGAAGCTCGACGCCGGCATCGCCGCGGGTGAGGCGGCCGTGCGCGACCTCCCCGGCGCCGCGGACCAGGCCCCCGCCGGGAGCTGACGTGACGACACCCCGTGGCCCCCGAGACCGCGCCGACGACAGCCTGCTGACCCTCGTCGGGGAGATCCCCGAGCTCGTCCGCAACCTCGTGATCGCCGAGGTCGACGCCGCGAAGGCCTGGGCGGCGCGCACCGCTAAGGATGCCGGGATCGGCGTCGGCTGGATCGCCGGCGCCCTCTTCGTCCTGTTCTGGTCAGTCCCGGCGCTCGGCGCGTTCGTGATCGCCGGACTCTCGTCGTGGTGGCCGGTCTGGCTCTCGGCGCTCGTCGTCTTCGGAGCGATGATCGTCGTGGTGGCCGTGCTCGCCCTCCTCGGCGTCCTGCGCTTCCGGCGGCTCCGCACCCGGAAGAACCCCGTGCAGGCGGTCGTCGAGGACGTCCGCATCGTGAAGGAGGCCGGCGATGAGTTCTGAGGGTCCCCGAACCGTCGTGCCCGGCGGCATCACGGATCCCGTCGAGGCGGCGCGCGCCGAGCTGAAGGCGGCGCTGGCGGCGATCGAGGAGAAGGCCAACGTGCCCAAGCGCTGGGCGGTGGCGACCGAGCGCCGGATGTCGCGGGCGCGCGCGTTCGCCCACGAGCGGCCCGTCACGGCGACTCTCGCCGTGGTCGCGATCGCCGCCACCGTGGGGGCCACGGTGTGGGGTCTCGTCCGGGCCTACGTGCGCTGACGCCTCGCGGTCGTGGCCACGACCGCGAGTTCCCGGAGTATGCTCGGGATTCAGGCAATAGCTACGGTGCGGTGGCTGCCGATGGCCCGTTCCCCGGTCGAACCTGGGGAAACGGCGTCGAAGCCGGCCGCTCCTCTGCCTGAGGGCGGTCGTGTTCCACCACGAAAGTCGGCCCTGATGAACAGCACGCAGTCCCACACGGACGCCCTCAAGCCCCTCACGGGGTGGCGCGTCCTCGTTCCGCGCGGCGGACCCTGGGGCGACGTCGTCGCGGCAACCCTCCGCACGAAGGGCGCCGTGCCCGTCGTCGCACCGCTCGTCAACTTCGCTCCGACCGACGATCAGGAGACGCTCGAGCGCGCGCTCGCGGATCTCGCCGCCGGGGCGTTCGACTGGATCACGCTCACGAGCGCGGTGACCGTGGACGTCCTCGCCGCGTATCGCGCCGTCATCCCCGCGCACACGCGCGTCGCCGCGGTGGGCGAGACGACCGCCGCAGCGCTGCAGGCCGTCGGCTACCGCGTCGATCTCGTGCCGGACCGGGACAACTCGGCCGCGGGGATGGCGCGCCAGATGATCGCGCTGGAGCCCGAGCCCCGCGACATCCTCACGCTCCGCAACGAGGTCGCCAAGCCCGTCCTCACGCGCGAGCTCATCGCGGCCGGGCACCGGGTACGGAGCGTCGTCGCGTACCGCACCGTCGGCGTGCCGGTCACGGAGCGGATCGCGCGCGACGTCGAGAGCGGGCGCATCAACGCGATCCTCATCACGAGCGGCTCGATCGCGGAGCAGGTGCACCTGCAGTTCCCGGAGATCCCGCCGACCACCCTCATCGCGGCGATCGGCCCCCGCACCGCCAAGGACGCGCAGCGCGTGGGCCTCGACGTCGACGTCGTCGCCGACACGCTCACCGTCGATGCGCTCATCGCCGCCGTCGCCCGCTTCCCCGCCCCCCATACCGAGCTGCAGCGGTGACACGGACCGTCGTGCTCGCCGGCGGCGTCGGCGGCGCGAAGTTTTCGCTCGGCGTGCGGGAGGCGCTCGCGCGGCGCGGCGATCCACCCGCGACGATCGTCGTCAACACCGGCGACGACCTCTGGCTCACCGGGGTGCGGCTGCAGCCCGACGTCGACTCGATCCTGTACGCCCTGGCCGGGGTGAACGACCGCGAGCGCGGCTGGGGCCGCGCCGGCGACTCGGAACGCGTGCACGAGGAGATCCAGGCCTGGGGCGCGGGGTGGCCGTGGTTCACGCTCGGGGATCTCGACCTCGGGCTGCACGTCGCCCGCACGGGCTGGCTGCGCGACGGGCTCACGCCGACCGAGGTGATCGAGCGGATGTCGCGGCGCTGGGACCTCGGTGCGCGGCTCCTGCCCATGACCGACGCCGAGGTCGACACGGTCGTGACCGTGGCGGGCGGCGAGCGCCTGCACTTCCAGGAGTGGTGGACGCGCCACCGCGCGACGCTCGCGCCGATCGCGTTCGAGAACCCGGGGATCGAGGCCGCCCGGCCCGCGTCTGGCGTCGTCGAGGCGATCGCGGACGCCGACGTCGTGCTCGTGGCGCCGTCGAACCCGGTGGTGTCGATCGGTCCGATCCTGACGGTGCCCGGTATCCGGGAGGCCCTGCGGGAGACGTCCGCGGCCGTCGTCGGGGTGTCCCCGATCATCGACGGACGCGTGGTCCGCGGCATGGCCGACGTGTGCCTGACCGCGATCGGCGTGGAGACCTCGGCCGCCGCGGTCGCCGCGCACTACGGCGCCCGCCGCGACGGCGGCATCCTCGACGCCTGGCTCGTCGCGGAGGAGGATGCCGCGGCGACCGCGCCCGTGGCGGCGCTCGGCATCCGCTGCGCCGCCGTCCCCCTGTGGATGCGCGACGTGGAGCACTCCGCCGCGATCGCCGCCGCCGCCCTCTCCGCCTGACCCCCCACCCCGCCCGCGCCCCGCGCCCCGCGCCACGCGCCACGTTCCGCTCACCTGGCGCTTCCGACCCCTCGACCCCGCACTTTGCGACGGGTGAGCAGGACGGGGTTTCGCTCGCCTGTCGCTATCGACGGGCGGGACCGCGCCTCGCGACAGGTGAGCGCGGGTGGGGGAGGGAGCGGGGCGCGGCCGCGGGCGCGCGGGGGCTAGGGGAGGAGGGCTCGGGTGCGGGGGGCAAGGCCCAGGGAGGCCGCGTGGGCGAGCTGGGCGGGCGTGTCCACGTCGTGGTGCACGGATGGGGCGTCGGGCAGCGACAACGGGACCGCGCCGAGCTCCACGTGCCGGGCGAATGAGTCCGCGCCGAAGGCGGTCTCGAGCGCCAGCCCCGCGCGGGCGGTGACGAGGGTCGAGCCGGTGCCCTCGGCATCCGCCACCACGGCCCGCGGCAGCGTGGCCGCGGCCCGGAGCGCGAGCGCGAGCTCCGCCGGACGCAGCGCCGGCAGGTCCCCGAGCAGCGCGGCGCGCGGCGCGCCCGCGCCCGCCGCGGCGGCGCCGACCGCCAGCGCGGCGTTGAGCCCCCGCGCCGTGCCGTCGGGCACGCAGTCCACGCCGGGCAGGGCGGATGCCTCCCGCGCCACCACGGGATCCTCCGTCACCACGATCACCCGCGCGACCTCGGCGCACGCGGCGGCGGCGGCGATCGTGTCGAGCGCGATGGCGCGCGCGAGCGCGGGGCGCGTGTCGTCCGTCGCGAGCCGGGACTTCCCGGCATCCGCCCGCTTCACGGGCACGATCACGACCCAGTCGCGGGTCACGCGAACCGCGCGCGCAGGCGCGGCAGGATCTCCGCTCCGTACAGCTCCAGGAACTCGGCCTGGTTCTCGCCCGGGTCGTGGAACACGAGGTGCCGGAAGCCGAGCTCCACGTACTCCGCGATCCGCTCGACGTGCTCGTCCGGATCCGTCGAGACGATGAAGCGCGAGGCCACGCGCTCGATCGGCAGCTCGGCGGCGCGCCGCTGCATCTCGATCGGGTCGTGGATGCCCATCTTCTCCTCGGGCGTGAGCGCCAGCGGCGCCCAGAACCGCGTCTTCTCCAGGGCGGTCTCGCGGTCGGGGTGGAAGGAGACCTTGACCTCCATGAGCGTGTCGATCGCGTCCGCCGGCCGGCCGGCCTTCTCGAGCCCCTCGTGCAGCGCGGGCAGGAGCGTGTCCGTGTAGAGCTTCGGATCCTTGCCGCTCGTCGTGATGAAGCCGCTCGCGATGCGGCCCGCGAGCCGCGTCGCCGCCGGTCCCGCCGCGCCGATGTAGACGGGGACGGGGGTCTCCGGGCGGTCGTAGATCGTGGCATCCCGCACGGTGTAGTAGGTGCCGTCGAACGTGACGCGCTCTTCGGCCCACAGCTTCTCGATGAGCGTCAGCGCCTCCTTCAGGCGCTGGAAGCGCTCGGGCGGGTCGGGCCACTCGAGGCCGAGCGTGACCTCGTTGAGCGCCTCGCCGGTGCCGACGCCGAGGATCATCCGGCCGGGGTACATGACCCCGAGCGTGCCGAACGCCTGCGCGACGACGGCGGGGTGGTACCGGAAGGTCGGGGTCAGCACGGAGGTGCCGAGCAGCATCCGCGACGTGCGCGCGCCGACGGCCCCGAGCCACGGCAGCGCCGCGGGCGCGTGTCCGCCCTCGTGCTGCCACGGTTGCAGATGGTCGGAGATGAAGACCGAGTCGAAGCCCTTCTCCTCCGCCAGCACCGCGAAATCGGCGAGCGTGGCGGGATCGAACTGCTCCGCGGATGCCTTGTAGCCCAGACGCAGCGGGATCATCTCTCTCCTCTCGCCCGCGACAGCTCGCGGGACTCGTGGGTGACGGGCTCGAACTCCGAGCCGTCCGCGGACGCGAGCACACTCCGGAACTCGGCCACCGTGCCGGGCCAGAGGAGCGTGAGCCGGTCGGAACGCTCGTCAACGTACCAGTTGCGGCATCCGCCGGCGATCCACGGGGTGGATGCCGCGGCGGCGTCGATGCGCGCGGTGTACGCGCGCTCCGCTTCGGGCCGCACCCGCAGAACTCCGGCATTCCGGTGCTCCAAGGCGCGCACGACGTACTCGGCCTGCGCCTCGGTCATCAGAATGGAGGAGTTGTGCCCGAGCGAGGCGTTCGGGCCGTTCAGGACGAAGAGGTTCGGGAAGCCCGGCACCACGGTCGAGGCGTACGAGGTCATGCCGGCGCCCCAGTGCGCGTCGAGCGTGATGCCGTCCTCGCCGGTCACCAGCTCGGCGTACGGCTGGCGCGACGACGCGAAGCCGGTCGCGAGCACGATCGCGTCGGCCTCGTACGCGTTCCCGGCGGCGGACACGAGCGTCGTCCCGGAGACGCTCGCGAGCGCGGAGGTCTCGAGCGTGACGGGTCCGTCGGCGACGGCCGGGTAGAACGCGTCGGACAGCAGCACGCGCTTGCAGCCGAAGGCGTAGTCCGGGGTGAGGCCCGCGCGCAGGGCCGGATCCGCGACCTGGGCGCGGAGGTGCGCGAGCGCGGTCGCGCTTGCGGCGGCCGCGGCCGCGGCGTCGCCGGAGCGGGAGGCGAAGCGCTCCTCGCCCTCGCGGTCGAGGGCGTCGCGCAGCTCCGCGAGCTTCTCCGGATGCCGCGCGAACCGGTCGCGCTCGGCCGCGCTGTATGGGTGCGCGTCGCGCGGCATGATCCACGCGGGCGTGCGCTGGAAGAGCGTGACCTGCCCGGCGATCCGCGCGAGCTCGGGCACGAGCTGCACGGCGCTCGCACCCGTGCCGACGACCGCGATGCGGCGGCCCGCGAGGTCGGCGGAATGGTCCCAGCGCGCGGTGTGGAACACCGGTCCGGGGAACGTCTCGAGCCCCGGGATGTCCGGGATCGCCGGCTCGGTCAGCCGCCCGCACGCGAGGACCAGGGCCTCCGCCTCGAGGTCCTCGTCCCCGGCGCGCAGGCGCCAGGCCGCGGCATCCGCATCCCACGCGGCGGACCGCAATGGCGTCTCGAGCCGCAGCCAGCGGCTGAGCCCCTCGGCGACCGCGGTCTCGCGGAGGTAGTCGTGGATCTCGGTGCCGGTCGCATACCGCCCCGACCACCCGGGGTTCGGGCGGTCGGCGAAGCAGTACAGGTGCGAGGGCACGTCGCACGCGACACCCGGGTAGGTGTTGTCGCGCCACGTCCCGCCGACGGATGCTCCGCGCTCGAGCAGCACGAACGACTCACGCCCGGCGCGGCGCAGCGCGCGCGCCATGCCGAGCCCCGCGAACCCGGCGCCGACGATCGCGACCTCGACGCGCGCGCCGCTCACCGCACCGCCGCCTTCCGGTCGGCCGGCGGCTCGCGGTAGTCGGTCGTGCGTTGCCGGAGCGGCCGGAACAGGCGTCGCGTGAGCGCGGCCGCCTCCGCGACGGGCAGCTCCGCGCCGTGCTCGATTCCCGCCTCCGGCCGGACACGTCCGTCGAGGAGGGCCCCGCCGAGGTCGTCCGCCCCGGCGCGGAGGAGCTCGACGGTGCCGTCCCGGCCGACGCGCGGCCACGCGGCCTGCACGTGCGGGATGCTGCCGGACAGCAGCAGGCGCGAGACCGCGACCATCGCGCGGTGCTCGTCGATCGCCGGTCGGCCCGGCACGAGCGGCACGCCGCCCGCCGGCCCGGGAAGGGGGATCGGCACGAACTCGGTGAAGCCGCCCCCCGCGGGCGCGGCGTCCTGCAGCGCGCGGAGCAGACGCAGGTGCGCGATCCGCTCCGACGCCGTCTCTACGTGGCCGTAGAAGAGGACGGAGCTCGTCCGGATGCCGCGCGCGTGCGCCGCCCGGATCGCGGCGAGCCACCGCTCGATCGCCAGGTCGCCGGGCGCGACCCGCTCGCGGACGCGCTCGCTCAGGACCTTGACCCCGGTGCCGGGCATCGTGTCGACGCCGGCCTCGCGCAGGGCCGTGAGGGCGCCGTCGAGCCCCAGCGCGCCCCGGTCCGCGAGGTCCCACACGTCCTGGGGGCGGTACCCGTGGACGTGCAGGCGCGGTGCGGCGCCCTTCAGGGCGCGCACGATCGCGGCATAGCCCGCCGGATCCTCGGACGCCGGCAGCATCCCCTGCACGCACACCTCGGTCGCGCCGAGGTCCCACGCGTCGGCGGCGATCGCGGCAGCATCCGCGAGAGTGAACTCCGCGGGCGCCGCGGGTCGGGCGCGCAGCCCGGACGAGGTGAGGTTGCGGTTGACGACGATGCTGACGGCCTCGCCGACCGTGTAGCGGCGCACGTCGTCGGCGGTCGCGGCGAGCGCGTCGAGGTCGTCGCCCGCGGCGCGGAGGAGGAGCTCCCACTCCCCGTCCTCGAGGCTCGCGGGGTCGCTCGCGGCCGCCTCGGCGTGGCCGCGCACCCCGCTCCCGTGAGCCGGGCGCGCAGAACTCCTGCGATCCGTCGGCCCCCCGGCGGCCGAGCCGCGGGATCCCGCGGCTTCGGCCACGCCGTCGTCCGGATTGCAGGAGTTGTGCGCGGCGGAGGCGCCCGCGAGGCCGTCGGCGGCGGCCAGCGCCGCCACGGGGGCGTGCTGCGCGGGGTCGAGCCAGAGCCCGGGATCCCGCACGAACTCGGGGTGCGCGGTCAGGCGCTCGCGCAGCGTGAACCCCAGGTCCGCGGTGCGGGCGGCGAGGTCGTCGAGGTGCGGCCAGGGCCGCTCCGGGTTGACGTGGTCGGCGGTCAGGGGCGAGACCCCGCCCCAGTCGTCGGCCCCGGCGCGGACCAGGAGCGCGAACTCCTCGGGGTCGGACAGGTTCGGCGGCACCTGGATCCGCATGCGGGCCCCGAACACGAGCCGCGCCACCGCGACTGCGGCGACGTACTCGTCCAGCCCGGGGTCGGGCGCGTCCCGCATCGCGGTGCGGGGCTTCGCACGGAAGTTCTGCACGATGACCTCCTGCACGTGCCCGTGCCGCTCGTGCGCGTCGCGGATCGCGACGAGCGACTCGGCGCGATCGCGCAGGGTCTCTCCGATCCCGACGAGGATGCCGGTCGTGAACGGGATGCGGGCCCGCCCCGCGTCCTCGATCACACGGAGCCGCACGGCCGGGTCCTTGTCCGGCGAGCCGTAGTGCACCTGGCCCGGCTCCTCGTACAGCCGCCGCGAGGTGGTCTCGAGCATCATGCCCATGGACGGCGCGACGGGGCGCAGGGCCGCCAGCTCCGCGGCGGACATGACGCCGGGGTTCAGGTGCGGCAGCATCCCCGTCTCTTGCGTGATGAGGCGTGCGATCGCGGCGACGTAGTCGAGCGTCGAGGCGTAGCCGTGCGCGTCCAGCCAGGCGCGTGCCTCGGGCCAGCGCTCCTCGGGGCGGTCGCCGAGCGTGAGCAGCGCCTCCTTGCACCCGAGCGCCTGGCCCTGCCGCACGACCGCGAGCACCTGCTCCGGGGTCATGTACGTCGGCTTGTGCTTCGCGAGCAGCTGCCCCGGGGTGTCCACGAAGACGCAGTAGTGGCAGCGGTCGCGGCACAGGGTCGTCAGCGGCACGAACACCTTGCGGGAGTACGTGAGGATGCCGGCGCGTCCGGCATCCGCCAGCCCCTCGTCGCGGATGGCGGCCGCTCGATCGAGCAGGAGCTCGAGCTCCTCGCCGCGCGCGGCCAGCAGGACTGTCGCGTCTTCGGCCGAGAGCGGTTCCCGCAGACTCACCCGTTCAGTCTCCCACCGCGTGCCGCCACCGGCTCCACGATCGTTGCCCGTCCGTAAGCCAATCCGACACCTGCCCCTGGCAGACTAGGGGGCATGGTGACGCTCATGCTGGACTCGGCGCACCTCGAGGTCGTGCTCGGCGCCGTGGAGCACGCCCTGTCGTTCCGCCGGCAGAACCTGCTGATCGACCGCGACACGATCGCGCGCGTCCAGCTGACCGACGACGCGTGGACGTGGCTCCGCGGCGTCCCGGACCCCGGCACCTACCTCCCGGTCGCCGTCGCGATGGGCAACTGGAAGTCCTCCGGCGGGCGAGACTTCGCGATCATCCGCCGCCGCCGGCCCAGCATCGTGATCGACCTCGAGGGGCACGACGAGTTCCAGCGGGTCATCCTCACCACCCGCCACGGCCCGCAGCTGATCCGCGCGCTGCGGCTCGAGGACATCCACGAGGCGGCCGACGTCGCCGAGCTCGCGTCCGACGCGGCGCCCGAGGCCTGATCTGCCGCGACGTCAGCTGACGTCGCGGCGCCAGCTGACGAGGTACCCGGCGCCGAGGAACACGACGGCGTACGCGGCGAGCACGAGGCCGCCCTGCCACCACTCCAGGGGCGGACTCGACGATGCGCCGAGCGCGCTCGCCGACAGGATGCTGGACCCGACGAGCGCGTCGCTCGCCGCACCCGGGAGGTAGCGCGTGACGGGCTGGAGCCCGCTCACGAAGGTCGCGGCGACCTGCAGGATCGGCCCGACGAACTGCGTGAACACGAGCACCACGACGATCGCCGCCACCTGATTGCGCAGGAGCGTGCCGACGCCGATCCCGACCAGCGCCCACACCGCGAACGCGAGGAGGACGCGGGCGAACTGCGCCCACGCGTCGCCGGAGCCGAGGCTCGTGTCGCGGCCGAACCCCGCGAGGATGCCGGCGACCGGGCCGACCGTTGCGACGAGGGCCAACACCGCGTAGACGACGCCGATCGCCACGCCGACGATCATCTTCGCCGACAGCACCATGCCGCGGCGCGGGATCGCCAGGAACGTCGGGGTGAGGGTCTGGTGGCGGAACTCGGTCGTGACGATGAGAGTGCCGATGAGTAGGGGGAACACGTAGCCGACCGACGACGCGAGGCTGTAGAGGAGCGGCGCGATGCCCGTGGTGGGGAGCGGGGTGCGCCCGCTCGTGCCGATCGCGCCCGTCGCCGCGGCGCCGATCACGAACGCGAGCGCGGCGGCAGTCACGCCGAGGTACCCGACCAGCACGATCGCGAGGATCCACCAGCCGCCTGTCGTGGTCAGCTTGGTCGTCTCCGACCGGGTCGCGGCGACGAGGCTCATCGCTCCTCCTCCGGCTCGGCCGGCTCGGCGTCTCGGGTGGGCTCGGCTGGTTCGCCGGGCTCGGCGTCGGGGTTCGGGGCCGGGGCGGGGGCCTCGAGCTGAAGGGGCTCGCGTGGCGTGCGCGTGAAGACGCGGCGTCCCTCGACGAGCTCGAGGAACACCTCCTCCAGGGCGGGGCCTCGGCGCTGGAGGAGCGAGAGCGGCACGTCCGCGTCGTTCGCGATCCGCCCGATCGCGGCCGGGTCGGCGCGGGGGATCCGCAGCCCCGTCCGCAGCACCTGCGCGGGCAGCCCCGCCGCGTGCAGCGCGCCGACGAGGGCCACGCGGTCGGGCGAGTCCACGATCGTCGCATACTCGTCCGGCGGCGAGAGCTCTTCGAGGCTCCCCTCGAAGACGAGCCGCCCGCCGGCGAGGATCAGCAGCGCCTCCGCGGTCTGCTGCACCTCGGTCAGCAGGTGCGACGACACGAGCACCGTGCGGCCTTCGCGCGCGAGCGCCCGCAGGAGCCCGCGCATCCAGCGGATGCCCTCCGGATCCAGGCCGTTGGCGGGCTCGTCGAGCACGAGTACGCCCGGGTCGCCGAGGAGGGCGGCGGCTAGGCCGAGCCGCTGACGCATCCCGAGCGAGTAGCCGCCCACGGTGCGGCCCGCGGCGTCCGCCAGCCCTACGAGACCGAGCGTCTCGTCGATGCGCGAGCGCGGGATGCCGGCGGCGTCCGCGAGGACGCGGAGGTGGTTCGCCCCGGTGCGGCCGGGGTGGAAGCTCGATGCCTCCAGCGCTGCGCCGACCGTCCGCATCGGCGCGTCGAGCTCGGCGTAGGTGCGACCGCCGATCGTGGCCCGGCCGGCTGTCGCGGCCACGAGTCCGAGGAGGACGCGCAGCGTGGTCGTCTTGCCGGCGCCGTTGGGCCCGAGGAACCCGGTGACGACGCCGGGCTCGACGCGTGCCGTCAGATCCTCGACGGCGGTCACCGCGCCGAACCGCTTGGTGACGCCGGCGAACTCCAGCACCTCTCCGCGGGGCATGGGCGCCTCCCTCGTTCACGGGCGGTTTCCCTCATCTTCCCGGATGTTTCGTCCCCGACCCGGCATTTCCCCGGGCGGTGCGGCCGGGTGTCCCCGCGGTAACCTGACGACCGTGACGAGCTCTTCCCGACGGCGGCGCTATTCGCGCGGCGCGGTCCTGGACTGGTTCTTCTTCGTGTTCGCGGGCGTCGCGGCGATCTGGCTCGCGTATCTGAGCCTCACCGAGACGTTCAGCATCGGCTGGTGGGGCATCCTCGCCGCCATCGTGTTCTGGATCCTGCTCGCTTATCTCGTCCTGCCACGTCTGCACCGCATCCTCACGACGATCTACGTCCCGGACTACTTCATCGGCCGCACGCGCACGAGCGACGGCCTGCTCGGCGACCCGGTCAACCTCGCGCTGCTCGGCACCGGCGACCAGATCGAGCAGGCGCTGCGGACCGCGGGCTGGACGAAGGCGGATCCCGTGACGCTGCGGTCCTCGTGGCGCATCGTCCTGTCCACGATCAGGCGTCGCAGCTACCACGAGGCGCCGGTCAGCCCCCTGCTGCTGTTCGGCCGCCAGCAGGACTTCGCCTACCAGCAGGAGGTCGACGGCAACCCGGCACAGCGTCATCACGTGCGGTTCTGGCGCTGCCCCGACGGCTGGCTCCTGCCGGGCGGTTCGCGCGTCGACTGGCTCGCCGCCGGCACGTTCGACACCTCGGTCGGGCTGTCCCTGTTCACGCTGCAGGTGACCCACCGGATCGACGCCGACACCGACATCGAGCGCGACCACATCGTCTCGACCATGACCGAGGGAAACCCGGGCATCGTGCTGACGGTCTTGAAGGACTTCTCGACGGGATATCACGCGCGCAACGGCGGCGGCGACAGCATCCGCACGGACGGTGACCTCCCGATCATCGACGTGCGCGCGGTCGCGGTGCCGGCGGCGGTGGCGGCATGAGCCGGACCCCGGAGAAGCGGCCGGCGTTCGAACCGGCGGCCCTCCTCGTCGAGCCGGGACAGCCCGACCCCGGGATGACGCGCCCGATGGCCACCGTGACGGGGGCAGTGCTCGTGCTCCTGCGCGCCGTCGTGGGCGTTCAGTGGATGATCGCGCTCGGGTTCGGCTGGCAGAGCCTGACGATCTCCCTCACGATCGACGACGGCGCGGGCGGCCCGCCGCTGACGGTGGACGAGGCCCAGGCCGCGCTCATCGTCGTGCTGTGCGGCGTGGGCATCCTCGTGCTCGTGGACGTCGCATTGGCGTTCCTCATCTTCCGCGGCTGGAACTGGCCGCGCGTGTTCGTGATGTTCGTCTCCGTCGTCTCGATCTGCTCGGCGTTCTTCTCGTGGTGGTTCCAGGGGCAGGAGCTGCGCCTCGACTCGACCCTGCTCTCGCTCGCGCTCGACATCCTCGTGCTCCTGGCGCTGTCCAGCCGGGGTGCGGCCGCCTACGCCCGCCGCAACCGGCGCCGCCCGGAGCCCTCGCAGGATTAGCCTGTACTCTTCGACACGCTCCGCCCGGACGCGGTCCCGCGGGCGGAAGGAGGATTCGTGCCGGCAAGTCCGCTCTCCGCATCCGCGTACGAGATCCTCGGGGTGACGGTCGATGCGACGCCGGATGCTGTCCGTCGCGCGTACCGGCTCCGGCTGCGCGAGACGCACCCCGACACCGGGGGCGACTCGGCGCTGTTCATCCGGGTGCAGCAGGCGTGGGAGCTGATCGGGGACGCGGAGGCGCGTGCGGCGTACGACCGTGCGACGGGCCTCGGCGCTCCGGAGGAGCCCGTCGTCGTGCGCCACGAGGCCGCCGCCTCGACCCGCCCCCGAGCCCGGTCGTACGGGCAGCCGGGCGGATGGCGGCGCGAGCGCTACCTCGTGCTCGCGCGGGAGTGGGCCGGGCGCGGCGTCGAGCTCCCGGATCCGTACGCCGCCGCGTTCGTGCGCTCGGCCCCGCGGGAGCTCCGCCGGATGCTGGCCGACGCGCTCGCCGAGGAGGAGACGGCCCGCATCGTCTCGGGCCTCGGCATGGGCTACACGGTGTGGCACGACGTCGCGGCGGATGCCGTGGACCCGGAGGACAAGCTCGACCACGTCGTGCTCGGCCCGAGCGGGCTGTACGGGCTCCTGTCCGAGGACTACGGCGAGCCCGTCGGCTTCCGCCGCGGCGAGATCACCGGTCCGCACGTCGACGGCGCGCCCGTCACGCAGCTCGTCTCCCGCGTGCGCGCGGTCGCCCGCGCCGCGCGCGTGCGCTTCAGCGGCGCGATCGTGGTGCTGCCCGACGACCACCTCGCCGACGCCGTGACCGAGTTCGGCACGGTCCGCGGCATCCGCGTCGCCGTCAGCTCCCGCAGCGGCCTCGGGACCGTCCTGCGCCGCGGCCTCGTCGGCGCGCGCGAGATGGGCGGCACGGAGCTCTTCGACGTCCGCACCCGCCTGCAGCAGGCCGTCCGCTTCGTCTGAGCCCCTCCGGTGTCACCCGCGCACACTTCGCGGCCGGCACAGGTATGCGCGAGTGACACCGGAGCGGCTCGAGGTACGGGTCAGACGAGGCCGAAGAGGTCCAGCGGGTGGGTGAGGCGCCACCACGGGGACGGGGGATCGACCGCCGCAGCCAGCTGCACGGGCACCGTCGCGGTGTTCAGCGGGCCGTGGAGCGTCACGGTGCCGGCGTCGTCGCCCGCCTTCCACCCGTCGCCGATCGTCAGCTCGCTGGACGTCGTGGGGGCGCCGCCGTTCCACTCCACGACGGAGGCGTCCTGGCCGGTCACGATCCCGACCGTGTCGCCCCACCGGGTCGTGACCTGGCCCACCACGGTTCCGGTCGCGAGGGCCGGCGGCTGCTGCAGCTCGGTCGCGAGCTGGTTCAGCAGCGCCTGCGCGGTCGCGGTGCGCGCGGCGGCGTCGGGCTGTCCGAGCGCGACGGCGTACAGGCGGACGGGGGTGGTCCCGATCGTGACGTCCTTGGCGGCGACGAGGTTGTCGATCCCGTCGAGGGATCCGGTCTTGACGCCGACGACGGCGGGATCGGCCTGCAGGAGCTGGTTCGTGTTCTCGACACGGCCGGCTCCGGGGAGGTCGATCGTGCGGGTCGAGACGATCTGCGCGATCACCGGGTTCGCGAGGGCGCGCTGCGCGAGGGCGACGAGGTCGGCGGGGGAGGCCGTGTTGCCCTCCTCGATCCCGGTCGGGTCGACGATCCGCATGTCGCTCAGACCGTGCGCCGCGAGCCACGTCGACGCGGCGTTCGCGAAGACGGCGTCGTTCGCCCAGATGCTGTCGGCGAGGATCTGCGCGTAGTTGTTCGCCGAGCCGATCAGCGTCCCCTGCAGGAGCTGGAGCTCGGAGAGGGATCCGCCCACCGGCACGTCGAGCGAGGACTCGCCCCGGTCCTGGTAGCCGATGTAGGCGTCCCGGTCGGCGGCCGTCATCCGGTACGCCGGTCCCTGCTCGCCCGCGGCGAGTGGCATCCGCTCCAGCACCATGAGCGTCGTGACGAGCTTCGTGATGCTCGCGATCGGGGAGGCGTTGCCGGTCGACGACAGCGTCCCGCCGATGCCCTCCACGGCGACGGCGGCGCTGCCCTGCGCGGGCCACGCGGGGGTGGCGACCGTCGCCGCGACCGGCTGTACGGCGACGGCCGACGCCTGCGGCGGGATCGCGGACAACGGCCACAGCAGGGTCGTCGTGCAATACGCCGCGATGAGCGCGAGCACGATCCCGAACGGGACGAGGACCCCGGGGCGCCAGGGCGAGCGCCGCGGCGCCTTCGCCAGGAGGTCCGGCGCGACGGGCACGTAAGGGCTCGCCTCGATCGCCGCGGTGATCTGCGGCCGCGCGACCGTGCCCGGGTCGACCCAGGAGAGCGCTGCGCCGGATGCCGGCGGCTCGGCCGGCGGGATGATGACGACCGCCCCGGTCTCCCGGAGAGAGCGACGCGTCGGCGGGGTCGGGCCGGCGATCGTCATGTCGGTACCGTACCGTGGCGCAGCCATTACACTGATGCGCATCAACCACGGGAGTCCGGTGTGCCGGGCTGAGAGGAAGCAATCAAGCTTCGACCGTCGAACCTGATCTGGGTCATGCCAGCGCAGGAAGGAGAAGTCATGCATTCCGTCTCCACGTCTCCGCGCAACGCCTACGCGCGCATCGTCTGGCGGTGGCGCGTCGTCGACATCGTGGTCGCGAGCGTCGTCGCCGTGGCCAGTGCGCTCCTGTTCGTCGTCTGGAACGTCGCGTACCTCGGGCCCGCAACCCTCCTCACGCCGCTTCTCCCCGGACTCCAGGGTCTCGTGAACGGACCGTGGTTCGTCGCCGGGGTGCTTGCGGCGCTCATCGTCCGAAAGCCCGGTGCGGCGATCTACGCGGAGCTCGTCGCCGCCACCATCTCGGCCCTCGTCGGCAACGTGTGGGGGCCGCTGACGATCGTGTCCGGGCTTGTCCAGGGCCTCGGCGCCGAGATCGTGTTCTTCCTGTTCGCGTACGCCGTGTGGCGTCTGCCGGTCGCCATCCTGGCGGGCGCGGGCGCGGGCCTCGCGTGCGGTATCAACGACCTCGTGTTCTCCTACCCCGGCTCGGATGCCACGTTCGCGACCGTGTACGTCGTGTCGAGCATCGTCTCCGGCGGGGTCATCGCGGGTATCGGATCCTGGCTCATCGCGCGCGGGCTCGCCGCGACGGGCGCGCTGAACCGCTTCGCGTCGGGACGCGACGCGGGCCGGCGCGTCTGACCCGATGCCGGCGGCGCTCGAGGCGCGCAGCTGGGGCTGGCGCTACGCGACGCGCCATCGGTGGGCGGTGCGGGACACGAGCCTGCGGATCGAACCGGGCGAGCGCCTGCTCCTGCTCGGGGCGTCCGGCGCCGGCAAGTCCACGCTCCTGCACGGCTTCGCGGGCGTGCTCGGCGGCGACGACGAGGGCGAGCAGACCGGCGCGCTGCTGGTGGATGGGGTGCCGCCCGCGTCCGCTCGCGGACGCGCCGGCCTCGTGCTGCAGGATCCGGCGAATCAGACGGTGCTTGCGCGGGTCGGGGACGACGTCGCGTTCGGGTGCGAGAACCTCGGCGTCCCGCGCGAGGAGATCGGGCCGCGCGTCGCCGCGGCCCTGGATGCCGTCGGCCTGGGCCTGCCGCTCGACCGGTCCACGACCGCGCTGTCCGGCGGTCAGCGGCAGCGCCTCGCGCTCGCGGGCGTGCTCGCGATGCGGCCCGGCGCGATCCTCCTCGACGAGCCGACCGCCAACCTCGACCCGGACGGGGTCGTGGAGGTGCGGGATGCCGTCCGCCGCGCCGCGGACGCCTCTGGCGCGACCCTCGTCCTCGTGGAACACCGGGTCGACGTGTGGCTCCCGCTCGTCGACCGCGTCGTCGTGCTGGGCCCGGACGGCGTCGTCGCCGACGGCAGCCCGTCGGCCGTGCTCGGCGGCCGCGGGCCGGAGCTCGCGGCCGGCGGGGTGTGGGTGCCCGGGATCCCTCCGCGCGTCCCCTCGCCGCCGCCGCACGCGCCCGGCGAGGTGCTGCTGACGACGGAGGATCTCGTGGTCGGCCGCGGGGAGCCGGTCGCGGGGCCGTTCGGGATCGAGCTCCGGGCGGGGGAGGCGCTCGCCGTGACCGGGCCCAACGGGGCCGGCAAGTCCACGTTCGGGCTCACGCTCGCGGGGCTGCTGCCGCCGGTCGCCGGTCGGGTGGTCGCGACGCCGGCCCTCGCCCGGGGGGCGAAGGGCGATCCCGCGGCGTGGCCGTCGCGCTCCCTCCTCACCCGCATCGGCGCGGTCCTTCAGGAGCCCGAGCATCAGCTCCTCGCCCGTACCGTCCGGCGCGAGCTCGAGGTCGGACCCCGCGCCCTACGCCTGCCCGAGGGGGAGGTTCGGGCCCGCGTCGACGAGCTCCTCGAGCGCCTGGGGCTCGGCGCGCTCGCGGAGGCGCATCCGTTCACGCTCTCGGGCGGGGAGAAGCGCCGGCTCACCGTGGCCGCGGTGCTCGCGTCGCGCCCGCGCGTCCTCGTGCTCGACGAGCCCACGTTCGGCCAGGATGCCACGACCTGGGCGGAGCTCGTCGGCATCATGGCCCGCCAACGCGACGCCGGGACGGCCCTGGTCGTGACGACCCACGACCCCGCCGTCGCCGCCGCCCTCCAGGCCCGCCCGTTCCCCCTCGCCCGTCTGGACCCCGCTCCCGCTCCCGCCCCCGTCCCCCTCGCGCCGGGCTCCCTCCCCACCCCGGCCGCGAACCCACCTCTTCCTCGCGAATCCACCTCCTCGCAGCGCCGCGACGGGGTGGGCTCGCGAGGAGGAGGTGGGCCCGGTGCGGGTGAGGGAGCGCCCGCGCCCGCGGGCGAGCGCTCGCAGGAGGGTGGGCTCGGCGCGGGTGAGGGTGGGCGCGCGGGTGCGGGCGAGCCCGCGGGGGAGGGTGAAGGGGGGACGGGATGAACCCGGTCGCTAAGCTCGCGGCGGTCCTGGTCATCGCGCTGCCGCTCGTGGTCACGATCGATCCGGTGTCGGCGGCGACGGCGCTCGTGCTCGAGGTGCCGCTCCTCGCCACGGCGGGGCTCTCCTGGCGCGCGTTCTGGACCCGCACGGCCCCCGTGTGGATCGCGGCGCCGCTCGTCGCCCTCACGATCGCGCTCTACGGGCAGACCTCGGGTGCGGTCCTGTTCGAGTGGGTGTTCGTCCGGGTGAGCGAGGGATCCCTCCTGCTCGCGCTTGCGACGGGTCTGCGGATCCTCGCGATCGGCCTGCCCGCCGTCGTCCTCTTCGCGACTGTCGACGCCACCGAGCTGGCCGACGGCCTCGCGCAGCTCGTGCGGCTGCCCGCCCGGTTCGTGCTCGGCGCGCTCGCGGGCATGCGGCTCATGGAGCTCCTCGGCGACGACTGGCGCGCGCTCGCCCTCGCCCGCCGCGCGCGCGGCGTGGCCGATCACGGCCGCATCCGGCGCGTGCTCGGCATGGCGTTCGCGCTGCTCGTGCTGTCGGTGCGCCGCGGATCCGCCCTCGCCACGGCGATGGAGGCGCGCGGCTTCGGCGGCCCGACCCCGCGCACGTGGGCGCGCCCTTCGCGCTTCCACGTCCGCGACGCGCTGCTGCTCGCCTACGCCGCGCTGATCCCGGCGGCGGCTCTGACCGCGGCGATCCTCACGGGCGCCTGGCACCCGGTCTTCGCCTGAGCCCGAGCCCGAGCCCGAGCGCCCGAGCCGGGTCGTTAGACGATTGGGCCCGGGTCATCCTCCTGGCGCCCGATGCGCCGGTACACGTCCGGCTTCGTCCGACGCAGCACGAGCGCGTAGACGATCCCGAACACCACGACCGCGACCGCCAGGATGCGGGCCAGGGCGAGGATGAACGAGTCCGAGCCGACGAGAAGCTCCAGGTTCGTCGCGGCGAGGTAGGCCGCATAGAGGAGGACGAGCGTCGCGAACGCGGTCGGGAGGATGAACGCCCACCGGCGTCCGTTGCGCCAGAGGTACACGACCACGGCGACCCCGGCGAGGGAGATGACGGAGATGAACATCCATCCGGAGAATCCGGAGTTGACGGTGTAGAAGGCGTTCGGGTCGCCACCGACCGCCACCATGATGATGAGCGTCAGCAGGGAGATCGCCGATACGACCAGCGAGGCGACGGCGGGCGACGTGAATCGGGGGTGGATCCGGCCGAGCACGGTCGGGAGGATCGCGTCGCGCCCGAAGTTGCTGAGGTAGCGCGCGACGATGCTGTGGCACGCGACGACCGCGGCGAGCAGGCTCGTGATGAGCAGCGCGGACACGATCACCCGGCCGGCCTGCCCGAGGTACATCTCGGCGCTGTCGAAGAACGACCCGCTCGGGCTCTCGGCGGCGGCGGCCACAACGTTCTGCTCGCCGACGCCCTGGATGAAGATGAAGGCGGAGATGGCGAAGAACACCATGCAGATGCCGATGAAGGTCAGGGTGGCGCGCAGGATCGTCTTCTCCCCGCCGCGGGCCTCGTCGCGGAAGATGACCATCGACTCGAAGCCGCCGAAGAAGAAGACGCCGAACAGCATGGCCAGCGCCGGCGTCCCGGTGATGCTCGAGAAGAAGTCGAACGAGGGCGCGTGGAACCCGTCGAAGCCGCCCTGCACGATGACGGCGATGTCGTAGATCAGGACGACGAGCAGCTCGATGATGACGAGCACTCCGAGCGCCTTGGCCGAGGTCGCCAGGTCACGGAAGCAGAGGACGCCGGCCACGACGACGACCACGAGGGAGTAGATCCACCAGGGCACGTCGGGTCCGCCGAGGGTTCCGTGGATCAGGTTGTTCGCGCTCCATCCGATCAGCGCCATCGCGCCGAGCAGGATCGATCCGTAGATCATCGTGGCGACGAGCCCCAGGCCGAGACCGATGGGGCGGCCGAGGCCGGCCGTGATGATGCTGTAGAAGCCGCCGGAGCGCTTCAGACGTCGCACGGTCGCGAGGAATCCGATCGAGAAGAGCCCGATGACGACACCGACGATCACGATCATGACCGGCGCGGCGAGACCCGCGCCGAACGCGATCATGATCGGGATGAAGGTGACGGCGAGGGTCAGGGGCGCTGCGTAGGACATCGCCGCGAAGACGGCTCCGAGGGTTCCGATCCCCTTCGAGGGGGCGAGAGTCGCCGAAGGGGCGGGGGCTGAGTCCGACTGCACGTCGTTCGTAGTAGCGATTTTCGTTTCCTCGGGTGGGGGCGGAAGTGCCGCACGATGCTGTGGGGGCAGCCTGCCAGACCCCGGCGCGCCCCTCTGCGCTCGGATTTCGGTGGACGGACTCGCCCCCTATCCTGAGACCCGGATCGCCCATCGAAGGAGACCGATGACCGACAGCATCCTGCTCGAGATCGAGGACGGTCTCGCCCGCGTCACCCTCCACCGTCCCGAGCGGTTCAACGCGACGGACATCGAGATGGGCGAGCGCTGGCGCGACATCGCCCGCCGCGTCACCGCGGATCCCGCCGTCGGGGCGGTCCTCCTGGATGCCGCCGGCCCCGCGTTCTGCGCGGGCGGCGACGTCATCGCGATGGCGGCGTCGGGTATTGGCGGCTCCGAGGTGGCCGCGACGGCACGCGCGATCCACGACGGCATCCGCGCGTTCGTCGAGTCCGACACGCCTGTCGTCGCGGCCGTGCAGGGCGCGGTAGCGGGCGGCGGCCTCGGGCTCATGCTGACCGCCGACTATGTCATCGCGTCGCCGTCGGCGCGCTTCGTCAGCCGCTACGCGAACGTCGGCCTGACCCCGGACCTCGGGGTCTCGACCCTTCTGCCCGCAGCGATCGGCCAGCGCCGCGCCCTCCAGCTCCTCCTGCAGGACCGCGCTCTGACCGCCGCGGAGGCCCTCGACTGGGGGCTCGTGGCCGAGGTCGCCGACGACGCCGGTGCCCGCGCGCGGGAGGTCGCCGGCTTCTGGCTCGGCGGGGCCACCGCCGCGTTCGGGCAGGCGAAACGCCTCATCCGCACCGGCGCGCACCGCTCGTTCGCGGACAATCTCGCCGACGAGGCCGCCACGATCGGCCGCGCGTTCGACACCGAGGAATCCCGCAGCCGGGTGGCCGCGTTCGCCGCGGCATCCGCCCGCCGCGCCGAGGAGCGGCCGGCTCGGTAGCCCGACCCCGGGCCATCCGGGCTGGGGCTGCCGCGCGACCCTCGCACAACTCCTGCAATCCGTGATGGCGGGCCGCGTGTCGGCCTCGGATCCGCCCTCCCGCGCCCGAACTGCAGGAGTTGTGCGAGCGGATCGGCGGGCACCTCGACGCACCGACGCGTCCAGGTGGCTCCTTGGAGGCACGCACCTGCCGCACAGGCGGGCACTTCTACCCTGGGTCGATGTCCTATTCCGCCCATCGACCTGGCCGGTTCGGCTCCGACGGCCGCATCGAGTACACCGTGGACGAGGAACCGCTGTACCTGAGCGACCTGCGGACCCTCACGGATCCCGCGGACGACCCTCGCGCCGACGACGCCGTCACCGAGCTGATCGACGCCCCGGTCCCGGCCCCACCCGCACCGGCACCCACCCCAGCTCCCGAGCCGGCCCCCGCACCCCAGTCCGAGCCCGAGCCCGCACCCGAGCCCGCACCCGAGCCCGCACCCGCACCCGAGCCCGCACCCGAGCCCGAGGATGCGCGCGAGGCCACCACGCGCCGCGCCGCATCCCCGCGCCGCCGCCGGATGCCGACCTCACGCCTGCTTGCGATCCTGGGCGGGGCCCAGGGCGCCGTGCTCGACGACGTGCCGGCGGAGACCTCTCGGTTCGTGCAGATGTTCTTCGTGCTCGCCGGGACCGCCGTCGTCTCGGCGCTGTCGATGTTCTTCGCGCTCCTGACCGGCGTGCGCATCTCGCCCTGGATCGCGGTCCCGCTCGCCCTCGTGTGGGCGCTCATCATCTTCAACCTCGACCGTTTCCTCACCTCGACGATGCGGTCGACGCGCAACGTCTGGAAGCTCATCGGGCTGGCGATCCCCCGCATCATCCTCGCGGCGCTGATCGGCGTGGTCGTCGCGGAGCCGCTCGTGCTCCAGGCCTTCCACAACGACATCGCCCGCGAGGTCACGTCGACCAACGTGGTGCAGGCGCAGTCCGATCAGGATGCCGTCACGAACGGCCCCGAGAAGCAGGCGCTGGATGCCGCGAGCAGTCGCGTGTCGGCCCTCGAGAACCAGGCCGCGACCGGGACGGTGGCGGGGACGTCCACCACGTCCGCCGAGTCGACGGCGGCGCAGCAGAGCGTGGACCAGCTCACGCAGCAGGTCGCGGCCCAGCAGACCGTCATCGACCAGGCGCGGGCGCTGTATCAGTGCGAGCTGACCGGGCAGGGCGCGGGAACGGTCCCCGGCTGCACGGGGGTCGCCGGCACCGGCACCAGCTCCCAGGCCGCGCAGGCTCAGCTGACCCAGGCGCAGGCGTCGTACGACGCGCTCGCCGGCCAGCTGCAGCAGGCGCAGGCCGCGCTGACGTCGGCCAACTCCGCCGGCACGGCCGCCGCCGCGACCTCGGCCGAGCAGAACAAGCAGCAGGCGCAGGACCAGCTCCCCGCGGCGCAGCAGCAGTACGACGCGGCGCTGGCGGCCTACAACGACCGCGCCGCGGCGGTGGCGGGAGGCAACGCCGACGCGGTGGGCCTCCTCAGCCAGATGAGCGCCCTGGAGCGGCTGTCCGCCCGGGAGCCGGCGCTCGGCTGGGCGCACGCGCTGATCGCGGGCCTCTTCTTCATGATCGAGCTGCTGCCGGTCCTCGTGAAGGTGCTGACGAGCTACGGAGATCCGTCGCTGTACGAGCGCGCCGAGGCGATGCGCCGGCAGGTGGACCTCGACCGCGTGTCGGCCCGCACCTGGCGCGAGCGCGCCTCGATCGTCGCCCCCGGCACCGCCACCCCCTCCTAGCCGCGTCTCGCGCGATGGCGGCGGGGTCGGAGGCGTCGCCTACCCTGGGAGGGTGAGTTCCTCCGACGCATCCGGACGGGCCGACCGCCAGGTGCGGCCGGCGACCGAGGGCTGGTCGCAGAAGAAGGATGCCGCGGGCCGGCCGCTCCTCCAGTTCGCGTCGCCGCGCCGCGGTATGCCGCCCGCGCATCTCGCCGATCTCACCCCCGAGGAGCGCGTCGCCCGCGTGACGGAGCTCGGCCTCCCCGGCTTCCGCGCCAAGCAGCTCGAGAAGCACTTCTTCACGCACTACACCGACGATCCGGCGGCGATGACCGACCTCCCGGCATCCGGTCGCGAGGAGCTCGTCGTCGCCCTCCTCCCGCCGCTGCTCACCGAGGTGCGCCGGCTGCAGACCGACAGCGGAGACACGATCAAGTTCCTGTGGAAGCTGCACGACGGTGCGCTCGTCGAGTCCGTCCTCATGCGGTATCCGGGCCGCATCACGCTGTGCGTGTCGTCCCAGGCCGGATGCGGGATGAATTGCCCGTTCTGCGCGACGGGGCAGGCGGGGCTCACGCGCAACATGTCCGCCGCGGAGGTCGTCGCGCAGGTCGTGCGGGCCAATGCCGCGATCCGCGCCGGCGAGCTCGACACCCCCGAGCATCCCGACGAGCGGGTGACCAATATCGTCTTCATGGGCATGGGGGAGCCGCTCGCGAACTACGCGCGGGTCATGCAGGCGGTGCGCGTGATGGTCGACAAAACCCACGGGATGGGGATGAGCGCGCGCGGCATCACGGTGTCGACGGTCGGGCTCGTGCCGGCGATCCGCAAGCTCGCCGCGGAGGAGCTCCCCGTCACGTTCGCGCTGTCGCTGCACGCGCCCGACGACGCGCTGCGCGACGAGCTCATCCCCGTGAACTCGCGCTGGAAGGTGGACGAGGCGCTGGATGCCGCGCGCGCCTACTTCGACGCGACCGGGCGCCGCGTCTCGATCGAGTACGCCCTCATCAAGGACATGAACGACCACGGGTGGCGCGCCGACCTCCTCGCGGAGAAGCTCAACGCGCGGGGGCGGGGCTGGGTGCACGTCAACCCGATCCCGCTCAATCCGACGCCGGGCTCGATCTGGACCGCGTCCGACCGTTCCGTGCAGAACGAGTTCGTGCGCCGGCTGGAGGCCGCGGGCATCCCGACGACCCTCCGCGACACGCGCGGCAAGGAGATCGACGGCGCCTGCGGGCAGCTCGTCGCGACCGAGGAGGATCAGCGCGCCGCCGCGCGCGCGTGATCTCTTGTCCTGGATTCGCGTGAATGCGACGCTGGCCAAGACGCGATATATCGTGTTAGTCTGACGCCCGGCGCGAACGCGCACGTGACCCCCTGGCCGGATGTCGGTGGTGCGTGCGAGTCTTTTTTCACCGCCCCTCCGACCTCCAACCGGGAGAGACCGTGCTCGCGAAGCTTCTCGTCCGCTACCTCAGGCCCTACGGTTGGCTGCTCCTCGGCCTGCTCGTCTTCCAGATCGTCTCGGCCCTCGCCTCGCTGTTCCTGCCGAGCCTGAACGCCGACATCATCAACAACGGCGTGTCGAAGGGCGACACCGCCTATATCTGGCGCACCGGCGGGCTCATGCTCGCGGTGTCGCTGGGCCAGATCATCGCGTCGATCATCGCGACGTTCTTCGCAGCCCGCGCGGCGATGAGGCTCGGTCGCGACATCCGCGACGACGTGTTCGAGCGGGTCTCCGGCTTCTCCGAGCGCGAGGTCACGACCTTCGGGCCCGGCTCGCTCATCACCCGCAACACGAACGACGTGCAGCAGGTGCAGATGCTGGCGATGATGTCGGCGACGTTCCTCGTGTCGGCGCCGCTGCTCGCGATCGGCGGCATCGTGCTCGCGATCCGGCAGAGCCCGAGTCTGGCGTGGATCATCGCGGTCGCGGTGCCGATCCTGCTGATCGTCGCGGCGCTCGTGATCAGCCGGATGGTCCCGCTCTTCCGCAGCTACCAGGGCAAGCTCGACGCCGTGAACCGGGTCATGCGCGAGCAGCTGACCGGCATCCGCGTCATCCGCGCCTTCGTCCGCGAGCCGATCGAGGCAGAGCGGTTCCGCGAGGCCAACACCGACATCATGGTCGTCGGCCGCAAGGTCGGGTCGCTGTTCGTGCTGCTGTTCCCGGCCGTGATGCTGATCCTCAACGTCACGGTCGTCGGCGTGATCTGGTTCGGCGGCATCCAGGTGAACGACGGCACGGTCGAGATCGGCACGCTGTTCGCCTTCATGCAGTACGTCATGATCATCCTCTCGGGCGTCATGATGGCGAGCTTCATGACGATGATGATCCCGCGCGCGGCCGTGTCCGCCGAGCGGATCGGCGAGGTCCTGGGTGCGTCGTCGTCGCTGTCCCGGCCGGCCGACGGCGTGCACGCGTTCCCGATGCGGGGGTCGGTCGAGTTCCGGGGCGCGTCCTTCACATACCCCGGGGCGGAGCACCCGATCCTGTCCGACATCAGCTTCTCGGCGGCGCGCGGCGAGACGGTCGCAATCGTGGGGTCGACCGGCGCCGGCAAGACGACGCTCATCTCGCTCCTCCCGCGACTGTTCGACGTGACGGGCGGCGCCGTCCTGGTGGGCGGCGTCGACGTGCGCGAGGCCGATCTCGACGCGCTCTGGAAGACGATCGGGCTCGTGCCGCAGCGACCGTTCCTGTTCGCCGGCACCGTGGGGTCGAACCTGCGGTTCGGCCGCGAGGCCGCGACGGATGCCGAGCTGTGGCAGGCGCTCGAGATCGCGCAGGGCAGCGACTTCGTCGCGCAGATGGACGGCGGTCTCGACGCGACGATCGCCCAGGGCGGCACGAACGTGTCGGGCGGGCAGCGGCAGCGTCTCGCGATCGCCCGAGCGATCGTGCACCGGCCGGAGGTGCTCGTGTTCGACGACTCGTTCTCCGCGCTCGACCTCGCGACGGATGCGCGGCTCAGACAGGCGCTCTGGCGAGAACTTCCGGAGGTGACGAAGATCGTCGTCGCGCAGCGCGTCTCGACGATCACCGACGCCGACCGAATCGTCGTGCTCGACGACGGCGGCGTGGTCGGGCTCGGCACGCACGAGGAGCTCCTCGAGACGAGCCAGACCTACCGCGAGATCGTGGAATCCCAGCTCGGGGCGGAGGCCGCACGATGAGCCGCGACAGGGAGATGACCGCCGAGGAGAAGGAAGAGATCGAGCTCGGCGAGTCCGCGCGTCTCGCCGCCAACGATTGGAGCGGCGCGGTCGCGCCCGGCAAGGCCACGCACTTCTGGCCGTCGTTCAAGCGCCTGATCGGGCTGCTCAAGCCGAATGCGCTCGCCTTCGTCGGGGTTTCGATCCTCGGGGCGATCGGCGTGGTGCTGGCCGTGCTCGCACCGAAGGTGCTCGGCAATGCGACCAACATCCTCTTCGAGGGCGTCATCTCCTCGATGGCCCCGGCCGGCGCGACGCAGCAGCAGGTCGTCGATCAGCTCGTCGCATCGGGCCAGCAGGACCTGGCCAACATCGTGGGTGCGATGCGCGATTTCGTGCCCGGCGCCGGGGTCGACTTCCTGGCGCTGAGCCGCGTCCTGCTGCTCGTCCTGGCACTGTACATCGCGTCGTCGCTGCTGATGTGGCTCCAGGGCTATGTCATCAACATCGTCATGGTGCGCACCATGTGGCGCCTGCGCGAGCAGGTCGAGGCGAAGGTCAACCGCCTGCCGCTCAGCTACTTCGACCGGGTGCAGCGCGGCGAGTTGATCTCGCGCGTCACGAACGACATCGACAACATCACGCAGATGATGCAGCAGTCGCTCTCCCAGGCGCTGACGAGCGTGCTGACCATCATCGGCGTGCTCATCATGATGCTGTCGATCTCGTGGCAGCTGACGCTCGTCGTGCTCGTGACGTTCCCGCTCATGGCGATCCTGTTCGGCGTCATCGGTCCGCGCTCGCAGAAGGCGTTCGGCGTCCAGTGGCGCAAGGTCGGCCGGCTCAACGCGCGCGTCGAGGAGTCCTTCTCGGGCCACGCGCTCGTCAAGGTCTTCGGGCGCGAGCAGGGCTCGCGCGAGGCGTTTCGGGCGGAGAACGAGGAGCTGTACCAGGCCTCGTTCAAGGCCCAGTTCATGTCGAACATCATGATGCCGGCCATGATGTTCATCGGGAACCTGACCTATGTCGGGATCGCGGTGTTCGGCGCCCTCATGGTCGCGAGCGGCCAGCTGCGGCTCGGCGACGTGCAGGCGTTCATCCAGTACTCGCAGCAGTTCACGCAGCCCCTCGCCGAGCTCGGCGGCATGGCCGCCGTCGTGCAGTCCGGCACGGCCTCGGCCGAGCGGGTGTTCGATCTGCTCGACGAGTCTGAGGAGCAGCCGGACGCGGAGGATGCCCCGGCGCCGGTCGACGGCGACGGCACGATCGAGTTCGACCACGTGTCGTTCTCGTACTCGCCCGAGCGTCCGCTGATCCAGGACCTGTCGTTCCGCGTCGCTCCCGGTCAGACCGTGGCGATCGTGGGCCCGACGGGCGCAGGTAAGACGACGCTCGTCAACCTCATCATGCGGTTCTACGAGCTCGACGGCGGGCGCATCCTGCTGAACGGCCAGAGCATCGCGGACCTCACGCGGCACGACATCCGCGCGAAGACGGGCATGGTGCTGCAAGATCCGTGGCTGTTCGCGGGCACGATCCGGGAGAACATCCGCTACGGCCGGGCCGACGCGACCGACGAGGAGATCCTCGCCGCGGCGCGGGCGACGTACGTCGATCGCTTCGTGCACTCCTTGCCCGACGGGTACGACACGGTCCTCGACGAGGACGCGTCGAACATCTCCGCGGGCGAGAAGCAGCTCATCACGATCGCGCGCGCGTTCGTCGCGCAGCCCTCGGTGCTGATCCTCGACGAGGCGACGAGCTCCGTCGACACCCGCACCGAGCTGCTGCTGCAGAACGCGATGGCGGCGCTGCGCGACGGGCGCACGTCGTTCGTGATCGCCCACCGCCTGTCGACGATCCGGGACGCCGACCTCATCCTCGTGATGGAGAACGGGTCGATCGTCGAGCAGGGCACGCACGACGAGCTGATCACGGCGCGCGGCGCGTACTTCCGCCTGTACAACTCCCAGTTCGAGCAGGCCGCGGCCGACCTCGACGAGGAGGAGCGGGACGCTGCGATCGCCGAGGCGATCGACGCCGAGGAGGAGGACGCAGCGGTCTCGTGAGCGGCCGCTAGCGTGAGGGAATGGTCACCTACCGATACCTGGGCAACAGCGGCTTCCGAGTCTCCGAGATCACGTACGGGAACTGGGTCACGCACGCGTCCCAGGTCGGCAACGAGGCGGCGATCGCCACGGTGCATCGCGCACTCGACCTCGGCATCACGACATTCGACACCGCCGACACGTACGCCAACACGGCGGCCGAGGTCGTGCTGGGCGAGGCGCTCAAGGGACAGCGCCGCGAGTCCCTCGAGATCTTCACGAAGGTCTACGGGCCGGTCGGACCGCACGGACCGAACGACGAGGGTCTGTCGCGCAAGCACGTCCTCGAAGGGATCAACGGCTCGCTGAAGCGGCTTGGCGTCGACTACGTCGACCTCTACCAGGCGCACCGGTACGACTACGAGACCCCGCTCGAGGAGACGATGCAGGCGTTCGCCGACATCGTCCGCCAGGGCAAGGCGCTCTACATCGGGGTCTCCGAGTGGACTCCCGAGCAGCTGCGCGCCGGCCACGAGCTCGCCACCGAACTGCGCATCCAGCTCATCTCGAATCAGCCGCAGTACTCGGCGCTGTGGCGCGTCATCGAGGAGCGGGTCATCCCGACCTCGGAACAGCTCGGGATCTCGCAGATCGTCTGGTCGCCGATGGCCCAGGGCGTCCTCTCCGGCAAGTACCTGCCGGGCCACCCGCTTCCGGAGGACACGCGCGCGACCGACGAGAAGAGCGGCGCCGCGTTCATCAAGCGGTACCTCGGCACCGAGGTGCTCGAGGCCGTGCAGCGGCTCCGGCCGATCGCCGCGGAGGCCGGGCTCACGCTCCCGCAGCTCGCGATCGCGTGGGTCCTGCAGAACCCGAACGTCGCGTCGGCGATCGTCGGCGCCTCGCGTCCCGAGCAGCTCGACGACACGGTGAAGGCATCCGGGGTCGTCCTCGACGACGCCACGATGAGCGCGATCGACGCCGCCCTCGCCGAGGTCGTCATCACCGACCCCGAGCTCACCTACCAGCAGTCGTCTTTGTCCCGTCCCCGCGGGGACTGAGCGCCGTGCCGATCCGGAGCGCCGGCATCCTGCTGCACCGACGCGCGGCCGACGGGGTGGAGGTCCTGCTCGGGCACCTGGGCGGCCCCTTCTGGGCGCGGAAGGATGCCGGCGCCTGGTCGATCCCGAAGGGCGAGTACGACCCGGACTCCGAGCGGCCGCAGGACGCCGCGATCCGCGAGTTCCGCGAGGAGCTCGGCGTCGACCCGCCCGCCCTCCCGTTCGTCGAGCTCGGCGAGTTCGCGTACTCGTCCGGCAAGCGCGTGACCGTCTTCGCCGTCGACGGCCAGGACTGGGCCCCGTCGCCGTTCGTGTTCGGCACGTTCGACCTCGAGTGGCCGCCGCGCTCCGGCCGCGTGCAGGCGTTCCCCGAGGTCGATCGCGCGGAGTGGATGCCGCTCGAGGCCGCCCACCCGCGTCTCCCCGCGGGCCAGCGCCCCGCCCTCGCCGCCCTGGTCGCCCGCCTCGCCGCCTGACCCGCGCAGCCCTGGTTGCGCACCTCGCCCGCGCGGCGCCCGCGCGCCGCCCTCCCGTGCCCGCGCGCGGCGTCACCGCGGGAGGAGATGTGACCGGGGGAGGGAGAGTTCGCGAGCTCGGCTCCTCCCTTCGTCCCATCTCCTCCGCTCATTCGGGCGGGACGCCGGAGCCGCCGCCGCGGCGGCGCGGAGCGGGCCCGGTCGAGGGGTTGTGACATCGCGGGGGTCGGGAGAGACTGGGCGCGCGCGGGACGACCGGCGTCCCCGACGAAGGGACGCATCATGGCTCACGGCGACATCACGCACATCGACATCCCGGTCTCCGATCACGCGCGAGCGGGCGCTTTCTATTCGACCCTCTTCGGCTGGGAGATCGCGGAGGCTCCCGGCTTCGAGGGCTACCCCATGTGGCGGGCGCCCAACCAGATCTCGGGTGGCGGGCTCGCCCCGCGCGAGGAGGGCTTCACCCAGCCGCGGTCCTACGTCGAGGTCGACTCGATCGACGACACGATCGCGCTGGCGGAGGCGAACGGCGCGACGGTCGCGCGGGACAAGCAGCCGATCTCCGACACGAGCTGGTGGGCTGTCATCGTCGATCCCGACGGCAACCACATCGGTCTCTACGAGGGCGTCACCGAGGTCGAGGGCTGAGAGCGGGATTCCCACTCCGCCACGAGCCCCGGCATCCGGGCTCCGAGGAAGCGCAGGAAGTCCGCCATTTCGCGGGCTCGGGCTGCGGAGGCGGGTGCGCCCTCGATGCTGCCCGCGATCGTGTCGATGTACGCGCCGAGCCGCTCGTACAACGGGATGTTCGCGAGGATCATCGAGTGCAGGCCGTCCGCCATGAGGTCGTAGCGGGCGACGCGATCGCCGGCGCGCGACAGGCGTCGGATGAACGCGGCGTTCTGCAGGTAGCGCACCGCGCCGGAGATTGCTGCGGGGGAGACCCCGAGCCGCTCGCCGAGCTCCGCGGCGGTCAGTCCCCCGTCCGGAGCCCCGACGAGCATCATCATGACGCGCGCCGGCATCCGCGGCATCCCCGCGACGTCGAGCATCGCCGCCGCGTGCTCGACGGCCTCCACCCCGTCCGCCCCGAGCACCCCGTCCGCCCTCCCACGTGAGAACGCGCTTGTGTCACGTTTTGCGGGTGTTTTTGTGACACGAGCGCGTTCTCGCGAGGGGTCGGCACTCACTCGGCACCCGCCAGTTCACGCCGACGCATGAGGGTGAGGGATGCCGCGGCCCCCACCGCGACGGCGAGGACGAGCCACCACAGACCGCGGAGGTCCACGGCGTTCGCCGTCACGGTCGGGGTGACGGCAAACGGGGACACGTCCACGAGCGCCTGCGGGAACCCGAAGAGCGACCCGAACAGGCCGAGGATCGTCCCGACGACGACGAGGGTCCACCCGACCGCGATCGTGAGGCGTGGCACGAGCACGAACACGAGTGCCGTGATGACGAGGAAGACGGCGGCGGCGGCCATCTGGCCCGCTCCGGTCACGATGACGTCGCCGAGGAGCGACCAGTCCGGTTCACTCAGCGTCGCCAACCCCAGTGCCGCGCCCGCGACCCCGGCCCCGATCGTCACGACTATGCCGACCAGGGCGACGAGGACGTAGTCGGCGAGCCAGTGCACGCGGCCGACGACCGCAGCCAGCACCGGCTCCGCCGTGCCGTGAGCCTCCTCCTGCCTCGCGCGGCAGACGGTCTGAACGGCGCAGCACGCGGCGAGGATCCCGACCATCGTGAAAAAGATCACGACGATGCCCTGTTGCAGCGTTCCGCCCGCCGCGAGCGCCTGCATGATCGCTTGCACCGACGGGATCGTGACGCTGACCTGGGCGATGACGTCGGACAGCCGCGTCGCGAGCAGCCCGCTCACGAGCCCGCCGACCGCCCAGCCGATCACCGCGCCGCGCGACAGTCGCCACACGAGCCCGAACGAGCTGCCCAGCGCCGCACCCGCCGTCGCGCGGCTGCGCCGCTCCGGCAGGAGGCTGCCGCCGATGTCGCGCGCCGCCTGCAGCACGAACGCACCGGCCGTGCAGGCGACGGCGATCCCGAGTGTGAGGAGCAGAGGGAGTGCGTTGTCGGTGGCGTAGGGCCGCGTGTTCTCCGCCCATCCGAACGGCGACAGCCAGGCGAGCCACGAGCTCTGCACGCTCTGGAGGTCGGCGGAGGGTGTGCCGATCGCGTTGCCGACGCCCGAGATCAGGAACGTGATCACGATCGCCCACACCGCGACGCTGTTCGCCGCGCGTGACGTGCGCACGAGCTGCGCGGCGAGCAGTGCGAAGCCGAAGAAGGCGACGCCCACGCTGCCGGTCGCGGCACCGACGAGGACGCTCCCGGCCACGGACAGGCCGAGCGCCGCGAACGATGCGGCGACGAGGATCGCGAGGACGACGTTCGCGAGCACCCCGTGCACGATGGTCGCGACGAGCGGCAGGACGCGCCCGGCCGGGGTCGCGGCGATGACTTCCGCGCGGTCCAGTTCCTCGTCCGCGCGGGTGTGTCGCACCGCCAGGAAGGTGCTCATGAACGCCGCGAGCATCACGAGGAACGGGACGATGAGGAACGCGATGAACGGCCCGGTACCGGCGCCCTCCGGGAGGCCGCGGAAGAGCAGGATGACAGGGTTGGCGATCGCTGCGGCTAGGAGGTTCGCGCGGTCCGTCTCGGTGCCGTAGGTCTGGCTCACGCCGACATAGGACAGCGCGCCGAGCAGCACGGTCCCGACGATCCACAGCGTGAGCTGCAGCCCGTCCCGCCGCATCCGCTGCCGGAGCAGCGCGAGCATCCGCCTCATCGCCGGGCCTCGGAGGGCTCGGGCTCGGCCGCGTCCGCGGGGGCGGCGGGATTGGCCTCGGGGCCGGGGACCACGTCGCCGTAGTGGCGGAGGAACAGCTCCTCGAGCGAGGGCGGCTCGACCCGCAGCCCCTCGACACCCAGCTGCGCGAGGGCGGGCAGTGCGCCGGCGACGCGGTCGCTGTCGATCGTGAATCGAGCGCGCCCGTCGCGCACGTGCAGGTCGTGTGCGTCCGGGATCGCGCCGAGGGACGCGGCATCCGCGGCGGCGAACGAGACCTCGGTGCGCGTCAGGTGGCGCAGCTCCGCGAGCGTGCCGGACTCGACGACCTTCCCCGCCCGGATGATGCTGACGCGGTCGCACAGCTGCTCGACCTCGGAGAGGATGTGGCTCGACAGCAGCACCGTGCCGCCGGCATCCCGCACCCGGGCGAGCTCGCGCTGGAACACGACCTCCATGAGCGGGTCGAGGCCGCTCGTCGGCTCGTCGAGGATGTACAGGTCGGCGGGCACGGCGAACGCGGCGATGAGCGCGACCTTCTGCCGGTTGCCCTTCGAGTACGCCCGGCCCTTCTTGCGCGGGTCGAACTGGAATTCCTCGATGAGGCGCGCGCGCTCGCGGCGGTAGCCCTCGTCCCGCCCGTCGCCCCGGAGGCGCGCGAGCAGGTCGATGGTCTCGCCGCCCGAGAGGTTCGGCCACACGTTCACGTCGCCGGGGACGTACGCGATCCGGCGATGGAGACGGACGGCATCCCGCCACGGATGCCCGCCGAGCACGGTCGCCTCGCCGGCGGTCGCGCGGGCGAGGCCGAGGAGGACGCGGATCGTGGTGGACTTCCCGGCGCCGTTCGGGCCGAGGAATCCGTGGATCTGTCCGGACTCGACCGTGAGGTCGAGCCCGTCGAGGGCGCGCGTGCGCCCGTAACGCTTGACGAGGCCTGCAGTGCGGATGACGGTGGTCACGTCCCGGACACTACACCGATTTCACAATTTCCTGAATACCCCAAATCTGCCGAGAACGCGCTTATGTCACAGACACGCCGTCCGAAACGGACATACGCGCGTTCTCGCGGGGGAGGTGGGCGAGTCGCAGCCACGTTTCCACCACGGTGTCGGGGTTCAGGGAGATGGACTCGATGCCCTGGGTCACGAGCCACTCGGCGAGGTCGGGGTGATCCGAGGGGCCCTGCCCGCAGATGCCGACGTACTTGCCGTGCCTCCGGCAGGCCTCGATCGCCATCGACAGCATCCGCAGCACCGCCGGGTCGCGCTCGTCGAACGTCTGCGCGACCAGCCCGCTGTCGCGGTCGAGCCCGAGCGTGAGCTGGGTCATGTCGTTCGAGCCGATCGAGAAGCCGTCGAAGAACTCGAGGAAGTCGTCCGCGAGCACCGCATTGCTCGGCAGCTCGCACATCATGACGACCTCGAGCCCGTTCTCCCCGCGACGCAGGCCGTTCTCGGCGAGGAGCTCGACGACGGCGTGGCCCTCGCCGACGGTCCGTACGAACGGCACCATGATCTTCACGTTCGTGAAGCCCATCTCGTCGCGCACGTAGCGCAGCGCCTCGCACTCCATGTCGAAGCACTCGCGGAAGTCCGCCGAGATGTAGCGCGACGCCCCGCGGTAGCCGAGCATCGGGTTCTCCTCGTGCGGCTCGTAGAGCTCGCCGCCGAGCAGGTTCGCGTACTCGTTCGACTTGAAGTCGCTGAGCCGCACGATCACGGGCTCCGGCGCGAAGGCGGCCGCGATCATCGAGACGCCCTCGGCGACGCGCTGCACGAAGTAGTCGCGCGGCGACGGGTAGGCCGCGATCCGCTCCTCGACGCGGGCGCGCAGCTCCTCGGGCAGGCCGTCGCGCTCCAGGAGCGCGCGCGGATGGATGCCGATCTGGCGGTTGATGATGAACTCCAGCCGCGCCAGGCCCACGCCCGCGTGCGGGAGGCGCGAGAACGCGAACGCCTGGTCGGGCGTGCCGACGTTCATCATGATCTTCACCGGCGCCGCCGGCATGCTGTCGAGCCGCGTCTGCTCCTCGGTGAAGGGCAGGATCCCGTCGTACACGAAGCCGGTGTCGCCCTCGGCGCACGAGACCGTGACCTCGCGCCCGCCCGCGAGCGTGGTGGTCGCGTCGCCGGTGCCGACGACGGCGGGGATGCCGAGCTCGCGCGCGATGATCGCCGCGTGGCACGTGCGTCCACCGCGGTTCGTGACGATCGCCGACGCGCGCTTCATGATCGGCTCCCAGTCGGGGTCGGTCATGTCGGCGACGAGCACCTCGCCGGGCTGGAAGAGGTCCATCTGCGCGAGGTCGGTGAGGATCCGCACCGGGCCGGCGCCGATCTTCTGGCCGATCGCGCGGCCCGCGGTCAGGACCTCGCCGCGCTCGTGGAGCCGGAACCGGCGGACGACGCCGGCGTCGTCGCGCGAGACGACGGTCTCTGGGCGCGCCTGCAGCACGTAGAGCCGGCCGTCGGTGCCGTCCTTGCCCCACTCGATGTCCATCGGCCGGCCGTAGTGCTCCTCGATCACGAGCGCGATGCGCGCGAGCTCCTCGACCTCGGCATCCGTGATCGAGAACCGGCGTCGATCCTCCGCGGGGACGTCGGCGAAGGCCGTGCTGCCGCCGACGTGCCGCCCCTCGGCGTAGCGCATCGCGACGGCCTTCTCGCCGACCGAGCGCTTGAGGATCGCGGGCCGGCCGGCGCGCAGCGCCGTCTTGGAGACGTAGAACTCGTCGGGGTTCACGGCCCCCTGCACGACCGCCTCGCCGAGGCCGTACGAGCTCGTGATGAAGACCGCGCCGTCGAAGCCCGACTCCGTGTCGACCGTGAACAGGACGCCGGACGCGCCGACGTCGGAGCGGACCATGCGCTGGATGCCGGCGGACAGCGCGACGTCGGCGTGGTCGAACCCGTGGTGCGCGCGGTACGCGATCGCGCGGTCGTTGTAGAGGGAGGCAAAGACCGAGCGAACGGCCTGCAGGATGTTGTCGATCCCGCCGATGTTGAGGAACGTCTCCTGCTGGCCCGCGAACGAGGCATCCGGCAGGTCCTCCGCCGTCGCGCTCGACCGCACCGCCCACGTGACCGTCTCGGGCTGCGGGTCGCGGGCCACGAGCGCGGCGTACGCGTCGCGCAGCGCGCGCTCGAGGGCCGGCGGGAAGGGCTGCTCCTCGATCCAGCGGCGCACGGTCGCGCCGACGCTCGTGAGCGCCGCGACATCCTCGACGTCGAGCCGCGCGACGGCATCCCGGATGCGGTCCTCCAGCCCGTCGTGCGCGAGGAACTCGCGGTAGGCGTCCGCGGTCGTCGCGAAGCCGTTCGGCACGGCCACGCCGAGCGCGGCGAGGTGGGACACCATCTCGCCGAGAGAGGCGTTCTTCCCGCCGACGCGGGGCAGGTCGGCCATCCCGATCTGGTCGAACCAGGCGATCTCGTTCATCGTGTGCTCCTTCTGGGAGGGGTCAAGCGCGCAGATGCATGGTCTGCATGATGACGGCGGACATCTCCTCGACGCTTTTCGTCGACGAGTTCAGGAAGGGGACGCCGGTGCGGCGGTAGAGGCCCTCGGCCATGCGGAGCTCCGACGTGCACTGCGCGAGGCTCGCGTAGCGCGAGTTCGGCCGGCGCTCGTGACGCACCTGGCTGAGCCGCAGCGGCGTCGTCGTGAGCCCGAAGCAGCGCGCGCGATGCGGCGCGATCGCGCGGGGGAGCCCGTCGGTCGGGAAGTCGTCGTCGGTCAGCGGGTAGTTCGCGACGAGCAGGCCGTAGTGCAGCGCGAGGTACATCGTCGTCGGCGTTTTGCCGCAGCGGGACGGCGCGACGATGATGACGTCGGCGAGGTCCAGCGCACGGTCGCTCTGCCCGTCGTCGTGCTCGATCGCGTACTCGACCGCGCGCATCCGCGCGAAGTACCGCTCGGTGTTCGCGACGCCGTGGTACTGCCCCAGCTGCTCGGACGCCGTCACCCCGAGCGCGTGCTCGAGGTCGGTCAGGTGGCCGCGCAGCAGGTCGATGCGCGTGGCCGGGGTGCCCGAGAGGATGCCGGCGACCGCGGGCGCCTTCACGGTGGTGAAGAGGATGGGATCGGCGCCCTGGGCCGCGGCGGACGCGATGTCGCGCGCGACGTGGTGCGCGGCCTCGGGGGTGTCGACGAAGGGCACGGTATACCGCTCGAAGCCGATCCCGGGGAAGTTCGCGAGCAGCGCGCTGCCGAGGGTCTCGGCGGTGATCCCGGTGCTGTCGGACACGAAGAAGACCGCGCGAGCGGGCGCGGTCGCGGGTGCGGCGGCGCCCGTCCGGGATTCCATGGGGCCGACACTACGGAAAGGTCCCCGCGGGATTCCCCTGCCTCGGGGATGAAAGAAGTGTGGAAACTTCCGGGATGTCAAGAACGATCGCCCTCAACCCTGCTGACGCGGTGTCTGTATACGTTAGGGGGCTGAATCGGGCTGAGAGTAGCCATCGAGCCGGTGAGTGTATACACTGGCGGGAGCGAAAGGCCGACAGCGAGGAGGCGACGTGAAAGCCGGCGACCGGGCGTACGCGATCCTCCTCGACGAGATCCAGAGCGGGATCCTCCCTCCGGGCGCGGTCCTCGGCGAGGTCGAGCAGGCCGCCCGGCTCGGCGTCAGCCGCACACCGCTGCGCGAGGCGCTCGGACGCCTCGTGGCCGACGGCCTGGTCGCCCAGCAATCGCCGCGGATCACCGTGGTCACGCCGGTCAGCGACGACAACATCCGTGAGCTGTTCGAGGTGCGCCGTGCCCTGGAGGAGACCGCCGCGCGGCTCGCCGCCGTCCGCGGCGAGCCGGCGCTGTTCGCGGAGCTCGCGGATGCCTTCGCACGGGTCTCCCTCGACGGCGAGGCCACCCGCGACGCCTACTACGCGCTGATCGCCCGGTTCGACGCGGCGATCGACGACGCCGTCGCCAACGACTACCTGGCGGCGGCGCTCCGGACCGTGCGGACGCACCTCGTGCGCGTGCGCCGGCTCGCCCGCGATCATCGCGACCGCCTCGTCGCCTCCGTCGGAGAGCACCGCCAGATCGCGTCGGCCCTGGCCGCGCGCGATCCGGAGCTCGCCGCGCACGCGACGCACGTCCATCTGCACAACGCCCTGACGAGCATCCTCGACTCCCTCGAGGACGAGGGCCGCCGGGAAAGAGGAGCCGCATGACCGTCATCCACGACGTTCGCACGTACCGCAGCGAGGAAGACCTCCCGCGCGAGCGGCAGCTCGCGTACGCCATCGCCGAGGTCGCCACCGACCCCGTCGAGGTGGAGCCCGCGGTCGCGGACATGGTCGTCAACCGCGTGATCGACAACGCCGCGGTCGCAGCAGCATCCCTCACCCGGGGCCCCGTGAGCGCGGCCCGCCAGCAGGCGCTCGACCACCCCGTCTCGATCGGCGGGTTCGGGTCGACCGTGTTCGGGCCGTCGCTCGCCCGGCGGACCAGCCCGGAGTGGGCGGCCTGGGCGAACGGCGTGGCCGTGCGCGAGCTCGACTACCACGACACGTTCCTGGCCGCGGAGTACTCGCACCCCGGCGACAACATCCCTCCGATCCTCGCGGTGGCGCAGCACGTGGGCGCGGCCGGCGCGGCGCTCGTGCGCGGCATCGCGACGGGCTACGAGATCCAGATCGACCTCGCCCGCGCCATCAGCCTCCACCGGCACAAGATCGACCACGTCGCCCATCTCGGCCCGTCGGCCGCGGCCGGCATCGGCACGATGCTGGGGCTTTCCGCGGAGACGATCTTCCAGGCCGTCGGCCAGGCGCTGCACACCACGACCGCGACGCGTCAGTCGCGCAAGGGCGAGATCTCGACGTGGAAGGCGCACGCCCCGGCGTTCGCCGGGAAGATGGCCGTCGAAGCGGTCGACCGCGCGATGCGCGGGCAGACGAGCCCCGCGCCGATCTACGAGGGCGAGGACGGCGTGATCGCCTGGCTGCTCGACGGCCCGGAGGCGGTCTACCACGTCCCGCTCCCGGCGCCGGGCGAGCCGAAGCGCGCCATCCTCGACTCCTATACGAAGGAGCACTCGGCCGAGTACCAGGCGCAGGCGTGGATCGACCTCGCCCGGAAGCTCGGCACCGAGCGGCCCGAGCTCCGCGACCCGGAGAACGTCGCGAGCGTCGTGCTGCATACGAGCCACCACACGCACTACGTGATCGGCTCGGGCGCGGGCGACCCGCAGAAGTACGACCCGACCGCCTCGCGGGAGACCCTCGACCACTCGATCCCGTACATCTTCACGGTCGCGCTGCAGGACGGCGCGTGGCACCACGTCGACTCGTACCTGCCCGAGCGCGCGGCGCGTCCCGACACGGTCGCGCTGTGGCACAAGGTCCACACCGAGGAGGACGAGGAGTGGACGCGCCGCTACCACTCGGAGGACCCGAACGAGAAGGCCTTCGGCGGCCGCGTCGTCATCACGCTGACCGACGGCTCGACGCTCACGGACGAGATTGCCGTGGCCGACGCGCATCCGCTCGGCGCGCGCCCGTTCGGCCGCGAGGACTACGTCCGCAAGTTCCGGCTGCTGGCCGAGCCGGTCCTGACCCCCGAGGAGATCGACCGGTTCCTGGGCCTCGCCGAGCGCCTGCCCGAGCTGTCGGCCGACGACGTGCGCGAGCTGTCCATCGTCGCGGCCCCCGGCGTCATCGAGCGCGCGCCCGCTCCGAAGGGCCTCTTCTGATGCTCTACGCGCGGACGCCGGCCGCCGACAAGCGCCGGATCCTCCGGGAGCGGCTCGCGTCCGGCGAGCTGCTGCGCTTCCCGGGCGCGTTCAACCCGCTGTCGGCGCGGCTCATCGAGCGCAAGGGCTTCGAGGGCGTCTACATCTCGGGGGCCGTGATCGCCGCCGACCTGGGCCTGCCCGACATCGGACTGACGACGCTCAGCGAGGTCGCCGGACGCGGGGCGCAGATCGCCCGGATGACGGAGCTCCCGGCGCTGATCGACGCGGACACCGGCTTCGGCGAGCCCATGAACGTCGCGCGGACCATCCAGACGCTCGAGGATGCCGGGATCGCCGGCACCCACATCGAGGACCAGGTCAACCCGAAGCGGTGCGGGCACCTCGACGGCAAGGCCGTCGTGGACGACGGCACCGCGCTGAAGCGGATCCGCGCGGCCGTCGACGCGCGCCGCGATCCGGACTTCCTCATCATGGCCCGGACGGACATCCGCGCCGTGGAGGGCCTCGACGCCGCGATCGACCGCGCGAAGGCGCTCGTGGATGCCGGCGCGGACGCGATCTTCCCCGAGGCGATGCGCGATCTCGCCGAGTTCGAGGCGATCCGCAAGGCGGTGGACGTGCCGATCCTCGCCAACATGACGGAGTTCGGGAAGAGCGAGCTCTTCAGCGACGACCAGCTGCGGGACGTCGGCGTGAACATCGTCATCTGGCCCGTCTCCCTCCTGCGGATCGCGATGGGCGCCGCGGACCGCGCGCTCGAGACGCTGCTCGACGAGGGGCACCTCACCTCCCGGCTCGGGGAGATGCAGCACCGGGCCGACCTCTACGACCTCGTCGACTACGAGGGATACAGCCGGTTCGACACCGGCATCTTCACCTTCTCGGTGGACCGCTGACGCGAGCGAAGGAGCACGCATGACCGACACGACCGAACCGGAGATCAGGAAGGGCCTGGCGGGGGTCACGGTGGACTACACCGCGGTCTCCAAGGTCAACCCGGACACCAACAGCCTCCTCTACCGGGGGTACCCGGTGCAGGAGCTGGCGGCGACACAGCCGTTCGAGGCCGTCGCTTACCTCCTGTGGAACGGCGAGCTGCCGACCGCGGAGCAGCTGGCGCGGCTGCGGGCGACGGAGCGGGCGCACCGCGTGCTCCAGGCCGATGTCAAGGCGGCCATCGACCTCCTCCCCGTGAGCTCGCACCCCATGGACGAGGTGCGCACGGCCGTGAGCGTCATCGGCGCCCGTGAGACGGCGGGCATCGACAACGTCATGGATGCGGTCGGCACGCCCGAGGAGAACCTCGCGCGCAGCATCCGCCTCTTCGCCGAGCTGCCGGCGATCGTCGCGTACGGGCAGCGCCGCCGCCGCGGCCAGGATGTCGTGGGTCCGCGCGACGACCTCGACTACGCCGCGAACTTCCTCTGGATGACGTTCGGCGAGGAGCTGGACGACGTCGTGGTCGACGCGTTCAACCAGTCGCTCATCCTGTACGCCGAGCACTCTTTCAACGCGTCGACGTTCACGGCGCGCGTCATCACCTCGACGCTCAGCGACCTCTTCTCCGCCGTGGTCGGCGCGATCGGCGCGCTGAAGGGCCCGCTGCACGGCGGCGCGAACGAGGCCGTCCTGCACATCTTCGACGAGATCGGCGATGCCGCGAACGTCGGACCGTGGCTGGACCAGGCGCTCGCGGAGAAGCGGAAGATCATGGGCTTCGGGCACCGCGTGTACAAGCGCGGCGACTCCCGCGTCCCGACGATGAAGGCAGCACTGGACACCCTCGTCGCGCACTACGACCGTCCAGACGTCGCGGCGCTGTACGACGAGCTGGAGTCGGAGTTCGTCGCACGCAAGGGCATCTACCCGAACCTCGACTACCCGTCGGGCCCCGCATACAAGCTCATCGGCTTCGACACCCTCACCTTCACGCCGCTCTTCGTCGTGGCGCGCGTGACGGGCTGGACCGCGCACATCATGGAACAGCAGGCGTCGAACGCCCTGATCCGTCCCCTCTCGGCCTACAACGGCCCGGACGAGCGCCACATCGCCGGCTATGTGGCCGACGCGGCCGCGATCGCCGCTGCGGAGCGCGCGGAGGAGGCGGCGAGCTAGGTGGCGATCGCTCGTTTGGGATGAAACATCCACTGGCGCATAAACTGCCAGACGGTGTAAAGGAGAGGTGCCTATGAACATCGTCGTGTTGGCGAAGGAAGTGCCGGACACGTATGGGGACCGCAAGCTGAGCTTGGAGACGGGTCTGGCCGACCGCGGAGCGAGCGAGGTCGTGCTCGACGAGATCGGCGAGCGCTCGGTCGAGGCGGCGTTGTCGTACGCGGACAAGCACGAGGGCACCGAGGTCGTGGTGGTGTCGATGGGTCCGGAGTCGGCGACCGCGACGATCCGCAAGGCGCTCGCGATGGGCGCGCACCGCGCGCTGCACGTGGTCGACGAGAGCCTGCTCGGTGCCGACCTCGGACTCACGGCGGAGGTGCTGGCCGCGGCGATCCGTCGCGTGGGCTTCGATCTGGTGATCGCCGGCAACCTCTCGACCGACGGCTCCGGCGGCGTGATGGCGGCCATGCTGGGCGAGCTGCTCGGCGTGCCGGCCGTGACGGCGCTCGCCGCCCTCGACATCGAGGCCGACCGCGTCGCGGGCACGCGCGTCACCGACGACGGGACCGCGCGGGTGAGCGCACCGCTGCCGGCGGTCGTGTCGATCACCGAGGCGCTGCCGGATGCCCGGTTCCCGAACTTCAAGGGGATCATGGCGGCCAAGAAGAAGCCGTTCGAGGTGGTGAGCACCGCCGACCTCGGCGTCGACGCCGCCGCCGCGGACGCGTCCCGCTCGATCATGCTCGCGGTGTCGCAGAAGCCGCCGCGTCAGGCCGGCACGAAGATCGTCGACGAAGGCGATGCGGGCGAGAAGCTCGCCGAGTTCCTCGTCTCCAACCGGCTCGCGTGAGGAACTCCGATGGTTGATTTCGCTTCTGACTCTGTGCTCGTCCTGGTCGAGACCGGCCGCGACGGAACCGTCGCGAAGAGCGCCGCCGGCCTGCTCGGTGCGGCATCGCTCGTCGGCACCCCGGTCGCGCTCGTCGTGACGGGTTCCGGCCAGGCGGCCACCGCCGCTGCCTCCGCCGCCGAGCTCGGCGCCGCCCGCGTGCTGACCGTCGAGGTCGACGGCCTCGACGGCATCCTCGGGGGCAGCCGGGTCGCCGACGCCCTCGTGGCCGCGGCCGACCTCGTGCGCCCCGATGCCGTGCTCGTGTCGAACTCGGTGGACGGCCGTGACGTGGCGGGCGTGTTCGCCGCCCGCACCCGCTCCGCGCTTGCCGTCGACGCGATCGGCGTCGCGCGCGATGCCGAGGGCGTCGTGGCGCAGCACTCCGTGTACGGCGGCTCGTTCGACGTGACGTCGACGGCCACCTTCGGCGCCCCCGTGATCACGGTGCGTCAGGGCGCTGTGGACGCGCGCGCCGAGGCTCAGCCGGCCGCGGTCGAGGAGCTCGCGGTCGCCGCCGGCGGTGCGCCGGTCGCGACGATCGAGTCCTTCGAGCAGACGGTCGCGGTCTCGTCGCGACCCGAGCTGCGCGGTGCGGCCAAGGTCGTGTCCGGTGGTCGCGGCCTGGGCTCGGCGGAGCAGTTCGCCCTGGTCGGGCAGCTCGCCGACGTCCTCGGTGCCGCGGTCGGCGCGTCCCGCGCCGCGGTGGACGCCGGATACATCCCCTACGCGTCGCAGGTCGGCCAGACCGGTGTGTCGGTGTCGCCGCAGCTGTACGTGGCGCTCGGCATCTCGGGTGCGATCCAGCACCGGGCCGGCATGCAGACCGCCAAGACGATCGTCGCGATCAACAAGGACGCGGATGCCCCGATCTTCGAGATCGCGGACTTCGGTGTCGTCGGCGACCTGTTCACGGTCGTGCCGCAGCTGATCGCCGCGCTGGAAGCGCGGAAGGCGTAAAGCGGATGGCGACGTACGGGACCACGATCCGTCGGGGCCTGCCGCGGGTCAAGGGCGGCGAGCCCTGGCCGCACGCGGCGACCGGTGTCCCCGACCGGATCCTCGCGACGGCCGCGGTCGTCGCGGAGGCCGCGCCGGCCGTGGCGCCCGCCGCCGCGGCTCCTGCTGAGGCCGTGCCCCCGGTCGCCGCACCCGCGGTTCCGGCTCCGGCCGTGGCCGCCGCACCCGTGGTCGCCGCGCCCGCCGCTTCCGCGCTCCGCCGCGGGCTTCCGCGCGTCCCGGGCGGGGAGCCCTGGCCCCCGGCCGGCGCGCTTCCCCCGGCCGCCGTCGCTGCAGTCCCCGCCGCGGCTGCCGTCGCCGCGCCCGCGGCTGCGGCCGTCGCTCCCGCCGCGGTGTCGTCCACGTCGCTGCGTCGCGGGCTCCCGCGCGTTGCGGGCGGCGAGCCCTGGCCCCCGGCGGGACTCGCTCCGGCCGCTCCCGCCGTCGTCGAGGCCGCTCCCGTCGTCGAGGCCGCGCCGGTCGCGGCATCCGTGGCCCCGGCGGCCCCCGTCGTCGTGCCGGTCGTCCCGGCGGGTCCGCGTGCGCCCCTGCCCTTCCCGCAGACCGTGTTCCCCGGGGCCGCGGCCCGGGAGTGGAACGCGGAGCGTCGCGGGCAAGCCGTGGTCGAGGTCGCGCCCGAGCCGCGCCGGCTCGGCCCCTTCACCGCTGGGCAGTGGGTCGGCGCGGGGATCGTCACGCTCATCGCGCTGCTGGGTGCGGGCGCGATGCTCGTGTTCCTCGTGCGCTGGTTCGTCAGCATCCCGTTCATGCAGGACTTCCTGACGACCTACCCGGGGGAGTACCACCTGCCGGTGGGCGCCCCGGTCGGCTTCCCGGTCTGGCTCGAATGGCAGCACTTCTTCAACGTGTTCCTGATGGTGCTGATCATCCGGTCCGGCATGCAGGTGCGGCACCAGAAGCGGCCGCCGGCGTTCTGGTCGCCTCGCTGGAACAAGTCGCGCAAGATCAGCATCAACCTGTGGTTCCACCAGTCGCTCGACATCCTGTGGATGGTCAACGGCGCCGTGTTCATCGTGCTGCTGTTCGTGACCGGGCAGTGGATGCGGCTCGTGCCCACCTCCTGGGAGGTCTTCCCGAACGCGATCTCCGCCGGCCTGCAGTACGTGTCGCTGAACTGGCCGACCGAGGACGGCTGGGTGAACTACAACAGCCTGCAGCAGCTCGCCTACTTCACGACCGTGTTCATCGCGGCGCCGCTGGCCGTGATCACCGGCGTGCGGATGAGCGGGATCTGGCCGAAGAAGACGACGCAGCTGAACAAGGCGTACCCGATCGAGTGGGCGCGTGCGGTGCACTTCCCGACGATGATCTACTTCGTGCTGTTCATCATCGTTCACGTCACCCTCGTGTTCGCGACGGGGGCGCTGCGGAACCTGAACCACATGTACGCGATGAGCGATGTCGTGAACTGGGCCGGGTTCTGGATCTTCTCCGCCTCCATGGTCGTCATCGTCGCGGCGTGGGTCGCGGCACGGCCGCTCGTCCTCGCCCCGATCGCTCGGCTCTTCGGCTCCGTGAGCATGCGCTGACCGAGTACTCGGACGTTCTCGTCGAGCGGCGCGGCCGGCTCGGGCTCCTCACGCTCGACCGGCCGCGCGCGCTCAACGCCCTGACGCATCCGATGGTCCGGCGGATCGCCGAGGCGATCGCGACCTGGGCGGACGACGACACGGTCGGCGCCGTCGCGATCACGGGCGCGGGTCCGCGCGGGCTGTGCGCGGGCGGGGACATCGTCGCGCTGTACCGCGATGCGACCGAGGGTGACGGCTCTGCCAGTAGGGCGTTCTGGGCCGACGAGTACCGGCTCGACCTCGCGCTGGCGCGGTATCCGAAGCCGGTCGTCGCGATCCAGGACGGCCTCGTCCTCGGCGGCGGCATCGGGATCTCCGCGCACTGCTCGCATCGCGTCGTGACGGAGCGCAGCCGCCTCGGCCTGCCCGAGGTCGGCATCGGGTTCGCGCCGGATGTGGGTGCGACGTGGCTCCTGTCGCGCGCTCCGGGCCGGCTCGGGCTGGCGATCGGGATGACCGGTCTCACGGTCGGCGCGGGCGACGCGCTGGCTCTCGGGCTGAGCGACCACTCCGTGCCGTCCGGCGACCTCGCGGGCCTGCTCGCGGCGCTCGAGACGCAGGAGCCGGATGCCGCGATCGCGGCGGTCGCGCAGCCGGCCCCGGTCAGCGGGCTCCTCGCGGACCGGGACTGGATCGACGAGGTGTTCGCCGCCGCGGACGTGCCTGCGATCGTCGAGCGCCTGCGCGGGCAGGCGTCCGAGCGGGCCGCCGAGCTCGCCGCCGCCCTCGACCGCGTCTCGCCGACGAGTGCGGCGGTCGCGCTCCGCGGCATCCGCACCGCCGCCGGTCTCGGCTCCCTGGCCGAGGCGCTCGTGCAGGAGTACCGCGTCTCGTGCCACGCGTTCGGGACGGCGGAGCTCCGGGAGGGGATCCGCGCGCAGGTCATCGACAAGGACCGCGCTCCGCGCTGGCGCCCGGCGACTCACGACGCCGTCACTCCCGAGGCCGTGGCCGCGTACTTCGCGGCGCCCGTCTGCGGCGACCTCGACCTGACCTGACGCGTTGGCGGGCTCAGCCGAACGCGAAGACGGGCGGCAGCACCACGACGACGGCGACGCTCCAGGCGAAGAAGACCGGCAGGTAGCCGGTCTGCCAGCGCTCCAGCCGCCCGAGCGGCACCCGGCCGCGGACGAAGCGCCACTGCAGGATGCCGGCGTAGACGAGGTTCGCGAGCAGGATCACATTGAGCCCGAGCGCCGCGACCTTGTTCGCGGTCAGTCCGTAGGCGCCGATCCGCGCCAGGACCGCGATCATCACGAGCACATCGACGACGACCGCGCTGCCGAGCATCAGCAGCTGCAGCCGGTCGAACCACGTGGCGCGGCTCGTCGGCTCGCGCGACGATAGCGCGTAAAGCAGCAGGCCCAGCACGACCAGCAGCACGATATCGAAGAGGATCAGCAGGTTGCGGTCGGCGGCGACGAGGTCGCGCTGCACCGCGGCGGCGACCACGAGCGTGAGCAGGAGCAGCGTGAACAGCGGCGTGAACACCCGCGTGAGCACGGGCGCCATGTTCTCCACGACGCTCTGCTTCGCCTCGACGAGCCAGGCCGCGACGACCACCGCGCCGGCGGCGCCGCAGGGCAGCATCCACTCCGCGACGAACGCGTTGACGTTGAGCCCGATCGCGCCGAACACGGCCAGCGTGAGCCCCGTAAGCACGCCGCCGCCCAACGCGATGAGGGCGTAGTAGACCACCCACTCGCCGGTGAAGCGGATGACGTCCATGCGCGCGCGATCGGACCGCCACGCGCCGTCGGCGTAGGCGATCCCGGTCGCGAACCAGAGGGCGACGACCGCGTGGATCGCCGCGAGCACGATCGTCTGGCCGCCCATCACGAACGGGTAGGCGGCGAGGGCTGCGGTGACGACCGCGAAGATCCCCGCGACGACCGCGATGGTCGCACCGCGGGACCGTCGCCGCACGAGGAAGTACGCCGCGAGCGGGGCCAGCACGAGCGGCCCCGCGAACCGCAGGGTCGTCAGCGGGTCCCCGCCGGCGAGCGCGGGGAGCTTCACCAGGATCGCCGCAACCACGGCGAGTGCCAAGGCGAGCACGAGCCCGTTCCGCGGACGTCGGCCGGGCTCGCCGACGACGAGCTGCTTCCACATCCGCACCGAGTGCTCGCGCGCGAACTCCCGCGAGAGCTCGTCGACGCGCCCGAGGCGCTGGACCGCGACGAGGAACCCCTCGTCCGGGCTCAGCCCCGCCCGCTCCAGCGCGTCGATCTGGTCGCGCAGGTGGGTCTCGAGCTCGTCGACGTCGGCCGTCTCCAGCGCGCGGTGGCGCTCGACGTACCGGCGCCACTGCGCGATCTGGGCATCGACCTCCTCCACGGTCATGCTCCCGCCGCCAGCGGACCGGCTGCGCCCGGCAGCTCGGACCAGACGCGGTGCAGCGTCTCGGTCACGACCGCCCACTGCCGCCGCTGCTCGGCGAAGGCCGTCTGCCCGTCCGCGCTCAGCCGGTAGTGCTTCCGGCGGCGGCCGGTCTCGGACTCCGACCACCGCGCCTCCACGAGACCGAGGCGCTCCAGGCGGTGCAGGAGGGGGTACAGCATCCCGTCGCTCCACACGAACCGGCCGTCGGAGAGCTGGTCGACGCGCTGCAGGATCGCGTACCCGTACGACTCGCCCTCCGCCAGGATGCCCAGCACGAGCGGCGTCGCGGCGGCCGCGACGAGGTCCTTTCCGATGCGCATGCGCGTCCTCCCATCGATACCTTGCAGCTCAATATACATAGAGGTGCAAGGTATACGCGAGGGTGCGGGGGATATCCCCCGGGGATTCGTCCGGATGCCGGGGGCGCGGAGTCCGCCGCCGCCCACCTACCGTGGAGCCATGACCGCACTACCGGCACCGGCTCGGCGTCCGTCGCTCGCCTCGCCCCTGCGGATCGCGGGAGCGATCGCGCAGCTGGCGGCGCTCGGCATCGTCGGATCCGGGGCGTTCGCCCTCGTCCTGACCTTCCTCGCCCTCGGCATCGGGCTCCTGCCCGTGTTCCTCGTCGGGGTCCTGTTCCTGCTCGCGCTCGTCTATATCCTGTACGCGCTTGCGTGGGTGGCCGCCGCCCGCGCGGACGGACTGTACGACCTCCGGCTCCCGCCGCTCCGCCCGCGCCGCAGCCCGCGGTCCGGCTTCCGCGGCTTCCTGCACACGATCTGGCTGCAGGCGATCGACGGCGCGCAGTGGCGGGCGATCGCGAGCGGCGCGATCGCGACGGTGTTCGGCTTCGTGATCCTGCCGCTGCTCACGCTTCTTGCGGCCGGCGTCGCGCTGATCTTCGCTCCGCTGTACGCGCGCGGCGACACGGTCGAGGTGCTCCGGTTCGACCTCGCCGTCGCGACCGCGTGGGCGCCGCTCGCCGGCGTCCTCGCGGTGATCGGGTCGCTCGCCGCCATCGTCGGGCTCGCGATCGCGGACGCGGCGCTCTGCCGCGTCATCCTCGTCCCCTCGCGGGAGGCGCAGTTCGCCGCGGAGGCCCGCGCGTCACGCGAGCAGCGCGCCGGCGCGGTGCGCGCCGCCGAGGTCGAGCGCACGCGCATCGAGCGCGACCTGCACGACGGAGTCCAGCCGCGGCTCGTCTCGATCGGGATGACGCTGGGTCTCGCGCAGCAGAAGATCGACAGCGACCCGGCCGCGGCGAAGGCGCTCATCGCCGAGGCGCACGCCTCGACGAAGGCCGCCGTGACGGAGCTGCGCCAGCTCGCCCGCGGCATCCACACCGCCGTGCTGGACGACCGCGGACTGGATGCCGCGCTGTCCGCGCTCGCCGCGCGCTCGCACATCCCTGTGACGCTCGACGTGCGGATCGCGCAGCGCTGCAGCCGGCCGGCCGAAGCGGCCGTGTACTTCGCGATCGCGGAGGCGCTCACGAACGCCGCCAAGCACTCGCGCGCGACGGCCTGCCGGGTGCTCGTCCGCCAGCCCGACGCCGGCACGCTGTGGGCGCGGGTCGAGGACGACGGTATCGGCGGGGCGCGGATCGTCCCGGGCGGCGGGCTCGACGGCCTCGTCAACCGCGTGGCCGCCGCCGGCGGCGTTGCGCGCATCGACAGCATGCCCGGCGGCCCGACGACGGTGGAGGTGACGGTTCCGTGCGCATCCTGATCTGCGAGGACTCGGTCCTCCTCCGCGAGGGACTCGTCCGGCTCCTCGAGGACGCCGGTCACGAGGTCGTCGCGGCGCTGCCCGACGCGCGTGACCTGATGGCTCAGCAGGAGGCCGCGCGACCGGACCTCTGCATCCTCGACGTTCGCCTCCCGCCGACATATGCCGATGAGGGAATCCGTGCCGCGCTCGAGCTACGGGCCGCGCATCCGGACCTTCCCGTGCTCGTCCTCTCCCAGTACGTCGAGGAGCGTTACGCGACAGACCTCATCGCCGGCAACGGCGGGGCGCTCGGGTACCTCCTGAAGGACCGCGTCGCGGATGTCGGCGAGTTCGTCGAGACCGTGCAGCGGATCGGCGCGGGCGCGACGGTCTTCGACCCCGAGGTCGTCGCGCAGCTCCTCAGCCGTCGCGCGCTCGACGCCCGGATGAGCCGGCTGACGGAGCGGGAGGCCGCCGTCCTCGCGCTCATCGCCGAGGGGAAGTCGAACCAGGCGATCGCGAAGGCACTCTTCGTGACCGAGGGCAGCGTCGAAAAGCACGTGACGGCCGTCTTCCAGAAGCTCGGCCTCGAACCCGACGAGTCGGGCAACCGCCGCGTCCTCGCGGCCCTCGCGCACCTCGAGCACGGCTCCGCGCGCACCGAACCGGGCGGCCTGCCGCCGCAGACAGGAGGACTCCGATGAGCACCACCCTGACGCCGGAGACCCCGGCCCCCGCCCCGGACGCGCCGCCGCCCGTGCGTTCCTCGTCGCGCGTGGTCGCGATCGTCGCGATCGCGATCGGCGTGCTCGCCGTGCTCGCCACGCTGATCACCGCCGCTCTCCCGGTCGCGTTCAGTGGCATCTCGCGGACCGACACGGTGACAGCATCCGCGACCGGCGCGCAGCGCGTCGTCATCGATGCCTCCGCCGCGTCTATCCGGATCGCGTTCGGCGACGTGAAGGATGCCGAGCTGCGGGTGACCGGGTTCCGCGGGGCCGACGGCTGGTCGCTCACCCGCACCGGCGGCGAGCTACGCGTCGGCGCGGATCGCGGTGGGCTCGGCCCCGGGGCCCTCGTCGGCTTCGGCGGGTGGTGGGGGCGCAGCGCCAACGCCGTGCTCACGCTCCCGCGCGCGCTCGACGGACGACTCGACGGCGCGCTGTCGGTCGCGGGCGGCGTCCTCCAGGTCGACGGCGGGTTCCGCGCGCTCACGCTCGACGTCGCCGGCGGCTCGGTCGACGTCAACGGCGCGGCGACTTCGGTCACCCTCGACCTGCGGGCCGGCTCCGCGACCGTGGCCGTGTCCGGCGCCCGCACCGCGGACGTCTCGGTGGAGGCCGGGGCCGCCGACGTGCGTCTCACCGGCTCCGCCCCCGACCGGGTGTCGGTCTCGGCGACGGCCGGCTCCGCCACCGTGCGGCTGCCCGACGCGACCTACGCCGTGACCCGCTCGGTCACCGCCGGCAACCTCGACAACCGCCTGGACACCTCGGCCACCTCCCCCCACGCCGTCTCGGTGAACATCAGCGGCGGCTACGTCGAGCTGACCCCCACCTCCTGACCCCCGCCCCTCCCACCCCGCACAACTCCTGCACCCACCCCGTGCCGGCTCGCACAACTCCTGCACGCACCCGAGTCAGTCCGCACAACTCCTGCATCCTGCCCCTGGCGTCAGTCCAGACCACGTGGTCCCGCGGTCGTCGGCCCGGCCCCGCCCCAATCTGCAGGAGTTGTGCGGGGCCAGCGGGCGGGGGTGCAGGAGTTATGCCGGGCGCGGGGCTTGGGGTGCAGGAGTTGTGCGGGTCTGGCGGGTGGGGTCAGCGGGGGTCGGCAGGGCGGGCCGCCAGGCCCGCGGCGTAGCCGGCCGCGCGGCCGGCGGCGAAGGCCTCGTCGGCGCCCTGGCGGAACATGTCGGTCTCGGCCGGGCGGACGATCGCGCGCGCGCCGGGAAGATCCAGCGGCCCGACCAGGTCGGCGCGGCCCCGCACCACCGCGACCGGACGCCGCGAGGTCTTGCCCTTGGCGAGGTCCGCAGCGGCGGCGAGCTCGTCGGCGACGCACGGCATGGTCACCGCGAGCGGCCGGCCCTCGGCGTCCGTGGATCCGCGGAGGTCCTCGAACACGCGAACGCCGGCGGCGCCGATCGCCGCGTCGGTCTGGCCCTCGCGCCACGCGCGGCCGAGCGTGTCGGATACGAGCACGCCCACCTCGACCTCGAGTCCGGCGCGCAGGCCCGCCGCGATCGCGCGGGCGGAGGCATCCGGATCCGCGGGCAGCAGCAGCACGGTGCCCTCGGGCGTGTTGCTCGCGTCGACCCCGGCTGCGGCCGCCACGATCCCGAGCCGGTTCTCGACGATGCGCGTGCGATGGCCGCTCGGCGACGTGCGCTCCGCGACGAGGCGCACGGTCTCCGAGGTGATCGCGTCCTCGCGGTCTTCGGCGCGGATCATCCGGCCCTCCGCCTTCGAGACGATCTTCGACGTCACGACGAGGATGTCGCCGTCGCGCAGCCCGTCACCGAACGCGTCCGCGATCAGGGCGACGAGATCGTCGCCGGCGTGGACCTCCGGGATGCCGTCCGGCGCCCAGATCTCCAGCACGTCAGCGGACGAACCGCACCTCGGTGAGCGGCTCGCCGAGGAACAGCTCCTCGTGCGAGGCGCCGTCCAGCGCGAAGCCGTTGCGCTCGTAGAAGTGGTGCGCGCGGGGGTTGTCCTCCGCGACCCACAGGTAGAGCGGCTCGCCGGGATCGACCGCGGCATCGAACAGGCGCTGTCCGATGCCGGTGCCGTGCCAGGCGTCGAGCAAGTAGATGAAGTACAGCTCGCGCGGGCTCGGCGCATCCTCGTCGCGGGCTGGACCCGAGCCGACGAAGCCCACGATCTCGCCGTCGACGAGGGCCGCGCTCATCCGGTACTCGGGGCCCTGGCTGGCCCAGTGGGTCCAGAGCTCTGCCATGCGGCGCGGAGAGATGCGCTCTAGCGCCGCCTTGCTGATGAGGTGATCGTAGGTCTCGTGCCAGCACGTGGCGTGGACGCGCCCGAGGGCCTCGGCATCCACATCGCGCACGGGGCGGACGACGATGTCCGTCTGCAGTTCGGCATCCATGGCGCTGACTCTACGTGAGCCGCCGTGGTGCGCGAAATCGAGCCGGATGCCGGGCGGCGCGCACTGTGGGAACCCACAAACGAACTGCGTTGCGGCGGTGCCCACGGCTAGCATCGCGCCTCGTGAACGTGCTCTGGCGGACTCTCCTCGTCGTCTTCCGCGCCCGCCGCGGCCGCCGCCGGGGCGGCGCGCTCCCGCCCACCGGCGTGGGCCGTGTGCGGCTGACGACGCTGCCGACCGACCTGGACCTCCTGGGTCACATGAACAACGGCCGCTATCTGTCCCTCTTCGACCTCGGCCGCTGGGATCTCCTCATCCGCACGGGGCTCGCCGGCGCGATGCGCACGCACGGCTGGTACGCGGTCGTGGCCGCGGAGACGATCACGTTCCGGAAGTCGCTCACCCTGTGGCAGCGCTTCGACGTGGAGTCGCGGTTCATCGGGCACGACGACCGGGCGCTCTACCTCGAGCACCGCGCGGTCGTCGACGGCGAGGTGTACGCGCGGGCGATCATCCGGGCGCGGATGCTGAAGCGCTCGGGCGGCACCCTGTCGCACGAGGAGCTCTTCGCCGCGGTCGGCCGCCCCGACGACCTGCCCGACATCGCCCCCTGGATGCACGACTGGGCCGCCGCATCCGCCCTCCCCCCGACCAAGGCCCCCGCCCCGAGCCTCTGGCCCTGACCGCCCCCGCGCCCCGTCCTCCGAGCCGCCCGAGCCGCTCCGGTGTCGCTCGCGCACAGTCGCGGATGCCGGGAACTATGCGCGCGTGACACCGGAGGGGCTCAGGGACCTCGGGCCTGCCCGCGCATAGGCTGGCGGCATGGGTGGAGGGGACCAGACCGGGCTCGGCGTCGCGGCCGAGGCGATCGCCCTCGCGGAGCGCTGGATCGCCGAGGCCGCGCAGGCCCCCGTCGAGGCATCCGCGGAGCTCCTCGCCGGAGTCCTCCAGGACCCGCGCGGGCTGCCGTTCACGGTCGGCTTCGTCGACGGGGTCATGCGTCCGGAGAGCTACGGCGCGGCCGCCTCGGGCCTACACCGGGTCGCGGGCCTCACCCCGGAGATCCTCCCGTGGCGGCTGCGGACCGCCGTGCGGGTCGGAGGAGCGGTGGCGCCCGCGCTGCCCGCAGCGGTCGTCCCGGTGGCGCGACGCGCGTTGCGCGACCTGGTCGACCACCTCGTCGCGGACGCCCGGCCGGCCAAGCTCGGACCGGCGATCGAGCGACTGCGCGCCGAGGGGCACCGGCTCAACCTCAACCTGCTCGGTGAGGCCGTGCTCGGGGAGAAGGAGGCCGATCGCCGGCTCGCCGGCATCCGCGCTCTCGTCGAGCGCGACGACGTCGACTACGTGTCGGTCAAGGTGTCCGCGATCGCGAGCCGTCTCACGCCGTGGGGCCTCGACGACACGGTCGACGAGGTCGTCGGCCGGCTCCTGCCCCTGTACCGGGCCGCCGCGGCCCACGGCACGTTCCTGAACCTCGACATGGAGGAGTACCGCGACCTCGACCTGACGATCGCAGTGTTCACGCGGCTCCTCGAGCATCCGGAGCTCGGCGGTATGCGGGCCGGCATCGTGCTGCAGACGTACCTGCCCGACGCGCTCCCGGCCCTGCGGGAGCTGTCGGCGTGGGCGCGGCAGCGCGTCGCGTCCGGCGGGGCGCCGATCACGATCCGGCTCGTCAAGGGCGCGAACCTCGCGATGGAGCGCGTGGAGGCGGTCCTCCACGGCTGGACGCCGGCGCCGTACGACACGAAGGACGACACCGACGGGAACTACCTGCGCTGCCTCGACGAGGCCCTGCGCCCCGAGAGCGTCGCCGCGGTGCACATCGGCGTCGCGGGGCACAACCTCTTCGACGTCGCGCACGCGTGGCTCCTCGCGGGGGCGCGCGGCGTGCGCGACGCCGTGCAGTTCGAGATGCTCCTCGGGATGGCGACGGGCCAGGTGCAGGCGGTGTCGCGCGACGTCGGACCCGTGCTGCTCTACGTCCCGGTCGTGCACCCGGACGAGTTCGACGTCGCGATCGGCTACCTCGTGCGCCGGCTCGAGGAGAGCGCGGGTCCGGAGAACTTCCTCGCCGCGGCGTCCTTCCTCCCGCGCGACCGGGTGCGCCTCGCCGTCGAGCGCGACCGGTACGCGGCATCCGTCGTCCGCGCGATGGACCCGGCGCTGCGCGCCGTCCCGCGCCGTACGCAGGACCGGCACGTACCGCTGCCCGAGGGGCGCCTGACCCGCGACCCCGCGTCGCCGGAGCCGGAGGGCGCCCTCACGCAGCGCGTGCTCGGAATCGCGCGCGGCGCGCAGCCTCAGACGGAGACGCCCGCCGTCCGGTTCGGCGGCGTCGACTTCGTCGAGACCGCGGTGTACGCCTCGCACGAGGGCGCGGGCCCGGAGAGTCCGGGCGCGAGCGCCTCCGGTGCGCCGGGGTTCCGGAACGCGCCCGACACCGACCCCGCGCTGCCGGAGAACCGCGCCTGGGCGGCCGACGTGCTCGCCGCGATCGCGACCTCCACGGCAGGCGTGGACGTGATCGCGCGGGCGCGCGTGACGGATGCCGCCGAGCTCGACGCGCTCGTGGAGCGGGTCGGCATCGCCGGCGCCTCCTGGGGTGCGCGCTCCGCCGCGGAGCGGGCGCAGGTGCTGCGGTCGGCGGGGCGGATGCTGGAGTCCCGACGCGGCGCGCTCGTCGAGGTCGCCGCGGCCGAGACCGGCAAGGTGCTCGCCGAGGGCGACGTCGAGGTCAGCGAGGCCGTCGACTACGCGAACTACTACGCCTCGACGGCGCTCGAGCTGGACAGCGTCGGCGGCGCCGTCTTCGTCCCCTCGCGCGTCACGGTCGTGGCTCCGCCGTGGAACTTCCCCGTCGCGATCCCGGCGGGCGGGCTGCTCGCCGCGCTCGCGGCCGGGTCCGGGGTGGTGCTCAAGCCCGCCCCGCAGGCGCGGCGCACCGCGGCCGTGCTCGCCGAAGCGCTGTGGGATGCCGGCGTCCCGCGCGAGGTGCTCGCGCTCGTCGATCTCGACGAGGACGCGCTCGGCCGGGCGCTCGTGACGCATCCGGCCGTGGACCGCGTCATCCTCACCGGCTCGTGGGAGACGGCGGCGCTGTTCCGCTCGTGGCGCCACGATCTGCCGCTGCACGCGGAGACGAGCGGCAAGAACGCGATGATCGTGACGCCCTCGGCCGACCTGGACCTCGCGGTCGCGGATCTCGTGCGGAGCGCGTTCTCGCATGCGGGGCAGAAGTGCTCGGCCGCGTCGCTCGCGATCCTCGTGGGTCCGGTCGCGCGCTCGCCGCGGTTCGCGCGGCAGCTCGTCGACGCGGTGACCTCCCTCCGTGTCGGGTGGCCGACGGATCCGCGCGCCGAGGTGCCGCCCCTCATCGAGGAGCCGCGCGGCAAGCTCGCGTGGGCGCTGTCCACCCTCGGCGAGGGCGAACGGTGGCTCGTCGAGCCGCGCGAGATCGAACCGCGCCTGTGGAGCCCCGGCATCCGCACCGGCGTGCAGCCGGGGTCGCGTTTCCACACGGAGGAGTTCTTCGGGCCGGTGCTCGGGATCATGACGGCGGGCTCGCTCGCGGAGGCGATCGACCTGCAGAACGCCGTCGAGTACGGGCTCACGGCGGGCCTCCACACGCGAGAGCCCGCCGACCTCGCGCTGTGGCTCGAGCGCGTCCAGGCCGGGAACCTGTCCGTCAACCGCGGCATGACTGGCGCGATCGTGCAGCGGCAGCCGTTCGGCGGCTGGAAGCGGTCGGCGGTCGGACCGGGGGCGAAGCCGGGCGGCCCCAACCACCTCGTCGGCCTGGGGTCGTGGCGCGCGTCGGCCGGGGGAGCGGCATCCTCGACCCTGCACCTGCGCGGGCTCGACACCCGGATGACGAGCCTCATCGAGTCGGCGCAGCCCTCGCTCGACTACCCCTCGTTCGAGTGGCTCCGCCGCGCGGCGCTGTCGGATGCCGTGGCCTGGGACCGCGAGTTCGGCCGCGTCCGCGACGTGTCCGGGCTCGGGGTCGAGCGCAACCTCCTGCGGTACCGGCCGATGCCCGTCGCGATCCGCGCGACCGCCGATGCGCCGCTGCACGAGGTCCTGCGCGCAGCGCTCGCCGGCATCCGGGCGGCGTCCGAGGTCGTGCTCAGCTCCGGATCGGGCCTGCCCGCGGCCGTGCGCCGGGCGCTCGCCGAGCTGGGCGTGCCGGTGTTCGTGGAGACCGACGCGCAGTGGTGCGAGCGCATGAGCGGCCGGACCCGCGACATCCTCGCCGAGGCCGCCGACGAGCCCCCCGCGCCGCGCCCGCCTCGGGCCCGGCTCGTGGGCCCGGCGGAGTCGGTGGCGTCGCTGCGGCAGGCGCTGGCCGAGGCGGTTGAGGGCGATCCCGACCTCGCGGTCTACGCCGGCGAGGTGACGACCGCGGGCCGGCTGGAGCTCCTGCCCTTCCTGCGCGAGCAGTCCATCTCGATCACGGCCCACCGCTTCGGCACCCCCGACCCCTGGTCCGAGTCCGTCATCTGACCGCCTACGGGCTCACCTGGCGCGATCACCCGTCGCGCCCGTCGAACGCGACGGGTGAGGGATCGCGTGCCCCGCTCGCCTGGCGCTAACGACCGGGGTGAGCGGTCGGACGCGACAGGTGAGCAGGCACGCCGGCGGGGTCAGGCGCGGGGGCGGACGGCGTCGGTGTCGATCGAGTCCGTGGACGGGCCGGGCACCACCAGGGCGCCGGCCTCCTCGGCGGCGGCCGTCGCCAGCATCCCCTCGTCGGCGGCCTCCTGCAGGGCGGAGCGGTCGCGGAGCGGCGGCGTCCGGAAGAAGATCGTCAGGACGAACGCGATCAGCACCACGAACATCGCGACCCAGTACACGAGAACGGCCGAGGCGTTGAACGCGACGAGGATCGGCTTCGTGAGCGCCGGGCTCGCACCGTTCAGGAACGACGAGTCGTTCAGGGCGCTGCCGTCGATCGAGGTGTCGCCGCTGCCGCCGGCCAGGCGCGCCGACACGGTCGGGGCGACCTGAGCGACATAGGCCTCGCGGGCCGCCGCGTTCGAGAAGTCGAGCGTGACGGTGCCGTCCGCCGAGATCTGCGCGACCGGCACCTGCTGCTCGATCTGCTGCGCGGCGGTCGCCCGCGCGGCGGCCACGGCCACCGCCGTCGCGGCGCCCTGAGCGGATGCCGGGATCGTGCCGGCGGCGACCTGGTCGGCCACGGCCTTGGTCGCGGCATCCGTCGCCTGCTGGAGTCCGGACTGGATCTGCTGCGTCGTCGCCGCGGTGAGCTGCGACACCATCGGAGCGTAGATCGTCTGCATGATCGCGGCGTTCTCCGGAGCGCCCGCGACCGCGGGGTCGAGGGCCGCGTTGAGCGCGCCGGACAGGGTCTCCTCGTCCGCGAACGCGGTCTGCACGTTGGCGGGCATCACCGAGAACATGAGCGACAGCAGGACCGCCGTGCCGAGCGTGCCGCCGATCTGGCGGAAGAACGTCGAGGCGCTCGTGGCCACGCCCATGTCGCGCGGACCGACCGAATTCTGGCTCGCGATCGTGAGGGTCTGCATGAGCTGACCGAGGCCCATGCCGATCAGCAGCATGGCGAGCGCGATCAGCCAGTACGACGTGTCGTACTGGAGGCGCGTCAGGAGGAAGAACCCGAGCGCCATGAACAGCGTGCCGAGCAGCGGGAAGATGCGATAGCGCCCCGTGCGGGCGATGATCTGACCGCTCGCGATCGAGGTGATCATGAGGCCGAGGATCATCGGCAGGAGCTGGAACCCGCTCTGGGTCGGCGTCGAGCCGAGCACGAGCTGCAGGTAGAGGGGGAGTGTCAGCATCGCGCCGAACATGCCGAAGCCGATGAACACGCCGATGACGGTCGCCATCGAGAACGTCGACGACCGGAACAGCTTCAGCGGGATGATCGCATCGTCCTTCATCAGCGTCTCGATGATGACGAAGGCGAGGATGCCGATGCCGCCCAGGACGTAGCATCCGATCGCGATCGGCGAGCTCCAGCCCCAGTCGCGACCCTGCTCCGCGACGAGCAGGAGCGGGACGAGCGCAACGATCACCATCGTGGCGCCCCACCAGTCGATCCGTGCGCGGCCGCGTGCGTGCCGGGGGATGTGCAGGAACCGCAGCACGATCGCGAGGGCGATCAGGCCGATCGGCACGTTGATGAGGAAGACCCAGCGCCAGCCGGCGATCCCGAGGATCTGGTCCGCACCGGCGAACACGCCGCCGATCAGCGGGCCGACGACGCTCGAGACGCCGAACACGGCGAGGAAGTAGCCCTGGTATCTGGCTCGTTCCCGTGGGGCGAGGATGTCGCCGAGGATCGCGAGGGGCATCGACATCAGGCCGCCCGCGCCGAGTCCCTGGATCGCGCGGAAGAACGCCAGCTCGAGCATCGACGTCGAGAACGTCGCGAGGATCGAGCCGATCACGAAGATGACGATCGCGATGATGAACAGCGGCCGGCGGCCGAAGATGTCGGACAGCTTGCCGTAGATCGGCGTCGAGATCGTGGAGAGGATGAGGTACGCGGTCGTTACCCAGGCCTGCTGGCTGAGGCCGTTGAGGTCGTCACCGATCGTCCGGATCGAGGTGCCCACCACGGTCTGGTCGAGGGCCGACAGGAACATGCCCGCCATGAGGCCGAAGATCACGAACAGGATCTGTCGCTGGGTCATGATGGGGCTGCCGGAGCCGGGCTTCACGGCGACGTTGGACATGCGGATCCTCGGTTCTGGAGGGGCGAGTGCTCTCAACGATCGTTGACTAAGCGCAACTAATCGTAGACCACCCCTGCGACGCGGTCGACGCGTGCGACACTGGATGCCGGACAGCCATGACGATCACCGCCTCCCGCACCGCGCACCGCCGTCGCTATCTCATGTGCCGGCCCGACCACTTCACCGTGCGGTACTCGATCAACCCGTGGATGGTGCCGAGCCGGCCGACCGACACAGGCCGCGCGGTCCGGCAGTGGCAGGCGCTCTACGACGCGTACGTCGCGCTCGGGCACGAGGTCGAGCTCATCGACCAGGTGCCCGACCTGCCCGACATGGTCTACACCGCCAACGGTGGGTTCGTGATCGGCGGCCGCGCGTACGTCCCGAGCTTCCGGTACGCCGAGCGCCGGCCCGAGTCCGCGTTCTTCGCGCGCTGGTTCGCGGAACACGGGTTCGAGGTCGTCGAGCCGGCGGAGGTCAACGAGGGCGAGGGCGACTTCCTGCTCGTCGGCGACACGATCCTCGCCGGGACGGGCTTCCGCTCCACGGGGGACAGCCACCGCGAGGTGGGCGAGGTGTTCGACCGCGAGGTGCTCTCGCTCACCCTCACCGACCCGCGGTTCTACCACCTCGACACGGCGCTGACGGTGCTCGATCCGGTCGAGGGGCCGGATGCCGTGGAGCACGCGACGATCGCGTACCTCCCGTCCGCGTTCGACGCCACGAGCCGCGGCATCCTCCAGGAGCGCTACCCGGACGCGATCCGCGTCGCCGACCTCGACGGCGACGCGTTCGGGCTCAACGCCGCGAGCGACGGGCTGCACGTCTTCGTCTCGCCGCGCGCCACGGGCTTCGCGGCCCAGCTCGCCGAGCGCGGGTACCGGCCCGTCCCGGTCGACCTCTCCGAGCTGCTGCTCGGCGGCGGCGGCATCAAATGCTGCACGCTGGAACTGCGCGGATGATGCCGTCGAACGCCTTCCGCATCACCTGCCGCGCGGGAACTGCGCGGATGATGCCGTCGGACGCCTTCCGCATCACCTGCCGCGCGCGGGAACTGCGCGGATGACGCATCTCGCGCACAACTACGAACCGCTCCCCGTCGTGATCGCCCGCGGCGAGGGCGCGTGGGTCACGGACGTCGAGGGACGCCGCTACCTCGACCTGCTGTCGGCGTATTCGGCGTTGAACTTCGGGCATCGGCATCCCGCGCTCGTCGCGGTCGCGCAGGAGCAGCTCGGCCGCCTCACGCTCACGAGCCGGGCATTCGAGAACGACCGGCTGGAGGCGTTCGCGACGGCGCTCGCGGGGCTCGCCGGCAAGGACCTCGTGCTCCCGATGAACACCGGCGCCGAGGCCGTCGAGACCGGCATCAAGGTCGCGCGCGCCTGGGCCTATCGCGTCAAGGGCGTCGCGCCCGATGCCGCGCGGATCGTGGTCGCCCACGGCAACTTCCACGGCCGCACGACCACGATCGTGGGTTTCAGCGACGATCCGGCGACGCACGACGACTTCGGCCCGTACGGCGGGGGCTTCGTCGCGGTGCCATTCGGGGATGCCGCGGCGATCGAGGCCGCGATCGACGACGACACGGCCGCGGTGCTGATCGAGCCGATCCAGGGCGAGGCCGGTGTGATCGTCCCGCCCGACGGGTATCTCCGCGCGGTGCGGGAGATCTGCACGCGGCGCGGCGTCCTGTTCCTCGCGGACGAGATCCAGTCCGGGCTGGGCCGGGTCGGCGCGACGTTCGCGTGCGACCGCGAGAGCGTCGTCCCGGACGTGTACCTCCTCGGCAAGGCGCTCGGCGGCGGGATCGTGCCGCTCTCGGCCGTCGTCGCCGACCGTGACGTGCTGGGCGTCATCCGTCCCGGCGAGCACGGATCGACGTTCGGCGGCAACCCGCTCGCCGCGGCGATCGGCGAGCGCGTCGTGGAGCTGCTCGCGTCCGGCGAGCTGCAGGAGCGGGCGCGCCTCCTCGGCGCGCACCTCGAGTCCGCCCTCACGCCGCTCCTCGGCCGCGGGCTCACGGCGATCCGCGTGGCCGGGCTGTGGGCCGGCGTCGACGTGGATCCGGCCCGGGGCACGGGGCGCGCCGTGGCGGAGCGGATGCTGTCCCGCGGCGTCCTCGTGAAGGACACGCACGCCCAGACCCTGCGCCTCGCCCCGCCGCTCGTGATCCGCGCGACCGAGCTCGACTGGGCTGTCGAGCAGCTCGCCCGCTCCCTCTCCGCCTCCCGCTGACCCCCCTCACCCTGAGAACGCGCGTATGTCACTTTTGCGCGGCGTGTCGGTGACATACGCGCGTTCTCGCGTGCGGTAGCGCGGGGGGGCAGGCGCGTTAGCTGACCGAGACGCTCAGGCGGTCCCAGCCTGTGGCGCCGTCGGGCACGGGGGGTGCGACCGTGCCGGTCTGCACCTGGCCGGTCGCCGAGATCGCGCGGCACTCGATCTGGTGCTGGCCGGACGACGCGGTCCACGGGAAAGTCCACTGCACCCAGGTGTCGTCGGAGATCGCGGGCGCGAGCTGCGCCGGCTGCCACGCGCCGCCGTCCACGCGCACCTCGACGCCGGAGACGCCGACGTGCTGCTGCCAGGCGACGCCCGCGACGACCGTGTTGCCGGCCGCGAGCGTCTGTCCCGACCGCGGCACGTCGATGCGCGACGACAGCTTGACCGGCCCCCGCGGCGCCCAGCCGCGCTGCGTCCAGTACGCGGAGGCATCCGCGTAGCGCGTGACCTCGAGCTCCGTGATCCACTTCGTCGCGGAGACGTAGCCGTAGAGCCCCGGCACCACCATCCGCACGGGGAATCCGTGCTCGAGCGGCAGGGGGTCCCCGTTCATCCCTACGGCGAGGATCGCGTTGCGGTCATCGGTCAGCGTCTCGATCGGGGTGGATGCCGTGAAGCCGTCGATCGAGCGGGACAGCACCATGTCGGCGTCGGCGGCCGGCACGGCACGCGCGAGGAGCTCGCGGACGGGGTAGCCGAGCCAAACGGCGTTGCCGATGAGGTCGCCGCCGACCTCGTTCGACACGCACATGAGCGTCGTGACGCTCTCCTCGAGCGGCAGCGCCATCAGCTGATCCCACGTGAGGGTGACCTCGTTCGCGACGAGCCCGTGGATGCGGAGGCTCCAGTCCGTCGGGTTCACGTTCGGGACCACGAGCGCGGTGTCGATCCGGTAGAAGGCCTCGTTGGGGGTGATGACCGGGGTCATGCCCGCGACGTCGACCTGCGCGCCGGGAGGGATCGGCGGCGCGGTCTTTGCCGGCGCCGGCAGCCGCAGCGCATTGCGGACGGACTGCACGGCCTGGGATCCGGCCCGCACGACGGTGCTGCCGGCGAGCGCGAGCACGCCGACGGCGGCCGCGCCCACGCTCCAGAGGAGGAACGAGCGGCGGGTGGGTCCGTCCGTCCGCCCCCGCGAGAGCGCGCGTGTGTCCTTTTCCCGCGGCGTGTCTGTGACAGAAGCGCGTTCTCGGCGGATGAGGAAGCCGAGCGCCAGGACGGTGACGCCCCCGCCGACGACGGACGGGAGCCAGGCCGCGACCCCGGCGTCCGGACGGGTCAGTGCGATCGCGGCGCCCGCGACGCCGACGGCGCCGGCCACGACGCGGCCCCACGGCGGCCGTCGCTGTTCGAGGATGCCGGTGAACGCGCCGGCCACGAGGAGCAGAGCGCCGATCAGGAGCACGAGCGCGAGCTTGTCCGACGTGCCGAACAGGGCGATCGCGACATCCTTCGCCCCTGGGGGCGCCGCATCGATGATCGCGCCGCCCACACCCGCGATCGGGCTCGCGCCGGGGTCGAGGAACGCGGCCGTCAGCTCGCCGAGACCAAGGCCCAGAGCCGTCGCCGCCAGGCCGGCGCCCGCTGCTGCTCCCCCACGTGCCATGAGCACGATCGTACGTCCGGACGCTATGTACCCGGCAAGGAAACCGCGGGGCGTTCAGCCCGTGTCGGCCGCGGTTCGCGGAAGGAGCAGTCCGCGCTCGGTGAAGACCTCCTTCGCGACCAGGATCGCGTTGATCGCGCGCGGGAAGCCGCAGTAGACCGCCGACTGCAGAAGGGCCTCGAGGACCTCGTCCGGGGTGAGCCCGACGTTGAGGGCCGCGCCGATGTGCACGCGGAGCTCGGCGGTCGTGTCCCCGAGCGCCGTCAGCATCCCGAGCGTCACGAGCTGCCGGTCGCGGGGCACGAGGCCCGGCCGGGCGTAGACGTCGCCGTACGCCCAGGCCGCGACCTCGTGGACTATGTCCGGCGAGATGTCGCCGAGCGCCGCGATCAGCCGGTCGCCGGCCTCGCCGTCGACCGACTCCAGCACCCGCATGCCGCGCTCGAACCTCGCGTCCCGCTCCCGCATCGTGTCGCTCATCGCGGCTCCTCTCGCCGCGGCGAGCCTACCGGGCGGCGAGGGCCGCCTTCTTGCGGCGGCGCATCTCGTGCAGGAGCGGCTCGGTGTAGCCGCTCGGCTGCGCGGCGCCTTCGAGGATCATCCGGCGGGCGCTCTCGAACGCGATCCCGGGGCCGTCCGGCCCGATGAGGCTCTCGTACGTGGCGTCGCCGGCGTTCTGACCGTCGACGACCGGGGCGAGGCGGCGCAGGCCGTCCTCGACCTCCTCGGCCGTGATCAGGCCGTGCTCGAGCCAGTTCGCGAGCAGCTGGCTCGAGATGCGGAGCGTCGCGCGGTCCTCCATGAGGGCGATCCCGTGGATGTCGGGCACCTTCGAGCAGCCCACCCCCTGGTCGATCCAGCGCACGACGTATCCGAGGATCGACTGCACGTTGTTGTCGAGCTCGGTGCGGATCTCCTCCGCCGTGAGCGGCGCGTCCTGCAGCGGGATCACGAGCACCTCGGCGACGTCGCGGGGTGCGCGCGAGCGCAGCCCCTCCTCGACGGCGAACACGTCGACGTCGTGGTAGTGCAGCGCGTGCAGGGTCGCCGCGGTCGGCGACGGGACCCACGCGGTCGTCGCGCCCGCGAGCGGGTGCGCGATCTTCTGCTCGAGCATCGCGTGCATGAGGTCGGGCATCGCCCACATGCCCTTGCCGATCTGGGCGTGACCGAAGAAGCCCGCGCGCAGGCCGGCATCCACGTTGCGGTCCTCGTACGCGCTCATGAACTGCTGCGCACGGATCTGGCCCTTCGGGATGAACGGCCCGGCGTGCAGCGAGGTGTGGATCTCGTCGCCCGTGCGGTCCAGGAAGCCCGTGTTGATGAACACGATCCGGTCCGCGGCCTCGGCGATCGCGGCGCGGAGGTTGACGCTCGTGCGGCGCTCCTCGTCCATGATGCCGATCTTCAGCGTGCGGGCGGGGAGGCCCAGGAGCTCCTCGACGCGGGCGAACAGGTCGACCGCGAAGCGCACCTCGGCGGGTCCGTGCATCTTCGGCTTCACGATGTACATCGAGCCGGTGCGGGAGTTCGAGAGGGGGGTCTCGCCGCGGAGGTCGGGCAGGGCGCCGAGCGTCGTCATGACCGCGTCGAGGATGCCCTCGAAGATCTCGTCGCCGGCCTCGTCGCGCACGGCGTCGATCGTCATGAGGTGTCCGACGTTGCGGATGAGGAGGAGCGCCCGACCGTGCAGGACGAGCTCCGAGCCGTCCGGCGCCGTGTAGCGGCGGTCGGGGTTCATGGTGCGCAGGAACGAGCGGTCGCCCTTCGCGACGGTCTCGCTCAGCTCGCCGCGCATGAGGCCCTGCCAGTTGCGGTAGCCGAGCGCCTTGTCGTCGGCGTCGACGGCGGCGACGGAGTCCTCGAGGTCCATGATCGTCGTGAGCGCCGACTCGAGGACGAGGTCGTCGATGCCCGCGGCATCCGTCCGTCCGATCGTGCCGTTCCGGTCGATCGCGACGTGGACGTGCAGGCCGTGGTGGCGCAGCAGGATGGCGGACGGATCCGCCGCATCCCCCGTGAACCCGGCGAAGCCGGAGGCGTCGGCGAGGCCCGTCTCGGCGCCGCCGTCGAGCGTCACGACGAGCGCGCCGCCCTCGACGCGGTAGCCGCGCGCGTCGGCGTGCGAGCCCTGGGCGAGGGGAGCGGCGAGATCGAGGAGCTGCCGCCCGCGCGCGATGACCGCGGCGCCGCGCACTGCGTTGTATGCGCCGGCGCGCTCGCGGCCGTCGTCCTCGGAGATCGCGTCGGTGCCGTAGAGCGCGTCGTAGAGCGAGCCCCAGCGCGCGTTCGCGGCGTTGACGGCGAAGCGGGCGTTGAGCAGCGGCACGACGAGCTGGGGGCCGGCCATGACGCCGATCTCCGCGTCGACGTTCTCGGTCGTGACCGTGAACTCGCCGGGCTCGGGCACGAGGTAGCCGATCTCCTCGAGGAAGGCGCGGTACGCGGTGGCGTCCGGCCGGCCGGGCTGGGCGCGGTGGTACGCGTCGAGCCGGGCCTGCAGGTCGTCGCGGGTCGCGAGGAGCTCCCGGTTGCGCGGCGTGAGGTCGCGGACGATCGCCGCGAACCCGGTCCAGAACGCGTCCGCGGGCAGGCCCGCGTCGGCGAGCGCGCCCTCCGCGAACTCGACGACCGGCGTCGCCACGTCGAGTCCGGCCTTGGCCTGGCGCGCAGTGAGGGTGGGGGAGGGGTCGGTCACGTCATGCTCCGCTTCGTTCGGGGTCCGGCTCGAGGATCGCGCCGGGATTGAGGATGCCTTGGGGGTCGAGCGCCGTCTTGATGCGGCGGTTGAGTTCGAGGACGTCGGCTCCGAGCTGCGCGCCGAGCCACGGGCGCTTGAGCCGGCCGACGCCGTGCTCGCCCGTGATCGTGCCGCCGAGGCCGATCGCGAGGTTCATGATCTCGCCGTACGCGACCTCGGCGCGCGCCTTCTGCGCGGCATCCGTCGGATCCACGACGAGGAGCGGATGCGTGTTGCCGTCGCCCGCGTGGGCGATGACGGCGATCGTCAGGTCGTGCTCCGCGGCGATCCGCTCGATGCCGAGCACGAGGTCCGCGAGGCGGGGGATCGGCACGCCGACGTCTTCGAGGAGGAGCGTGCCCATCCGCTCCACCGCCGGGATCGCGGTGCGCCGGGCGTGGACGAACGCCTCGCCCTCGTCCGGATCCGCGGTGGCGAAGCACTCGGACGCGCCGTGCCCCGCGCAGATCGCCTCGACCGCGGCGATCTCCGCGGCGGCAGCCTCGCCGTGCTCGTCGGACTGGACGACGAGCATTGCGGCGGCGGTCCGGTCCAGGCCCATGCGGAGCACGTCCTCGACGGCGCCGATCGTGACGCGGTCCATGAACTCCAGCATCGACGGGCGGGCGGTGCGGGCGATGTCCATGACGGCCGTCGTCGCGCCCTCGAGGGTGGGGAACGTCGCGACGAGCGTGGTCGGCGGCCGCTGCGCCGGCACGAGCCGGAGGATGATCTCGGTCACGATCCCGAGCGTGCCCTCGCTGCCGACGAAGAGCTTCGTGAGCGACAGGCCCGCGACGTCCTTGACGCGCGGGCCGCCGAGGCGCACGGCGCGGCCGTCCGCGAGGACGACGGTGAGCCCGAGCACGTAGTCGGTCGTGACGCCGTACTTGACGCAGCAGAGCCCGCCCGCGTTGGTCGCGATGTTGCCGCCGATCGAGCAGATCTCGGAGGAGGAGGGGTCAGGCGGATACCAGAGGCCGTGCAGCGCCGCGGCGGCCTTGACCTCCGCGTTGAGCGCGCCCGGCTGGACGGTCGCCATCCGCGTGTCGACGTCGATCTCGATCGCGCGCATGCGCTCGAGCGAGACCACGAGGCATCCGTCCGCGGCGGAGCTGCCGCCGGACAGGCCCGTTCCCGCCCCGCGGGGCACGATGGGCGTGCCGGTGGATGCCGCGAAGCGCACCGCCGCCTGCACGTCCTCGGTCGAGATGGCCCGGACGACGGCGAGCGGGACGCCCGCGTCGGGGTCGTTCGCGCGATCCCACCGGTAGGCGTCCATCGAGGCGGGCTCGGTGAGGACGGCGCCCGCGGGCAGGCTGCGGATCAGTCGATCGAGCGCGTCCTCCCGTTCCGTCATGCTCGGTAAGCTATCCCGAGCGGGCATGTTCTGGAAAATAACATCCACGATGTGAAATCCGCCTGTACGTGAGAACGCGCTTGTGTCACGAAAACGGGCCGTTTTCGTGACACAAGCGCGTTCTCACGGTGGGGAGGAGGGGTATGGAGGGCGGAGGGATCCAGTCCGTGGCGCGGGCGTTCGGGCTGCTGGAGGCGCTGGAGGCCGCGGGCGGGGAGAGCGGGGTGACCGAGCTCGCAGAGCGGACGGGCCTCGCCCAGCCGACGATCCACCGGCTGCTCCAGACCCTGACGGCGCTCGGCTACGTGCGCCGGGCGGCGGGCCGCCGGTACAGCCTCGGCGCGGGCCTCGTGCGCCTGGGCGACAGCGCCTCCGGGCTGCTCGCACGCTGGGCCCGGCCCGTGCTGGAGCTCGTCGAGCTCGAGGCGAAGGAGACCGCGAACCTCGCCGCGCTCGACGGTGACATGGCCGTGTACCTCGCGCAGGTGCCCTCGCGCCACCAGATGCGGATGTTCACCGAGGTCGGCCGGCGCGTGCACCTCCACTCCACCGGCGTCGGCAAGGCCCTTCTCGCCCAGCTGCCGGACGAGGAGGCGCTCGCGATCGTGCGGCGGGCGGGGATGCCGGCGTTCACCGCGACCACGATCACGACCGAGGAGGCGCTGCTCGCCGAGCTCCGCGCCATCCGCACCCGCGGGTTCTCGGTGGACGACGGCGAGCAGGAGTTCGGCGTCCGCTGCGTCGCGGTGCCGTTCGCGGGCGGCGCCGGTCCGGTCGCGGTGTCCGTCTCCGGCCCGGACTCGCGCGTCACTGCGGTCGAGGTGCCGTCGCTCGTCCCGTTGCTGCGTCGCGCCGCGGCGCAGCTGCACGAGGCTTTCCGCTCCCCGGCGTGACGTCCCGCGGGAGCACGATCGGCACGGTCTCGTCGAGGCGCAGCCGGAACCGGCTGCCCTCCGCCCGGTGCAGTCGGCCGGACCGCGCCACCCAGGTGACCCCGATCCCGCACGCGAAGAGGCAGATGACCGCCGAGATGAAGATCGCGGCGCGCGGGCCGAGCGCCGTCGCGATCGCGCCGACGATGGGGGCGCCGATCGGCGTCCCGCCCATGAGCAGCGCGAAGTAGAGGGCGAGGACCCGCCCGCGGAGCGCGGGCTCGGTCGTCGTCTGTACGTATCCGTTCGTCGTCGTGAGCGCCGTGACCGTCGTGAACCCGACGATCACGAGCATGATCGCGAACACCCAGTAGGTCGGCGCGAAGGACGCCGCGATCATCGCGATCCCGAAGCCGCCCAGGGCCACGATCACGACGCTCAGGCGCGCCCGCTCCCGCCGCGCGGCCAGCAGCGCTCCACTCAGCGAGCCGATCGCGAGGATCGAGGTCAGCAGGCCGAACCCGTCCGCGCCCTGCTGGAACTCGACCGCCATGGTCGACGCGAAGATCGGCAGATTCATCCCGAACATGCCGAAGATGAGCACCATCGCGAACACCACGGACAGATCCGCACGACTCCGCACGTAGCGCACCCCGTCGGCGAGCCGCGCGGAGCCCTCCGGGCGCTGGCGCGGCACGAGCTCATGCGGGCGGATCAGCAGGAGCGCGACGAGGACCGCGAGGAACGTGAGCGCGTTGACGAGGAACACCCAGCCGCTGCCGACGAGCACGATCATGACGCCGGCGACGGCGGGCCCGATCATCCGGGCGAGGTTGAACGAAGAGGAGTTCAGAGCGACGGCGTTGGATGCCAGCTCCCGGGGCACGAGGTCGGACACGAACGCCTGTCGGGCCGGGGTGTCGAACGCCGTCGCGATGCCCGCGACCAGCGCGAGCACGAACATGAGCGGGAGGGTCAGGATGCCGGTGAGCAGCAGCACCGAGATCGTGGCGGCGATGAGCAGCAGCGACGACTGCGTCACCATGAGCACGTAGCGCCGGTCGAACCGGTCTGCGACCCAGCCGGTGACGCCGACGAGCAGGAGCGGCGGGCCGAACTGCAGCGCCATCGTCACGCCCATCGCCGTGGCGTCGTTGTGCGTCAGCTCGGTGAGCACGACCCAGCTCTGCGCCGTCGTCTGCATCCACGTCCCGATGCTGGAGACGAGCGCGCCGAAGAACCAGATCCGGAAGTTGACGGCGGCGAACGAGCGGAACATCGTCTTCATCGGGTCGCCAGCCCTTGCAGGATGACGGCGGCCCGCGACACGATGGTGCGGTCGGCGTCGGAAAGGGACGCGAGCGCCTCCTCCAGCCAGGCGTCCCGCCGCCGGACCGTCTCGAGCACGATGGCCTCGCCCGCGGGGGCGAGCGCGATGTTGACCTTGCGCCGATCGGCGTCGTCGGTGGTCCGAGTGACGTAGCCCGCCGCCTCGAGGCCGTTGACCGTGCGGTTCATCGAGGGCGCGCTGACCCGCTCGCGCTCCGCGAGCTCGCGCAGGGTGTGCGGCCCATGGGCGCGGAGCCCGGCGAGCACGGAGAACTGCGCGTCGCTCATCGCATCGATCGCGCTCTCCGCCCGGAGCCGCCGCGCGAGGCGGAACGTCGCGAGGCGCACGGCGGAGGCCTCGGTGACCGTGGCGAGGGAGTCGGGCATGATCCTTAGTCTAGCTCATTAGTTTCGCTAATGAAATAGATCGACCGGCGCCCCCTAAGCTCGCAGGCATGCCCGAGTTCACCGACGCGTTCGGCATCGAGATCGTCTACGACGTCTATCCCGCCGCGGGCGCTCGCGCGGTCGTCCAGCTCTCGCACGGGGTGGGCGAGCACGCCGGCCGGTACGGCGCTCTCATCGACGCGCTGAACGCGGAGGGGTACACCGTCTACGCGGACGACCACCGCGGCCACGGCCGCACGGGCATGAAGCAGTGGAAGGGGGATGCCTCCCGGCTCGGCCATCTCGGCCCCGGCGGCCATCCCGCGGCCGTCGACGCCGTCTGGCGGTTCACGCAGCTCATCCGCGACGAGAACCCCGACCTGCCCCTCGTCCTGCTCGGCCACTCGTGGGGCTCGTTCCTCGCGCAGATGCTGCTCAATCGGCATCCGGACGCGTACGACGGCGTCGTGCTCTCGGGATCCGCGCTGCGCTGGCCGGGCTCCCTCAATGCGGGCGACCTCAACGCGCCGTGGAAGAAGGTCGACTCGACCGGGCTCGCGTGGCTCTCGTCGGATCCGTCCGTCGCGACCGACTACGTGTCGGATCCGCTGACGGTCGCCACGCCCCTGCTACGGCTGTTCGGGCCCGTGGACGCGGCGCGGCTCTTCGGCCGTCCGCGCCGCGACCTCGGACGCGACGTGCCGATCCTGCTCATGGTCGGGCGGGAGGACACGGTCGGTGGGCCGCGCAGCGTCCACCGGCTCGCGGATGCCTACCGCGAGCGCTCCGGCCTCACCGACGTCACGACCCTCGTCTACCCCGGCATGCGGCACGAGGTGTTCAACGAGGTGAACTCCGCCGAGGTCCGCGCCGATCTCATCGCCTGGCTCGACGCCCGCTTCCCCTCCCGCGTCTGACCCTCCCTCCCGAGATGCTCACCCGTCTCTTGCGACCGGGCGAGGGCGTCATTCGCGACGGGTGAGCGAAGGGGAGGAGGGGGCGGGCGCCTACGCTGGGAGGGTGCACGGCGAGTACAAGATCCCCGGCGGGAAGCTCGTGGTCGTCGACCTCGAGGTGCAGGATGGGCGCATCGCCGGCTTCCGGCTCGCGGGCGACTTCTTCCTCGAGCCCGACACGGCGCTGCATGACATCGACCGGGCGGTCGAGGGGCTTCCCGCGGAGGCGGATGTCGCGACGATCGCGGCCGCGATCCGCGCCGCGCTGCCGCCGGGCGCGCAGCTGCTCGGCTTCACGCCGGAGGCGGTCGGCACCGCCGTGCGGCGCGCCCTTGTGACGGCCTCCGGATGGCGCGCGTTCGACTGGCAGCTCGTCCACGAGCCGCCCGTCTCGGCGCGCATGAACCTCGCGCTCGACGAGGTGCTCACGACCCGCGTCGGCGACGGCCGCCGCGCGCCGACCCTGCGCATCTGGGAGTGGAACACGTCGGCCGTCGTGATCGGCTCGTTCCAGTCGTACCGGAACGAGGTGGATCCCGAGGGTGCCGTCCGCCACGGCTTCGACGTCGTGCGGCGGATCTCCGGTGGCGGGGCCATGCTCATGGCCGCGAACGCGATCATCACGTACTCGCTGTATGTCCCGGCATCCCTCGTCGCGGGGATGACGTTCGCCGACTCGTACGCGTTCCTCGACGACTGGGTGCTGGAGGCGCTGCGCTCGCTCGGGATCGAGGCCACGTACCAGCCGCTCAACGACATCGCCAGCCCGCTCGGGAAGATCGGCGGCGCCGCGCAGAAGCGCCTCGCCAATGGCGGCGTGCTCCACCACGCGACGCTGAGCTACGACATGGACGGCCAGGTGATGACGGAGGTGCTCCGCATCGGCCGGGAGAAGCTCAGCGACAAGGGCACGACGTCGGCCCAGAAGCGCGTGGATCCGCTCCGGCGTCAGACGGGCCTGTCCCGCGAGGCGATCATCGCGCGGCTGGAGGAGACGTTCGTCCGCCGCTACGGCGCCGTCCGCGGCACGATCTCCCCGGACGAGTACGCCGACGCCGAAGCGCTCGTCGCGTCGAAGTTCGCGACCGACGCCTGGCTCCACCGCGTCCCGTAGAGCATCCGCGTCGGCGGGGAGCGACACGCACCGACCGTGAACGAGGCGTGAACGGGCGGGGATGATATCGTCAACATCTCGGGCGGGGGGCCTGGGAGGGGGAGGCGGGTCATGCGGCGGGTATCCATTGCGGACGTCGCGGCGCGGGCGGGGGTCTCCGGGCAGACGGTCTCGCGCGTCGTGAACGGCAGTCCGCGGGTGCTCGATTCCACGCGCGCCCGCGTCGAGGCCGCGATGGCCGAGATCGGCTACCGCCCCAACCGCGCCGCGCGTGCGCTCCGCACCGGTCGTACGCAGACGATCGGGCTCGTCGTCGCGACGCTCGCCGCAGCGGAGAACTCGCGGATGCTGGAAGCCATCGCCGAGTCGACCGGGGCCCGGGGGTACGCGCTCACGGTCGTCACGATCGGGCAGGAGGGCCTGGGTCGGGCGTTCGAGCGGCTCGAGGACCAGGGCGTCGACGGCGTCATCGTGCTGAACGAGGCGTCGCCGTCGCTCTCGAACGTGATCCTGCCGCGGGGCGCGCGCGTCGTGGGGGTCGACGCCGCGCCGATGCCGGGCATGACCTCGCTCGAGACCGACCACCTCGCCGGCGCCCGCGCCGCGACCGAGTACCTGCTCGAGCTCGGCCACGCGACGGTGTGGCACCTGGGCGGTCCGGCCGCGTCGCACACGGCCCGCGCCCGGGAGGAGGGCTGGCGGGCGGCGCTGCACGCCGCCGGGATCGTGGATCCCGCGGTGGTCCGCGGCGAGTGGACCGCGTCATCCGGCTATGCCGCCGCGAGCGAGCTCCGCGAGGCGACGGCGATCTTCTGCGCGAACGACCAGATGGCCCTCGGGGCGCTCCGGGGGCTCGCCGAGGCGGGGCGCCGCGTGCCGGAGGACGTGAGCGTCATCGGGTTCGACGACCTCGACGACGCGTCGCACTACCAGCCGCCGCTCACGACAGTCCGGCAGTACTTCGACGTGCTCGCCGAGCGGGCGGTGGCCGCCCTGGTCGCCGAGATCGAGGACGGCGTGCCGATGCCGGAGCGGATCGTGGTCCCCGCCATCCTCGCGGTCCGTGCCAGCACGGCCCCCGTCGCCCACCGCCCCGTGCTGGGCTGAGCCCCGAGCCACTCCGGTGTCACTCCCGCACAGCCGGGCCGGCCGACAACCGTGCGCAGGTGACACAGGAGCGGCTCGACGCCGGGGTCAGCCGGCGTTGCGGCGGGCCTCCCAGCCGGTGCGGACCATCTCGTCCACCGAGTAGCGCATCCGCCAGTCGAGGTCGCGGGCGGCGAGGTCGCCGGTCGCGACGATCCGGTCCGGATCCCCGGGACGGCGCGGCGCGATCTCGGGTGTGAAGTCGATCCCGGTGACGCGCGCCATCGCGTCCATGATCTTGCGGACCGACAGCCCGTTCTGCGAGCCGAGGTTGTAGGCCGCCTCGATGGGCGAGCCGGATGCCAGCAGCCGCGCGGCGGCGACGTGGGCGGCCGCGATGTCGGCGACGTGGACGTAGTCGCGCACGTTCGTCCCGTCCGGGGTGTCGTAGTCGTCGCCGAAGATCTTCGGCGTCCGGCCCTCGATGAGCGCCTCGAACACGAGCGGGAAGAGGTTGTGGGGGCTCGAGTCGTACACGTCCAGATACCCCGAGCCGACCACGTTGAAGTACCGCAGCGAGGTGTGGCGCAGCGGCTGCGGCGACTCCGCCGTCGCCACCCCCTGGTCGCGGATGAGCCACTCGCCGATGAGCTTCGACTCGCCGTAGGGCGACGCGGGCCGCTTCGGCAGGTCCTCGGTCACGAGCGGGACGTCCGGCGTCCCGTACACCGCCGCGCTCGACGAGAACACGAGGTTCGCGACGCCGGTCGCGGCCATCGCCTCGAGCACGATGCGCGTGCCCTCGACGTTCTGCGCGTACGTGTGCAGGGGCCGGCGCACGGAGACGCCCGCGTACTTGTAGCCCGCGACGTGGATGACGCCCTCGATCGCGTGCTCCCGCAGCGTCTGCTCGACGAGCGCGAAGTCGAGGATCGAGCCGCGCACGAACGGCACGCCCGCCGGGACGAACGCGGCGTGCCCGCTCGACATGTCGTCGATCACGACGGGAGGGATGCCGTTCTCGGCGAGGGCCCGCACCACGTGGGCACCGATGTAGCCGGCGCCGCCGGTCACCAACCAGGTCATGGAACCATCCTGCCCGGTCAGCCCAGCGCGGCCGACACCACCGCGCGGGCTTCGTCCTGCACGCGGCGGAGGTGCTCCTCGCCCACGAACGACTCGGCGTACAGCTTGTACACGTCCTCCGTGCCCGAGGGTCGGGCCGCGAACCACGCGTGCTCGGTCACGACCTTGAGCCCGCCGATCGCCGCGCCGTTGCCGGGCGCGTGCGAGAGCTTCGCGATGATGGGCTCGTCGGCCAGCGTCGTCGCGGTCACCGCGTCGGGCGAGAGCTTCGCGAGGGCGGCCTTCTGCTCCCGCGAGGCGGGGGCGTCGACGCGCTGGTAATGCGACACCCCGTGCTCGGCCTCCAGCTCCGCGTAGCGCTGCGACGGCGTCTTGCCGGTCACGGCGAGGATCTCCGCGGCGAGCAGGCACAGGATGATGCCGTCCTTGTCGGTCGTCCACACCGAGCCGTCGCGGCGGAGGAACGAGGCGCCGGCGGACTCCTCGCCGCCGAACGCGACGGAGCCGTCGAGGAGCCCCGGCACGAACCACTTGAACCCGACCGGCACCTCGAGCAGCGTCCGGCCGAGGGCGGCGGTGACGCGGTCGATGATGGCCGAGGAGACGAGGGTCTTGCCCACCGCGGCATCCGTCGGCCATCCCTCGCGGTGCGAGAAGAGGTAGTCGATCGCGACCGCGAGGTAGTGGTTCGGGTTCATGAGCCCGCCGTCGGGGGTCACGATCCCGTGCCGGTCGGCGTCCGCGTCGTTGCCCGTGAGAAGGTCATACTCGTGGCGGCGCGCGACGAGCGCGGCCATCGCGGACGGCGAGGACGGATCCATCCGGATCTTGCCGTCCCAGTCGAGCGTCATGAACCGCCACGCGGGGTCGACGTCCGGGTTCACGACGGTGAGGTCGATGCCGTAGACCTCGCCGATGAGGGCCCAGTACTCGACGGATGCCCCGCCCAGCGGGTCGGCGCCGATCCGCACGCCCGCCGAGCGGATCGCGTCGAGGTCGACGATCGAGCCGAGGTCGCGGACGTACGCGTCGCGGAAGTCGTACTGGCCGAGAGCGTCGCCGTCGAGGTCGGCGTACCGCGTGCGCCGGACCCCGGTGAGACCCGCCGCGATGAGCTCGTTCGCGCGGTTCGCGATCCATCCGGTCGCGTCGGTGTCGGCCGGGCCGCCGTGCGGCGGGTTGTACTTGAAGCCGCCGTCGGCGGGCGGGTTGTGCGAGGGCGTGACGACGATCCCGTCGGCGCGGCCGGGGTCGTCCTGCCCACGGCCGCGGTTCGCCGTGAGGATCGCGTGGCTCAGCGAGGGCGTCGGCACCCAGGAGTCGCGGGCGTCGACCCGCACGTCCACGCCGTTCGCGACCAGGACCTCGATCGCGCTGCGCTCGGCGGGGAGGGAGAGGGCGTGCGTGTCGCGGCCGAGGAACAGCGGCCCCGCGATGCCCTGTGCGGTGCGGTAGTCGACGATCGCCTGCGTCGTGGCGAGGATGTGGTTCTCGTTGAAGCTCGTCGTCAGGGAGGAGCCGCGGTGGCCGCTCGTGCCGAACACGACGCGCTGTGCAGGGACGGACGGATCGGGGGCGAGGTCGTAGTACGCGGCGATGACGGCGTCCACGTCGATGAGGTCGGATGCTTCGGCGGGCTGTCCTGCGCGAGGGTCCATGCGTCCAGTCTGCCGTGCCGGTTCGGCGGCGGCATCCCCGCTTTCCACCCATGCGGGCCGCCCGTGCGCCATACTCGGCTCCATGGGGAGCGCGGAGGCTGTTCGTATCGCGATGGTCGATGACCACGAGCTCGTGGGGTTCGCCGTGCGCAGCATCGCCGACGACCTCCCCTGGATGGAGTTCACCCGCCACGTCGCCACCGTCGCGGCGCTCGTGGACCGGGGCCGCGACGCGGATGTCGTCGTGCTCGACCTCAACCTCCGCGACGGCACGACGCCGGCGGAGAACGTGGCGGCCATCCGCGACTGGGGTGCCGAGGTGCTCGTGCTGACGTCCGCGGAGGACCCCTATCTCGTCCGCGAGGCGTCCCGCACGGCCGCGCTCGGCATCGTCCGGAAGTCCGCGCCGCTCGCCTCGCTCCGCGAGGCGCTCATCGCGGTCTCGCGCGGGGAGCCGGCCCTCAGCACGGAGTGGGCGTCGGCGCTCGACACGGATCCGCTCCTGGACGCGGCGCCGCTGACGGACCGCGAGCGCGAGGTCCTCTCGCTCTACGCCTCGGGCCTGGGCGTCAAGCAGGTCGCGACGCAGCTGTACGTGAGCGACAACACGATCGACGACCACCTGCGCCGCATCCGGCACATCTATCAGCAGATCGGCCGACCCGCCGCGACGAAGGTCGAGCTCTACCAGCGCGGCATCGAGGACGGCTATCTGCCCGCGCCCGGCCGGGGCTGACGTGGGCGCGACCGAGCTCGCGAGCCGGCGCGTGGTAGCACTGGCGACCGCGGTGCTGGCGGTCCTCATCGTCATCGTCGTGCCGCTCGTCATCCTGCGACCCGCCGACCGGACGCTCCCTGGCTGGTACGCGGGCATCGTCCTGGGGGTCGTGGGCATCATCGTGGCGTGGGGGCTCCTGGCGCCGTGGCTGAGCGCGCGGGGCCTGCGGATCGGGGCGTCGATCGGCGTCGCCGGCTACGTCGTCTTCGTCGCCGCGTTTCCGCCGGCCGCGTTCGCGGTCGGGGGCGTGGGGCGGATCCCGTGGATGCTGTCGACCATGGGGGTCGCCGCTGCCGTCGCCCTGCTCGCCGGGGGTCCGCTGCTTGCGACCGCCACGATCGTGTTCGGCGCGGGGTCCGCGCTCCTCTACCGGCTCATGTTCGGCGGGCTCGACCTCGACGGGCTCGTGAACGACACGCAGAGCGTGCTGTCCGCCGTTGTGGTGTGCACGCTCGGCGCCTTCCTCTTCTCGGTCAGCCGGGGCCTCGACCATGCGAAGGAGACGGCCGCCGCGGAGGCGGCGCTCGCCGCCGCGGAGCGCGGGCGCCTGTCCGCCCGCACCCGGGCGGCCGCGCTCGTGCATGATGAGGTGCTCGCCACTCTCACGCTCGCGGCATCCGACCTGCCGATCCCGCGGGATGCGCTCGCCCGCCAGTCCGCGCGCGCCACCCGGCTCCTGAGCGAGGTCGAGCGCGAGAACGCTGCCACGGCGGAGCCCCTGCGGATCGCCCTCGCGCGGATCGCCCGCGAGTACGGTGCGCGGTTCTGGGCGTCCGTCGAGGAGGAGACCGAGCCGACGCCCGTCGCGGCGGAGGCGCTTCTCGCGGCCACGCGGCAGGCGCTCGACAACAGCGTCCGCCACGCCGGCGACGGCACGGTGCAGCGCGGCGTGCGGCTGCGCGCGGGCGCGACCGAGATCGAGGTCGAGGTCGTCGACGACGGCCGCGGGTTCGATCTCGGCGGCGTCGCCGCGGACCGGCTCGGGGTCACGACCAGCATCCTCCGGCGCATGCGCGACGTGCCGGGCGGCGACGCGGACGTCGTGTCCGCGCCGGGCCTCGGGACGCGCGTCGCGCTGCGCTGGGAGCGGCCCGTGGCGGCGGAGCCCGACATCGCGTCGCGCTCGCCGCGGACCGCGATCGTCGTGATCGCCGCCGTGTTCGTGATCGGCCAGGGGCTCGCCGCGCTCGCGGCCGGGATCACGTCGTCGTCGTGGCTGCCGCCCGTCGTGCTCGTGCTGCTGCTCCTGTTCGGCGAGGCCCTGCGCCGTGCGGCGCGACCCCGGCTTTCGGCCCGGAACGCGTGGATCATCGGCCTCGCCACAGCGCTCGTCGTGCTCGTGGCGACGTGGATCGTGCCGTACACGTTCGGCGACCTGTGGTTCGTCGGGGCGGCCGCGTTCCTGTTCGTGGGCCTCGCGCTGCTCGGGCGTCCGGCCGTCGCCGTGACCGCGCAGCTCGCCGTCGCCGTGGGGATCGTGGTGCTGGCGATCGTTCAGGACGGGCCGGTGGACACCATCGGCCACGTGCTGACGCGTCCGCTGCTGATGGTCGGTCTCGCCGTGATCCTCCACGTCGTCGTGGGCCGCATGCGTCGGCGCGCGGGCGCGCTGCACAGCGCGGCGGTCGTCGAATCCGGCCGCCGGGCGTGGGATGCCGCGGCCCGCGCGGAGCTCGCGGCCCGCGGCGCACGGCTGCGGGCGCAGGTGCTTCCGCTCCTCGACCGTCTCGACGGCACGGGGCCGCTCACCGACGGGGACCGTCGCGCCCGCCTCCGGATCGAGGGCGAACTGCGGGACGAAGTCCGCGCCGGCGTGCTCGCGCGTGAGCCGCTCGTGTCGGCGGCGCGCGCGGCGCGCGAGCGCGGCGTCGATGTCGTGCTGCTCGACGACAGCGACGGCACGGCATCCGACGCGGTGACCGACGACATCGCCCGCTGGATGGCTCCGCTCGTGGACGCCGCAGGCCAGAGCGTCGTCGGCCGCGCGCTGCCGCCCGGCCGCCCCGCCCTCGCGACGCTGACCGCCGACGGCGAAACCACCCATTTCCGTGGGCGGCCGACCTCCATCGCCTGACCTCGGCGTTCTAACGTCGAAGACATGGATCGGCGTCGGCGCAGAATCCTGATCGCAGGCCTGGCGGGTCTCGCGATGACCTCGGCCGCGCTTCTCGCGTCCCCCGCGGCGACGGCGGAGTCGATCCGCTCCGACGTCGGTTCGACGATCGTGCAGCCCGCGCCGGCATTCGCGGTTCCTGCCGCCCCGGCGCCCGCGGCGCATCCCGCCCCGGTGGCACGAACCGACGTGTCGCCCGCCCCCGGCGGCGGCATGCCGCTGAGCTTCCTCGCGACCGCGGCCGCTCTCGCGGTCGGCGGCACGCTCGTCGTGGGCGTCTCGGCGCTGCAGCGGCGGCGCGCGGCCGCTCGGTGAGCGTCGTCCGATCACCGGACGGGATCGACCCTCGCCCGGACGACATGCACGGCACCCCGGTCCGCACCCCCATCCACCCGCGTCCGCTCGGCTGGTACCTGTGGCGCGGCGCCCTCTTCGGGGCGCTCGGGGTCGTGGCTCTGGTCGCGGTCCTGATCCTCGTCGTGCCGATGGTCGCCGGCGGTCACCGCTACCCGGTGGGCAACAGCTCCGCGCTCGGGGTCCCGTCCGGCTCACTCGCGGTCGTGCATCCGTCCGCCGCGATCGCGGTGGGCGACATCGTCGCGGTCCCGGCTGATGCCGGGACCGTGGACACGCGTGAGGTGGCGGCGCTCAGCACCGACGCGCGGGGCGGGGTCGTGCTCCTCACCGACGGCGGCGCGGCGGGCTTGGAGCCCGTTCCCGTGTCCGACGTCAGCGGGGTGCTCTGGTACGCGATCCCCGGGCTCGGCTGGGTCGGCGGGCTGCTCGCCGGTCCCGTGCAGATGTGGGCTCTGCCGGCGATCGCGGTGGTGCTGTTCGGCTACCTGGGCACGATGTCCGTGCGGGCGATCGTCGACGGCCGCCGTCGTCGCCGCGGCGAGGGGGCCGACGAGGTCTAGGCTTTTCGCCGTGACTGACGACCTCGGCGTTCCCGCCCGCCGCACGTACAGCTACCTCGGGCCGGCCGGCACGTTCACCGAGGCGGCGCTCGCGCAGGTCCCCGAGGCCCGCGAACACGCCTGGAAGCCCGTGCACAACGTGGGCGAGGCGCTCGGCGACGTCGTCGAGGGGCGGTCGGATGCCGCGATGATCGCGATCGAGAACTCGGTCGACGGCGGGGTCTCGACGGCGCAGGACGCGCTCGCGACGATGCCCGGTCTGCGGATCGTCGGGGAGTACCTCGTGCCGGTCACGTTCGTCCTCGTGGGGCTGCCCGGGACCCGCCTGGCGGACGTGTCGCTCGTCGCCGCGCATCCGGTCGCCTACGCGCAGTGCAGCCGGTGGCTGAGTCGCGAGCTCCCCGCGCACGCCCACCTGCCGGCCGCCAGCAACGTCGCGAGCGCCCTCGGCCTCCTCGACGGCACGAGCAACGCGGAGGCCGCGATCGCGCCGCCCGCGATCCTCGAGCACCACAACCTCGAGCTGCTCGCCGAGAACATCGGCGACAATGCGAACGCCGTCACGCGCTTCGTCCTCGTGAGCCGCACGGTGCCGCCGCCGCCGCCGACCGGCGCGGACAAGACCTCGCTCATCGTGGAGCTGCCGGAGGAGTACCCGGGCGCGCTCCGGGAGATGCTGAGCCAGTTCGAGACGCGCGGCATCAACCTCAGCCTGCTGGCCTCGCGGCCCATCGGCGACGCGCTCGGCCGGTACCGCTTCGTGATCGACGCGGACGGCCACATCCACGACGAGCGGATGGCGGACGCGCTCCTGGGCCTGCGCCGCTTCAGTCCCCGCGTGACCTTCCTCGGCTCGTACCCGCGCGCCGACCGCGTGATCGTGCGCTACCCCGACCGCTACTCCGACGACGTCTTCGTCGACGCACGCGACTGGCTCCGCGGCGTCCTCTCCGGCGACCCCGAGTCCTGACCCTCGAGTTCTGACCCGCGTCACTGACCCCCGAGTCCGTCTCCCGCCTCGTCCTCCGCCCTGCACCTTCCGAGATCAGGGAATCTCGAGTCCTGACCCCCAGTCCCGGTACTGGGTCAGGCGAGGGCGGCGGTGAGGAGCTCCAGCGTCCGCACGCGGTCAGGGGAGGCATCCAGCGGCTCGCCCGCGTAGGCGCCGCCGATCGGCGAGATCATGACCTCGTCGAGATCGAACCGCGCCGCGAGCTCGCGCAGCCCGGCCGCGACGTCCGCACCCGTGCCGACGAACCAGCGCGCGCGCATCTCGTCCATGAGCGCCCCGGCGAGCGGCTGCGCGCCGCGCTCCGCGGCGACGGCGTCCTCGACGGTCTCCTGCGGCCGCAGCGGCTGATTCGTGCGCAGCCGCACCATCGCGCGCAGCTGCGGCAGGGCGCGCTCCTCCGCTTCCTCGGCCGTCGGCGCCGCGAGGGCGTTCGCGGTCAGGAACGTGCGCGGCTGGGGATGCGCCGCGCTCGGCCGGTACTGCTCGCGGTAGAGGTCGAGCGCGCGCCCGAGGCCCCTTCCGGCGAAGTGGTTCGCGAACACGTAGGGCAGGCCGAGCGTGGCGGCGAGCTGGGCGGAGTAGTCGCTCGACCCGAGGAGCCACACGTCGGGCGACGCGTCCGAGGCCGGCGTCGCGTGGATCTCGTACACGCTGCCCTCGGGGTCGAGCGAGCGGACGCGCACCGAGGCGCCCTCGGGGCTCGTGAGCGCGATGATGTCGCGCACGTTATCGGGGAACCGGTCCACCTCGCTCGTGGTGCCCGACTGCCGCAGCAGCTGCGAGATGACCGGGTCGCTGCCCGGGGCGCGGCCGATGCCGAGGTCGATCCGTCCGGGTGCGAGCGCCTCCAGCGCCGCGAACTGCTCGGCCACGATGAGCGGCGAGTGGTTCGGAAGCATGACGCCGCCGGAGCCGACGCGCATCATGCGGGTCACGCTGGCCGCCGCCGCGATGAGCACGGGCGGGGCGGTCGAGGCGACGGCGGGCATGTTGTGGTGCTCCGCGTACCAGTAGCGGTGGATGCCGAGCCGCTCGGCGTGGCGCACGAGGTCGAGGGATGCCGCGATGGCCTGCGCGCTCGTCTGGCGCGCGCGGACCGGGACGAGGTCGAGGACGGACAGGGCGAGAGGCGAAGCGGTCACGCAGACGTTCAACCCGCGGGAGCGGTGCGGCTATTCCGCGGTGGCCGATAGAGTCGGAGGGTTCCCGGGAAGCGGTGCTCTGCGCGCGTCCGGATGAGGAGAGGACCCCGATGACCCGTATCCGCTCCGCGCACCGCCGCGGCATCCGTCTCGCATCCGCGACCGTGCTCGCGTCGGTCGTCGCCCTCGTGGCGGCGGGATGTTCCGCCGCGGCCGCCCCGGCGCCCAGCCCGACCGAGCTGTCCGGCATCTCGACCGCGAAGGTCGAGGCGCTCTTCCAGCAGGGTGCGGCCGATCTGCACATGCCCGGCGCGTTCCTGCTCCTGGAGACGCCCGACGGCGAGTTCAGCTCGAGCTACGGCGCGACCCAGATCGGCGGCGAGACGCCGCCGGCTGCGGGCACGCACATCCGCGTCGGCTCCAACACGAAGACGTGGACCGGAACGGTCATCCTTCAGCTCGCCGAGGAGGGGAAGCTGAAGCTCGACGACCCGGTGTCGCGCTTCCGCTCCGACGTCCCGAACGGTGAGAACATCACGATCCGGATGCTGCTGGACATGCGCAGCGGGCTTTACAACTACACGGAGGACCCGGGTCTCGCGGCGGCGATGGACGCCAACCCGCAGCGCGTGTGGGCCCCCGCGGAGCTCATCAAGGTCGGGCTGTCGCAGCCGCCGTACTTCGCGCCGGACCAGGGGTACCACTACTCCAACACGAACACCGCGATCCTCGGCACGATCATCGAGCAGCTGGAGAACAAGTCTCTCCACGACGTGTTCCAGGAGCGCCTGTTCAACCCGCTCGGGATGAGCGACACGCTCTTCCCGGTCGCGACGGACGCCGACCTCCCGCGCCCCCTGTCGCACGGCTACTCGTTCGGCACGAACGTCGGCACGCTGAACGCGCCGGCCCTGGATGCCTCGCAGCTGCAGGACTTCTACGCCGGCCTGCTCGCGCCCGACGATCACACGTTCGACAACCCGTCGTGGGCGTACGCCGCCGGCGCGGGCATCTCCACGGCGCACGACCTCGCGATCTGGGCGAAGGCGCTCGCGAACGGCACGCTGCTCGACCCTGCGTACCAGGCCCAGCGGACGCAGTTCCAGAAGGTCTCGCCGACCGCCCCGTCGAACGCGGCGACCTACGGACTCGCCCTGGCGAACTTCGGCGGCTACTACGGCCACACCGGCGAGCTGCCCGGCTACAACTCGTTCGTCGCGAGCAACCCGAAGACGGGCGTCACCCTCGTCGTGTGGGCCAACCTGGCCCCGACCGGCGACGGCAAGGACCCGGCCACGACGATCGCCCGCAGCATCATCGAGTCCGTCGGCTGACCCTCGGGCGCGCGCTCAGGGGAGGGTCCGGTGCCCGGCGGGCACGAAGACCTGGAGCGCGCCCGCCTGGACACGGGAGGTCATCTCGACCGCTTCGCCGAACTCGTCGCCGTCGAGCTCGACCGGCTGGGCGGGGGAGGTCGCGATCTCGACCCGGTGACCGCGCCGGAAGTGCACGGAGGTGTCCCGGCCCCGGCGCTCGAGGACCCGGCGCCCCGCGCGGAAGCGGCGAAGCACGCTGTTGTCCCACCAGACCTTGCGCCACACGCCGATCCATCCGAACCATCCGGTCGGCTGGATGACGGCGACGTCGAGGATGCCGTCCGTCACGGAGGCATCCGGGATCAGCGCGATCCCCGCCGGCAGCGCGCCGCAGTTCGCCACCAGCATGCTGTGCACCTTGGAGGTGTGCAGGCGGTGGTCGTCGATCTGGTACACCAGGCGGAACGGCTTCGCACCGGCGAGCGAGCGGGCCGCGCCGTCGACGTAGGCCACCCAGCCGACGGCCTTCTTCAGCTCGGGGCGGGTGTTCGCGATCATCGCCGCGTCGAGGCCCATGCCGGCCATCACGACGAAGCCCTGCTCCGTGGTGGAGCCGTCCGCGCGGACGATCCGGGCGAGGCCCACGTCGATCGTCCGCAGCTCCCCCTCGAACGTCGCGCGGATCATCTTCTCGGGGTCGTCGAGCGGCAGGAAGAGGTTGCGGGCGAGGAGGTTCCCGGTGCCGCTCGGCACGATCGACAGCGGCACGCCGCGACCCGCGAGCGCGTGCGCGACGGCGCGGACAGTGCCGTCGCCGCCGGCGACGAGCATCGCGTCGACACCTGCCTCGAGCGCCCGTGCCGTCGCGCCGTCGCCGAGGTCGTCGGGGGTCGTCTCGAAGAACAGCGGATGCCGCCATCCGGCGAGCTTCGCGAAGTGCGTCACCTGCGCGCGGAGGCGCCGGCGATCCACCTTGATCGGGTTGTAGACGAGGGCCGCTCGCCGCGCGTCCGCGGACTGCGCGCGGGTGGATGCGGCGTCCGACATGGGTCCACCCTAGTTCCCGCGTCCCGGCCCGCCCCCGGCGGTCGCGCGGCGGCCACGGCCGGAGCCCGCACCCCGTGCCTGGCTAGACTCGGAGGGTGATCGATCCGGTACTGCTGCGCGACGCCCCCGAGCTCGTCAAGCGCTCTCAGCTCTCGCGCGGAGAGTCCCCGGAGGCGGTCGACGAGGCCCTCGCCGCGGACCGCGTGCGGCGTACGGCGATCACGCGTTTCGAGGAGCTCCGCGCGGAGCAGAACGCGTTCGGCAAGCGCGTGGCGCAGGCGCCGAAGGACGAGAAGGCCGCGCTCGTCGCGCAGGCGAAGGACCTCGCCGAGCGGGTCAAGGCCGCGCAGCACGCGGCCACGGTCGCGGAGGATGCCGCGACCGCGGCGCTCGCGGTGATCGAGAACATCGTGCTCGACGGCGTCCCGGCGGGCGGCGAGCACGACTTCGTCACGCTCCGCACCCACGGCGAGCCGCCCACGTTCGACTTCGCGCCGCGCGACCACCTCGAGCTCGGCGAGCTCCTGGGTGCGATCGACATGGAGCGCGGAACCAAGGTCTCGGGGAGCCGTTTCTACTTCCTCACCGGCCCCGGGGCGCGCCTCGAGTACGCGCTCATGAGCCTCGGTCTGCAGCGGGCGCTCGACGCCGGCTTCATCCCGATGATCCCGCCGACGCTCGTGCGCCCGGAGGTCATGCAGGGGACGGGCTTCCTCGGGCAGCACTCCGCCGAGGTGTACAAGCTCGACGAGGACGACCTCTACCTCGTCGGCACGAGCGAGGTGCCGCTCGCGGGCTATCACATGGGCGAGATCCTCGACCTCGGGGGCGGGCCGAAGCGGTACGCCGGCTGGTCGACCTGCTACCGCCGCGAGGCCGGGTCGTACGGCAAGGACACGCGCGGCATCATCCGCGTGCACCAGTTCAACAAGCTCGAGATGTTCGTCTACACCACCCCCGAGGACGCCGAGGCGGAGCACGTACGCCTCGTGGAGATGCAGGAGCGGATGCTGCAGGACCTCGGTCTCGCCTACCGCGTCATCGACGTCGCGGCCGGCGACCTGGGCTCGAGCGCCGCGCGCAAGTACGACGTCGAGGCGTGGGTGCCGACGCAGGACGCGTACCGCGAGCTCACGAGCACGAGCAACTGCACGACGTTCCAGGCGCGCCGGCTCGACATCCGCCACCGTCCCGAGGGCGCGAAGGGCACCCAGGTCGTCGCGACACTGAACGGCACGCTGGCGACGACGCGGTGGATCGTCGCGATCCTCGAGACGCACCAGCGCGCCGACGGCTCGGTCGCAGTGCCCGAGGTGCTGCGCCCGTACCTCGGCGGCCTCGAGGTGCTGGAGCCGGTGGCGTGATCGACGAGGCGGGGCTTCCCGCGACCGGCGGCGTGGAGGTCGTGCCGCCCGCCGGGGCCGTGGAGATCGTCGAGGAGCTGGCGCATGAGGACGTCGCGCACCGGCATCCCGAGAACCGGCTCCTGATCGTGCTCGACGTCGACGGCACGGTCCTGCTCGAGGACGAGTCGCTGAGTCCGGGCATCGTCGAGGCGGTCGCGGAGGCGCAGCGCGCAGGGCACGAGATCATGCTCGCGACCGGCCGCAGCTGGGAGGCGACGGTCGGGGTCATGCGCGTGCTCGACATCGCGCCGGAGTACGCGGTGTGCTCGAACGGTGCCGTCGTCATGCGGCGCGACGACATGGATCCGACGCACTACGAGCGCTTCCACACCGAGACGTTCGACGCGAGCGAGGTGCTGGAGCTGCTGCGCGGGCACCTCCCCGATGCCCGCTTCCTCGTGGAGCTGCCGGACGGCCGGCGCCTGTACACCGACTATCTCGACGACTGGAACCTGCACCTCGCGGCGCGGGTCGAGTTCGACGAGCTCGCGCATCAGCCGGTCTCGCGCGTCGTGGTGGTCGCGCCGGAGCGCAGCGAGTACGACTTCCTCGACCTCGTGGGGCGGATCGGCCTGAACCAGGTCTCGTACGCGGTCGGCTGGACCGCGTGGCTCGACATCGCGCCGCAGGGCGTCGACAAGGGCAGCGCTCTGGAGCTCGTGCGGGAGTGGCTCGGCATCGATCCCGCCCGCGTGCTCGTGATGGGCGACGGCCGCAACGACCTGGGCATGTTCGCGTGGGCGCGCCGCCACGGCGGGCGCGCGATCGCCATGGCCCAGGGCCCTCGCGAGGTCCACGACGCCGCTGACGAGGTCACGTTGACGGTGGAGGAAGGCGGCGTCGCCGCCGTCCTCCGCGCCCTCGACCGGGAGCGCGGGGCCTGATCAGCCTCGGAATCGGTTCGGCGCGGCGCTCAGCACCCGCACAGCATCGGTCGGAAGAATTGCGCGTGGGCCTGTCGGCTAGACTCGACGCCGGTTCGGCGGATGGCGTGCGTCATCCACCGGGAGGGTTGTCCGAGCGGCCGATGGAGCTGGTCTTGAAAACCAGTGGGCAGCGATGTCCCGTGGGTTCGAATCCCACACCCTCCGCAAGATGGTGAGGCCCGGGCGGATATCGGCCGCTCGAAGCCCGAGAGGACCCCATTGAGTCAGACGAGCAAGCCTTCCCGGCGACGCGGCACGGTTGCGCGGCACGGGCGGCTCACGTCGCCGCGGCCCGTGGCGCAGGTCTTCAAGCTGATCGGCGTCGGCCTCGCAGTCGTGCTGGTCGCGACGATCGGCGTCGTCGGGTTCACGGCGTGGAGCCTCGCACAGACCGTGGTGGACAAGGCGGTCGCGCTCGAGGGGCAGGACCAGGTGCCTCCCGACATCGGGCAGATCGAGGGGGGCGTCAACCTCTTCATCACTGGCACGGACGAGTGCGAACCCGCCTACAAACAGTATTTCCCGGGTCGCTGCGACGGCCCCGATGCCGACACCGTCAACAACGACGTCAACATGCTCGTCCACATCTCGGACAGCCCGCGGCGCGTGACGGTCATCTCGTTCCCGCGCGACATGATGGTACCGATCCCGGCCTGCACGCGCGACGACGGCTCGACGGCGTCCGCGATGAGCCTGCAGCCGCTCAACGTGTCGTACGACGACGGCGGCCTGAACTGCGTCGTGAAGACGATCTCGCAGCTGACCGGCCTCAACATCCCCTACGCGGCGAAGATCACGTGGGGCGGCGTGATGCAGATCACGAACGCGATCGGCGGCGTCGACGTCTGCGTCGCGAACCGGATCTACGACCCGACGAACACGGGCCTCGATCTCGGGCCCGGGATGCACACGTTGCAGGGGATCGAGGCGCTGGAGTTCCTGCGCACCCGCCACGGCGTCGGTGACGGCAGCGACCTGGCGCGCATCTCGAACCAGCAGCAGTACATGTCGCGGCTCGCGCGGAAGCTCGTCAGCGAGGACGTCCTGTCCAACCCCACGACGCTCTTCAAGCTCGCGACGACCGCGGTGGACAACATCACGCCGAGCCAGAGCCTCACGAACCCGCTGACGCTCGTGCAGATCGCGCTCGCGGTGAAGAGCGTCCCGTTCAGCGACATCGCGTTCATCCAGTACCCGACGACGGAGTACGCGCCCAACCCGAACAAGGTCGCACCGAACAAGGATGCCGCGGCGACGCTGCTGGCGGCGCTGGCCGCGAACCAGCCCCTGCAGATCACGGGCAACGCCGCGATGAACGGCGGCGTGGTCGAGGTGACGCCCACCGACGCGCCCACCCCGGCCGACAGCGCCACCCCCGCGCCGGACGGCTCCGCCACCCCGGCGCCGACCCAGTCGGCGGCGGTCCTGCCCTCGTCCATCTCTGGTTCGACGGCTGCGCAGCAGACCTGCTCGAACGGCAACAGTCGCTAGTTCCGAGCGGCTATCATGGACGAGCGTGTCCGGCGCCGAGCGCCCGGATACGAGGAGACGTCGCATAGTCAGGCCTAGTGCACCACCCTGCTAAGGTGGAGTCCCCTTATGGGGACCGAGGGTTCAAATCCCTCCGTCTCCGCCATTGGTGTTTTGTTCTGACCCCGCGAAAACGAGAGCTTTCGCGGGGTTTCTGTTTGCTTCGACGCGCTGGGCGCCTTGATGCTCAGCAGTACCGCTGACGGGCACCAGCGGCGTTCCGGGCGTGTTCCCCACTCTCCAACGGGCACCAGCCTCCCATCCGGGCCCGCCGGGGACACAGTCTCTCCGGTTTGCTCGGGAACCGGCACCACTGCCATCTCCCGTACCTCCGTCGTCACAGTCTCGTCGCGCGCCAAAATGCTCGCGAACAGGCTCTGGATTTCGGCTTCCTCGACCGAGCCATCCTCCGCGATGAAGAGCTTCTCGAAGAGGCCCTGGTTCAGTAGACGCCGTTCGGAGGGGGTGGCACCGGCATACGATTCGCGGCAGAGGCGAGCGACGTTCAGGGCACGTTCCAGCTGCTCATCCGTCTCTTGGAGGGTTCGGGCAGCGGTCGCCATCTGCTTCTCCGCGGCCTCAAGCTCCTTCGTCGTCCGTTCCATCTCCGACTTAAGGACGGCAACGGGCACCGCCCCCGCGTAGTGGGCTTTCATGAGGGAAGCTTGCTCGTTCTTGACGACACGTACTCGTCGGCGCGCATCCTCGAGGGTGAACTCCGCGTCCGCTTGGCTGTGGGCAACCTCTGACTTCACGACCAGCCGAATGGTCGCAATCTGCTCGTCAGAGAAGTGAAGCCCTTGGTAGAAGTTCTCTACGCCTCGTTCAACAGCTTCGAGCCGCACATAGGGGCGTGTACATGCCGCTACCTTGGCGAGCCGCCCGAGACAACGAAAGTACTTATAGAGCTTTCCGTGCCGATTGACATGCTGGCTGTAGATGAGACGGTTGCCGCACTCCCCGCAGTAGATGGTGCCCTTGAGGTAGTGCGGGTGCTTCGCATCCTTCTCGCCGGCATAGTTGTGGGCCTTGAGGACGTCTTGTACGCGGAGCCAAAGTTCTCTCGACACCAACGCGGGGTGCGACCCCTGGTAGTAGCCGCCGCCGTACACGACGATGCCGACGTAGTGGGGGTGTGACAACAGGCGGTATAGCTGGGAGGTGCCGATTGCTCGGCTCGGTTGCTTCCCTCGTGCCCGGTTCTTCAGTCCACGGGCTTCCAGTGCATCAGTGAGCGTCTTGATGCTCCAATCGCCCGTAGCGTACTGCTCAAACGCCCATCGGACATGAGGTGCCCGAACGGGATCAAGCTCAATCCATCGAATGTCCGCCCGCCCTTCTTTGCGTTGCCTGTTGATGTAGCCAAGGGGAGGCTGCCCTGGAGTTCCACCTTCGCGCAGCTTGATCGAGATCCCCTTCTTCACCTCATTTCCAAGGTTGTTGGAATAGTAGGCGGCGACACCGCGCATGAATTGAAGGTTCAGCAACCCTTGCGGCGTCTCGTCGATGTATTCCGTCACCGACACCAGCGCGGTCTTTGTTTTCTCTCGTTCCTCGTCAACGTAGTAGTCCACTTTTGGCGAACGGCTCAGGCGGTCGAGCTTGTGCTGGATAATGTAGTCAACTTGAAGCTCTTCCAACTCGGCAAACATGTGTAGGAATTCTTTACGCTGGATCGTTGTGCCGGACTTGCCTGGGTCGACGTAGATGCCGACGATCTCGATGTCACGTTCAGCGGCGTACCGTTCGCACGATTCCTTCTGAAACGGAATCGAGTAGCCTTCCTCACCCCCACCGATGCGCGCTTGCTCTTCGGTACTGACCCGGCAATATATGACACCGCGCTTCCTCCTAGTTAGGGCGCTTTGGCGATATGGCGTCAGCATCGGTTCATCGGACGGGTTTTCTCCTCGCTTGAGCCGCTCCACCAGATCGGTGTGAGCGCCGTCGTATGTTTCTCTACGCGGCTTGGTGCGAGGGTTAAGCGCGATCTGATCGTTGACGATCCCTTGCGAAACCGGATCAAGTCGTGCTGGAGCGTCTACTCTGTCTCGGATCACCTGTCGTCTCTTTCGCGTTGGTTTCGCTGATTTTTGCTCCGTGACCATAGCGGATCGACTCGCGCTCCGCACCTCCTCTTCAGGCGACCATTCCTTGTTCATTCTCACCTCCTTTCATAGGCTGCTGTTCAGTGGACCACGGACATGTGATCCTTGCAATACCAACTTTGTCGCTAGCAGGCTTATCCCTCACCATTTCGCGCCGCAATGATGCGATACTCGGCCATTCGAGCAAAGTGAGGGTTGAGTTCAATGCCCCGCCAATCTCTGCCGAGCTTTTCGGCCGCAACTGCGGTGGTTCCCGAACCCATGAACGGATCGAGCACGATCCCCGGTCGCGTGGCAGTGTCGTCGCAGTGGCACATCTGTCCGAGTCCGCTCCGAACAGCCACCGTGCCAAGCCGATGTACTACCTTCCGTCTCCAGGGCGTCTGGCAGCTCAGGCACACCAACTCGGGGCAACCGGCCTGGATACTTCGCTCAGCCAGCCCTAGCGGGAAGGTGGCGTGATGGCCGCCGTGTCCGTTGCTGACGGGGATCGTCCACACATCGCCGGGGTTCTTCCCCAGGTCATGGCCAACCTTGCCGAGCGCTCGGTTTCGCTTGAGTCCGTCGCCGCGGTCGCCGTATCTGCCCTGCCAAGCATCCGGGCGATTTCGGGGTGCGTGGGTGTCCTTGCGCTTCGGCGGTCGGCTCTCGTGGGGTACTCGCACCGCATCGAGGTCAAAGAAGTAGCGAGGTGAACGAGCCAGTACATAGACGGCTTCCCATTGGTGGCGCAGTCGATCCGTCACCGCCGTGGGCAGCCCGTTCGATTTTTTCCAGACCAGCTTGTTGCGCACGATCCAGCCGTGCTCACTGAGGGCAATCGCCAGTCGCTCAGGACCAAGTAGGAGTCCCTTTCGAGGAGCACCTTGGCCGGGGGTACGGGAGTAGCTGTCATCGACATTGAGCCAGAGGGTGCCCTGTTCGGTCAGGACGCGTTGGAGTGGTTCAAGCGCTGTGACGACGTTATCCACCCACTCGCCAACGCTGGCTTCCTGCCCGAGCTGCCCCTTGACGCCGTAGTTGCGGAGACCGTTGGCGTACGGCGGGCTGGTGAGCACCATGTCAACCGAATGATCCGGAAACTGCCGGAGGCAGAACCCAGCATCACCGACGAAGAGCTTGGAGAATGGCGCATTACTCATGCAGGCTCCTCCTGTTGGAGCATCAGCTCAACCACCGTCGTGGGAGTCGCGAAAGCATGAAGTGCCATCGTGATCGCGGCGGTACGGCCAAGCTCCTGGAGAATACGGTCCAGCCGTGTTCTATTGGGTGCGATCCACCAGACCTTTGGAAAGGTTCCCGAACGTCGCACCTCGAGGCCGGTGCGCCAATAGTTCTCGTATACCAACGCCTTCTTCTGAATCGTCCTGAGCGATTCCGTACCGTTGTCGTACTCGCCGAAGACGATTGATTCGTACTCCTCATGGGCGGCGAAGCTGGCGAAGAAGTCTGGCTTCAAGGTGACGACCTGCCCACTGGCACCTGGAAAGGTTCGCCAGCAGGCAGGCTCTGCCGTGAAGTCGATCAGTCGGAGCTTGGCATCGCGTTCCGCGCTGATGAGGTCCAGATGTACCTGAGCAACGCCCATCTCGTGCCTCAAGAAGGCCGTTGACGGCTCGCGTACTCTCTTGCCCTGCTTGCCAGGCACCAACCGCGAGCCGACAACCGTCAGGTGCCATACGTGCTGAGCTGAGCCGCCACGATTGCCACCTTTGTCCCTCTCCAGGGTGGTGACAACGCCAAGCTCTCGGAGCCTTGCCAGTACCCGCCTGGAGGTTCGCGCCGCCGTCAGGGGCGAAGCATGATCGGCGAAATGCCACTGTTCGATGGCCGTTGTGGTCAGGAACCGGTGTTGGTGCAAGCTGCCGATGATCTGGCGATCCCGGTGGTTGAGGCTCATTCGAATAACGTCGAGTTCGAGCTTGCCGACCCGTCGGCTGGCGGCTGCCGTCACGCCAACGGCGTGACTGTCGATCCCTTGATCAGCCGAGAGGCTGCTGGTTGAGGTGGGGATGGGGGTGTTGTGGAGCGAGCGATCGGCTGAGCGATCGGACACGCCTCGAACTTCATTCGCTGCTGCTGGCTTCTTCATGGCTGCGGGTCTCCTTTTACGTTGTCGGTTCGATAGCGGCGTCCAATCTCTGGTGGTGGTTGCTGTTCGTCGCCCCTGGCCTGCTCGTCGCCATAGAGACGGCGAAGCTCGGCCTCTATGACCTCTGTCGGCGTGCCGTAGCGTCGGCTGCTCTGTTCGCGCACGATGGCCGGCTCACTCGGGGGCGGCGGAAGCTGGATGGTCCTGCCTGAAACGAACGGCTGCGTTTTGCCGTGTCCGTACAGCGCCGCATAGATGTGGAACTTCCCGAGGCTCATCAGGTCGATGGCTTCAAGGTCTGCCGAGTGCCGAGCGATGAGCGCGGCATCGTCGTAGCCCAGTTGAAAATAGACGTGGCTACGAATCGTGCCGGTTACCACGTCGCGCAGTTCCTTGGAGAGCTGGCCCAAGACCTGATTGCAGAGCACGAATCCGGCTCCATAGCCGCGAAACAGCGTCAACGCCTCGGCGAACTCTTCGTTGCCACGAACAAAGCGGTGCCACTCATCGACCACCACCATGACCGGGTGGCGCTTCGATGGTTCAACAACGGCTCGGCTCCGGACGGCGGCGAACACCTCATGGAGTACCAGCGAGCCGAGCAGTGCCACCCCGGCTTTACCGAGCTGTGCTTCCGGGAGCGGCACGATCAGGATTCGCTTCTCGGGACCGAACACGGAGGCGATATCAAAGGCTGGCTCGGCTTGACCGAGGCAACGTCTGAACGATTCGCGGAGCAAGATCGCTCGCAGGCGGGTCAACACTGGGGCGACCAGATTCGCCCGGGCCGATTCTGACTTCCCTTCAAACTCTGCCCAGTAGTGCTGCAAGAAGATGTCGCCTGCGACGTTCGCCACGACCTTGTGGCGGAACTTCGAATCGGCCAGTAGAAGCGGCAACATCAGGAGGGTGGCACCTGGATACTGCACCAGTGACAGGAGTGCTGCGTTTAGCAGGTCACGGGTCGTGACGCCGATGACATCAGACAGCACCGTGGCGAAAATGTGGACAAGGCTGTCGACTACCAGTTCCGGCGGTTGCCCGTTTAGCCGCAAGGGATTGAAGCCAATGATGCCTTCCTCGGAGAACAAGTCGAGGTAGGCAATCCGGTCGCGGTACTGCTCATCGACTCTCGTGGCCACCGCGTCGCTGAGATCGCGTTTGGGCTCCACGATGATCGCGGCATTGCCCTGATTGATCCACTGGACGACCAACTGAGCGGCAGCATCAGATTTGCCACTTCCGATGGGCCCGAGCAGGTGTACGCCTTTGAGGATGGCCTCTTCGCTCAACGTCAACGGTTGGCTGAACCCCGGAGCGATCGCTTCTGCCACCACAACATGCCTGGAGGCGTCTGGAGCACCGCCCAGGGGTCGAAGCAGCTTCGGATGCAGTGGCAGCAATCCGGCAAGCTCCTCGCCGGTTGGGAGGCCGCTCAGTGCGGCCGCCTCCCGTACCGACAGATGAAGCGGCCATCCCCACGGGGATAGGGCTTCGTTCAGAGCCGTTGCCGATGTTGATCGCAGTGAGAGATGGACACCGGGAGCTTCCATCCGGCGAAGCGCCTGGTGCAGACCAAGCAGAAGGCTCCGTTGTCGGTTCCGATCCTCAGCGGCTACCCCAATACGAACGGTGGCCGCGAAGCCGGGTTCGTGGTGCTTCTGCCGTACTTGCTCGTTCACAAGACGCTCTGGCGGTTGCCTCTTCCCGAAGAACGACGAGGCGACGGCCAGCTCCCCCGTCTGACTGCTGACGGTTCGCGAACGAATCCGAGGGCCAAGCACCAGTTGCAGAACGAGCACTTCGCCGGCCACGGTTCGACTGATCGCTCGATAGATCTCCGGCACGGATACGGCCAGATCATCGGGGGCGAAGGCTCGTCTACTCGGTGCTACCTGGAGCGAGCGGGCAACCTGGACTTCGGCCCGTGTTGCTGTCTCCCCGGCGATGGCGTCGAGCGAGGCCATGATGTGAGGCAGCCGGTCAGCATCGGCACCAAGGAGCATGCGAACGTTGCCGCCTTCTGAGCGGAGTTCCAGCGCTACCCGGGGATGAGACGGATCGTCGGCCAGCCGCCGGATACGGGTAGTGGCGTCCGTCTCGGTCAGGGGTCGCTGGACAATGACCTCTCGCCAGAGGAACGGAGCACGGCGACTCATGAGGCATCCCCTTCCTCGCCTGTTGGCTGCTCCTCTGCCTCACGCTCAATCTGGCGCGCGGCGATGGAGATGACGGCTCGGGCTACCTTGCGTAGAGCCATCTCGTCGCTGGCCTTTTGTTCCACTGCCGCGATGACCCGAACCTGATTCTTCTTCTCTTCCATTTCCCTCCTCTTCTTGGTTAGGTTTTCGCTTGTCACGGTCGTCTCCTGTAGCGCAGGCACAGCAAATACCGCCTGAACTTGCCAGGTGGCTGATGAGCCTGGAACCGAACCGGCCACTGTGCTCGCTTGGCTCTAGTGGCCTCGCAAGACATCTTCTGCGGGTTCAGGTTCGACGGGCGCGAACGTGATGCACGGACGACTATGCACAAGAAAAATGAAATAGAAATAAACTCTTGCAAAGTCATGCAAATTTCGGCCGAGCGATCGGACGGTCAGCGTTCCGATGTGCAGCAGCGTTTTAGCGCCACCGATTACGTAGTGTGAAAATGACAACGATGACGGCACATATGACCGCCGCGATGACGAGAAGCTGCCACCAGATGGCGCTTAGCAGGCTCACCACCACGTAGAGCACCCACGCGGCGAACAACACCGCCAGGGCCAGGAAGAACAGGCGCTTGGCTGGCCCTGGCGAGTTGTCGATCACGGTTCTTATTCCTTCCGATACTTCCGGGCGAGACGCGCCATTTCCCTACTCGCGTCGTCGGCTGCGGCGTTCAGGTCGTCGACGAGCTCCTCGACGCGGGCACGAAGGGCAACTGATCAACTCCGCTTGCAGGCGGGCGTGACGGGCACGGAGCCGAGTATCGAGCCACGACGACACCACGACACCGCCGATGAGGAGCCCCCAAGCCACCACGATGACGGCAGCAGCGAACAGGATCTCCGGCAGCATCACCATGATCAGATCCCTCGGGAGAGTCGGTTCTTTGCGCCCGCGACGTAGCCTTCGAGCAGCTCGACATAGGCACGGGTTCCCAGGGGTGCCCTCTCGATGTGGCCCTGTGCCTCCATCGATAGGCTCGCCGCCCGCGTCAGCGCCACAGAGGTGACGAACGCGTTTGCGTCTTCGGTTGCGGCGGCAATGACGGCACGAACCGCGATGCCTTCAAGTTCCCGTTGAGCACGGCGGGCCAGGCCCCGACTCACGGGCTGGTTGAGACTGACCACCTGGCTTCCAACCAGGGGGCGAATTTCTGTCATGCGGATACTCCTTTCAAGGAGAGAGACCGGCCTCAACTTGTGTCGAGGCCGGTCTCTCGGGTTAGTGGGGATAGGGGCCCAAATAGTCTTCAATCACCTCCTCTGGAACGCCGTACTTGCGAAGGATGGCAATGACGGCTTGGCGTTCCTCCTCGTTGCTCACGAGGCCGCTACCTCCAGAGACGTGTCGCCGTCATCGAGACGGCGAGCAGCCTTAACGAGGGCAGCTTGCCCTGACGGGGCAAGCACGGTGACGACAGCACCAGTAGCGGCGCTGCGGACGATCCAGTGGATCGTGGGCGAAGGGGTTCGGGTCTCGCTCATGGGTCAACGGTGAGCCGTCCCAGGCCGCCAGATTCCGGTCTGGGACGCCTGGGAGCCTGGGACACGAATTTCTTACGCGGGGACGTGAAAAGGCCCCCGGTGACGGGGGCCCTGCTGTGGCCGCGATGGATGGTTAGGTGGTTCGAGACGTTGCGCGAGCACGCAGCATCTCGAAGTAGTTCTGTTGCATGATCGGATGGAACGTCGTCCGGCCGATGAACCGGAACCCGCTGTAGAAGCTGCTGTCGCCCACCTCAACGGTTTCGATCGACTGGAAGAGTTGGACACTCCTCTTGTTGACCGGGTCGACGTAGCTGTCAACAAGCGTCTTGCAGTCGCCGTGGATGGTCCACTCGTCGATGATCGAGATCACGCCGAGCAGAAACGAGGTATAGGTACTGAAGAGCTTGATGCCGTCGCCTTCCTCGAGCCAGCCTTGGATCGCGTCGGCCAGCGTGATGCTGTTCTTCTCCTCTTCGTCCTGGGCTTTCGCCCACGTCTTGTATATCGGCGATTCCAGGAAATCCAGGAAGGCGCCGACCACATCGTCTTGCGAGAATCCGTTGGTTTGCCACATGGTAGCCTCCTCAACAAATACGGCGGCCACCGCAACTCGCTATTATGGACTAATTGGAAGAAATGTCAATACCAATTGATACGCAAGTCGTCGTTCGCGACCTGACGAGTTTTCTCCACGTCTCCAGTGTGGGCCAGTGGTCGTTGCGGGAATACGACGCGCTCTACAAGTACCTACTAAAGAATTTCGACTCGAAGGTGAGCGACCATGATCTGGCTGCCGCCATTTTTGCTGCGGCAACACTCCCTCCAACCGCAGAGTACGAGAAAGATCAGTACGGCAACGAGGTTCCGCGGTGGCCGCTGCGGGCTGCAAAGCATCTTCTGGCGCTTGGTGCGTATCCGGACGACGAAAATGAGATCATTGAGGAGCTCGGCCGGAGCAAGAAAGGGTTGCAGGAGGGCGACAAAGGGATCAAGAATCTTGAGCCACTAACTTCCAACTCATTGCGCCACCGTATGGCCATGATCGCCGGAGGCTACGCTCAGACGCGAAGGAACATTAGCGAGCGAGAGCCGCAGATTGCCTATGCTCTGTTGCAGGCGATCAAGCAGGTGGTCGGCAGTCCGAATCGGAAGGCGCTCATACGTCAAGCCCGCCAGCAGATGCAGCAGGCCGCAGAACGACTGGCCAGTCGGGATGCCGGGAAGGCCTCGCCATCGACAGAGGCCGGCTCGGCAACAGTCACCTTGAGGCCTCACCTCGCGAGTGACTACGGTCAGGATCCGATGGCGCTGCCGAAGCTACTCGCACCGAATGGGTATACCTATCGGCGCTGGCAATCACTGCCAGACAGGGAGAATTTTCGCAAAGCTGATTTTTGGGCCGATCGCCTACCACGCGACGAAGAACTTTTCATATTGCGCGAAGCTCGTAAGGGCCCAGTTTGGGTATACGTTCTTTATCAGAGTGCGACACTACGACTTCTTATGGAGAAGTTCGAGAAGGTGGACGGTTGGAATTCTGGATACGGCCCGTTGCCACTACTAGAGGCGATCCAAACGGAACTGGAGGAGCGGTTTCGTGATGAGCGCAACAGCCTGCCGAGCGCCACTTCGCTCGCTCAAGCGGTCTTCTTGGGTCGCCTAGTTCTTGATCCGCGGAAGCACGAAAATTCCAAAGAGCGCGTTAGGAGCAACCTACCGCAGTCAACACATTTTGAACAGATCACAAGTGGTTGGCAGGATGCTGAGATTGTCAGGAACTATTATCGCTGGCTGATCGACATAGGATCTGCTCTTCCTTCGGGGGCGATCGACTGGAACCGGCGACACTACGGGTCGCAAGTTGAACCAAGGCCGGGTCATTACGCAGATCGCGGGATCGCAACGCATTTCGACTTTTATGGCTTACAGACGGAACTCATCCGCGTCGCCAAGTTTGGTGTGCGAGGTCTAAGCGCCGCGGAGACTGAGCTTCCCAACCTGCAAGCCGTGATGTACTACTGCGGCTATGACACGATGGCCGTGAGTTCATATGAGGCCATGCTATTTGATCTCGCATCTGGCCTGCCGAAATATCGCGAGTGGCTGCTTAGCTTCTTCGGTTTCGCGGGATACGAGGGTTCTCTAGATGCCGATTGGGAATTGCCCCGTGCGCTTTGGTCGGCTTTGACGCGGCCATCGGCCCGTGCCGAGCGAATTGCTCTACGTACTAGCTTGGCTCGGCGACGCCTGTCGAAAAATGGAGTTTACTTTCTTCTCACGCCGTGGCCGCTAATTGAGGCAATCTATCACATTAAGCACGGTGATTTTGTAAAGAGAATTCGCCAGGCGGCCGGTTTTGATAGTTCATCGCCACGCTGAAATATCCGGCGCACCCTTCGGTATCAACTCCGTCACATCGACGTGAAGGACGTTGCTGAGCGCGACCAGTGTGGCAAGCGATGGGTTGGCGATGGCATCCGCCTTGGACAGCCCCTTCTCCAGCTGCCCGTACGTGACACGGGTGATGCCAGCGGCTGCGGCCAGTTGCTCTTGGCTCAACCCCGCTGCGATGCGGCGTCTGTGTAGCTCCTGACCGAGCTCGCGTACATAGGGTGCCCACTCCGGGGGTGGGACGCGCTTGGCCATCCCTCAACGTTCGTCACCGTCGCGTTCGCGATGGAAGATAAATCATGCATAATGAACCCTGCCTGAGTTATCTTGGAGCCTCCTCCGTGTGCCCTCACGGGTTGCTGAGTCGGCTTCGCTCCGTCGCTCGTTAGGGGAACCACGCCATGACCCGACCCACCCGTTCGCTACGCTTTGGGCCTCACCGCCTCCGCGTTCTCACCTCTGCCGTCGTGGCACTCCTCCTCGGTGCTGCTGGCCTGCTGGTAGCTGCGCCAGCACAGGCTGCCGTCGGCGACATTCAGCCGTTCCCGATGACGGCCAACTGCTACTTCGACGCCTTCCGTGTCGGAGGCGGTGGCACGTTCCCACTGACGGCTGGTGAGACCTTCACGACGTACATGACCGTCGACGGTCAGATCAGCGGTGGTGTCTGGGAAGGAGCCGCCGATCAGGATGGCACCCGGGGCCCTTCACTCTCGACGGCCTTCCTCCGGGACGATGCCACTCACGTTGTCGAGTGGGTGCTGAACGGCGTTGTCTACGCCAGCGGCAGCTTCTCCTACCTCACCTCGTGTGATCCGCACCCGGTTCCGGCCGCTGTCAACTTCGGCACTCCCGTGTGCGTCGACGGCAGCGCTACCGTGCCGGTGGATGTCTCTCTTCCCGAAGGCAGCAGCCTGAGGGCCAACGTCACCGCCATCACGTCGTCTGGATCGAACACCTATACCGATTACGCCCACAACGAGATGGGCCAGGTTCACTTCGACATTCCGTTGGATCCCAGCGGCTCCACGACGCTGAACGTGACGGAGCAGTATCGGCCAACCCTGACGGAGCCGATCGGAAACCACACCTTCTCGCTTCCGGGAGACTGCCCTGGCTCCACCCCGACCCCGACGCCCACGTCGGATCCGGAGCCGACTGCCACCCCCACGCCGAGCGAAAGCCCCACTCCGGCTGCGACCGATCTCAGTGCCACCGTCTCGGACAACGCGCTTACCCCCGGCTCGACCGTCATCGTCACGGCCTCTGGCTTCCAGCCGAATGAGGAAGTAGCCATCTGGCTGCATAGCGATCCGGTACTCCTGGCTACGGTGAACGCCTCGGCTGACGGCACGCTCTCGCAGACGGTAACCATTCCGGCGGATATCCCTCTTGGTAGCCACCAGATCGAGCTCCTCGGCAGTACCTCCGGATCGGTCTGGGTGCCCGTCGCTGTCACCGGCAGCTTGGCCGCCACGGGAGCCAATAACACCGCCGTGCCCTACCTCCTGGCCGCTGGTGGATTGGCGCTCGTCGTGGGTGTCGGTGCCATCTTCTTTGCTCGCGCGCGCCGTGCCCTCCAGGCCTAAGCGTTCGGCATAAGGAGAAATCCATCATGGGGATGAAATCCGACCTCATCGAATTCACCACCGAGCGAAGCGTGCAGGATCTGGGACGCCGGTTGCAGCAGGCCATGCAACAGGTCAAAGCCCACTCAGTTGAGCCCGTCGACAGCGGCTCAGGTGCCCTGGCGGTTTTCGATGACCACGCCGAGATTGAGGTTGTCGCCCAGGGCAAGAGCCTGATCGGCGGCTACTGGGTCGTGCAGGTCTATGTCATCGACCACGGCCACCAACGCCAGGTCTGCCTGGTGGCGCTTGGGGACGGTGGCTTCTCCCGGGCCTGGAACGGCGCACGCAACACCGTCTCCCTTTCCGCCAGCATCGGCCGCCGCGACACCATCGCGACCGCCATCCGATAACCATCCGCCTGCAACCACCCGACACGAAGGAGCCCCATCTCATGTTCCGTACCGAAGCCGCCAAGACCCCGACCGGCAACTACCAGCTGGCGGCCAGCTGCACCAAGGGTCACACCGTTTACAAGGACCAGATGCACCCGCAGGGGCCGTACCGCTGCCCCTACTGCGATCACGACGTTCTCTAGATCCCGAGCACACAAGAATGCCCTCGCCGTCGTGGCGAGGGCATTCTGCGTTGGTGGCCGCTACGCTTTCACTCGCAGGGCTTCTAGGAAAGAGAAAAATACCCATGGCGCAGAAGACCATCACCCAGTTCTTCGATGACCTCGACGGCACGCCTCTCGAGGACGTCGCCACCATTACCTTCTCCCTAGAGCGTAAGAGCTACGAGATTGACCTCTCTGACGCCAACAAGGTGAAGCTCGAAGAGGCCCTCGCTCCCTTCATCAAGGTGGCTCGGTCAACTGGCATCGCCGCCGCTGGTCGTTCTTCCGCCCCGCGTAAGACCTCCAGCCGTGACCTGGCTGACGTTCGTTCCTGGGCTGCCCGGAATGGCCACGAGGTATCCACGCGTGGTCGCGTGCCTGCTAGCGTCCTTGAGGCCTATGACGCCGCCCACTAGGCAAGTGTTCTTGGCCGCTGGATGGAGGCCGCTTCTCAGTTCAGCGCCGGTTACTAGCCGCCATTGTCATTCGACAGGCTAATCCTCTCAAGCGGGCGATGAGTTCGCTGGCGCAATGCCCGACTCGAATGGATTGCCACCGGCCCAATACCATTACACTGAACGGTTCAAGCGCTTAGGCCGCCGCGAGTCTCATTATCGTGCGCAGGTCGGCGATCCAGTCTAGAAGTATCGATTGCGGGCGGTTCGGAGCATAACTCAGGCACAGCTGAGTCGGGTGAAGCGAGCCGCCAAGCTGATACTGTCGTCCAACATTCGAAGCTTTTCGTGCCGTATCCTGTCCACGGTGCCCGTAAAAGTTTCGAACGGATGGCAGGCCTTGAAAGACTCTCGTCTGAAAAGACAACGCCGCATCAATCGTAGAAGCGTTGGTGGCACCTATATCGTGGAGCAACTTCTGTAAGACAGTAGGTTCGAGCCAATTTGGTTCTTCGCGATGGCTGAGCTTACCTGGAGGCAAACGGTGCTTCCTGAAGTGCTGAGCTGCATGACGCTGCGCGTCGTCGAAATCCGCAAAAGCTATGGATGTTCTTACTAAAGCGCCGTTGGCATCACGTACCCCACGGCACACGGAGAAGTACATCGTGCGACTGAACCGCGCCCAAGTATTCAGGAGTTCGACGGCGGCGAAGGAAACCTCTCGGTCTAGCTGATGAGTCATCGAAACTTGAGTTGTGGGCAGGAGGGATTCTACGTAGGCAGTTCTTTTCCTCGCGACGGCGTAAAGCCGAGGGGTGTAGGAGACCGCACGCACGATTGGGCTCAGATGCTGATAGCGCGTAAGAAGAACTCGAAGCGCACCTTGCGTTGAGCCGCCACGTTCGTCCGATCCTTGGCGGCCGAAGCGAATGTCGTGAACTCCCTACTTACGTCTGTCGGGGAGTCGGCTTCCAGAGCGTCGGCTAGCAACGAGAGGTTGAAAAGCCTGTCGCCTCGCTCAAATGAAGGAGTGTCGGGAGTCTCGAAGTCCCCCGGGATAGCCATGCGGCCGTCAGCATGCACGTACGCAAGTGCCAAAGCGTAAAAGTTGAGAGGTTTGGCAAGCGGGGTGCCCGCGATGTCGCTCTCAAAGAGCGCCCGATCGAACGCGATCTCGATGGCGTGACGCATCTCTTCCTCCTGCGGGAAATCGATGTCGTGTGCCTTGTACATGGCGTTCAATGATGAAGCGCTGGTTGTCGTGATGCCATGCTCGATCGCGTGGCTGATCTCGGTCAGCAGCTTGGCATCGGCCATTCGAGTGAGCTGCTTGGGGGTGAAAACGCCTACCTCACTGAATGCGGTGTCGTACTGTTTGCTCAACGAGTTAATGAACCACTTGAAGGGTCCCTGGAACGTCGCGTGACGAGTTTCTTCCGGGTTCAGGGGAATGGTGAAAGAGTTCATTCGGCGGAACACTTCTCGTACTTCGTCCACGGAAGCACCGACGAAGATGTCAAAGTTCAGACCATAGTTGAGGAATGTGGCCTGATCGGCTTCATCAAGTTCCTCAAATGTCTTGTTTCGAAGGCGCTCAGTCGCCAAGGTTCTGCCCAATCGGAGCTTATTCTGGTAGAACTCCTGGATCGCCATCGATCGCTGTTGACCATCGACGATCTGCTTGACAGTCTTTCGCGACTTGACGTCAAGATTCTGGTGTAGGGACAGCTTGGGCACTGGGTAGTCCAGCACAATCGTCTCGATCAGGAATGACTTCGCGTTTGCTGGCCACACCTTGTCACTCCGCTGATAGTCGCGGTTCACCATGTACTCGCCGCTCTTCAGCCCGTTGCAGAAGTCGAGGATTGGCTGGGTTGAGTGAATAGTTTTCATCCTAAGCCTCCGGTGCTGCGGGGTAGAGAGAAGCTGATCGCTGATTCAACGGGCTTGATTGAGCGCGCGAGAGGGTGAGCATTCTTGTTCAGTTGCGCCATCGATCTCACATTCACAAAGTCTTTTCGTGGTCCCACCTCCCAGCCGCGGCGCTCTCCCATGCTTGTCAGAGCGGCCGCAAGGTCAATGTGGACATCCTTGAAACGGCTGTCCTGAACCACGAGCAGTACGCTTCCTCCTGGCTTACCGACCCGTTCGATTTCACTGAACGACTTCGCCATTCCGGCAAAGTACTGGCGGAAGTTCGGCTCGTAGTAGCTACGAGCCGCGTAGCTGTCGTGATTACGAACGCGATCCAGAAGTTGCTCCGCGATCGTTCCCAGTACCCCCTCCGCAAGATCCTCATCCCTGCGCGTGGGTGTACCGATCATTCGGTCGCGTAGCACTCGGATTTCCTCGCCGTCGTAACCCAGGAGTGCCAACTCTGGCGCATGACCCATGACGTAGTCCAGGCGGGTCAAGTACGGCGGAGACGTCACAATGGTGTCGAACGTTCCTTTGGCGAAGGGCATCTTGCGCGAGTCGCCCGTTGAGAGCACCGCCGCATCATGAGTCTCAGGTGTGATGTTTCGTGCGCTGCGAAGATAGACCGCGAGACGTTTGACGGCCGTACTGAAGGCACTCTCGAGTTGTGTCTTGGATAGTTCAACGGCGCCGTCGTATTCGGTAGCACGCTTGATCCATGTTGGATTACGGGATCCGTACGCTCGTAGTGCCTGCGTGACGGCTTCGAATAGAGCAACGAAGTAGAAGCTGGCGAGTGACGAGAGGCTATCGACGTCGCACGGCCAAGTTTCGTCGGTAGTGAGTACGCGCCGGATCTGCTGAGCGAGCCCTCGTACCCACACCGCACTCTCCGTGTCGAGCCAGTGGCGCAGCGGGTCGACTCCCATGTATTCGGCGGCGCCGGCGGTGCTGAGAATCTCCGTACCGAGAGGTTCGAGACTGGACAAAGTGTCCGTAGCGAGAAGACGCCCCTTAGCGACCACGACCATCGCAGGGTTCAGGTCGATCCCCGCGACTCCCACGCCTCGAGTTGCCGCGACACCTAGGGTCGTGCCTGAGCCCATCCAGGGGTCTAGAACCGACCCCCCCTCCTCAATCCCGAGAGCATCGCAGACGTCGGCTACGAAGCCAGGATCAAACCCGGCGTAGTACCTGTACCACCTCGGGCCCACAGGGCTGAGCTTCGGCGAGCGAACAAGCTCCAGAGAACGCTCCACTCGAGGGCTCCTTTTCGCACGCGCGTCAGCACGCCATCCTATCCACAAGTGACCCTCCGTACCGGCTTGTTCACACGTGCATCGTGGGCAGTGCGGCTCCCTGTGGTGACCGTCCCCTGGCGTGTAGATAGTCGCTTACCAGGCAGCGCGAGCCCGCGACTGCGTGCTCGCGGCCCAGGGCCCAGGGGGCCATAAGGGCGATGCGTTCTGGCTCCCTCTGTGTACGAATCGCGATCGCGTGCAGTAGTCCTGCTGGCGCCCGGGGACACCCTTGCGGAGGTGTGCAGGAGACTTGACAGCGATCGCGCCATAGCTCATAACTGACAAGGCGAGCGGACTACTAGTGCTTCTGGCGCTTCGCGATCCAGTCGAGGAGTCGCTTCGTCTCCCACGAAGGGTTCGAAAGCCATTGCGTCGGGTCCGCCAACGCTCCCGCATGACGGGCGTCTGTCCGGCTATGCGACGAAGTCGTGCAGCGCGCTCAGCAGAGCCTCGGGGGTCTCGATCTGCGGGACGTGTCCGGTGCGCTCGAGAAGCACGAACCGGGCGTCGCCGATCGCGGCGGCGAACGCGCGGCCGTAGTCGGCGTCGGCGATGCGGTCGGCCTCACCCCACAGCACGAGGGCGGGCACGTCGATCGAGCGCAGCCGTTCCCGGAGGCCGGGATCCGTCATCGCACCGCCGTAGACCGCGAGCGCCTCGCGGTTGCCGAGCAGGATCTGCCGTGCGGCGGGGGGCAGCGTCGCCGGGTCCGGGATGACGGCCTTGGACGGGTCGTAGTAGCTGTGCTCGGCGATGTCGGCGGGGGTGAGCGAGAAGAAGTCGACGACGGGATGCCCGGCCACCTCGATGCCGGTGGCGTCGACGAAGGCGATGCGGGCCACGCGGGGCGATCGGCGCAGGGCGAGCTCTGCGGTGATCCAGCCGCCGATCGAGTTGCCGATCACGGTGACGTCGTTCAGCTCGAGCGCGTCGAGCAGGCCGGCGTAGAGCTCGGCGAGCCCGCCGATTGTCGACAGCTGCTCGGGGCGGGGGGTGCCGCCGAAACCCGGGTGGGTCGGGGTGATCACGCGGGTGCCGGTGCGGTCGGCGAGCAGGTCGGCGAATCCCGCGACGGAGAGCGGGCCGGCGCCCCCGTGCAGCAGCAGTACGGGGCGTCCGCCGCCGCGCTCGGTGAAGGTCAGCGGGATATCGCCGGCCGAGGTCGTGAGGGCGAGGGCTGACTCAGTGCTCATGGGGTGCTCCTTCTGGTGGTCGCCGTCAGCGCTGCGCTGACGGCCAAGGTGATGACGAGGGCGACTGTCAGCAGCAGCATCACGGCGTGCAATGGGTCGCCATCATGTCGGCAACCTTATATCAACATATTTATATAAACAACCTTGATGTCTTGTCCTATGATCGGGGCATGGCGATGACGATCCAGCAGCTCGGGCAGGCGGTGAAGCGGTTGCAGGTCAAGCACCATCGGGCGGGCAACGAAGCACTCAAACCCCTGGGGATCTCGATCGTGCAGTGGGACGCCCTCCGCCACCTTCACGCACACCCGGGTTCGTCGCTGCATGACCTCGCCGTGCTGACCTTTCAGACCGATCAGGCATTCGGCACCCTCGCGACCCGGATGGAGGCGCGCGGACTCATCCGCCGCACCGACGGACCCGGCCGTGCCATCCGTCCCGAGCTCACTCCCGAGGGCGAGCGCGTGCTCGCGGAAGGCACCCGATCGATCGACGCGGTGCTACGGGCATCCTTCGAACGCCTCTCCGCGACGGAGCGGGTGGCGTTCGGGGAGATGCTGGCCCGGGTCGTCGACGACGCGCCGGGCGTCGGGATCTAGCGGACGAGCCGGGCGGCGGTTCGCTCCGCGCGCGTACGACAATGTGCGTATGAGGGTCCGGGTCCTGCACATTGATGAGTGCTCCAACTGGGAAGAGGCGGGAACACGGACGCGGCAGGCGCTCGACGCAATCGGTCTCACAGACGTCCCGGTCGAGTACGTGCTGATCCGCACGGCCGGCGAAGCGGAGGACGCAGGGTTCGCGGGCTCGCCGACGATCACCGTCGACGGCGAGGACCTCTTCCCGTCCGGCGGGCGGACGACGGATCTCGCGTGTCGGGTCTACCTCACCGATACCGGCCTGGCCGGTGCGCCGACACGAACGCAACTCGAGCGGGCGCTCCGCGAACGCGGGTAGCTCACCCGCAGCTCAAAGCGCCCCGCGTTCGGGCGGACCAGGACGGGCACCGTGTTCCGGCTCCGGCGAGGCTGGCCGTCGGCGCTGAGGTCGTGTGAAGAAGACGAACGCGGCCAGGATCGCCGCGCCACCCAGCCCCACCACGCCGACCAGGATCGGATTCGTGGGTGCGTCCGGGAGCGGATTGCGCCACGGGGCCTGCCGAGCCCATGCGGTGACGGAGGCCTGCGCGGACTCGACCGTCGTCGGCGAGGGCACCCTGCGGGTCGCTTGACCGTAGATGCCGCTGATGGTGTCCCCGTTGAGCGCGTAGAGGGCGGCGCCGTCCACTGGGACTTGCAGGAGCCCGTCTGCGCGGGTGATGACGGTCGGATCGTACGGCGGATGGTAGACGTCGCCGAGGACCCATGTGCCGTTTCGCAGGACGGCCGAGTCGGTGCCGATGACCGTTCCCGCGGGGTCGTACGCGACGGCGATCCACTGGCTGATCGAGCCGCGCGGGTCTGCGGATTTGTCGGTGCTGTAACCGCCGTTGAGATCGTAGACCGGCTTCGGTTCGCCCAAGACGATCCCGTTGCACGGGGCGGTGGCGGGGCATGCGAAAAGGTTCGCGACCTCGGGCGGCACGTCGACGGGTGCTGCAGCTGCTGCGCCACCACTGCTCAGGACGATAGCCACCATGATCGCGACCGCCGCATGCGTCCAGCGCGACGGGTGAGGGCCGTGAACGGCTTACTCCGGCGCGTACTTGAACGAGAGCTGGAGCCGGACGCGGAACAGAAGCGTCTCGTCATCGCCGACGACGACGTCCTGCTTCGTCACCTCGGCGATCCGGAGATCGTGCAGCGATTCCGCCGCGGTGCTGATGGCTTCTCGGGCGGCGTCCTCCCAGGACGACTCGCTCGTGCCGATCACGTCGATCACTCGGTAAACGCTCATCTCGACCCCTCATCGCTCGATGCCGACCACCCCATACTGATCGCGCTCGCGTGCGGAGGGAAGGGGGTCACACAGACTTCTGCTGCAGAGACCCGTAGCGTTCCATCCGCTGCCACCGGAGGCGGCGCCCGGCGATCGCGGTGAACACCGATTGGATGACCACGAGGTACATGAGCTGCCGGTAGACGATCTGCTGCAACGGCAGGGTCCACAACGGTCCGAGGGGCTCCCGGTCGAGCCGGAACGCATAGGCGGCGACCAGGGCCTGGACGATGAGGAACGCCAGCCACAGGGCGACGATCCTCACCGGATCGAGGAAGATCAGTCCGTAGAGAGCGAACAGGTCCACGACGGGCGCGAGCAGGGGCAGGAGCACCTGCAGGATCAACAGGTACGTCAGGCCGCGTCGTCCGAGCTTGCCGGCGCGTCCCTTCTGCACCACGGCGCGGCGGTGCTTCCACATCGCCTGAAGCGTGCCGTAGCACCAGCGATAGCGCTGTTTCCAGAGAGCACCGAGATCCGCCGGCACTTCGGTCCACGCGCGTGCGTCTTCGCGGTAGACGACCCGCCATCCGTCGCGCAGGAGCGACATCGTGAGGTCGGTGTCCTCCGCCAGGGTGTCGGAGCTCACGCCGCCGATGCGGATGATCGCGGACCGGCGGAACGCACCGATCGCCCCGGGAACGGTCGGCATGCATTCCGCGAGGTCGAAGAGCCGGCGGTCGAGGTTGAAGCCGACGACGTACTCGATGTGCTGCCACCGGCCGATGATTCCCCGTCGGTTGACGACCTTGGTGTTCCCGGAGACGGCCCCCACCTCGGGGTCCGCGAACGGTTGCACCAGGCGGCCGATGGTGTCCGTCTCGAAGACGGTGTCGGCATCGACCATGACGACCAGCTCGTGGCTCGCTGCGGCGAGCCCAGTGTTCAAAGCGGCGGGCTTTCCCGCGTTGGACTGACGGATCACGCGCACGGACGGGATGCCCAGCCCTTCCGCGATGCGGGCGGTCTCGTCGGTCGAGCCGTCGTCGACGACGATGATCTCCACCGGGTGCGCCGAGGCGGCGATGGAGCGGATGGCGGCTTCGATACCGGCGGCCTCGTTGTACGCGGGCATGATCACGGTCACCGGATCGGTGACCGTCGGCCGGGCCGGTCGGGGCCTGCGAGCGAGATGCGCGTGGCGCGCGGCGACGATCACGACGAGAGCGGACCGGATGATGATCGCAATCCCGCTCAGCACGAGGGCGATGCCGATCAGCGTGATCACGATGTCGCTGATCCGGATCGTCCAGGCCAGCGCTCCCGCGGTAATCCGCTCGATCGGTGTCGCCGGCCGGGTGGTGGCCTTCAGCCCGGCCGCATCGCTCACCGTCGTGACGCGGAAGCCGTTCGACGCGAGCCGCGGGAGAAGCTGCGCGAGCGCGGCGACGGTCTCGCTTCGATCGCCGCCGCCGTCATGCATCAGCAGCACCTGCCCCTCGGTGCCCCGCGGTGTTGCGTTGCGGACGATGGCGTCCACGCCGGGCCGTTGCCAGTCCTCACTGTCCAGCGTGGTCAGCACCGTGATCCTGCCGGTGGCTCCGATGCCCTGGATGGCGCTCCAGAGGCCGTCGGTCACGGCAGTGTTGGTCGAACTGTACGGCGGGCGCACGAGCGCAGTGGACGTGCCGGTAGCGTCGACGATCGCCTGCTCGCCACCGTCGACCTCGAGCTGCCGCCGCCACGCGGGGGCGGACGCGAGGTCCACGTGGGACAGGGTGTGCACGCCGACCTCGTTCCCGTCGGCGAGGATCTCGCGCATCAGGGCGGGCTGCGCGATCGCGGCCTCGCCCGTGACGAAGAAGGTCGCGTGGACGTGCGCGTCACGGAGGACGGCTAGCACCTGCGGCGTCCAGATCGGGTCGGGGCCGTCGTCGAACGTCAGCGCGATCGTGTTCTCCGGAGGCGTGAGTGTTCGGAGGTCCGGTGTCATCGAGATGATCGGCCCCCCGGAGGACACGGCGTCAGGGACGTCGCCGACCGGGCCCGAGCCCGCCGCGCCGTCTTGACCGCTACCGCCGAGGTGCTGGATGTAGCCCTGGACGGTGAGTGCCACCGCCAGGAAGGCGAGGACAACCGCCAACGCCACCCAGTGGGCTGTCGGACGGATCGCTCGCGCGGAGAACCGAGGGGGCGAGCTCACGGATGCGTGGGACCGGACTGTCGGCGGCTCTGACCCGGCGCGAGGGCGCTGTTCCCATGCGTCGCCGTCGCTGATGGCGATGGCGCGCGCGGAGTCGCTGCGGGGGCTGGTGGCGCGACGGCGACCGGTTGACTGACCGTTTGACCCGTCACGTCCATCGGTGCTGTCGACGGGGTAAGGGGTGCGCTCACACCCCTGGTTGGCGTCCTCGGTTCGGCGGCCGGTGGCGGTGTGACGGGCTCGGGCTGCGGCGTCGTCTGAGCGGCGGGCTGGATCGCTGCCGGCAGAAGTGGCGCCCAAGGAACCGAAGGTGAGAGCAGCGCGATGGCCGTGAGGCCGACGTAGATCGCGAGGCCCGATGCCAGGGATCCGACCATTATCCGGATTCGCTTCGCCCGCCGACCGCTGGGGTCGACGAAGACGGGCTTCGCTTCGGCGTGCCCGGTGCGACGAGTGCGGGGGGATTCGCTCATTGCTGCGGCTTCCTCAATGGTTCCGGAGGCGCAACCACGATAGCCGACCCCGCCTTCGATGGGTGCGACGGTCGCGGGTCTTCGGATCTACCGTGCGAGCGACGGGCGGAGCCGAGGCGGCACGTTCGCGTAGACGGTCTGTGCGCCGACCGTGGTCCACGCGCCGATGAGGAGGACGAAGAGGGCGACGGAGAGCGCCCCGACGGCGGCGTTGCCGGTCTGCGCCGCCAGTCCCGCGGTCCCGGTCACGCAGGTGCCGATCGGGAAGACGAACGACCACCAGGTCAACGAGAACGGCATCCCGCGCCGAGCGGTCCGGATCGTGATGAGCGCGGCCACGCTCAGCCAGAGGAGAGCGAAGCCGAGCATGGCCGTCCCGTAGAGGACGGCGAAGCCCGCCAGCGCCCGGGCGAGCGACGGGCTGAGCGCGCCGTCCGCGTGCGCGGCCAGGAGCGTAACGGCGGTGATGCTCTGACCGAGCGGGCCCAGCACGATCCAGAGGGTGGGCACCAGGCGGTCCGGGCCGACATGGTGGACGGCGAGCCGCTGCCACAGCTGGGCGATGATAATGATCGAGGCGAGCAGGCTCAGCCCGAACATCGCCAGGCAGGCCAGCAGCAGCGTCTCGCGGGGCTGCCCGCTCGGCACGTACGGCAGCAGCAGCGCGCCGGTCGCCGCCGAGACCATGGGCGGCGCCACGGGCATGAGCCAACCGCCGAAGGCCGCGTCCGCGGCATTCTCGTGCCGGGTGAAGGCGAGGTAGGGGACGATCACCGCGCTCGCCAGACCGCCGATCGTTCCGATGGTCCAGAGGATGGCGTCGAGGGTGACGGCCGCCGGCGTCCCGATCACGTCCTTTCCCAGGAGCAGCGCGCCGGCGCCGACCGTCAGGAACGCCATCGGAGGTGCGCCGTAGAAGTGCGCCATCACCGGATCGAGGTGGTGCTGGCGCGCCCGCCCGCCGTGCCGCGTCGCGTGCAGGACGGCGGTCGTGACCAGGAACACGAGGAGCGCGGATGCCGCCATCCAGACGACGATCGCCGCCGGACGGAGTCCCGGCACCTGGAGAGGCAGCGCCGCCGCGGCGGTCGCGACGATGCCGGTGCCCATCACGGCGGCGAACCAGTTGGGGGTCACGTCGGAGATGCGGAACCGGGCCATGCCTCCACACTCGTCCGTCCTCGGCCGGCGCAGTAGGGTACATGCATTGTGGATGCACAAGCATTGGTTGTAGCTGACGTGGATCTCGTCTCGCTCGCGGTTCTCGCCGCGATCGCGGAGCGGGGCTCGATCTCCGCCGCCGGGCTGGCCGCCGGACTGACGCAGCAGGCGGCATCCGCCCGGATGCGGCGTCTCGAGGAGCGCCTCGGTCTCGCCCTCCTCCACCGCGGACCCCGGGGCACGAGCCTGACCGCGGAGGGGGAGATCGCGGCGCAGTGGGCCGCCGACGTGGTGACCGCGGCCGAGCGATTCGCCGTCGGGGCGTCCGCGCTCCGCGGTCGCCGGACGCCGCTCTCGGTCGCGGCCAGCCTCACGATCGCGGAGTATCTTCTGCCCGCCTGGCTGTTGGCCGTCCGTGACGGCGGTCGCGACGTTCCGCTGTCGGTGACCGCGACGAACAGCGCCACCGTCGTCGAACTGGTCAGGTCCGGCAGTCATCCGCTCGGCTTCATCGAGTCGCCGCAGGACATCGGCGACCTGCGGTCGGTCACGATCGCCCGGGACGAGCTGGTCCTCGTCGTCGCGCCGACGCACCCCTGGGCGAACCGCGCGTCGATCACCGCGACGCAGCTCGCGAAGACCCCGCTCATCGTGCGCGAGGAGGGATCGGGTACCCGCCTCAGCGCGGAACGGATGATGCTCGATGCCGGGCACACGCCGCATCGCCCGCTGCTCGAGCTCCCGACGACCGCCGCGATCCGTACCGTCGTCGCCGCGGGCGCCGGGCCGGCCGTGCTCAGCATCCTCGCCGTGCGCGACGACATCGCGTCCGGCCGGCTCGCTCGGGTCCGGATCCGCGATCTCCGCTTCATCCGCGAGCTCCGCGCGATCTACGCCGCCTCGGCCGCCCTGGATCCCGAGCTGCAGTCCCTCCTCCGTGCGGCGACCCGCAACGCGCAGGCGGACTCCCCCTCAGCCCGACTCGCCGCCCGCGCTCGTCCCGCCGCCTGGTGACGAGCGGAGAGGCATGATCGCTCTTGTGCGATCATGCCTCGAATGCGATGATGAGTCGTGGCTGAGATCGAAGTGCACGACGAGGTTGAGTCGTGGCTCGACAGCCTGAGTCGCGGCGACTGGGAGCGTGTGGTCGTGATCGTGGACCGGCTCGGGGCGCTCGCGTCGAGCGCTCGGATGCCGTTTTCGCGAAGCCTCGGCGATGGGTTGTTCGAATTGCGGTTCACCCTCGGTCGAACTGCGCGAAGGATCACATACGTGATGGAGGAAGAGATGGGCAACTATTCCCGGTGGGAGGACATGAGGGAGCGCCGTGGCGCCGTGTCCGACGAGCGTCGCGATGAGGTCGAGCAGGATCTCGCACTCGGTCAGCTCGTCTACGATCTCCGCACGGCTGCCGGGCTGAGCCAGCGCGAGCTGGCGGTCCGGATGAAGACCACCCAGTCGGTGATCTCCCGGCTCGAGGAGGGTGGCGGGGCGCGGAACCGAATCGACACCCTGGCGCGCCTTGCGACGGCACTCGGCCGGCACCTCGTCCTGTCCTTCCCGCAGGAGCCCGCCGCGCGCACGCCTGACTCCGTTCAGGTCGCCTGACGCGGGAGACGGACCCGTCAGGCCAGGAGCTCGTCGAGCGGGCGGGTGAAACGGAGGACCTGGAAGCCGTTGTCGGTGCTGGTGAACCAGAGGTGCAGCTCTCCGTCGCGCTCGACGAACCGCACCTGGGAGCCGGAGTGGTCCGTGGTGCTCGTGCCGAGACCGCCCTGGTCCTCGGACTCGCGCCACGACCCCGGCAGCGGCATCCCGGTCCGGAGCGGCGGCTTGTAGTAGGCGATCTCGCGGGGCCGGAAGGGATTGCGGATGTCGAACACGCGCACGCCCGCCTGCCGGTACGTGGCGGCGAGCAGCCGCGGATCCTCGTAGCGGTCGACGCCGCAGTAGTGCGAGGAGTACCCGCCGTAGCCGATGTGGTCGTCCTTCGCGCCGGCGTTCCGCGGGTCGCTGACCTCGAGCATCAGCTTCGACACGACGCGGGGGTTCTGCTCGTCGCTCACGTCGATGATGCGGATGAAGCCGTCCGGTGCGACCCCGTGATGGTAGGGGCCGGAGCGGCCCTCGCCGAAGTGCTCGCCCCCACCCATCTCGTCGCCCATGACGACATACGGGCGCCCGTCGTACGTGACGAGCCGCGAGAGCTGCATGTGCGCGCCGCCGCCGTCCTCCCAGTACAGCCGGCTGACGACGCGGGCTTGCGGGTCGGGCCGCCGGTACTGGTAGTCGCTGACGTCGAGGATCACGAGCCCGTTGTCGCCGGTGAGCTCGGGGAACATGGGCGGGAAGTGGCCCGCGTGCGCGATGTAGGCGCGCGTGCCGTCCGCGTTGAAGACGAAGTCGTGGGCGCGCTCGTCGATCCGCGGCAGGGCGACCGGGTTCGATGGATCCGCGAGGTCGATGGCGTAGATGCCGTCAACGAGGTTCGCTCCGACGAAGAAGGTCCGGCCGTCCGGCGTGAAGTTCCCGCCGTGCCCGACGGCACCGGGGATCTCCACGCTCGACAGCAGGACCGGATGCCCGGGATCGGCCGCGATGTCGTAGACGTCGAAGCTCATCGCCTTCGGCAGCGGGTCGGTGAAGCTCGTGTTCTCCGCACCGGCGAGGAGCATCCGGCCGGGGTGCACGTGCAGCGCTTCGTGCGGGTCGAGCATCGCCGGGCTCGTGAGGTACGCGGTGGGATGCGGCCGGGCCGGATCCGACGCGTCGATCACGATCGTGCCGGGATGCTCCTGGTGCGGGCTGTTGTGGGTGGGCACATAGGCGAAGTCGCCCACCCACGCCATTTGGAAGCCCTCGGCTCCTTCCCCCGGGAAGCTGCCGACGAGCTGGAGATTGGCGGTGTACGCCCGCTCAGCGTCGCCGTTCTCCCGCTCCGCGACCGTCGTCTGCCCCTGCAGAGCGGTCTCGGGTCGGTCGCCCGGCCCGGGCTGCGCCTGGGGAACCGGCGATTCCCAAGGCGCAGCATCCGGATCGAACGTCATGTCACTCGTCCCGTGCGTGACGCGTGTCTACTTGTCGTCGTCGGCGCGAGGGTCGCGACCCGCGGGGCCCGCGATCTCGCCGCCGTCGGCGATGAAGTCGGCGCCCGTGCAGAACGACGACTCGTCGCTCGCGAGGAAGAGGATGAGGTTCGAGAGCTCGATGGGCTCGCCCTGGCGCCCGAGCGCGACCTTGCTCTGGTCGACGTCCATGTCGGCGTTCATCGGCGTCTTCACGCTGCCCGGGAGCACGGCGTTCACGCGGATGTTGTCGTGGCCGAGGTCGAGCGCGACGCTCCGCGTGAGGCCGCGGACGCCGAACTTCGACGCGTTGTAGCCCGAGACCATGCTGAAGCCCTGCAGGCCGGCGATCGAGGACACGTTGATGATCGAGCCGCCGCCGGCCTTCCGGAGCGCCGGGACCGACGCGCGGATGCCGTAGAACGGGCCCGTCAGGTTGATGTCGATGATCTGCTGCCAGGCCTCGAGCGGGAACTCGTCGATCGGCGCGAAGTTCACGATGCCGGCGTTGTTCACGAGGATGTCGAGGTGCCCGAACGCGTCGACCGCCGTCTGGACCGCGGACTCCCACTGGTCGTACTTCGTCACGTCGAGGTGCACGTAGCGGGCGTTCTCCGCGCCGAGCTCCGCCGCGACCGCCGCGCCGTCCTCGTCGAGGAGGTCGCCGAGGACGACCTTCGCGCCTTCCTTCACGAGGAGCCGGGCGTGTTCCGCGCCCATTCCGCGTGCGCCGCCGCTGATCAGTGCGACCTTGCCGCTGACCCGTCCCATACTCGTCTCCTTGTCCAGCCGATCGCGTCCGCCGCGTCCGTGTGTGAGCCGCCGGCGCAGAACGCGACCGGTCTTGCGGAAGGTTAGAAGTGTCCCGGAGGGCGCTCCGGCGATGGTCCGGCTAGCGGACCGCCGGGATCCGGTCCAGGGGGCGCTCGGTAGCGTGCGGTAGGTCCCGCTGCTTCGCGCTGCGCGACGTTGTCTTCCTCAATGACGAACGGGAGTGCACCGATGTCCCTTACTGAGCCGTCGCGCGACGAGCTGGTGGCGCGGGCGACCGCACTCGTCCCCTTCCTCCGCGGCAACGCCGAGCGCGTGGAGAACGAGCGTCAGATCGGCGAGGACACGATCGCCGCCCTGCGTGACGCGGGCCTGCTGCGGCTCGCCGTTCCGAAGCGCTTCGGCGGCTACGAGGCGGACCTGGGGACGCAGGTCGCCGTGCTCAGCGAGATCGGCCGCGGCGACGGTGCGCCGGCCTGGGTCGCGGGCCTGTACACGGGTGCGGCCGCGCTGGTCGGGCGGTTCGGCGAGCAGGCCCAGCAGGACGTGTGGGGATCCAACCCGGACGCGATCATCTGCGGCGCCAGCGGATCCGTCGGCGTGGGCACCCGGGTCGAGGGCGGCTACCTGCTCAACGGCGCGTGGAGCAACTCGTCGGGATCGCTCTACGCCCAGTGGGGCACGATCGGCATGATGACGACGGACGAGTCGGGCGAGGTCCAGGGCGGCATCGCCCTCGTCGACCGCACCAAGTTCACGATCAAGGACACCTGGTACGTTTCCGGGCTCAACGGCACGGGCAGCGTCACGATGGTCGGCGAGGACGTCTTCGTCCCCGACCACCGCGTCATGTTCCGCTCCGGGCCGGAGGACAACTTCCGCCGCACCCCGTTCGACGACGAGGCGCTCTACCACGTCGCGTTCATCCCGATGGGGAACGCGGTGGTTGCCGGCGGCGTCCTCGGCATGGCGAAGGCCGCGCTCGAGTACGTGCTGCAGAAGGCGCCGACGAAGGGCATCTCCGACACCACCTACCGCTCGCACGTCGATGCGCCGACGGCCCAGATCGGCATCGCCCGCGCGGCGACCCTGATCCGGGCGGCCGAGGCCATGGTGGACGCCGTCGTCGCGGACGTCATGCGCTACGCCGAGCGCGGCGAGGACATGCCCGAGGTCGAGCGCGCGGCGCGCCGCCTCGACCTGACGTGGGCCGGCAAGACGCTCCGCGAGGCGGTCGACGGCCTGGTGTCGGTGTCGGGCGCCGGCTCGTTCGCCCTCGCGAACCCGCTCCAGCGCATCCTCCGCAACGTCTCGGTCGCGACGCGTCACTCGTACATGAACTTCGAGATCGCCGAGGAGATCTACGGCAAGAAGCTGCTCGGCAACGACGAGGTCGTCGCCGGGGTCATCTGACCCGCCGGAGTCCTCAGGCCTTCGGCTCGAGGACGAACAGGGGGATGAGTCGGCCGGCCTTCGCCTGGTAGTCGTCGAACGCCGGCCAGACCGAGGTCGCCAGCGCCCACCACGACGCGCGGTCGGCGCCCTCGGTCTCCCGCGCGCGATAGTCGAGGAGGACGGCGCCGTCCTGCAGCCGGCAGTCCGCATCCGCCCGGAGGTTGTGGACCCAGGCCGGATCGGTCGGGGCGCCGGCGTGCGAGCCGATGACCACGTAGCTCCGGCCGTCCGTGACGCGGACGAGCGGCGTCTTCCGCACCTTCCCGCTGCGCGCGCCCCGCGAGGTGAGGATGATGCAGGGCGCGCCGACGGTGATGCCGCCCTCGACGCCGCCGGTCCGCTCGTAGTCGGCGACCTGCCGGGCGATGTACTCGCGCGGGCTCGGCGCGTAGTCGCCGTCGCTCATCCGAGCAGCTCGGCCGCGCGCTCCCCGACGAGGAACGACGTCGCATTCGGACCGCGGGAGGTGAGCGTCGGGAAGACCGACGCATCTGCGATGTGCAGCCGGTCCAGTCCGTACACCCGCAGGCGCTGATCGACGACGGCGCCCGGATCGGAGGTGGGGCCCATCCGGCAGGTCGACGACGGATGCCCCGCGGCGACGTTCTGGTCGAGCCAGGCGTCCAGCGCCGCCGTGTCGCTGAGGTCCTCGGGGAACCCGGAAAGGCGGCCGCCGATGCCCCGGAGGGCCTGCTGGTCGAAGATCTCGGCGGCGAGCCGGACGCCCTCGCGCAGGCTCACCCGGTCGGCCTGGGCGCTCAGCAGGTTCCAGCGCGGGACCGGGAGGTCGGTGGCATCCGCCGAGCCGAGACTCACGGTGCCGCGGCTCTCCGGCTGGAGCATGACGACCGCGATGCTCGCCGTGCCGCCTTCGTTCCCGCCCAGTCCGAGCATCGCCTCATTCGTCAGCACGAAGGGGATGATCTCGATCTCGCCGCCCTCGACCGCGCAGTGGAGGATCGGGTTGACCGAGCCCTTCGTCAGGTCCTCGGAGAGCCGGGCCGACGACTCCCACGCGGCGCCGACCATGGCATGGTCGCTGAGACCCTGACCGACGCCGGGGAGGTCGTGGACGACGTCGATCCCGTGCTCACGGAGATGCTCGGCCGGGCCGACTCCGGACAGCATCAGGACCTGGGGCGTGTTCAGCGCGCCCGCCGAGAGGACGACCTCGTCCGCGTAGTAGTTCTGCAGGCGTCCGTCGACGAGCGCCTGGATGCCGATCGCGGTCTGCCCGTCGAAGAGCACCTTCTGGACGAGCGCGCCGCCCACGACGCGGAGGTTGGGCCGCCCCATCGCCGGGAGCAGGTACGCCATCGCGGAGCCGTAGCGGACCCCGTCCGCGATGTTCATCGGCAGCGGGCCGATCCCGCCGCGCGAGTCCGGCGCGTTCTTGTCGGGGTCGTCCGCGAAGCCCAGCGCGCGGCAGGATGCGTCGAAGGCGGAGGCGAACTCGGGCGCCAGCCCGGCCTGCCGCGACACCTGGACCGGCCCGCTCGCGCCGTGATACGGACCGGCGAAGTCGCGGTCGGTCTCGAGCCGGGTGAACACTGGCAGCACCCGGTCGAAGGCCCACTCGTCATTGCCGAGACGCGCCCACGTGTCGAAGTCCTGCTTCGTGCCGCGGACGAAGTAGCACGCGTTGATCGTGCTGGAACCGCCCATGACCTTGCCGCGGGCGTAGGGCACGCGGCGGCCGGGCGTCATCTCGGCCTGGAACGTCCAGGTCGTCGGCTCCCCGGGGATCGCCGCCGAGATGCGGGAGGGCTCGAGCAGCTCGACGGGCATCTCGCCGGCGGACCGGAAGACCTGCCCGGCTTCGAGGAGGAGGACCGACCGATCCGGGTTCTCGCTCAGGCGCGCCGCGAGGGTTCCCCCCGACGAGCCGGAGCCGACGACGATGACGTCGAAACCGTTCACGAAGCGACCTCGCACGGGGTGGCGATCAACTCGGTCATGGCGCTCCTCCGGCCTCGCATCGTCATCGATCCGTCGCCCATCCTGACGACCGCCCGGCGCCCCCTCCGCGGGCGGTTCGTTCAACGAACCATGACGCGCGCGAGGCCGCGGATCGCGCTCTACTGGTTGCCCAGCACATTCAATGGCCGCGAGGGTCGACCGGCGTCGAACGACGCCCTCTCGCGGGAACCCGATCGAGGAGGATCCGGACCATGAGCACGACGACTGACATCGGTGAGGGCGCGCCGACCGACAGCGGCCAGCTGTTCGATCTCGAGCCCGCGGCGATCCGCTGCCCCTTCCGGATCTACGACAAGCTGCGCACCGACGAGCCCGTCTACTGGGAGCCCCGCATCGAGGCGTTCGTCGTGTCGCGCTACGACGACATCGTGGCGATCACCGGCCAGCCCAACCTCTTCTCGAACGGCGTCCAGAACAGCCCCGTTCACGACCGTCGCGTCCAGGAGGTCGCGGGCGCGCTCTTCGGCGAGGCGCCGGAGATCTTCGAGCGCGCCGGGCAGCTGCGCGGCCCCGCCGGCTTCCTCCTGAACGCCGACCCGCCGGAGCACGCCCGCCAGCGCGCGCTCGTGAACCGCGCCTTCACGCTGCGCCAGGTCCGCAAGATGGAGGAGGGCCTCACCGAGCTCGTCGACCGTCTGCTCGACGGCTTCGACGCGTCGGGCGACGTCGAGATCGTCCGCGACTTCGCCGTGCCGCTGCCCGTCACCGTCATCGCGAACGCGCTCGGCGTGGAGATCGACCACACCGCCGACGTCAAGCGCTGGTCCGACGACTTCCTGAAGATGCTCAACCCGCACCTCACGACGGTCGACATGAAGGACGCGCTGGGCAGCCAGATCGAGTTCTACACGTACTTCCGCGAGCAGATCGCCGATCGGCGTCAGAACCCGAAGGAAGACCTGCTCACCGCGCTCGTCGAGGCGAACATCGACGGCGAGGCGCTGACCGAGCCGGAGATCCTCGAGGCGTCCCTCCAGGTCATGGCGGCGGGCAACGACACCACGACGAAGATCATCACCGCGATGGTGCTGCGCCTGGCGCGCGACCCGCAGCTCGCGGCGCGCCTCCGCGCGGAGCCGGACCTCGTGTCCGACTTCGTCGAGGAGGTCCTGCGTCTCGAGTCTCCCGGACAGGGCTTCTACCGCATCGCCACCGCCGACACCGAGGTGGCCGGCGTCGCGATCCCGCAGGGCTCCGTGCTCTTCCTCCTGTACGCCTCGGGCAGCCGCGACGAGTCGCGCTTCGAGAACGCCGAGGAGCTGGTGTTCGGCCGCGACGTCACGACGCCGCACCTGAGCTTCGGCCAGGGCGAGCACTTCTGCGTCGGCGCGACGCTCGCCCGTGCGGAGCTCCGCATTGCGATCCAGCGCCTGCTGGAGCGCTTCTCGGACATCTCGACGCCGCTGGCGGACGAGGACATCGAGTACATCAGCAGCTACCAGTTCCGCGGCATCGAGAGCCTGCCGGTTCACGTCACGCGCGCCGAGTAGAACAACCGGGACGCCCGCGTCCGCGGGCGTCCCCGAAGAGGAGAATGGGACCATGAGTATCACCGCTGATTCCCGTGAGAACGCCGCGCCGGACGGTACCGCCGCGCTGTTCCGGCTCGAAGACGCCGCGGTACGGTGCCCCTTTCTCGCCTACGAGAAGCAGCGCTCCGAGACCCCCGTGTACTGGGAGCCCGCCATCGAGGCCTTCGTGGTCACCCGCTACGACGACATCGTCGGGGTGACCGGGCAGCCGAATCTCTTTTCGAATCGGATGCAGAGCAGCCCAGCGCAAGCGGCGCGGCTGCAGGAGGCCTCGATGGCGCTGCTCGAGCGCGAGCCGGAGCTCTTCGCGCAGGGCGGTGAGGTGCGCGAGGCGCAGGGCGTCCTGCTGAACGCCGACCCGCCGCAGCACAGCCGGCACCGCTCCGTCGTGAACCGGGCGTTCTCGGTTCGCCAGGTCCGCAACATGGAGGACCAGCTCACCCAGATGGTCGACGAGCTGATCGATGCGTTCGACACGTCGGGGGAGATCGACATCATCCCGGCGTTCGGCGTGCCGCTGCCGTTGAAGGCCGTCTCCAGTGTGCTGGGGGCGCCGACCGATCACCTGGAGAGGTTCAAGAGGTGGTCCGACGACTTCCTGAAGCCGCTCAGCCCGACGATCGGCCCGGACGACCTGAAGACCGTCATCCAGACCCAGGGTGAGTTCTACGCACTCTTCAACTCGCTCCTCGACGACCGGTTGGAGAACCCCCAGGACGACCTCCTGACCGTTCTGGCGCAGGCCGCTCCCGAGGGCGAGCCCCTGACGCGAGCGGAGCAGCTCGAGATCTCGATGGCGGTCCTCGTGGCCGGCAACGACACCTCGACCAAGCTGATCGCGGCGTGCGTCCTGCGCCTCGCGCGCGAGCCCGAGCTCGCCGCGCAGCTGCGCGAGGACCCCGACCTGGTGGCGCAGTTCGTCGAGGAGATGCTCCGACTCGAGGCCCCCGCTCAGGGCATGTTCCGCTACGCGACCGAGGACACCGAGGTCGGCGGCGTCGCGATCCCCGCGGGCTCCATGCTGTACCTCGCGTACGCCTCCGGGAATCGCGACGGCGCCCGCTTCGACGACCCGGACGAGATCCGTCTCGACGGGCGCGACGGGACGCCGCACCTGAGCCTCGGCCACGGCATCCACTTCTGCCTCGGAGCCCCGCTGGCCCGGGCGGAGATCCGCATCGCCATGCAGCGGTTGCTGGCGCGCTTCTCCGACATCTCGACGCCCCTCACCGACGCCGATCTCGACTACTTCGTCAGCTACCAGTTCCGCGGGCTCAACAGCCTTCCGGTTCGCCTGACTCCCGCCTGACCCGAACATGCCGCATGTAATCACCGAACGCTGCTGCAACGACGCCGCGTGTGTGTCCGTCTGCCCGGTCAACTGCATCCACCCCTCGCCCGGGGAGGCCGACTACCTGACGGCCGAGATGCTGTACATCGACCCGGAGGTCTGCATCAACTGCGGCGCGTGCGTGGCCGTGTGCCCCGTCAGCGCGATCGTCCCCGACTTCGATCTCGAGCCCGAGCAGGAGATCTTCGAGCGGATCAACGCGAGCTTCTACGAGGTCTCCGGACGCCGTGACTACGTCCGGCTCCCGGTGCCCACGGTCGGTCGGTCCGTCGCGCGTACGGGGGAGACCCTGCGCGTCGCGGTCGTCGGCACGGGTCCGGCGGCCTCCTACGTCGTGGACGAGCTCCTCAAGATCCGCGGCCTCGACGTCCGCGTCGACGTCTTCGAGCGGCTGCCGGTTCCCGGCGGTCTCGCGCGGTTCGGCGTCGCGCCCGACCACGCCCAGACGAAGGACGTGCTCGACCGCTTCGACAAGACGCTCAAGCGCGAGAACGTGCGGGTGTTCCTCAACACCGAGATCGGCACCGACATCACGCACGACGAGCTCGCGCGCCGGTACTCCGCGGTCGTCTATGCGAACGGCGCGAGCGCCTCCCGCCACCTCGGCATCCCGGGGGAGGAGCTGCCGGGCAGTGTCGGCGCCCCCGAGTTCGTCGCTTGGTACAACGGACACCCGGACTTCCGGGAGGCCGCGTTCGACCTCAGCGGCACCCGCGCGGTGGTCGTGGGCAACGGCAACGTCGCGCTCGACGTCGCCCGCATCCTCGCGAGCGACCCGAAGACCCTCGCGAAGACCGACATCGCCGACCACGCCCTGGAGGCGCTGCGGTCCTCGAACATCACCGAGGTGGTCGTGCTCGGGCGTCGCGACGCGAGCAGCGCCGCGTTCACGCTCTCCGAGGTCCTCGGCCTCGCGCAGAACGAGGACTTCGACGTGACCGTGGACTTCGGCGGCGAGCCGGGCGAGGCGGCGGATGCGCTGCGCGCGCTGAAGCTCGAGCAGCTGCAGGAGCTCGCCGACGTCACGCCCACGCGGAAGCGTCGCATCGTGCTTCGGTTCCTGTCGTCACCCGTCGCACTCATCGGCCAGGACCACGTGGAGGCGCTCGAGGTGTCCCACAACCGGATGACCGAGAGCGGCGCGCACACGGCGGTCCCGACGGGGACGGTCGAGCGCCTGGAGACCTCCCTCGTCGTCCGATCGATCGGTTACCGCGGTCGCGCGATGGCGGGCCTGCCCTTCGACGCGTCGGCGGGAACGCTGCCGAACGAGGGCGGTCGCGTCATCGACCCCGCATCCAACGCGCCGGTCGCCGGCGTCTACACCGCGGGCTGGATCAAGCGCGGCCCGACCGGGGTCATCGGCACCAACAAGAAGGATGCCGCGGCGACGGTCGACGCGCTCATCGCCGACTGGGAGTCCGGTGCGCTCGGACCCGCCGAGCTCTCGGACGATGTCGCCGCCCTCCTCCCGAACGCGATCGACTACCAGGGGTGGTCGCGCATCGACCGGCAGGAACGGGCCGAGGGCAGACGGCAGGGCCGCCCGCGTGTGAAGATCGTCGACGTGGAGGAGATGCGCCAGGTCGCGCTCGCGACCGAGAGCGCATGACCGCGGACGAGAGGATCGCAGGATCGCTATGACATACCAACTGACCTGTCCGTGTGGGCAGACCTTCGTCGAGAGCTCCGAGGACGAGCTGGTCGAGCACGTCGAGGCTCATCTGAGCAGCGTGCACGGCCGGGCGTACCCGCGGGCCGCGATTCTGACGATGGCCACGGTCGTCCCCGACTGAAAGGAGACGTCGATGCCCTGTGCAGCCGACGTGGTACGGCAGTTCCTCGATCACCTCAACGCGCAGCGCATCGACGCGGCCGGGGAGCTCCTCGCGGACGACGTTTTCTATCACAACATCCCGATGGACCCGATCGTCGGCCGTGCGGGGTGGCGGGCGTCGATGGATGCCTCGGGCCTCGGGACTGCCCTCCTGGCGGACTGGAAGCTGGTCTCGCTCGCCCAGGACGGTGACATCGTCCTCACGGAGCGTCTCGACGACTTCCTCTCGCCCGACGGGAAGCTGCAGCTCTCGATCCCGGTCATGGGCAGCTTCCGGGTGAGCGACGGGCGCATCGTCGAATGGCGGGACTACTTCGACATGGGCCAGTTCGAGCGGCAGCTGGCCTCTCTCGGCACCGCGGGCTAGGACGGCCCGTCCCTACCGGGCAGCGGTTCATCAGGCGAACCGCGAGGCACGACCGCGCGGAGGCGTACTTAGACTCGGGCAGTCAGCTCGGGAGGAGAACGTAACTTGAGCGCATCCACGGCGATTGTCGCGGAACGCTGGATGAACCGGCTGCGAGACGCATGGCTCGCGACGGACCTCGAGGCGGCGATGGAGCTCTTCCGGAGCACGCGCGAGTACTACGAGCGCCCCTTCGCGGTCACGACCGAGCAGAGCGACATCCGGGAGTTCTGGAAGGATCTGGGCTCCTTCACGGATCCCGGTTTCGAGTTCGACATCCTGGCCGTGGACGGACCGCGCGGCGTGGTCCACATTTCCTACAGCTTCACCTTCCCTGAGGCGGAGCTGAGTTACCTGGTGGACGGGGTGTACGTCCTCGATTTCGATGACGACGGAGATTGCGTCGTCTTCCGGCAGTGGTGGTTCGCGAAGGAGAACAACAGCAATGCGTGACGTGTCCAAGATCCTCAGCTATGAGGACGCGGAGTACTACGGCCGAAAGCGGATGCCGAAGGGCACCCAGCAGATGGTCGAGGGTGGTACCGGCCTCGGCAAGACCGTGCAGGAGAACCAGGACGCCTTCCAGACCCTGAAGTTCCGCCCCCGTACGGGTGTCGCCGTTCCGAACCCGGACCTCTCGACCACCGTGGTCGGCTTCCCGGTCTCGATGCCGGTCCTGACCGCGCCGACCGGGAACGTCCGCACCGTCCACCGCGACGGGGAGCCGGCTGTTGCTCGCGCGACCGGCGACGCCGGCACGATCGCCGTGGTCAGCACGATGATGGGCTACCCGATCGAAGAGGTCATCGCCGCCTCCAAGGGCACGGTCTTCTTCCAGCTCTACTTCGTCGGCGGCCGCAGCAACGTCGAGGTCATGATCGACCGCGCCAAGCGCGCCGGCGCGGGCGCGCTCGTGGTCACCATCGACCTCGCCGCCTACGCTCAGCGCGAGCGGAACGCCCGCATGCGCGTCGACGGCCCGCTCACGGTCAACCTCAGGAACGCGCTGACGTACGGTCCGCAGTTCGCCTTCAAGCCCGCGTGGCTGCTCGACTTCCTTCGCGACGGCATGCAGGTCAACACCCCCATGTGGGTGCAGAACAATCAGCCGACGGAGATGTGGACGGCGTCCAAGACCATGCTCGAGGACTCCCCGACGTTCGAGGACCTCGAGTGGATCCGCGAGCTGTGGGGCGGTCCCTTGATCGTCAAGGGCATCATGAACCCCGACGACGCCCGGCGCGCCGTCGACGCGGGCGCCAACGGCATCATCGTCTCCAACCACGGCGGCAACACGATCGACGGCGCGCGTCCGACGATCTTCGCGCTGCCAGAGATCGTCGACGCGGTCGGGTCCGACCTCGAGGTGCTCCTCGACAGCGGTGTGCGCCGCGGCAACGACGTGGCTCGGGCGCTTGCCCTCGGCGCGCGGGCCGTCCTGATCGGACGCCCGTACGTGTGGGCCCTGGGCGCTGCCGGCGGTGCCGGTGTCTCCCGCATCCTCGAGGTCTTCCGCGACCAGCTGTCGACCACCCTCCGACTTCTCGGTTGCCAGTCGGTGGCTGATCTCGATCCGAGCTACCTGGTGATGGGAGACCGACCGTGAGCACGAGCGCTGAATCCGGAGTCGGGAGGCTCCAGGGCAAGAAGGTCGTGGTGCTGGGCGTCGGCGGCATCGGTCAGCAGACCGCGCTGACCCTCGCCGCCGCCGGGGCGAACCTGTGGGCCCTCGACAACAACCGCGAACTGCTGGACGCCACCGCCGAGGGCATCCGTGCCGCCGGCGGACAGGTGGAGACCCAGGCCGTCGACGCGCTCGACGACGCGGACCTGGTCGGCGCGATCGACCGTGCCGCGGACGCGCTGGGCGGCGTGGACGTCTTCCTGACGACGGTCGGGGGGAGCGGTGCGGAGGTCTCGTTCCTCGACATCGAGATCGCGACCTGGCGTCGCACGGTGGACCTCAACCTCACGAGCGCCTTCGTCGCCGCGCAGGCCGCGGCCCGGCGCATGGCCGGCCAGGGCCACGGTTCGATCATCCTGACCTCGTCGCAGCTGAGCATCTCCGCCCGGCCGGGACAGGCGGCGTACTGCGCCTCCAAGGCGGGCATCAACCACCTGGTGAAGGTCATGGCTAACGACCTCGCGCCGTACAACATCCGCACCAACGCCCTGGCCCCGGGACCCACCTGGACGCCGATGGCGCAGCAGCTGTTCGAGGCCGCGGGCTCCGACCAGTCGTGGATCGACAGCGTGACGACCCACATCCCGATCGGCCGATGGGGCACCCCGGAGGACCTGGCGAACGCCGCGCTGTTCCTCGCCTCTGACGAGTCCACCTTCATCACCGGTACCACGCTCGTCGTCGACGGCGGCTACACCACCCTCTGACGGTTCCTCCCCCCTCGCGATCCCCCTGCCGAAAGGAACGAGCACATGCCCGTCGAACTCAGTGAACTCCTGCCCGACCTCCCCGAGGAGGACCGGGCCGGCCTCGAGAAGTGGTGGGGGGCGGGTGCCGAGCATCGCTGGGGGATCGGCGAGCGACCCGCGATCGTCGTGGTCGACATGACCCGGGCCTTCGTGGAGGACCGCTTCCCGAGCGGCTGGGCGAAGACCGGCGAGCCGTGCGCGGAGAGCATCCGTCGCCTCCTCGACGTGGCGCGTCCCGCCGGCATCCCGATCTTCTACACCGTGACCGAGCCGCTCGCGGGCGCCGAGGTCGGGGCGTGGCTTCGCGGCCGGCCGACCCCGAGCACGTTCCCGTTCGACGGGCCGCCGGAGGCGCACGAGATCGTCGACATCCTGACCCCGGAGCCGGGCGAGATCGTCATCAAGAAGCCCAAGCCGTCGGCGTTCTATGCCACGCAGCTGGAGGGGATGCTGAACTACGTCGGCGCCGACTCCCTGATCGTCACCGGCATGACGACCAGCGGCTGCGTCCGGGCTACGGTCAACGACGCGTTCAACCTGAACTACCGGGTGACCGTTCCGCTGGAGTGCGTCGCGGACCGCTCGCAGCTCTCCCACCGCGTCGAGCTCCTGGACATGACCGCGAAGTACGCGGATCTCTCCAAGCTCGACGAGGTGATCGAGGTCATCGGCTCGCGGGCCTGACCGCCGCTTCCTCTTCGCAGACGAAAGGACACACGATGAGAATCAGACTGATCAACACGGCTGACATCGACGACCAGGGCACCGTGTCGACGAGCTACGTCGACATGACCAACCCCGAGGTCACGACGCAGCCCGGCGGCAAGCTGCGCGCGATCATGAGCGGGCTGTGGGGCTGGGACGAGCTCCCCACGCTTCCCCTCTACCGCGACCAGGTGGAGCACATGCGCACCCACCTCAAGCCGGGCAACCAGGCCCCCTACGGCGGCATGCGCGCCTACCTCGCGACGATGCCTCCCGGGCAGGGCATGGACCGCAGCGGCGGCATGCACCGCACCGACACGATCGACCTCCTCATCTGCCTCGACGGCGAGATGGTCTTCGAGCAGCCGGGCGGCGACCTGGTCATCACCGCCGGCGACGTCGTCGTCGTGAACGGCACGTTCCACAACCCGGTGAACCGCTCCGACAAGCCGGCCACGTTCGTGGACTTCATGTTCACGGTGCCGCGCGAGGACCAGGAGTGGGACAACATCGAGATCAAGCAGCTCAAGGAGGGCTGGATCGCCACCGGCAACGGCGGCTACACCTACTGGGAGGAGACCGAGGAGAAGCTCCTCGCCCTCGTCGAGCAGCGCAAGCAGTGGCGTGCGCAGATCCGCGACGAGATCCAGTGGGGCGGCCCGCCGCTCAAGGTGTCCGGCGAGAACGCCTGATCCGAACGATGGAGACACGCGCATGCGCGTGACGACCCCGTCGGGGGTCGTCGAGGGCGCTGAAGGCGACGGGGTTCTGCTCTTCGCGGGCATCCCCTATGCGGAGCCTCCCGTCGGAGATCTGCGCTTTCAGCCCCCTCGGCCCCATCCCGGTTGGGACGGGGTGCGGGACGCGACCCGATTCGGGCCGGCGTCCGCCCAGTCCCCGCAGAGGCTCGGCGCACCGCTGCCGGAGTTCCCGGACTGGAGCGAGGACTGCCTCACCCTCAACGTCTTCACGCCGGGCGTGGACGGTGCGCTCCGGCCCGTGATCGTGTGGATCCACGGCGGCGCCTTCACCGTCGGATCCGGCGCGATGTCGTGGTACGACGGCTCCTCCTTCGCGCGCCGGCACGACCTCGTCGTCGTGACCGTCAACTACCGGCTCGGGGCGCTCGGCTTCCTCTCCCTCGACGAGGTCGACGGCGCGCAGCCGGGCGCCGGGAACAACGGCCTCCTCGACCAGATCGCGGCGCTCCGCTGGGTGCGCGACACGATCGCGGCTTTCGGCGGGGATCCCGGACGCGTGACCGTGGCCGGCGGCTCCGCCGGCGCCATCAGCATCGACGCCCTGCTCGGGATGCCGGAGGCGCAGGGGCTCTTCCACGGCGCGATCCTCGAGAGCGGGGCGGGTCAGCCGTTCCACACTCCGCACGTGGCCGCGCAGGTCACGGCCCTGTTCCTGGAGGCCGCCGGCGTCTCCGGGGTGGCCGAGCTGAAGAGTCTGCCCGTCGAGGACGTCCTCCGGGCCCAGGGAGCGGTCGCCGCCCAGCTCCGCACGACGCCCGGCGCCGTGCGGGCGGAGGACGGCCGGCCCGTGACCTCGGCGTTCAGTCCCGTCGTGGACCCCGCTGCCGGGCCCCGGACCACGGCTCCGGGGATCCCGATCCTCCTCGGCACGAATCTGGATGAGAACGGGCTCTGGTCGGTGATGGCGCCCGAGCTCGCCGAGGAGCAGCTGCAGCGCCGGGTGTCCCGGATGCACCGCGACCCCGACCGGCTCCTCGAGGTCTACCGCGAAGAGCTGCCGGATGCCGCGCCCGGCGACATCCTGTCGCGCATCCTCACCGACATGATCTTCCGCATCCCGGCCATCCGGTTCGCCGAGGCGCGGGCCGCGTCCGACCCGGACGTCTGGATGTACCTCTTCACGTGGCCGTCGGGAGCCCAGGACGGCCGGCTCGGTGCCTGCCACCTGCTCGAGCTGCCGTTCGTCTTCAACCAGCTGACGGCCGCGGGCGTGACCGAGTTCGCCGGTCCGCATCCGCCGCAGCCTCTGGCGGACCGGATGCACGACGCCTGGGCGGCCTTCGCGCGCACGGGCGACCCGGCGACGCCGGAGCTGCCGGAATGGGGCCGGTACGACGCGTCCGCGCGGACGACGATGGAGTTCGGCGCGGATTCCCGTCCCGTGGGGGACCCGGGTGCGGCCGCCCGCCGGCTCTGGCTCGACGCTCGCTGACCCTGCCGCCCGATCGGCGACGCATCCGACGGATGCGCGACTCGCCGTCGTTGTTCCGACCCCTCTTCCGCATGCCCCTCAGCATGTGGATCATCAGTAGGTGACAGGCGAAGGGACTTCGTATACATTAGTGTATGAACTTCCGTTACAGGGTTGGACGGGCCGGATGAGCGGCGACGCTCTTGCCGAAGGAGGCAGCACGGTGACACTTCTCGACTTCCATCCGACTGATGATTTCGCCGAGATCGAGGCGCTCTACAGCGAGCCCGCGGCAAACGCCGAGAGCGGGTCGGTGCTCGCCAAGGTGCGGCTGATCCTCGGGGCCTTTCTGTCCGGTGAGACCGACCTCGGGCTGTCCGAGCTCACGCAGCGCACCCAGCTGAAGAAGGCGACGGTCTTCCGGCTCGCGTCCGGGATGGTCGAGACCGGCCTCCTCGAGAAGAGCAACGGCCGGTTCCGCCTCTCGCTCTTCATGTTCGAGCTGGGCTCCAAGGTCCGGGTGCAGAAGTCCCTCCGGGCGATCTCGAACCCGTTCCTGCGTGCCCTGCATGCCACGACGCGCGAGACCGTGTACCTGAGCTCGCTGCGCGTGCCGATGGCCGTGTGCGTCGAGCGGCTCGCGGCGGAGGACGGCCAGGCCGCCCGGTGGATGATCGGCGACCAGATGCCGATGCACTCCACGGCCGCCGGCAAGTCGATGCTCGCGTACCTCTCGCCGGACGTCATCGAGCAGCACTTCAACCGGTCGCCGCTGCCCGCCATGACGAAGCGGACGATCACGTCGCCCGAGATGCTGACCTCCTCGCTCCGCGAGGTGCGCCGCACGCGCGTCGCCTACGACCGCGAGGAGAGCTGGCCCGGGTACTCCAGTGTCGCGGCGCCGATCTTCGACTCCCGCAACAACGTGATCGGTGCGGTCTCGGTCGCGGGGCCCTCGTCGCGCATCAAGCTGGAGTCGATCGCGAACACCGTGATGCACACCGCGGTCGGGATCACCCGCCGCGCGTCGACGCAGGTGGATCTCTGCTGACGTAAGTGTCTACTGTGTACGACTGACCAGGCGGTCGACGATCGCCTTGCCCGTGGGGGCGGCGGTCAGACCGAGCTGGAACAGGAGATCCGGCACGTCGAGGTAGACGACCTCGCACTCGAAGAGGCCGTCGTCGGCGACGCGGAAGTACGAGACCGTCGTCGTCTCGATCACGCGTCCGGTCGGCTCGATCCCCATCCAGGTCTGTCCGTGGGTCCGGCGCACACGTGTGCGCACCCACACCTCCCGTCCCGCGACCGCGATCTGCGGATCGAGGTTGACGAGGTCGGGGAAGAACCGGCCGAGGTCGGTCATGTGGCGGCCGATGGCCTCTTTCCCGCGCACGGACACGCCGAGCGCGGGAATCTCGTACCAGCAGTCGTCGGTGAAGGTGGCCAGGTTTCCCGGCACGTCTTTCCGGTCCTCCGTGGCGAAATGCTCGAGGACGAGATCGCGGATGGATCGCTCTGTGCTCACGGGAATACAGTATTCATCGGAGGCCGCATGAATCCGATATCGACGGTGATACTCGGCAGCGGATGGCGCGCGGATCAGCTGGCCGACGCGCTCTCGCGGCATCCCGACTTCGTGTTGCGGGGCTTCGGTGCGCGGAACACCGGCGCGGCGAGTTCCCTCGCTCGGAAGCACGCCGCAACCGCCGCCGGTGACGCGGCCACCGTTCTGCGGGAGGTCGAACCGGAGCTCGTCTTCGTGGCAGTCGCTCCCGAGGCGTCGGCGGACCTGATCGCGCTCGCGGTCGAGCACGGTGCCCGGGTCGTGGTGGAGACGCCGCCGGCCTCCCCCGAGCGGCTCGACGGCCTCGCCGAGCGCTACGCCGACACCGTCGCGGTCGCGGAGCAGTACCCGCGCTATCCGCTCCACGCGGCGCGTCTCGAGCTGATCGCGCGTGGCGTCATCGGGATGCCGACCTCGGCGTCGATCTCGTCCACGCAACTGCATCACGCGGCGGCCCTCCTCCGCCTCGCGCTCCGCGTGAACCCGCGCACGGTCCGCGTCCGCGCACGGGAGTGGACCACGAGCATCGTCGACGTCTTCGGCCGGCAGGGGTGGGACGACAGCCTCGAGCCCCGCGAGCGAGCGCGAACCGTCGCGACGATCGAGTTCGACGACGGTCTCCTGGGGTTCTACGACTTCACCGCGAACCAGTGGAACAACCGGCTGATCCCGGCCGCGATGACCGTCCGCGGGACGCACGGCGAGATCCGCGACGACGTCGTGACCCGCATCGTCGGCCCCCGCACGATCGTCCCGTCCCGGATCATGCGGGTGCGGCGCGGCGACGAGATGGACGTGTTCGACGGCGGCACCGAGTCCCTCGTCTTCGAGGGCGACGTCGTCGCCCGCCGGCCGCCGCACTCGACGGGACAGACCGACGAGGCGTGGGCGCTGTCGTCGTTCCTGGACGCCACGGCCGAGTGGGTGCGCGACGGTGCCGCCCCGCCGTACCCGCTGACCGCCGCGATCCTCGACGCACGGATCGGGCGCGCCATCGTGGTGTCCGTCGAGGAGGACCGCGAGGTACGCCTGGACCTTTCCCTTCCGAGACGCAGGCGACGTGATCGCTGAAAGGCAGGCGCTGTGATCGACACCGACGCTCTCGTGACCGGAGGCTCCGGCGCCATCGGCGCGGCGATCGTGACTGCCCTCCGGGAGGCCGGCGCGAACGTGACGGTGATCGATCGCGAGCGTCCGGCCCGGGACGACGTCGCCTTCGTCGCCTGCGATCTCGGCGATCTCGCATCGATCGACGCGGCTATCGCAACCCTCGAGGGGAGGTCGTTCGCGTCGATCGTCCACTGCGCGGGCGTCATCCAGCAGCGACCGCTGGCCGAGGAGCCGCGGGAGACGTGGCGCCGGGTCATCGACGTCAACCTGACCGGGACGATCGCCCTGACCCAGGGTCTTCTGCCGCTGACGCCGGACGGCGCGTCGATCGTCTACGTGGCGTCGGCGATGGTCTTCAAGGGGGTCGAGGGCTACGCCGTGTACACGGCCACGAAGGCGGGTCTCGTCGGTTTCGCGCGCTCGCTGGCGGGCGAGCTCGGCGCCCGCGACGTGCGCGTGAACGTCGTCGCGCCGGGCCTGATCGAGACCGGCCTCACGCCCGACTACGCCGATCGCGAGGCGATGCAGATCGCCGGTCGCGCGCTGAAACGGGCCGGGCATTCGGAGGACGTCGCGGGCGCCGTGCGGTTCCTGCTGGGCCCGGAAAGCTCCTTCATCAGCGGCCAGACGCTCGTCGTCGATGGCGGGTCCGTCCGCCGGTAGTGGTTCGTCAGGCGAACCGGTGACGTCGGCCGCGTCCGCGGGTCTGTAGCGTCCAGCAGACCGACCTTCCTTTCGATGCCGAGAGGAATCCCTGGGTCGGACATCTTTGAGGACACAGCAGTCCCGGAAGGACCATTTCGATGCCGGAGTTCGTGGTATGAACGAGATTCTGATTTTTGCGATTCTGGGGTTGGGGTCTGGGGCTATTTATGGTCTTGGGTCGTTGAGTTTGGTGTTGGTGTATCGGGCGTCGGGTGTGGTGCATTTCGCGTCGGGTGCGGTGGGGATGGTGGGGGCGTTCGCGTTTTACCTGTTGCGGGGTGCGGGTGTTCCGTTGGTGGTGGCGTTGGTGCTCGCGTTTGGTGCGGGTGTGTTGTTGAATGTTGCGTTTTATGCGGTGGTGGTGCGGCGTTTGAGGAATGCGCAGCCGATTATTCAGTTGGTTGCGAGTTTGGCGTTTTTCGCGGTGTTGTATGCGTGGGCGTTGGGGACGTGGGGTGGGGCTCCGTCTGCTCCGGCGCCGGTGTTGCCGAAGGATTCGATTCCGTTGTGGGGGAACGCGGATGTGTCGGTGGACCGGTTGATTCTGTTGGGGGTCGGGGTTGTTCTGACCGCGGTTTTGGTGCCGGTGTATCGGTATACCCGGTTCGGGAAGCGGACCACGGCGGTCGCGGAGGGTGTTGCGGACACGCATGGGGTGTCGCGGGATTTTGTGGCGTTGATCAACTGGGGGTTGGCGGGTTTCTTGTCGGTGTTGGCGGCGATCATGATCGTGAACATCGTGGGGTTGTCGGTGACGCAGTTGAGTTTGATGGTGGTGCCGTTCCTGGTGGCTGCGGTGGTGGGGGGTTTCCGGTCGTTTTGGTTGGCGCTTGCGGGTGGGTTGTTGATCGGGGTGTTGCAGTCGGAGTTGACGTTGCTGCAGACCAGTAACCCGTCGTGGCCGATCGCGGGTGTGCAGGCGTTGGTGTCGGTGATCGTGGTGGTGGTCGCGTTGCTGGTCCGGAACATTTCGGTGACGAGCCGGACCGATGAGGATCTCGCGAAACCGCCGATGCTGACCGACGGGAAGATCCGGTGGGTGACGGTGGCGATCCTGGTGGTCGCGGGGGTGTTGTTGTTGGTGTTCTTGTCGCCGTCCGCGTTGGGGGCGCTCTCGATCAGCGCGGCGCTCGGGATCATTTGTTTGTCGGTGGTGGTAGTCAGCGGGTATGCGGGGCAGATCTCGTTGGCGCAGATGGCGTTGGCGGGCCTGGCCGGGTGGGTCGGGACTCGGATCGTGATGGCCGGTGGCGGGTTCCTTTTGGGCGCGGTGGTCGGGGTGATCACGGTGATCCTGGTCGGGTTGATCATCGCGTTGCCGGCGGTGCGGGTGCGGGGGATGAACCTTGCGATCGTGACGTTGACGTTCGCGGTGTTCATCGAGCAGCAGTTCCTGGACAACTCCGCTCTGGGTGGCGGGCAGGCTGCGGCGGGCTCGATCGGGTCGCCGGATCTGTTCGGGTTCAGCCTGTCCGGGTTGGTGTATCCGGTGCGGTGGGCGGTGGTGTGTGTGGTGCTGCTCGCGGTGACCTCGTTCGGGGTGATGAACCTCCGCCGCGGCCGGTCCGGCAGGCGTCTGATCGCGGTGCGGACGAATGAGCGGGCTGCGTCCGCGTTGGGGATCAACGTGCCGCAAGCGAAGTTGTATGCGTTCGCGTTGGCTGCCGCGTTGGCAGGTGTCGGCGGGTTGTTGATCACGTATTCCAGCCCGATCGTGCAGTTCGTGCCGATGTTCTCGTTCTTCCACTCGATCTCGATCGTGTTGTACACGGTGATCGGTGGGATCGGGTATGTCGCGGGTGCGATCATGGGCGGGTTGATCGACCCGTTGGGGTTGCTGCCGTTCTCGATCCGGCAGTTGATCGGGACCTCCACGATCGTGCAGGTCGTGCTCGGTCTGTTGCTGCTGGTGCAGTTGTCGTACCTGCCCAACGGCGGGTTCTCCACCATGGCCGCGACCCGCGCCTGGGTGGCGCGCCTCTTCCACCGCAAGACCCCAGCCGTAACCGCAGACACCACCGAGACGGCAGACGCCGCCACCGAGACCGCGGACGCCGCGACCACCGAAACGGCAGACGCCGCGACGGCGGGTGGGGTGCGGGGTCGGGTGGAGCCGGTCGCGCCGGTCACGTTGGAACTGTCGGATGTGTCGGTGTCGTTCGGGGGGGTGCACGCAGTCAAGAAGGTGTCGTTCCAGGCGGTGCCGGGTCAGATTGTGGGGTTGATCGGTCCGAACGGGGCGGGGAAGACCACGGTGATCGACGCGGCGACCGGGTTCGTGCACCCGCAGACCGGTCGGGTGCTGCTCAACGATCAGGACGTGATGGGCTGGCCGACCCGCCGGCGTGCGCGGGCGGGTTTGGGGCGGTCGTTCCAGTCGTTGGAGTTGTTCGACGCGATGACGGTGCGGGACAACATTGTCACCGCGTGTGAACGGCGGGACCTGGGCGCGTATGTGACCGACTTGTTCCGGCCGGGGAAACCGAAACTGTCTCCGGTCGCGTCGTCCGCGATCGACGAGTTCGGTTTGACCGGGGACCTGGACACGATGGCATCCGACTTGTCGTTCGGGCGGCGGCGGCTGGTCGCGATCGCCCGCGCGGTCGCAGCGAACCCGTCGGTGCTGCTGCTGGACGAACCGGCGGCGGGGTTGGATGAGAACGAGACCGCGGAACTGGGCCGGCTGGTGCGGCGGCTCGCGGATGACTGGTTGATGACGATCGTGCTGGTCGAACACGACGTGGGTTTGGTGATGGACGTGTGCGACCAGATCGTGGTCCTGGAACAGGGCGCGGTGATCGCGTCGGGCACCCCGGAACAGGTCGCCGCGTCCCCGCAGGTGAAAGACGCGTACTTCGGCGACACCGACACCGGGGTCACCGCCCCGGAACCGGAAACGGTCGTGGTCGTCGAAACGGTCACCATCGAAACCCCCGACCGGGTCGAAACGGTCGGCGCGGCCCGGGTCACCGAAACCCCCGCCGTGCGGGCGTCGGTCACCGATGAACAACAACTCCAGATCCGTGGGCTGACCTCCGGGTACGGGGACCTGCCCGCGGTCCGCGACATCGACCTGACCGTGAACCGCGGTGAGGTGGTGTTGCTGATCGGACCGAACGGGGCCGGGAAATCCACGACCCTGAAAACGATCTGCGGGGTCATCAAACCCATGAAGGGCGACGTGCTGTGGAAAGGCACCCCCACCAAACGGACCCCCCTGTACCGGCGGGTGCGGAACGGGCTCGCGTACGTCCCTGAGGAACGCAACATCGTCCGCAGCCTGTCCGTGCAAGACCACTTCGTCCTCGGCGGCGGGAACCCCGACATCGCGTACGAATACTTCCCGCAACTGGCAAAGATCCGCGACCGCGCCGCCGGACTCCTCTCCGGCGGGGAACGACAAATGCTCGTCGTCGGCGCAGCCCTCGCCCGCAAACCCGAGGTCCTCGTCATCGACGAACTCTCCCTCGGACTCGCACCGATCGTGGTCGACAACCTCATGCACACCATCCGCACCGTCGCCGACACCGGCGTCGGAGTCCTCCTCGTCGACCAACACATCACCAGCGGACTCACCATCGCCGACCGCGCCTACGTCATGGCCCGCGGCAACCTCCTCTACACCGGAACCGCCACCGAAACCCAAAACCGCCTCGAACAAATCAAAGACGTCTTCGTCGGCACCACCAACCAACGCACCGACCTCACG